>NZ_JAFCXI010000003.1:0-697244 GCF_049898245.1 Brevundimonas sp. TSRC1-1
GAACTGGCCGACAAGGGCGTCATCGCCAACAGCCTGACCCCCGCCACTTTCGAAAGCCCGATCCTGCAACAGCTTCCGCCCAGCCAGGTCGAATACATGCGCTCCAAGATCCCGATGGGCCGCCTGGGCGAGGTCGAGGAAAGCGCCGCCATGGTCTGTTTCATGGCCTCCGAAGAATGCAGCTTCACCACCGCCTCGACGTTCGACACGTCCGGCGGACGCACGACGTACTGATTGATTTCGATGCGAGGCCCATGCATTAGGACGCGCGTCACCCCTTTCGATCGGGCACGGGGCTTGAGCGGGTCTTGGCGTAGGATTACGCCGGCTCCCGCAAGCGCCCCCTGGAGATACTTGGATGACGCCTTCCCATGCCGCCGGCTTTGCCCGCATCGCGCTCGATCACGTCACGCGTGACTATCCGCACAAGCCCGATCACGTGATGAGCGATGATGGGGAAGCTTATAGCCCGCGTCGGGTCCATCCGATCTTCTTCGGCAGTTTCGACTGGCATAGTTGCGTTCATGGCTATTGGCTGCTCGCCCGCATTCGGCGGCGCCGTTCACCGTCGTGTAACGCCCAACGAGTTGGTTTTTACGGCGGTGAGCCACGAACTCGAGATGGCTAGCGCAAGCGCGGCGTAAAAATCCCACCTGAGAGTCTCATCATTATTGCACGAGGAATCTCAGCATTCAGGGACCAAACAGCCCCCAAAGGCTGGAGTCTCAAGATTGAGGGACTCTGACAGCAACACTGACCAACTTGGGCTTGTTTCGCATAATATATCTTAGACGCACATCGGATACGACCAAAGTCTCCCTGACGCTTCCCGCGCGACGATGCCAACGTCCCTGCAATGCGCAGCGTATGCGGCGTGAAACGGTCGGAAAGACCTGATAGCTGGGAGGCTAACGCAAATGACGGACAGCGCCATTGGTGCGCCGGTCGATGATGAATATGTGGTCGGCAAGAACGACAAGCTGGTGATCCTGGCGTCGTCGGTCGGCACTGTCATCGAGTGGTATGATTTCTATCTGTACGGGTCGCTCGCCGCGATCATCACCGTGCAGTTCTTCTCCGGCGTGAATGAGACGACCGGCTATATCTTCGCCCTGATGGCTTTCGCCGCCGGTTTCGCGGTGCGGCCGTTCGGCGCGATCGTCTTCGGGCGCCTGGGCGATCTGTGGGGCCGCAAGAACACCTTCCTGGTCACCATGCTGCTGATGGGCCTCTCGACCTTCGTGGTCGGTCTTCTGCCGCCCTACGCCGCCATCGGCATCGCGGCGCCCATCATCCTGGTGCTGATGCGCCTGATCCAGGGCCTGGCCCTGGGCGGCGAGTACGGCGGCGCCGCCACCTATGTCGCCGAGCATGCGCCGCACGGCAAACGCGGCTTCTACACCTCCTTCATCCAGATCACGGCGACCGCCGGCCTGGTGCTTAGCCTGGTGGTCATCCTGGGCGTTCGCGTCGCTGTGGGTGAAGAAGCCTTTGCGGAATGGGGCTGGCGGATTCCGTTCCTGGTCTCGATCCTGCTGCTGGCCGTGTCGCTGTGGATTCGCCTGAAACTGTCCGAGAGCCCTTCGTTTAAGCGGATGAAGGCCGAGGGCAAGGGCTCCAAGACCCCGCTGAAGGACTCGTTCGGCAAATGGCCCAATCTGAAGCTGGTGCTGATCGCCCTGCTGGGCCTGACCGCCGGCCAGGCCGTGATCTGGTACACGGGCCAGTTCTACGCCCTGTTCTTCCTGGAACGGGTGATGAAGCTGGACGCCACCCTGGTCTATGTGATGCTGACCATCGCCCTGGTGGCGGCCTCGCCCTTCTTCATCTTCTGGGGCTGGCTGTCGGACAAGGTGGGGCGCAAGCCGGTCATCCTGGCCGGGTGCCTGATCGCCGCCCTCACCTATTTCCCGCTGTTCAACGCCCTGACTCAGGCCGCCAATCCGCGCCTGGCCGCCGCCGCCGCCTCGGCGCCGGTCGTGGTCTATGCCGATCCGGCGGACTGCAACGTCCAGTTCGACCCCATCGGCAAGACGGTGTTCAACCAGTCCTGCGACGTGGCCAAGTCGCATCTGGCCAAGGCCGGCGTCACCTACACCAATGTCGCGGCGCCTGCCGGGACGGTGGCCGAGGTTCGCATCGGTGATCAGTCGGTCGTCCAGAGCTTCCGCGGCGACGCCATGACCCCGGCGGACTTCGCGGCTCAGAAGAAGACCTGGGACAAGGGCCTGAGCGAGGCCCTGACCGCCGCCGGCTATCCGGCCAAGGCGGACAGCGCCTTGGTCAACAAGCCGATGGTGGTGCTGATCCTGTTCATCCTCGGCTTCTATGTGACCATGGTCTACGGACCGATCGCGGCGGCCCTGGTCGAGATGTTCCCGACCAATATCCGCTACACCTCCATGTCCCTGCCCTATCATATCGGCAACGGCTGGTTCGGCGGCTTCCTGCCGACGACGGCCTTCGCCATCGTGGCGGCGACCGGAAACATCTACTCCGGCCTCTGGTATCCGATCATCGTGGCGCTGGCGACGGTCGTGCTGGGCTTCCTGCTGGTCAAGGAAGGCAAGGACGTCGATCTGAACGCCTGATCCTGCTTTCGGGCGTGATGAGGGGCGGGCTGTCTTCGGACAGCCCGCCCTTTCATTTGCCTGTCCGCCCTTGTGAAACCCACCCTGCACGGTTCACATCCCGCTCATGTTCAGCCTGGTGATCCTCGGCCTCGTGGCCGGCTATATGGCGATCCTGTTCGCCGTCGCCTGGTGGCAGGAGCGGCCTGCGGCGCAGGCGCGGGGCCGCTCGCTGGCGCCCTGGGTCTACGCCCTGTCGCTGGCCATCTACTGCACGTCCTGGACCTATTATGGGGCGGTCGGCACCGCTGCCCGCGACGGGTGGGAGTATCTGCCCATCTATATCGGACCCGTGATCGGTCTGACCCTGCTCTTCCCCCTATGGCGACGCATAGCCGCCGCCGCCCGGCGCGAGAACGTGGGGTCGATGGCGGACTTCGTGGCGTCACGCTACGGCAAGAGCCAGACCTTGGGCGCCGCGGTCACCATCGTGGCCATCCTGGGCTCCCTGCCTTATATCGCCCTGCAGCTGAAATCCCTGTCGATGGCCGGCGCCCTTCTGACGGCGGGTACGCCGGTGGCGGGGGGAGAACGGCTGACCGTTCTGGCGCTGGCCGGGGTTCTGGCGGGGTTCGCCATCCTGTTCGGCGCCCGACGCCCGGATCTGACCGAACATAATCGCGGTCTGATCCAGGCCATCGGCCTGGAGTCCCTGGTCAAACTGGGCGCCCTGTTGTTCGTGGCGATCTTCGCCCTGGTCCTGCTGATCCATGATGGATCGACCCCGCGTATCGTCGAGGGACTGGGCGCCCTCGCCTCGCCGCCCGAGATCACGCCGCGCTTCACGGCCATCACCCTAGTCTCGACCCTGGCCATCTTCTGCCTGCCGCGCCAGTTCCACGTCGCCTTCGTCGAAGGCGCCCAGCCGGCGGATGTGAAGAAGGCCCGCTGGATCTTTCCGATCTATCTTCTTCTGACCAGTCTGGCCGTCCTGCCCCTGGTCGCGGCGGGGGCCCTGTTCGCGCCGGCGGCGAACCCCGATCTCCTGGTGCTGGCCCTGCCGTTCGGGCGGGGTGAGTCCTGGTTGACGGCCATCGTGTTCGTCGGCGGCTTCTCTGCCGCCACGGCCATGGTGATCGTCGAGGCCGTGGCCCTATCGGCCATGGTCTCCAACAGTCTGATCCTGCCCTTCCTGGCCCGTGACCGATGGCGGGTCAGAGGCGACTCGTCGGACATGGCCGGCACGATCCTGCAGGTGCGGCGCGGCGCCATCGTCGCCGTGCTTCTGCTGGCCTGGCTCTATTATCAGGCGACGGACCAGTCTCGCGGGCTGGCCGCCATGGGTCTGGTGTCCTTCGCCGCCATGGCCCAGTTGGCGCCGTCCCTGTTCGGAGCGGTGCTGTGGCGCGGCGGGCATGCCCATGGCGCTCTGGCGGGCATGAGCGTCGGGGTTTTCGTGTGGATCGTCATGCTGGCCCTGCCCCAGTTGGCGCCCGGCGCCCCCTGGCATCTGCATGTCATGATGGGGGTGAAGGATCCGCTGGCTCTGGGCGTCTTCGTCAGCCTGGGGCTGAACCTCGTCGCCTATGTCGGGGTGTCGCGCTTCGCCCAGCCGCGTCTGATCGATCGGGTGCAGGCGCGGGCCTTCGTGGATCGACTGGGGCCGGACTGGCTGGAGTCGAAGCCGTCGCCGTCCGGCGCCTCGGTCGGCGACCTGCGCGCCCTGGTCGCGCGCTTCATCGGCGACGAACGGGCCGAACGGGCCTTCGCCGCCTGGAGCGCGGAGACCGACATCCGGCTTCGCGACGCCGACCCGGCCGACGCCGCCCTCGCCCGGGCCGCCGAACGGATGCTGGCCGGCGCCATCGGCGCGGCCTCGGCGCGGCGGGTCATCGCCGCCGCCCTGGCCGGCGGCGGTCGTGCGCCAGAGGATGTCGTGCGGATGCTGGACGAGGCCTCCCAGGCCGTGCAGTTCAGCCGCGACCTGCTGCAGACCACCCTGGACAATATCGACCAGGGCGTGATTGTGGTGGACGAAGATCTACGTGTAACCGCTTGGAATCGCCGCTATGTCGAGATGTTCGGCCTGCCCGTCGGCTTCGTCCATGTCGGCCTGTCGATCGCCAGCATCTATCGGCTGAACGCCGAGCGCGGCGAGAGCCCGGACGATATCGAGGCCTGGGTGGAGCGCCGGCTGGAGGCCCTGAGCCGGCGTATCCCGCACGACCACGAACGGCGCCAGCCCGACGGCCGGGTCTTGCGGTCCTCCGGCGCCCCCATCCCCGGCGGCGGCTATGTCACCAGCTACACCGACATCACCGCCCTGCGCCGAGCCGCCCGTCAGCTGGAAGAGGCCAACGAACGTCTGGAAGCCCGCGTGGCCGACCGCACCGCCCGTCTGGACGAAGCCCGGCGCGTGGCGGAAGATGCGACGGCGTCCAAGACCCGTTTCCTGGCCGCCGCCAGCCATGACCTGCTGCAGCCCCTGCACGCCGCCCGCCTGTTCATCGCCGCCCTGAAGGAGGAGCCGGCGGTTTCCGGCCCCGGGGCCGAACCGACCAGCCGCACCCTGGCCGTCAACGCCGACCGCGCCATCGACAGCGCCCACCGCCTGCTGACCGCTCTGCTGAACCTGTCCAAGCTGGAGGCGGGCGGGGTCAAGGCGGCCGTGACCCGCCTGTCGCTGGACGGTCTGTTCGACGAACTGAGACGCGAATATGCGCCGGTGGCCGAGGCCAAGGGACTGGTTCTGACCCTTGTGCCCAGCCGCCTGTGGGTCTCGTCCGACCGGGATCTGCTGCGGTCCATGCTGCAGAACCTGATCGCCAACGCCATCCGCTATACGGACGCCGGTCGGGTGCTGGTCGGGGCGAGGCGGAGCGGCGACGCCGTGCGGCTGCTGGTCTGCGACACCGGACGCGGCATCCCCGATGCGGAACAGGAGATGGTGTTCGGCGAGTTCGTGCGCCTGCCCGGCGCCCCTGTCGACGAGCCGGGCGCCGGACTGGGTCTGGCTATCGTGCGCCGCTTGTCCAGCCTGCTGGACCATCCGCTGGAGCTGAACTCCCGCTTCGGGCGCGGCACCATCTTCCGCATCACTGTGCCGCGCAGCCCGCCGGATCGGGTCGTCGAGACCGCGCCCACGCATGAGGTCCGCCTGCCCCTGGCCGGTCTGCGCGTCCTGTGCGTGGACAACGAGCCGGTGATCCTGGACGCGCTGAACGCCCTGCTGACCCGCTGGGGCGCGCGTCCCACCCTGGCGTCCGGGGTCGAGGCGGCGATGGGCGCGGCCGGGCCGTTCGACGCCGCCGTGGTCGATCTGCACCTGGGCGACGGGCCGGACGGATTCGCCGTCATCGACTGGCTGCGGCCGCGCGGGATGCGCCGGATCGCCCTGGTCACGGCCGACACCCGGGACGGGCTGAACGAAAAGGCCGCCGCCGCCGGGGCCGTGCTGCTGCCCAAGCCGATCAAGCCAGCGACCCTGAAGGCCTTCCTGTCGAGCTAGGAGGGGTCCATCTGTTTGGCCAGGATCACCGCCTGGGTGCGGTTATGGACCCCCAGTTTGCGGAAGACGCTGGTCAGATGCGCCTTGATCGTGGCCTCGGACACGCCGAGGTCGAAGGCGATCTGCTTGTTCAGACGGCCGGCCTTCAGGCCTTCAAGGATACGCAACTGCGACGGCGTCAGGCTGGCGACCCGCGCCGGCAGGTCGTCGTCCGCGACGTCCGGCGTCTCCGGCGCCCAGCCGTCGCCGGCCAGGATGGCGGCGATGGCCTCGACCATCTGCGGAAGACTTGCCGACTTGGGAATGAAGCCGGCGGCGCCCAGACCCAGGGCGTGGCGCACGACCGTGGCGTCTTCACTGGCCGACACCACGGCGACCGGCACGGTCGGATGTTCGGCGCGGATGGCGGCCAGACCGGCCATGCCCTCGCTGTCCGACAGTTTCAGGTCCAGCAGCAGCAGATCGACCCCCCCGATGTTCAGGGCGGTTCGGGCTTCGGCCAGACTGGCGCATTCGTCGATCCGCACCCCTGGCGCGGCCCTGTCGACGGCCGAGCGCAGCGCGGCGCGAAACAGCGGGTGATCGTCGGCGACGACGATACGATCCATAAGGCGTCCTTCCCTTGCACGGCATGCTTGTCGGCCGCGTCCTCGACAGCATGGCGTGGTTCGACTTTGGTCGAAACTAGACCAATGGCTAATGGCCGCCTACGGCCCAAAAGGAAAGGTTCACACAGGACGCCCGCATCAGATGGGCGCGGGAGGAACCATGATGATCAAGTCCAGTCTTCTGGGCGGGTGCGTGGCTGCGGCCATGAGTCTCGCGCCCGGCGCCGCCTTCGCCCAGGACGCCCAGGCCGCGCTCGAAGCCCGTATCGCCCAGCTCGAAGCCGAGTTGAACAGCCTCAAGTCCGAAGTCGTCGCCGCCCGCACCCAGCAGGCCGCGCAGCAGCAGGACATCATCCGGCTGGAGACCCGCCCTGCCCCCCCGCCCCCGGTCCAGCAGGCGGCCGCGCCCAGCGACGGCTTCCGCATTGGCGACCACACGGTGAAGTTCGGCGGCTTCGTCAAGGTCGACGCCTCGGCCTCGAACTATTCCGGCGGCGATCCGGCCAACGGCGACGCCCTGCGCGAATTCCACATTCCCGGCTCCATTCCCATCGGCGGCGCCGACGAGGACACGGCGACCGACTTCAACGCCCGCCAGACCCGCTTCTGGCTGACGACGGACGGTCTGGTCGGCGGCCACAAGGTCGGCACCCGGCTCGAGATGGACTTCCAGACCCTGCCCGGCACGGCGGACCAGCGCACCACCAGCCCGGCCAACCCGGCCCTGCGCCGCGCCTTCGTCACCATCGACAACTGGCTGATCGGCCAGGAGTGGACCAATTTCCAGAACACCGCCGTCCTGCCGGAATCCGCCGACTTCATCGGCGCGGCCGAGGGCACGGTCTTCGCCCGCCAGGTTCAGGTGCGATACACACGCGGACCCTTCTCGATCTCGGTCGAGAACCCCGAGACGACCGTCACCCCGTTCAGCGGCGGAGCACGGATCATCGCCGACGACAGCAGTCTTCCGGACTTCACCGCCCGTTACGCCGTGGCGCAGCCGTGGGGGGATCTGCAGTTCGCCGGTCTGTTGCGTCAGCTGAAATATCAGAACCCGGCGACGGACATCGATTCCACCGCCACGGGCTGGGGCCTGTCCGCCTCGACCAAGATCAAGGTCGGGGCCAAGGATGACCTCCGACTGATGGTGACGGGCGGCGAAGGCATCGGCCGTTATGTGGGGCTGAACTTCTCCAACGACGCGGTGCTGGACGCCTCGGGCGAACTGGATGCGATCGGCGTCGTCGCCGGCTTCGCCGCCTATCGTCACGTCTGGGCGCCCGGCTGGCGCTCAAGCCTGATCTGGTCGGCCCAGAAGGTGGACAACGACACCAGCGTGACCGGTCTGGCCGTCAACCGGTCCGCCCAGAGCATCCACGCCAACTTGATCTGGTCGCCCGTTACGGCGTTTGATGTGGGGGCCGAGCTGATGTTCGCTGATCGCGAAATCGAATCCGGCGCGAGCGGCGACATGACCCGACTGATCCTGTTCGCCAAATACGGATTCTGAAAATGCTGGAGACGTCTCGCGTGCCCGATTCCGAACTCTACCCCGTTCCCGCAGACTTCGCCGCCCGTGCCCACATGGACCGGCAGGCCTATGAGGCGGCGCGGGTTGCGGCGCGCGAGACGCCCGAAGCCTTCTGGTCCGAGCAGGCCCAGCGCCTCGACTGGATCAAGGCGCCGACCAAGATCAAGGACGTCTCCTTCAAGAAGGAAGATTTCCGCATCCGCTGGTTCGAGGACGGCGTCCTGAACGTCGCCGCCAACTGCATCGACCGCCACCTGCCCCATCGCCAGGACGAGACGGCCATCATCTGGGAAGGCGACGATCCGGCGGACAGCCAGCACATCACCTATGGCCGGCTGCACGACGAAGTCTGCCGCATGGCCAATGTGCTGAAGGCGCATGGCGCCAGGAAGGGCGACCGGATCACCATCTATATGCCGATGATCCCCGAGGCCGCCTACGCCATGCTGGCCTGCGCCCGCATCGGGGCGGTCCATTCCGTGGTCTTCGGCGGCTTCTCGCCCGACAGCCTGTGCGGCCGGATCGAGGACTGCGGCTCCACCCTGGTCATCACCGCCGACGAGGGCGTGCGGGGCGGCAAGATCGTGCCGCTGAAGGCCAATGTCGATGCGGCCCTGGAGAAGGTGAAGGTCGACACCGTCCTGGTGATCCGTCGCACCGGCGCCGACGTGCCGATGATCGAGGGCCGCGACGTGGACTACGCCGTCGAGGCCGCCAAGGCCGCGACCGAATGCCCGCCCGAGCCGATGAACGCGGAAGATCCGTTGTTTATCCTCTACACCTCAGGCTCCACAGGAAAGCCGAAAGGCGTTCTTCACACGACCGGCGGCTACCTGTTCTGGGCCGCCTGGACCCATGAGCTGACCTTCGACTATCGTCCGGGCGAGGTCTTCTGGTGCACCGCCGACGTGGGCTGGGTCACCGGCCACTCGTATCTGGTCTATGGGCCGCTGGCGAATGCGGCGACCACCCTGATGTTCGAAGGCGTGCCAAACTACCCCGACGCCAGCCGTTTCTGGCAGGTGGTGGACAAGCACAAGGTCGAGGCCTTCTACACCGCCCCCACGGCCCTGCGCGCCCTGATGCGCGAAGGCGACGCGCCCGTGAAGGCGACCTCGCGCAAGTCGCTGCGGGTGCTCGGCACGGTCGGCGAACCGATCAATCCCGAGGCCTGGCGCTGGTATCACGAGGTGGTCGGAGACGGCCGCTGCCCCGTCGTGGACACCTGGTGGCAGACCGAGACCGGCGGGCATCTGATCACCCCCCTGCCCGGCGCCACGGACCTGAAGCCGGGCTCGGCCACCCTGCCCCTGCCCGGCGTCGAACTGCAGATCGTCGATGCGGAGGGCCAGGAACTGGTCGGCGCCGTCTCGGGCAATCTGTGCATCACCGACAGTTGGCCGGGCCAGATGCGCACCGTCTATGGCGACGACCAGCGGTTCTTCGACACCTATTTCTCGACCTATCCGGGCCGGTATTTCACCGGCGACGGCTGCCGCCGGGATCAGGACGGCTATTACTGGATCACCGGCCGGGTCGACGACGTCATCAATGTCTCGGGCCACCGGATGGGCACGGCCGAGATCGAGAGCGCCCTGGTGCTGCACGACGATGTCGCCGAGGCGGCCGTGGTCGGCTATCCCCACGACATCAAGGGCCAGGGCATCTACGCCTATGTCACCCTGAACAAGGGGGTCGAGGCGACCGAGGATCTGCGCAAGGCCCTGGGGGCCCATGTCCGCCGCGAGATCGGTCCGATCGCCACGCCCGACGTGATCCAGTGGGCCCCCGGCCTGCCCAAGACCCGGTCGGGCAAGATCATGCGCCGCATCCTGCGCAAGATCGCCGAGAACGAGATCGGAGCCTTGGGCGACACCTCGACCCTGGCCGATCCGTCGGTCGTCGAGGATCTGGTCCAGAACCGCGCGGGCTGAGCACGCCGCCGGGCTTGTGCGCCGCCTCCAGTCTCGTCAAAACCGGACCAAGGGGCCGGCCGTAGCGCCGAACGCCTCAGGCCTTGGGTGGAGACGACGAGATGACGATCCGATTTGACGGTCAGGTGGCCATTGTGACGGGCGCGGGCGGCGGTCTGGGGCGTGAACACGCCCTGGCCCTGGCGGCGCGCGGGGCCAAGATAGTGGTCAATGATCTGGGCGGCGCCCGCGACGGTTCCGGCGGTTCCGCCACCGCCGCCGAGGCCGTCGTGGCCGAGATCGAGGCGGCGGGCGGAGAGGCCATGGCCAATGCGGCCTCGGTGACCGACTTCGCCGCCGTTCAGGCCATGGTCGAGGCGGCCATGGCCAAATGGGGCCGGGTCGACCTGCTGGTGAACAACGCCGGGGTGCTGCGGGACAAGAGTTTCGCGAAGATGGAGCTGGAGGATTTCCGCTTCGTCGTGGACGTCCATCTGATGGGAGCGGTCAACTGCACCAAGGCGGTGTGGGAGATCATGCGGGCTCAGAATTACGGCCGGATCGTCATGACGACCTCGTCGTCCGGCCTGTACGGCAATTTCGGCCAGTCGAACTATGGCGCGGCCAAGATGGCGCTGGTCGGACTGATGCAGACCCTGTCGATCGAGGGGGCCAAGAACGACATCCGCGTCAACTGCCTGGCGCCCACGGCCCATACGCGCATGACCGAAGACCTGGGCGCCGCCCTGCCCCTTGAGGCCCTGGGGCCGGAGCTGGTGACGCCGGGCCTGCTGTATCTACTGAGCCGGGACGCGCCCAGCCGCTGTATCCTGGCGGCGGGCGCCGGCGGGTTCGAGCGCGCCTATGTCACCCTGACCGAGGGCGTCCACATCACCGGCGAGGATGCGCCGGAACAGGTGGCGGCCCGGTTCGACGCCATCTCCGACCGGTCGAAAGAGATCGTGCCGGAGATGGGCGCCGCCCAGGGGATGATCGAACTGACCAAGGCCCAGAAGGCGCACACTTAGGCGCACGCCTCCTGAGCCGCATCAGTCGGCGCGGTCAGCCGATCGCGCCGACGCAGCCTTCCGCCTCGCCCGGCGTCAGTTCCGCCTCGGTCAGGGCGATGGTCCAGCCGTGGTGGGTGTTCAGGCCCCAGCGACGCGCGCCGCCGCCGTCGCCCGCATCACCGCCGGCGGTGACGACGACGCGGCGGCCCCTGGGGAGCGCCGGCGGGTCGATCTTGCCCACAGCCAGAGACGTCGGCGTCTCGCCGCCGTAACCGTCGAATACGCTCAACATCGACCATTCGCGACGCAGGCCCATCCACCAGGCGTCCTCGGTGTTGATGGCCAGGACGGCGACCCCGTGCCCCTCGGCGGCGAAGGCCAGGGCCTTTTGCGGGTCGCGGACCATCTTGATGTCGGCGGCGGCGCCGAAACGCAGCCGGGCGCCGTCATAGGCGCGGGTCGGCTCGATGGGCGCCCAGACCTGGACCTGGAGCCGCCCCTGGCGCGCCAGGCCCCAGCCGATGATTTCGCGCCACAGGTGTTCGACGGCTTCGGCGTTCTCGGGCTGGGCCTTGGACAGCATGCGCGACAGAACGGTCTGTTCGCGGTCGGGGCGCAGCTTGGTGTGGGGGCCGGTGGGGGCGTCCTTGGCGCGGCCGACGGTGGCGGCGACGGCGAGGCGTTGTTCGAACAGGGCCAGGATCTGATCGTCGATGGCGTCGATCTCGGCGCGCAGGGCGGCCAAGGCCTGTTGTTCGGGGGTCAGTTCGACCACGTCAGGCCACACTTGCTGGACGTTGGAATTGGGCATGGGTTCGGGCTTTCGGCAAAGGGGGATTTCGATGTGCAGGGGCGGACAGCCGCTCTGGTCCAGAGCGGTCGCCGGCGAGACAGTCAGGGACGAAGAGCGCCCGACGCCTCAGCCGGCGTATCGAAAGCCGTAAAAGCCGTAGCCGAAATAGAGGCCGGAAACCGCGCGCGAACGGTCGAAGGAAACAGAAAGAACGCGCTGGCGGGACATGGGTCCGGGTCCGGTTATGCGGATCGATTGCGATCCGTGCGACCTTAAAGCACGCAAAGACCGTGCGCCGTCAAGCCCTTCAGACGCCCAGAAGGACGAAACGCGTCCGGTTGTCGCTGGAATCCTGAAGATCGTTGCGCAGGATCGACAGGCCATAGACCTCCGCCGCGCCCACCGGCGCTACGGCCGCCTGGGTCGGATCGCCGGCCTCGGCGACGTCGCGGGCGGCGCCGGCGGTGTCGAAATGCTCGACCACGTTCAGCCTCATGCCCTTCAGCGTCTGTTCGCACTGGGCTAGGGCGATGGGATGGCTGAGCACCCGTTTCAGATCGGCGATCCGGGCGCCCTCAAGGCCCATCAACGCGTGACGGATCGGCCGCCAGGCCTCCGCCACCACGGGGAGACCGGATTCGCGCACCAGGGTCGCCGCCGGTTCGACCACGCCGATGGACGAGTTCTCGACCGGGATCAGGGCGCAGTCGCAGTCCCCGGTCTTCAGCGCTTCAATGGCCGCTGCAAAGGTCTCGAAGGGCACGGCCACGTCCCAAGGCCGCAGGGCCGTGCAGGCCTCGTGGCTGAACGCCCCCGGCGCGCCCTGGTAGGCGACCCGGCCGGGCTTGTCGTCTTGGTGCGCAGGCGTATCCATATTCGCTACGTCCGGGATCGTCCCCGAACGCCTTTCCTTGTCGTTGGCCGCTGATCAGACGGAACATCCTTGTCCGCGCCATGGCCGTATCCGAGCGTATCTGCGGCGCCGCCCCTGTTCCGACAAGCCGAATATGGCGCCGGCCGGCTATCGAACCGGCTATGGGCGCGCTAGCCTTGCTGTTCCCGTTCCTGGAGGCTTCATGTCCGTCGCCCACTCCAGCCGTCGCGCCGTACTGACCGGCCTGGCGGGGACCGTCGCGGGCTGCGCCGCGACGCCGCCTGTCCCGCTCGCGGCCGGCTTCGCCCCCCGTCGGATCGCCCCGATCCTGATGGAGCCCGAACGAATCATCCGCATCACCGTCTGCACTCGCCCCTTCCGCCCCGCCGGCCCGCGTCTGGACGTTGAGACGGTCGGCGAGAGCAAGGTGGTTCACAACTACGGCCACGGCGGCAGCGGCTGGTCCCTGTCCTGGGGCTCCAGCGCCATAGCGGCGCGCAAGGCCATGGCCCTGGCCGGGGTTGTCGGCGGTCCGCCCGTCATCGCGGTGATCGGCAGCGGCGCCCTGGGTCTGACCTCGGCGCTCCAGCTTCAGCGGATGGGCGCGCGGGTGACCATCTACGCCCGAGAGCGCGCCGCCTTCACCCGGTCGATGCGCGCGACCGGCAGCTGGACGCCGGACAGCCGCATCGCCGACGCCGACCGCGTCTCGGCCGAATTTCCGACCCTGTGGGAACAGATGGCGCGCGAGACCTATGCGACCCACCAGACCTATCTGGGGACGGAAGGCGATCCGGTCGTCTTCAGCGACCGCTATATCCTGTCGGGCGCAGCGGACCTGCCGCGTACGGCCGAACCGCCGCCGATCCGCACCGCGCCCGGCGTAAAACCGATCCGCTTCGCCGAATACCGGCTGGACGGGCTGGCGCCGCGCTCCATCCCCCTCCCCGTTTCGGGCTCGCCCTTTCCGGTCGGGGAAACCCGGATGGTCAGCGCCATGCAGTTCAACGTCGCCGAACTGGCGCATCGGTTGGAGACCGAGTTTCTGAGCCAGGGCGGGCGGATCGAGACCCGCACCTTCAACACGCCGGCGGATCTGACGACCTTGTCCGAAAAGATCGTCGTCAACTGCACCGGTTATGGCGCCAAGGCCTTGTTCGAAGACAAGGATCTGATCCCGGTGCGCGGTCAGATCGCCTGGCTCGCGCCCCAGCCCGAGGCGAACTACGGTCTGCATTTCCGGGGCGTGACCGTGCTGTCGAGACCGGACGGGATCGTGGTTCAGGCCACGCGCAACGACATGAACGGCGTCGGCGTCGACGACGAGACGCCGGACCGGGCCGAGGCGAACGCGACCATCGGCCTCGTCGCCCCGTTGTTCCCGTCGATCAGGCGGCTTTCGAGCGGCTGATCCGGCCCGACTTCAACCGTTCGGCCACCAGGAAGGCCAGCTCCAGCGCCTGGTCGGCGTTCAGGCGCGGGTCGCAGTGGGTGTGATAGCGGTTGGACAGGTCGTCCTCGGTCACGGCCTGGGCGCCGCCGATGCACTCGGTGACGTTCTGGCCGGTCATCTCCAGATGGACGCCGCCGGGGTGGACGCCCTCGGCCTCCGCAACATCAATAAAGGTCCGCACCTCGCCCAGGATCCTGTCGAACGGCCGGGTCTTGTAGCCGTTGCCGGCCTTCAGCGTATTGCCGTGCATCGGGTCGATCGACCAGATCACCTTGCGGCCCGAGGCCTTCACTTCGCGCATCAGCTTGGGCAGGCGCTCGCCGACCTTGTCGTGACCGAAACGGCCGATCAGGGTCAAGCGGCCCGACACATTGTCCGGGTTCAGGGCGTCGATCAGCGGCAGCAGGTCGTCGGCCGTCATCGTCGGTCCGCACTTGACGCCGATAGGGTTCCTGATCCCCTTCATGAACTCGACATGGGCGCCGTCCAGCTGGCGCGTCCGCTCGCCGATCCACAGCATGTGGGCCGAGGTGTCGAACCATTCGCCCGAACCGCCGTCCAGCCGCGTCAGGGCGCTCTCGACGTTGAGCAACAGGGCCTCGTGGCTGGTGAAGACCTCGACCCGGCTCAGGTCCGGATGGCTCTCGGGCGTGACGCCGACCGCCTCCATGAAGGCCAAGGCCTCGGTGATCTTATCGGCCAGTTCGCGATACTGGGCGCCCGCGGCATTGTCGCCCGCGAAGCCCAGGGTCCAGCGATGGATGTTGTACAGATCGGCGTAACCGCCGCCGGCGAAGGCGCGCAGCAGGTTCAGGGTCGAGGCCGACTGGTTGTAGGCGCGGATCAACCGTTGCGGATCAGGCGCGCGCTCTTCCGGCGTGAAGCCCATGCCGTTGATGATGTCGCCGCGATAGCTGGGCAGTTCGACGCCGTCGATCTCTTCCAGCGGCGACGAGCGCGGCTTGGCGAACTGACCCGCGATCCGGCCGACCTTCACCACCGGCTTGCGTCCGGCGAAGGTCAGAACGACCGCCATCTGCAGGATCAGGCGGAAGGTGTCGCGGATATTGTCGGTCGAGAACTCCTTGAAGCTCTCGGCGCAGTCGCCGCCCTGGAGCAGGAAGGCCTCGCCCCGCTCGACCTGGGCCAGTTTCGACGTCAGGCGGCGCGCCTCGCCCGCGAAGACGAGCGGCGGCAAGGCGCGCAACTCGTCCTCGACGACGGCGAGGGCTTTGGGATCTGGATAGTCCGCCGGCATGTGCAGGGCGGTCTTGGTTCTCCAGCTTTCGGGGGTCCAGCGTGTCATCGGGCAAGAATAGGGCTTTGCGGCCGCTCAAACAACGAAAACACGAATGGATTTTGCCGTTGAGCCTCAGTCTTCGGCGGGCGGCGCCTTTTCCGCCGCATCCGCCGCCTTGCGTTCGGCCTTGGCGGCCGCCTTTTCAGCCGCCTTTATGGCCGCCGCGCGCTCACGTTCCTGCCGTTCGAAACTGTAGTTGGGCTTGCGGGCCATGGGCGTCCTCGTATGGTCGATAGTCTGGCCCCAAACTGACGGCCCGCCACGCGGGACGCAATCGCCAAATCGCTCCGTCCGCTGACGTGAGCCTACAGAAGGCGCTCCTTGCGAGTCAGAAACTTGGCCAGGCGGTGCAGCACGATCAGAATCTCGGCGAAGATTGTCATGCGGTCTGAACGCCTCTTGCGCCTTGATGTTCATCCGCCGACCCATAGGTCGCACCCTCCCGTCGATCTGCCCCGCGCCTTGGATGTCCGCGCCGGATGGACGTAGCGGGGCGTGAATTTTCGACGACATCGACCGGACGACTCTGGCGCTCGCCCTCGCCTCGCCCATCTGTGATCGGGGGCGAGTCGACAGACCAGAGGTGCGATATGAGGCCCTATGACCTGACCCTGGACGAGATGCTGGCCGACCCCATGGTGCGGCAGTTGATGGATCGCGACGGCGTGGCTGAAGCCCAGGTGCGGCGTCTGTCCGAGCATGTACGCCGGCGTCGCGGTCCGGGGCTTGGCCCGACGGCAGGCTCCGGCTTCGCCGTTCGTTACGACGTCGTCACTCCGGAGCCACAGAACTTCGCCGACTGACCGGCCAGAACGCACGGTTCATGCCGGAGACGGCGCCCTCCGGCGCCGGATGAGATGTTTTTGGCGTAAAAACCGTGGAAACGGACGATCTTTCGGTATCGCAGCGTCGCCATTGATGGCATCGCTGACGCCCTCTTTTCCTGCCCCCCTGCGAAGTTCGACATGTCCGAAGAATTCTACCGCATGAAACGCCTGCCTCCGTATGTGATCGCGGAGACCAACGCCATGCGCGCCACCGCCCGCGCGGCCGGCGAGGACGTCATCGACCTGGGCATGGGCAATCCCGATCTGCCGCCGCCGCCGCACGTGATCGACAAGCTGTGCGAAGTGGCGCGCAAGCCCGACGCCCACGGCTATTCGGCGTCGCGCGGCATTCCCGGCCTGCGTCGCGCCCAGGCCAACTACTACGCCCGCCGTTTCGGCGTGGACCTGGATCCCGACGCCGAGGTGATCGTCACCATGGGCTCCAAGGAAGGTCTGGCCAGTCTGGCGACGGCCATCACCGAACCCGGCGACGTCGTCCTGGCGCCCAACCCCTCCTACCCGATCCACACCTTCGGCTTCATCATCGCCGGGGCGGCGATCCGCAGCGTGCCGACCACGCCGGACGAGCGCTATTTCGAAAGCCTCGAACGGGCCATGGCCTACACCGTGCCGCGCCCCAAGGTGCTGGTGATGAACTATCCGTCCAATCCGACGGCGGAGACGGTCGATCTGGCCTTCTATGAGCGGGTCGTCGCCTTCGCCAAGGCCAATGACCTGTGGATCATCAGCGACCTGGCCTATTCCGAGCTCTATTATGACGGCAAGCCGACCGTCTCGATCCTGCAGGTGCCGGGCGCCAAGGATGTGGCCGTCGAATTCACCTCGCTGAGCAAGACCTACAGCATGGCCGGCTGGCGGATCGGCTTCGCGGTCGGCAATCCCAGACTGATCGCCGCCATGGCGCGGGTGAAATCCTATCTCGACTATGGCGCCTATACGCCCATCCAGGCGGCGGCCGTCGCCGCCCTGAACGGGCCGCAGGACATCGTCGAGCAGAACCGCGCCCTGTATCACCGTCGCCGTGACGTGCTGGTCGACAGCTTCGGCCGCGCCGGCTGGGAGATCCCCAAGCCCGCCGCCTCCATGTTCGCCTGGGCGCCCCTGCCCCCGGCCCTGGCCCATCTGGGCAGCCTGGAGTTTTCCAAGCAACTGTTGACCCACGCCAAGGTCGCGGTCGCTGCGGGGGTCGGCTACGGCGAAAACGGCGAGGGTTTCGTCCGTATCGCCCTGGTCGAGAACGAGCAGCGCATCCGTCAGGCCGGGCGCAACATCAAGACCTATCTGAAGTCCATGGGCGTCAACGTGCCCCCCGGCCGGGACGTGCCCGACGTCTGATTCTCCCAATTGGTTTGGGAGCCGGCTACGGCCGGCTTCGGACTTCCCAGTCCAGGGTCCAGCGATTGGCGCCGGCCCGCTTCAGCTCGCTGACGGCGGCGGGCACCTGCCGGTCCAGCCCATCCAGCAGGGCCACGCCCTGGCTGACCGAGGCGACGGTGGCGTTGGTCTGCCAGAAGGGGCCGCCCAGGCCTCTCAGCGAGAAACGGATGTGGACGGTGTCATTGACCTGGGGCATCGGCGTTTCCATCGGCGGCTGCGCGCGGCGACGCGGCTATCGGGAACGGAGGATGGTGGATGCGACAGGGATTGAACCTGTGACCCCCTCGGTGTGAACGAGGTGCTCTCCCGCTGAGCTACGCATCCATGCCTTGCGGAGGCGGCGACATAGCCCGGTCGCCCGCCCCGCGCAAGCGTCCGTTTCAGATTCCTGCGGCCCGGACCGCCTCGGGCGTCTCCGCCTCCGGATCGCCGGGCAGCCAGGCGACATGACCGTTGTAGATGTCCTCGTTCAGGATCCCCTCCTCCTTGGCCACCAGCACCGGCACCAGCATCTGGCCGGTGACGTTGGTCGCCGTGCGCATCATGTCGATGATCCGGTCGATGGCGACGATATAGCCGATGCCTTCCAGCGGCAGACCGGCGGTGGACAGGGTCAGGGTCAGCATGACGATGGAGGTCCCCGGCACCCCCGCCGTGCCCAATGAGCCCAGCACCGCCGTCAGACCGATCAGGATGTATTGGGTCAGGGTCAGGTCGATCTGGAAATACTGGGCGATGAAGATCGAGGCGATGGCCGGATAGATGGCCCCGCACCCGTCCATCTTCACATTGGCGCCCAGGGGCACGGCGAAGGCCGCATAGGCCTGGGGCACGCCCAGACGCTCGACCGTCTGGCGCAGGGTGATGGGCAAGGTGCCCAGCGAGGACGAGGTGGCGAACGCCGTCTGCTGGGCCGCGAAGGCGCCGCGGAAGAAGCTGGTGACCTTCAGCCCATGCAATTTCAGCAGGCCTGAATAGACCACCAGGATATGGAACAGGCAGGCCGCATAGATGGCGACGATGAACTTCAGCAGCGGCAGCAGGGCCTCCCAGCCATAGCCGCCGACGACCGAGCCGATCAGACCGAACACGCCGATGGGCGTCAGCTGGATCACCCAGCGGGTGATGCGGAAGATGACCGCGGCGCCTTCGTCCACCAGGCGCCGCACCCCCTGGGCCCGGTCGCCCAGCGCCACCAGGGCCATCCCGACCAGGGCCGAGAAGAAGATGATCTGCAGCACCTTGCCCTCGGCCAGGGCCGCGAACGGATTGGTCGGCACCACGCCGATCAGTACTTCGAGCGGCGTCGGGATCACCCGGTCCTTGACCTCGCCCAGCGGCAGGTTGGCCAGGCCCACGCCCGGATTGATGATATGGCCGAAGGCGAAACCGACCAGCACGGCCAGCAGCGAGGTGATGGCGAACCAGACGATGGTCCGCACCCCCAGCCGCACCGCCCCGGCCCCCTCCCCCAGCTTGGCGATGGAGCTGGCGATGGTGAACAGCACCAGGGGCGCCACCACCATACGGATCAGGTTCAGATAGACGTCGCCGATGGGCTGCAGCCAGACCTCGGCCCGTTCGCGCAGGATCAGCCCCGCGACGACGCCCAGGGCCAGGCCGGCGAAGGTGCGTTGCCACAGGGGTATTCTGAAGAAACGAGCGAACATGGAGGCGCTTTCGACAAGGGGTGCGCCAAACTGGTCATCGCGCCGGCTATCCGCAACCGCGCGAGTGCGGGTTCAGACCCCAGATTTACTGTCCGGCGCCCTCAGAATTTCAGCGCTCTCATCACGTAGAAGTCGGACAGGACGCCGTCGATCGCCTCCTCGACGTCCTCGAAGGCGTCAATCAGGACATCTCCGCCCAGGGTTTCGACGGGAACCGGCGTGTAGCCGAAGGTCGTCAGTATGCAGGGCATGCCTGCGTCCCGCGCCGCTTCGGCGTCCGGCGCCGCGTCTCCGACCATGATGGCCCGTTCTGGGTCGCCGCCGCCCTTGACCACGGCCTCCTTCAGATGGGCGCCTGCGGGCTTTCGCGCGCTGACCCGATCCGGCCCGACGATGGCGGCGAAATGCCGGGTCAGGCCCAGCTTCTCGAGCAGAAGCTCTGACAGGTCCGACCGCTTGTTGGTCGCCACCACCAGGATCGCCCCGCGTTCGCTCAGCCGCTCCAGCGTCTCGACCACCCCCTCGAACGGCTGCGAACCGTCGGCGATGTGGGCGGTGTAATCGACCAGAAACCGCTCGAACAGCTCGTCCGATTGCGCCCGTTCGATCGATGCCCCGGCCGCCTCGAACCCATGAACCAGCAGCGCCCGCGCGCCCGAACCGATCAGGGTCGAGGCGGCTTCCATCGGCACGGGCGGCAACCCTTCCTCGACCAGCAACCGGTTCAGGGTTCCGGTCAGGTCCGGCGCGGAATCGACCAGGGTCCCGTCCAGGTCGAAGACAATGGTCCAGCCTTCCAGGTCGCGATCGGTCATCCACATCTCCCGCTGGCCCGCATGATGGGCTAGATCGCAGGACGACTAGACGCCGGAACGATTCATGACCAGCCAGACGCGCCCTCGCGCCGCCATCATTCTCGCCGCCGGCCAGGGCACGCGGATGAAATCGCCCCTGCCCAAGGTGCTGCATCCGGTCGGCGGCCGCGCCATGCTGGATCACGCCATCGACGCGGCCCAGGCCCTGGGCTGTCAGAAGATCGTCGTGGTGGTCGGCGCCCATTCGCCGGAGGTCCGCGCCCATGTCGTCAAACGCCTTGGCGAGGCGGCCATCGCCGTTCAGGACCCGCCCCTGGGCACGGGCCACGCTGTCCGCGCCGCCGAACAGGCCCTGGCCGGATTCGACGGGGATGTGGTCGTCACCTATGGCGACGTGCCTCTGCTGAAGGCCGCCGACATCGAACCCGTGTTCAACCCCGAGGGCCTGACCGTCATCGGCTTCGAGGCGCGCGATCCGGGCGCCTATGGCCGGCTGATCCTCGACGGCGACGCCCTGGCCGCCATCACCGAGGCCAAGGAGGCCTCGCCCGAGGTCCTGGCGATCACGGCCTGCAACTCCGGCGTCATGGCCGCTCCGGCGGACCTGCTGTTCGCCCTTCTTGCCGACGTCCGCAACGACAACGCCAAGGGCGAATACTATCTGACCGACGTGGTCGAACTGGCCCGCAAGGCCGGCCGCCCGACCCGCGCCGTCTTCGCGGCCGAGGATTCGGTCATGGGCGTCAATTCCCAGGCCGAACTGGCCCAGGCCGAGGCCCTGTTCCAGAGCGTGCAGCGGGACGCCTTCCTGGCCGCCGGCGTCACCATGGCCGCGCCCGACACCGTCCACTTCGCCTGGGACACCCAGGTCGGCGGCGGAACCGTGATCGAGCCCTTTGTCGTCTTCGGTCCCGGCGCGGTGATCGAGGGCGGCGCCCGCATCCGCAGCTTCAGCCATATCGAGGGGGCGCGCGTGGCGTCCGGCGCCGAGGTCGGCCCCTACGCCCGCCTGCGGCCCGGCGCGGACCTGGCCGAGGGGGTCAAGATCGGCAATTTCGTCGAGGTGAAGAATGTGAAGATGGCCGCAGGCGCCAAGGCCAATCACCTGGCCTATCTGGGCGACGGCTCGATCGGCGCGGCCGCCAACATCGGCGCCGGAACCATCTTCTGCAACTACGACGGCTTCAACAAGGCGCAGACCGAGGTCGGCGCCGGCGCCTTCGTCGGTTCGAACTCCAGCCTCGTCGCCCCGGTCGTGATCGGCGACGGGGCCATCGTCGCCTCGGGCTCCGTGATCACCGAGGACGTGCCGGCCGACGCCCTCGCCTTCGGCCGCGCCCGTCAAACCCTCAAGCCGGACGCCGGCGCCGCCTTCCGCGAGAAGGCCAAAGCCAGGAAGGAAGCGGCCAAGGCCGCCAAGCTGAAATGAGTGATCTACAGAAGAAGAACGCCGGCGAGGCCGCTGCGGCCCATGTCGAGGCCGGCATGATCGTCGGCCTGGGCACCGGCTCGACAGCCGCCTGGTTCGTCAAGGCCCTGGCGGCGCGCGGCCTTTCTGGGCTGCGCTGCGTCCCGACCTCGGAGAAGACCGCCGATCTGGCGCGCGAACTGGGCCTGACCCTGTCGACGCTGGAAGACACGCCCCGCATCGACCTGACCGTCGACGGCGCCGACGAGGTCGGTCCCGGCCTGGCCCTGATCAAGGGCGGCGGCGCGGCCCTGCTGCGTGAGAAACTGGTCTGGGAAGCATCCAGCCGCTGTATCGTCATCGCCGACGCCGCCAAGGTGGTGCCGGTCCTGGGCGCCTTCCCCCTGCCGATCGAGGTCGTCGCCTTCGGTCACAAGACCACGGCCAACCGCATCGCCGACGTCCTGATCGACCATGACATCAACTCGCCGGCCCGCGTGCGCCAGGCGGATCGCGGCCTGGTCCGCACCGACGGCGGCAATCTGATCTATGACGCCGGCTGCAAGGCCATCCATGATCCGGTCCGTCTGGCCGATGATCTGAAACTGATCACGGGCGTGGTCGAACACGGCCTGTTTCTGGACCTGGCCGACCTGGCGATCATCGGCACGGACAGCGGGGTCGAGACCCTGACGCCCTGATCTCCCTCCACCTGGCGACCTTGCTCCAGGGTGTCCCGGCGCCTAAGTCCCACGCCTCGCCCCCGGTGTGACCGGAACCGATTTCAGACGATTCAGACTATTCAGACGCTGTTTTTTGAGTCTGAACGGAGCACCCGATGGCCGACTACGACTACGACCTCTTCGTCATCGGCGCCGGCTCCGGCGGGGTTCGCGCCGCGCGCCTGACCGCCCTGGACGGCAAGAAGGTCGCGGTGGCTGAGGAATACCGCGTCGGCGGCACCTGCGTCATCCGGGGCTGCGTGCCCAAGAAATTCATGGTCATGGCCTCCGAGGTCAGCCACGCGCTCGAGATCGCCGAGGGCTACGGCTGGTCCTTCGACAACGCCCGGTTCGACTGGCCGACCTTCCTGGAGGCCAAGGACGTCGAGATCGCGCGCCTGTCGGGCATCTACGCCGCCAACCTGGGCAAGGCCGGGGTCGAGCTGGTCCACGGCCGCGCCGTGCTGAAGGACGCCCATACGGTCGAGATCGTCGGCAAGAATCAGACCTTCACCGCCGAGAAGATCCTGATCGCTACGGGCGGCCGCCCGTGGAAGCCGGAAAGCCTGGAGGGCATCGAACACGCCATCACCTCCGAAGAAGCCTTCCACCTGCCCGAACTGCCCAAACGCATCCTGATCGCAGGCGGCGGCTATATCGCGGTGGAGTTCGCGGGGATCTTCGCCGGCCTGGGCGTCGAGACGACCCTGATTTACCGGGGCCCCAATATCCTGCGCGGCTTCGACGACGATGTGCGCGCCCACCTGGCCGGCGAGATCGAGAAGCGCGGGATCAAGGTCGTCCTGGGCTGCCAGCACGAGAAGATCGAGAAGACCGCCACAGGCCTGGTCAACCACCTCGAGAACGGGATGAAGCTGGAGACCGACGTGGTCATGTTCGCCACAGGCCGCATCCCCCACGTCAAGGACCTCGGCCTGGAGGCGGCCGGCGTCGAACTGAACGACGAGGGCGCGATCAGGGTCGATCCCTGGTCCAAGACGACGGCCGACAACATCTGGGCCATCGGCGACGTGACCGACCGGATGAACCTGACCCCCGTCGCCATCCGCGAGGCCGTCGCCTTCCACCAGACCGTCTATCGCGACAATCCCCAGCATTTCGACTACGAGGCCGTCGCCACCGCCGTCTTCAGCCAGCCGCCCGTGGGCATCGTCGGCCTGACGGAATCCGAGGCGCGTCGGTCGTGTTCGGCCGGGGTCGATGTCTATCTGACCCGTTTCCGGCCGATGAAATACGCCTTCACCGGATCAGAGGAGCGCGTCCTCATGAAGCTGGTGGTCGACGCCGAAAGCCAAAGGGTCGTCGGCGTCCACATCGTGGGGCCCGACAGCCCGGAAATGATCCAGCTCGCCGCCATCGCCGTGAAGGCCGGCCTGACCAAGGCTCAGTGGGACGCCACCTGCGCGGTCCACCCGACCATGGCCGAGGAACTGGTCACGATGAGAGAGAAACAGTCGGGCGCGACCTCGGCGGGATGACGGCGGGGTCTTTGAGTGGCCGAATATCTGTCTAATAGTGCGTTTTTACAGTGACTTGTGGCGACTTGCTGATAGTGTGAGGCCGCTCCCGGAACCGTTCAATCAGATCCAGCCGCGCGCTGTCCGGAACCGGCGTGGCGCTGGGGCCGTCGTTGCGGAACAGCATCAGCTGAGTGTCGCCGCCCCCGGCCATCGGCCAGTCCGGCCGCCCCACCCCATTGGGGTCGCCGGACCGTGAGAAGGCGGTCCAGTAGCCCATCATCGCCGCTGAGGCCGCGACATCCGCCTCCCGGACGGGATAGGGCAGCAGCGGCAGGGTGCCGAACACATAGGGGCGCTCGATGGCGTGGGTCGCCCCGCCGTGCGGTTCGGGATTGTCCGGCGACGAGATGTCGAACCGGTATAAATAGGCCGGATGCCCCGCCGCCGCGTGCAGCCGCGCCAGCCGCCGCGCCGGCTCGGAGAAGACCGCGTCGGTGATGAAGCCCCGGTCGAAGCCCGCCTCCCCGCCATAGGCCGCCGTGATCGTGGCCCGCTCCAGCCAGGTCAGGTCGTCGTCGATCATGCCGTAGCCGTTGCGATCCGTCGGCTTCATCCACCAGAACTCAGCGCTGTTGGTCCCGATCACCATCGGCACAGGCGCCTGCCGCCCGGACCGAAAGGCCGCTTCCACGGTCGAAGGCACGATCCGGCCGTCGATCAGGGACAGATCGCCGTTAGCGAAGACGGGCGCCGGGGTCAGCAGCAGCTCGACCGGCGCAGCGCGCAGATCCGCTGCAGTCAACAGGTTATGACCGTGGGCCCAGACCTCGCCCCGCTCACGCGCCGACGGCAGGTCATAGGCGCCGCGCCGGTCCAGCGGGGTCTGCAACTCGCGCCCCAGGCCCGACTGCACGATGGCGCGGTCGAACAGGCCCCGCGCCGGCGGCGAAATCATCATCCGGGTGACGATGGCGCCACCCGCCGACTCCCCGAAGATCGTCACATTGGCCGGGTCGCCGCCGAAGACCGCGATGTTCGCCCTGACCCACTGCAGGGCCGCGATGACGTCCATCAGGCCGTAGTTGCCCGCCGCCTCGTCCGCCGGTCGTTCCGCCGCCAGGGCCGGGTGATCGAAGAAGCCCAACCGCCCCAGCCGATAGTTCATCGAGACCACGACCATGCCCTGACGGGCCAGATGGGATCCGTCGTACAGGGCCGCCGTGCCCGATCCATTGACCAGGCCCCCGCCGTGGATCCACACCATGACCGGGGCCGGCGACGCGGCGACGTCGGTCGGCCGCCACACATTCAGGTTCAGGCAGTCCTCGCTCATCGGCAAGGGCCCCACGCCGGGGTCGCCCTGCGGCGTGGCCTGGATGCAGATCGGCCCATAGGTCGAGGCGTCGCGCCGCCCTTCCCAGGTCGGGGCCGCGCCCGGCGGCCGCCAGCGCAGTTCCGCCACCGGCGGGGCCGCATAGGGAATGTTCTTGAACGCGGCGACCGTGTCGTCGGCCCGCCCGGCCAGCATGCCCTGGGCCAACTGGACGACCGGCTGTTCGGGAGGCGGCTGATCTGTCGGTTGAGCCATCATGAGGGAGAGGGTGGCCAAGGCGCCGGCAAATGTCATGTCCCGTCCTTAGCAAATTCTCCTGACACGCCAATGACGATCAGGTGAAAGGCGAATTCTGGGTACGGTAGCGAACTCTTTGCCTCCTCGCGCGTTCGGCACCGGTTGGGCTGGGGTGTAGATTGACAGTACAAGTGAAACCGGGCGCTTCCGTAGTCGATTTGGCGGCGGCCTTCGAGGCGTCGCCAAATCCTTATCTTCTGCTTACGCCGGATCTGCGCATCGCCGAGGTCAATCAGGCCTATGTCGAGGTCACAGGCGCTCGCCGCGAGGACATCCTGGGCCGCCCCCTGTTCACGACCTTCGACGCCGGCCCCGGCGAGGATGCGCCCGAAAACGTGCGTCAGGTCCGGGCGTCCCTGGAGAAGGCGCGCGACACCCGCCAGCGCGACCACCTCGCCGTCGTGCGATACGCCATGCCGCGCAAATTGTCCGACGACCAGGAGGTGTTCGAGGAACGAATCTGGAGCGCGACCCATACGCCAGTCCTGAACGCTGAAGGCGATGTCGTGCTGCTTCTTCAGCACACCATGGACATCACCGACCTGTCGCCGGCGATCCGGACAGATGAACCGACAACCGCCCTGGACGCCCTGATCGGCGGGTCGGTCCTGCGGCGAGCCCAGTCGGTTCAGGAGGACAATCGTCGCCTGGAGAGCGAGCGCAACCGTCTGGTCGAGATGTTCATGCAGGCGCCGGGGTTCGTAGCCATCCTGACCGGCCGCAACCACTGTTTCCAGATGCACAACGACGCCTACAGCCAGTTGATCGGCCATCGCGACATCGCGGGCAAGTCCATACGCGACGCCCTGCCGGAACTGGTCGGACAGGGCTATTACGAGTTTCTGGACACCGTCTTCGAAACGGGCGAGCCCTATGAAGGGCGAGAAAGCCTGGCGAAATTACAAAGGACTCCCGGCGGCCCGCTGGAAACCCTCTATCTCAACTTCATCTATCAGCCGATCCGTGACGAGGCGGGCGCCGTCGTCGGCATCTTCGTTCAGGGCCATGACGTCACAGCCAACGTCCTGGCGACCCAGCGCCAGAAGCTGATGATCGACGAGTTGAACCATCGGGTTAAGAACACCCTCGCCACGGTCCAGTCGATCGCCATCCAGACCGCGCGTTCCCACGTCGACCCCGCCACCTTCGCCGCAACCTTCCAGTCGCGGATACTGGCCCTGTCCCACACCCACGACCTGTTGACGCGAACCCATTGGGAAGGCGCGGATCTGCGGGCGATCCTGGAACACGAAACCGAAGCCTTCGGTCCCACCCGCATCAATCTCAACGGCCCGGCGACGGCGCTGCCCCCCGCCACAGCCCTGTCCCTGGGCATGATCTTCCATGAGCTTGCGACAAACGCCGCCAAATACGGAGCCCTTTCCACGCCCGATGGGCGTGTTCTGATCGACTGGAGTTTGGCCGACCAACGCGACCGAAAGCTGAAGCTTGTCTGGCGTGAAATAGGCGGTCCGAAAGTTACGCAACCGGACAGAAGAGGCTTCGGTAGCCGATTGATTGAACGAAACATTCGCCACGATCTGGCGGGGGAGATCGATCTAGTCTACGCCAGCGATGGATTGATTGCGGAACTGACGGTTCCACTCGACAGGACACCCGCCCCATGACCCAACCTCTAAACGGTCGCCGCATACTTGTGGTGGAAGACGAATCCCTAGTCGCCATGTTGCTCGAGACCATCCTCGAGGACATGGAGTGCATTCCCGTCGGCCCCGCGTCCAATATCGACGATGGTGAAGCCATGGCGCGCGACACTGTCGATCTCGACGCCGCCCTGCTGGACGTCAATGTCGCCGGCCGTCAGGTCTTCCCGGTCGCCGAGGCGCTGAAGGCGCGCGGCGTGCCCTTCGTCTTCTCCACCGGCTACGGCGAAGGTGGATTGCCGGAAGAGTGGCGCGGCGCCACCACCATTCAGAAACCCTTCACCGAGGCCGCCGTTCGAGACGCCCTGATGAAGGTCATGGGCGTCGCCCAGGTCTAGAAATCAGGCGGACCGTCGATCCTTGCAGGATCGGCGCTTGTCCTGACGCCGTCTCTCCAGCGGCCGTGCAGCATGGGCTTGCCCAGCCAATAGGCCAGTTCTGCGGGGCGCTGGACATCCCAGGCCGCCAGGTCGGCGACCTTGCCGACCGCCAGGGTTCCGATCTGATCTTGCAGCCCCAGGGCCCATGCGGCTTCCCGCGTCGCGCCCGCCAGGGCTTCTTCCGGGGTCAGGCGAAACTGAACACAGGCCAGGTTCAGGGCGTCGGTCATGGACGCGACAGGAGAGGTGCCGGGATTGCAGTCGGTCGCAACGGCCATGCGAACGCCATGGGCGCGTAACAGACCGACCGGGGGCACCTGGGTTTCGCGCAGCATCAGGAAGGCGCCGGGCAGCAGAACCGCCGTCACCCCTGCCCGCGCCATGGCTTTGATTCCGTCTTCCGTCGCATGTTCTATGTGATCAGCAGACACGGCGCCGTAACGCGCCGCCAAGGCTGCGCCGCCCCCGTTCGACAACTGATCGGCGTGCAGCTTGAGCGGCAGGCCCAGGGTGCGGGCCTTGTCGAACAGGCGCGCCACCTCCTCGATCGAGAAGGCGATAGGCTCGCAATAGGCGTCCACGGCGTCCACAAGCCCCTCGGCCTGTGCGGCCGGCAGGATGTGATCGACGGCCAGATCGACATAGGCGGCGCGGTTCGCCCGATGCTCGGGCGGAACGGCGTGCAGACCCAGATAGGTGGTGCGCACGCGAACCCCGCCTTCCCGGCCGATGCGGCGGGCGACCCGCAACATCTTCAATTCGCTGTCCTGATCCAGTCCATAGCCCGACTTGATCTCGACCGTGGTTACGCCCGTGGCCTTGAGCCCTTGCAGCCGGTCCATGGCGGAGGCGTACAGTTCGTCCTCCGACGCCGCGCGCGTGGCCTTGACCGAAGCGACGATCCCGCCGCCGGCGCGGGCGATATCCTCATAGGTGGCCCCGCCCAGCCTCTGTTCGAATTCGCCCGAGCGGTCGCCGCCGAAGACCAGATGCGTGTGACAGTCGATCAGTCCCGGCGTGAGCCAGCGTCCGCCCAGCCGCTCCGTCTCGACCGCCTCCACGGACGGCAAATCCGCGCGCGGTCCGATCCAGGCGATACAGCCGTTGGTGATGACCACGGCGGCGTCGCGGATGGCCCCATAGGCGGTTCCGCCTGGGACCATGGTGGCGGCGTGACAGTCGATCAGCAGGCGGTCGGCCTTCATCGGCTCAGGTCCTTGGTGTGGGCGGAAGAGAAAAGCGCGACCAGATCATAGCGATCCCCGGGGAACAGCTGACGAACCCGCGTCACGCCCTGGCCGTCGCGCCAGGTCCGCCTTTCGACAGACAGACAGGCCGCGCCGGGCTTGATCTGCAGCAGACGCGCGGTCACGGCGTCGGCCTCCATGGCGCCGATCCGGTTCTCCGCCTCGGTCCAGGGTTCATAGTCCAGAAGCCAGGTTCCAGGCGGAGTGGATTGAAAATCCACCCTTATCGCTTGGGGAGCCACGGCCAGAGCGATCAGTCGATGCTCCAGGGCCAGAGGGATCGCGTCGGCGCTATGCAGACAGGTCAAGGCCAGGAGCGGACCGCCGGCGGCGAGTTCGATTTCAGCGCCGCCGTCCGGATCGCGTTCCATCTGGTCCAGCAGCCTGTAGCCATAGGCCTGGCCCCGCTCCATCACCTCGGCCCGCAGATCGGGGATGGCCAGGAAGGCGGCATGGGCCTTGGGCTGGGCGACGAAGCTGCCGGCGCGCCGCCGACGTCTGACCAGCCCCCTGCCCGCCAGTTCCGACAGGGCCTTGGAGACGGTGGCGCGCGAACAGCCGTATTGGGCGGTCAATTCGTGTTCGAAGGGAATGCGTGCGCCCGGCGACAGCTCGCCCGAGAGGATGCGGCCTTCGAGGTCCGCGTAGATTCGGCGGTGCAGCGGCTCCGGCGTCATCGCAGCACCGTGTTCAGGGCCTTGCGGTACCGTGCCTCGATGGCGTCGCGCGCCACATGCCGCCCGTTCCGCACCACCTGCCGCCCCGCCCGCCAGACCGAGGCGACGGCGCCCGCCGGCGCGCCGAAGATCCAGCTGTCCAGCAGGGCGTCGCCCGAACGGCCATGGAAGCCCGCGCCGCGCGTATCCAGGCAAACCAGATCGGCCGATCCGCCGATGACCAGGTCGTTCGCCGCGCCCCCGGCCTGGCGCCCGCCCGCCAGCACGCCTTCGAACAGGGCGCGTCCTGTCGAGCGATCCGCATCCGCCATGACCGAACGGCGCCTCAAGGCCAGCCGCTGGCTGTATTCCAGCATCCGCAGTTCCTCGGCCACGCCGATCTGCACATTGGAGTCGGTCCCCACGCCGAACCGCCCGCCCGCCCGCGTATAGGCGGCGGCCGGAAAGACGCCGTCGCCCAGATTGGCCTCTGTGATCGGGCACAGGCCGATGACGGCGCCCCGTTCGATCACGCCCCGCCACTCCGCCTCGGTCACATGGGTCGAGTGGATTAGGCACCAGCGCGGATCGACCGGGGCGTTGGCGAGCAGCCATTCCACCGGCCGGGCGCCGGACCAGGCCAGGCAGTCTTCGACCTCCTTAGTCTGTTCGGCCACATGGATATGGATGGGCCCATCGCCTGCCAGACCGGGCATGGCGGCCAGCTCAGCCGGGCTGACAGCCCGCAGGCTGTGCGGTGCGACCCCCACCACAGCGTCCGCCATATCGGCGGTCAGGCGGCGGCAACGGTCGGTCAACTCCGCGAATCCGTCCAGATCGGTGATGAACCGTCTCTGCCCCCGGGTCGGCGCCAGGCCGCCAAATCCGGCGTGGGCGTAGAAGACCGGCAGCAAGGTCAGGGCGATTCCAGTCGTCTGGGCCGCCGCGACAATCCGCGCCGCGATCTCTCCCCGGTCCGCATAGGCCGCGCCGGACGGGGCGTTGTGAAGATAGTGGAACTCGGCCACGCGGGTGAAGCCGCCCTCCAGCATTTCGGCGAAGGCCAGGGCGGTGATGGCCTCGATCTCTTCCGGCCCGCCCCGATCAAGGAAGCGGTACATCAGGTCACGCCAGGACCAGAAATCATCATCGCCGTGTTGGCCCTGGGGCCCACGCGCCTCGGTCAGCCCGGCCATGGCGCGCTGGAAGGCATGGCTGTGGACATTGACGACGCCCGGCAAGGCCACGCCGTCTCCTTCGTCCTCGGGGCCGCGGGATACGCCAGTCTTGAGGCTTGAAATCCGACCCCTCGCAATGCCGATCCGCACATCCCGCGCCCAGCCGTCCGGCAAGAGGGCGGCCTCGAACCAGAGGGTGCGATCCACAGGCTGCGACTCAAGGCTCACTGGACAGGTCCGTCTTGTTGCGATCAATATGTCTAGACATACCACGACGGATCGATTTGGCGAGGGAGGCCGAGATGACGCGTGACTGGCTGACCGTCCATGAAGGCTCGGGGCCGCTGGTGATCGGCTTGCCGCACACGGGGACCGAAATCCCGGACGCCCTGATGGCGCGGTTTCGATCCCCCTGGCTGGCGCGCAAGGACGCCGACTGGTGGGTGGATCGGCTCTATGATTTCGCCGTCGATCTGGACGCAACCCTGGTTCGCACCGCAGTTTCTCGCAGCGTCATCGACGTGAACCGCGATCCATCCGGCGTGTCCCTGTATCCCGGCATGACCACCACGGGCCTCTGCCCGGTCGATACCTTCGACGGCGAGCCCCTGTATCGGGCCGGCGAAGCGCCCGATGCGGCCGAGATCGCAGAGCGTCGCGCGACCTGGTTTGATCCCTATCATGCCCAGCTGAAGGCCCAGATCGACCGGCTGCGCGCCCGTGGCCCCGTCGTCCTCTATGACGCCCATTCGATCCGTTCTGTCGTCCCGCGGCTGTTCGCCGGCGAGTTGCCCCAGTTCAACATCGGCGACAACGACGGGACCACCTGCGCCCCCGAACTGACCCAGGCCGTCGAGGCCGCCTGCGCGATCAGCGGCTCCAGCCTGATCGTCAACGGCCGGTTCAAGGGCGGCTGGACCACGCGTCACTACGGCCGGCCCCACGCCGGCGTTCACGCTATCCAGATGGAACTGGCGGACCGGGGCTACATGGGCGACCCGGCGAGCCCTTTGTCGCCCGACAACTGGCCCAGTCCCTATGAGCCGGAGCGGGCCGAGGCGATGCGTCGAAACCTGCACCGCGTCCTGACCGCCTGTATCGCCTTCGCCGAGAGCCAGACATGAACCAGCCCAACGCTCGCGTCATCCGAAGCCCGCGCGGATCGGAAAGGACGGCCAAGACCTGGGCGGCCGAGGCGGCCATGCGAATGTTGATGAACAATCTTGATCCCGAAGTGGCTGAACGCCCTCAGGATCTTGTCGTCTATGGCGGCGTCGGCAAGGCGGCGCGCGATTGGGCCGCCTTCGACAGGATCGTGGAGACCCTGAAGACGCTGGAGGCCGACGAGACCCTGCTGGTCCAGTCTGGCAAGCCGGTCGGGGTGTTCCGCACCCATGCCGACGCCCCCCGGGTCCTGATCGCCAACTCCAACCTCGTGCCCAAATGGGCGACCTGGGAGCATTTCTCGGAACTCGATCGCAAGGGCTTGATGATGTACGGCCAGATGACGGCCGGATCCTGGATCTACATCGGCACCCAGGGCATCGTCCAAGGCACGTATGAGACCTTCATGGAGGCGGGCCGCCAGCATTACGGCGGCGACTGGTCCGGAAAATGGATCCTGACCGCAGGCCTGGGCGGTATGGGCGGGGCCCAGACCTTGGCCGCGACCATGGCGGGGGCCTCCTGCCTGGCGGTGGAATGCCAGCAAAGCCGGATCGAGATGCGGCTGAAGACACGCTATCTTGATGTGGCGGCCCAGAGCCTGGACGAAGCCCTGGCCCTGATCGAAGACGCAAATCGGACTGGAAAACCCATATCGGTCGGCCTGTTGGGAAACGCCGCTGATATCTTGCCTGAAATGGTCAAACGCGGCGTACGGCCGGATCTGGTGACAGACCAGACCAGCGCCCATGACCTGGTGAACGGCTATCTGCCGGCCGGCTGGACCGTCGCCGAGTGGGAAGACAAGCGGGTCAGCGAACCCGCCTCGGTCGCGGCGGCCGCCCGCCCCTCCATCGTGGCCCACGTCCGCGCCATGCTCGACTTTCAGTCGGCGGGGGTTCCTGTCGTCGATTATGGCAACAATATCCGTCAGGTCGCCTTTGACGAAGGGGTGACGAACGCCTTCGACTTTCCCGGCTTCGTTCCCGCCTATATCCGCCCCCTGTTCTGCCGCGGGATCGGACCGTTCCGATGGGCGGCCCTGACCGGTGATCCGGACGATATTCGCAAGACCGATGCGGCGATGAAGCGGCTGTTCCCGGACAACATAGGTCTGCATCGCTGGCTCGACATGGCCGGCGAACGTATAGCCTTCCAAGGACTTCCGGCGAGAATCTGCTGGATTGGATTGGGAGAGCGCCACCGGGCGGGCCTGATGTTCAACGACATGGTGGCGTCCGGTGAATTGTCGGGACCGATCGTGATCGGCCGGGACCATCTCGACTCCGGCTCGGTCGCCAGCCCGAACCGTGAGACCGAGGCCATGATGGACGGATCGGACGCTGTGTCGGACTGGCCCCTTCTCAACGCGCTTCTGAACACAGCCTCGGGCGCCAGCTGGGTGTCGCTGCACCACGGCGGCGGGGTCGGCATGGGCTATTCCCAGCATTCGGGCGTCGTGATCGTCGCCGACGGCACGCCGGAAGCGGCGCAGCGGCTGGAGCGCGTGCTTTGGAACGATCCGGCGACGGGCGTCATGCGCCATGCCGACGCCGGTTACGACATCGCCCGCGCCGCGGCCCGCGAACACGGCCTGAACCTCCCCAGCCTGAAGGCCTGACCTCCATGACGACCCTGACCCTCGGCCGTTCGCCCCTGACCCTGGCCCAGTTGCGCGGCGTCCTGGACGGCCCCGTGACGGTCGCTGTGGCGCCCGAGGCCTGGGCCGATGTGGACAGGGGCGCCGCGACCATCGCCGCCATCGTGGCCGAGGGGCGCACCGTCTATGGGGTCAACACCGGCTTCGGCCTGCTGGCCAACACCTCCATCGCGCCCGCCGACCTGGAGACCTTGCAGCGGAACCTGGTGCTCAGCCATGCGTGCGGGGTCGGTCCCTTGCTGCCGGACAGCGTGACGCGACTGCTGATGGTGCTGAAGATCGCCTCCCTGTCACGCGGCGCCTCGGGCGTTCGGCGCGAAACCCTCCAGGCCCTGATCGCGCTCGTCAACGCCGACATCCTGCCCTGTATCCCGTCCAAGGGCTCGGTCGGGGCCTCGGGCGATCTGGCTCCTCTGGCCCATATGAGCTGCGTCCTGATCGGGGTCGGCGAGGCCTGGTGCAAAGGCCAGACCTTGGAGGCCGAGGCCGCACTTGAGCGGGCCGGGCTCAAGCCTCTGGTCCTGGGCCCCAAGGAGGGACTGGCGCTGCTGAACGGGACACAGTGTTCGACCGCCCTGGCCCTGGCGGGTCTGTTCGCAGCCGAGGCGGTCTTCGCCGCCGGCGTGGCGGCGGGGGCCCTGTCGGTCGACGCCCTGAAGGGATCGGACGCGCCGTTCGACGCCCGCATTCACGCCCTTCGGGGTCAACCCGGTCAGATCGCCGTGGCCGCACGGCTCAGGACCCTGATGGCGGGTTCGGCCATCCGTGACAGCCACCGCGACGACTGCGCCAAGGTGCAGGATCCCTATTCGCTGCGCTGCCAGCCTCAGGTCATGGGGGCGGTGCTGGACGTCCTGGCCACGGCGGCCGCGACGCTGGAGCGCGAAGCCAACGCCGTGACGGACAATCCTCTGGTCTTCATTGAGGATGGGGATGTCATATCCGGTGGAAACTTCCACGCTGAACCTGTTGCTTTTGCTGCCGATCAGATCGCCATGGCCCTGTGCGAGATCGGCAATATCTCCGAACGCCGGACCGCCATCCTGGTCGATCCGAAGATGAGCGAACTGCCGGCCTTTCTGGTCAAGGAAAGCGGCCTGAACTCGGGCTTCATGATCGCCCAGGTCACGGCGGCGGCCTTGGTCGCCGAAAACCGGATGGTGGCCCATCCGTGCAGCGTGGACACGGTTCCCACCAGCGCCAATCAGGAAGATCATGTCTCCATGGCGACCCACGGCGCCAGGCGGCTGCTGGACATGGCCGAGAATACGGCGACCGTGGTCGGAATCGAGTTGCTGGCGGCGGCCCAGGGGCTGGAATTCCATCGTCCCCTGACCAGTTCGCCCCTGCTGGAACAGGTCGTCACCGTCGTGCGTGAAGCGGCCGCGCCCTACGCCAGCGACCATTATTTCGCGCCGGATATCGCCAGGGCGACCGACGGCGTGCGTGCGGGACGGTATCGCCTCTTCGCGCACGACCTGCTGCCGTCCGCATAGGTCGCTGACCTCTATTCGTCCAGCGGCTGAAGCGGTGCCCGGCGCAGGGCTGAAAGATTAGCGGAATTCGTGCAGAAGCAGACAGTTCTCAACTGGCGCATGACCAGTTGGAAGTGGGCGACCACCGCCTCCGTCGACACCATCGCCGCCGACAGGACGCCGGCGGCCTGACCCGCGATGTCGGCCCCAAGGCGGATCGCGCGCGCGACGTCCAGACCGTCGCGCACGCCGCCCGAACCGATCACGACCGCGTCTGGACAGGCCCGGCGCACATCAACGATGGCCCGCGCCGTCGGCATGCCCCAGTCGCCAAAGGCGGCGGCGTGGGCCCTGTCGGCGGGATCCGTCGCCCGCTCGCCCTCGATGAGCGCCCAGTTCGAACCGCCCGCGCCGGCGATATCCACGGCCGCGGCGCCCATGTCGATCAGGCGGCGCGCGGTTCGGCCCGACAGGCCGGCCCCGGTCTCCTTGACCACCACTGGAACCTCGATCCTGCGGATCAGAGCCTCCAGTGCGGCGCCGACGCCCCACCAGTCGCGATCGCCTTCGGGCTGACAGGCTTCCTGAAGCGGGTTCAGGTGGACGATCAGGGCGTTCGCCCCGATCATCTCGATCACCCGCCGCGCCTCGTCCAGACCGAACCCCCGCGTCAGTTGCGCCGCGCCGATATTGGCCAGGATGGGGGTGTCGGGCGCCCGGTGGCGCAGCCCCATGTCCAGACCGCCGCTGGCCCCCTCTTCCAGAGCCGTGCGTTGGGACCCGACCGCCAGGGCGATTCCCAGGTGCTGGGCCGCCTCGGCCAGACGGGCGTTCACGGCCTCGGCCCGCGCCGGACCGCCGGTCATGGCGCTGATCAGCAGGGGCGCCTTCAATCGGCGCCCCAGGAAGTCGGCGCCCAGGTCGATCTTGTCGTGATCCAGATCCGGCAGGGCCTCATGCACGAACCGGATCGCGTCGAACCCGGCGTCGCGGGCGTGCCGACCACGCCCGGACAGCACCACGTCGAGGTGCTGATCCTTGCGGCCAAGGGCGCCGGGCGAAATGGCGTCGGTCATGGGGTTCGCCTAGGACCGGATCGTGGCCCGGATGGGGCGGTCAGGGCTGGCGTTCGACGGTCAGGGCATAGGCGCCCGTCTCATTCGGGCCCAACGACCGGGCTCGGACGACGAACCAGCCGTCTTCCGGCGCGGTCCAGTCCAGCTTGGCGTGGGTGTCCGAAAGACCGTCGTCGTCCGTGGCCAGGCTGGTGAAGTCCTCGCCATCCTCGCCCAGGTCGATGAAGGCGTCGAAGGCGTTGGAGACCAGGGTGATCCGCAGTTTCTCGTCCTTCTTCGCCTGGAACCGATAGGCGTCGTAATAGGCGCCCCCGTCGATCAGGGCGTCGGAAAGGCTCAGTGTGCCGCGCGCCGTCGCGCCCACCAGAATACTGCCCGGCTTGGGCTCCGGGCCGCGATCGATCAACGCCAGCGAATAGAGCCCCTTCCCCTCGTTCGACAGCGGAGAGGCCCGCAGGATGTAGTCGCCGGACGACGGCAGGGTGAAGTTCAGACGCGAATCCGTGCCCTCGGCCAGGCCGTCGTCATCGCTCGACAGGGCGGAAAACTCGCCGTCGGCGGCGCTGATCTCGAGATAGGCGTCGAAATCGCCGGATCGCAGAACGGCCTGGACGCGCTGGCCTTCCTGGCCGGTGAAGACATAGGCGTCATAGTGTTTGCCCTCGTCGTTCTGGGGTTTCTCGGGCGTGATCTCGCCCTCCACGGTCTGGCCAAAGGTGATCGCAGACGGCGCAGGGGGCGGGGCGACTTCGCTGATCTTGAGGGTGAAACGGCCTTCGCCGTCGTCGCCCAGGGCGCGCGCCTCGATCACATAGTCGCCGGCTGTCTCCAGCGTCTGGACGATGCGTGAGTCCGTGCCCGATCCGGCGCCGTCGTCGTCCTGATCCAGGACTGAATTGTCCGACGCCTGGCGCAGCGTCAGATAGGTGTCGAAATCCTTCGACGACATCTCGATGGCGACGCGCTGGCCCGCCTCAGCCGCGAACCGATAGAATTCGGCGCGCTGGCCGTCGTCGTTCAGTCCCGTCTCATCGTTCAGATTCCCGTCAATGCTGTCGCCGACGGCGATGGGCTTGGCCGGCGGCGCAGGCGGCGCTTCCGACAGGCCCAGGGTGTAGGCGCCCTCCCCATCCCTGATGGCGGTGACGCGAATCAGATATTCCCCAGCCGTCGGGGCGGTAAAGACGAGGCGCGAGTTCAGTCCGTCGTCGGGTCCATCGTCGTTCTGAGCCAGTTCGACGAAGTCGGCCCCGTTCATCCGGCCCACGCGAACCAGTGGATCGAAGGCCTCGGACTCCAGGGTGACGATCACCCTCTGACCTGCAGAGGCGCGGAAGGTGTAGGCGTCGTAGCGGCCGCCGTCTTCCTGTTCCGGATCACGGTCCGTCAGCGTCCCGGCTCGCTCATCACCGACGCGAAGGCCGACCGGACGCGGTGCGCGCGGGGGCGCGGGGCGTTCGCGCAGGGACAGGCTGTAGTCCCCGCCTTCCAGCCCGGCCAGGGTGCGGGCGCGCAGGACGTAGGTCCCGCTGGTTTCCGGCGTGAAGCGCAGCCGGGCGTCCGTGCCTTCGCCCAGGCCGTCGTCATCATCGGCCAGCGGTTCGTCGCCGCCTTCGGCATAGATGGCCAGATAGGCGTCGAAAGCGTCGGACCTCAGCACCGCCTCCAGCCTCTGCCCCGCACGCGCCTCGAATCGGTAGGCGTCATAACGATAGGCGTCCTCGCCGGTCGTGGCCGCGTCCGTCTCGGTCAATGCGCCATCCACCGCAGCCCCGATGCGCAGGCCCTGTACGTCCTGAGCCAAGGCGGGCGAGGCGGCCCAGGCGAGGGCAAGGGCGCTGGCGGCGGCGACGAGGGACGAACGCTTCATCAAGAACACTCCGGAGTTTGTCGCGGATCATAGACGCCGAACCATGACGGCTGTAAATCGCCGCATCCTCATCCCCCCGGAGTCTTCCCCATGTCAGCCGAGCCCGCACGCGCGACCCTGATCGACGGCAAGGCCTTTTCGGTCGACCTGGTGGACCGCGTCGCCGCCGCCGCCGCGCGTCTGGAAGCCAGCCAGGGCGTCAAGCCGGGCCTGGCCGTCGTCATCGTCGGCGAGGATCCCGCCAGCCAGATCTATGTTCGCAACAAGGGCGAAACGACCCTGCGCGCGGGCATGCGGTCCGACACGCACCGTCTGGACGAGACCACGACCCAGGACGAGCTTCTGGCCCTGATCGCCCGTCTGAACGCCGACGCCGGCATCCACGGCGTCCTGGTTCAGCTGCCCCTGCCGAAACACATCGATTCATCGGTCGTGCTGGACGCCATCGATCCCGACAAGGATGTGGACGGCTTCCACGTGGTCAACGCCGGACGCCTGGCGGTCGGCCTGCCGGGCCTGGTCCCCTGCACCCCCCTGGGCAGTCTGATGCTACTGAAGGACCAGCTGGGCGATCTGACGGGCCTGAACGCAGTCATCGTCGGCCGGTCCAACATCGTCGGCAAGCCGATGGCGCAACTGCTGCTGGGCGAAAGCTGCACTGTCACCATCGCCCATTCCAGGACCCGCGACCTGCCTGCCCTCTGCCGCACCGCCGACATCCTGGTCGCCGCCGTCGGCCGGCCGGAGATGATCAAGGGCGACTGGATCAAGCCGGGCGCGACCGTGATCGACGTCGGCATCAACCGCGTTCCCTCGGCCGACCCGGTCAAGGCGGCGGAGGGAAAGACCCGCGTCGTCGGCGACGTCGCTTTCAAGGAAGCCGTCGAGATCGCCGGGCGCATCACCCCCGTCCCCGGCGGCGTCGGCCCCATGACCATCGCCTGCCTGCTGGCCAACACCTATTCGGCGGCCTGTCGCTCGATCGGCGTCGAACCGGAGCCATTGGACGCTTGAAGCGTTGCGGTCCTGAGGCGATAGTCGCCGCACCGGCGCAATCGCCGACAGGGGAAAATCCATGGCTCGCTTCAACGCTCGCGCTCTGGCTCTGACGACCGTTCTCGTCGCGGCGCCCGCCGTCACCGGCTGCGGCTACAACACTATTCCGACCAAGCAGGAACGGGCCGAGGCGGCCTGGGCCGATGTCCAGGCCCAGTACCAGCGTCGCGCCGACCTGGTGCCCAATCTGGTCGCCACCGTCCAGGGCGCGGCGATCCAGGAACGCACCACCCTGACGGACGTGATCAACGCCCGCGCCCGCGCCACCTCGGTCAATGTCTCGGCCGCCGACCTCAGCAATCCGCAGGCCTTCCAGCAGTATCAGCAGGCTCAGGGCCAGCTGTCCGGCGCCCTGTCGCGCCTGCTGGTCTCGGTCGAGGCCTATCCCCAGCTTCAGGCCAATCAGAATTTCCTGACCCTGCAGTCCCAGCTGGAAGGCACCGAAAACCGGATCACCATCGCGCGCCGCGACTACAATGAGGCCGTGCGCGACTACAACACCACCCTGCGCACCTTCCCGAACGTGATCTGGGCCAAGACGGTGCATAGCGGATCGCAACCGATGCAGTTGTTCACCGCCACGGCGGAGGCCCAGTCGGCGCCCCAGGTGAACTTCAACCTGAACGGCGCTCCGGCCGTCACGCCCGGCGGCGGCGCCGCGCCGGTCGCGCCGGGCTCGACCCCGCCCGCCCCGTGAGCCTTCACCCCGTTCGGACAGGACGTCCAGCGGGCGTCGTCGCCAGTCTGTTCGGTCTGATGGCCGTCCTGCTGTTCGCCGTGCCGGCGACGGCGCAGACGAAGCTCGACTTTCCGCCCCTGTCCGGACGCGTGGTCGATCAGGCTGATCTGCTGGATACGGCGACCGAACAGGCGCTGACCGACAAGCTGGCCGCGTTGGAAGCTCGATCCAGCGACCAGTTGGTGGTGGTCACGGTCCGCAGCCTGCAGGATCAGGAGATCGAGGACTATGGCTATCAGCTGGGCCGGGCCTGGGGCATCGGACAGAAGGAGGGCGACAACGGCGCCCTGCTGATCGTCGCCCCGACCGAACGCAAGGTGCGGATCGAAGTCGGGTACGGGCTGGAGCCGATCCTGACCGACGCCTTCTCGTCCATGGTCATCCGCGACGACATCCTGCCGGCCTTCCGCGACGGCGACTATCAGACAGGCGTCGTCAGGGGCGTGGACGCCTTGATCACCCAGCTGGAGCTGGATCCGGCCGAGGCCCAGGCGCGGGCGGCGGCCGCGGCGACCGAACCAGAGGGCGCGGGCGGCGCGGTGATCCTGCCTGTTGTCATCATCGGCTTGATCTTCATCATCTTTTTGGTCGGCGCGATCGGTTCGGGCGGACGCGGGCGTCGTCATCGTCGCGACGGCGTCACTCCCATACTGATCTGGGCGGCGTCGGAGGCTTTGAGAAACGCCGGTCGAGGGGGCGGCGGGGGCGGCTTCGGCGGCGGCGGCGGAGGATTTGGCGGCGGCGGCGGAAGCTTCGGCGGCGGCGGCGCTTCGGGAGGATGGTGATGCGGTTTACCGAAGACGACCGCGCGCGGGTCGCCGACGCCATCGCCTCGGCCGAGCGCGGCACCTCGGGCGAGATATTCTGCGTCGTCTCGCGCGGGGTCTCGTCTTACGCGGATGTCAGCCTGGCCTGGGCGGCCGCCGCGGCCCTGCTGGCGCCGACCGCGCTCATACCGTTGGGCTTCACCCTGTCCTGGCCGGTCGGAGATGATTGGGAAGCCGCCCACGTCACGGCCCAGGCCGTCGGCGTCGGTCAAGCCCTGGCCTTCTACGCCCTGGTCCAGGCGGTGATCTTCGTCGCGGTCTTCCTGCTGACCCGCATCCCGCCGGTGCTCCGTTGGATCACGCCGCGCAGTCTGCGTCAGGCCCGTGTGCGCAAGGCGGCCCTGCAGCAGTTCCTGGCGCATGGCGTCCACGTCACGCGCGAGCGAACCGGGGTGCTGATCTTCGCCGCCCTCAAAGAACATCAGGTCGAACTGATCGCCGACGAACTGATCCACCAGAAGGTCGATGAAGGGGTGTGGGCCGACGCTGTCGCCGCCCTGACCCGTCAACTGAAGGCCGGCCGACCGGTCGCCGGGTTCGAGGCGGCCATCGACCAGTGCGGCCGGGTCCTGGCGGCCCATTTCCCGCCCCGCGCCGACAATCCCAATGAACTGCCGGATCATCTGGTCCTGCTTTGATCGTCGCACAGGGGTCGCAATCGGCGGCCAAAAGGCCTAGCCGTCCGCTGGATTCGGACACGTCCCTGGGAAATCATGCCCCGCCTTCTGACCTATAACGTCCATCGCTGCGTCGGGACGGACAAGCGTCTGGATGTCGATCGCATCGTCGCCGTGATCGGCGAACACGAAGCCGACATCGTCTGCCTTCAGGAGCTGGACGTGGGCCGGGCCCGCACCGGCAAGGTCGATCAGGCCGAAGCCATCGCCGAAGGCCTGGCCATGACCTCGCGGTTCCATCCGGCCATGAGGGTCGAGGCCGAACTGTATGGCGACGCCATTCTGACGCCGCATACGGACAAGCTGATCCGCGCCGACGCCCTGCCCACGGTGCGCGGCATCCCCGGCCTGGAGCCGCGCGGCGCCATCTGGTCCGAGATTCAGATCGAGGGCGTCGGGGTCAATGTGCTGACCACCCATCTGGGCCTGGTCCCGCGTGAACAACGCCTGCAGGCGGCGGCCCTTGCGGGCGACGGCTGGTTGGCCGGCTGCACCGGCCCCACCCTGCTGGCAGGCGATTTCAACGCCACTTCCATCACCCGGCCCTACCAGACGCTGGCGCGCCGATTGGGCGATTGTCAGCGCCTTTTGAACCTGAAGCCGTCGGTCAAGACCTTCCCCTCGGGCTTCCCCGCCATCCGTATCGACCATTGTTTCGTCAGCCCGGAGATCCGCATCACAGGGGTCAAGGCGGACTTCTCGCCCCTGGCTCGGGTCGCCTCGGATCACCTGCCGCTGATCGTCGACTTCGAGATCGTCCAGCCGTCCCGCTAGGACGAGGCCCCTAGCCGGGCGCCTGGCCGCCTTCCGACGCGGGCCGCGTGCGGTGCGAACGGTTCAGCCTTTTCCAGGGCCGCCAGGCGTCGGTCGATGAGGTGGGGTCGCCCAGTTGCCATTCGGCGAAGATCCGCTGGATCCGCGTCGGCGGATCCGAACCCAAGGACTTGAGCCGGTTACTGCCGAAACTGCTGATGGCCGCGCCCGTCGACCCCAGCACCCCCTCCACAGCCGCAAAATCCTGAGCTGGGACGCCGATCCAGTGACCGATGGTGCGATGGCGATGATGGACGATGACCGCGCGGCCGGCCGCATCGGTCGGCTCGACCGCGACGTCGCATTCGGTGTCCAGCCCCATCGACCGGTTGTTCAGATTGGACGATCCGATCCGCAACAGCCGATCATCGATGATCGACACCTTGGCGTGAACGATGATGCGGTCGCCCTCCGCCGTCAAAGGCGCGAAGGCGAAGAACCGATTGTATTTGTCGGCCTGTTCAAGCCGGTACAGCACCTCGGCGCGGGCCGTATCCATGGTCATGCTGTCGAACCAGCTGGGGCTCTTGCCAGTAGAGACGACAACCACTTCCGGACCGTCGACCTCGGCCAGGCGCTCGGCCAGGGCGGCGGCGATGATCGGCGAGGTGAAATACTGGTTCTCGAAATAGATCAGTCGTTTCGCTCGCCGGATCGCCTCCAGGTGCAAGGCCTCGTTTTCGCGCACCTCGTGGCGGCCGCTCCACTTGGGTTCGGTGCGGGCGATGCCGACCGGCGCCTCGGTCATCTGCACCGGCACGCCGTCAGGCCAGGGATCGCTCTCGACCTCGTCCGGCACGGTCCGTTCCCAGGTCGCCTTGAACCAGCGTTCGCGCGCCAGATCGCCCAGAGCGCGCGCGGCCGGCCCATCCATCACGCACATCACCTCATGCCGGGCCTTGCAGATCACGCCGTTCGGCAGGGCGCGACGCGGATCTCCGTCCAGATGTTCGACAGAATCCCAACGATCCGTCGAGATGTCGCCCCCGCCGCAGAAGGCGACGCGGTCGTCAATGACGATGACCTTCTGGTGGTGACAGGCCCCGATTGGGCCAGGCGCGTCCATGCGGAACTCGACCATCCGCTTGCGGAACCAGCGCTGGGCGCGGTGGGGATAGAAGCCCTGGGACGCGGCAATCAGCAAAGGCGACTTCCAGATCAGCAGCCGGACGTCCAGGTCCGGCTTGCGCTTCACCAGCATGCGCAACTGGTGGCCGATCTCATGCTGTCTTTCGCCGGGCCGGGTCTCCGGATCCAGGTGGGTGCGGGGGTCGAACTGCCAACCCAGGACAACGATCGACCGTTCAGCTTTCTGGAGGGCGGAGGACAGCGCGTCGAAATAGGTTTCGTTCTCCATCAGGATGGAAAACCTGTGCGCGATCTCGCTGCGCCAGACGCCCGCTCCGGGGGTCAGCAGACTGCCGTCATAGCTGTCGCCGTCTTGGGTCATTCAGCCTGCCTGCCCGATTCGCATGACACCGCGATGCGGACGCCCTCCTCTTCTCCGTTTCATGCACGCCACGCCCGGTCAATCTTTAGGCGGCGGGATTGTGACGTTCGCCAAACAGGCGCATAAAACAATCGGCCATGGGGGCTGTTGGAGACGCCGTCTATGCAGGCGCTGGTGGAACTGATCGCTGGCTTCATCGCATTGCTGGCGGCTGCCGTACTGTCGCAGTTCGGCGTCGACATCCATTCGTCCCAGCCTGCGGAACGCGAAGTCCATCGCAGCGCAGACTGCCGTCCGGACAAGTCCGCCGCCTTCAGCGCAGATACCAGGCGCGATTGCTGATCGCGAACAGTCCACGTCTGTTGAATCTGTACGGCTTGGACCTTGGGTTTTGACCCGCTAGGGTCGAATCGGCGCGTTCTCGCGCGCCACGCGCATGAATCGAGCTCGACGCCTGATGAAATCCCGTAACCGGCCGCCGCTTAAACTGACCAACGACGAGGCCGTCCCGCCCCTCGAGATGCCGGACACGCCTGCGTCTGACGTCGAGATCGAGGTCGAGGTCGGGCCGACGCCCGAGATTGAAGCCGAGCCGCATGCGGAGTTGGAGCCCCTGCCCGTAAGGCCGCCCGAACGGCCCATGTCCGAACGCCGCCGCCGCCGTCTGGCGGAAGAGGCGCGCCAGGCCGAGGAACGCGCCGCCGCAGCTCTGAAACCCAAGCCGGAGCCCGTGCCCGAGGCCGAGCCTGCCCCGCCGCCCGTCGAATCCCTCGACGTCGTCCCGGCCGTCGCGCCGGAGATCGATCCGGAACCGACGTTTGAATCTTCCGCCGCTGTCGAGATGGCCGTGGCCGCAGGCAAGCCCCCGGCGCCGTTCGAGCTGTCGTCGCCTCAAATCCTGAGATCAAGCGTTTCCGCGCGTGCTGCAGCGACCGCGAGCGGCCGGACCGCCTATCTGATCGCCGTCCTGGCCTCGGCCCTGTGGATCGGCGGCGTCGCTTCATGGGCCGCGTATGAGTTCGGCTCCGGCGCGGCGGACCTGGATCCGTTGCGCTTCGCCATCTACGCCCTGATGGCTTTGGCGCCGGCCGGCCTCGCCATAATGCTGGCCCACGCCGTACGTCAGGGCGCCGGTCTGGCCGCCGAGACACGGCGCGCCCGCGATATGGCCGAGGCCCTGGTCGCCCCCACCGCCCTGGCCGCCCAGCAGACCGGCCAGGTGCTGAATTCCCTGCGGACCGATATCGACCACGCAGCCCTCGCGGCCGAACGCGCCCGCAACGACATGGTCCTGTTGCGCCAGGCCCTGGCCGAGGAGACGGATCGCCTGAACGCGGCCGCCGAGAACGCCGCCCGCACGGCGCGCCGCCTGACCGAAAACCTCGCTCGCGAGCGTGATCAGATGCAGACCCTGGGCGTCCATCTCGACAGCCAGGCCACGGGCGTCATCGATGCGGTCGAGCGGCAGTCGCGAATGGTCGCCGACGCGTCCGACCTGGCCCAGGCCCAGCTCCGCGAGGCCGAGGCCGCCCTGGCGGCTCGCGCCGCCGATCTGGCCGCCGCGGCCGGCGAGGCCCAGGACGCCGCCCGCGTCGCCGCCGACGACCTGGCCCGCCAGACCATCCGGCTGGAAAACGCCGGCTCCGGCGTGGCCGAACAGATCCAGTCGGTCGAACAGGGGCTGAGCCAGCAGCGCGCCGCCCTGGTCACGGCCGCCTACGCCCTGCGCACCGATCAGGAAGACTTCTCCGCCCAGGTCGAGAGCCAGCGGGCCCAGTTCGTCGAAAATCTGTCGGCGACACGCACAGCCGCCGACGAAATGGGCCGGACGTCTCAGACCTCGATCGAAAGCCTGCGCGAAATCCTGGAAGCCGCCGGCGACCAGTTCCGCGCCCTGGTGGACATGTCCCAACGCGAGGCCGACGGTTTCGACGCCGCAACCAAGGTTTCGCTGGATCGGTTCGAGGCCCTGGCCGCCGACGCCCGCGACACCCTGATGGAGGAAACCCGCCGGGCGCTGGAACAGATGCGCGCCACGGCCGAAGATTCCCGCGCCGCCGCCGCCGACGCCGCCGAACAGGCGCGACTGCGCGCCGACCGGCTGGGCGAGGCCTTGTTCGAGGCGGCCCAAAAGGCCGATCAGGCCGCCGACGCCCGTATCGAGGACGCCCGTCGCATCGTCGGCGAGACCTCGGGCCTGGTGGACGAGGCCGGCGAGCGGATGGTCAAACGGCTGGAAAGCCTGGTGGACCGCCTTAACTCCGCTCTGTCCGAGATCGACACCGCCGTCGCCGATGTGGACGAACGCGCCGCGCGTCTGCCGGAACAGGCGCGCGCCCGCGTCGACGCCGTCCGCGCCAGCGTGGAGGAAGGCCTGGCGTCCCTCGCCGCCGCCTCACGCAAGGCCGCCGAAGACACGGAGGCCCTGGATGTCGGCTTCCAGGAACGGGTCCGCCGCAACTATGACATGCTGACCGAGGCCGTGCGCCTGATGGGGGTGGTCTCGGGCGACGCCCCGACCGGCCGTATTCGCGAGCTTCCGCCTGAGCCGGAACGCCATCGGCAGCCGCGAAGCGCCACGCCGACCGAGCCCTCGCCGGAAGACAGGGCGGCCGACAGAGGCTTCGGGCTTCGCAATCGTCTGCGTCTGGCCCCGACGGAAACGCCGCGCGCTGCGCCTGCGCCGGACGCGGGCCTCGACTGGAACGATCTGGTGTCCGGCGGCCGCGACGATCCGCCTCTGGATTTGGACACGCCGACGGCCAGCCCTGCGGAAACCGCCGCCCTGTCGGACCGGGTCGCGGCCGCGATCCGCCGCATGGGCGTCGATCCCAATGCGCTCCTGCCCCGTTCACGCGTGGAAGAGGCGGCGCGTCTGCTGGGCGACGGGGACGCCGACGGCGCGCGTCGCATCGTGCGCCGTGTGGCGCCGGCCGCCGTCCGCAGCGTCTCGCGCCGTGTGCTCAGCGACCCCGAACTGCGCGCCGACGCCGAGCGTTATGTGGCCGTCTTCTCTCAGGACATATCCACCTACGCGCGCAGCGGCGACGCTCAGGCCGTGCAGAACCGCCTCGCCTCTGACGGGGGTCGCGCCTTCATGCTGTTGGATGCGGCCGTTGGAGACCTCGGTTGAGGCTTGACGGCGGACCCAAGTTCGAGCCACCTGCCTCGGTCACGAAAACGTCACGCGGTGGGCGGGGTTTAAGGTCGAAATGACGAACGAGACCGAAGGCCCCAACCGGCCTGACCGACGCCCCGGAATCGCGATCTGCACCTATGACGGCGATTCCGGCTGGGATCTGGTCGAGGATCTCTCTGGCGAAGCCTGGAGTCCCCCGGGGGCCCGCACGATCCGGGTGTCGATTGGCGATCCGGACGCCCTGGCCGACACCTTGGGCGCGGATCTGAAAGACGGCCGCTGCCGCGCCGTTCTCCTGGTCGGTCGCACGCACAAGGGCGCCGCCTTCCGCATCCAGATGCGGGCTGAAAACAGGGCCTTGGACCGAAAGGACCGTCTGTCTGTCACCGGTCCGGGCGTGGCCCGCACCACCGCTCCCGTCGCCGACATCCTGCGCGCCCTTCACGCCTCCGGCCTGCCCGCCGAGGCCTCGTCAGAGGCTGAGGACGATGCGGGCTCCTATCTGCTCTATCGCATCCTCGCCGACCTCGACGATGGACCGCACACCCCCGCCGTTGGCCTGTTGCGGTCTCCGGCGTCCGCGGATGAGACGGCGGTGAAGAAGGCGGTCAAGGCCGCCGCCTCGATCATGGCCGGCCATATGGCCCTGTCGCCTCGAACCTAGCCCGAGCAACCAGCATCGGCTTCAAGGCCATGACAGCGATCAGGCCCAATCCGGCCAGGCCGGCCATCGCCAAGTATCCGCCCGCGCCATAGGCGTCGTACAACGGACCGCTCGCCAGGGTCGCCAGACCGATCAACACCCCCGCCGACAGGGTCGAACTCAGGGTCTGGGCCGCCGTCTGGCTGTCGCGTGGGGCCAGCCGTTCGATCAGTTCGATCCCGGCCAGATAGCTGGCCGCAAAACTGAGGGCGTGCAGCGCCTGGAGCGGCCACAGGATCCACAACGGGGGCGCCGCCGCCATCAGCCCCCAGCGCAGCACGGCCGCCGTCGCAGCGAGCGCCAGCAGCGGCCAGGCTCCAATCCCGCGCCGACGACGCCAGGGATCGACAATCCACATGAAGCCGATCTCGGCCGCCACGGCGAAGGCCCACAACAGCCCCGTCAGATGCGGTTCAATCCCCTGCCCCCGCCAGACAATCGCGGAGAAACCATAGTAGAAGGCGTGGGCCGCCTGCACCGCGCCTATGGCGACCAGGGCCGTCACCAGAACGGGATCTTTCAACAGTCGCCCCATGCCGCGAAACCGATCCCAGCCGGGGATCGGAGGGCCGTCATGCACCGGCTCGGCGGGCAGCACCCGCCAGGCCACGACCGCTATGCCCAGACAGGCCAGGATCACGCCGACGATGACCGCCTCGGGCCCCGTCGCCCGCAGGACGAACCCCACGGCGATATTGGTCGCGACAAAGGCGGCGGAGCCGAAACCGCGCGGCACGGCGAAGCTGAATCCTTCACGACGGGCCAGTCTCAGGGTGAGAACGTCCGTCAGGGGGATGATCGCCGCCGCGCCTGTCGCGCCGATGAACCAGCAGACCGCCCAGGCTGCGAATCCTTCGGACAGACCCGCCGCTCCGTATCCCAGGCCGGCCAGGGCGGCGAGAAGGGCTATGGGCGTGCGGCGATAGCGGAAGCCGTCGGCCCAGACGGCCAGGGCAGGCCCCGTGATCAGCCGTCCCAGCATGGGGGCGGCCAGAAGGACGCCGATCTCCGCCCCGCTCAGTCCCTGGGCGCGCATCCAGAGGCCGGCGTAGGGCAGGCTGACGCCCAATCCGCCGAACATCAGGACATACTGCAGCGCCGCGCGCGATCTGGATCCCAATTCCATCGCCCGCGCATAGCAGACTTCCCGGATTCGTCAGGCTAGGTTCCTTGCATGACACCGAGTCGCAATCTGATCGTCTTCGCCGCCCTGAACGGGGCTCTTGCCGTCGCCCTGGGCGCCTTTGCGGCCCACGGCGCCGGGCCGCAGGTCAAGACGCTGCTGTCCACCGGCGCCCATTATCAACTGGCCCACGCCGTCTTCGCCCTGGCCTGCACCCTGTGGACCGGCGGTGGTCGATGGGCGCGGATCGCCGGCTGGCTGGGCGCGGCGGGCGGACTTGTGTTCTCGCTCGCCCTGGCCTTCGTCGCCCTGCTCAGTCTGCCCGTCATGGGCGCCGTCGCTCCGATCGGCGGCCTGCTCATGATCGCCGGTTGGCTTTGCCTAGCCTTTGCGGCATTTCGTTCCTAACCCTCAGTACGGCCGCATACGGGCCCAATAGAAAGACCTCGCAAGCATGGCCTTCCCCACGCCCGTCGAGCCGCGTCGCGAACTCTACCCCGAGATCGAACCCTTCGCCTCAGGCTGGATGACCACCGACGGCGTCCACGAAATCTATTACGAGGAAAGCGGCAATCCGCAGGGCCGGCCGGTTCTGGTGCTGCACGGCGGACCCGGCGGCGCCGTCAATCCCGGCATGCGCCGCTATTTCGACCCGGCCCAGTATCGGATCATCATGTTCGATCAGCGCGGCTGCGGCCAATCCCGCCCCCACGCCTCGCTGGAAAACAACACCACCTGGACCCTGATCGAGGACATTGAGCGGCTGCGGGAACGGTGCGGCGTCGACAAATGGGTGGTGTTCGGCGGGTCCTGGGGCTCGACCCTGTCCATGGCCTACGCCATCACTCATCCTGAGCGCGTCCTGGCCCTGGTTCTGCGCGGCATCTTCCTGCTGACCAGGAAGGAGTTGCACTGGTTCTATCAGGACGGCGCCTCGATGATCTTCCCGGACGCCTGGGAAAGGTTCGTCGCCCCCATACCCGAAGCCGAACGGGGCGACCTGATGGGCGCCTATTACAAGCGGCTGATCGGTGACGACGTCGCCGACCGCGAAAGTTGCGCGGTCGCCTGGTCCAGCTGGGAAGGCGAGACGGTCAGCGTCGAGGGCCCCAACGCCAGGCCGGACAAGTTCGCCGAACCCGAATTCGCGGTCGCCTTCGCCCGGATCGAGAACTGGTTCTTCACCAACGCGGGCTTCTTCCCCGAGGATGGCTGGATCGTGAAGAATGTGGACCGGATGCGCCACATCCCCTGCTGGATCGCCCAGGGCCGGTTCGATGTCGTCACCCCGATCGCCAGCGCCTGGTCCCTTCACCGGGCCTGGCCCGAGGCGAAGCTGGACATCGTCGCCGACGCCGGCCACGCCTCGTCGGAGCCGGGCATCGTCGACAGCCTGGTCCGCGCCACAGACTGGGCCGTCGGACTCTGATCACAGAAAGGGGCGAATGACGGCGCCGGGCAGGTTCGTCCCGCCCGGCGCCGTTCGTCGTCAGGCCGCGTCCACCAGCACGACCTCGGCGTCCGAGATCGCCCTGACGGTCACGACATCCTCCTGGGCGATCGCAGCGCCGTCGCGGGCGTTCAGGCGAACGCCATTGACTTCGATCTCGCCCTTGGCCGGAACCAGATAGGCGCGGCGGTTCGATCCCAGGGCGTAGTCGGCGCTGTCGCCGGCGTTCAGGGTCGCCGCCACGATCCGAGCGTCGGTGCGGATCGACAAGGCGTCCGCATCACCTTCAAAGCCCGAGGCCAGGACCACGAACTGGCCCGAACGTTCGCCCTTGGGGAAGGGTTTGGTGCCCCAGCTGGGCGCCTCGCCGCGCTTGGTCGGCTCGATCCAGATCTGGAAGATCCGGGTCAGCTCCGGCTCGGCGTTGTATTCCGAGTGACGGATGCCGGTGCCCGCGCTCATCACCTGGACGTCCCCGGCCACGGTGCGGCCCTTGTTGCCCAGGCTGTCCTCGTGGGTGATGGCCCCGTCGCGGACATAGGTGATGATCTCCATATCGGCGTGCGGATGGGGCGGGAAGCCGGTTCCGGCGGCGATCTCGTCGTCGTTCCAGACCCGCAGATTGCCCCAGCTCATCCGCTTGGGATCATAATAGTTGGCGAAGGAGAAGTGGTGCTTGGCGTTCAGCCAGCCATGGTTGGCGCCGCCCAGCGATTCAAACGGTCTGCGCTCGATCATCGGTCTATCCTCAGGCCGGGCCGTCCCGGCGTCATTGACTTGACGCCAAGATAGAGATCGACGACCGAACAGAAATAGAAACACCTGAAACTCATCGTTTCCAACGCAGAGGCCGCCATGTCCCGCCTGCCCGACCTCGAGGCCATGGCCATCTTCGCCAAGGTGGCGGAGGCCCAGTCCTTTTCCGGCGCGGCCGACGCAATGGGAATGTCCAAGGCGACCGTGTCCAAGGCGGTTACACGGCTGGAGCAGCAGCTGAAGACCACCCTGCTGCACCGGACCTCGCGCCGCTTCTCCCTGACCGACGCGGGCCGGACCCTGGCGGCGCGCGCGGGCCTGATGCTGGCCGAGGCCGAGGGGGCGGTGTCGGAGGCCCTGGACATGTCGGTGACGCCGCGCGGCCTCGTGCGGCTGGCCGCCCCCATGTCCTTTGGCATGGCCTATGTCGCCCCCGCCCTGCCCGAGTTTCTGGCCACCCATCCCGACGTCTCTGTCGACCTGCATCTGTCGGACGAGGTGATCGACCTGGTCGGCGGCGGATTCGATTGCGCCCTGCGCATCGCCGCCCTGCCGGATTCCTCCCTGACGGCGCGGCGCCTGAGGCCTGTCGAGCGCCGGCTGGTGGCCTCGCCGGACTATCTGGCCCAGCGCGGCCGCCCGACCCATCCGCACGATCTGGAACGTCATGCCTGTCTCGGATACGCCTATATGCCCACCCCCGACGTCTGGCGGTTCATCAATGACGCGGGCGAGGAAGTGTCTATCCGACCGCGCGGCCCGCTTCGGGCCAACAACTCAGACGCCCTGACCGCCTCGCTTTGCGCGGGCCTGGGAGTCTTCCCTCAGCCGGACTTCATCTACTGGAAGGACGTCGCCGACGGTCATCTGGAGACGGTGATGAGCGACTGGCGACTGGCGCCCATCGCCCTGCATCTTGTCGCGCCGGGCGGCGGGCCGCGACCGGCGCGGGTCACGGCCCTGATGGACTATCTGGCCAGACGGTTCAGCGGCCCCCTGTGGCCCGGTGATACGGTCGGGCGCTGACGCCTCAGCCGCACTTCACCTGCTGGATCACGCCCGACGCCTCGTCATAGACGAAGTTCACCCGGTTCTCGCGATAGTCCATGGTCGCGGCGCAGGTGGTGCACAGCACCCTGAAGCTCTGCCCTTGCGGCGCGGCGGGCAGCGTCGAACGATTGCGCCCGACATAGGCCTGGTAATCCTCGACCCTGCAGGCCTTGAAGGCGGTCTCGCCGCCCGGCGCTGGGGGCGTTGCGGGCGTTTGGGCGCAGGCCGACAGCGCAAGTCCGGCGGCCATCAGGGAACTCAGGATGAAGGCGGTCTTCATGGTCGTCTCCGGGATACGTCGCGGCCTAGCCGCAGCGGACCTGTTCGATGATGCCGGTGTCGGCGTTGTAGAAGATGTTCAGCCGATAGGCCGAATAGTCCTGGCTGACAGGACAGGTGGTGCAGGTGACGCGGCGGTTCACCACATCCACCGGCACGGGAATCTCGGTCCGGGACTTGCCGACCAGATACTGCATCTCGCCGGCTTTGCAGATGTCGGTCGTCTGGCCGGTCGGCATGCGGCTGCCGACGGGCGGGTTCAGCTGGGCGCGTTCGACCGTGCGGGGCGCCGGCTGGTCGGCGACGGGCGTCGAACAGGCCGCCAGCAGGCCCAGTCCCACGAACCCGGCGATCAGGCCGCCTTTTCCCAGCGCCCTTCGTCCGTCTGACGCCAATAGGCCAGATTGGCGCCCTGTTCTTTCAGCGTCTTCCAGCGCCCGCGCGCGTGTTGCAGCGCCGGCTCGTCCCGACCGTCGAAAATGATGAAGCATCGTTCAAACCCTTCCGTCACGCCCAGTTCTGCGTCGTCGACGATGAACAGCGCCTGAGCGCCGTTCAGGTTCTCTCCCGATTCGCTCAGCAGCACAGGCTGGCGATCCGCATGGGGCTGATCGGCCCGGCCATGCGGAAGGAAACTCTCATCATGAAAACTCCACAGCCGCTCGTCGACATCGTCCAGCCGATGGGCGTGCGCGGACTTGATCAGGGCGCGCCAGCCCCGCTCGAGCGTCTTCTCGAGCAGGGTCGGCAGCACCTGGTCCAGCGTCGAACGCTCCAGGTGGTAGAACCAGATTTCGGGCTTGCCGCTCATCCGGCTCTACCGTCCGGAACTCAGGCTTCGTAGGAGTCGGCCACCATGCGGTCCAGCGTGCGCACGGCGAAGCCGACGCCGCCTTCCGGCACGGTGGGGCTGGGGCTCTTGTTGGCCCAGGCGGTCGGGGCGATGTCCAGGTGGGCCCACGGCACGCCGTTGGTGAAGCGCTGCAGGAACAGGGCGGCGGTGATCGAGCCGCCGGCGCGGCCGTTGCCCGTGTTCTTCACATCGGCGATCTTCGAGTCGATGTGCTGTTCATAGATGTCGGGGATCGGCATCCGCCAGAAATTCTCGCCCACCTTCTTCGACGCCGCCAGGATCGGATCGGCGACCGCGTCCGAGTTGGAGAAGACGCCGGCGTAGTCCAGGCCCAGGGCCACGATCATGGCGCCCGTCAGGGTGGCCAGGTCGATCATGAATTTCGGCTTGAAACGCTGCTGTGTGTACCAGAGGGCGTCAGCCAGAACGAGGCGGCCCTCGGCGTCGGTGTTGATCACCTCGACCGTCTGACCCGACATCGACACGACCACGTCGCCGGGGCGCTGGGCGTCGCCGTCCGGCATGTTCTCGACCAGACCCAGCACGCCGACGGCGTTGACCTTGGCCTTGCGGCCGGCCAGGGCGATCATGGTTCCGGTCACGGCGGCCGCGCCGCCCATGTCCCACTTCATGTCTTCCATGCCGTCGGCCGGCTTGATCGAGATGCCGCCGGTGTCGAAACAGACGCCCTTGCCGACGAAGGCGATCGGCTGGCCGCCGGCCTCGCCGCCGTTCCACTTCATGACCGCCAACTGGCTTTCGCGACGGCTGCCCTGGCCGACGCCCAGCAGGGTGCGCATGCCCAGCGTCTCCATCTCGGCCTCGCCGAGGATTTCGACCTCAAGACCCAGGCTTTCCAGCGCCTTGACGCGCTTGGCGAACTCGGCCGGGTACAGGACGTTGGCGGGTTCGGACACCAGGTCGCGGGCGAAGATCACGCCGTCGGCGACGGCCGACAGGGGCTCCAGCGCGGCCTCGGCGGCGCGCAGGTCCGACGTCACGACGCGGATCGCGGTGATCGACGGGATCTTGTCGGGCTTCTGGGTGGTCCGGTACTTGTCGAACCGATAGGCGGCCAGACGGGCGGCGAAGCCAACGCGGGCCGCCTGTTCCGGCGTCAGGCCCGAGGCGTCGATGGTCAGAACCTCGGCGCCCGACAGTTTCACCGCCGCATAGGCGGCGCCGCCGAAGGCCTCGACCGCCAGGTCGTCCAGCTTGTCCGCAGCCCCGGCGCCGACCAGCAGCACGCAATCGGCGTTCACACCCGACGGCGCGGCGATGCTCAGCGTCTGTCCAGACTTGCCGACGAAACGGCTCTTGGACATGGCTCTGGTCAGGGCGCCGTTGGCCTTGGCGTCCAGTTCCGGGCCTGAACCGGCGAGCGTGCGGTCCTCATGAACCGGCACGGCGAGAATTTCAGCGGCGTCCACGGCAGCGACGAACTCGATCTTCATACAGTGACTCCAGCCAGGCCCCACCCGGCGTTTACAACGGAAGAAAAAGACAAACGGCGCGTCTGCTTGTCGCGGACGCGCCCTCCTGTGCTACTAGATGCGCCTCATTATCGCCGCCTGCAACCGGGCGAAGTCCATCCGCCCATGACCCTGATTCAAAGATACCTTTTCCGCCAGATCTCGCTGCCCGTGGTTGCGGCCTGCGCTTCCTTGGCTGGAATCGGGATTCTGAGCCAAAGCCTCGACCAACTGGAAGTCATTGTCGAACGCGGCCAGAGCGTGTGGGTCATGGTGAAACTGACCCTGCTGGCCCTGCCTCAGCTGCTGGCGGTCATCCTGCCGATCGGTCTGTTCGTCGGCGCCCTCATCGCCCTGACCCGAATGCAGCGCGAGCAGGAACTGACGGCGGCCTTCGCCGGCGGAATGACGCGATGGCAGGTGATCTCGCCCGCGGCGCGACTGGCGTTCCTCGTGCTGATTCTGAATCTCGTGATGACCCTGTTCGCCCAGCCGTGGGCCCAGCGTGAAGCCCGCAACCAGGCTTTCGCCATTCGCACGGACCTGGCGGCCCTGCTGGTCGAGGAGGGCCAGTTCGTCCAGGGACCGGACGGCCTGACCGTCTATGTCCAGCAGATCGAACAGAACGGCCTTCTGAAAAACCTGTTCGTCTACCTCGATGACGGCAAGTCGACCCAGAACTGGAGCGCCGCCGAGGCGCGTTTCGGTCGTGACGCCGCCAATGAGCCGGTTCTCACCATGATCGACGGTTCCTGGCAGAAATATTCGTCGCGCGGCGTCCTCGAGACCCTGTCCTTTGACAGATACGACTTCCCCCTGGGTCAGTTCTCCGGCGTGACCGAGCAGATTCGCTACAAGCCGGCAGACCTCTATCTTCGCCAGTTGTTGAATCCCTCGCCCCGCGTGCTGGAGACCGCCGGCTCGCGCGGCGAACTGCTGGCCGAGGCCCACGCCCGCATCGCCGCCCCGCTCTACGCCCTTGTCGCCATGGCCATGGCCCTGGCCGCCATCATGGGCGGATCGTTCAGCCGCACCGGCTATTCGCTTCGGATCGCCAAGGCGGCGGGCGTCTTCCTGTTGGTCCGGGTGATCGGCTACGGACTGGTGGCCGCCAGCGCCTGGAACCCGTGGATGAACATCCTGCAGTATCTGGCGCCCCTGATCGTCGTCGCAGCGGCCGTGCGGCTGCTGTTCCGCGCCCTCAAGCCCCGCAAGCGCCGAAAGTCGCCGGTCATCGACCGGCTGCGCGCGAGATTCGCATGACCCTGGCCCTTCTCTCGCCTTCCCGATTGCGTCTGCCTCGGCTGGGGCGGATCGAACGCTATGTGCTGATCCAGCAGCTTCGTTCCCTGGGCGTGGCCCTGGCCGTGATCTCCGCCCTGGTCATGCTTATAGACTTCGTCGAGGTGTCGCGCGGCGTAGGTTCGGATCAGGACCTGTCCGCCCTGCGTATCCTGGGCCTCGTAGCCCTGAAATCGCCGTCGGTGATCGTTCAGCTTCTGCCCTTCGTCTTCCTGTTCGGAACCTTGGCCGCCTATATCGGCCTGAATCGGCGCAGCGAACTGGTGGCCATGCGGGCGGCGGGCGTTTCGGCCTGGCGGTTCGTGCTGCCGGCTGCAGGCATGGCCCTGGTCCTGGGAGTTCTGACCGTGACCGTTCTGGGCCCGCTCGCTTCGGCCGGCGACGGCCTGTGGCAGCGCGAACGGGCGCGCATCTCCGGAACAGCCCCCGGCGCCAGTTCCAACGACGCCATCTGGCTGCGCGAGGGCGACGACCAGAGGCAGATGATCATTCGCGCCGGGCGGCAGGACCGCGCCAACGCCCGGCTGCTGGATGTCACCTTCTTCATCTACACGACCGATGCAGAGGGCAACCGGGACTTCTCGGAGCGGATCGACGCCCGGTCCGCCGCCCTCAGCGCCGGCCGCTGGCGGTTGACCGATGCGGTGGGCGCCAGCATCGGCCAGCGCGCCGTGACCTATTCCAGCCTCGACCTCCTCTCCAGCCTGGCGGATGAAGAGGCCTTCGAGCGGTTCGCCCGCCCCCAATCGACGCCCTTCTGGTCATTGCCGAATCAGATCCAGCGAATCGAGGACGCCGGCTTCGCCTCCACCGCCTATCGCCTGCGCTTCCAGCAGCTGCTGGTCACCCCCCTGGTGTTTGCGGCCATGTCGATCCTGGCGGCGGCGTTTTCGTTGCGGCTGATGCGTCTGGGCGACCTGGCGAAGATGAGCGTGGCGGCCGTGGTCCTGGGCTTCGCCTTCTTCTTCCTGAACCAGTTTTCGTCCGCCATGGGATCGGCCGAGGTGGTGCCCCCCTTCGTGGCGGCCTGGTTGCCGCCGATATTGACGGCGCTCGCCGCCTTCACCTTGCTGTTCTATACCGAAGACGGCTAAGCGAGCGCCTCGCTCAAGACAGACGGATGGTTCATGCAGGGTGATCGCGATCAGCGTTCGAAGGCCTTCCGGGCGCGGCTTCTGGCCGGCGCGGCCCTGTTCGTCTGCGTCCCCTTCGCCGGTGTCGCCGCAGCGCAGACGACGCCCGCCTCGGACGGCCTGCCTCAAGGCGCCGTCTATGTCGACGCCGCCAGCACCAGCCGCACCGGCGATCTGATCACCGCCGAAAGCAACGGCGGCGACCGGGTCTATCTGCGCGCAGACGGCAATGTGCTGCGTGGCGACAACCTCGCCTATGACCTGTCCAGCGGCGCCGCCTCGGCCAGCGGGCGCGTCGAAGCCGTGTCGGCGGATGGGACCATCGTCTACGCCAGCCATCTGGAAACCGATCGCGACCTGAAGGCGGCCATAGCGGTCGATTTCGCGACACGGTTCGAGAACGGCGCCAGTCTGATGGCGGCGACGGCGGTTCGGCGGAGCGAAAACGTCAATGAACTGAACTACGCCATTTTCACCCCCTGCCCGATCTGTGATGCAAACGGTCCCAAACGGCCCAGCATCTCGATCCAGGCGGAAAAGGTGGTCCAGGACGAAGCCCTGCGCGCCGTCATCTATCGCAACGCCATCTTCCGGGTCGGCGGCGTCCCGGTCTTCTACACCCCGTTTTTCGCCCACCCCGACCCTACGGTGAAACGGGCGTCTGGCTTGCTGGTGCCGATCATCAACTATGATGAAGGCCGGGGCGTCTCGATCGAGGCTCCCTATCTTCACGTCGTGTCGCCGTCCGAGGACTGGCTCATCAGTCCGCAGATCAACACGCGCGTCGCGCCGCTGCTGAACCTGCAATGGCGCCGCCGGTTCGTGAACGCTTCGATCTTTGCGCGCGGCGGCTACACCTACGAACGCAATTTCGGCGATTTCGACCTGAACGGCGACGGCGCCTATGAAAGCAACGTCCGTTTCGGCGACAAGGAACACCGCAGCTATCTGCTGTCCCACGGCGAATACGATCCTGACGGCCCCTGGCGTTTCGGCTTCACGGCGGAGCGCACGTCCGACAAGACCCTGTTCGACCGGTATGACGTGCGCAACACCTATCAGGACAACGGGCTGTATTACGGTGACCGTCGTCGGCTGATCAGCCAGATCTACGCCGAGCGTCAGACCGAGCAATCCTATGTTTCGGTCGCCGCCTTCTCCATTCAAAGCCTGCGGCTGGACCCCGCCTTCGAGGCCAACGACTTCCGCGACGCCTCCGGCTTCAAGGTGTTCGAGGAGGACGACGATCTGCCCCTGGTCGCGCCGCTGATCGATGCGCGCTGGGAACCCGCAGGCTACGTCTTCGGCGGTCGACTGCGGCTGAAGGGATCGGCGGTTTCGCTGTACCGCGATAATTTCGTCGGCACGCCGATCCTGAACCCTGACATCGTGCCGGCGGTGACGACGGGCTTGTCCGGCGTGGATAGCCGGCGAGTGACCGCCCAGGCGGAATGGCGTCGAACCTTCATCACTGGCCTGGGTCTGCGGGTCGAGCCGTTTGTCGACGCGAGGGTCGATCTCTACTCCCTGTCCGATCTGCCGCCGATGATGGGGGTCGACAGCGACGAGTCGCTCAGCCGCACGCGCTTCAGCGCCGGGGTCGATGTCAGCTATCCGTTGATCAAACGCACCCAGCGCGCGGACATCATCCTCGAGCCGGTCGTACAGGTTTCGGTTTCCAACAAGGCCGACATAGATCCCCGCATTCCGAACGAGGATTCGCAGGTCATCGAGTTGGACGAGTCATCGTTGTTCCGCATGGATCGCTTCTCCGGATACGATCTGGTCGAGGGCGGATCGCGGGTCACGGCCGGCGGTCGTGCGACGGTTCGCTGGTCTGAAGGCCGCAGCGCCAGCCTGTTCGTCGGCCGAAGCTATCGCGCCGATGACGAAGACGCCTTCCGCACCACGGTGCCGGACAGCACGACCGGCGCGCTTTACGATCCGACCGGTCTTGCGTCCTCGGCGTCGGACTGGGTGGTGCAGGGCAGTTTCTCTCCTTCCGACCGAATTCGCAGCTGGGGTCACGCCACCATTGACGGGTCCGGCGACATTCGTCGCGCCGAGGCCGCAGTAGACGGCCGCTGGGGACGCCGAAATCTCGCGTCCGTCAGCTATATCGTCGATCGATCCAATCCCTTGTCCGGCGATCAGAATCGAAACTACGAATTCGTCCAGCTTTCGGGACAACAGTTCGTCTATGGCGACTGGGGCGTCGCCGTCACGGGCATCGCCGATCTCGAACGGAACGTCATCACCCGTCAGGAGGTCGGCGTGCTGTTCGACGACGACTGTTTCCGCGTCGAGTTCGGATATCGCCGCGACAATACACGGGTGCGGGCCAGCGGACCGTCGGATGGCGTCTATATACGCCTAAACCTCGCCACTTTCGGAGGTTCAGGTTATGGACAGGGTGAAATGCGTTGAGCATGACGCTTTACGGGGCGCGACCGTCTGCCGACCTGGCAAACGGACCGCTGTGAGGAATCAGGACGACCAATGGGTTTGATGCGTTATTCGACGGGGGCTGCGCTCGCGGCGGTCCTCCTCGCCGGTTCGGCTCATGGTCAGACGGCGTCCGCTCCGGCCGCTCCGCAGGCGTCCGCCGCCGGAGCGCCGAATCCTGCGGCCGGCGACGGTCCCGCAACGGCTCGCCCCGCTCCCCAGTTCGAGATGGCCGACGGCATCGTCGCCACGGTGAACGACAAGATCATCACGGGATTCGATCTGCGTCAGCAGATGCTGATGCTGATCGCCTCGTCGCAGGTCCAGCCGACCGAGCAGAACCTGCCGGCGATCCAGCAGGCCGCCCTCAACCGGCTGATCGAGCAGCGCCTGAAGGCGCAGGAGATCACCAAGTTCGAAAGCCTGAAAGTCACCGACCAGGAGATCGACGAGGAAATCGCCCAGATGGCGCGCCAGGCCGGCGTCACCCCCGCCGCCTATATGGAGTTCCTTCAGCAGGGCGGCATCCAGCCGAACGCCTTCCGCGAGAGCCTGCGCACCGAGATCGGCTGGGGACAGCTGGTGCCCGGCCGCTTCAACAGCCGCGCGCGCCCCAGCACGCTCCAGGTCGACCAGGAAGTCCGTCGTCTCAATGACGCGGCCGCCCAGCCCCAGTATCTGATCGGCGAAATCTATATCGAGGCGGCCCGAGTCGGCGGTCAGGAAGCCGCCATGAACGGCGCCCGCCAACTGGTGCAGCAGATCATCCAGGGCGCGCCCTTCCAGGCCGTCGCCCAACAGTTCTCATCGGCGCCTTCGGCTTCGGCCCGGGTGCCCGGCGACGCCGGCTGGGTGGTCAAGGGCACGGTCCAGCCCGCGCTTCAGACTATCTTCGACCAACTCCAGCCCGGCCAGCTGTCGAACCCGATCGCCGTCGATGGCGGGGTGTACATCATCTATATGCGCGACAAGCGCGACGGCGCGGCGACCAGCCTGGTCTCTCTGCGGCAGCTGATGGTCGAACTGCCCGAGACGGCGTCGGAAGCCGATCTGGCCGCCGCGACCCGCACTCTGGAAGGCCTGCGTCAGGGACTGAACTGCGACAACATCCTGTCCCAGGCGCGCGCGACCCAGGGCGTCATCGGAGCGGACCTCGGCGAATCAGATGTCGCCAACCTCGCGCCCCAGTTCCAGCAGTTCGCCCGCACCGGCGAGATCGGCTCGGTCTCCACGCCGATCCGCACCCCGCTGGGCCTGCACCTGGTCGCCGTCTGCGGTCGCCGGGTCGGCGGCCCCGAGGCCCCGAACCGTCAACAGGTCGAGGGTCGTCTGCGTTCCCAGAACCTGGCCGTGCTCGAGCGCCGCTATCTGCGCGATCTGCGTAGCGACGCCCTCATCGAGTTCAAATGACCCGGCCTCTGGTCCTGACGCTGGGCGAACCCGCCGGCGTCGGGCCGGAGATCGTGGCCGCCGCCTGGAACGCCCTGAAGACCGAGCCGCTGGCCTTCGCCGTCATCGGCGACGCGGACCTGCTCCGCGCTCAGGGCGTGCTGGTGGTCGAAATCAACACCCCCGCCGATGCGCTGCAGCCTTTCGGGCGCGCCCTGCCGGTGATCCATCGCCCCTTGCCGGCCGCGGTCGAGGTCGGCCGTCCCGATCCGGCCAATGCGCCGACCGTCGCCGACGGCATCGAAGAAGCGGTCAGTTTCGTCCTGTCCGGCGAGGCGTCGGGCCTTGTGACCGCGCCGATCGCCAAGGCCCCGATGTACGCCTCGGGTTTCCGCTTTCCGGGCCATACGGAATTCATCGCCGAACTGACCGCAGACGCCCCCTATCCGGGCACGCGGGGGCCGGTGATGATGCTGACCGCCAGGGATCTGCGGGCCTGCCTGGTCACGATCCACGTCGCCCTGGGACAGGTCGCGGAACTGATCACCGCAGACCGCGTGGCCCGCACCGCCCGCGTGGTTCACGAAAGCCTCAAGCGCGACTTCGCCATCGCCCGTCCGCGCCTGGCCATGGCCGCCCTGAACCCTCACGCCGGCGAAGGCGGCGCTCTGGGCGTGGAGGAGATCGAGACCCTGCGCCCGGTGGCTGCGCAGCTCCGGGCCGAAGGAATCGACATCACCGACCCCAGGCCCGCCGACACCCTGTTCCACGACGAGGCGCGGGCCGGCTATGACGCCGCCCTGTGCATGTACCACGATCAGGCCCTGATCCCGGTCAAGACCCTGGACTTCTGGGGGGGAGTGAACGTCTCCCTGGGCCTGCCGATCATCCGCACTTCGCCCGATCACGGCACCGGTTTCGACATCGCCGGCCAGGGGATCGCCCGCGCCGACAGCCTGATCGCCGCCGTCCGACTGGCTTCGGAGATGGCGGCGGCGCGCGCCGCGCGCTAACAGGGCCTGTGACCGACCTTCCTTCCCTCCGCGAAACCCTCGACGCCCACGGCCTGCTGGCCAAGAAGAGCTTCGGTCAGCATTTCCTGCTGGACCTCAATGTGACGCGCAAGATCGTCCGCATGGCCGGGCCGTTCGACGGCCGCGCCGTGATCGAGGTCGGCCCCGGCCCCGGCGGCCTGACCCGCGCCCTGCTGGAATCCGACGCCGGCCCCGTGGTCCTGGTCGAAAAGGATCCGCGCTTCGTCCCCCTGCTGACCGAACTGGACGACGGCTCCGGCCGCCTGACGATCGTCGAGGCCGATGCGCTGAAGGTGAAGGAGGCGGACCTGGTCTCCGGCCCCGCCCACATGGTCTCCAACCTGCCCTACAACGTCGGCACGGCCCTGCTGATAAAATGGCTGACCGGCCCGTGGCTGCCCCACAGCCTGACCCTGATGTTCCAGAAGGAGGTCGCCGAGCGTGTGGCCGCAGGGCCCGGCGACGACGCCTATGGCCGGCTGGCGGTCATTTCCCAGGCCGTCTGCACCGCCCGCATCGTCATGCACCTGCCCGCCGCCGCCTTCACCCCGCCGCCCAAGGTGGCCTCGGCCGTGGTCCATCTGGTCCCGCTGGACGAGCGGCCGTCGCCTGAACGCCTGAAGAAGCTGGAACGCGTCACCGCCGCCGCCTTCGGCCAGCGCCGCAAGATGCTGCGCTCCAGCCTGAAACAACTGGGCGGCGCCGAGCTATGCGAGGCCGCCGGCATCGAGCCGGACGTGCGGGCTGAAACCGTGGACGTCGCGGGCTTCCTGCGTCTGGCGGATGCGCTCCAATGACCGACAAAAGGCCGAAGGTGATAACGCGTCCGCGTAGAAGTCCTTGGCCCTCAGTTTTGTTCGTCCTGATAGTCGGCGTGATGCTGATTCTACAGTCGGGACTGGAAATCTTCAGTGTCGGCATGGGCCTGAGCTGCGACGTAACTGGTGCTATAGAACGTGCGCCGTGGTTCATGGGGATTTGCGCCCTCATCGTTGTTTTTGCGATGATCAGCTTCGGATTTAAGCGAGCGCTTAGGGCTGTCGGACATGCCGTCGCATTGCAGCTAGCTCTGACTGGTTGGTTGATACTGACCTTGTTTGCTTATGGCCGTTGTATTTCGCAAGAATACCCGTCGTTCATGGAGCGTCACGCTCACCCCATCGGTTGGGTCCTGTTGGGTACGGGCTTGATGATGTTGGCTGGAATGCGTGCCGTGTCCTACTTCGCTAATCGTTCCTGGACTCGACCGAAAAGATGACCGTCGAACCCTTCCGCGCAATCTCCGTCAGCCGTCTGGCGCACCAGCTGAAGGCCCAGGGCCGTTCGATCATCCACATGGAGTTCGGCCAGCCCTCGACAGGCGCCCCCGTCGCGGCTATCGCCCGCGCGCATCAGGTGCTGGACGCCGACGCCATGGGCTATTGGGAAAGCCCCGACCTGCGCGCCCGGATCGCACGCCTGTATGAAGATCACTACGGCGTCACGGTCGATCCCGACCGCATCCTGCTGACCTGCGGCGCCTCCCCCGCCCTCGTCCTGGCGCTCAGCACCCGCTTCAGGCCGGGCGACCGCATCGCCCTGGCCCGCCCCGGCTATGTCGCCTATCGCAACACCCTGCGCGCCCTGCACCTGGAACCCATCGAGATCGCCTGCGGTCCCGACACCCGGTTCCAGTTGACCGCCGCTCAACTGGAAGCCCTGGATCCGGCCCCCGCCGGCGTCATCATCGCCAGCCCCGCCAATCCGACCGGCACCATCATCCCCGAGGCAGAACTCGCCGCCATCGCCGATGTCTGTCGCGCGCGCGACATCGCCATCGTCTCGGACGAGATCTATCATGGCCTCAGCTACGTCGGCCCGACACCGTCGATGCTGCAGTTCGCGCCCGACGCCATGGTGATCAACAGCTTCTCCAAATACTGGAGCATGGCCGGCTGGCGCCTGGGCTGGCTGCTGGTTCCCGAGACCCTGATCGACGCCGCCCGCGCCTATATCGGCAACATGTTCCTGACCCCGCCCAGCCTCAGCCAGCACGCCGGCCTGGTCGCCATGGACGCGATCGACGAGCTTGAGGGCCATATCCAGACCTACGCCCGCAACCGCGACCTGATGCTGGCGGCCCTGCCGACCCTCGGCCTGAAGAAGATCGCGCCGCCCGACGGCGCCTTCTACATCTGGGCCGATATCGGCCATCTGACGGACGACAGCGTGGCCTTCTGCGAACAACTGTTGCGTGATACCGGCGTGGCCACCGCGCCCGGCGTCGATTTCGATCCCGTCGACGGCCATCGCTTCATCCGCATCAGCTTCGCCGTTTCCACGCCCGAGGTCGAGACGGCCCTGGCGCGACTCACGCCTTGGTTCGCGGCGCGCACGCCGCTCTGATCGCATCCGCAAAACATCGACTTGGCAATCGTGGGGCGTACCTAAGCAATCGCCCCTAGATAGAAATTTACCCTCTGGAACTCCTGTTGTGGAATAAAGGGTGCAGTTGAGCAGCGCCGAAGTCGACGTCGCGTAGGACGCCCCCGCCTGGCGTGATGTCGGCGCCGCTTCTCAGCCGAAGACGACACCGCGGCGGCACTGTTCCCCCTCCGCCGGCCGCGGTGTCGTTGTTCTTTCCAGGTCGATTGCCCGGATCGGGTTCTTCTCAGACCGGCTCGCGCAGCAGGGCGGCCTTGTAGTCGCCCACCCACAGATTGCGGAAACGACGCGACCGTTCGGCATGATAGATGTGCGCCAGCTCGGCGTAAGACCGGTCGAAATCCTCGTTGACGATCACATAGTCAAAGGCGTCGCAGTGTTCGATCTCGCCCTTGGCGTTGGCGACGCGGCGCTCGATCACGTCGTCCGAATCCTGCGACCGGGTGATCAGGCGACGGCGCAGTTCTTCCAGGCTGGGCGGCAGGATGAACACCCGCACCGCATCCTCGGGGCATTTCTCGGCCACGTCCCGCGCGCCCTGCCAGTCGATGTCGAACAGCACGTCGCGACCCTCGGCCAGGGCGCGGTCCACGGGGCCGCGCGGGCTGCCGTACAGATTGCCGTGCACATCGGCCCATTCCAGGAAGGCGTCGGCGTCGATCAGCTTCTGGAACCGCTCACGATCGACGAAATTATAGTCGCGCCCATCGACCTCGCCCGGCCGGATGCCGCGGGTCGTCATCGACACGGACAGCTCCAGCCCGCCGTGATCCGCCATCAACCGGCGGCACAGCGACGTCTTGCCCGCGCCCGACGGGCTGGCGACGATCAGGAGGACGCCCCGGCGGGGCGTGCGTTCATTCGACATTCTGGACCTGTTCACGCAACTGTTCGATGACGGCCTTCAGTTCGAGGCCGATTCCGGTGAGCGCGGTCGTAGCCGATTTCGAGCAGAGCGTGTTGGCCTCACGCATGAATTCCTGCATCAGAAAGTCCAGTTTCCGCCCGGCGGGCGCCGAGACCAGCAGTTGCCGCGCCGCATCGATATGGGCCGTCAGCCGATCCAGCTCCTCGCGTACATCCGCCTTGGTCGCCAGGGCCGCCGCTTCAAGGAAGATTCGGTCTTCCAGACCCGGCGCATCAGGGGCCAGTTCTGACATGCGGCGGCTGAACCGATCGCGGATGGCGACGACCTGGGCCTGGGCTTCGCCTTCCGCCTGGGCAACCAGGGCCGCGATTCGACGGATGAACTCTTCCAGCACCGGCGTCAGCTGCACGCCTTCGCCCTCGCGCGAGGCCTTCAGCGCGTCCAAGGCCGCTTCGACCGTTCCGGCCATGGCGGCTTCCAGGATGGCGCGGGCTTCGGGGTCGTCCACCTCTTCCGGGGCCTCGATCACCCCGCGCAGGGCCAGAAGGCCGTCGGCCGACGGCGGGGTCGCCCCGTCCTCGGCCAGCTCATTGGCCAGGGTCAGATAGCGGGCCAGGACCGCCGCATTGATGGTGACGGCCGCCTCGCCGGTCTCGACCCGTTTGGCCTGAACGCCGATGGTGACCTGGCCACGCGCCAGACGCGCCTGGGCCGCCGCCTTGGCGGCCCGTTCCAGACCATCGAATCCATTGGGGCCGCGGAACCGGACCTCCAGATTGCGGCCGTTGACCGAGCGGGCCTCGACGGACCAAGTCCAGCCTTCGCCCGCCCCGTCCGCCCGGCCGAAGCCGGTCATGCCGGACAGCCGGCTCATGGCGCGCCTCGCGAGGCGCCGACGGGAAGGGTCAGGGTCGCTTGCCCGGACGTCTGAGGCGTCGGCTCGGCCGGTTCCGCCATCGGGACAGCGCTGGTTCCCGGCGCGACCGGCGCCGGCGCCTCGGGCGGCAATCCGGCCTTCTGGCGCTCGATCTGACGCCAGCGGGCCACATTGCGCAGATGCTCCTCATAGGTGGCGGCGAAGGCGTGACCGCCCGATCCGTCCGCGACGAAGAACAGGGCCTGTTCAGCCGGCGGATTCAGCACGGCCTGCAGCGCCTCCTTGCCCGGATTGGCGATGGGCGTCGGCGGCAGGCCGTCGATCTGATAGGTGTTCCAGGGCGTCTGACGGTCCAGCTCCGACCGACGGATGCCCCGCCCCAGCGGACGACCCTGGGTGACGCCATAGACGATGGTCGGATCGCTCTCCAGCCGCATCCCCTGACGCAGCCGGTTGGAAAACACTGCCGCCACCCGCGGACGTTCCGCCGCCAGGCCCGTCTCCTTTTCGACGATGGAGGCCAGGATCACCGCCTCCTCGGGGTTTCGCACCACGGTGCCCGGTCCGCGTTGCGCCCACAAAAGTCGAAGATTCTCGCTGGCGGCCCGCTGCATCCGGTCGATCACCGACTGGCGCGTGTCGCCGCGTGCGATCTCATAGGTGTCGGGCCACAGGCTGCCTTCCTCCGGCAGGACATCGACCGTGCCGGTCAGCACCGGCTCCTTGTTCAGGATGTCGAGCGCCTGGGCCGAGGACCAGCCTTCCGGCAGGGTCACGAAATGGCGCACCACCCGGCCATCGACCAACAGTTTGAGCACTCCGCCCAGCGACGTACCCGAGGGCACCTCGTATTCGCCGGCGCGCAGCTTGCGGTCCGCCCCGGTGAAGGTCGCCGCCGCCTTGAACAGGTCGGTCGAACGGATGACCCCCGCTGCCTTCAGCTGGGCGGCGATGGCCGAGACGCCCGACCCGCTGGCCAGGGTCACGACCGTGCGGTCTCCCTGACGGGCGCCAGGCCCCGGGCCGAAGTAGACGCCCCAGACAATCGCCAGGGCGGCGATCAGGAACAGGCTGAACGTCGCCGAGGCGGTCAGCAACGTCACCGTCAGACCCGAACCGCCCCGCACCCTTTCAACCCGCCCCCGTCCGAACATGTCAGTCGACCTTCTTGAAGATCACCGAGGCGTTTGTGCCCCCGAAGCCGAAACTGTTGGACATGGCGACATCGATCTTCATCGGCCTGGCCTTGTTCGGGACCAGGTCGATCGGCGTCTCCATCTCCGGATCATCCAGGTTGATCGTCGGCGGCGCCACCTGGTCCCGGATGGCCAGGACACAGAAGGCCGCTTCTATGGCCCCGGCGGCGCCCAGCAGGTGGCCGGTCATCGACTTGGTGGAACTGACGGCCAGGTTCTGGGCGTGATCGCCGACCAGTCCCTCGATCCCCTTCAGCTCGATCCAGTCCGCCATGGTCGAGGTGCCGTGGGCGTTGACATAGTCGAGGTCCGACGGCTGCATTCCGGCCCGCTTCAGCGCCATCTTCATGGCCCGCACCCCGCCCTCGCCGTCCTCGGACGGGGCGGTGATGTGGTGGGCGTCGCCGCTCATGCCGTAGCCCACGATCTCGGCGTAGATCTTGGCCCCGCGCGCCTTGGCGTGTTCGTATTCCTCCAGCACCAGGATCCCGGCGCCCTCGCCCATGATGAAGCCGGCGTGGCCCCGGTCGTAGGGACGAGACGCCTTGTCCGGCGTGTCGTTATAGGCGGTGCAGAGAGCCTTGCAGGCCAGGAAGCCGGCGATGCCCAGCGGCACGACCGAGCTTTCCGCCCCGCCCGCCACCATCACGTCGGCGTCGTCCAGGGCGATCATCCGGGCCGCATCGCCGATGGCGTGGGCGCCGGTGGCGCAGGCGGTGACGACCGCATGGTTCGGCCCCTTCAGGCCGTGGCGGATAGAAATTTGCCCGCCGGCCAGATTGATCAGGGCGCTGGGGATGAAGAAGGGGCTGACGCGGCGCACCCCCTGTTCCTTCAGCACGATGGCCGTCTCGGCGATCGCGCCCAGGCCGCCGATGCCGGAGCCGACCATGACGCCGGTGCGTTCCTTGTCCTCGTCGGTCTCGGGTTTCCAGTCCGCGTCGGCCAGGGCCTCGTCCGCCGCCGCAATGGCGTACAGGATGAAGTCGTCGACTCGCTTGCGGTCCTTGACCGACATGATCTTCTCGGGGTCGAAGTCGCCTTCGCCGCCGCCGCCGCGCCCATCCACGCTCGGCACTTCGCCGGCGATGGTGCAGCCATAGCCCGTGGTGTCGAAGGCGGTGATCGGGCGGATGCCCGACCGTCCCTCGACGATGCCCTTCCAGCTCTTCTCGACACCCCAACCCAGGGGGGTCAGCAGACCGATGCCCGTAACGACGACGCGGCGCATGGTGCGTGCTCCTAAAATTCTCCAGTCCGAACCCGGAGAATCACTTCGGATTCGCATGGGTCAGAAACAGTAAAGGCCGCCGGGCGTCTCCGCTAGGAGCGCCGGGCGGCCCTGTGAACCGTCGGCCCAGCGGGCCGCCAGTCGGGGGCTGAAATCAGCCGGCCGACTTTTCGTCGATGAACTTGACCGCATCGCCGACCGTCTGGATGTGCTCGGCGGCGTCATCCGGGATCTCGATGTCGAATTCTTCTTCGAAGGCCATCACCAGCTCGACGTTGTCGAGCGAGTCGGCGCCCAGGTCGTCGATGAAGCTGGCTTTTTCCGTGACCTTGTCCGGATCGGCGTCCAGGTGGTCGATGACGATCTTGCGAACGCGCTCGAGGGTGTCGGACATGAGTGTCTCTCTGCCTGTTTGAAATCGCCGTAGAGGCGGGGGTAGCTTGTAAATCGCCGTCTCACGGCAGCGAAGGCGACGCAAGCCCGAAAGCCCGAACCGCCGTTGCGTTCTGCCCTTTAGCACAGGCTTTCGGGCAAGAAATAGTCTGTTGAATTTCGTGATCGCGATCAGATCATCGCCATGCCGCCGTTCACATGCAGGGTCTGGCCCGTGACATAGGCCGCTTCGTTCGACGAAAGATAGACGGCGGCGGCCGCGATCTCGTCGCCGGTCCCCAGCCGACCGGCCGGAATCCGGGCCAGAATGGTCTCGCGCTGCTGCTCGTTCAGCACATCGGTCATCGGCGAGGCGATGAAGCCCGGCGCGATGCAGTTGACGGTGATGCCGCGCGATCCGACCTCCTGCGCCAGCGACTTGGAGAAGCCGATCATGCCGGCCTTGGACGCGGAATAGTTGGTCTGGCCCGGATTTCCGGTGACGCCAACGACCGAGGTCACGCCGATGATTCGGCCCGACCGGCGCTTCATCATCCCCTTCACCGCCGCGCGGGTCAGGCGGAAATAGCTCTCCAGATTGATCTGGATGACCGACTGGAAGTCCTCGTCCTTCATCCGCATCAGCAGGCCGTCCTTGGTGATGCCCGCATTGGCCACCAGGATGTCCAGGGCTGAGCCCGCCGCCGTCTCGGCCGCGTTCACCAGATTGTCGACCGACTCGGGGTCCGACAGGTTCGCCGTGGCGAAATGCGCTCGTTCGCCCAGTTCCTTGGCCAGGTCCGCCAGCACCGCCTCGCGCGTGCCCGACAGCACCACGGTCGCGCCCTGGGCGTGCAGCGCCCGCGCCACCGCCCCGCCGATCCCGCCCGTCGCGCCGGTCACCAGCGCGGTCTTGCCTGCAAGATTGAACATCTGTGTCTCCGAAGTGCCGAGTGATTAGTGGCGAGTGGCGAGAAAAAGCAAAGAGGCGGGGCGAACGACTCGCCACTCGTCACTCGCCACTCGTCACTCCCTTGACGAAGGCTTCCAGCTCTTCCGGCGTGTTCAGCGGCAGGCATTCTGCGTCCGGCGCAATCCGCTTGGCCATGCCGGTCAGCACCTTGCCCGAGCCGATCTCGACGAAGCGCGTCACGCCGCCCCCGTCTTGCGAATCTGGGGTCGCCATCCACTCCATGCTCTCGCGCCAGCGCACACGGCCGGTCACCTGCTCCACCAGTAGCCGGCGAATGACCTCAGGATCGCTTTCCGGCCGCGCCAGCACATTGGCCACCACGGGCACGACCGGCGCCAGGATGGTCGCCGACGCCAGGGCCGCCGCCATCTCGTCCGCCGCCGGCTGCATCAGCGGGCAGTGGAAGGGCGCCGAGACGTTCAGCGGGATCGCCCGCGCGCCCAGTTCCTTGGCCTTCTCGATGGCCCGGTCCACGGCCGCCTTCTCGCCCGAGATGACGATGTTCCCGGCGTTGTTGTCATTGGCGACCACGCAGACGCCCAGTTCGGCGCCCGCCGCCGCCGCGGCCTCGGCCAGGGCCAGGTCGGTCTTGGGTCCGATCAGCGAGGCCATGGCCCCCTGCCCCACCGGAACCGCGCGCTGCATGGCCTGGCCGCGCAGCTTCAGCAGCCGCGCCGTGTCCGACAGCGAGATCGCTCCCGCCGCCGCCAGGGCCGAATATTCGCCCAGCGAGTGACCGGCCACATAGGCCGCCGTCGCGACGTCGAAGCCGAACTCGACCTTCAGCACCCGGATCGCCGCCACGGAGACCGCCATCAGGGCGGGCTGGGCGTTCTCGGTCAGGGTCAGCTGGTCCTCGGGGCCTTCGCGCATCAGCACCGACAGTTTTTGGCCCAGGGCTTCGTCCACCTCGGCGAAGACCTCGCGGGCGGAGGCGAAGGCGTCGGCCAGTTGCGCGCCCATGCCGACGGCCTGGCTGCCCTGTCCCGGAAACAGAAGTGCGAGGGTCATCGACCGCTCCCTGAATCATTGATCAAGGCGCGGACCCCTAAGGCCTGACTTCCCTCAGGGCAAGCGGCGGCGCATTCGTCGCCTTAGCCGACCCGCCGCGCCGTGACCTTGATCTGGACGCCGATCATCTTCGACACCCAGTCCCCGGTCGCGTCCGACTCCATGCCCATGTCCAGCGCCGTGCGGTCCAGCTCCAGCCGGCCGTCCACCGCGGCGACGCCGCCGGTTTCTCGGAAAGTGAAGGGCAGGACGACCGGCACGGTGGTCGTCTTGATCCGCAGCCTGCCCGGCGCCTCATAGCGGTCGCCGCCCAGGGCGCGGAAGCCCGTGGTCTCGAACCGGGCGGTCGGATACCGGCTCGGATCGAACCATTCGGCGCCTTCAAGCGAGCCCTCCTGCGTCGGGTCGCCGGTCCGGGCCGACGCCGTCTGCACCGTGATCACGGCCTTGGATCCCGCCAGATCCGCCGGATCGAACCAGACCTGGCCCTCCCAGCGTTCGAACCGCCCCTTGAAGGCCGCGCCCGCATGGGTTCCGCCGAAGGCGATGCTCGAGGCGGCGGAGTCGATGGTCCAGGCGGCGGCCGTCCCCGGCGTGACCGGCGCCTCCGCCGAGACCGGGCCTGACGCCGGCGCCGAGACCGGAGCGGGCGCCTCCGTCCGGGTCATCTCCAGACCGGGCATGGCGTAGGGCCGCGCCGCCACCGCGCCCGCAACGGCTACGACGGCGATCAGGGCCACGCCCACGCCCCGCTCGGCCCAGGGGGAGGACGGCGCCGAACCCGATGGCTCGTGTTCCGCCTTCAGGCCAGGCTTGAGAAACGGGACCATGTGCGACAGCACGCCGTCGCGATCCACGAACTGATGCTTCAGCGCCGCCCCGACATGCAGGGCGACCAGGACGACCGCGCCCCAGGCCATCGCCGCATGCGCCCCCATGGCCTGGAAGGCCAGGGCCCGTTTCACGCCCGCCGCCAGTTCGGCCACGCCCGGCAGGTGCGGGATGGGAAACAGGCCGAACCAGCTGGTCGCCACCTCCAGCGCCCGGTCCTGCGACACGGCCCAGCCGGCCGAGACATACAGCCACCCCGTCAGCGGCAAGGCCAGCATCAGGGTGTAGAAGGCCACATGGGTCGTATGGGCGGCGAAGGCCTCCCACCGCTTCATCCCGGGCGGCAGGGCCGCCCCCCGGTGCGTCAGCCGCCAGACGATCCGCACCACGGTCAGGGCCAGGATCAGGAAACCGATCGACTTGTGGATCTGAAACACCCGATAGGCCAGGGCCTGGCTGTCGGGCTGCTCGATGGCCGCAGTCATCCACCACCCCATCGGAATCATCGACAGGATGCAGACGGCGATTACCCAGTGCAGGGTGACGGCGACGGCGGAATAACGATGGGCGGCGGTCATGAGCGGTCTTCGATCAGGCGAAAATGAGCACGGTGGCGGAGCCTGCCTCCGCCGCCGTTTCGGTGGTCTAGGTGCGGACGATCAGTTCGCCGGGGCGGCCGGGGCGGCCTGCTGGATGAACTCGCCGTCGAACCGGATCGTCACCTCGTCGCCGACCGGGCCCACGGCCATGCCGAAGTCGCTGCGCTTGAAGCGGCCCTCGGCGGCGAAACCGACGGCCGGAACCTGGGCGAACGGATGCCGTTCGATCTCGCCGTTGAAGGTCGCGTCCAGCGTCACCGGACGGGTCTGGCCCAGGAAGGTCAGGTCGCCCGTCACCTTGGCCGTGCGCGCCCCGGTCTGTTCAACCGAGGTCGATACGAATTTGATCGTCGGGAAGGCCTTGGCGTTCAGGAACTTGGCGTTATTCGCCATGTCGTCGTTCCAGCTGTGGAAGCCGGTTCCCGCGTGCGAGGCCTCGTAGTCGGCGGGATAGGCGGCGTCGACCGAGGTCGGATCGATGGTCGCCGTGATCCGGGAGTTCCCGAGATTGGCCGGATCCAGCGTCAGCGTCGCCTCAAGCTTGTCGAAACGGGCGGTGTAGTTCGAGATGGTGTTGTGCAGCACCGACCATTGCAGCGTCGCATGGGTCGGATCCAGCGCATAGACGCCGGCGGGCGCCTTCAGCGCCACGGCGGCTTCGGCCTCGGCGGCAGGCGCCGTGACCGGCGCCTCGCCCGGACGGTTGCAGGCGGCCAGCAGGGCCAGAAGGGACAGGGCCGCCAGATGTCTGATCGTCATGCGAAACTCCTCGACTAAGGTTCGCCATTAGCGGCGCCATATCCATACAGCAACTGAAACTGTGTCTTATGTTTGGCTTGTTGCGAACGATATGCAGAACAAATGTTCTTGCTATGTTCTCTTTCCTGATCCATCCTCGTCTCATGAAATCCGCCAAGGGAAGAGGCGCGCGTTCGAATGCCACAGGCCGTTACGAGCCCGAACAGCATGAGTCGTTCGACGATGGCTGGACGAACGACGACGCCCAGGCCGCGCCGCTGCGCACCACCCTCACGCCCGAACACGCCCGCACCATCATCGCCCGGAACGACAGTCCCGACATCGGCTTCGACCGCTCCATCAACCCGTACAAAGGTTGCGAACATGGCTGTATCTACTGCTACGCCCGTCCGTCCCATGCCTGGATGGGCCTATCCCCGGGCCTGGATTTCGAGAGCCGGATCTTCTTCAAGCCCGAGGGCGCACGTCTGCTGGAACAGGCCTTCCTCGCCCCCCGATACCGGTGCAAGCGCATCCACATAGGCGGCAATACCGACCCCTATCAGCCGGTCGAACGTGATCTGAAATCGACCCGCTCGATCCTCGAGGTCATGCGCCGGTTCAACCACCCGTTCAGCATCATCACCAAGTCGGTGCTGATCGCGCGCGACGCCGACATTCTGGGGCCGATGGGCCAGACCGGCCTGGCCTCGGCCTTCGTCTCCATCACCACCCTGGACCGGGGCCTGGCCCGCGCCATGGAGCCCCGCGCCTCGACCCCGGCCAAACGGCTGGAGGCGATCAGCCGCCTCGCCGATGCGGGCTGTCCGGTCGGCGTCGGATTCGCCCCGGTCATTCCCGGCCTGAACGACCACGAACTGGAATCCGTGCTTGAGGCGGCGGCCAAGGCCGGGGCCACGCGGGCCATGTATGTCACCCTGCGCCTGCCGCTGGAGATCAAGGATCTGTTCCGCGAATGGCTGGCCGACGCCCGCCCCGACCGCGCCGCCCGCGTCATGTCGCTGATTCGCCAGACGCGCGGGGGCAAGGATTATGACGCCGACTGGTCCCAGCGCATGAAAGGAACCGGCCCCGTCGCCGAACTGATCGGCGCCCGCTTCAAGGCCGCCGTCAAACGCTACGGCCTGGATACGCCGCTGCGACTGCTGGACGAAACCCAGTTCCGCGTCCCCGCCGACGCCCGGCCGCAGCTGGAGCTGTTCGGTTAATCGGCGTCCGCCGCCGACGAATCGACGGCCCGCGTCACCAGATCGCGCCAGGTCGGGTCCGTGTCGTCGACCAGATCGACGTCCTCCATCAGGGCCACCGCCCCCTCCCCGTCCGGCAGGATCAGACCCAGGATCTCCATCTCCTCGCCGTCCGGCCCCAGATGGCTCTCGGCCTGGACCGCGACCGCCGCCTGTTCGCCGTCCTCCTCCCACCAGATCACCGGCTGGGGCAGGTCCATGGCGATGGGGCGTGGATCGTCGGTCTCGCCCAGGGCGAAGACGGCCCGGCGCGCCTGGACGTCGTCCAGCGTCGCCACCGCCCCGACGAAGGGCTTCAGCCGGCTCCAGTCGTCGGCGTCGAACCCGCCGCCGTCGTCTTCAAGCCCGTCTTGCAGATCGTCGTCCATATTCACGGCCTACCGCTTGAAAACACTGACCAGTTCGACATGGGCCGACCACAGGAACTGGTCCACCGGCGTGACCCGCTCCAACCGGAACCCGGCGTCGATCAGCACCCGCGCATCCCGCGCAAAGGTCTGCGGATTGCACGACACCCCGACCACCACCCCGGCCTTGGTCCCGGCGATCTGGGCCGTCTGGTCGATGGCCCCGGCGCGCGGCGGGTCGAACACAATGGCCTCGCACCCCTTCAGGTCATAGGGTGTCAGGGGCCGCCGGAACAGGTCGCGCGCCTCGGCGGTGATCGCCTTCATCCCCTTGGCCGAGCCCACGCCCGCCTTCAGGGCCTCGATCCCCGCCTTGGACGCGTCGGCCGCGATCACCGGCGCCACCGTCGCCAGCGGGAAGGTGAAGGTCCCGGCGCCGCAGAACAGGTCGGCGATCTTCCTGGCCCCCTTCACCGCCGCCACGGCCCGCTCGACCATGGCCGCCTCGGCCTGGGGCACGGCCTGCAGGAAGCCCCCCGCCGGCAGGGGCACGGTCGCGGGACCGAAGCCGATCTTCGGCTGGCGCGCCATCACCAGGGTGTCGCCCGCCAGGCTCAGTCGCGCCAGATCGGCCCGGTGCGCCGCCGCTATGGCCCGCATCTGGGCGTCGGCCGACAGCCCGCCGCCCGAGCGCCGCTCGACCCCCGTCACATCCACGTCCAGCCCCGACAGGGTCCAGGTCACGTGCAGGGTCGGCGCCGACTTGGGATGCTCCAGAAAGGCCGCCGCCACCTCGGTCAGGGCCGGTATGGCGCGGATGATCCGGGGATCGGCCACCGGGCATTCGCGCACTTCGACCAGACGCCACGACCGCCGCGCCTTGAAGCCCAGCACCACCCGGCCGTCCTGGGTCCGGCGTGCGTGCAGGGCTGCGCGCCGCCGCGTCCCGGGCGGGCTCGCCACCGTCGCCTCGACCTCGGTCTCGATCCCCTCGCGCGCCAGGGCCAGCCGCACCTGCTCGCGCTTCCACTCCAGATAAGGCTTGTCCGCCCAGTGTTGCAGCGAACACCCGCCGCAGTCGCCGTACTGGGGCGACACCGGCGCGATCCGGTCCGGACTGGGGGTCACGATCTCGACCTGCTCCAGCCGCCCGTCCACGACCTCGCCCCGCACCGTCTCCCCCGGAAGGGTCAGGCCGGCGAAGACCGGCCCCTGCGGCGTCTCGGCGACGCCGTCGCCCTGTCCGCCGACGCGGCTGATCGTAAAGGTCTGCATCGCCGGGCTTCTAGCCGCGACGCCCCTCCACGCCAAGCCACGGCCAACTAACACGGCCTCAAGCAGCGCCAAGCGCGATAGGCCAACAAAGATGTCGCGAAGCGCGATAGGCCCTTCAAACATGAACGAAAATGAACGGATCGCTCAAAAGCTGTTCAGCTTCACTCCCTTAAACCCCAATGCAACAGACAGCCGGTCCACCCGTTCAGCCCTCGTCACTGAACGTCCGACCATAAGGGGTTGAAGATGCGTCTTTCCACCAAGTCCCTCGCCGCCGTCGCGGCCTTCACCCTCGGCGCCGTCGCCGCGCCCATGGCCGCCTCGGCCCAGAGTTACGGCTACAGCCAGAACTACGGCACTGGCGCCTACGCTCCCTCTTACGCCTACGGCAATGGCTACCAGCAACGGCAATACGACCCCTGCGCCCGTGAGCGTCAGGGCCGCACGGGCGCCGGAGCCGTCGTCGGCGGCGGCGCTGGCGCGGTCATCGGTTCGCAGCTGGCCGCGCGCGGCCGCCGTACCGAGGGCAGCATCCTGGGCGGGGTTCTGGGCGCCGTGATCGGGTCTCAGGTCGGCCGCTCCAGCTCCGACGCCTGCCGCTCGTACCAGAGCAGCTACGGTCAGCAGGGCTACTACAACCAGAACGGCTATGCCCAGAACGGCTACAGCCAGCCGAGCTATTACGACGACCGCTACAGCGGCGATCAGGGCTATCGCTACGACGATTATGACCGTCGCGGCGACTATGTCCAGGATCGCGGCTACTACGACGACCGGTCGCGCCCGGTCGATTCCTATCAGAATTCAGATGGATGCCGTCTGGCCGAAAGCCAGATCCGTCTGCCCGATGGTCGCACGGACACCCGTTACGTCCGCACCTGCCCCGACCAGTACGGCCGCTATCGCGTCGTCGATTAATTTTCAGCCCCCCTGTCGATCGACGACGTGACGGAAGCCGCCGGAGGAGAAATCCTCCGGCGGCTTCTTATTTTTAAGGGGGCTATCGGCCTTCGGCCTGCTTGAGCCCGTCTCCTCCCCACTTGTAGGGAGGGGGATCGCGCGAAGCGTGGTGGAGGGATTGCCGGCTCAGACCCGCCTGGCCCACAGCAGGAACTCGATATTGCCGTCTCCGCCGGTGATGGGGCTCTCGGTCGTCGCCTGCACCGCCCAACCCAGGGCTTCCAGCCAGTCGGCGACGCGCGCCACGGCGGAGGCATGGGCCACGGGATCCTTGACCACCCCCTTCTTGCCGACCCCGCCGGGCCCGTCAGCCTCGAACTGCGGCTTGACCAGGGTGATCAGGTCCGCCTCATCGGCCGCCAGATCGAGCGCAACCGGCAGGACCTTGATCAGGCTGATGAAGCTGGCGTCGCACACGATCAGCGAAGGCCGCTCCGGGATCAGGTCCGGCGTCAGGTCGCGCGCATCGGTCCGCTCCAGACCGACCACCCGCGGATCGGCCGCCACCCGCTCGTGCATCTGGCCGAAGCCGACATCGACCGCGAACACCTTGGCCGCCCCGCGATCCAGACAGACCTCGGTGAAGCCGCCTGTCGACGCGCCGACATCCAGCACCACCCGCCCCTCGACCGCCACCGGCCAGACGGTCAGGGCGTGATCCAGCTTCAACGCCCCGCGCCCGACCCAGCGGTGGGCGTCGGCATAGCCGATCTCGGCGTTCGCACCGACGGTCTGGGAGCCGGACTTGGCCGGCGCGCCGTCCACGGTCACGCCGCCGGCCTCGATGGCCGCCTTCGCCCGGGCCCGGCTTTCCGCCAGGCCGCGCGTGACGAGAAGCTGGTCCAGCCTCATCCGATCTCGCTCAGCCGCGCCAGCGCCGCCTGCAGCTTGGCCTTGCCCGCCTCGGCCTCGGCCAATTTGGCCCGCTGTTCGTCCACGACTTCCGGCGCGGCCCGCGACACGAAGTTGGGATTGCCCAGCTTCTTGTTCACATGGCCGATATCGCTCTCGAACACGGCGATCTCCTTCTCCAACCGCGCCCGTTCGGCGGTCAGGTCGATGATCCCGGCCAGCGACAGGGCGACCGTCGATCCGCCCGAAACGAAGGTCACGGCCCCGGTCGGCGCGGCCTCCGCCGATCCGACCTCGGACACCCGGCCCAGCGTCAGGATCAGGTCGCGATGGCGTGCGATCCGCTCGGCCGTGACCGCGTCCGGCGCGACAAAGGCCAGCGGCGGCTTGGCCGCTGGCGGCACGTTCATCTCGGCCCGCAGACCCCGGATCTCCCCGACCAGATCGACCAGCCAGCCGATCTCGGCCTCGGCCGAGGCGTCGATGAAGCCATCGGGCAGCACCGGCCATTCGGCGCCGATCAGCAGGCCTTGCCGCGCCGGCCCCTCCTTGCCCAGTTCGGCCCACAGCTCCTCGGTGATGAAGGGCATGACCGGGTGCAGCAGCTTCAGCGTCTGGTCCAGGGTCCAGGCGGTCATGGCCCGCGTCTCGGCCTTGGCGGCCTCGTCGGCGCCGTTGAAGACCGGCTTGGCCAATTCCAGATACCAGTCGCAGAAGACGTTCCAGACGAACCGGTACAGCGCGCCCGCCGCATCGTCGAACCGCCCGCCCTCGACGGCCTCGGACACGGCGCGCTCGGCCTTGGTCAGTTCGCCGCGAATCCAGCGGTTGATCGTCTGTTCGACCGTCGCGGGATCAAAGCCCTCGACGCGCCGCGCCTCGTTCATCTGGCTGAAGCGGGCGGCGTTCCACAGCTTGGTGCCGAAGTTGCGGTAGCCCTCGATCCGCTGTTTCGACAGCTTGATGTCGCGCGTGCCCGACAGGATGGCCATGGTGAAGCGCAGCGGATCGGCGCCCAGCTCGTCGATGATGCCCAGGGGATCGATGACGTTCCCCTTGGACTTGCTCATCTTCTGGCCCTTCTCGTCGCGGACCAGGCCGTTGATGATGACCCGTTTGAACGGAACCTCGTCCATGAAATGCAGGCCCATCATCATCATCCGGGCGACCCAGAAGAAGATGATGTCCGCCGCCGTGACCAGGTCGCTGGTCGGATAGAACCGCTCCAGATCCTCGGTCTTCTCGGGCCAGCCCATGGTCGAGAACGGCCACAGGGCCGAGCTGAACCAGGTGTCCAGCACGTCTTCGTCCTGGGTCAGGGCCACTTCGGAATCATAGTCCGCCATCGCCAGTTCGCGGGCGTCCTCTTCCGTCTCGGCGACATAGATCTCGCCGCCCGGTCCGTACCAGGCCGGGATGCGGTGCCCCCACCACAGCTGGCGGCTGATGCACCAGGGTTCGATGTTGCGCAGCCATTCGAAATAGATCTTCTCGTACGACTTCGGCTCAAACACCGTGTCGCCCTGCTCCACCGCCTTCAGGGCGGGCTGGGCCAGGACCTTGGCGTCGACGTACCACTGGTCCGTCAGCCAGGGCTCGATGACCACGCCGGAGCGGTCGCCATGCGGGACCACGTGCTTGGTCTTCTCGATCTCGCGCAGCCAGCCCTCTTCCTCGGCCCGGGCGACGATGGCCTTGCGCGCGGCGAAGCGGTCGACGCCGACGTAGTCCGACGGCACGTCCGACGTATCCACGTCGGTGATGCGGCCGAAGGCGTCGAGGATGTTCAGCGACGGCAGGCCCGCCCGCTTGCCCACGCCGAAGTCGTTGAAGTCGTGCGCCGGCGTGATCTTGACCGCGCCCGACCCCTTGGTCGGATCGGCGTAGTCGTCGGCGACGATCGGAATGCGCCGGCCGACGATGGGCAGGATCACGAACTTGCCGACCAAGCCCGCATACCGCTCATCCTCCGGATGCACGGCCACGCCGGTGTCGCCCAGCATCGTTTCAGGCCGCGTCGTGGCGACCACGATGAAGTCGCGCGTCTCGAACTCGGTCGCCTTGCCCTCCTCGTCGAAGGCGACCGGGTGTTCGTAGGTCACGCCGTCCGCCAGCGGATAGGCGAAATGCCAATAGGCCCCATCCACCTCGCGCTGCTCGACCTCCAGGTCCGAGATGGCGGTCTGGAAATGCGGGTCCCAGTTCACCAGCCGCTTGTCGCGATAGATCAGGCCTTCCTTGTGCAGCTGCACGAAGACCTTGCGCACGGCGGCGTTCAGCCCCTCGTCCAGGGTGAACCGTTCGCGCGACCAGTCGCACGAAGCCCCCAGGCGACGCAGTTGCTGGACGATGGCGCCGCCGCTTTCGGCCTTCCATTCCCAGACCTTTTCGATGAAGGCGTCGCGGCCCATGTCGCGGCGACCGACATTCCCGGCGGCGGCCAGCTGACGCTCGACCACCATCTGGGTGGCGATGCCGGCGTGGTCCGTGCCCGGCAGCCACAGCACCGCCTTGCCCTTCATCCGGTGATAGCGGGCCAGGATGTCCTGCAGCGTGTTGTTCAGCGCATGGCCGATGTGCAGGCTGCCCGTCACGTTCGGCGGCGGGATGACGATCGAATAGGCGCCTTCGGCCCCTTCCGTGCGGGGCGCGAACAGGCCGCTCTCTTCCCACTGGGCGTACAGGCGGGGTTCGGCGGCCTGGGGTTCGAAGGTCTTCTCGAGCATGGGACTTCTTTGATCGTTGTCGTGCGGCCGAACGGCGGCCTGGAATGACAAAGGGCGGCCCCTGCAGGAGCCGCCCCTCGATTAGTCTGCGGTGAAGCGAAGGGCTAGGCGCTGCGCGCGATGCGTTCGACTTCCCTCTGCACCGCCGCCTCGACGATGGCGGGCAGGTTGTTGTCCAACCAGTCCTTCAGCATTGGACGCAGCATCTCGGCGACCATGGCCTCGACGGTGTTGCCGCTGACGAAGGGCATTTCCGTCGAAGAGGCCGCAGCGGGCTCAGGCTTCTTGAACGAGGCGGCCAGACCGGCGAAAGCCGAAGCGGCGCTGGCGGCGGCGCTTTCGCCGACCAGCGCATCATAGGCCGGGGCGGGGGTTTCGGCCGGTTCGGGCGCGGAAACGACCGGCTCGGGCGCGGCCTCGACGATGTCCAGATCGCCGATGGTTTCCGATGCGGGCGCCTCATAGAGTTCGGTCAGCTCGAGGACATCGTCATCGGCGACCTCGGGTTCCGGCTGCGGCTCCGGCTCGGCGGGCGCGGCGAAAATACTCTCGGCCGCCGCAGGCTCGGGCTCAGGCTCCGGCGTGGGTTCGGGCGCTGGCTCCGGCGCGGGAGCCGGCTCGGGCGCGGCCGCAGCCGGCGGCGTCTCGGCGGGCGCGTCGTCTTCGGAGATGATCCGGCGAATCGACGCCAGGATCTCCTCCATGGTGGGTTCCGGGGCGGACTGATCGGTCATGACTTAACCCTGGGAGAGGCCTGGAATGAAACTGGGGGCGTGGAGGTCGCCCCCAAACGCCATGCACGGGTCCGGGACCGGAAGACCAAGCCTTCTCGACCCCAGGATATTGTCGTCGCATCAACGCCCGCCGGAATCAACGGGCGTTTTGCCCCTCGTTCGTCAGGCCGACGTCATGCGCCAGGCGCAGTGCGGATCACATCGCCCTTGAGTTGAGCGTCGATCGGCGCATCCCGCGCGTCGTCGGCGTCGACGACCGGCGGCGAGGCGACCCGGTCCAGGGCCTCGATCACGCCGTCCCAGGGCAGGCCGCCGCGATTGCGGACGCGGTCATAGTTGGTCTTGGCGTCATAGACGTCCAGATTGGCGTTCAGGTTCGGCCCTTCGAGCTGGCCCATCGCCGACAGCAGCGAGGCGCGGGCCACATATTCGGCGGCGCGGGCGGCGGCCAACGAGGTCTGCGACGCCCGCAGGGTCACTTCCTGGTTCAGCACGTCCAGCGTGGTGCGCAGGCCGACCTGCGCCTCCTGCCGCACGCCCTCGGCGGCCACCGAGGCGGCGCGCACGGCCTCTTCGCCGGCGGCGACGTTCGACCGGGTCGACAGGACCTGGGCATAGGCCGAGCTGACGTTCTGCAGCACAGTGCGGCGCTCGCCCTCGACGGCGATCTGGGCGGCGTTGGCCCGTTCCAGGGCCTGGGCGACGCGCGACCGGTTCAGGCCGCCGGTGAACAGCGGCACCGACAGCGTGGCGCCGGCGGTGAAGCTGCGGCGGTCGGCCAATTCACTCAGATTGCCCAGATCGTTCGCCGTGCCGCCGTAGGAGGCGGTGGCGCGAACGGAAGGCAGATATTCGGCCCGCGCGGCGGCGACGGCGGCTTCGGCGGCCTGCAAGGAATAGGTCGCCGAAAGCACGCCCGGATTCCGCGCCAGGGCGACTTCCATGGCGGCGTCGAAATCGTTCGGAACGGTCGGCAGGACCGGGGCCGCCTCAAGGTCGCTGGGCGACTGGCCCACGACGGCGGCATAGGCGGCGCGGGTGGTCGACAGCTGGGCCTGGGCGTTGGCCAGATCGGCTTCGGACTGGGCCAAGGAGGCCTCGGCCTGGGCCACGTCGGTCCGGGTGATCTCGCCGACCTCGAATCGGGCGCTGGTCTCTTCCAGCTGGCGTTGCAGCACGGCGAGGTTTTCCTGGCGGATGCGCAGGATTTCCATGTCGCGGGTGACGTTCACATAGGCCTGGATGACCGACAGCATGACCGACTGTTCGATCTCGCGCAGGTTCTCACGCCCCGCCATCACGCCGGCCCGGGCCTGGTCGATGGCCAGGGTGGTGCGGCCGGCGGTCCAGATGTTCTGCGACAGGCTGACGCCCACGGTGGCGCCGTCGCTCTCGGACGATGAACTGGACACCTGGGTGTCCGGCACGCCGTCGTTGTTCGTGTCGACGAACTGGGTGACGGTCGGGAAATCGTTGCGGGTGTAGTCGACCCCGGCCGAGGCGCTCAGCGTCGGGCGCAGGCCCGATCGCGCCTGGACCACGGTTTCGTCCAGCGCCCGCTGATTCGCCCGCTGAGCCAGCAGGCTGGGATTGGTCTGATAGGCCAGGGCGATCGCTTCCTGCAGCGTCTCGGCCCAGGCGGGCGCGCCAAGCCCTGTCACCAGAGCCACCACAGCGGCCGAAGCCAGCACACGCGAGCGTTTCAACATTGTCCGTCCTTGCCTGACGCCCCCGAGGAGCGCCCGAATGTCATCAAGCGTAACTGCGGCCTCAGTCGACCTGACGCCAGTTAAGTTTTTTTCACGCTTCCCGCGAGCGCTGCCGACTACGTCAGAATGCGAATGTAGGCGCCGGCGTCAGTTCCGCGAGAAGGGCCGGGGATGAATCGAACAGTTCGCGACGCGACAGGCCTTCGCGGCCCTTAACATAGAGGGCGGCCTTGCCGATGGCGCCACGCCGCTCGACCATAACCAGACGGCCGCCGGTCCGCAGGGCCTGCCCCCAGGCTTCCGGCAAGGCCGCCACGCCGCCTTCGCAGACGATCAGGTCCCAGCCCTCGCCCACCGGCGCATCCAGAGGCGCGACCGCTGTCGTCACCCCGTCCTCCGCCAGGGCCTCGCCCACGACCGCGAACACGGCCGCGTCAGACTCTTGCGCCGTGACCGTCAGACCCATGCGCGCCAGCACCGCAGCGGCATAGGGGGCGGCGATGGCCAGGGCCTTCTCCCCTTCCCGCGCATCGGCGGCCTGCAACAGCTTGGAGACGTCGCGCGCCGGCATCAGCTTGCGGTCGCCCGCAATCTCGATCGATGCGTCCGAATAGGCGGCGAAGATGCGGTCCGGCGCACAGTAGCGTTCACGCGGAACCGCCATCATGGCCATGTGGATCTCGTGATTGGTCACATCGTTCACGCGGACCTGCGAGTCGACCATGGCCTTGCGCTCGGCGGTGAAATCCATCTTTGGGCAGCCTTCAATCGGTAGTCAGGGAGGAAATCTTGCGCGCTTATAGTTCCGCGCGTTGCAGCGGACAATCCGATCTGATAGCGAACGCCCCTCGCGATGACCGCCCCCGAGAAATCGGGGACAAGGCGGCCTGATGGCGGAGTGGTGACGCAGAGGACTGCAAATCCTTGCACCCGGGTTCGATTCCCGGTCAGGCCTCCATCGCGACAAACGAACAAAAGGCGCGGATCCCGGGATCCGCGCCTTTTTCGTCTCTATCGCCCCTGAAGGATCAGCTGATCGGCGCAGTCACCCAGCCGATCAGGCCCGCCGCGCCCAGACCGACGACCCCGGCGGCGATGAAGATCGCCGCCCGGACGTTTCGGTTCAGAAAATACAGAATGTTCATTGCGCGCCCCCACACCAACGAGAACGATGGTCGCCACAGTTTCGGCCCCCGCGCAAGGTGTACAGAACCTTAACGACCTAAAATCCTAGTGAACGCCGACGTCAGCCTGCGGGCCGCCCGCTGGTCACATGATGAAGCGCCAGGGCGCTGGTCACGGCGACATTCAACGAATCAAAGCCCCCCGCCATGGGCACGCCGACGGCGCGGCACCGATCAATCACGGCACGGGGCAGACCCGGCCCCTCCGACCCCACCATCAGGGCGACGGGGCCCTGGGGCCGGTAGTCCGCCAGCCTCAGCGTCGCCGACGGGGTCAGGGCCAGCACCTCCACCCCCGCCGTCTGCATCGCCGCCACCAGATCCTCGGCCGATCCGCCGACCGTGAACGGGGTCCTCAGCACGGCCCCGACCGAAACCCGGATAGCCTTGCGATAGAAGGGGTCGCAGCAGGTCTCGTCCAGCAAGACGGCCCGCGCCCCGAAGGCCGCCGCATTGCGGAACACGCCGCCCATATTGTCGTGATTGCCGATGCCGCTGGCGATCACGAACACATCCTCGTCGGCGACGGCCGCCAACAGGTGCTCGACCGGCGGCGCGACGGGCTTCTCACCCAGGGCCAGGATGCCCCGGTGCAGCGGAAATCCGGCGATCCGGTCCAGAACGGTCTGGCCGGCGACATAGACGGGAACCGACGGCGCAAGCGCTGCGATGACGTCGCTCAGGGCCGCGACCCGTTTCTCTGCCAGCAGCAGGGCGCGGGGTCGGCATCGTGAGGCGGTCGAGGCCAGCACCCGCACCACCACCTCGCCTTCGGCCACGAACAGGCCCTCGCGGCCCGTCAGGTCGCGTTCGCGAATATCGCGAAAGCCGGAGATCCGGGCGTCATCGGGGTCATTGATCGAGATCGTGCGCATTCGTCGTTTTTCCCATTGCACGAATCGAATGGCCGCTGCTATAGGCCCGCCTCCCGAGCAGTTCCGCGGTAGCTCAGTGGTAGAGCAGCCGACTGTTAATCGGCTGGTCGTAGGTTCGAATCCTACCCGCGGAGCCACTCGGGGCTAAGACTGTCGGCATCAGACGTCTCGCCGCCAGCGCTGTTTTGGCCTGAAAATCGGCGGGTTTAGCATAGACCGCCCATTCGTTGGCGACGCCCTGACCGGTTCACTTCTCCCCCTCATCGCCGCGCCTGGGCCTGACGATCACCCGTCTTCGCGTCGTCCCAGATGTTCCGTCCCGCGCAGACGGGCGAGCTCGATCTGTCTCTGACGTTCGGCGTAGCGCAGCCTCTGCGCGTCGTCGCGCGTATCCCGGCAGCGTTCGCAGCAGACGCCCTCGATGAAATGGGGCGACGCCCGGCCTTCGGCGTCCAGGGGCATACGGCACCCCCGGCACAGGGTGTGATCACCCTGAACCAGGCCATGACCGACCGAGACCCGCTCGTCGAAGACGAAACAGTCGCCGCGCCACAGGCTGTCGGCCGGTTCGACCTCTTCCAGATAGCGCAGGATCCCGCCTTCCAGATGGTGGACGTTCTCGACTCCCTCGGCCTTCAGGAAGGCGGTCGATTTTTCGCAGCGGATGCCGCCGGTGCAGTACATGGCGACGCGCTGCGGCTTCATCTGGTCCATCAAGGCGCGGCCATCGGTGCGGAACCAGTCGGGAAAGTCGCGGAAGCTGCGGGTGTTCGGCTGCACCGCCCGCTCGAAGGCGCCGATTTCGCCCTCGTAGTCGTTGCGGGTGTCGATCACCAGGGTGGTCGGATCGGCGATCAGGGCGTTCCAGTCCGCAGGCGCGACATAGACTCCGGCCTGTCGCGCCGGATCCAGGTCCGGCTGGCCCATGGTCACGATCTCGCGCTTGATCCGGACCTTCAGCCGCAGAAACGGCATGTCGCCGGTCCAGGCGTATTTGACCTCCAGATCGGCGAAGCCCGGAATGGCGCGGATGTCGGCCAGCACCGCTTCAATACCCGCTTCAGGACCGGCGATCGTGCCGTTCAGCCCCTCGGTCGCAACCAGCAGCGTGCCTTTGACCGCGCCGGCTTCGCACACGCTGTGCAGCCGCGCCTGCACCGCCTCGACGTCCTTGATCGCGGCGAATCGATACAGGGCGGCGACGCGAATCTCGCCGGGGTTCAGAGATTTTGAGTCGGTCATGGCGTGGCTTTCAGCGGCGCCGTCGCGAGAGTGGCGCGCCCTGCAGGACTCGAACCTGCAACCGTCCGCTTAGAAGGCGGGTGCTCTATCCGGTTGAGCTAAGGGCGCTCGGCAGCGAGCCGGGCGTCAATGCGTCCAGGGCTGTTTGCGATTGGGGGCGAAATTGTCGGCGTAGGCCTTCAGGATCGTCGGGGCCTCGTTCGGCTCGTGCAGGCGGAACGGAATGCCGTGGCGTTCGGCATAGGCGACGGCTTCTTCCTTCGAATCAAAGGCGAGACGCACCTGACCGTTCATGTCCGACGAACTGGTCCAGCCCATCAGCGGATCGAGGCTGCGGGCCGAGGCCGGTTCGAACTCCAGACGCCAGTCGCGGCTCTTGGCCTTGCCGGACTGCATAGCGGTCTTGGCTGGGCGGTAGATGCGGGCGAGCATGGCGAAATCCCTAGTGATCGGCAGGTCCAGTGGACCTGCCATAACGCGCGCGGGACACGGAATCCAGCGGCCGTCCATTGGTCGGGGCGAGAGGATTCGAACCTCCGACCCTCTGGTCCCAAACCAGATGCGCTACCAGGCTGCGCTACACCCCGGACCGAACGGAGCGCTCTATTGGCACTTCGTCGCGCGATCCGCAATCAAGGCTTGAAATAAGGATGCAAAATCCTGTCGCCGGGCTTGGCGCCGATCTCGGCCGCGCGACCCGCGCGAAGCTCCAGCACGCCGTTCGCAGCCCCGTTCGACGGTATCGGAACCTCGGAAAAGGGCGTGGCGTGAGAGGCGATCGAGACGATCCGGCCTTTCGGATCGATATAGAGAATGTCCAGAGAACTGGGCGTATTGCGCATCCAGAAGCTCTGTTCCCGCGGCGCCTCTCCGGGCCACTGGAACAGCATGCCGCGATCATCGCCCAGCGGCGGGCGGAACATCAGGCCCCGCTGACGTTCAGGCTCTTCGTCGGCGATTTCGACCCAGAACGGGTGCTCGCCGGACGCCGTCACCACGGCCAGCTTCTGCAGGGGCTCGCCATTCGGCCCGGCCGGCGCTTTCGCGGCGCATCCGGCGACGGCGAGCGCCATCAGGCCGCCCACAACAAAACGTCTCGTCGCGTCGATCATGCGCCCCTCCTTGGAGCGACCGATCAGCCGCCCGGTCTGATTTCAGCCACCACCAGCCCCTTGGGACCGCTGGCGAATCGCACCTGCACCGTGTCGCCTGGCACGAGATCGTCCAGGCCGCAGCGCCGCAGGGTTTCGATGTGAACGAAGATATCGCCCGGTTCGCGATCACGCACCACGAATCCATAGCCCTTGGTCCGATTGAACCATTTGACCACGGCCGGCTCCAGGACCGCATCGATTTCGGGCGACGTCGCGATAGCCTCGGCCATGGGCGCCGAACGACGCACGATGACGCTCGCCTCGCCCGCTCCCAGGTCATGGATCTCGACGGCCTGCCAGCCTTTGGATCGCCGAACACAATCGCAGACAATAGGCGCGCCTTCATCTGCCGTTTCGCGGCCGGTGTCGCGCAGACTGCTGATGTGCAGAAGAACATCCCGCAGCTCGGTCAACGTCGGGTCATCCGGCACGATGAAGCCATAGCCCTTCGCCGGATCGAACCACTTCACGCGCCCGACGACACGAACGGTCTCCGCCGTCTCCATCTCATCGTAGTCAGACAAATTATCAAACCCCCGTCCGCTCCTCTTACGGACACGATTACGTTTAACACTGTTCCGCGAATCTTTGGAAAGGTCAAAATGGGGGAAAGGCGCCCGAAACTTGCACCTTCTGGCGGAAAGCTTCCAGTTGTGTCGCGCGAATGACACCACCCGTGATGGTTTCCGCCCGTGGCGACGACGGGGTTGGTGCAGGACTCAAATGAGGAGACGAACGCCGCTCGGGCGGCCTGTCGGCACGGCCCGTATTCATCCCGCGTGGCAGTCCCTAGGGGAGTCGAACCCCTCTTTTCAGGTTGAAAACCTGACGTCCTAACCGATAGACGAAGGGACCGCTGCGCGGGAGAGCCGGCGATATAGCCGCGCCCTCGGACGGGTGCAAGCGCGGATTTCGAGTTTTTTGCGACGGTCCAGGGCGTGCCCGCGCGGCTCAAACCCTGCGAGGATCGGCGACGTCCTCGATCTCGAACTGCACGCCGCGACGGCCGTTCCAGTCGTCCGCCTTCAGACGGCCGACGACATTCAGCCCGCCCTGCCCGCTCAGCAGCGCCTGGCCGGTCGGCAGATCGGCGCATCGCCAGGCCACGGCCCGCACCGAGGCGCCGTCCGGCCCGACCAGTCGACAGCGGACATGGCCGCCGTTCATCTGCACCGGTTCGCGGGCCTGAACCCCGTTCAGGGCGAAGACCGGCTCGGGGTTGGCGGGGCCGAAGGGGGCCAGTTGCTCGAACGATTCGAACAGGGCCCGGGTCGCTGCGCCTGGATCGATCAGGGCGTCGATCTCCAGCGCATCCATCGCCACCGCCTCGATCCGTTCGCCGGCCAGCCGGTCGTTCAGGAAGTCGGTCAGTTCGGCCAGTCGTGCGCCGTCTATCGTCAGACCGGCCGCCATGGCGTGCCCGCCGCCGGCCAAAAGAATACCCGCCTCCCACGCCGCCTGAATGGCGCGGCCCAGGTTCATGCCCGGCTGCGACCGGCCCGACCCCTTGCCCAGGCCCGTCACCGGATCCAGTCCGATGACGATCACCGGCTTGCGCCAGCGTTCGCGCAGGCGCCCGGCGACGATGCCGACCACGCCGGGGTGCCAGTCCTCGCCCGCCACGACGACCAGGGCCGTCTCGTCGGCGTGGGCGCCGGTCGCCTCGACGCGGCGGACGGCGGCCTCCGTCACGGCGCGTTCGACCTCGCGGCGCGACAGGTTCAGGGCGTCCAACTCCAGCGCCAGGGCCTGGGCCTCGGCGGGATCGTCGGTCGACAACAGCCGCGCGCCCAGGTCCGATCGGCCGATCCGCCCGCCGGCGTTGATGCGTGGCCCCAGTATAAAGCCGGCGTGGTTGCTCTTGGCCGGCCCTTGTTCGGCGCCGGCGGCAGCCAGCAGGGCGCGCAGGCCGGGGTTCTTCCAGTCGCTCATGACCTTCAGTCCCAACCCCGTCAGGGCGCGGTTGAACCCGGTCAGGGCCGTGACGTCGCAGATGGCGCCCAGGGCGGCCAGATCCAGCCACTGGCGAATATCGGGCTCGGGCCGGTCCGCGAACAGGCCGCGCCGCCGCGCCTCGCGGTTCAGGGCGGCCAATAGAACAAAGACCACCCCGGCCGCCGCCAGATTGCCCTGGCCCGAGTTGCAGCCCGGCCGATTCGGATTGACGACCGCCAGCGCCCTGGGCGGTTCGCTGCGCATCAGATGGTGGTCGATGACGACGACGTTCAGGTCAATGGCCGCCGCATGGGCCAGGGCCTCGTTCGCCGCCGCGCCGCAATCGACCGTCACCACCAGGTCGGCGCCGGCGGCCTTCAGCGCGTCGAAGGCCTTGGCGCTGGGGCCATAGCCTTCGGTCAGCCGGTCGGGGACATAGATGGGCAGGTCCGCCCCCATGGCCCGGAACCATCGCACCAGCAGGGCCGCGCTGGAGGCGCCGTCCACATCATAGTCGGCGAAGATGTGAACCTGAGACTTGGCCTGGAACGCATCCAGCAAGGCCTCGGCGGCGGCGTCCATGTCCATGAAGCTGGACGGATCGGGAAACAGGGCGCGCAGGGTCGGGCTCAGGAAGTCGGCGCCCTGGTCGGCCCGCACGCCGCGCGAGGCCAGGGCCCGCGCCAGCGGCTCCTCCAGGCCCAGTCCCTGCATGTGGGCGCGGATGGTCGCGGCCTCGGCCGGGCGCTGACGCCAGGCCCGACCGGACAGGGACTGGGTCACACCCAGAAATGCGTTATCGATCTTGAAGCCGCCGTCGTCCGCCATCGTCGCATCATCCGGGGATTCTCGAGCCCCGGCGACAAGCTCATTCAATCGGACGCCGATCAATCGGCGGCGGGGCCTTGGCGCGATCCCGCAGGCTCTGGGCGAAGGCGTCGATCTCGGCCTCAGTGCGGGCCGCATCCGGCGACACGGGAACGGCTCCGACCTGAGCGCGGGTCTCGGCGGCCAGGGTTTCGGCGTCGCCCAGCGTCCAGTCGATCCGCGCCACCTCGCCGCCCAAGGCCCCGCCCTGGCCTTCCAGAGCCTGGACCCGGGCCGCGACCTGGGCCGCCTGCGGCAGGTCGGCCGGCGCGGCGGGGAAGTTCTCCCAACTGGGATAATGACGATTGGCGTCGACCAGGGCCTGAACCCGCGGCGCGATCGGCGACGTCGGATCGGTGCTCGGCGCAAACGCGCGCGCACAGGCCCCCAGAGACGCCGACAGCGTCGCCAGGCAGAGCAACGAAGCCGTCAGCCCCGTTCTTTTTCGAAAGTGCGCGTTCATGTCGGGGTCGGTCTTATGCCATCATCGCTTCGTGCGGAAGGGCGAGGCGTCGAACCGGCCCTCCGAACCCAGGAAGGCGAAGGAAATTCATGGCCCAAGCTCCGAAGAACAAGACCCCGACGTCCCAGCCCGCTCCAAAGGGCGACGCCCGGAAGGCCAAGCCCGGCGCGTCCAAGTCAGCGGTGTCCAAGTCGGCGGCGTCCAAACCCGCAGCGGCCAAGACGCCCGGGCCCATGGCGCTTGACGACGCCCCGGGCGCCAAGACGCCGCGCAAGCCCGGTCGCCCGACCTCGGCCAAGCCCCGCCCGCCCCGCGCCAAGACTCCGGCGCCTGATCCCAGGATCGACTCGTCGGACGCCGCTCCTTCCGCCGAGACGCCCGCTGAACCCGCCCCTGCCCCCTTCCCCGGCGCCGACCAGGCCCAACTGCTCGAAACCCTGTCGATGAACCTGGCCAAGGCGGCCATGATGGCCCAGGGCGCGCTCGCCGAGGCCGCCCTGTTCCAGGCCGACCGCCCCGCCGCCCTGTCGCCCGACCCGTTCCATGTCGCCCCCGCCATGACCTCGGTCATGAGCAGCCTGGCCTCGCGCCCCGAAAAACTCTTCCAGGCCCAGGCCGACCTGTTCAGCCGCTATATGGAGCTGTGGACCGGCACGGCGCGTCAGGCGGCCGGCGAGCCGATGCCGCCCGCCCCCGCCGACAAGCGGTTCAAGGATCCCGCCTGGTCGGACAATCCGATGTTCGACATGATGCGCCGCTCCTATCTGCTGACCTCGGACTGGATGAACGGGCTGATCGCGGGGGTCGAGGACGTCGATCCGGCGGTCAAGCAGCGCGCCCAGTTCTTCACCCGCCTGCTGACCGACGCCTTCTCGCCGTCCAACTTCCTGGCCTCCAACCCGGTGGCCCTGAAGGCCCTGGCCGAGACCAGCGGCGAATCCCTGGTGAAGGGGATGCAGAATTTCGCCGCCGATCTGGAACGCGGCGGCGGTTCGCTGCGCATCAGCCAGGCCGACGACGGCAAGTTCGTCGTCGGCGAGAACGTCGCCACCGCGCCGGGCCAGGTGGTGTGGCGCGACGACCTGTTCGAACTGATCCAGTACGATGCGGCGACCGAGACCCAGCATCAGATCCCCCTGCTGATCTTCCCGCCCTGGATCAACAAATTCTATATTCTCGACCTCCAGCCGACCAATTCGATGATCCGCTGGCTGTCGGCCCAGGGCTTCACCGTCTTCGTCTGTTCCTGGGTCAATCCGGGCCTCGACAAGGCGGGCCTCGGCTTCGACGACTATCTCGAAAAAGGCGTCTATCGCGCCATCGACAAGACGCTGGAGCAGACCGGCGCAGACCGGCTGAACGCGGTCGGCTATTGCATCGGCGGCACCCTGCTGGGCGCAGCTCTGGCCCATATGGCGGCGAAGGGCGACACGCGCGTCGCCGCCGCCACCTTCTTCGCCGCCCAGCACGACTTCGCCGAGGCCGGCGATCTGCTGCTGTTCACCGACGAACACTGGATCGCCGAGATCGAACGCCAGATGGACGCCGCCGGCGGGGTCCTGCCCGGCGCCGCCATGGCCGACACCTTCAACGCCCTGCGCTCCAACGACCTGATCTGGTCCTTCTTCATCAGCAACTACCTGCTGGGCAAGGATCCGCCCGCTTTCGACCTGCTGTTCTGGAACGCGGACCAGACCCGAATGCCAAAGACCCTGCACCTGGCCTATCTGCGCCAGATGTACGGCGCCAACGCCCTGGCGCGCGGCGTGTTCGAGATCGGCGGCCTGACGGCGGACCTGTCGAAGGTCGCCATCCCCCTGTATTTCCAGGCCAGTCGCGAGGATCACATCGCCCCGATGAACTCGGTCTATCGCTCGGCCCGTCTGTTCGGCAGCCCGGACGTGACCTTCACCCTGGCCGGGTCCGGCCATATCGCCGGGGTGATCAACGCCCCGGCGGCGCGGAAATACCAGCACTGGACCAACCCCGCCCTGCCCGGGACCCTGGCCGAGTGGCAGGCCGGGGCCGTCGAACATCCGGGCAGTTGGTGGGACCACTGGGCCGGCTGGCTGCATGATCGTTCGGGGGCCAGGATTCCGGCGCGCGACCCTGCTAAGGGTCCGCTCCCGCCCCTGGCGCCGGCGCCGGGTCTGTATGTGAAAGTGAAGTCTTGAACCGTATCGAACCCAATATCCTGCTGGCCGTCAGCACGGGCGTCGCCCTGATCCTGCTGATCATGACGGCGGCCACCTTCGGCGAGCCGGGCAATACGGCGAAATATGTGATCAGCGCCGTCGTCTGTTCGGTCCTGTTCGTCGCCCTGAACGGCTGGATGGCCCGCCGGATGAACCGCCCGACGCCGCAGCCGGTCATCCGTGCGGCCTCGCCCGGAACCGCCGCCTGGGCCGGCCTGTTTCCCGCGCTGGTCATCGCCGCCGCCGTCGCCCCGGTCTTCCTGCCGGGCCACGACTACGGCCTGCTGATCATCATTGCGGCGGTCTGGTTCGGGGTGACGGTCGATTCGGCTGTACGCGCCAATCGCGGCTAGGCGGCCACGAACTTCAGCGCCACGCCGTTGTTGCAATAGCGCAGGCCTGTGGGCCGCGGTCCGTCGTTGAACACATGCCCCTGATGCCCCAGGCAGCGGGCGCAGTGATATTCGGTGCGGGGAATGCCGATGGCCAGGTCGCGCTTGCGGCCGATGTTGGCGGCGATGACCTGATAGAAGCTGGGCCAGCCGGTGTGGGAATCAAACTTCCAGTTCGAGCGGAACAGCGGCAGGTCGCAGCCCTTGCAGACGAAGGTCCCACGGCGATGTTCGTCGTTCAGCGGACTGGTGTAGGGGCGTTCGGTGTCCTCGTGACGCATCACGCGCCAGGCCGCATCGCCCAGCCGCCGTCGCCAGTCGGCGTCCGACACGCGACGATAGGGCGAGGCGGCGTAGGCCCCCTGCCCCGCCTGGGACGGTTCGGGCGAACAGGCGGCCAGGGCCAGCGCGCCGGCGCCTGCCAGAAGGCCGCGTCGATGGAGGATCGGGGACTGGGTCATGCCACCCAGTACGACGGGACGAGGGGAAAGGTTTCTCGCCTCGTTTCTTCTCCCGATCAGGGCTTCAGATCAGACCGGTCGCCTCATCCAGGCCCAGCAGGATGTTCAGGTTCTGCACCGCCGCGCCCGAGGCCCCCTTGCCCAGGTTGTCCAGCAGAGCGACCAGACGCGCCTGTTCGCCGGACCGGTCGCCGAACACATGCAGACGCAGGCGGTTGGTGCCGTTCAGCCCCTCGGGCTCCAGACCGGTCATGGCCTCGGTCTCGTCCAGATCGGCCACCTCGACGAAATACTGACCGTCATAGGCCTCGACCAGGGCCCCGTGGATCCGCTCGACCGACGGGGTTTCCGGCAGGGCGGCCAGGTGCAGCGGAACCTCGACCAGCATGCCCTGGCGGTAATTCCCCACTGCGGGGGCGAACAGCACCTCGCGGCTCAGCCCCGTGTGTTTCGTCATCTCCGGCACATGCTTGTGCTTCAGCGACAGACCATAGGCGCGATAGGCGGTTGCAGCGCCTTCCGCTTCGAATTCGGCGATCATGGCCTTGCCGCCGCCGGAATAGCCCGAGACCGCATTGACCGTGACCGGATGGCCGGCCGGAACCAGGCCCGCCTTCACCAGCGGCCGCATCAGGCCGATGAAGCCGGTCGGATAGCAGCCGGGGTTGGACACGAATTGCGACCGCGCGATCAGATCGCGCTGGCCTGCGTCCATCTCGGGGAAGCCATAGGCCCAGCCCGGCGCGACCCGATAGGCGGTCGAGGCGTCGATCACCTTGACCGACGGGTTCTCCACCATGGCCACCGCCTCGCGCGCCGCGTCGTCCGGCAGGCACAGGATCGCCGCATCGGCGCTGTTCAGGGCCTCGCGCCGCGCCTCGACGTCGCGCCGACGGTCGCCCAGCAGGATCAGCTCCAGATCCGAGCGCGCCTCCAGCCGCTCGCGGATCTCGAGGCCCGTGGTGCCGGCTTCGCCGTCGATGAAGATGGTGTGGGTCAACTACTCAATCCTTCACTCCGGTCGCTGCCGGGGCGTTTTCAGTAATGGCGTTGGACTGTGTGGACAATCGGGCAAGCCATGCCGCGCCGTTTCCTAATGTCATGCCTGCCAAGCATATGATCAGAAGGACGACGGGTACTGCAATCACCCCTGCCCAGCCTTTGCCGTCGATGCTCAGGCCAAGCACTTTGATGGAAACCGAATGCATCGGTCTCTCAGACGATTTGCGACATTTGGACACCGGGCACATCTCCGCATTAGCGAACTGATGTGATCCCTAAGGGGCATGGGGCCTTCGCAACGCGCTCCTGTCAACTAACCAAACTCATGGAAAAGCTGACGTTCTTCCTGCAGAGTCAGACGGTTGACCGAAAAAACAACGCGCCCGAACCGCTTTCCAACTTCACCTTTTCGTGTGCGCAGCCACAGAAAAAGGGCGCTCCGGGTCTCCCCGAAGCGCCCCAAATCCAAACCGCGTGAACGCGATTAGCGCTTCGAGAACTGGAACGAACGGCGAGCCTTGGCGCGGCCGTACTTCTTGCGCTCGACGACGCGGCTGTCGCGGGTCAGGAAGCCGTGCGGCTTCAGGACCTTGCGCAGTTCCGGTTCGAAATGCGTCAGGGCGTGCGACAGGCCGTGGCGGATGGCGCCGGCCTGGCCGGACAGGCCCGAACCTTCGACGGTGCAGACGACGTCATACTGGGTGGCGCGGTCCGAGACGGTCAGCGGCTGGGCGATCATCATGCGCAGCACGGGACGAGCGAAATACTGCTCCTGGTCCTTGCCGTTGATGGTGATCTTGCCGGTGCCGGGCTTCACCCAGACGCGGGCGATGGCGTTCTTGCGCTTGCCGGTCGAATAGGCGCGGCCCTGGGCGTCCAGCTTCTGGACATAGACGGGGGCGTCGTTCTCGACCGAAGAGCTCAGGCCCTTCAGGGCGTCGAAACCGGTGGCGGCTTCGGTGTTGGTCACGTCGGTCATGCTCAGACGCTCCGGGTGTTCTTGGGCGACGCCGACTTGAAGTCGATCGTTTCCGGTTGCTGGGCTTCATGTTCGTGCGCGCCGCCGGCGAACAGGCGCAGGTGCGTCATCTGCTTGCGGGCCAGCGGGCTTTCCTTCGGCAGCATGCGCTCGACGGCCTTCTCGAGCACGCGCTCGGGGAAGCGACCGCCCAGAACCTTCTCCGGGGTCGTCGACTTGACGCCGCCCGGGTGGCCGGTGTGGCGATAATAGACCTTGTCGGTCGACTTCTTGCCGGTGAACACCACCTTGTCGACGTTGGTGACGACGACATAGTCGCCGCAGTCAACGTGCGGGGTGTAGTCGCCGCGGTGCTTGCCGCGCAGACGGTTGGCGATGAAGGTCGCGAGACGGCCCACCACGACGCCTTCGGCGTCGATGTGGATCCATTTCTTCTCGACCTCGGCCGGCTTCAACGAAGCCGTGGTGCTCTTCAGCATTGAGGGGGTTCCTGGAGACGAAAATCGGGTCCGGCCCCCGAAGGAACCGAATGAAGGCGCGCTGATACAGGAGACGATAAGCCGCGTCAACGCGTCGAAAAGCGCGACATGTAGTGCAAGCTACTGTTTTGAAGTGATATTCTATATACGGTATTAAAATACCCGTCGAAACGAGCCGTCTCTCCGTTACAAATTAACGGCGTTCGTCATCAAACCATAGCCATTCACAGTCATCGGGGACCAAACCCTTCGGAGCCTCCTTATGAATCTTCACCGTCGCGGCCTGATCGCCTCGAGCGCCGCCCTCGCCTTTGCAGGACTGGCCCGCCACGCCTCCGCCCAGACCGCCGGCGAAGAAACCTATGTCAACGAGGTCCACGGCTATGGCCCGCTGATCACCGATCCGAACCGACTGCTCGATCTGCCCGAGGGCTTCACCTACCAGGTGGTGGCCCAGAGCGGCGACACCATGGACGACGGCCTGTTCGCCCCCGGACAACCCGACGGCATGGCCTGTTTCCCGCTGGAGGGCTCCAAGGTCGCCCTGGTGGTCAATCACGAACTCAAGGGCTCCAACGGCCTGCACCGCAACCTCGGCCCCGGCGGTCTGCGCGAAGAACGGCTGGGCCAGCTGGACGCCGGCAAGGCCTATGACACCTACAAGGACGGCCGCCCCCTGCCCGGCGGATGCTCAACAATCATCTATGATCTCCAAACCCGCCAGAAGGTCAGCCAGCACCTGACCCTGGCCGGCACCTCGACCAACTGCTGCGGCGGCCCGACGCCCTGGGGTAGTTGGCTGACCTGCGAAGAAACCCTTGAGACGCCCGCCGACGCCGACGTGACCAAGAGCCACGGTTGGGTGTTCGAAGTGCCCTCGACGGCGACCGGCCTCGTCGACCCCGTGCCGCTTAAGGCCATGGGACGGTTCGATCACGAGGCGGTCTGCATCGATCCGCGCACAGGGATCGTCTATCTGACCGAGGACGACAATTCGGGCCTGTTCTACCGCTTTCTTCCCACGACGCCGGGCAAGCTGGCCGAAGGCGGCAAACTCCAGGCCATGGCCTGGAAGGGCGTCCCCTCGGCCGACACCCGTAACCAGGAAAGCCGCACCTGGGCTGTCGGCGACTGGCGCGAGATCGAGTGGATCGACATGGAGGACGTCGAATCCCCCAACGGCGACCTGGCCAAGCGCGGTCACGCCGCCGGTGCGGCCTGGGTGGCCCGCGGCGAAGGCGTCTGGTGGGGCGACAATGAGATGTACTTCACCGCAACGTCCGGCGGGCCGATCCGGCGCGGTCAGGTGATGCGACTTGTTCCCGGCCTGAACGGCGCGACCGACCGGCTGCAGCTGTTCGTCGAAAGCACGGACGTCAAGACGATGAACATGGCCGACAACATCACCGTCGCGCCGTGGGGCCATCTGATCCTGTGCGAGGACAATTATTCCACCGACGTCCGCAACCACCTGAAGGGCGTCACCCCGGACGGCAAGGTCTATACGATCGGGCGCAACGTCTTCACCGGCAACTCCGAGTTCGCGGGCGCCTGTTTCTCGCCCGACGGCGAGGTGCTGTTCGTCAACATCATGTACCCGGGCATGACCCTGGCGATCAGAGGCCCATGGTCCTCGGTCCGGACATGAAGATCCGGGGCTGAGCCCGCAGCACCAGCCAAAGGTTCGCCGTCGCCACAGCCAGGACGACGGCGGCCCCGGCCTGGTGCAGCACGCCCAGCCATACCGGCACGGCGTGCATCAGGGTGACGATCCCCAGCACGGCCTGAAGCCAGACCACGGCGGCCAGGACAAAGGCCGCCAGCCCCATTCCCTCGGCCACGCGCCAACGCCAGGCCTGGAAGGCGTAGATGCTGACGGCGATCAGCAGCCCATAGGCCACAAGCCGGTGATTGAACTGGATCAGGGCCTTGTCATGCAGGAAGGCCCCGGCGCCCAGGCTCCAGTCGGCCGGCGGCAGGACCGTCCCGTCCATCAGCGGCCAGTCGGTATAGACCAGTCCCGCGTGACCGCCCGCGACCAGGGCGCCCAGCAGACACTGGACGAAGACCACGCCCAGCAGAATCCCGGCCCCGCGCGCCCATCCGCCCGGCGCACGCCCGTGATCCTCGCCGTTCCAGGCCTCAAGCCCGGTCCAGATCAGGGCGGCGAACAGAACGAAGGCAAGACCCAGGTGGGTCGCCAGACGCTCGGGCGCGACGCTGACCCGCTCCGACAGGCCGCTGGACACCATCCACCAGCCGATCAGCCCCTGAAGCCCGCCCAGGGCCAGCAACAGCAGGCAGCGCCAGATCAGCCGGTCGGGCATGGCCCATTGGCGCAGGACCGAACGCTGCGGCGACATCCTGCACGCCAGGAAGAAGACCAGCGGCAGGGCGAACACCAGGCCGACCACACGCCCGATCAGGCGGTGCAGCCATTCCCACCAGAAGATGCCCTGGAATTCGCCCAGGCTCATGCCGGCGTTGATCTGGGCGTACTGGGGAATCTGTTTGTACTTGTCGAAGGCCTCGGCCCACTGGGCGTCGTTCAGCGGCGGAATCGCGCCCATGATGGGCTGCCATTCCGTGATCGACAGACCCGATCCGGTCAGGCGGGTGATGCCGCCGACCACCACCATCAGGAAGACGACGGCCGCCGTGGCGAACAGCCACACGGCGACGGCGCGATTGCGATCTGGATTTCCGAAACGGTTCATTCGACGCCCGACACTGACCCGGATATGGTGTCGCGCTCGACCGTGACCAAATCGCGACCGTGGCGGTATGCCCGCCCGACGCGACAAGATCGAGTCGGATTGAGTTAACGGCGCTGACGCCGCAGGAGATCAGGGTTGGAATACGCCGACATCGTCGCCGCCGTTCTGGGCGGACTTCTGCTGGCCTGGATCGCCGATCTGCTCACCGGCCGCCGTGGCTTTGGCGGAACCAGCCTGGTGTCCGGCGTGGGCCTGGCCTGCGGCTGGTTCCTGGCGGTGCGGGTTTTCGCCGTCAGCACCATGGACAGCTGGGCCTGGGTGCCCTGGGCCCTGATCGGCTCCGGCGTCTGCCTGGTCGCCTTCTTCCTGTTCCGGAACAAGCGCTGATGCCGCCCCGTGCGCGCCGATTCGTCGCGGCGGTCGGCGTGCTGGTTTTTTTGATCTTCTGGGTCTGGGGCCTGATCGCCCTGCGCGGGCTTCTGCCGGCCTCCCCCTGGATCGACTTCCTGTTCTTCGGCGTCGGCGGCACAGCCTGGGGCCTGCCGCTCATTCCCCTGTTGAAGTGGGCCGAGCGGGGCTGACCCTTCATGGGACCTGACCGTTCCAGGTCACCGATCACAGTCTCCCATCCGCCACAGGCGTTGAGGATGAAACGCGCGGGGCTGCGACAGTCTTGACCAAGTGTGATGTTATCTCATAACTACATCACCCTCCGGTGAAAGATTTCTCATGCGTCTGACTTCCTCCTCCCGCTCCTTGCTGCTTGGAGCCGCCGCCTCCGCCTTGCTCGCGGGCGCCACTTCGGCCCAGACCGCCCCGACCCCGACCGCCCCCAAGCCCGTCGATCTTGACGACATCATCGTCACCGGCGCGCCCTATGGCATAAGCCAGCGCGCCACGACGATCGCCACAGACGTGATCGACGCCCAGACCCTGGCCACCGCGCCGGCCGTGTCTCTGGGCGATCTGGTCAGCACTCGCCCCGGCATCCGTTCGACCGACTTCGCCCCCGGCGCGAGCCGCCCGGTCATTCGCGGTCTCTCCGGCCCCCGCGTGCAGGTGTTGACCAACGGCATCGGCTTGATCGACGCCAGTTCAGTCTCGCCCGACCACGCCGTGGCCACAGACCCGGCCGAGGCCAGCCGCATCGAAATCATCCGCGGACCGGCGACGCTGGTGTATGGCGGATCGGCCATCGGCGGCGTGGTCAATGTCATCGACGAACGCATCCCGACTGCGATTCCCGAGGGCGGTATCTCGGGCGTCGTCTCCACCCAGGCGTCCAGCGTCGACGACGGCCGCAGCGCGTTCGGCCGCGTCACCCTCGGCCGCGGCAATTTCGCCTTCAACATCGATGGCGTGAAGCGCAAGTCGGACGATTACGACATTCCCGCCCCGGCCCTGTCCGCCCGTAAGGCCGCCGCCGACGGCGTGGGTCGGGGCGAAGGCGGATCCCAGCCCAACAGCTATTCGGATCTGGAAGCCTGGGGCGTCGGCGGATCCTATATCGGCGACAAGGGATTCCTGGGCGCCTCCTACAAGAATACCGACAGTGAATACGGCACGGTCGCCGAGGAGACCGTCTTCATCAAGCTGAACCAGGAACGCTATGATGTTCGGGGCGAATATCGCTTCGACGACGGCCCCTTCTCGGCCTTGCGCGGATCCTACGGCCACGCGGACTACACCCACACCGAGTTTGAGGATGTCGGCCAGCCCGGCACCGTCTTCAACTCGGACGGCTGGGAAGGCCGCGCCGATCTGGTGCAACGCAAGCGCGGCGATTGGAACGGCGCGGTCGGGGTTCAGTCCCTTTCGCGCAACTTCCAGGCCATCGGCGAGGAAGCCTTCGTTCCGACGACCGACATCGACGAACTGGGCGTCTACACGGTCCAGCGTCTGGACCGCCAGGGTTACGGCTTCGAGGGCGGCCTGCGTTATGATCGTCGCGAACTGAGCGCCACGCCGATCGGCGAAGACCGCCAGGTGGACCGCACGTTCGACAACTGGTCGGCCTCGGCCGCCGCCTTCCTGCGGCCCGCGCCTGGCCTGTTCCTGGGCCTGAGCCTGGCGCACAACGAACGCGCGCCCAGCGAGGTGGAGCTTTTCGCCGACGGGGTGCACATCGCCACCGCCGCCTACGAGACCGGCGACGTCAATCTGAACAGCGAAAAGGTCAATACGCTCGAAGCCACCGCGCACTATGATCGCGGCCGGTTCACAGGCGACCTGCACGTCTACCACTCGTGGTACGACGGCTTCATCGACGAGCGGGCCACGGGCGAAACCTTCCTGTTCGAGGAAGAGAACGAGGAATTCCCGGTCTATCAGTTCGTCCAGACCGACGCCCGCTTCTATGGTTTCGAAGCCGAAGGCTCCTACACGGCCTGGCAGAACGGCGACCGCAAGCTGTCGCTGGAAGCCGCCGCCGACTTTGTCCACGCCCAGACGGACCTGGGTCCGGCGGCGCGTATTCCGCCCTATTCCCTGACCGGCCGTGTCGCCTGGACCTCCACGCCGTTCGACGCCAGCGTCGAGGTGCGCCATGTCGGGGAACAGGACCGGGTCGCGAACGAATACGAACTGCCGACCGACGACTACACCCTGCTGAACCTGGCCGCAGCCTGGCGTCCGCTGACGGATCGAAACGTCACGGTCTTCGCCGAGGCGCGCAACCTGACCGACGAGGAAGCCCGCGAACACGTGTCCTTCCTCAAGGACATCGCGCCTCTGCCGGGCCGCAACCTGCGGGTCGGCGTCGCCTACCGCTTCTGATCCGGGCGGAAACCGTGTCGGGGCGGCGTCGCATCAGCGCGCCGCCCCTTTTTTTTGTATTGATCACCCGCGCCCGGCGAACTCGCTTCGCCAACCCGCAGCTTCGACCGCAATATCATAGCGATGGTTGGCGTCGTCCCAGGCGAGATCCATCCGGTGTTCGCCGTCGACGGCGAGGGATCGAACGCTTGCGCCGGTCGTCACCTCCGCCGCGCCCCTGCCTGTCAGGACCAGAACGGGCGCCGCGCCGCGCCAGTCGAGGCGCGCGGACACGACTTCGTCCCCCGCGCCGACGAACCGTCGGTGGAAGCCGTCCGGCCCCATGACCTGCAGATCGACGCCGCCGGCCGTGCTCCAGGCGTCCTGAAGCCGTCGGCCGCCTTCGACCGTATAGCGGCGCGGCCCGGCCCCCAGGTTCATCCGGTCATAGACATGAAAGACCGCCGCGCGGTTGCCCGTGTTGACGAAGCTCAACCGCACCCGGTCGCCCGCCGTCTCGCGCTCGCACTCCAGGGCGTAGACGCTGGGACAGGCCGGGCGGAAGCCGGCGACCTGGTGCGGGCGTGTCGGTTCGGCGGGGGTCGGCGGGGTGGTGCGGCCGTCCAGGGCGGCGGCGCGCGTGGCGTCCGCCTGGGTCGCCGGCAGAGGCACGGGCCGGGCGTCCACGCCGGAGAAGTCGAGGCAGGACGTCAGGTCGCCGCACACTGCGCGCCGCCAGGGCGAGATATTGGGCTCCATGACCCCGAACCGGGCCTCCAGAAACCGGATCACCGAGGTGTGGTCGAACACCTCGGAATTGACCCGACCGCCCCGGCTCCAGGGCGACAGCACATACATGGGCACCCGCGGCCCCAGACCGTAGGGACGGCCGCGGTATTCCGGCAGGTCCAGACGCGCGTCGGCGGGGCTGGGCTGAAGGTGATATTCGCCCGCCAGATCGACGGTCGAGCCGCCCTTCAGTCCGCCCGCCGTATCGCGCGACGGCGGCGCCGGCGGCGGCACATGGTCGAAGAAGCCGTCATTCTCGTCGAAATTGACCAGCAGGACCGTGCGCGCCCAGACCTCGGGGTCGGCGGTCAGGGCGTCGATCACCTGGGCCGTATAGTCCGCGCCCTGGGCCGGGCTGGACGGGCCGGGGTGTTCCGAGCCGCTGGCCGTGGCGATGACATAGGACACCTGCGGCAGACGTCCGGCCAGGACATCGGCCTTCAGCCCGTCCAGCGCCCGCGTGGTCAGGCCCCGCTCGACCAGGGCCGGGTCGGACCCCGGCGCCCCGGCGACCGCCTTCTGGAAGGCCTCGAACCCGACCAGGGGGTTGTCGGTGAAGTTGTCGGCCATGTCCTGATAGACGCGCCAGTCGATGCCCGCCGCCTGCAGCCGCTCGACATAGGTGGTCCAGCGATAGGGCTCCATGGCCTCGCCCTCGCCCGGCAGGGTGTCGTGCGAATTGCCGATACAGGGACCGCCGCGCTCGCCCGACCCGTCGTTACAACCCGACCACAGCATGACCCGGTTCGGATTGGTGCCGGTCTGAAGCGAACAGAAATAGGCGTCGCACAGGGTGAAGGCGTCGGCCATGGCGTACTGGAACGGGATGTCGGCCCGCTCATAATAGCCCATCGAATGGGCGTGCTTGGCCTCGGGCCAGCGGCCCATCCGCCCGTCGTCCCAGGCCGCCTGGGCGTCGGGCCAACTGTGCGGCGTGCCCTCGACCCGCATATGGGCGAAGGTCTGGCGCGTGTTCAACGGGAAGGGCGCCAGCCAGGCCGGCCCCTCGCCGCCGGCGTCATGTTGAAGCAGCACGTCGCGCGCGCGGCCGTCGACGCCGGGCGCAGGGGCCGGATGAGGATCGGAGAAGCCCCGCACCCCGTTCATCGTGCCGAAATAATGATCGAAGGAGCGGTTCTCCTGCATCAGGATGACCACATGTTCGACGTCCTGGATCGTACCCGTTCGCACCTTCGGCGCGATGCTCAGGGCCCGCGCCAGCGAGGGAAAGGCGGCGGCGGCGGTCAGGCCGGCCAACAGGCCGCGGCGGTCGATCTTGGGCATGGGTGATCCCCGTTTAACTTGGAACGGTCGAACCCGCCTGCTTGAAATACGTGCGGTTCAGGCGAGCGTGAAGACGACAGCGCCGTCATCAGCGCTGCTTGCGCCGGGCTTAGAACTCGACTGTGACAATCAACACCACGCGCCGGCTCAAGAGGATGCGCCGTTCAGCTCCAAGGCGGCGCGACGATCAACCCTTGAGCCGGTAGGGCGCGACGGCGGCGAACAGTTGCTCGCGATTGCTCACTCCGATTTTCAAATAGGAACGCCGGACGTGCGTCCGTGCGGTCTCGACGCTGATGCCGAGATCTTCAGACAGGGTCTTGATATTGGCGCCGCCGACCAGAAGCTTGATCAGACGATCCTCCGACGGCGTCAGGCCGAAGATCACGCCCATGTTCGCCCACAGGCCTTGATCCTCGTCCTGGGCGATCGGGAAAAGCTGAACGGCGATCACATCGGTCTCGTCGACCCTTTCCACGCGCATGAGAAGCGACCGATGGTGATCGCCGACCATGTGGATCTCGGGGGCTCCGTCGAGACTGTAGACGAACCGGCGGAACTGTTCCGCCGCCGCCTTGCCCCGGACGACCAGTTTGCCGCCGCTGAGCGCGAGTTCGTCAGACGCATCGACCAGACGGATGGCTGCGGCGTTCGCATCCAGCACCTCCAGGGTCTGTGCGGAAAGGAAAAGGCAGGCGATGGCGTGGTTGGCGAACCAACGGGACAGGTGAAGAGAGGGAGCCTCATCCTCCCGTCCCGTTGCGCCTGCCAGCGCAACGAGCCGAGAAGTCATCGGGAGCGACATGGTTTACCAGAGATTAATAGTCTGGCTTGGCTATAAGTACGCCCCATCCCCAAGTGTGGGTATTGCGCCCTTGATCTCACGATTGAGACTGGAAGAACGGATTCGCTTCGTCTGCTGAGGACGGCGCCAATCCTGCATCATAATCTGGCCGAGATCAGGATAGTCAGTGCCGCGTACCATACAGGGATTCACCTCCCCCCTTTCCGTCTTGCCCGTTGGGCGCCCAGGATCGCTTCCGACAGACCAGGCGCGGAGCCCCCGACGGGCCAACGCCGGATCATGATCGAAAGCTTCAGCTTTTCGACACAAGGCCTGACGCCGCCCGAAGCCGCCGAAACCTATCGCAACCTCTATGACGGCGGCGCGGACGTGGTCTCAAGCGGACAGACCGTGTCTGCTGAGGTCACGGCTCATCGCCTGGATCGTCTCATCCTGTTTGATCGCCGGTTGACGGGCGTCGGGCACGCCCGTCCGGCGCAGCGCGTCGGTCTCAACGGCTTTTCCCATTTCGTCGTTCATCTGGTGGTCGAGGGCGTTCTCGTCGGCAGCGAGGTCAGCGGTTTCGAACAGGCCCACCCGGGCGACCTGGTGCTTCAGGATCTTCGCCGACAGACCCGAACCACGATCCCGGATGGACGTCTGATCACGGTCAGCGTGGCCCGTGATCTGATCGAGGCTGCGGCCGGCGCCGCCAACGGCCTGCATGGCCGGGTGCTGGACCCCGATCAGGCCGGTCTGCTGGGGGACTATCTTCTTTCCTTGTGTCGCCGGGCCGGCGCGCTCGAGCATGATGCGCTTCCGACGGTGTCCCGGACCTTTGTGGATCTGCTGGGGCTCGCCATCGGCCCGACAGGCGGCGGCGCCACGGCTTCGAAACGGCGGATGGAATTTGATCGCCGCGAGGCTATCCAGAGGATCATCGAACAAGGTCTCGGCGACCCCGGCCTCAATGCCGGCGTCATCGCCAGGGAGACCGGCGTTTCCAGGGCCACGCTATACCGGCTGCTCGCGCCCCACGGCGGCGTCGACAGTTTCATTCAAAGCCGGCGGCTGGCGGCGGTTCGCACCACGCTGGATCGCTCGGACGACACCACGCCGCTCGCCGAACTGGCGATCCGATACGCCTTCCGCAACGAAGCGGACATGCGCAGCCGTTTCCGCGCCCGCTTCGGCCTATCCCCCGCCGCCTACCGCCAGATGGTCGATGACCCGACGCGTCGCCTGGAGACGATCAAACGGCGCTGGGCGTCCTGGATGGTCGAGGTAAGGTAAACCGGCGTTGACCACGCCGGTTAAAGTGACTTTCAGGCGTAGCGGATAAATGTGAAGCCTCGCTCCTGGAAGGACGCCTGATGGTTTCGCGCTCTGACATTCTGAAAACGGCCACGCTTGCAGCGGCCGTCTCCCTGCTGGGCGTCGCCCCTGCCCTCGCCGGCGGGGTTTCGATCGGCATTCGAGCGACAGCTCGAACCATCTGCCGGGTCGAGGTCGGCGCGGCCGTCATCCCCGCCTTCGAAACCGGCGAAACCGGCCTGGGCCGGATGACCGAGCTCTGCAACAACGTCGAGGGTTATCGCCTGATCCTCAACCATCCCGCCGGCCTGGTCGACGCCTTCGCCGTGGTCGACGGCCAGCGTGTGCCGCTTTCCTCGACGGCCACCCAGACAGTCATCATCGACAGCAATCAGCCGGCGTTCCGCCAGCGCGACCTCGGCATCATCCTGTCGTCGCCTCAGGACGCCATGAGCCTGAGCCTCCGGGCCGAAGCCAAGGGCATGATCTTCTAGATCGAACAGCCGGCGCCGGGCGACAGCCCGAGCCGCGGAGAAAAGGTCAGGGTCACCACGTCGCTGTAGGCGCCGGCGGGCTGGGCGGACACGTCCTCGCCGCTGACCGTGACCTGCAGCGGATGGCTGCGGCCAGACGGCGCCGGCGTGCGGTCGCAGACCAGAGCCGCCCCCGCATCGACCGGAATTCCGCCCAGACGCATCGAATAGCGAAGGCCGGCGGCATCCGCGTCGCCACGACGCAGCACACCCCATTTCGACGACACGCTCAACTCGTAGGGCGAGGTCGACTGCGCGGTCACGACCACGGTTCCGCTGGAGGACTGATCGGGGTTCAGGACGCCCAGGTCGATCTCGCCCCGTCGCATGCCTGCGGATCCGATAAAGGCCGAAATCATGTCCGGCGTCTCCAGGTCCAGCGCGACCCGGCCGGCCTGCTGAATCTCCGCCGCGTCGAGCCGCTCGTCACCCGAGTAGCAGACGTAACGAACCTCGAGCGGTTCGTAATAGTCTCCCGATCCGACAGACTGGCCGGCCGGCGCCATCAGCCGGAAACTCTCGTTGACGACGTCGCCCGCAGGCCCGGCCTTGAAGCTGACCACGGCGCCATTGGTCGCATTGGGCTGTTCTGCGCCGCTGAAAAACACCGGCCGGGAAGAGTCACGCGCCCACTCGACATCGTAACCCTGTGGCCCGCCCGCCCCGAACTGCGAACGACCGCCCCGGGGGTCAGGGTCGACCAGGATGAAGCGGACGGCCGTCACGGAAGGATCGGTCCGGCTGACCCGGATGTTGAATGCATGATTGATTGGCGCACCCGAGAACGGATCGTAGCGAACGGACAGGCCCGTTCCCTGCGACTCGAACCCTGCGCATCCGGCCTGTGCGGCGGCGGGCGCGAACATCAGGGCGAGCGCGGCGAGACCGGTCGGCAAAACGATCTTCATGGGCGGGGCTCCGGTGTGATGACGCCCAGACGGACCAGGCCGTCCGCGCCAGCGGGAATGACGATCATATAGGTCTGCGCGCCGTCGACCCCGGCCTCGATCCGCCAACGGCCCGGCCGAAGGCCCTGAACGGCGAAGCGGCCGGCGTTGTTCGTGAACATCCGCACGCCGGGTTGATCCGGTCGCGCCATCTCATAGGCCGTGCCGACCAGAAGCTTCAGCGGCGCGCCGTCCGCCTGGACAAGCTGGCCGGTGGCCGAGACCGAATAGTCCGAACCGACGGTGATCAGATAGCCGGAACGGTAGGGCGGCAGCAGTTGCACCGAGCCGGCGCCGATGTCGTAGCCGGTAGGCGCATCCGGCACGTCGAACATCACCGTGCGCGGCGAATAGGCGCTGAGTTCAGGCGTCACGGCCCCGCCCAGCCGACCGGACCGCGCGGTGTAGTTCCCCTCGCGGGGCTCCACATAGACTTGGGAATCGTTCAGGCTGGCGTGCGGCGCGAACAGGGCGAAACTGTCGTAGATCGGACGCGACACGGCCATCTTGCCGTCCGCATAGACCAGCGCGCCCCCGGCCCGGAATGAAGTCCGCTGATCCGAAATTTCGCCGCTGTCGGCGTTGAACGACGTCAGATGGGACCCGCCGATTTCGGCGCGGTTCAGCAGGGCTGTGAACGACCCGTTGACCCCGGCCGCGTCTTCGGACGTGTCCAGGTTCGCCGCCGCGCTCCAGGAGCCGACGCCCCGTCCGCGCGAGGTCTGGTACCCGACACGCGCCCGATTGCGGCGACTGTCGACCTCCGCCGTCGCGCTGGCGTAGGAGCCCATGCGATAGGTGAGGCCAAACCGGATGCCGGTCTCGGTGCGGTTCTGACGCTTCTCGAAATTCGCCTCGGCATTGAACAGCAGCCGGCCGCTGGCGCGCCAGCCGTAGCTTGCGCGGGCCGACGCCTGGTCTTCTCGTGCGCCCCGCCCCACGGAATAGAAGACGTCCGCCGACACATACTGGGTCGTGCCGATCGACTGCGAATAGGTGACCCCGGCCTCATAGGCGAAGGGATTGTCCGCCAGTTCGACGCCGGGCGTGGCGAAGGATTCACTGATGGTTTGGACCGTGGCGTTCAAGGAACGGGCGCTGCTTCGGTCGGCGCCGAAGACGCGTTCGAAGCTGAGGTTCAACGCATAGCCTTCGCCGATATCGGCGATGGACGATCCAGCCAGATTCATGCCGATCGTGCCGATCGGCGCCGCCCAGACGATTTCACCGCCCACCACGCCGCCGCGTGCGCTGGCCTGGAAGTTGGCGCCCGCCGTCAGATCGTCGGTCAGGCCGCGCCGATAGAAGCCCGACCCGGCCGCGTCCCCCGAGTATTTCCGGCCGCCTTGATCGAAGTCGGTTCGCGTGCCCGCGTAGAAGCCGAATTCCGTCAAGCCGGCCGCAAGCAGGCTTCGGTCGAAGAAGATGGAGAATGAGAACACGCTCTCGACGCCCGCATCGTCGCGGATCACCAGCCGCACGTCATTGCCGCCCTGGGCGAAGGGAAAGTCGCTGACGTCGTAGGAGCCGGGGTTCAGCCGCGTCTGCTGCACCGAGCGGCCGTTTATGAACACCTCCACCGTCGAAGGCCGTACCAGGGTGAAGGACCGCTGGCCCCTCGGCTGGATGTTCCGTTGGGGATCGAGATCGGCGTAGACCCGCTCCAGCGACAGGCCCGCGATAGGGCTGGCCCCCGAAAAACCCCGCGCCTGGGGTCTCAGATCACCGGCCGTCCAGCGCCCGGTGCGTGCGACGTCGTCGTAGACCAGACGCGTACCCTCGCGGATGAACGAATCCTCCAGGGTCGCTTCGTTCTCGAGGACGACCCCCCGGAATCGGACCGCGCTGTCGATCAGCAGGCTGGGCGTGCCGAAGCCGGTGTCTTCGCCCACATGTACATAGTCGGTCGTCAGATAGGTGGTCACATAGGCCGAAAGGTTTGCGGGCTTGGCCACGGGCCCGCGAAACTGTTCACGTCCCCCGGAAATGCTCAGGCTGGTTCTGGGCCGCACATCAGGGCTGATCGACAGCGTCAGACCGAAGGTGGCCGGATCATAGGCGATCGGAAAGCCGAGGTCCGTCAGTTCGACGGTCGAGACCCGCTGCCGGCCCGCCAGGGCGCTGGCCAGCGCCTGCCAGGAGGCCGGCGAAATCACAGGCTGAAGCAGGTCCAGAAGCGGATCGACGTCCACCTGGATACGCGCGTCGGCGGTCAGCAGGTAAGAAATCTCGCCCAGGATGAAGGGGCCGTCCTTCAGCGGTCCGCCGAGGTAGACGTCGCGGCCGGAAGGGTTCAGCGCCGGCGACGGGGGTGCGGTCTGCATCACCTCGAACGCCGCCTCTGATGCGGCGGAATAATAGGAAGGCGGTTGAGCGTCGATCACACGATCACCGATCCTGAACCGGCGTCAGTTCGACCGTCACAGCGCCATTGGGTTGCGGCAGGCGAATATTGATCGGCAGCCGGCGCGTGGCGCCCGAAGGCACCAGGCCCAGGCCCATCAGCTGCTGCAGTTGCTCGGGCTCCCAGGATTCGCGCAGGATCTCGTCGCCATTCGGCGCGCGCTGCACCAGGGTCAGACGGTTCTTGCCGACATAGCCGTAGGTGTTGCCGGAGTTGCTGACCATGAGCACAGGGCGGCCGACGCCGTCCTCGCCCGTCTCGATCGCCACCGATTGGACCGCGAGGGCGGACACGGCTCCGGGCGCGCCGACGCTGACCAGAACCTTGAAATTATACAGCACCTGAATCGCGTTCTGGTTTTCAGGCAGCACGACAGGCAACTGGGCGACCATGACGAAGAAGTGCTGGCTGGCCTGGATCTCGGGGTCGCCGACCCACTGAATCCGGAACGCCTGGGACTGGCCCGGCTCCACGGTGGCCTGGGCCGGGAAGACCAGAAGGTCTTCGGCCTCGACATCGGTTTCGCGCAATTCGCCGTCGACGACGTCCAACCGGCGGGCGGTCAGCTCGACGGGAACTGTGGTGGAAAAAGTGTTCTGGAGCGTCAGCACCGTCGAGGTGCGCCGGCCAGAAGACAGGAGATCGATGATCACCGGCTGAACATTCAACGCCGTGGCGGGAATGCCCGAGGCCAGCAAGGCCGCAGCAGTTAGAAGGACTCCGACGAGGCGTCGGGCGGCGGCGGGCATCATGGGAAACTACCTGGTGGATCCAAAGGGGGTCGGACCGGCCCTGTGCGGGGGGACCGGTCCGACGGACGCCGACGCCCCGTGGGAACGTCGGCGCTTATTGGGGCTTAGGCGCCCGGAGCAACGGTCACATTGACCGAGCCGGTGTAGGCGCCAGCGGCCAGCCTACGGTCGGTGTTGGAACCCCAGTTGGTCGCGATGTCGCTCGAACCGCCCGACGTCGCCACAGCGCCGCCGTTCGACGCCGCTTGGGCGAAACGAACGTGGGTGTTGCTGTCGCTCAGGCTGACGTGGCCGCCGAAGCGCTGGGCCACGTTCGAGGCGCCGGCGGTGCTGGTGGTGTCCAGGGCCAGGCCGTTGATCGTGGTGTCCAGGTTGTAGCGGATGAACTGGGCGAAGCCGCCCTCGGTCAGGCCGTTGCCGGTGGCGCCGGTGCGGGCCAGAACGGCGCGGTCGACGGTGACCGAGTTGTTCACGCCGTTGCAGAAGGCGATGATGCGGGCGCCGTTCAGGGCGTCTGCGATTTCAGTGGTCACGCCGCTGCGGACCTTGGCTTCCGAGTCGGTCAGGTCGCCGGCCAGGGTCACGGTGGTGGCTTGAGCCGAGACGCCGCACTTGGCGGCGACCGAGGCGTTGATCGCGACGGATTGGCTGTCTTGAGCCGAGGCGGCGCCGGCGGCGGTCAGGGCGATAGCAGCGGCCGAGGCCGCGAAAACGATACGCTTCATAGGGTAGTCTCCGTCTTGGATTGAGCGCCGGAGAAGCCCGGCGTGTTTTCGAGCGGGCGGAAGGCCCGTCGAGGGCTCCGTCGCCCGCGATATGCGGTCGACGAATTCGATAGGGCGCGATGCGCCGATCCGGCCGAGGGCGTGCGCATCAGGCGCGCGCTCCGACGACCAGAGTGATGGTGTCGCTGTAGTCGCCCGCGGCGAGGCGCTGGTTCAGCGTGGACTGGTCCGGCCAGTCGATGGTCAGGGTCACGCCGCCCGGCGCCGCGATGCCTGAGCCAGAGCCCAGGCCCCTGCCCGGCTGATCCGACGCGAAATCGCAGTTTCCACCGGCCACGATCTGGTCGGACAGGCAGCGACCGCTGCGCACGTCGCCTTCGCTGGTTTCCAGCGTCAGCCGGACGCCATAGGTCTTGTCGAAGGCGTATCCCGACCCGTCGGGTGCGCCGGTGGTGTTGACCAGACGGCCCTTTTCACCCCGAACGCCGACGGCGAAAGGCGTGTTGCAGTCGAGCGGCAGAGAGACGCTGAAGGTCTGGGCCGTCTCAAGATCCGGGGGGACGCCGCGCAGAGGCGTCGGCGCAATCCGGCTGAAACCACACCGACCTGGAATGACGGCTGAGACGGTGATGTCGACGCCGGCGTCCTGCGCGGCGGCAGGCGCTGCGGATGCGAGGACGGCGAGGATCGCCAGACCGAGGGCGGCGTAACCGGCTGGGTGTCGCGCACGGCGGCGCATCCACGTCGGCTCACCGCCGACATTCGCGTGCTGGATAGCGTGCAATGCCCGTCCCCCCGCGGCGCCCTGGGTTCGGGCGTCTCGCTGACCGGACAGTTGCAGTTAAGAAAACATTAAGCGTCGCCAGATTTGGGTATATCGCTGTGGACGATATATTTTTCCTCAGCGTTTTTATGTATTTCGCCTGATTGGGGAATTAAACGCCACCGGCATTCGAGGGGGTTCAGACCCGAAACCAGGGGTATTTGGACCGGAAATCCAGCGTCGGCCTTGCCAGAGCGCGAGGGGAATCACGGCCGCAGCTACAACCATGACGACACACGCCAGGCTGGTCGCAAGACCGAACCGCGTATCGATATTCCGGTCGCTGACCACGCCGGTGACCCACGGCCCCAGTCCGACGCCGACGACGGACACGGCGGCCAGGAAGATGGCGTTCACCCCGCTGCGGATCGGATCGGGCGTCAGCGGCTGCAATCCGATCAGCGCGGACGCGGCGGCCATGCCGCTGCTCGCGACCAGCAGACTCAGGCATGCAAGCGTCATCGGCAGCCAGGTCGTGGTCATCAATCCGAAGGCGGCGAGCACTGAAACGGCCAAGGCGCCTGCCATGACCGGCGCCGGTCCCGACGCCTTCATGCGTTCGAGCCCCAACAGCCATCCGGCCGTCAAATGGCCCGCAGGAGCCGCGACCAGCACCACGCCGCCGATCGCGATCGCGGCGTGACCGCTGCTGAGTTCATGCGCGCGCGCAAGGATGGAGGGCATCCAGGCGCCCGCCGCCTGAATCGACAGCACGCACCCGGCGCTTGCCCCCATAAGCCCGAAAACCGCTCGTCCGTCCCCGGCGAGCCAGCTGACGGCCGTGCGCAGGCCCCGCGTCGGTTCCGCGGAAACCATCCGACGCCCCCGCGCCTTCCAGAGAAGGCCGCCGATCAGGCCGAGGTTGAGCAGGATCGGAATCAGGGAGGCCGAGCGCCAGGGTGAAAGGCCCGCCACGGTCTGCCCTCCCACCAGCAACAGAATTGCGCCCACCAGAAAGAAGCTGCCGCTTCGCCCGGCGGCCGATCCGCTCGTGAACATGGAAACGGCGCGCGCCCGCCCCATGCCGACGCTCGACGACCCAAGGATCATAAGAGCGGCAGGCCCAAAGGCGGCCTGGCCGACCCCCAGCACCATCCGCGCCGCCATCAGGGCTTCATAACTCGAGGCCAGAGCGAAGGCCGCGCCGCCGACCGTCCAGACGGCCACGCAAAGCGCCATCAGCCGGAAGGGCTCGATCCGCCGCCCCCAGTGCCCCGCCGCCAGCATGGCCGCCGCATAGGTCAGGGCGAAGGCCGGGCCCTGCAGAGCGCCGATCTGGCGGTCCGTCAGGTCGAACTCGCCCTTCAGCGCCCCAGCGACGACAGACGGCACAGCGCGATCCACAAAGGCCGCGAACTGCACAGACGCCAGAAGCAACACCGTGCCCAGCCCGACCTTCGACGACGCCGCGAGCGCGGACTGGCCGGGCCGCAGCACCGCCCCCGAGGCAAAACTCATATGTAATACAGACCCTTTTCACCTGAGGGGGTCTGCAATAGGCGCTGCAGGCGTCTTCCGATAGTCCCGTTTTGAAACAGCCCCGCAGTCCAGGCCTGGCGGTCGCGCAGGCTCCAGATGCGCGTTCCACAATGGGATCGCAGGGGTTTTCAGAATTCGTCAGGGGCAGGACGTCCGCGACGCCCTCACCCTTGGCGATCAGCCATCCACAACGCCCTGAGCGAGACCGGCGAAGTCTCGCTCAGGTCCTCGGCGATCAGGCCCGGTCCGAATCGGTCGGCGGCGTCGGCGTGGATCCACACGGCGGCGCAGGCGGCGTCGAAACTGTCCATGCGCTGGGCCATCAGACCGCCGATCATCCCGGACAGGACGTCGCCGGTTCCTGCTGTGGCCAGCCAGGGCGACCCGTTGCGATTGATGCGGAGACGACCGTCCGGCGCGGCGATGACGGTCTCGGCGCCCTTCAGCACCACGACGGCCTGGGCGCGCTCCGCCGCCTCGGCTGCGGCGGCCACTCGCCCCCTGTGAAGCAAACCCGGGAAGAGGCGTTCGAACTCACCCTCGTGCGGGGTGAGAACATCATCGCGGTCCAGCAGGGCGAACAGTTCGGCGCTGCGCCCCTTGAACACCGACAGGCCGTCGGCGTCGATCACCAGGGCGGCGCCGCTGGACGCCAGGGCCTGGATATTGGCCACGGTCGCCTCGTCCAACCCCGCCGCCGGGCCCACCACGACCGCGTCCATCTCCTCGACCTCGCGCGCCAGGGCCTCGGCCGAGGCGAAAGGAGTCAGCATGACGGCCTCGATCGCCGGGGCGATCACAGCGACGGCGTCGGGGGGGCAGTAGATACGCACCACCCCGGCCCCGATCCGCAGTCCGGCCCGCGCCGCCAGTCGCGCCGCCCCGGTCTGGTGCGCCCGACCCGAGACGACCCCAAGGCGCCCCCGCGCATGCTTGTGCGTTTCCGCGCCCGGCCACGGAAGAAAATTGCGCCAGATCGCCGGGTCGTTGGTTTCTATCATCCGGGCTCCGAATATCCGTGACTTTTCTGCGAAAACCGCTTGCTTTGAACGGCCTTGATGTGTCCCATTCCCGCCCGAGCGCCGCTGCATTCCGCACGCCGCTCAGGGGTCGCCATGAAGAAGATTGAAGCCATCATCAAGCCTTTCAAGCTGGATGACGTCAAAGAGGCGCTCCAGGACGTCGGCGTGCAAGGCATGACTGTGTTGGAGGCCAAGGGATATGGCCGCCAGAAGGGTCATTCGGAGCTGTATCGCGGCGCCGAATACGTCATCGACTTCCTGCCCAAGATCAAGATCGAGGTGGTCGTCGCCGACGATCTCGCCCCAGCGGTCGTCGAGGCCATTCAGACCTCGGCCCGCACCGGCAAGATCGGCGACGGCAAGATTTTCGTGTCCGACGTCGCCGAGGTGATCCGTATCCGCACCGGCGAGACCGGGGCCCAGGCCGTCTGAGTTCGCGTACCCCTCCTCCGGCGGCCGGCGCGTCCATGCGCTGATCGATCGGTTCCTCCCCAACGACCAAGAAAACAGGACTTCCGAGAATGAGCGCCAGCAAGATCCTCAAGGAGATCAAGGAGAAGGACGTCAAATACGTCGACGTTCGCTTCACCGACACCCGCGGCAAGCTGCAGCACGTCACCTTCGACATCGACCTGGTCGATGAGGACTTCCTGAACGAAGGCACGATGTTCGACGGCTCGTCCATCGCCGGCTGGAAGGCCATCAACGAGTCCGACATGCTGCTGAAGCCGGACCTGACCACGGCCTATATCGACCCGTTCTACCAGCAGACCACGATGTTCCTGTTCTGCGACGTGCTGAACCCGGACACCGGCGAACCCTACAACCGCGACAGCCGCTCGATGGCCAAGAAGGCCCTGTCCTATGTCCAGTCCTCGGGCGTGGGCGACATGGTCTATTTCGGCCCGGAAGCCGAGTTCTTCATCTTCGACGACGTGCGCTGGTCGACCCAGCCGCACAACACCTCCTATTCGTATGATTCGACCGAGCTGCCGGCCAACACCGGCGCCGAATACACCGAGGGCAACATGGGCCACCGCCCTGGGCCCAAGGGCGGCTATTTCCCGGTCAACCCGGTCGACTCCGGCCAGGACCTGCGCGGCGAAATGCTGGGCGTCATGCGCGACCTGGGCCTCCAGCCCGAGAAGCACCACCACGAGGTGGCCCCGGCCCAGCACGAACTGGGTCTGAAGTTCTCGGACCTGCTGACCATGGCCGACCGGCTGCAGCTCTATAAGTACGTGATCCACAACGTCGCCGCCGCCTATGGCAAGTCGGCGACCTTCATGGCCAAGCCGATGTTTGCGGACAACGGCTCGGGCATGCACGTCCACATGTCGATCTGGAAGGACGGCAAGCCCCAGTTCGCCGGCGACAAATACGCCGGCCTGTCGCAGGAATGCCTGTGGTACATCGGCGGCATCATCAAGCACGCCAAGGCCATCAACGCCTTCGCCAACTCGACCACCAACAGCTACAAGCGTCTGGTCCCCGGCTATGAAGCCCCGGTGAAACTGGCCTATTCGGCCCGCAACCGTTCGGCCTCGATCCGTATCCCGCACGTCTCGTCGCCGAAGGCCAAGCGTCTGGAAGCCCGATTCCCAGACCCGATGGGCAACCCCTATCTGACCTTCGTCGCCCTGCTGATGGCCGGCCTAGACGGGATCGAGAACCGCATCGATCCGGGCGCGCCCGCCGACAAGAACCTGTACGACCTGCCGCCGGAAGAGCGCGGCTCGATCCCCGAGGTCTCCGGCTCGCTGCGCGAAGCCCTCGAGAACCTCGACAAGGACCGCGCCTTCCTCAAGAAGGGCGGCGTCATGGACGACGACTTCATCGACAGCTACATCGAGCTGAAGATGGAAGAGGTGATGCGCCTGCAACTGCACCCGCACCCGGTCGAATTCGACATGTACTACAGCTGCTGATCGACCCGGCAGTCTGACTTCAGGAGAGCCCCGGATGGTCTGTCATCCGGGGTTTTTCTTTTCCCCGCGTAACCGTCACGGGTTGGACATGCGGCTGTCCTAAAGCCAAAGCGCCCGCTCCACAGGGCCAGGTTGGCGGCATACGAGACTAGAAATGACCAAGCGTTTGAAGGGGTCTGTTCCAGCGCGTCCCAAGGGCGCCCCGGTTCGCGCGGCTGAAACCGAACTGGTCTGCTATGTCCGCGAGGGCTGGGCCCCGCGCGTGGCCCCGGCCTCGCCCAAGCGCGACTGGATGACTGAGACGCCCGACAGTTTCGCCTATCGCTGCCTGCCCCTCGCCATCGCCAACACCCACGGCTGGGAGATGCTCAGCCCCTGCGGCTTCAAGGCCCGCTGGCATGGCGGCGTTGACGCCAGCTCGGTCGAGATCGTGCTCGATCCCGGCTCGGACCCGAAGCGGGGTCCGGTCTCCCTGTTCGGCAGCGGGACCCTGACCTTCCACGTCGACGGCATCATGCGCACCTCGGAAGGCTGGAACCTGTGGGTCGGCGGCCCGCCCAACGCCATGAAGGACGGCATCGCCCCGATGGGCGGGGTGATCGAGACGGACTGGTCGCCCTACACCTTCACCATGAACTGGCGCTTCACCCGCCCCGACGTCTGGATCCGGTTCGAGGAAAACGAGCCCTTCTGCTTCTTCTTCCCCACCCCGCGCGGCGTGCTGGACCGGCTGAAGCCGGAGTTGCGGCCGATGGAGGACCAGCCCGAGATGCTGCAGACCTTCGACGCCTGGCGAGCCTCGCGGCTGGCCTTCCAGGAGTGGGTCAAGAAGACCAAGCCTACGGCCCCCGCCGATCAATGGCAGAAACTCTACTATCGCGGACTGCATCCGGAGGGCCATGCCGGGCCGGCCGACCATGAGTCCAAGCTCAGACTGTCGCCCTTCCGCCAGACCGGCTCACGACGGGTCTGCCCCGTCGATCACGCGGACGGCAAGAAGCGGGGCTAGAGCGACGGGGCTCAGGCCGAGGCCAGCCCGTCCTCGTCATCCGCCTTCCTGCGGCGCAGTTCGATCAGCCGCACGCACCAGATCGAGACCTCGTAGAGGATGACCAGGGGCACGGCGAGCATCAGCTGGCTGATGGGGTCCGGCGGCGTCACCACGGCGGCGACCACCACCACGGCGACGATCGCATAGCGCCGCCCGGCCGCCATGGCCTTGGAACTGATCATGCCGGCGAGACCCAGCAGGGTCGTCACGACCGGCAGCTGGAAGCACAGGCCAAAGGCGAGCAGCAGCGAGGTCACCAGGCTCAGATAGTCCGAGATTTTGGTCGTCTGGGCCACGGAAATCCCGTCGCTGACCACCTGCTGACCCAGCGAGAACAGCATGACGAAGGGCAGCATGACATAATAGACCAACGCCCCGCCCAGGCAGAACATCACCGGCGCCGCGATCAGGAACGGCAGGAAGGCCCCCCGCTCGTTTCGGTACAGGCCCGGCGCGACGAACCGGTACATCTGCCAGGCGATGACCGGGAAGGTCAGGACCGCCGCGCCGAAGGCCGCGATCTTCATCTTGGTGAACAACTGCTCCAGCGGCGCGGTGGCGATCAGCTGCACCACGGCGGCGCTGCCGGGCGGATAGGGGCGCAGACCAGTCATGGTCGCGATCAGCTCCAGCGGGTTGGCGTGTCCGCCGGACGCCAGGGCCGCCGCATGAATGGCCGCCGCCGCCTGATAGGGTTTGATCAGGGCGATCTGGATCTGGTTGGCGAAGGCGAAACACAGGATGAAGCCCAGGCCGAAGGCGATCACGCAGATCAGCAACCGGCTGCGGAGCTCGATCAGGTGGTCCATCAGCGGCGCGCGCGACGCCTCGATCTCGGCCTCGTCACGATCGGAAAAAGTCAAAGCTCGACGGCCTTCTTGCGCGGGGTCCGGGGCTTGGCGGGCGTCTTGGTCGCGGGGATCGTGGCCGTGGACGCGGCCTTCGGCTTCGCCTTCGGTCGCGGCTTGGGCTTAATCTCGGCCGTTGCCGATACGGCGGACTTGGCGGCGGTCTTCGCCGTTGCGCGCTTCGTCTTGGACTCAATCGTCGGCGTCGGCTCAACGAGCGGCGGGGTGTCCGGCCATTCGTCGGCTGCGGGCGTCATGATCGGCGCCTCGGCGCTCGGCGCCGGCAGGGCGGCCGGCGCGCCCGGCCCGGTCAGGCCGGCGTTGATGTCCTTGAAGGCCGCATCGGCGTCTGCGCCCAGGGGATACATGGCCCCCTGCCCGCTCCGCAGCGCCTCGACCTCCTTGCGCAGGTCGTCCAGTTCGGACTGACGCGCCATCTCGTCGAAACTGGAGCGGAACTCGTTGGCCATGGCGCGCGCCTTGGCGACCATCTGGCCGACGCGACGCATCAGAACAGGCAAATCCTTTGGCCCCACCACAAGCAGGGCCACCAGGCCGATCACCACTAATTCGAAGCCCCCGATACCGGGGCCGAGCCCGCCCATGCGTCAGCCCTTACAGACGACGACTAGCGCTTCAGCTCTTCCTTTTCCGCCTCAGTGCGGGGCAGCGAGCTGACGCCGTCGTGCGGGCCGTCCTTCTTGTCGTCGTCCTTCAGGCCGTCCTTGAAGGCGCGGATGCCCTTGGCGGCGTCGCCCATGATGCCGGACAGCTTGCCGCGTCCACCGAACAGGACGGCGACGACGACAATGACGATGGCCCAGTGCCAGATGCTCATGGAGCCCATGGCTCGTTCTCCTCACGCGGACCGATCATCGATCCCGTCACTTATCTTCAGCGCATATAGGCGCAGTGATGGCCCCGCGCCAAGGGAGGCTGTAGGTCTTCGCGACCATGAGTCCCACCGATCACGTCATCATCCACACCGACGGCGCCTGCAAGGGCAATCCCGGCCCCGGCGGCTGGGGCGCCCTGCTCCAGACCGGGGGCGGCCACGAAAAGGAATTGTGGGGCGGCGAGCCCAACACGACCAACAACCGCATGGAGCTGATGGCCGCCATCATGGCGCTGGAGGCGCTGAAACGGCCGTGCAGGGTCGAGCTTCACACCGACAGCAAATACGTCATGCAGGGCATCACCGAATGGATGCGCGGCTGGAAGGCGCGCGGCTGGCTGACCGCGGACAAGAAGCCGGTCAAGAACGCCGACCTGTGGCAGCGTCTGGACGCCGCCCGGCTGAAGCACGACGTCAAATGGCGCTGGGTCAAGGGCCACGCCGGGCACGAACTGAACGAACGCGCCGACCAGTTGGCGAATCGCGGGGTCGCCGACCTCAGGCGCGTCTAGACCGCCTCGACTTCCTTTTCCGGCTCGACGATGCGGCGTCGGATGCGCGCTCCGCTCATCACCGCGCCGAACAGGGCCGCCACGGCGGCCAGCTCGAAGCCGTGACGCACGCCCGAAACCGGGGCCGCCGACAGCAGAAAGGCGACCACGACCGCCCCCATCGACTGACCCAGCACCCGCGCCGTTCCCAGGGCGCCGCCCGCCGCCCCGGCCCGCTCACGCGGAGCCTCCGACAGCAGGGCGCGGTTGTTGGGCGACTGGAAGAAGCCGAACCCGGCCCCGCACAGGGCCATGCGCCAGATGATGTCGAACCGCGACGAATCCCCGTCGAGGAAGCTCAGCGCCATCAGACCGCAGGCGAACAGGCTCAGACCCATGGCCCCCAGTATCCCCGCCGAATGCCGGTCCGACAGCCACCCGGCCAGCGGGGCGGCGAACATGGTCGCCAGCGGCCAGGGCGTCATCAACAGCCCGGTCTCCACCGCGCTCAGCCCCAGCGAGCCCTGCAGGAAGAACGGCAAGGAGATGAAGGCCATCATCTGGGCGGTGAAGGAGATGATGGAGGTGGCGACCGACAGGGCGAACATCGGCCGCGCCAGCAGGTCCAGCGGGATCAGCGGCGTCTTGCTGGGCCTCTCATGCCGCACCAGCAGCACCCCGGCCGCCAGCCCGAGCCCCGTCAGGCCGAAGCCCAGGATCGAAGCCTCGCCGTGGGCCAGGGCCTGCATCCCCGTGATGACGAGGCCGAAGGCCGCCGCGCTCAGCGCCGCCCCGGTCAGGTTCAGCCTGCGCTTCTGCAACGGGTTGTGCGGCAGGGTGAAGCCCGCCATCGACACCGCCAGAACCCCCAGCGGAATGTTCAGGGCGAACAGCCAGCGCCATTCGCCGAGGCTCAGCACGGCGCTGGCGATGGTCGGGCCGGCGGCGGCGGCCATGGAGACGATCACCGCGTTGATCCCGACCGCCCGGCCCAGCATCCGCTGCGGATAGGTGAAGCGCACCAGGGCGCCGTTGACGCTCATGATCCCCGCCGCCCCGAACCCCTGCAGCACCCGGGCCAGGCTCAGGGTCAGGATCGAATCGGACAGGGCGCAGGCCAGGGAGGCCAGGGTGAAAACCGCCAGCCCCACCTGCGACACCCGACGATAGCCGACGATCTCGCCCAGCGACGCCAGCGGCAGAAGCGCGACCACGATGGCGATCTGATAGGCGTTGACGATCCAGATGGACGCGGCCTCCGACGCCTGGAGATCCCGGGCGATGGACGGCAGGGCGACATTGGCGATGGCGCCGTCCAGGACGGCGAGGGTGATGCCCAGGCCGATGGAGACGATGGCCCAGTAGCGCCTCGGAACCGGCAGTCCATCCTGGGCCGGGACGACGGAGGCGATACGGCTGTCTGACATCAGCGTCGAACGTCGTCCCACGGCAAAGGTTGCGCGGGACGGCTCAGGTCGCGGCGCGCACCGTCAGCAGCGAGCCGCTGACCCCGTGCACCACGACATCCTGCCCGACCTCGGGCTGCCCCGTTTCGGGCGCGGCCCCGTCGATGACGGCCGACCATTCGGCGCCAGAGACGAACACCCGGCCTCGACCGCCGACGAAGGCCTCCACCACCCGGGCGCGCTGGTCGATCAGACGACTGTTCCGGTCGTTGATGTCGACCCCGTCCGGATTGGCCTTCTGGATCAGGCGTCGCGACAACAGGGTGGCGATGACCGTCAGCACGGCGAAGACCGCCACTTCGCCGGGCAGGCCCAACCGCACCCCGACCGCCGTCATGACCGCCACCAGCCCGGCCGAAACCGCCGGCCACAACAGCCATTCGGTCGAGAACATCGACTCGACGGCCAGCAACAACACCCCGACGGCCAGCCAGATCCAGAACGGCTGGGCGGCGTACAGATCGGCGACGACGGTCATGACCTGGGCTCCCGGATCAGGCGGTGGGCGGAACGGAGGGACGACGCGGGGCGGCGGCGGGCTTGACCGGGGTCGCCTGTTGCTGCTGCCCCTTGGCCAGGTTCACCATCTCGCCGATACCGGCGATGGTGCCGACCAGGGCCCCCATTTCGGCGGGCACGATGACGGTCCGCTGTTGCGGGCTGCGGGCCAGTTCGGCGAAGGCCTCGACATATTTCTGCGCCACGAAATAGTTGATGGCGTTGACGTCGCCCCGGGCGATGGCTTCCGACACCATGGTGGTGGCGCGGGCCTCGGCCTCGGCTTCGCGTTCGCGCGCCTCGGCGTCGCGGAAGGCGGCCTCCTTGCGGCCTTCGGATTCCAGGATGGCCGCCTGTTTGGCGCCCTCGGCGCGGGTGATGGCGGCCTGTTTCTCGCCGTCCGCCTCGGTGACCACGGCGCGGCGTTCGCGCTCGGCCTTCATCTGGCGGGCCATGGCGTTGGTGACGTCGGTCGGCGGGGTCAGGTCCTTGATCTCGATCCGGTTGACCTTGACGCCCCAGGGCTCGGTCGCCGCGTCGATGACGTGCAGCAGGCGGGTGTTGATGCTGTCGCGCTGGCTCAGCACCTCGTCCAGCTCCATGGAGCCGACCACGGTCCGCAGATTGGTCATGCACAGTTGCGAAATGGCGTAGGGCAGATCATCGACCCGATAGGCGGCGCGGGCGGCGTCCATCACCTGGATGAAGACGATGCCGTCCACCCGGACCATGGCGTTGTCCTTGGTGATGACTTCCTGAGTCGGAACATCAAGAACCTGCTCCATCATGTTCATCCGCTTGCCGACCCGTTCCACGAACGGGGTCAGGAAGCCGATGCCGGGGCTCAGGGTCTTGGTGTATTTGCCGAACCGTTCGACCGTGAATTCACGGCCTTGCGGCACGATCTTGATGACGCTGAACAGGAGCGCGATCGCAAGCAGCAGCAGAACGCCGGCGAAGATGGTGAGAACGTCCATGTGTATCCTCCGTATGCGAGGAGGTTACGCGCGGGACGCGAGCCGCGCCACCGAAACCGGACGACCTTCGTCCGATTTTCAACCGGTCTGCCGAGCGTAGGTTGCAAGCCGTTCCGCCACATCTGCTTCTAGATCGCCGTAGAACAGGTTGTAAGGCCGCGCTTTTCTCCGGTCGGCCCAGTTGCCGGTCTCCCGGAAGGATTCAAGATCGGGCCAGGTGTGGCGCAGCAGACCTTCGCGGCACTGGGTCGCGACCTCGCGCGCCATCAGCGCCGGACGCGCCGCCCATTCCAGCCCCGTCGCATTGGTGGCGCCCCGGTGCAGGCGCGCGGGAACGGGCTCTTCGCCCGTGCCCCCCGTCACCGGGTTCACACAGACCGCCGGCCGCCCCGCCAGATCGACCAGATGCCCCCGCGCATCCCAGACGGTCGCCCGCCGCAGTCGCCGACGGGCGGCCGAGTCGTCGCGGTCGCCGACCTGCGACCAGGCGATCACGCAATGAATCTGGCGCCGATCGGCGCAGGCCGGAATGGAGTCCGGCAGATTCTCGGCGGCGATGATCGTGTCCATCAGATAGGCCGCCACCACACGGTCCCGGACCGCCGCATCCGGCGCGATCCGTTCGCGGATCAGCCGGTCCAGCAGATCGGCGCCCTGCTCCACCCCCGCCAGGACGATGGGGCCCTTGGGATGACGCGCCAGCCAGGCGTCGAAGGCCGCCAGGACATCCCCATAGGCGAAGGCCCGGGCCTCGCGCGCATCGTCACGCAGGGTCAGGCGTGTATAAAGGCTGGCCTGCCGATAGCGCGGCGCGCTGACCGCGCCCGCCCGTGCGAAGGGACCAGCGTAGTTGGGCAGGACCACCCGGTACAGATAGGCGTCGGCCTTGGGGTCGCCGATGGCCCCGTTCCAGTCGCGCCCGCCGTTGAAGGTGGTCGAATGAACGAAGAAGACGTTGGCCCCGCCCGCCCCCGGCGCCCGCGCGTCCAGCAGAGCCCAGGCGCGCGGATCGGCGTAATCGGGCGCCGGCGGGGGCTTGTAGGTCTGGAACGGCACCTGGGGATCCAGACCGGCGCGCAGAATGTCCCCGCGCCACACCGCGACGGCGGCGGTCAGCAGGAACACCAGGACGAACCCGATGTAGCCCATCCACTGCCGGGTCGTCAGGCCTCTCATCTGTACTGATCTGGCTGGGCCAGGAAGTTCTGGACGTAGCGACGCACGCCCTCTTCCAAAGGCGTGGACTGGCCCTCGAACCCGGCGGCGCGGATCCGGTCCATCCGGGCCTGGGTGAAATACTGGTACCGGTCGCGGATCGCCTCGGGCATGTCGACATACTCGATCGACGGCGCCTTGCCGGCCGCGGCGAAGGTGGCCTTGGCCAGATCGTCGAACGACCGCGCCTGGCCGGACCCGGCGTTGAAGATCCCCGAGACCTCCGGCGACTGCAGAAGGAATTCGATGATATCGACCACATCGTCCACATAGACGAAGTCGCGCAACTGGCCGCCGTCGGCATAGTTGGGATTGTGCGACCGGAACAGGCTGACGGTCTCGCCCGCCGCGACCTTGGGCCAGATCTGGGCCACGACCGACTTCATCCCGCCCTTGTGCCCCTCGTTCGGCCCATAGACGTTGAAGAACTTCAGCCCCGCCCACTGGGGCGGCGCCTGGCCGCGATCCGACTGGCGCACCGCATACTGGTCGAACAGCATTTTCGAATAGCCATAGGCGTTTAGCGGCCTCAGCTTCGATAGCGACTCCGCATCATCGTCGTCCTTGAACCCCGTCTCGCCGTCGCCGTAGGTCGCCGCCGACGAGGCGTAGATCATCCGGGCGTCCCGGATCGCGCACCAGTCCCACAGGTCGCGCGACAGGGTGAAGTTGGTGCGCAGGATCAGGTCCGCATCCGGCTCGGTCGTGGACGAAATGGCGCCCATGTGCACCACCGCCTCGATCCGCTCCGCATGACGCTCCAGCTGTTCGAACAGTTCTTCCGGCGCCCAGAAGTCGGCGATGGAATGTTTGGCCAGGTTCTTCCACTTGGCCAGGTCGGCGGTCTCCAGCCGGTCGCAGACCACCACGTCATAGGCCGTCTCGGCCGTCAGCCGCGCCACGATATTGGAGCCGATGAAGCCGGCCCCGCCCGTCACAACAATCATTCTGGGCGTCATTGCGTGCTTCCCGTCATCTTTTCGATCGTCCGGGTCGTCGAATACCCATCCTTGAATTCCGCCAGACGGACCACGCCGCCCCAGCTCTCCACCAGGTCGCCGCCCACCACGCCCTCGCGGGTATAGTCCGAGCCCTTGATCAGCACGTCGGGCCGCAGCCGCTCGATCAGGGCGATGGGGGTGGGATCGTCGAAACTGGTCACCCGATCCACGCTGCTCAGGCCGCCGATCACGACGGCGCGGCTGTCCAGGTCATTGACCGGCCGCCCCTCGCCCTTCAGCCGCCTGACCGAGGCGTCGGTGTTCAGCGCCACCACCAGCCGGTCGCACCACGACCGCGCCTGGGCCAGATAGGCGACATGGCCCCGGTGCAGGATGTCGAAACAGCCGTTGGTGAAGCCGACCTTCAGACCCTGCCGCCGCCAGGCCTCGACCTCGGTCGCCAGTTCGTCCAGCGGCGTCACCTTGGCCTGGGCCGCGACGGCGTGCTGGCTCAGCTCCGCCTCGATCAGCTCGGCGGGCGTGACCACGGCCGTCCCGGCCTTTCCGACCACCACGCCCGAAGCCAGGATGGCGAACTGCACCGCCGTCTCCAGCGAGGCCCCGGCGCCCAGGGCCAGGCCCAGCGAAGCCAGCACCGTGTCCCCGGCCCCGGACACGTCGAACACTTCGCGGGCCCGGCCGGGAAAATGCCGCACCGGCCCGTCGCGCCGCGCCAGGCTCATGCCCTTGCCGGCGCGGGTGACGATGATGGCCTTCGCCGTCGTCGCCGCCAGCAGGGCCGCCAGCGCCGCCTCGACCTCGGCGTCGGTCTCGACCGGCAGGCCCGTGGCCCCGGCCAGTTCCGACGCGTTCGGCTTGATGACGTCCACCGCACCATAGCGGGCGAAATCCCGCCCCTTGGGATCGACAATGACCGGCGCGCCGGTCTCGCGCGCGGCTTTCAGGGCCGAGGCGATCAGGGCGTCGCCGACCACGCCTTTGGCGTAGTCAGATAGAAGAATGGCGGAGACGTCGGAAAACGCGTCACTTTCATCTAGAGGTGCAGCAGCCGCCTCCTCGTCCAGGCGAAGCAGCTGCTGCCCCGCGGCCACGAACCGCGTCTTGACGATGGTTGCGGCGCCGGCCGGCCTGGCGATGAAGTCGACGACCCGGTCCTCTGCGGCGATCAGGTCGCGCAATTCCGCTCCGGCCGCATCCTCGCCCGTCACGGCGCCCAGATGCGCCACCCCGCCCAGGGCCGCGACATTGCGCGCCACATTGCCCACGCCGCCGGGCATGGCGGTCGTGCGGCGGGTGCGCAGCACCGGGATCGGCGCCTCGGGCGAGATACGGTTGACCTCGCCATAGACGTAGCGGTCCAGCATCAGGTCGCCGACGCAGGCCGTCTTCAGGCCGCGCACGCGCTCCAGCAGCTTCTGCAGGGCGCCCAGATCGAGGGTGTCAGACATGCGCCCGACCTAGAGGATTCAGGCCGCCTGCGCCACCGGCGCCTTGGCCCCGATCTTGATGGCCAGGTCGTCGAAGGCGATCAGCTGCGCGGCCAGGGCCTCGAACTGGTCCAGAGGCACCATGTTCGGGCCGTCCGACGGGGCGTTGTCGGGGTCCGGGTGGGTCTCCATGAAGACCGCATCCACGCCGACCGAGACGGCGGCGCGGGCCAGAACCGGCACGAACTCGCGCTGACCGCCCGATGACGTGCCCTGCCCGCCCGGCTGCTGCACGCTGTGGGTCGCGTCGAACACGACCGGGCAGCCGATCTCGCGCAGCACCGGCAGGGCGCGCATATCACTGACCAGGGTGTTGTAGCCGAAGCTGGCGCCACGCTCGCAGGCCATGACGTTCGGATTGCCGGCCCCGACCACCTTGGCGATGACGTTCTTCATGTCCCAGGGGGCCAGGAACTGACCCTTCTTGATATTGATCGCCTTGCCGGTCGCGGCGGCGGCCAGCAACAGGTCGGTCTGGCGGCTCAGGAAGGCCGGGATCTGCAGCACGTCGACCACCTCGCCCACCGGGCCGCACTGGGCCTCGGAGTGGACGTCGGTCAGGGTCGGCAGGCCGACGGTTTCGCGGATCTCGGCGAAGATCGGCATGGCGTCCTTCAGGCCGATGCCGCGGGCGGCGCTGGCGCTGGTGCGGTTCGCCTTGTCGAAACTGGTCTTGTAGATGATGCCGACGTTCAGCCGCTCGCCGATTTCCTTCAGCGCATGGGCCGTTTCCAGCGCGTGCTGACGGCTCTCCATCTGGCAGGGACCGGCGATGAAGGCGATTCGTGCGCCGCCGCCGATGACGACAGGCGTCCGAAGACCTTCGGACAACGTAATGACGGCGTTGGGTCGGCTCACGAGGCGGCTCTTTCGAAGTTCGGGCGTTATGGGGGCGGCGTTTGCCGCAGCTATGAGGCCATCAGGTGGCGCTCGTTTTGTGTGAGCGCAAGTTATCATGGAGTTCGCCTGCGTGGCCACCAAGCCTGTCGTCCTCTGGTTTCGCCGCGACCTGCGCCTGAACGACAATCCCGCCCTGTATCACGCCGTCGCCACCGGCCGTCCGATCCTGCCGGTCTTCATCCTGGACCGCGACCCGGACCGTCCGGCGGGCGCGGCCTCGCTGTGGTGGCTGGACAAGTCCCTGCGCGCCCTGGACGATTCGCTTAGGGAACGCGGTTCGCGGCTGATCCTGCGGCGCGGCGATTCGCTGACCCAACTTCAGAGCCTGATCGAGGACACCGGGGCCGACGCCCTGTTTATGAATCGGCTGTTCGAACCCGCCGCCTTCGCCCGCGACGCCGAGATCGCCCATGAGCTGAAGTCGGCCGGCGTCGACTGCCGGGGCTTCAACGGATCCCTGCTGGCCCGACCGGGCGCCGTGCTGAACGGATCGGACGCGCCCTACAAGGTCTTCACCCCCTTCATGAAGGCCCTGCTGGCGACAGCCGAGCCGCCGCCGCCCACGACCGCCCCGCGCCGCATCGCCACGCCCGACGCGGTCCAGACAGAATCGATCGACGACTGGCGCCTGCATCCGACCCGCTCCGACTGGTCCAAGGGTTTCGACTGGACGCCAGGCGAGGCCGGCGCCGACGCCGCCCTGTCCGATTTCCTCGCACGGGGCCTCAAGACCTACGCCAAGGGCCGCGACCATCCCGCCCTTCCGACCACCAGCCGCCTCTCCCCCCACCTGCACTGGGGCGAGATCAGTCCCTGGCGTGCGGCCCAGCGGGCGCGAGGCGCGGCGGACGCGGGCGCGGTCCCGGCGGGCGAGGCGGACAAGTTCGTCGCGGAACTGGGCTGGCGCGACTTCTCGGCCCATCTGCTCCACCATTTCCCCACCATCACCGACCGGGCCTTCCGCCCGGAATACGAATCCATGCCCTGGCGCGGCGATCCCGAGGGTCTGGAGGCCTGGAAGCGCGGCCGCACCGGCTATCCGCTGGTGGACGCCGGCATGCGTCAACTGTGGACGACCGGCTGGATGCACAACCGGGTGCGGATGGTCGTGGCCTCCTTCCTGGTCAAACATCTGCTGATCGACTGGCGCGAGGGCGAGGCCTGGTTCTGGGACACGCTGGTCGACGCCGACCTGGCCAGCAATGTGCAGAACTGGCAGTGGGTCGCCGGTTCGGGCGCCGACGCCGCCCCCTATTTCCGCATCTTCAATCCCATCACCCAGGGCGAAAAGTTCGACGCCGAGGGCGCCTATGTCCGGCGCTGGGTTCCCGAACTTCGCCGCCTGCCCGACCGCTGGCTCCCGTCGCCCTGGACCGCCCCGCCCGAAGTGCTGCGCGACGCCGGCGTGCGCCTTGGCAAAGACTATCCCCACCCCATCTTGAATCATGCCCAGGCCCGCGCCCGCGCCCTCGACGCCCTGAAGACCGTCACTGGACGAGACGACCAGGCCGGCCATGACTGACGACGTCCAAAGAGGGTCCCGCATGAGTATCGCCACCGTCGATATCGAGGCCGCCGCCGCCCGCACCCCGCGCATGTTCGCCATGCTGCTGCGTCTGCTGGCGTCGAACTGGACCTTCGGCCGCCTGACCGTCCACCTGCCCAATGGCGAGACCCATGTGCTGGACGGCGCCCGCCCCGGCCCCAGCGGAGTGCTCGAGATCAAGGACTACGGCTTCGCCCGCCGCGTCCTGGCCGCCGGCGACATCGGCTTCGCCGAAGCCTATATGGCGGCGGAATGGGACAGCCCGCATCTGGCCGCCCTGCTGGAGACCCTGGTCGAGAACTATGACCACATCCGCCGCCTGTTCGACGGCAACTGGCTGATGATGGCGGTCAACTGGCTGGCCCACCGCCGCAATCGCAACAGCAGGACCGGGTCGAAGAAGAACATCCACGCCCACTACGATCTGGGCAACGCCTTCTACCAAGCCTGGCTCGACCCCTCGATGACCTATTCGTCGGCCCGGTTCGAGCGGGCGGACGCCCCGCTGGACGCCGCACAGAAGGCGAAATACGCCGCCCTGGCCCGGATGATGGACCTGAAGCCGGGCATGTCGGTGCTGGAGATCGGCTGCGGCTGGGGCGGTTTCGCCGAGTTCGCCGCCCGCGAGATCGGCGCCCAGGTCACGGGCGTGACCATTTCCAGGGAACAGCACGACTTCGCCCGCCAGCGTCTGTTCAACGCCGGTCTGTCGGACCGCGCGACCATCGACCTGATGGACTATCGCGACGTCCAGGGCCGGTTCGACCGCGTCGCCTCCATCGAGATGTTCGAGGCCGTGGGCATGGAATACTGGCCGACCTATTTCGAGAAAATCCACGACGTCCTGAACCCCGGCGGCCGGGCGGGTCTCCAGATCATCACCATCCAGGAGCCCCTGTTCGAGGAATACAATGCCCGCACCGACTTCATCCAGAAATACGTCTTCCCCGGCGGCATGCTGCCGTCGGAAGAGCGGCTGAAGCCGGTGGTGGCCGCCGCCGGACTGGCCTGGGGCCCTATCGAACGGTTCGGCCTGAACTATGCCGAGACGCTGAAACTCTGGGACGACCGATTCCAGGCGGCCTGGAGCGACATCCGCCGCATCGCCGGCTTCGACGAGCGGTTCCGCCGGCTGTGGCGCTTCTACCTGGCCTATTGCGAGGCGGGCTTCCGCTCGCGCCGGACCGATGTGGTGCAACTGGTGCTGGACCGCGCCTGATATTAGGCTGGGGGCATGACCCAGTCCTCCCCCCTGATTTCCACCGACGCCCTCGCCGCCCTGATGGAGGATCCCACGCTGCGGATCGTCGATGGGTCGTGGCATCTGGACGGCCGGGACGCCCAGGCGGACTTCGATCAGGCCCGGCTGCCCGGCGCCGTCTTCTTCGACCTCGAAGCCGTCTCTGACCACGGCTCGGACCTACCCCACATGCTCCCGACCGCAGCCGCCTTCGCCGAGGCGGTCGGAGGCCTCGGCATCGCCGCGACCGACACCATCGTCATCTATGACACGGTCGGCCTGCGCTCCGCCCCGCGCGTCTGGTGGACCTTCCGGCTGATGGGGGCGACGAACGTGCGGGTTCTGGACGGCGGCCTGCCCCTCTGGCGGGCCGAAGGACGGCCTGTGATCTCGGGGCCGGCGCAGACCCCGACCCCGGCGTCGTTCACCGCCTCACGACGCAGCGACGCGGTCGCCGACCTGCCCACCGTCTTGGCGGCCCTGACCGGCGAGGCGCAGATTCTGGATGCGCGGCCGGCGGCCCGGTTCGCCGGTCAGGCGGCGGAACCCCGCGCCGGCCTCCGCTCCGGCCATATGCCGGGGGCGCTGAACCTGCCCTTCCTCTCCGTGATCGGCGAGGACGGACGACTTCTGGAGCCCGAGGCCCTGCGCGCCCGGTTCAGCGACGCCGGGGTGACCTTCGACCGCCCGATCATCACCAGCTGCGGCTCGGGCGTCACCGCCGCGATCCTCACCCTGGCCCTGGCCACGCTCGACGCGCCGTCGAGTCTCTACGACGGCTCATGGGCCGAATGGGGGTCTCGGACCGACACCCCCGTCGTCCTCGACTGACTCAGCCCGCCGTTCCGTGCTTCAGGCCGCGTCGGGCGGCTCCCGGAAGATCTTCGGACGCCGTCGGATCGACCGGCTCAACCGGATCGTCCTTCTCGCCGCGCGAGACCACCGTGGCCAGAACCAGATCGCCGGTGACGTTCAGCGTGGTCCGGCACATGTCCAGGAAGCGGTCGACCCCCAGGATCAGGCCGATCCCTTCCGGCGGCACCTTCACCATGACCAGGATCATGGCCACCACCGGCAGCGAACCCGCCGGCACCCCGGCCGTGCCGATCCCGCCCAGGATACAGACCAGCATGACGATGACCTGCTGGGTCAGGCTCAGTTCGACGTTGAAGAACTGGGCCAGGAACAGAACCGTCACCCCCTCGAACAGGGCCGTGCCGTTCTGGTTGGCGGTGGCCCCGACCGTCAGGACGAAACGGGCGATCTTCCTGGGCAGTTTCAGCTCCTGCTCGGCCGCCTTCAGCGACACCGGCAGCGAGGCGTTGGACGAGGCGGTGGAGAAGGCCACCACCATCGGCTCGCGCACCGCCCTGAAGAAGGCGATCGGCGAACGCCCGCCCAGCAGCCAGATGACCAGCGGATAGACCACGAACATGTGGATCGCCATGGCCCCGACGGCGACGCCGACGAAGGCCGCCAGACGCACCAGCAGATCCCAGCCGAACAGGGCCGCCAGGTTGAACATCAGGCAGGCGATGGCGAAGGGCGCCAGTTTGATGAAGAGGTTGATCAGCTTCATCGTCACTTCCAGCAGCCCCTCGATCACCTCTTGCAGGCGGTCGGTTGCAGGGCTCTTGGCCATGACCAGGCCGATGCCGAAGAACAGGGCGAAGACCATCAGGGGCAGGATCTGGTTCTCCGCCGCCGCCGTGACCGCGTTGGACGGCACCAGTCCCAGGAAGAAGTCGCCCAGTTGAATGGTCTCCGGCGCGTTCTGGACAATGCCGGCGGCGCCGTCGCGTCCCTGTTCCAGCAACTGCTGCGCCATGGCGGGATCGACGCCCCGGCCGGGCTGCAACAGATTGACCATGACCAGGCCGATCACCACCGCGATGCCCGAAACCAGTATGGTCAGCAGCAGGGTCTTGATCCCCGCCCGTCCCAGCGAATTCAGGTCGCCCATCTCGGCCACCCCGATCACCAGGGCCGAGAACAGCAGCGGGATGACCATCATGAACAGCAGGCGCAGGAAGATCTGCCCCGCCGGTCCTGTGATGTTGTCGGTGACCCAGACCACCCAGGCCGTATCGGCGCCCAGCGCCAGATTGACCCACAGCCCCCCGCCCAGGCCGACGGTGAAGCCGATCAGCATCAGCCAGTGGAGGGCTATGCCCCCAGGTTTCGTCTCGGTCATCCATCCCCCAGGAAAAGACTCAAGCTGCGGCGCTTAACGGATCGGCAATCCATAGATCAAGCCGGCCGGCCGCGCGTTCCACTGTGCGTTCAATCCGCGCGCCAGGTCGAGCGGCGATTGCGAACCCAGGTTCCGGTCGAAGATCTGGCCGTAATTTCCGACCGACAGTATGGCGTCCTTCGCCCAGTCGTCGGACAGGCCCAGCAGGGCGCCGTATTCGCCCTCAGACCCCAGCAAACGCTTGATGCGCGGGTCGTTCGACGTCTTCGACAGGGCTTCGGCGTTCTCCTGCGTGACCCCGAATTCCTCGGCCAGGACGACGGCGTTCAGGGTCCATCGCACCACGTCGGCCCAGCGCTCGTCCCCGGCCCTGACGACGGGCCCCAGCGGCTCCTTAGACACCACGTCTGACAATATCGTGTGCGCCTGAGAATCCGCCAGAACCGTGCGGGCGGCGGCCAGGGCCGATATGTCGGCGCTCAAGGCGTCGCAGTCTTCCCGGCCATAGGCGTCCCGCGCCGCCTCCTCGCTGGGCAGAACCACCGGGCGATAGGCGATGCCGCGCGAGCGGAAGAAGTCGTCGGCGTTGGCCTGGGCTGTCGATCCCGCCTGGACGCAGATCCGGGCGCCGTTCAGTTCCGTGGCGCTGGCCAGGCTCAGAGACCGCCGCACCAGGAAGCCCTGGCCGTCGTAATAGTTGATTCCCGCGAAGACGAAGCCCTCGCCGGCGTCCCGGCTCATGGTCCAGGACGAATTGCGCCACAACACGTCCACTCGGCCTTCCTTCAGCGCCGCGAACCGGTCGGACGCAGACAGGGGCACGAACCGAACCGCGTTCCCGTCGCCGAAGATGGCCGCCGCCATGGCGCGACAGAAGTCGGCGTCGAACCCGCGCCACTGACCGCGGTTGTCGGTATAGGCGAAGCCGACCAGCCCCTGATGCACGCCGCAGTTCAGCCGCCCGCGTCGCTTGACCGCGATCAGGGTCGGGCTGTCGGGGCGATCCGTGGCCACGCTGGGCGTCGGCAGGGTCTGCGAGGCGGTTTCCGGCGTCGGGTCGGGATTCCCGCGTCCGCAGGCCGCCGTCAGCAGGGCCGCCGCCATAACTCCGATCGTCAAGACCCGCATCGCGTTTCGCATCCTCCGCCGCTTGCGCCCCGCTGACTTTAGAGGCCTTTAGGCCCTGATCCGCAACCCATCGGAGAGGCCATGTCGCCGCATTCGGACCGCACCCGTCTGATCTCGTCCGCCACCCGGCGGGGCCAGGGACGCCGCCCGGTCAACCCACCCATCGAACGCGCCTCGACCATGCTCAGCGACCGGGCGGAGACCATGCGGGACGACGCCGATGGTCCGACCTACGGCCTGGACGGCGGCTCGGCCGCGCGCCAGCTGCGCGCCGCCCTGGCCGATCTGGAAGGCGCGGCCGACGCCTTCATCGTCCCGTCCGGCCTCGCCGCCGTGACCGTGCCCCTGCTGGCCCTGACCCGGCCGGGCGACGAGGTGATCACGAGCGACGCGATCTATGGCCCGTCCCGCCGGTTCCTGGCCCGCTACCAGGCCGCGCGCGGGGTCACGACCCGCTTCCTGCCCGCCGATACGGATACGGCGGGCCTGATCGCCGCCCTCGGCGACCGCACCCGTCTGGTCCTGATGGAATCGCCCGCCTCCCTGACCTTCGAGATGATCGATGTGGCCGCCGTGGCGTCCGCCTGTCGCAACCGCGGCGTCCTGACCGTGATCGACAACACCTGGGGCGCAGGCCTGGCCTTCAAGCCCCTGGCCTACGGCGTCGATGTCAGCATCCAGGCCCTGACCAAATATGTCTCCGGCCATTCCGACGTCCTGATGGGCGGGATCGCCGCCAGCGTCCCCGCCTGCCTGCGCGCCGTCGCCGACACGATCGAGGATCTGGGCTGGCACGTCTCGCCCGACGACGCCTGGCTGGCCCTGCGCGGCCTGCGCACCCTGCCGCTGCGCTATGCCGAACAGGGGCGGTCGGGCCTGATCGTCGCCGAGTGGCTGCAGGCCCGGCCCGAGGTGGCCCGCGTCCTCTATCCGCCCCTGCCCGGCGCGGTCGGCCATGACCTGTGGACGCGGGACTTCACCGGCGCCGCCTCCCTGATGGGCGTGGTGCTGAAGGGCGGACACACGGCCGCAGCCTGCGCCTTCCTCGACGCCCTTTCCCTGTTCGGGATAGGCTATTCCTGGGGCGGGTTCGAAAGCCTGATCACTCACGAAACCCACCAGATGGCCTATCGGGATCATCCGCCGGCGCTGGAGGGCGAGCTGATCCGCCTGCATATCGGGCTGGAAGACCCCGCCGACCTGATCGCCGACCTCGAACACGGCTTCGCCGCCTTCCGCGCGGCGCTCACCCTTCCTTAAGCGGCCGGGGCGACAGTCGCCCCGTGCACGCCTCGCCCGTCCAGATCGATGATTCGGACGCCCCGCCCGCCTGGGAACAGTGGGCGGCGGGCTTCGTCGTCTTCATGCTGACCGGCGCCCTGATCGCCCCGGTCATCGCCCCGGACCAGGGCGAGACCCCGATCCTTCGCCTGATCTGGCTGCCCGTCTACGCCGTCACCGCCGGCCTGATCGTGTTTCGCTTCGAAAAAATCATCCGCGCCTGGCCCGCCTGGCTGATGGTCGGCGGACTGGTCGGCCTGGCCTATGTCTCGCAGTACTGGTCCATCGATCCCGGCGTCACCGACCGGCGCGTCATCGCCCTGGCGATCAACAGCGCCTTCGCCGTCTATCTGGGCGCGGTCTTCCGGGACGCGGCCCTGCCCCGCGTCCTGATGCACACCTGTCTGGTCATGGCGATCGGCAGCCTGATCATGGTCTTCGCCTTTCCCCGCATCGGGGTTCACCAGTACGACAACGCCGGTCTGTGGCGCGGCCTCTGGTACGAGAAGAACCAGATGGGCCTGGTCATGGTGGTCGGCGCGGTCTCGGCCGCCGCCAGCCTGGCCGCCGACCATCTGGCCGGAAACGGGCGCAAGCCCTGGGTCGCCCTGCTGACCTTCGCCCTGACCACGCTTCTGGTCGTGGCCACCCAGTCCAAGACCTCGCTGCTGTGCTGGATGCTGGGCGTCGGCATGGTCGGCGGCTGGTGGACGCTGAAACAGGGCGGCGCGGCCGTGACCGTCGCGGCCGTCTGGCTGGGCGTGGTGATCGCCGCCGTCGGGACCTGGTTCTGGAACACCGATTCCGCCGCCATTCTCGAAGCCCTGGGCAAGGACCCGTCCCTGACCGGCCGGACCCTGATCTGGGAGGCCCTGATGCGCAAGGTCGCCGAACGCCCCTGGACCGGTTACGGCTTCAGCGCCTTCTGGGGCGTCGATTCCATTCCCGCCCGCGAGATCCGGCTGGAGACCCAGTGGCCCGTCCCCTCGGCCCACAACGGCTGGATCGACCTGCTGGTCCAGCTGGGCTGGCCCGGCGCAGTCGCCGTCGGAACCCTGATGGCCGTGTCCGCCGTCATGATCCTGATCCGTCTGAACGGCCTGGGCGCTCGCGAAGGCTTCTGGAGCCTCGGCTATCTGACGGTCTTCTTCGCCCTCAGCCTGTCCGAGAGCGTCCTGCTGACCCACGCCAACCTGCCCTGGGTGCTGATGCTGGCGATTCTGGCCCGCGCCGTGACCTTCGATCCGGTTCCGGTGCGACCGCCGCTTGCTCGACCGGCGACACGCGCCTACCAGAACCGGCTCCGAATCGCCTCAGACTATGTGAATGGCCGACGACCTCTTCGCTTTTGACGACACGCCCGAGGCGCCCAAGCCCGAGGCGCCCAAACTTGCTGCGGCGACGCCGCCCCAGGCTGCGCCCGCCCCTGCGCCAAAACCAATCCCGACGCCTGCCGCCGCAGCCCCGACCGCCCCGGCCCCGACCGCAGGCGCCCAGAACGCCTATTCCGCCTCCTCCATCGAGGTTCTGGAAGGGCTCGAGCCCGTTCGCAAACGCCCCGGCATGTATATCGGCGGCACCGACGAACGCGCCCTGCACCACCTGTTCGCCGAAGTCCTCGACAATGCGATGGACGAGGCCGTGGCCCGTCACGCCAAGCTGATCACGGTCGAACTGGACGCCGACGGCTATCTGTCGGTCCGCGACGACGGCCGGGGCATCCCGGTCGATCCTCACCCCAAACATCCCGGCAAGTCGGCGCTGGAGGTGGTGATGACCGTCCTCCACTCGGGCGGCAAATTCTCCGGCAAGGCCTATGAGACCTCGGGCGGCCTGCACGGCGTCGGCGTCTCGGTCGTCAACGCCCTGTCGGAACATCTGGACGTGACCGTCTGGCGCGACGGCTTCGAGTGGAAACAGTCCTTCTCGCGCGGCAATGTCCTGGGCCCGATCCAGCAGGTCCAGCCGTCCAGGAAGCGCGGCACCCAGATCCGCTTCAAGCCGGACGACGAAATCTTCGGCATGGGCGCGGCCTTCAAGCCCGCCCGCCTGTTCCGCATGGCCCGCTCCAAGGCCTATCTGTTCCGCGGCGTCGAAATCAAATGGACCTGCGCGCCCGAGCGGATCACCGACGCCACACCGACCCAGGCCCTGCTCCACTTCCCCGGCGGTCTGGCCGACGCCCTGATCGATCGGATCGGCGAGCTGGAGACCGTCACCCCCACCTTCGCCGGCCGCGCCGAGCGTCAGGGCGAGGCGGGCGCCTTCGAATGGGCCGTCACCTGGTCGCCCATCGGCTTCGGCGAGGCCGACGGCTTCATCCAGTCCTACTGCAACACCGTCTCCACCCCCGACGGCGGCACCCATGAGGCCGGCTTCCGCGCCGCCCTGGTCAAGGGTCTGAAATCCTACGGCGAACTGACCAACGAGAAGCGCGCCGCCATCATCACGGCCGAGGACGTCACCGCCAACGCCGGCGCCCTGATCAGCGTCTTCATCCGCAATCCCGAATTCCAGGGCCAGACCAAGGACCGTCTGTCCTCGCCCGAGGGCGCCCGGCTGGTCGAACAGCTGCTGCGCGACCCGCTGGACCACTGGCTGACCGAAAGTCCCAAACAGGCCAACGCCCTGCTCGGCTTCGTCGTCGATCGCGCCGAGGACCGGCTGCGCCGCCGCAAGGACAAGGAGGTCCAGCGCGCCGCCGCCACCCGCAAGCTGCGCCTGCCCGGCAAGCTGTCGGACTGCAGCCGCCAGTCGGCCCAGGGCACCGAACTCTTCATCGTCGAAGGCGATTCGGCCGGCGGCTCGGCCAAACAGGCGCGCGACCGCACCACCCAGGCCATCCTGCCCCTGCGCGGCAAGATCCTGAACGTCGCCTCGGCCACCGCCGACAAGCTGCGCCAGAATATCGAACTGTCCGACCTGGCCCTGGCCCTGGGCGTCCAGCCCGGCAATCGCTTCAATATCGACGACCTGCGCTACGAGCGGATCGTCATCATGACCGACGCCGACGTGGACGGCGCCCATATCGCGGCCCTGCTGATCACCTTCTTCTATCGGGTCATGCCCGAGACGATTCGCCAGGGCCGGGTCTTCATGGCCCTGCCGCCGCTCTATCGGATCTCGGCCGGCCCCTTGAGCGAATACGCCCGCGACGACGCCCACCGCGACGAACTGCTGGCCACCGTCTTCAAGGGCAAGAAGACCGAGATCGGCCGGTTCAAGGGTCTGGGCGAAATGATGGCCTCCCAGCTGAAGGAGACCACCATGGACCCGAAGAAGCGCACCCTGGCCCGGATCACCGTCCCCGACGCCGAAACCAGCGTCGAGGATCTGGTCGAACGCCTGATGGGCAAGCGCGCCGACGCCCGCTTCCAGTTCATCCAGGAAAACGCCCAGTTCGTGAAGGAAGACCTGGACGTCTGAGGCCGACGGCCCTTCCACCTCGCCCTCGCGCCTGACAAAAGGGAGCCATGCAGACGCCCGCCCCCTCTCCCGCCGTTCTGGACGAACTGAAAGCCGCCCTGGGTCCGGGCGGCTGGACCCAGGATCCCGAGGTCATCGCCCCGGCCCTGACCGAATGGCGCAACCGCTGGACCGGCCATACGCCGATCCTGCTGACCCCGCGGTCGACCGAGGAAACGGCCAGGGCCGTGACGATCTGCGCCCGCGAAGGCGTGGCCATCACGCCCCAGGGCGGCGGCACCGGCCTGGTCGGCGGCCAGATCCCCTTCGGCGAAGTCCTGCTGTCGACTCGCAAGATGCGCGCCGTCCGCGACGTCACCCCCCTGGACGACGCCATGACGGTCGAGGCCGGCCTGACCCTGCTGGAGGCGCAGCAGGCGGCCACGGCCGCCGGCCGCTATTTCCCGCTCAGCCTCGCGGCCGAGGGGTCGGCCACCGTCGGCGGCGTCATCTCCACCAACGCCGGCGGCACCCAGGTGCTGCGCTACGGCATGATGCGCGACCTGGTGCTGGGCCTCGAGGCCGTCATGCCCAATGGCGAGATCTTCCGCGGCCTGAAACGCCTCAGGAAGGACAACACCGGCTACGACCTGAAACAGCTGCTGATCGGCGCCGAGGGCACCCTGGGCGTCGTCACCGCCGCCACCCTGAAACTCTTCCCGATCATGCGTTCGCGCGCCGTCGCCGTCGTCGGACTGGAGACGGCCGCCGCCTCCGTCGAACTCCTCGCCCGGGCCAAGGCCGAGACCGGCGGCGGGGTCGAGGCCTTCGAGCTGATGAAGCGTCTGGGCATGGAACTGGTGCTCAAGAACATCCCCGACACCCGTGAACCGCTGGACTCGACCCCCGACTGGTACGTCCTGATCGAGATCGCCTCGGGCACGCCCGGCGGCGCCGAGGCCCAGATGGAGGCCCTGCTGGAGGTCGCCTTCGAACAAGGCCTGATCACCGACGCCGCCATCGCCCAGAACGACGCCCAGCGCGCCGCCTTCTGGCGTCTGCGCGAGGAACATTCGGCGGCGCTGAAGCCCGAGGGCGGCGGCTGGAAACACGATGTCTCCGTCCCCATCAGCCGCATCGCGGAGTTCATCGACGAGGCCTCGGCCGCCGTCGAACGCTTCCACCCCGGCGCCCGCATCTCGGTCTTCGGCCACGTCGGCGACGGCAATCTGCACTATGACATCCTGCCCGGCGTGGGCCAGGACATCCCCGCCTTCATCGGTCGCTGGAAGGAAGGCTCGCAAGTGGTTCACGACGTTGTCGGAAGCTACGACGGCTCCATCTCCGCCGAACACGGCCTGGGCCGGCTGAAGACCGAGGAGGTCAAACGCTACAAATCCCCCCTCGAGATCGAAACCATGGCCGCCCTGCGCCGCGCCATCGACCCGAAGCGGATCATGAACCCGGCGGTGCTGTTCTAGCGCTCGGCGACGCGCCCCCTCCGTCACGGCGCTCTGCGCCACGCCACCTCCCCCAAGGGGGGAGGAATGCGAACACCAAAATCCTCCCCCCCTGGGGGAGGTGGATCGCCGGCGAAGCCGGCGAGACGGAGGGGGCCCGAACGGCGCCAACTGTCACAATGACGCTGGTCTCACTCCAATGATTCCAACCCCTTGTCAGATTCTCGCCCCGACTTCCCCGCCAGGGTTCCCCCGTCCCCTATAATCCGCCTCGGTCTCGTCGCTTGGAGGGCTCGTAAGGCCTGCGACCTTGCGGCGGCGGGAGCGGATGGAACGGGAGCGGGGGTGCAACTCCCCCGCGCCGGCGGCGTCTCACGACGCCGTCGGAGGGTCGAGGGGGATACTCGATCGCACTCGGGACGGTTCTTCGCAGGGACCGCCGACCCGTCGCAGGGACCGCCGACCCGTCGCAGGCTTATGGGGTTAGGCGATAAGACCGCCACCGCTCGGCGCCCCGAGCTTGCAGGCCAACCAACCGCGCGGGGCGTCAAACCTTCGTCGAAACGGTATTTCTAGATCAAACTCCGGGCGAAGGCCCGGCGCCCCGCCCAGCCCTCCATGAACTTCGCAGCGAAAGCGCGAGGGCGATCCCCCACGCCGTCATCGCGCCCGGTTCAAATCGTCACCAAGGCGCCCTATGTCAGCGGGCCACCACGGAGCCGCCTCTTGCTGATCGTTCTTTCTCCCGCCAAGCGGCTGGACTTCACCGAAGCCGACCCCGCCATTCCCGGCACGGACCGCCGCTTTCTGGACGACACGGCCAGCCTGGCCGTGACGGCGCGGCGTCAGACCAAGGCGGACCTGCGTCGTCTGATGGGCATATCCGACGATCTGGCCACCCTGAATCTGGAACGGTTCAAGGCCTTTGATTCCGACTCGACCGACGGGGTACAGGCCGCCTTCGCCTTCGCCGGCGACGTCTATGAAGGCCTGAAGGCGCGCGAGCTCGGCGCCAAGGCCCTCGACTTCGCCCAGGACCGGTTGCGCATCCTGTCGGGCTTCTACGGCCTGTTGCGCCCGCTGGACCGAATCCAGCCCTATCGGCTTGAAATGGGCACGCGGCTCAAGACCCGGCGCGGGTCCAGCCTCTATGATTTCTGGGGCGACCGGATCTCGAAACAGCTGAACGCGGACGCCGAGGGTCACGCCGACCCGACCCTGGTCAATCTGGCCAGCCAGGAGTATTTCGGCGCCGTGGACGCCAAGGCCCTGAAACTGCCGGTCGTCACCCCCCAGTTCCGCGAAGAGAAGAATGGCGAGAGCCGCATCATCTCCTTCTTCGCCAAGAAGGCCCGCGGGGCCATGGCCCGGTTCGCCATCGACGAGCGGGTGGAACGGGTCGAGGACTTGAAGGCTTTCGACCGCGACGGCTACAGGTTCGACAAGGCCGCCTCGACGGACAACGAATGGATATTCATCAGGTCGGGAAATTCTTGATCCCCGCCCCGTCCTGCCGCTAGTCTCTCGACAAAACACGAAGGGCGGATTCATGTTCAACTGGTCGAAGTCATCCAAGGGCCCCAGCGCCGCACCAGCCGCCGCACACGGCGACGCCCCGGTGTTTCGCGACATCGGCGACCTGAAGGGTCAGGTCGCCGTCATTTCGGGCTCGACCTCGGGCATCGGCCTGGCCCTGGCGCGGGCCGTGGCGGCGCGCGGCGGCGACGTGGTGCTGAACGGCCTGGGCGATCCGGCCGAGATCGAACGCACCCGCGCCGGGCTGGAAGCCGGCTCCAGCGGCCGGGTCCGCTATCACGCGGCCAATATGATGCGCGGCGATGAGATCGCCGACATGGTCGCCTTCGCCAAACATGAGTTCGGCCGGCTCGACATCCTGGTCAACAACGCCGGCATCCAGCACGTCGAATCTGTCGAGAAATTCCCCACCGACAAGTGGGAGCAGATCATCGCCATCAACCTGTCCTCGGCCTTCTACGCCACACGGGCGGCCATTCCGATCATGAAGGCCCAGGGGCGCGGCCGGATCGTCAACATGGCCTCGGCCCACGGCCTGGTCGCCAGCCCGTTCAAGTCGGCCTATGTCGCGGCCAAGCACGGGATCGTCGGCTTCACCAAGACGGTGGCCCTGGAACTGGCCCAGGACAATATCACCTGCAACGCCATCTGCCCCGGCTTCGTCGAGACCCCCATCGTCGAGAAACAGATCGCCGACCAGGCCCGCACCCGCGGCATCTCCAAGGAACAGGTCCTGCACGACGTCATCCTGGCCGCCCAGCCGACCAAGAAATTCGTGACGACCGACCAGTTGGCGGGCCTCTTCCTCTATCTGGTCAGCGACCTGGGCGCCTCGGCCAATGGCGCCAGCTTCTCCATCGACGGCGGCTGGACCGCGCAATAGACCAATGACCTAGGGGACGGCGGCATGGCGATCTTCAGACGCAAGGCCGCCGAACCGGCGGACATCGTCCCGTCGACCTCGGGACGACGGCCCCTGTCCCTGGCGCTGCAGGGCGGCGGAGCGCACGGCGCCTTCCAGTGGGGCGTTCTGGACCGGCTGCTGGAGGACGGCCGGCTGGAGGTTCGCGCCGTCTCGGGCGTCTCGGCGGGGGCCATGAACGGCGCGGCCCTGGTTTCGGGTCTCGCCGCCGGCGACGCCCGCGCCGCCCTCGACAAACTGTGGCGCGAGATCAACCAGTCGGGCGGCCGCAACGTCTTCGGCGACAGCACCCTGTGGAACCCGGCCCAGACGCCGGACTGGATCAAGGACACCCCGCTATGGCGCGCCGGCGAGACCCTGGCCATGTCCATGAGTCCCTATGAATTCAATCCGCTAAATCACAACCCTCTGACACGGGTTCTAAAGGCGGCGGTCGATTTCGGCGCGGTTCAGGCATCCGACATAAAGATGTTCGTCGCCGCCACCGCCGTGCGCCAGGCCCGGGCCCGCATCTTCGAATCCGGCGAGATCACCGCCGACGTCCTGATGGCCTCGGCCTGCCTGCCCCATCTGTTCCAGGCGGTCGAGATCGACGGCGAACCCTATTGGGACGGCGGCTACCTGACCAATCCGCCGCTGTGGCCCCTGACCGGCGATGACACGCCCGACGACGTCCTGCTGGTGACGCTGAACGCCATGGTTCGCGACGAGACGCCGCGCAGCGCCGGCGACATCGTCGAACGGCTGAACGAGATCGTCTTCAACGCCCCCCTGGTCGCCGAGCTGCGCGCCATCGCCATGGCCGCCGAGATGATCGCCGGGGGCCAGCTGAAACACGGCGGCGGGTCCTATCGTCAGGTCCGGCTGCACGCCATCGAGGCCGACGGCTGGCTCTCGGACCTGTCGCTGAGGTCCAAGTTCAACACCGAATGGAGCTTCCTCAATGATCTGAAGGCGCGGGGACGGGCCGCCGCCGACGACTGGCTGGAGACCTGCCTGCCCTGCGTCGGGCGGCACTCCAGCGTCGATCTCCAGGCCCGGTTCGGCTAGCCGACAAAGCCGGCGGCGCGGCGCAGACGGTCGTTGATCGCCTCGCCCAGACCCTGTGACGGGATCGGCGACACGGCGATGCCCGCGGGATGCGTGCGATCCGCTTCCCTGAACAATCTGAACAGGTTGGCCGCCGCTTCTCGCAGATCGCCCGAGACGCTCAAGCTCCAGCGCGGATCGCCCGCCCCCGGCCCGAAGCCCAGCAGGATCTCGCCGTCACGAGGCGCGACGACGTCGATCCGAACCGGGGCGTCGGGGGCGTAATGCGCCGCCAGCCGGCCCGGCGACCTGTGCCCGTCGCCGCCGTCCGCCAGCGGCCCGACCACGGCCTCAATCTCGGCGCGGGTCACCGCGCCCGGCCGCAGCAGCGACACCCGCCCGCCCAGCACCGACACGACCGTGCTCTCCAGCCCCACCGCGCAGGGGCCGCCGTCCACGGCCGCCGTGACGGCGAACCCCGTCTCCTCCACCGCATCGGCGAAATTCGTCGGACTGGGCCGTCCCGACCGATTGGCCGAGGGCGCCACGACCGGCCCGCCAAAGGCCGACAGCACCGCCCGCGCCGCCGCATGGCCCGGAACCCGGATGGCCACGCTGTCCAGCCCGGCCCGGGCCAGATCACAGACCCGCCCTCCGTCCCGCACCGGCGTCACCAGGGTCAAGGGCCCCGGCCAGAAGGCCTCGGCCAGCGCCCGGGCCGAGACGTCGAACACCCCGACAGCCTCGGCCGCGACGGCGTCGGCGACATGAGAAATCAAGGGATTGAAGCGCGGCCTTCCCTTGGCCTGGAAGATGGCGGCCACCGCCTCGGCGTTGCCCGCGTCGGCGCCCAGGCCATAGACGGTCTCGGTCGGCAGCAGGATCAGTTCGCCCCGGCGCAGGGCCGTGGCCGCCTGATCGGCCGTATCGCCGGACCTTTGGGTCATGGCCGACGCGGGATCAGCGGGATCATCCGGTGCAGCACATTGTCACGATTGATGAATTGATGCTTCAGCGCACCCAGCACATGAAGCGCGATCAGGACATACAGGCCCTTCATCACCACCTCATGGACCTCCATGAACCGACCCGCCGTCTCGCGACCGCCGCCGACCGGCAGCAGGGGCCAGTCGAACAGACCGAACCAGGCGATCTCCCGCCCGGCCGCCGATGAGGCCAGCCAGCCGGTCATCGGCATGGCGATCAGGACGACATAGAAGAGCACATGGGTCGCACGCGCCGCCAATCTTTCCCAGCGCGGCAGGTGGCCCGGGAGGGGGATGGCCGGATGCGCCAGCCGCCAGCCGATTCGCGCCAGGGTCAGGACTAGGATGGTGATGCCCACCGACTTGTGCAGCATGACGAATTGGCCCGACAGGACGCCTTCCGTCTTCTCATGCGCCGTGATCAGCAGCACCTGGGCCAGCACGCCCAGGGCGATGATCCAGTGCAGCGCCAGCGACACCGTCGAATAGCGATTGCGAGGTTCGGCCATGACTTCCCTTCCGTGGCGGCAGGGCGCCACTGTGCCCCGACGAAGAGCCTTGCGCCAAGCCGCTTGCGACGAGGGGCGATGACGAGGCACTTAGGCCTGAATATGCATCGAGGAAACCCATGAGCTACCGCGCACCCGTTCGTGATCTGGCCTTCACCCTGGAGGCCATCGCCGGCATGGCCGACGTCGCCGCCACCGGAGCCTTCCCGGACTATGATTCCGACGTCGCGGGCGCGGTGCTGGAAGCCGCCGGACAGTTTTCCGAGGAGGTGCTGGCCCCATTGAACCGCATCGGCGACCAGCAGGGCTCGCACTATGCGAACGGCGCAGTCACGGCCGCCCCCGGTTTCGCCGACGCCTATCGCCAGTTCGCCGCCGGCGGCTGGACCGGCCTGTCGGCTCCGGTCGAGGTCGGCGGCCAGGCCCTGCCCAAGGCGCTGGAGCTGGCGGCCTATGAGACCGTTCACGCCGCCAATATGGCCTTCGGCCTGTGCCCCATGCTGTCGCTGGCGGCCATCGAGGCGCTGGACCAGGTCGGGACCGAGGAACAGAAGGTCAAATATCTGACCAAGCTGGTCAGCGGCGAATGGACCGGCGCCATGGTGCTGACCGAACCGGGCGCCGGCTCGGACCTGGGGTCTCTGATCACCACGGCGACGCCGAACGGCGACGGCACCTACGCCCTGAACGGCCAGAAGATCTACATCACCTGGGGCGACCACGACGCCACCGACAACATCATCCATCTGGTGCTGGCCCGCCTGCCCGACGCGCCCAAGGGCCCCAAGGGCATCAGCCTGTTCCTGGCGCCCAAGTTCGCGGTCAATGACGACGGCAGCCTGGGCGACCGCAACGGTTTCCGCCCGGTCGGGGTCGAACACAAGCTGGGCATCCACGCCTCCCCCACCTGCGTCATGAGCTATGAAGGCGCCCGCGCCGAGTTGGTCGGCCGCCCGAACGAGGGCTTGGCCCATATGTTCGTGATGATGAACGCCGCCCGCCTCGCCGTCGGGGTCGAGGGCGTGGGCATCGCCGAGCGCGCCTATCAGCACGCCCTGGCCTATGCGCTGGACCGTCGTCAGGGCCGCTCGGTCTGGACCGGCGAGGCCAATGCTCCGATCTTCGACCATCCCGACGTGCGGCGCATGCTGGGGGTGATGAAGGCCAAGACCTCGGCCGCCCGCGCCATCTGCCTGTCGACCGGCGTCGCCGCCGACCTGGCCCGTCATGCCGGAACTGAGGAGGATCGTCGGCGCTGGAAGGCCCGCGAGGACCTGTTCACCCCCATCGCCAAGGCCTGGTCCACCGACGTCGGCTGCGAGGTGGCGTCGCTGGGCGTCCAGATCCACGGCGGCATGGGCTTCATCGAGGAGACGGGCGCCGCCCAATATTACCGCGACGCCCGGATTGCACCGATCTACGAAGGCACCAACGGCATCCAGGCCATGGACCTGGTGGGCCGCAAGCTGTCGATGGACGGCGGGAAAGCGGCCCGGGCTCTGATCGCCGACATGAAGGCGACCCTGGCGGACCTGGCCCACCTCTATTCCGGCAAGCCGCTGGAACGGTTCGCCACGGGGATCGAGGCGGTTCAGGACGCCACCCTGTGGCTGCTTGATCGCAAGGCCGAGGCCGAGGCGGCCGCCGATGTCCTGGCCGCCGCCGACGCCTATCTCAAACTGCTGGGCGACGTGGTCGGCGGATGGATGCTGGCCAAGGGCGCCCTGGCGGCCAAGGCGCGACTCGACGCCGGCGAGGGCGACCCCGTGTGGCTGCAGGGCAAGCTGGACCTGTATGAGGTCTATGCCGCCAATGTGCTGGGCCATGTCTCCAGCCGCCTGGCGGCCGTAGGCCAGGGCGGCGATCTGTTGAAGCGGTTGACGGCCGAAGCCCTGACGGGCTGAGGCGGCGGCGTCAGGGCGCCGGCGCGGCCTTCTGGTCCAGCAGGTCCACCGCCTCACGGATATAGTCGGCGTGGACCACCACGCCGATCCTCAGACGTTCGTCCTGGACGATGACTTCCTGGGTCAGAACCCCCGCGACACACGGATGGACCGGCGACACCTGCGTCGCCGGCGTCCAGAACACCGGTCCGCCCGAGTCGCCCGGAAAGACGGCCAGATCGAGCAGGAAGGTCGGAAAGGCGCTGATCGGAGTCAGCGGCCAGGATGCGATCCGCCCGACGCGCAGGATCGGAAACCCGGCGCGGTTGGCTGACCGCCCCCGGGGAAAGCCCAGCGTCCGCATAGCGTCGCCCGGCCCGACCGCGGCTGCGTCGAACGCCTCCCTGTCCGCCAGCCATGCGATCGGAATGGCGTCACGGGCGAAGGCGGCCGGCGCGCTGATCTCCATGACCGCAATGTCGCGGTCGTCCGGCTTGGTCCATAGCGGGTCAGAGTCTGCGTCCCGAATGATCAGCGGCTGGGGATCGAAACGCCATCCCCCGTCCGGCAGTTCGACGCGCCATCCGATCCGCGCCTCGCTGTCAGGCATCCGACTCAGCACATGATCGGCGGTGACCAGAACGGTGCGCGGCGTGCCGTCCGCGCGGGGCGCATTCAACAGAAAACCGGCGCCCACGGTTCGCGTGCCGTCGCCGTTCGGCTGGTCGATCTGGACCGTCGCCCGGATCATGGTCACGGTCAGGTCTCTGGCCGAACGCGACACGGTCTGTGTCGCCTCGGCGGAGGTCGTCGGCAGGGTCTGGAGGTCGAACATCAAGGCAAAGCGCCTTTCCCGGCTTTTCTTCATTTGACGCCGCCATGGGCCACGCACAAGGTTCGGGTCCGAACAAGGGGGCCCAACCAGTGAACCGTCGCCAACTGATCGTCTCGACCGCCGCAACCGCCGTCGCGGTCGCCTCCCCCGCCCTCGCCAAGCCCGCTCAGACTACCGGACCCTCGATGCCCCAGCCCCCCGTCGCCAAGAAGATCCCTGTCGTCATCGAACAACTGGGCCGCACCCGGACCGACGAATATCAATGGATGAAGGACGACAACTGGCAGGCCGTGCTGCGCGACCCGACCCTGATCAAGACCGAGGTCAAGGAACATCTGACGGCGGAGAACGCCTACCGCGAGGCCATGATGGCCTCCACCCTGCCGCTGCAGCAGGCGATGTTCGCCGAGATGCGCGGTCGCATCAAGGAAGACGACAGCTCGGTTCCGGCCCCGGACGGCGATTGGAACTACTACGTCGAATACCGCACCGGCGACCAGCATCCCCGTTACATGCGCGTCGAACGCCAGGGCGCGTGGATGGTGGACGGTCAGCCGGTGACGAAGAATTTCGTCGTCGCGCCCACGCCTCAACTGCTCCTCGACGCCAATGAACTCGCCGAGGGCAAGGCCTATTCGGAAGTGTCGGCCGCGAGCCACAGCCCGGACCACAGCCTGTTCGCCTATGCCGAGGACGCCCAGGGCTCCGAGGTCCACAAGATCTACGTCAAGGACCTGGCGACCGGCGAAGTGCTGCCCGACGTGATCGACAGCGCCACCGGCGACTTCGTCTTCTCGCCCGACAGCCAGTGGATCTTCTGGACCAATCGCGACGACAACGGTCGCCCGGACAAGATCTTCCGTCGCCCGGCGCGCGGCGGCGAAGCCACCCTGGTCTATGAAGAGGCCGACGACGGCATGTTCATCGGCGTCGGCCGCACCGCCGACGACCAGTTCATCGTCATCGGCATCCAGAACCAGGAGACGTCGGAAGCGCGCTACATTCCGGCCGCGACGCCCACGGCCGAACCCGTTATTCTTGAGCCCCGCGTGGTGGCCCTCCGCTACGACGCCGATCACTGGGGCGACCGCTGGGTGATCCGAACCAATGCGGACGACGCCATCGACTTCAAGATCGTCCAGGCGCCGACCGCAACGCCGGCCAAGGCCCACTGGACCGACCTGGTGCCGCACACGCCCGGCCGCTTCATCGAAGGCCTGGACCTGACGAAGGATCACCTGGCTCGCCAGGAACGGGCCGACGCCAACACCCGGATCATCATCCGCGACCGCGCCGGCGCCGAACACGAGATCGCCGTCGATGAACCCGCCTTCGCCCTGTCGCTGTCCGGCGCGTCCGAGTTCGAGACGACCAACACGCGATACAGCTACAATTCGCCGTCCACCCCGACCCAGACCTTCGACTACGACATGGCGACGCGCGAGCGGACCCTGCGCAAGACGCAGGAGATCCCGTCGGGCCACAATATTGCGGACTATGTGGTCGAGCGGTTGAACGCCCCCGCTTCGGACGGACAGCTGGTGCCGGTCACGGTGCTGCGTCGAAAATCCACGCCGGTGGACGGTTCGGCGCCCCTGCTGCTCTACGGCTACGGCTCCTACGGCATCCCCATGCCGGCCAGTTTCTCGACCAACCGGCTGTCGCTGGTCGATCGCGGCTGGATCTACGCCATCGCCCATATCCGGGGCGGCTCGGACAAGGGCTGGGGCTGGTTCCTGGACGCCCGCCGGATGACGAAGAAGAACACCTTCACCGACTTCATCGCCGCCGCCGAACACCTGATCGACCGGAAATACGCGACCGCCGGACACATCGTCGCCCAAGGCGGATCGGCCGGCGGCCTGCTGATGGGCGCCGTCAACAACATGCGCCCCGACCTGTGGGCCGGCGTCATCGGCCAGGTGCCCTTCGTCGATGTGATCAACACCATGAGCGATGTCTCCCTGCCGCTGACGCCGCCGGAATGGCCCGAATGGGGCAATCCGATCGAGGACCCGGAGGCCTACGACTATATGATGAGCTACAGCCCCTATGATCAGGTGGGGGCGAAAGCCTATCCGGCCGTCCTGGCGACCGGCGGCCTGTCCGATCCCCGCGTCACCTATTGGGAGCCTGAAAAATGGGTCGCCAAGCTGCGTCCGGCGACGACCTCGGGCAAGCCTGTGCTGCTGAAGATCAACATGGAGGCGGGACACGGCGGCGCGGCCGGGCGGTTCGACTATCTGAAAGAGGTCGCCCACGACTACGCCTTCGCCGTCTGGGCCGTCGAAAAGGGCTGGGAAGCGGTCTGATCCGCGGCTTCTCTTGAGCGGCTTCAGTCCTTCGACTGAAGCCGCGCCGCCAGGCTGGAGGTGTCCCAGCGATTTCCGCCCATGGCCTGGACCTCGGCGTAGAACTGATCGACCAGGGCCGTCAGGGCCAGACGCGCCCCGTTCGACCGCGCCTCGTCCAGCACCAGGCCCAGATCCTTGCGCATCCAGTCGACGGCGAAGCCGAATTCGAACTCGCCTCTGGCGGCCGTCTTCCAGCGGTTGTCCATCTGCCAGCTCTGGGCCGCGCCCTTGGAGACGGCGTCAAAGGCGGCGTCGGTGTCCAGGCCTGCGACCTGGGCGAAATGCACCGCCTCGGCCAGGCCTTGGACCACCCCGGCGATGGCGATCTGATTGACCATCTTGGTCAGTTGGCCCGATCCGGCCGCCCCCATATGCTTGATCGCCTTGGAATAGGCCTGGAGCGCCGGTTCCGCCTTGGCCAGGGCCCCGGCGTCGCCGCCCGCCATGACGCTGAGCTGGCCGTTCTCGGCGCCCGCCTGGCCGCCCGACACCGGGGCGTCGACGAAGCGCCGCCCCTGCCCTTCAGCCAACGCCGCCATCTCGCGCGCCACCTTCGCCGACGTCGTCGTGTGATCAACGATCACAGCGCCTTCAGCCAGATGCGGCAGCCCCTCGGTCACGACGGCGCGCACGTCGTCGTCATTGCCGACGCACAGGATGAACAGATCGACGTCGTGCGCCGCCTCGGCCACCGTCTTCGCGAAGCGGCCGCCCGTCGCCTCGGCCCAGGCCTGCGCCTTGGATATGGTGCGGTTGAAGCCGACGACATCATGGCCGGCCTGCACCAGGTGACGCGCCATCGGGGCGCCCATGACGCCCAGGCCGGCGAATGCGATCTTCATGACAGGCTCCGTGTTTCAGGGCACGGACTAGGCCGGGTCGAGCGGGGGTTCAAGCCGCTGTGGCGCGGATCAACGCCCGGTTAACCTCGGCGCCCCACATTGGGACAGTAAATTCCCGGGGTGCGTCCATGTCCGTGAGCGATCGTCCGATCCTCATCAAGAAGGTCAAGAAGGTCTCCGGCGGCGGCCACCACGGCGGCGCCTGGAAGGTGGCCTATGCGGACTTCGTGACCGCCATGATGGCCTTCTTCCTGCTGATGTGGCTGATCAACACGACCGATCCGGAGCAGAAGAAGGGCATAGCCGAGTATTTCGCTCCGGCCAGCGTTTCCGAAACCACCTCCGGTTCGGGCGGCATACTGGGCGGCACGGCCCTGGGCGACGACGGCCCCAAGAGCTCCGGATCCCAGTCGGTGCTTGAGCAACTCGCGCCCGAGGCCCCGGCCGACGCCGCAGCCGTCGGATCCAGCACCAATCTCGCATCGGCCAGCGAGGCCGCGCTCCAGGCCGAGATCCAGAAGCGCGAGGCGGCGGAGTTCGCCAGCGCCGCCGAATCCCTGCGTCAGGCCATGCAGTCGATGCCGGAACTGGCCGAGCTGTCGAAACAGCTGATCGTCGATCAGACGCCCGAGGGCCTGCGCATCCAGTTGGTCGATCAGGAGGGCCGCTCGATGTTCGACAACAACTCGGCCCGGCCGAACGCCCGGGCTCAGGTCCTGCTGCGCGCCGTGGCCAAGGTCATCAACCAGCTGCCGAACCGCATCTCCATCACCGGCCACACCAGCGCCACGCCCGGCTCCAATCGCGCCAGCGGTCCGGCCGACTGGACCCTGTCCTCGGAACGGGCCAACGGTTCGCGTCTGGTGCTTCAGAGCGCCGGCGTGGACGCCGACCGGGTCTATTCCGTCGCCGGCAAAGCGGGTTCGGACCCCCTCTATCCCGACGACCCGACCCTGGCCGGCAACCGCCGCATCGCCATCGTCCTGCTGCGCGAGGCGCCGGTCCTGCCGATGGACACCTCGCTGTGATCCCGCTCGGCTGTGGCGCGAACGCGCTTGCGGCCCGGCGAGGAATGACGCCAAATCCCGGAATGAGCCTTCGACCGTCACACTCTCGGCAAGATCGGGTGCGGATCTAGCGCCGTGACGCAGCATGTTCCGACACGACAGCTCCGGTTCTTCATGACCTCGGTCGCGCCGTGTCCCTATCTGCCCGGCAAGACCGAGCGCAAGGTCTTCGCCAACCTGCCCTTTTCGGACGGCGCCCACGTCAATGACGAACTGACCATCGCCGGTTTTCGCCGCAGTCAGAACATCGCCTATCGCCCGGCCTGCGAAGCCTGTGACGCCTGTGTTTCGGTCCGCCTGCCCGTGCCCGAGTTCGCCTTCACCCGGTCCCAGCGCAAGGTTTTGACCCGCAACGCGGATCTGTCGCGCAGCCTGGTCGAGGCCGAGGCCACGACCGAACAGTTCCAACTGCTGCGCCGCTATCTGACCACCCGCCACCCGACCGGCGGCATGAGCGACATGGGCTGGCTCGACTATGTCGCCATGGTCGAGGACACGACGGTTCGCACCCATCTGATCGAATATCGCCTGGCCTCGACCGACGGCGGACCGGGCGATCTGGTCGCCGTCACCCTGACCGACCTGCTGAAGGACGGTCTGTCGATGGTCTACAGCTTCTATGATCCGACGATGGAGCGCCGCAGCCTGGGCCGGTTCGCCATCCTCGACCACGTCCGCCAGGCGGCCCAGGTCGGCCTGCCCTTCGTCTATCTGGGCTACTGGGTCCAGGGCTCCGCCAAGATGGACTACAAGTCGGGCTTTCGCCCGATGGAAGTGCTGGGCAAGCTCGGCTGGGCGCGGCTGGAAGACTAGCCGCCATCGCCTCTCTTTCCCGACCGGGGAGGGGCGTCGCGCAGCGACGGGGTGGGGGCGGCCCGGCAGCAGCGCACCAACGGAGCAACAGCGAAGTATCGCCCGGCCCTTCCCACCCGGCTTCGGCTACGCCTCCGCCCCCCTCCCCCGCAGGGGGAGGGAGAGGCCAACTCTACCTGAACTTCCTCAAGCCCCGCGGCCCCTGACGGCCGGCGCCGGCGCGCTTGCCCAGCCAGTCCTTCCAGTCGGGCCAGTTGCGACGGCGTCCGCCGCCGTCGGCCCATTCCGGCCCCTGTTCGGCGTTGAACACGGTGACGTCGGCCAGACCGCCCTGTTTGAAGTTCTGCAGCCGCACGCCCTTGCCGCGTCCCATCTCGGGCAGTTCGTCCAGCGGGAAGATCAGGGTCTTGATGTTCTCGCCTATCGTCGCGACGTGATCGGCAGTCGGCGTCTGCGGGATGCGAAGCATGGCCAGCATCTCGCCGTTCAGCACCTGTTTGCCGCCCCGCTTCTGGGCCAGGGTGTCGTCTTCAGGCGCGATAAAGCCATAGCCGGCCTTCGACGCGATCAGCAGCTTCCCGCCCGGCTGGTGCGCCAGGACGTTGATGATCTCGGCCTTCTCATCCAGGTCGATCATCAGCCGCAGCGGCTCGCCATGCCCGCGACCGGACGCCAGCTTGTCGGCCCCGATGGTGAAGATCCGCCCGTCCGACGCCCCCACCAGCAGCTTGTCGGTCGTATAGGCCGGCACCAGATAGGCCAGCTGGTCGCCTTCCTTGAACTTCAGCTCCGACGGATCCTCGACCTTGCCCTTGGCGGCGCGAATCCAGCCGCGTTCCGACAGGATGACGGTGATGGCCTCGCGGGGAATAAAAGCCTCGGGCGCGACGAAGGCCGAGGTGTCGACGGCGTCGGCGATGGTCGTCCGGCGCGGCGAGATCAGCGCCTTGCGCACAGCCTCCAGCTCCTTGGAGATGGCCTTCCACTGCTTGCCTTCCGAAGACGTCAGGGCCTGCAGGTGCGCCAGCTCTTCCGAGAGTTCCTTGAACTCCTTCTCGATCGTCATCTCTTCCAGACGCGCCAACTGACGCAGCCGGGTGTCGAGGATGAAGTCGGCCTGGACCTCGGTCAGGCCGAAGCGCGCGATCAGGACGGCCTTGGGCTGTTCCTCCTCGCGAACGATGCGGATCACCTCGTCGATGTTGAGGAAGACGATGCGCAGGCCTTCCAACAGGTGCAGCCGCTTCTCGACCCGCGCGATCCGCCACTGCGACCGGCGGTTCAGGACCTCGCGCCGGTGATCCAGGAAGGCCCTCAGACAGGCCTTCAGCCCCATGACCCGGGGGGTGCCGTCTGCATCCAGCACATTCATGTTGATCGGGAAGCGCACTTCCAGATCCGACAGCTTGAACAGGCTCTCCATCAGCATCTCGGGCTCGATGGTGCGGTTCTTGGGCTCCAGGATCAGGCGGATGTCCTCGGCCGACTCGTCGCGCACGTCGCCCAGCAGGGGCGCCTTCTTGTGCTCGATCAGGTCCGCCAGCGCCTCGATCAGGCGCGACTTCTGCACCTGGTACGGCATCTCGGTGACGATGATCCGCCACACGCCGCGCCCCAGGTCTTCAGTCTCCCAGCGCGCCCGCAGCCGCACCCCGCCCCGGCCCGTCTCATAGGCGTCCAGGATCGAAGCGTGGCCCTCCACGGCGACCCCGCCGGTCGGGAAGTCGGGTCCGGGGACCAGTTGCACCAGTTCCTCGGTCGTCGCCTCGGGCCGGTCCAGCAGCATCTGGCAGGCGTCGATCAGTTCGCCGACATTGTGCGGCGGAATCGACGTCGCCATGCCCACGGCGATGCCCGACGAGCCGTTGGCCAGCAGGTTGGGGAAACCGGCCGGGAGAACCACCGGCTCCTCGTCCTGATCGTCGTAGGTGGCGCGGAAATCGACCGAGTCCTGATCGATCCCGTCCAGCAGCAGCACGGCCGCCGGCGTCAGCTTGCACTCGGTGTAGCGCATGGCCGCGGCGCTATCGCCGTCGATATTGCCGAAGTTCCCCTGGCCGTCGACCAGCGGATAGCGCTGGGCGAAATCCTGGGCCAGACGCACCAGGGCTTCATAGATCGAGGCGTCGCCGTGCGGGTGGTATCCACCCATGACCTCGCCGACGACCTTGGCGCATTTGCGCGCCGCCGCCTGCGGGTTCAGCCGCATCTGGTGCATGGCGTACAGGATGCGCCGGTGCACGGGCTTGAACCCGTCGCGAACATCGGGAAGGGCGCGGTTGGTGATGGTCGACAGGGCGTAGGCCAGATAGCGACGGCTGAGGGCCGTCTCCATCGGCTCGTCGATGATACGGCCGCCTTCCGGCGGCGGAGCGTGGATCGTCATGGGCCAGCGAATCGGGGATCGGAAGTGCGAAGTCTAGCCCGTTCGAGCAGGGACAGGGCGTCTATCTGTGGGAGATCGTACGCCGAAGGGTAACCGAACGCCTCCCGGCTTCGTATGTGAGTGACCCCGTCACGTCAGGCCCGCCTTCATGTTCCTGTTCCTGCTCTCCTATCTGGCCGGCGCCCTGACCATCGTCAGCCCCTGTATCCTGCCCGTCCTGCCCTTCGTCTTCGCCCGCGCCGGCCGGCCGTTCGTGCGCAACGGCCTGCCCCTGCTGGTCGGCATGGCGGTCACCTTCGCCGGGGTTGCGACCCTGGCGGCCCTGGGCGGCGGCTGGGCCGTGCGCGCCAATGAGGTCGGTCGCTGGATCGCGCTTGCGGTCATGGCCGTCCTGGGGCTCAGCCTGCTTGTGCCCTCCATCGGCGATCGGCTGATGCGGCCGTTTGTGGCGGCCGGTTCCTGGCTGACCGATCGCGTCGAGCGCCGCTCCGCAGACCAGGGCGACGTCCGCGCCTCCCTGTTGCTGGGCGTGGCCACCGGCCTGCTGTGGGCGCCCTGCGCGGGCCCCATCCTGGGCGTCATCCTGACCGGCGCGGCCCTGCAGGGCGCGGGCGTCGGCTCGACCGTTCTGCTGCTGGCCTATGCGGCGGGCGCCGCCACCTCCCTGGCCTTGGCGCTGCTGGTCGGCGGACGGGTGTTCAAGGCCATGAAGGGCGCGCTGGGCGTCGGCGAATGGGTGCGGCGCGGCCTGGGCGCCTTGGTGCTGATTGGCGTGGTCGCCATCGGCCTGGGCCTGGACACGGGCCTGCTGACCCGGATTTCGGCCGGAAGCACCGGCCGTCTCGAACAGGCGCTGCTGAGCGGCATCGGTCGCGGCGCGCCGATGAACGCGGCGCCGACGGATCTGGCGAACCTCCCGGTCGAGGGCCAGTTGCCCGCATTTACCGGGGCCACCACCTGGATCAACTCCCCGCCCCTGACGCCGCAACAGCTGCGCGGCAAGGTGGTGGTGGTCGATTTCTGGACCTACTCCTGCATCAACTGCCTGCGCGCCTTGCCCTACGTCCGCGCCTGGGCCGAGAAGTACAAGGACCAGGGCCTGGTCGTGATCGGCGTCCATACGCCCGAGTTCGCCTTCGAGAAGTCCGAGGCCAACGTCCGCGACGCGGTGCGCCGCCTCGGCGTCGACTATCCGGTCGCCATGGACAACGACTTCGCCATCTGGCGCGCCTTCAAGAACCAGTACTGGCCGGCCCATTATTTCATCGACGCCCAGGGCCGCATCCGCCACCACCATTTCGGCGAGGGCGACTATGAGGGCTCGGAACGCGTTATCCAGCAACTGCTCAAGGAGGCGGGCGCCGCCGACGTCGCTGCGGACGTGGTCCAGGTCCAGGCCCAGGGCGCCGAGGCCGCCGCCGACATGAACCAGCTCGGCTCGCCCGAAACCTATGTCGGCTACGCCCGCGCCGAAAACTTCCGCTCGCCGGGCGGCCTCGCCCGGGATGTGGCCAAGGCCTATGTGGCCAGCCCGCTGCACCTCAACGACTGGAGCCTGGTCGGGCGCTGGCGCGTGACGCGCGAGCACGCCGAACTGGCGGCGTCCGGCGGCCGGCTGTCCTTCCGCTTCAAGGCGCGCGACCTGCACCTGGTCATGGGGCCCGGGTCCAACGGCGCCATGCCGCGTTTCCGCGTCCTGATCGACGGCCAGGCGCCGGGCGTGGACGCCGGGTCCGACATCGACGCCCAGGGCGTGGGACGCATCGACCAGCAGCGCCTGTATCAGTTGATCCGCCAGTCCGGCGCCGTTCGCGAACGCACCTTCGAGATCGAATTCCTCGACCCCGGCGTCCAGGTCTTCGCCTTCACCTTCGGCTAGAGATCCAGCAGCAGTCTCAACCGGTTCTTCGCCAACTGGCGACGCTTGCGGACCAGTTCCCGGCTGATGTTCAGATGGGCGGCGATCCGTTCGTCGCTCCAGTCGTCGAGATGGAGCCGCAAGGGCTCGACCAGAGCGGCCGGAAGAGCGTTCATGGCCCGCCCCCAGGCCGCGTCGCTTTCCTGTTGCGACAGCGCCTCTTCCGGCGAGGGCGCCGCCTTGACCCAGGCGGCGGCGGACGGCGGCGGCAGATCGACGTCCTCTGCCACGATGGGAATGCGATTGGCGTTCTGGCGGTGCTGATCCATGCAGGCGTTGTGCAGGATCCGCACCAGCCAGGCCCCGGGGTTCTGCACCGGCTGGCGGTCAAAGGCCTGGGCCGCCCGCACCATGGCCGCGCTCAACGCGTCCTCGGCGTCGGCCCGATTCCCGCCGGAGAGCCGCAGGCTTCGATGCCGCAGACTGTTCTGATGCGCCATCCAGATCGCCCAGAAACGGTCCATCGACGGCGGCCGGTCCAGAGCGCGCGCGATCACGCCCGCAGGCGTCAACCCGGCTTTTGGACCCCCGCCCCGATCGCCGCCGGCCGCTCGGGCCAGAACCTCGACCGGAGACGGGGTGCGCGGCGCTGAAGGATGGGAAGCAGAACGCCGCTCAGGCGGCGCAGCCGTCGCGGGCGCCCTCTCTTCCTCGCCTTGCGTCTCCCAATCCGGAAACAACCGGACGACATTCATATTCGTCACTCCCCCTCGGCGTGGGGAGCGACCGTCAAGCCCAAAGCGAGCTCATCCCCCTACGCTTGGCCTGGCAGAACCAACGGGGCGTATCGATCGAGGTCTCGTGGCGATTCTGGATCACCGACGTCGCATCAACCAGAGTTTGCAAGAACCCCGTTATCACTACTTAGACGGGTGTATTTGCTTTTTGTGAAGCCGTTTGATGCGGTGCTGGAAGATACTGACGGCTACTGGCCGCCTGACGCCCCGTCAGCCGGTGCGGCGGCCGATGGCGATGCGGCGGTCCGTTCGATCATTGCGCAGATCGCGAGGTCCAACTGCCGCGTCACCTCGCGCGCGATGATCTTCTGCAGGGCCTCGACGATCTCGAGACTGACCTGGGCGGAAGGCCCCCTCGCCGCGCGCTGCATGTCCTCGGGCATGGCCGCCAGGCGTTGCTCGGCCACGGCCCGTTTCAACAGCTCGCGCTGATCGGCGAAACTGTCGACGACCGTGTGTTTCTGCTCCGATATGGAGTCATAGAGATGCCGCCCCGTCGCCCCTTGCGCATCCGTCATCGGGCGGATCCGTCTTCATCGGGCGGCAGCCCCAGAGCCCGCGTCAGCTGCGCCTGAAGCTGCTCGATCATGGCCTCGGTGAACTGGGGAATCGGCGTGTCCGGCGGCGACTGAGCCGCCAGCAACTCCGGCAGACGCGCGGCCGAGGTCCTGAAGACCTCGGCGACCATCCGCCGAGCCGCCACGACAATGGGATCTGCGGCCGGAACCTGCGGCTCGCCGGCGGCGGCCTCAGGCGATGGAGAATCGTCGGTCATCAAACCTTCCTGTCCGGCCTCATTCCTTGTCGGAGCCGGCGGAGACGAACGAGATCTTCTCGACCAACTCGCCGTCTTCGATATCGGTCAACAGGCCGCGCGCCTTGACCATCAACTTCGCCGCCCAGGGCGCATAGGGATCGGTCAGCAACGGCTCCTGCATCCGGTACAGGATGGCGACCATCGCCTCCGCCGCAGCACGCAGTTCCCGATATCTGGACTGGCTTTCCTCAAACCCTTCGGCGGAGGATCTGTCTTCTGCGGCGTCGCTCCACCGCTCGGTCTCGCATCGCGTCTCCCATTCCAGCGTCTGCGCTTCCTGAACGACGGCCTCGGCGTCGCTCATCTTCGATAGGGTCAAACGGGACATGGCTGCTCCTTCTCTCTCTTCGACTAGTTTCTGGGAAAGGTCCTGACCGCCGTGGTGACGGATTCGGCCGCCAGGCCCGCCGCGATCGGCGCCGCGAACGAACTGACCAGGGCCATGGCGTAGGCGACAAGCGCCGGTTCGTTCATCCCGCCCGACGCCAGCATCATGGCCATGGCCTTGCCCTGGACGGTGGTGCTGATGGACAGCATGTTGCGCTGGTAATCGGCGGCGTCCTGCACCGACAGAGCCGCCGCCTGGGTGGCCTTGTCGTAGGCGATGGCGCCGCCGGCCGAGACGCGCGTCGAGGTCGAGGGGGTGCCCTGCTCGAGCGGCGCGAAGCCCAGCGCCCAGTTCGTCGAGGTCTGAACGGCGTCCTTGATCTGGCTGTTGACGGTCGGTTCGGTCACGGCGCGAAAGCTCTCGTTTCAGATGAAGGCGCTATTTCTGCGCCGCGTTCATGATCATGGTGACGGCGCTGGAGGTGACGGCGTTGCCGATCTGCTGCAGCCCCCCTTGCGCCTGCTGGGCGTTCTGCATGGCCAGGGAAATCGAATGGGCCATGCTCTGATAGACCAGCGCCATCGATTGGGCCGGCGCTTCGCCCAGCACCTTGACGTTGGTCTGGGTGACCGCGTCGGTGACTTGCGAGTTGACGGGCGTGTCGGCGGCCATGGTTCAGATCCTGACAATTCTAGAGATTCAGCAGTTTGGCGGCGATAAGCAGAACAAGGGCGTTTTCGAGCGGGCTGGGCGTCGGCGGTCGGGCGGCGATCCGCGTGGTGGCGATGGCCGAGACCATGCTGCCCATCTCATAGACCTGCATCACGCCCTGGTTGGTGGCGGCCTGGGCGCAGATCGAGGCCTGGCGCTGGGCCTGGACCGCGTTCTCGAACACGATCGCCGTCGAATGGGCCGCGCTCTGGTAGATCGAGCCCATGGCGATCGTCGATGCGGCGCCCAGGACCATCAGGTTCTGCTGCGTCACCGCATCGGTGATCTGGCTGTTCACGGCGGTCGGATAGGCCATGGCTCAGACCGCGATTTCGAGGATCTTGGCGATCAGGGCGCCGACGGCGGCGTTGTTGATCTGCTGCATGCCCCCCTGGGTCTGGCTGGCGTTCTCGACCGAAAGGCTGGTGGCGTGCGCCACCGCCTGAACCGATACGGCCATGGCTTCCGCAGGCCCCTCGCCCAGCACCTTGACGTTGGTCTGGGTGACGGCGTCGGTGATCTGTGCGTTGACGGTGTCGCTCATGACGAAGCCTCCCCCTTTTCTTGATGCTCAGGTGACGACCGGCGCGCCGTAGAAGGCCGATGGCGCAGGCTCCTGACGAACTTGCGACACCGACCGCACGCCGACGTCGGCGGTCCGGACCGTGCGGATCTGCTGCATGTCGGCCAGGCTGGTCGCCAGTTGCCGGATCTGCAGCGTCGACAATTCCGCCGCATGCTGCGTCGAGGCGGCCAGACGCGCAGCAAAGGCGTCCGCCGAGGCCATGATGGTGATCAGACCGGCGTTGCACACGCCGGCGCCGGCGCACAGCAGCAGGGCGTCGTCCCGACAGGCCGCGACGGCCAGCCCTTCTTCGGTTCTCAATCGCTTTTCCTCGCGTGTCATTCGAACGGCTCCTCACGGCGCGGACCGATGTCCGGCCAAGGGATGACGGACGGCTTGTCCATCAGCGCCTGGACGCAGTTCATGGTCGCGACCATGCCCAGGATGTTGGTGGTCTGCTGGTTGGCGACGGCGTTGTGGTACATCATCCCGCTGGCCTGATTGGCGGCCACCAGGCTCTGCATCGCCGCGAAGCTGGGGCCCGAGCCGATGACGGTCAGCAGGGTATTGGCGACCGATTCCGCCGTGGGGGCCGTCGCGGGGTTCTTGCTGAGCTCCAGCATGATCTTCAGAATCTCCTCGAAGTCGCCGAGGGTCTGGGCGGATTTTTCCGCCGTCTTCTCGTTCATCTTCGCCTCGACCATGGTCGTCCTCCAGGGGTTGGCGCGGCGGGCGCCAGTCTCCCGCCGCAGCCTTCACGGATATCCAGGGGCGGCGTCAGGCCGCCGTGGCGCGCAGGGCCGTCAGCAGGGACAACAGATTGTCAGGCGTGTCCGACTGGCTGATCTTGCTGGCCGCGACCGCGCCGGCCATGGTGTCGACGCTGTAGATCTGGATGACCCCCTGATTGGTCGCGGCCTGGCCGGCGATGGCCAGTTGCTGCTGCGAAGAGGCGGCGTTTTCGTAGAGAATGCCGGTGGAGTGGGCGAGCGACTGATAGATCGCGCCCATGGCCATGGCCGGAGCGTCGCCCAGCACCTTGACGTTGGCCTGGGTGACGGCGTCGGTGATCATGCCGTTGACGGGTGTCGGAAGCGCCATGTCTCAAGTCCTTCTTTTGGAGTTTGCGGGACGAAAAATCAGGAAACCGCGGCCGTGGGACCGACGGCGCGCAGGGCCGTCAGAAGGGCCATCATGTTGTCGGGCGTATCGGACTGGGCGATCTTCGATGTGGCGACCGCGCCGGCCATGGTGTCGACGCTGTAGATCTGGATGACGCCCTGGTTGGTCGCAGCCTGGGCGGCGATCGCCAGCTGCTGCTGCGATGAGGTCGCGTTCTCGTAGAGAATGCCGGTGGAGTGGGCGAGCGACTGATAGATCGCGCCCATGGCCATCGCCGGGGCGTCGCCAAGGACCTTCACATTCGCCTGGGTGACGGCGTCGGTGATCTGACCGTTCACCGGGGTCGGAATAGCCATGCTTGTCTCCTTCCATTCGATTGAGGCCTCGGATGGAGGGTCGCGTGGCCCCGTTGAAAGTCGACCCCCACAACCATGACGCGCCATGGGGCGTGGCGTGAATTTCCCGCGGTTGTTTTTCGAGATCTGAAGCACGGCTCAGGCGACGCAGCGGCGTCAGGCTGCAAGACGCCCAAGAAAGCGAGCCCCGCGCCGAATTGGCTATGGGGCTTGAATCCGAGGCCGTCGCTTAGAGACGTCCCGTCTCGGCCAGCCGGTCCAGCATCCAGACCCGTGCGGCCGGCAAGGGCTTGTTCTGCGGGTGGAAGACGAACTGTTCCAGAAAATGGCCGGTCAGGTCGAACCCCGCCCTGACGTCGCCCTCGACCAGCCCCGCCTGCGCCCCCAGCATGAAGGGCGGCAGGCTCAGCATCTTGTCGGCATAGGGGGCGCCGGCTTCGCGGCTGACCGCCCGCCCAGTGCGGGGGCTGACATAGATCAGGTCGTCCGCCGTCCCCGTCGCCGCACATTTCGACAGATCGAGGCCGAAGCCCAGGTCTTCCAGCAGCCCCGCCTCGAACCGCACGAAGATGGCCGGCCAGACGTCCGGAAGGGCGAAGGCCCCCATCAATGCCTCAAAGGCCAGGAAGACGCCGGGATGCGGCTCACGCTCAGGCAAGGCCCCCTGCGCCACCCCCGCAGCCGCCGCCAGGCCGGTCAGGGCCAGGGCGTCGTCGAACAGAGCGCTGGGCCCCTCGCCCACCGGCTCCAGCCGCGCCCCGCCCAGATGATCCGATGTCCGCGCGCGATAGTCGGCCACGACCCGCGCCCCGGCCTGCAGGAAGGGTCGCATCTTGCGGGACGCCCCGCCGGCCACATAGGCCGCGCGCCGTCCATGGCTTTCGGTCAACAGGTCCACCACGGCGCCGGTGTCCCCATGGGCGCGCGCCGACAGGACAAAGGCCTCTTCATGAAAATCCATCAGTGCGCGGGGTCCGCGTCAGGCCGGGCCTCGACCGGAGACTGAACCAGAGCCACCACGGCCTTCGCCTTGTCGTTCGGAATGGGCATGCTCAACACATACTGCTCGATCTTCCAGCCGTCCTCGGTTCGGCGCAGCACGCCGGAACCGCGCGTCAGCCCATAGGCGTCGTTGTCCAGCAGTTCGTCGAACCAGACGATGCAGCGACAGTCGCCGGGCGCCAGGGTCGTGACCCGGTCGTGGGGCCGATAGGTCCACCCCTGCCCCCGCGAGAAATAGGGCGCCGCATAGACCTTGAACTGAGCCAGCGACCACCGCTCGGTCGCGTCGGTGCCGATGAAGCGGGCGTCGGGCGTGAACAGGCCGAAATAGGCGTCGGCGTCAGCATGCGAAGCCGCCGCATGCATCCGATCCACCACAGCCTCGGCCGCGACCACGGGGTCCTCCGTCGATTGCAGGGGGACGGACATCAGGGCCAGGGCGGCGAGAGCGGCGATCATGGGTTCGTTCTACTCCTGTTCTCGACTTTCGAAAACAGGCTAGCCGCCGGAGCCGGCCCTCTGAATATTTGACGAGGATCATGGACGAAGCGGGCAAGCTCGACCAAGGTCTAATGGACCGTCGAGACCGCGACGCCCAAGTCCAGCCCCGCCTTGCAGGCCCTCCCCGGCCGTAACCTTGAAGAGCTCCATGTCGCGTATCCGCAGCCAATCCCTGCGCTCCAAGCTGATGTCCGCCCAGGACGCCGCCGCCCTGATTCCCGCCGGCTCCACCGTGGGCATGAGCGGCTTCACCGGCTCGGGCTACCCCAAGGCGGTGCCCTCGGCTCTCGCGGCGCGGATCGAGGCCGCCCACGCGGCCGGCGACGCCTTCCGGCTGAATCTCTGGACCGGCGCCTCCACCGGGCCGGAACTGGACGGGGCCCTGGCCAAGGCCGACGGGATCGAACGCCGCCTGCCCTACAACTCCGACCCCATCGCGCGTGAGAAGATCAACTCGGGCCAGATGGACTATCTGGACATGCACCTCAGCCAGCTGGCGCCCATGGTCTGGCAGGGCGTGCTGGGTCCGCTGGACACCGCCGTGGTCGAGGTTTCGGCGATCAACGCCGACGGCAGCCTGGTGCCCTCCTCCTCCATCGGCAACAACAAGACCTGGCTGGACCGGGCCGAGCGCGTGATCCTGGAGGTCAACGCCTGGCAGAACCCGGCGCTGGAGGGGATGCACGACATCTATTACGGCACCGCCCTGCCGCCCAACCGTGTACCCATCCCCCTGACCCGGCCCGACCAGCTGATCGGCCAGCCGACCCTCCGCTGTGATCCGGCCAAGATCGTCGCCATTGTCGAGACCGAGGCCCCCGACCGCAACCTGCCCTTCGCCGCGCCCGACGCCAACGCCCGCGCCATCGCCGGTCACCTGATCGAATTCCTCAAGCACGAGGTCCGGGTCGGCCGCCTGCCCACCGCCCTGCTGCCGCTGCAATCGGGCGTCGGCAATGTCGCCAACGCCGTACTGGCAGGCCTGATGGACAGTCCGTTCGAGCGGATGGCCGCCTATACAGAGGTGATCCAGGACGGGATGCTGGACCTGCTGGACGCCGGCAAGTTGACCGTCGCCTCCGCCACCGCCTTCTCCCTCAGCCCGGAGGCGGCGGCGGACATGAACAGTCGCATGGAGCAGTTCCGCGGCAAGATCATTCTGCGTCCGCAGGAAATCTCAAACCATCCCGAACTGATCCGCCGCCTGGGCTGTATCGCCATGAACGGCCTGATCGAGGCCGACATCTACGGCAACGTCAACTCGACCCAGGTCATGGGCTCGCGCATCCAGAACGGCATCGGCGGTTCCGGCGACTTCTCGCGCAACGCCTTCATCTCCTGCTTCGTGACGCCCTCGACGGCCAAGGGCGGCGCCATCTCGGCCATCGTGCCCATGGCCAGTCACGTCGACCACATCACCCAGGACGTCCAGGTCATCGTCACCGAACAGGGCCTTGCCGATCTGCGCGGCCTGTCGCCGAAACAGCGGGCCAAGCTGATCATCGCCCACTGCGCCCACCCCAAATACCGCGATGCGCTGAACGACTATTACGACCGCGCCCTGAAAGGCTCCTACGGCCTCCAGTCGCCGCATCTGCTGAACGAAGCCCTGTCCTGGCACCAGCGCTACATCGACACGGGGTCCATGCTGCCGACCTGACGGGCGGTCAGCGGGCCAGGGTCGTGGGGAAGTCCCGGCCCAGGGCCTCGGCCATGGCCTGCTGGCTGATCAGGAAGACCTGGTCGCGGAGGTGATAATTGTTCGACAGCACGATCACCGTCACATCGGCCTCGGGCTGATAGAGCATCAGGTTGCGGAACCCGCCCCAGCTGCCGGTGTGATAGATCTGGCGATCCTGGAAACTGGGCCGGACCTGATCGCCCAGTCGGTTCGAGAAGATCCCGTAGCCCCAGTCGCGGCGCGGACGGCCCCGCTCCTTGGGCGTGTCGGCCGGGGCGTGGTCGGCCAGCATCTGCTGATAGCTGAACGGCTTCAGCAGCGCCCCCCTGTGCAGCGCCCTTTGCCAGACCAGCAGATCGTCCAGGGTCGAATAGACCGCCCCCGCCCCCGCCACGATCGAGGTGTTGGCGTTCGGCTGGGCCGCCAGTCCGGCCGGGAAGTTGGCGTAGCCCATGATCACCCCATGGTCGCCGCCGTCCAGGTCCAGCCCGCTGTCCTTCATCCCCAGTGGGCCGAAGAAGGTCTCGCGCATATAGGCGTCATAGGGCCGGCCGCTGGCCTTCTCGACGATGGCCGCCGCCAGGTTGAAGCCCGCATTGTCGTAACGGACCTTGGTTCCCGGCGGGAACTGCAGGCCGAACCGCTTCGAATCCTCGGTCAATTCGGCCAGGGTCGCCGGCGTGGTCCGACGCATGCCCCAGCCCGGCCGCGCCATCAGGTCCGGAATGCCCGAGGTGTGCGACAACAGGTGGCTGATCCGCACCGGCTCCCAGGCCTTCGGACAAGGCTGGATCCATTTGCAGACCGGATCGGAGACGCTCAGCTTCCCCTCGTCCTGCAGTCGCAGGATCGCCGTGGCGGTGAACTGTTTCGAGATCGAGGCCAGCCGGAAGCGGGAGTTCAGTTTCAGCGGCCGATCCTGCTCATAGTTCGCCTCGCCATAGACCTGACGGAACAGCACTCGGTCGCCCTTGGCCACCAGCACCGCGCCCATGAAACGCCCGGCGGCGGCCTCACGGTCCAGCCGTGCGGCCAGTTGCGGCAAGTCCTCGACCATTACCAGGGGCGGACGCGGCGGCGTGTCGGGACGTATGGAAGCCAGAACCGCATCGCTGGCGGGTTTCACGGCCGTGGAGAAGCCGGCCCAGACCGCGCCGCCGAGGATCAGCGCCCCAAGGACGCCCAGAACGAGCCGGGGATGGCCCCCAGGGGTACGCGGCACTTCAAACACGGGAACTCAGACGTCGAAATCGAGACCGAACTGGGCGTAGAGCGCCCGTGAATCCTGCCATTTGGGATCAACCTTGACGGTCAGGAACAGGTGGACCTGACGGCCGAGGATCTCGTTCAGCTCCTCGCGCGCCTTCTGGCCGATCCATTTCAGGGTCTGGCCGCCCTTGCCCAGGACGATGGGCCGCTGGCTCTCGCGCTCGACATAGATGGTCTGTTCGATCCGGGCCGAGCCGTCGGCGCGGTCCTCGAAACTGGTGGTCTCCACCGCCGCCGAATAGGGCAGTTCCTCGTGGACGCGCAGATAGACCTTCTCGCGCGTGATCTCGGCCGCCAGAACCCGCACCGGCACGTCCGCCGCCTGGTCCTCGGGATAGAGCCACGGCCCCTTGGGCATCGACCGCGCCAGACGCTGCTTCAGGTCCTCGACCCCGTCGCCGTTGGCGGCGGAGATCATATAGACCTCCTCATAGACGCCGCTCTCGAACAGTGTCTGCGACAGGGCCAGCAGGGTGTCGCGGCGCATGCCGTCGATCTTGTTCAGCGCCAGAATGACCTTCGTCCCGGTGGACTGAAGATTGGCGATGATGGTCTCGGTGTCCTCGGCCGAGCGGCGATCGGCCGCCGTGCCTTCACGGCCCTCGGCGTTGATGTGCGACTGGGCGTCGATCAGGTGGACGACCACGTCCGCGTCCTGCGCTCCGCCCCAGGCCGAGGCGACCATGGCCCGGTCCAGACGGCGGCGCGGGGTGAAGATGCCGGGGGTGTCCACCAGAACGATCTGGGCGTCGCCTTCCATGGCGATGCCGCGCACCGGGAACCGTGTCGTCTGCACCTTCTGGGTGACGATGGAGACCTTGGATCCGGTCAGCCGGTTGACCAGCGTGGACTTGCCGGCGTTCGGCGCGCCGATGATGGCGGCGAAGCCCGCGCGCTGGTTTTCGATATCGGTCAAATGACGCCTTCACGTTTGAGGAGAGCCGTTGCGGCCGCCTTCTCCGCCTCCTGACGCGAACGCCCCTGTGCGGTCAAGGGCTCCACGCCCTCGACGGACACCTCGATGGTGAATGTCGGCGCATGATCCGAACCCGTCCGATCCGCGACGCGATAGGTCGGAAGCGGTCGGCCCTTGGCCTGGGCCCATTCCTGCAGCGCCGACTTGGGGTTGGTCACGGTCCGCGAGGGCGGGGCGGAAAACTCTTCCGCCCAGGCCTTGTCGAAGAAGGCTCGCGCCGCCTCCAGCCCGCCGTCCAGATAGACGGCCGCCAGGATGGCCTCGACCGCGTCGGCGATCACCCCGGCCTTGCGGCGCCCCCCCGTCTTGGTCTCGCCCGGCGACAGCCGCAGCGCAGCGCCGACGCCCAGGGCCTCGCCCACGCGCGCGCAGGCGGTCTTGTCGACCAGGGCGTGCAGGCTGGACGAGAGCTGACCCTCATTGGCGGTGGGATAGTCCCGCGACAGCTTCTCGGCCACCAGCAGACCCAGCACCCGGTCCCCCAGAAACTCCAGCCGCTCGTTGTCGCGCGGACCGTGCACGCCGACCGGCGCGCCCTCCCCCACGCTGGCGTGGGTCAGGGCGCGTTCCAGCAAGGCCGCATCCCTAAAGGCATGACCAATGCGTGTCTGAAGCGCCGCGACCGCCTCGGCCCGTAAATTGGCCATCAGTGCAGGACGTTGAAGAACCGGTCGAGCCGCACGTTGAACCAGCTGACGGGGTTCCACAGCGACGATCCGGGCTTCCACGAGAACAGGATGATCTGCGCCTTGCCGACCAGGTTCTCGGCCGGGACCATGCCCACGCCGCTGGACTGTTCGACACGGCTGTCGATCGAGTTGTCGCGGTTGTCGCCCATCATGAAGTAGTGGCCGACCGGCACCTCATAGACCGGGGTGTCGTCCAGGTCGTTGCCGGGGCCGAAGTCCTGGGTCATGAAGCTCTTGCCTTCCGGCAGGGTCTCGCGGACCTCGGCGATCGGGTGCGCGCCGAAGATGTCGTCGATCTCACCCTGGCTGACGACGACGTCCTGAACCGGCTTGTCGTTGATATACAGCTTGTTGGCGATCATCTGGATGCGGTCGCCCGGCAGGCCGATCACTCGCTTGATGAAGTCGGTCTTGTCGTCACGCGGCAGCTTGAACACCACGATATCGCCGCGCTTGGGCGCCGAACCCATGATGCGGCCGTCGAACAGCGGCGGGCTGAACGGGATCGAGTGTTTCGAATAGCCGTAGGACCATTTCGACACGACGATATAGTCGCCTTCGTACAGGTTCGGCTCCATCGAGGCCGACGGGATGGTGAAGGGCTGGAACAGGAAGATCCGCAGCACCATGGCGATCAGCAGGGCGAAGAAGATCGTCTTGACGATCTCGACCGTTTCGTCGCCGGCGCTCTGTTCGCCCTTGGCCTTCTTGGCAGGCTTGCGCGCATAGACCGGAGTCGTCGGCTCGTCCTCGAACGGCGCATCCCCCTTGTCGCTCCAGACCGGGCGCTTTTCGGCGGCGGGATCCTTCACCGCCTCCACAGGCGCATCGGCCTCGGACGCGGCGAAGACTTCCTCCGGCGTGGCGTCAGTCGCGTTGGTCTGGGCAGCATCGGCGTCGTGCGGCTTCTGGTCTTCGCTCATGCGATCAAGCATCCCCTTGCCGCGTCTGCGCGGTCGTCTCGTGACGGGTATATCGCGATTACGACAGCGGCAAGGCTTCGATCACCACGAAGGCGAGTGCATAGGGGTGTTCATCGCTGAGGGTCAGGTGAATCCTCGCCTCATGACCCGCCGGCGTCAGTCGCGCCAGATGGTCGGCGGCGTGGCCCGTCAGGGCCAGGGTCGGCTGGCCGGAGCGCAGATTCACCACCCCCATGTCGCGCCAGTAGACATCGGCTCTCATCCCGGTGCCCAGGGCCTTGGCGCAGGCCTCCTTGGCGGCGAACCGCTTGGCGTAACTCCAGGCGGGATCAGGCTTGCGGTCCGATCGCGTCCGCTCCAGATCGGTGAAACAGCGCTGTTTGAACCGCTCGCCGAACCGATCCAGCGAGGCCTGGATTCTCCGAATATCGGACAGGTCCGCCCCGACGCCCAGGATCACAGGGCGGCGTCCATCGCCGCCCGCATGCGGCGGATGGCGGAATCCAGGCCGACGAAGATGGATTCGCCGATCAGGAAATGGCCGATGTTCAGCTCGCGAACTTCGGGGATCGCCAGCATGCGCGGCGCCGTGTCGTAGTCCAGCCCATGGCCGGCATGGACCTCAAGCCCCAGGATGTCGGCCTGGGCGGCGGCGGCGGCGATCCGTTCGAACTCGACCTCCCGCTCGCCGGGATCGGTCAGCAGGCAGTAGCGGCCCGTGTGGAACTCCACCACTTGGGCGCCGACGGCGGCGGCGGCCTCGACCTGGTCTTCCGACGGCTCAATGAACAGGGACACCCGGATGCCCGCCTCGGCCAGGGCCTGGGCCACCGGCGCGATCCGCGCCTCGTGCCCCGCGACGGCCAGACCGCCCTCGGTCGTGACCTCCTCGCGCCGTTCGGGCACCAGACAGGCGGCGTGGGGCCGATGGCGCAGGGCGATGGCCAGCATCTCCTCCGTCACCGCCATCTCGAAATTCAGCGGCTTGCCCGCCCGGGCGCACAGGGCGCTCAGAACATCGATGTCGGCGTCGGTGATATGGCGACGGTCCTCGCGCAGATGGGCGGTGATTCCGTCGGCGCCGGCGGCCAGCGCCGCCTCAGCGGCACGGGCCGGATCAGGATGCGTCCCGCCCCGCGCGTTCCGCACGGTGGCGACATGATCGATGTTGACGCCCAGCCTGACCCGTTCGCGCATCTCAGCTCCTCGCCAAACCGAACATCACTTCGAAAGTCTGCGGCTGCCCGGATCTTCGACCGGCAAAGCCGCCAGTTCCGGCGGCAGGGCGTCGGCCGGATAGGCCGGCACTTCCAGCGAGGCCAGGGCGATCAGGGGCACGCCCACATCCGCCTTGCCGCCCGACCGATCCACGATACAGGCGGCCGCGACCACTTCGCCCCCCGCAGCCTGGATGGCGGCGATGCATTCGCGCGACGACAGGCCCGTGGTGACGATGTCCTCGACCATCACCACCTTCTGCCCCGGCTCGACCGAGAACCCGCGCCGCAGCTTGAACTGCCCGCCTTCCCGCTCGACATACATCGACGGCACGCCCAGGTGACGCGCGGTCTCATATCCGGGGATAATCCCGCCCACGGCCGGCGAAATGGCGACATCCACGGGCCCCACGGTCGCGACGATCTTGTCGGCCAGCGCCTTGCACAGGCGTTCGCAGCGGTCGGTCTGCATGAAGACCAGGTTCTTCTGCAGGAAGACCGGGCTGTGCAGGCCGGACGACAGGACGAAATGGCCTTCGCGCAGGGCGCCGGCGTCACGGAATTCGTTGAGGACGTCTTGGGTGTTCATGGCGCGGTCTTAGCGCCTGGAAGCGTCGTGTCAAAGGCTCAGCCTCGACCGCGATCGACGTTGTCGACGGATGGATTGGCCCGCAGCGCCGCCATGAGCATGGTCGCGTGTTTGGCGTCCTCGACCTCGACGTCGATGGTCACATCGAAGAAGTCCTGTTGGCGGTAGGCCATCGACAGGTTGATGATATTGCCGCCCGCCTCGCCGATCAGGGTCGTCACCTGCCCCAGCACCCCCGGCGCGTTGCGAATGGTCGCGTTCAGACGAACCGCCGCAACGGCGTCTGTCTCGGCCTGGGGCGTCCATTGCAGGTCGTGCCAGACCGAGTCGTCATCGGCGAAGGCCGCCAGGGACTGGCAGTCGATCGTATGGACCGTCAGGCCGATCTCCGGCTCCAGGATGCCGACGATCCGATCACCCGGCACCGGGGTGCAGCACTGACCGAAATGGACGCTGACGCCCGGCGTCAGTCCGCCACCGCGCACGAACAGACGGGCGGTGTCGCTTTCGATCCGTTGTTTCTCGGGTCCGGCCTTCAGCCGCCCCTTCATGGCGGGGAACAGGGTCTCCGCCACCGTCGTCGGCGACAGTCGGCCGCGACCCAGGCTTTCGAACACATCATCATCGCCGGCGACCGCCAGGGTCTCCAGAATCGGCTTCAGCGACACCTCGGCCAGAGTCTTGTCTATTCGGGCCAGGGTCTGCTGCAGGGCGATCCGGCCCAGTTTGACGAACTCCTCGCGTTCCGAAGTCCGGATGTGGCGGCGGATGGCTGAACGGGCCCGGCCCGTGACCGTCAGGCTGCGCCAGTCGGCGGGCACTTCGCGTTTGGCCCCGCGGATGATCTCGATCACGTCGCCGTTCTGAAGCGGCGTCCGCATCGGCTTCAGTTCGCCATTGACCTTGACCCCCACGGCCGTGTCCCCGACCTCGGTGTGGACGGCGTAGGCGAAGTCCAGCGGCATGCCGCCGCGCGGCAGGGTCACCAGCCGCCCCTTGGGCGTGAAGACGAACACCTGGTCCAGGTACATTTCGAGCTTGGCGTGCTCGACCCAATCTTCGCCGCCCTCGCCGTGCTCGATCACCTGAACGAGATGGCGCAGGTTCTGCAGCGGATCGCGTCCGCCGCCCTTGGCCATGGCCTCGCGGTCGAATCCATAGGACTGGTTCTTGTAGCGCCAATGGGCCGCCACGCCGTCTTCCGCCACGCGATCCATCGCCTCTGTGCGGATTTGCATCTCGATCCGGAGGCCGCGCGGCCCGACCACAGTGGTGTGAAGCGAGCGATAGTTGTTCGACTTGGGCGTCGAGATGAAATCCTTGAACCGCTCCGGCACCATCGGCCATTCGCGATGGATGACGCCCAGGGCGCGGTAGCAGTCGTCTTCCGCTTCAACGATCACGCGGAACCCATAGATGTCCGACAGGGACGAAAACCCGACCGACTTGCGCTGCAGCTTGCGCCAGATCGAATAGGGGGTCTTCTGCCGCCCGAACACATGGGCGCCCACGCCCGCCTCGGACAGAACCCGCTCGACCTCGCCGGACACGCCTTCGATGGCGCGGCCATGCTCCAGCTTCAGCGCCTCCAGCCGCCGTTCGATGGCCGTCTTCGCCGTCGGATTCAGATAGGTGAAGGCCAGTTCTTCCAACTCGGACGCAATCGAGTGGATGCCGATCGACCGTCCCAGCGGGGCATAGACTTCCAGCGTCTCGCGGCTGATCCGTTCGCGCTTCTCCGGCTTGACGTATTGGAGCGTGCGCATGTTGTGCAGACGATCCGCCAGCTTGACCAGCAGCACCCGGACGTCCCGGCTGATGGCCAGGATGAATTTCCGCAGGTTCTCCGCCTGGCGGGTGTGCTCCGCCTGGAGCTCCAGCCGGCTCAGCTTGGTCACGCCCTCGACCAGAACGGCGACCTCTTCGCCGAACATCTGGGCGATGTCGTCGCGCGTCGCCGAGGTGTCCTCGACCACGTCGTGCAGCAGGGCCGTGACGATGGTGGCTGTGTCGAGCTTGTAGTCGGTCAGTATGCCCGCGACCTGGATCGGGTGGGCGAAATAGGGATCGCCCGAGGCCCGCATCTGCGAGCCGTGCATCTTCATCGCATAGACATAGGCGCGGTTCAGCAGCGCTTCGTCGGCGGTAGGGTCATAGGCCTTGACGGCCTCGATCAGTTCGAACTGACGCAGAACGGGCGCACGCTTGGGGGCGGGCTCAGGTTCGGATGCTGTCGAAACAGGTTCGTTTTTGTTTGCAGTTTGGGGCGCCGGCGGAACCGTCTCGGTCCGCGCCGGCAGGATAGTGACGCCAGGGGCTCCCTCGGGCGTCAGTACCGCTCCTCCTGACCGCCGTCGCGGTCGCTTTGCAGCGCGCGGATCAGCTCGGCCTCGGCCATGTTCATGTGTTGCGGTTCGGCCAGCAGGGCGACGGTTTCGGCTTCGTCCTCGGCTTCGGTGCGCTCATCGACGCGTTGCAGCGTGGTGATGATGGTTTCGCGCAGTTCGTCCGGCACGACGGTGTCGTCGGCGATCTCGCGCAGGGCGACGACCGGGTTCTTGTCGTTGTCGCGGTCGATCGTCAGGGCGGCGCCGTTGGCGATGCTGCGGGCGCGGTGGCCGGCCATCAGCACCAGACCAAAGCGGTTCGGTACCTTTTCGATGCAGTCTTCGACGGTGACGCGGGCCATGAAATTCCTCGAACGCGGGGGAGAACCGCGTGAAATACAGATAGGGACTGACTTTTGCAACGCCAGAGCGGCGAAAGTGCGGCCTCAGACCGGATGGGCGTCGCGCCCCACCGTCGCCGAAGCCGCCAGGGCCTGGGCGACCCCGCCGTGGGGATGGACCCAGTCCGGCGCGATCTCCGCAATCGGCCCCATAACGAAGCGGCGCTCGGCCGCGCGGGGGTGCGGCAGGATCAGCCCGTCCAGGTCTCCGCTCAGTCGACCATAGGCGATCAGGTCCAGATCCAGCGTGCGCGGGGCGTTGCGGACCGACCGCTGACGGCCGAAGACATCCTCGATCCGCCCCAGGGCCGCCATCAGCGCGTGGGGATCGTGGCGCGTGGCGACGATGACCACCCCGTTCAGGAACGGCGGGTCCTGCGGATCGGGCCAGGCCATGGACGACCACCAGGATGATCGCGCCACCACATCGACGCCCTCGCTGCGAAAACGCGCCAAGGCGGCCTCCAGCGCCTCGCGGCAGGAGGCCCAGACCCCCTTGTCATTGCAGCCCAGCGCCACGATGACTGCAGCGTCCAGATCGGGCGCGCCGTCGATTCCCACATCGACTGCAGCGTCCGGCAGGGCGCCATTTTCTTCATTTCTTTTGACGGCCTCGACCATGTTTCATTCCACCGACCGCCTGGCGATCTTCATCGACGGCTCGAACCTGTATTCCGCCGCCCGCGCCTTGCAGCACGATATGGACTTCAAGCGGATGCTGGACTGGTTCCGCGAGAAATCCATCCTGACGCGAGCCTATTATTACACGGCGGTGGTCGAGGGCGAAGAGTTCTCGCCGGTGAAGCCCCTGGTGGACTGGCTGGACTACAACGGCTTTTCGGTCGTGACCAAGCCGGTGAAGCGCTTCACCGACGGCCAGGGCCACAGCCGGATCAAGGGAAATATGGATATCGAGATCGCGGTGGACATGCTGGAACTGGCCCCCCGCCTGGATCACGCCGTGCTGTTTTCCGGCGACGGGGACTTTCGGCGACTGGTGCAAGCGGTGCAGGCGCAAGGCGTGCGCGTCACTGTCGTCTCGACCCAGAAGACCCAGCCGCCGCATATCGCCGACGAACTGCGTCGCCAGGCCGACGCCTTCCTTGATCTGAACGACCTGATGGCCGAGTTCGGCCGCCCCAAGACCGGCGCCGGTCAATGAGCCTGAGACCCGAGCCCCCCCGCGACTGCCCCCTGTGTCCGCGCCTGGTCGAGTATCGCCAGGAGAACGCCCGCCAGAACCCCGACTGGTGGAACGGCCCCGCCCCGTCCTTCGGCGATCCCAACGCCCGGCTGCTGGTCGCGGGTCTCGCGCCGGGCCGCACCGGCGCCAATCGCACGGGGCGGCCTTTCACCGGCGATCACGCCGGCTGGCTGCTGTACGACACCCTGAAAAAGGCCGGCTTCGCCCAGGGCCACTATGATCCGGACGGCGACGACGACCTGACGCTGGTGGACTGCATGATCACCAACGCGGTCCGCTGCGCCCCGCCCGGCAACAAGCCGCTGCCGATCGAAGAGACGACCTGCCGCCCCTTCCTGATCGACCGCCTGGCCTTGCTGCCCAATCTGAAGGTCATCGTGACCCTGGGCGACGTCTCTCGCCGCAACATCCTCAAGGCGTTCGGCCGGCCGGCCTCGGCCATGCCGGCCGGCCATGGCGCAGAGGGCGAGGCCGGCGGATACGTCATCCTGAACTCGTATCACTGCTCCCGATTGAACACGAACACCGGCCGGCTGACCCCGGCCATGTTCGAGGCGGTGTTTGATCGGGCGCGCGAGATCATCGCCCGCTAACCCTCTACTGTTGCGTGCGTGTCGCACGACTCTGCCATGCTGAAATAAGGCGGAACAGAGGCGAGCGTTCGGCGTTCGTCTCCCAGCGGGAGGCTGGACGATGCGACGCACTGACGGATTATTCACGCGACGCGAGCGCAGGATCGCGATCCTGGCCGCGATCCTCGTGATTGTGATCACGGGCCTGGCCCTGATCACAGGCGGCCTTTTCCATCCGTCCACAGGGACCGGAGGCGCGGGCGGCTATGGTTTCGCTGATCTGCCGGGCGTCACGGACGCCCGGCCGCTGGGGTAGTGTTCGGACCTCAGCCCTTGTCGCGCATCAGACGGGCCTTGTCGCGCTGCCAGTCCCGTTCGGCCGAGGCCTCGCGCTTGTCGTGCAGCTTCTTGCCCTTGGCCAGGGCGATCTCCAGCTTCGCCTTGCCCGCGTCGTTCAGATACAGCTTCAGCGGAATGATCGTCTGACCGTCGCGCTGCACCGCCCCTATCAACCGGTCGATCTGCTTCCTGTGCAGCAGCAGTTTACGTGGTCGGCGCGGCTCGTGATTGAAGCGGTTGGCCTGCTTGTACGGCGGGATGTCGGCGTTGATCAGGACGATCTCGCGCCCCTCCACCGCCGCATAGCTTTCGGCGATATTGGCCCGTCCGTCCCGCAGCGCCTTGATCTCTGTGCCGAGCAGTTGAATACCCGCCTCGATATTGTCCTCAAGGAAATAGTCGAACCGCGCGCGGCGGTTCTCGGCGATGACCTTGGACTTCGACTGCGGCTGCGGCGCCATCAGACGACGCCCGCATCCGCCATGGCGCGGTCGATCAGCGGCTTGACCCCTTCCGAAGTCGGCGACAACGGCAGCCGCGCCTCCTCGCTGCACAGGCCCAACCGGGCCAGGGCGTATTTGGTCGGAGCCGGAGAATTGTCGAGGAACAGCGCCTTGCACAGGCCGATCAGTCGATTCTGCCAGTCGCGGGCGGTGGCGTAGTCGCCGGCCGCCGCCGCATTGTGCAGGGCGACCATGGCCTCGGGCGCGACATTGGACGCCACCGAGATCAGTCCGACCCCGCCACAGGCGTGATAACCCAGATAGCTGGAATCATCGCCCGAGATCAGGTCGAATTGGCCGTCGATATTGGCGCGCATCCAGCTGACCCGGCTCATGTCGCCGGTGGCGTCCTTGACGCCGACGATGTTCGGATGGGCCGCCAGCCGCGCTACCGTCTCATTGGCCAGATCGACTCCCGTACGCGACGGGACGTTGTAGAGCAGGATCGGCAGCTGAACGGCGTCAGCGATAGCCTCGAAATGCGCCGCCATGCCCGCCTGCGAGGGGCGGATATAATAGGGGGTGACGATCAACGCCCCATCCGCACCCACCGCCTTGGCGTGCCGGGTCAGGTCGATGGCTTCCTTGGTGTAGGGCGATCCGGTTCCAGCGATGACGCTGACGCGCCCCGCCACCAGCCGCACGCATAGGTCGATCACATGCTTGTGCTCGTCCAGGTCCATGCTGGCGCCCTCGCCCGTCGTGCCGACGGGCACCAGGCCGTCGACGCCTGCGGCGATCTGTCTTTCGATGAGCGTGGCGAATGCGGCTTCGTCCACGTTTCCGTCATGAAGTGGTGTGATCAGGGCGGTGATCACGCCCTTGAACAAGGGGGCGGTCATGGGACTAGCTAGCCTGCGTGGGGAGGGGCGATGGACGGATGTCCAGAACCTCTGTCTTGAGAGCGCGGGACGTTAGGTCGCCAGCGGCCTCGCCGCAACCGGGATGAATGAGAACAGGAAATATCATGATCGCGACCAGTCTGGCTGCGGCCCTCGCCGTCATCGCCCCGACCCCGCAGGACGCCCTTCCCGGCCAACCTGTTCCCTATTCCGCCGTTTCACAATCCGTGCCGGGTTACAGCCCCACCTATCAGGGCCGCGTGCTCGATGACCAGGACACGGCCCTGTTCCGTCAGGGCCTGGCGGCGGCGCGGGCGCGCGACATCCCCGGCGCCCAGGCTGCGATCTCGCAGATGCGCGACCCCACGGCGCGCAAGCTGATCGAGTGGGCCCTGATCGACACTTCGGGCGAACAACTCTCCTACGCCGAACTCGCCCAGGCCCAGACGGCCTTGAAGGGCTGGCCGCGCGCCGAATCACGTCGCGCCGCCGCAGAATCGGTTCTGGACCGCGTCGGCGCCACGCCGGACGCCGTCATGGCCCTCTTCTCCGACCACCCGCCCGAAACCGTACAAGGCGCCATCGCCAACGCCTCGGCGCTCGAACAGCGCGGGCGTCACCGCGAGGCCCGCGCCCTGATTCGCGACTGGTGGCGGACCCGATCCTTCGACGCCGAGCCGCAATCGCGCATCCTCGCGCGCTGGGGCGGCGAACTGACCCCGGCCGATCACGAGGCGCGGCTGAACATGCTGTTGCTCGGTCCGCACGGCCCGGCGACGCGCGCCATGCTCGATCTTGTCTCGCAGGAACAGGCGGCCGTCGCCAATGCGGTCATGAGCCTGCGCACCGCCTACAGCCCGGACGCCGTGGTCGCCGCCCTGACGCCCGCCCAGGCCGCCGATCCGGCGGTGACGCTGGAACGGGTGCGCATCCTGCGCTCTCAGAACCGCCAGTCGGAAGCCTTCCCCCTGCTGGCCAACCTGCCGCCCGCCCCGGCTCATACCGCAGGCGACAACACCCTGTGGACCGAGCGCCGCAACTATTACCTCGACGCCCTGCAACAGGGGAATTGGCGCGCCGCCTATGACGCCATGAACGGCCACGGCTTCACCTCCGGCGACCGGATGGTGGACGCGGAGTTCTTCGCCGGCTGGGTCGCCCTGACCAAGCTGAACCAGCCTGAGATCGCCGCGCGGCATTTCGAGGCCCTGCGCACCGCCTCCTCCACCCCGATCACCCAGGGTCGGGCCTATTACTGGCTGGGCCGGGCCGCCGAGGCGCGGGGCGAGCGCGACGCCGCACTCGGCTATTACCGCAACGGCGCCCAGCATTGGCAGACCTTCTACGGCCAACTGGCGGCCGAGAAAGCCGGGATGACCACCCTGACCCTGCCCGGCGAACCGGCCCCGACCCAGGCCGACATCGCCCGGTTCGAATCCAACGAGCTCGTCCGCGCCACGCGAATCCTGGGCGAGACCGGCGAGACCAGCCTGCTGCGGGTCTTCGCCTATCAGCTCGACAACGACCTGCCGACCATCGAGGATCTGGCCCTGCTGATGGACCTGACCCGCAGCTATGGCGAAGGCTTCACCGCCATGATGGTCGGCCGCGCCGCCAGCCAGCGCGGCTTCGTCCTGCCCGAACGCATGTACCCCGTGCGCGTCCCGCCCCAGGTCGCCGGCGCCGCGCCGCTGGAATTCACCCAGGCCATCACCCGCCAGGAATCCAGCTTCGACCCGCGCGCCCGCTCCGGCGCCGATGCGCGCGGCATGATGCAGTTCCTGCCCGCCACGGGTTCGGGCGTCGCCCGTCGCCTGGGCATGGGCTTCTCGGCCGAGCAGCTGTGGGATCCGGACTACAACATGACCCTGGGCAGCTATCACCTGGGCGAGCTGATGGCGGCCAACAACGGCTCCATGCTGCTGGCGACGGTCGGCTACAACGCCGGCCCGGCGCGGCCGAACCAGTGGATCGCCCGCTGTGGCGACCCGCGCGGCGATTCCAATGCGGCCATCGACTTCATCGAATGCGCGCCCTTCACCGAGACGCGCAACTATATGATGCGGGTGATGGAGAATATGGCCGTCTACAAGGCCCGGCTGAACGGGGGATCGGCCCCGCTGACGACCTCGGCCGACATTGCGCGCGGCGCGGCCGCCGGTCCCCGTCCCTACGCCGCCTACTGAGCCCGGCGGGCCGCCAGCAGCGGCCCGTCCGGCCCCTCGATCCAGGTCCCGTCCAGGCCGAAGACCTGGCGCAACACGGGTTGCGCCAGGGCGTCCAGGGGCGCGGCGTCGGCGACGATGCGTCCGCCGTCCAGCACGACCACCCGGTCCGCAAAAGCGGCGGCCAGGGTCAGATCGTGCAGGCTGACCAGCACCCCGGCGGCGGCTCTAGACCGCGCCCGCAGTTGTTCCAGCACCAGCCGCTGAGCGTCCGGGTCCAGACCCGCCGTCGGCTCGTCGGCCAGCAGAAGCGGCGCATCGACCACCAGAGCCCGCGCCAGCAGAACCCGCGCCCGCTCGCCGCCCGACATTTCGGCCACCCCTCGATCCGCCAGATGGCCCGCCCCGACGGCCAGCAGCGCTTCCTTGGCCCGATCCAGAGCCGCCTCTCCCGCCAGGAAGGGCGCGCCCAGGGCGGCCACCTCAACCGCAGGCAGATTCCAGGCGATCCGCCGCTCCTGCGGCAGATAGGACAGGCGTTCGGCTCTCTGGCGCGGCGATAGACGACCGATGTCGTCGTCGCCCAGTCGCACCTCGCCGCTCTCTGCCGCCAGCAGTCCCGCCGCCGCCCGGATCACGCTGCTCTTGCCCGCCCCGTTCGGGCCGCACAGGGCCACGACCTCGCCGGCCGAGACGGTCAGGCTGACCCCATCCAGCACCTGCTCACGCCCGATCCTGGCCCGGACGGCGTTCAACGACAACAGGCTCACAGCCGCCACTCCCGCGCCGCCCGCCAGGCGATCAGGGCGAACAAGGGTGCGCCGATCAGGGCGGTGAACACCCCCAGCTTCAGTTCCTGATCCGTGGGCGTCAGCCGGGCCAGAAGATCGGCCGCCACCAGCATCAGCCCCCCCGCCAGGGCCGAGGGCGCCAGGATCCGCCCCGGATCGCCCCGCACCGCAGCCCGCACCAGATGGGGCGCCGCCAGACCGACGAAGCCGATCACGCCCGCCACGGCCACCGCCGCCCCCGTCGCCACCGCCGCCGCGACCAGAGCCAAGGCGCGAACCCACCCCATGGACAGACCCGACGCGGCCGCCGCCTCGTCGCCCAGGGTCAGCATCCGCAGCCCTCCCGCCGACAGGCCGGCGAAGACCGCCGCGACGACCACCGCGGGCGTGACCCAGGCTACATCGACCCAGCTCCGGTTCTGCACCGACCCCAGCAGCCAGGACATGACCTCGGCCTGGGCGATGGGCGACGGCGACAGGTTGAAGATCAGCGCGGTGGCCGCCCCGGCGAAACTGGACAGGGCCACGCCGAACAGGATCAGAGCCTCCGGCGCCCGCATCAGGCCCGAGGCGACGATCAGCAGACCGCCCGCCGCCGCCGCCCCCAACAGGGCGGACATCTCGACCACGCCCGCCACCCCGGCGCCGCCCAGGACAATGGCCAGGGCCGCCCCCAGGGCCGCTGTCGCCGACACGCCCAGAACGCCGGGATCCGCCAGCGGATTGCGCAACAATCCCTGCATTACAGCCCCGGCCAGACCGAGTGCGGCGCCGACCGCCAGGGCGCAGGCCGCGCGCGGCGCGCGCACCTGCCACAGGACCACCCATGGGCCGGACGACGGATCGCTGAAGGCCGCCGCATACTGGGCGGCGTCAAAGGGCGTCTCGCCGATCAGCACGGCGGCCGCCAGGGCCGCGAGGATGACCAGTCCCAGGATCAGGCAAAGCCTCAACATCCGGCTCATGGCCGCCCTCTCGCCATCATCTCGACCCCGTCGGCCGCGAACCAGGCCGGACAGGTCAGCACCGCCGCCGGCAGTTTCGCCGCCGTCCGTCCCTGGGCCGCGCGCCGCACCACCGGATGCCGCCCCGCCCCGCGCCAGTCGGCCCGCAACTGATCGAAGAAGCCCAGCACGAACCGGATCGGCGGCTCCATCGCGATCCGCTCGACGCTGATGGCGCCGAACCCCGGCGCGGCCGTCAGATTGCGAAACCCGGCGGCCCGGATCATCGCATCCATCAGGGTGCCGGGTCCGGAGGTGAACCCGCCCGAGGTCAGATAGACCGCGCCCGGCCGGGGGCGGTCCGGCGCCGCCGCCCGGTCAAGTTTGGCCTGCATGGCCCGTTCCAGCCGTGCGCCGCGTTCCACCTGGCCCAATTCCCGGGCCGCCGTGCGGATATTGGCCCGGACCCCGTCCATATCGGTCGCGTCCGCGATGGTGACCACCGTGACGCCCCGTGTTTGCAGAAAGTTCAGCAGCCTGGGCTCCCCGCCCCAGTAGCGCACGACCACATCCGGCCTGAACCCCACGGCCGCCTCCAGCGTCGGCCGCAGACGCCTGTGGCCCGCCGCTTCGCGCCTCAACCAGGCGTCGGGATCGTCGGCGCGCGGCGACAGGGCCAGATCGGCGTCCGGCGCCAGGGCCAGCACGTACTGGTCGGCGCACTGGTCCAGGGCCATGACCCGCAACGGACGCGCCTGCGCGCCCTGGGCGACGGCCATGGCCGCGACCGCCGCCGCCAGCCCCCAAGCACGGTTCACGATTTCAGCAGGCCGGAAAAGACGGCGTCCAGGGTGGTCTTCACCAACACCTCGCGCTCCGCCCAAGGGAAATAGGGTTTGGTGATCATCAGGGAGACGACGCCATGGGCCGAGGCCCAGATCGATTGGGCGATCGTGCGGGGATCCCCTTCCATCCGCCCTGCGGCCACGGTTTCACCGACCAGGGTCTCGAAGGCCGCGAAGACCCCCGCACCCAGTTCCTGCGACAGGCTCTGGGCGCCGTCCCGCGCCTCGACGGGGCGGGTCAGATAGATCAGGCGATAGGCGTTCGGATTGGCGAATCCGAAATCGACGTAGACCTCGATCATGCGCCGAAGGCGAACCTCGGGCGGCCCATCGAGGGCGGACAGGGACTCAGCCGCCGAGATCAGCTCACCGAACGCGTGGCGGCAGATTTCCTGCAGGATCGCGCCCTTGTCGGAGAAATGCATATAGAGGGCGGTCGACGACAGGCCGACCTCGTCGGCGATCTTGCGGATCGTCGCCCCTTCATAGCCGTACTCGACGAAGATGCGTTCGGCCGCAGCGAGGATCTCGCCACGCCGTGAATGGCCCTCGCCCTTGGGTTTGCGACTGGAACGCGAGGATGGCGAAACGACGGGCAACGGCGACTCCGGATCTGTCCCGCCCTGAATAGCGACAATCTGTCATCGACGCCAATCGCCGCCTCGAAGAACACGGTTGCGCGAAATGCGTATTTCTAGTTGTGTTACGCCGGGCGCGGGGGCGAACGGACATGACGACGAGGGATGCGGCGCAAACCGGCGCGGCGCGGCGAATGCCGACCTTGGGGCAGGCGATCATGGTCGCGAGCCTGGCGACGGCGCTTGTGGCCGCAGGGATCGTCTGGCCCCGCTCGACGCTTTCGGCGTCGTTCATCGGGATTCAGATGGGCTTCGTCGCCTCGGCCCTGTGGCGCGCGGCCCTGGTCATCGCCAGTCTTCGTCCTACCCCGTCGTCGCCCAAACCCTCCCGGTGGCCGCGGTACACAATTCTGGCCGCCCTTCATGACGAGGCGGCCGTCGTGCCCCAGCTTATCCAGCGCCTGTCGAAAATCGACTATCCGCGGCGTCAGCTCGAAGGTTTTCTCGTGCTGGAAGCCCATGATCAGGCCACCATAAATGCGGCCAAGGCCGCGCGCCGGCCGAGCTGGCTTCGGATCCTCGTGGTCCCGCCGGGCGCTCCGCAGACCAAACCCCGCGCGCTGAACCACGCCCTGGCTTTCGCGACAGGCGAGCTCCTGACCATCTATGACGCCGAGGACGAACCGGATCCCGGCCAGTTGCGCGAGGCGGCCTCACGTTTCGCCGATCAGCCGCAATTGGGTTGCCTTCAGGCCCCCCTGCGGATTCGCCGGCGCAACGCCGAACTCTCGACCTTCCTCGACCGCCAGTTCGCCTTCGAATACGCCGCCCTGTTCGAAGTCAATCTTCCCGGCATGGCGAAGCTGAACCTGCCTTTTCCTCTGGGGGGCACCAGCAATCACCTGCGAACCGCCGCCCTTCGTCGGGTCGGGGGCTGGGACGCCTACAACGTCACGGAAGACGCCGATCTGGGCTTCAAGCTCTGGTCCGCGGGATGGCGGCTGGGGGTGCTCGAAAGCCCGACCTGGGAAGCCCCGCCGGGAGCGCTGGAACGCTGGCTGCCGCAACGCACCCGTTGGCTGAAAGGCTATATGCAGACCTGGGGCGTCCACACGCGTGCGCCTCGGGCCCTGGGCCAGCGCGGCCAGCTGTCGCTGGCCATGACGCTGGGCGCCGCCATCGTCTCGGCGGCTTCCCACGCGCCCACCCTGGCCTGGCTCATTGCGGCCCTCATGGTCGCCCTCAACATCGGCATGGCTCCAGTCGTGCCTTTGGCCTCCTTCGCCGTCCTGGCCGTGGGCGTCATCGCCGCCTGGATGGGCTGTGCGGTGGGCGCAAAACGGGCCGGGCAGGACTACAGGCTGACCGACATGTTGGCCGCGCCTGCCTACTGGTCCCTGCTCAGCCTGGCCTTCATCCATGCCCTTTGGCGGCTGATCGTCGCCCCCTATGCATGGGACAAGACGGCCCACGACGCCGAGATCGACGCCGAATGCACGTCCGTGATGACGGTGGACGCTGGACGCGAGGCCGCCTGACCGCCTATCAGCCGCACAATGGCGCCCCTGCTCTCCCCCACCCCCGAAACCCTCGTGACCCGCGGCTGGTCCGACTACGCCCTGTTGGACAGCGGCGACGGCAAGAAGCTGGAGCGCTACGGCCGCTACACCGTGGTCCGCCCCGAGCCCCAGTGTTTCTGGTCCCCGCGCGATCCGACCGCCTTTGACAAGGCCACGGCCACCTTCGATCCTCAGCAGGAGGAGGAAGACTCCGGCCGCTGGAAGTTCGACCAGCACGGCCCCGTCGACGCCTTCCCCCTGAAATGGCGCGACGTGAAATTCACCGGCCGCTTCACCCCCTTCCGCCACCTCGCCTTCTTCCCGGAGCAGGCCGCGAACTGGGAATGGCTGGACAACCGCGTGCGCAGCTTCTCGCGCGAAGCCGGCAGAGCGCCCAAAATCCTGAACCTCTTCGGCTACACCGGTGTCGCCAGCCTTGCGGCCGCCGCCGCTGGGGCCGAGGTCACCCACGTCGACGCCTCGAAGAAATCGGTCGCCTACGCCCGCGAAAACGCCGAACAGTCCGGCCTGTCCCAGCACCCGATCCGCTGGATCGTCGAAGACGCCCGCAAATATGTCGCCCGCGAGGTCCGTCGCGGCTCCAAGTACGACGGCATAATTCTCGACCCTCCGAAATACGGGCGCGGCCCGACCGGCGAGGTCTGGCGCCTGTTCGAGGACATGCCGCTACTGCTGAAGGACTGCGCCGCCCTGCTGGCCGACGACGCCGACTTTCTGCTGCTGAACGCCTATGCCGCCCGCGTCTCGGGCCTGTCCCTGGCCCATCTGATGGCCGAGGCGACCCATGATCGCGGCGGCCGCATCGACTGGGGCGAACTGGCCCTGTCAGAAGACGGCCCGGGCGCCCGCGCCATCGGCCTGTCCTTCTTCGCGCGGTGGAGCCGATGAGCGCCCGAGACGAATATCGCGTCATCACCTCCCTGACGAACGACACGATCAAGAGCGTCCGCGCCCTCCACATGCGCAAGGAACGCGACCAGACCGGCGCCTTCCTGGCCGAAGGTCTGAAGTTCATCGGCGAGGCCCTGGACCTGGGTCGCGCGCCGCGCATGCTGCTGGTCGGCGAGGAGGCCCGCCCCCACCCCCTGCTGGACCGGGCCAAGGCCGAGACGCGCAAGGCCGGCGGCGACATCATCATCGTCACCCACGCCATCCTCGAAAAGATCAGCCGCCGCGACAATCCCCAGACCGTGCTGGGCGTGTTCGACCAGGCCTATGCCCCGCTGGACAGCCTGGATCCGGCCTCGGCGCCCTGCTGGGTGGCCCTGGAGCAGGTGCGCGATCCCGGCAATCTGGGCACCATCATCCGCACCGCCGACGCGGCCGGATGCGGCGGCGTCATCCTGATCGGCGACTGCGTCGATCCCTATTCGGTCGAGGCCGTGCGCGCGACCATGGGCTCGGTCTTCGCCGTCTCGATCACCAGGACCGACCCCGAGGCCTTCCTGGCCTGGCGCAAGACCTGGCCCGGCAGCGTCGTCGGCACCCGCCTGGACGCGACCGTCAGCCACCGCTCTGCGGTGATGCAGAAACCGTCGCTGATCCTGATGGGCAATGAACAGGCGGGCCTGACCGACCAACTGGCCGCCGCCTGCGACGTCAACGTCAAGATCCCGATGCGCGGCCGGGCCGACAGCCTGAACCTGGCCATCGCCACCGGCATCATGGTCTACGCCGCCACGGACGAGGCTTAAAGCTCGGTCTCCGGCCTGACCCGTCCCATGCCCCACAGGGCCAGGATGGTCACCACCGCCGACAGGGCCAGATAACCGCCCACCGCCGCCAGCCCATAGGTCTGCGCCAGCCAGGTCGCCAGATAGGGCGCCAGCGACGCCCCGACGATGCCCGCCAGATTGAAGGCCATGGACGCCCCCGTATAGCGGACCGTCGTCGGGAAGGGCCGCGCCATCGCTGCGCCGATGGGGCCATAGGTGCAGCCCATCAGCCCGAACCCCAGGGCGAAGAAGATCAGCAGTCCGGTCAGACCGGCGCCGAACAGGGGCGCGAACAGGGCGCCGAACAGGCCGATGCCCACCGAAGACGCGATCAACACCCGGACCTGCCCGTATTTGTCCGCCAGCAGGGCCGTCACCGGTATGAACGCCGCAAAGAACAGCACCCCGATCAACTGGATCGGCAGGATGTCCGCCCGCTCATATCCCATGCCCGTCGTGGCCCAGCCCAGGGCGAAGACGGTCATCAGATAGAAGAGCGAGAAGGTCGTGACCCCGCTGAACGTCCCCAGAAACAGCGCCCTCTTGTGATGAGCGAACAGGGTGACGGCCGGCGCCTTGACCCGCTCGTTGCGATCCACCGCCTTCTGGAACTCGGGCGTCTCGGTGATCTTCAACCGCACCCAGAGACCGACGAACACCAGGATGGCGCTGGCCAGGAAGGGGATGCGCCACCCCCAGGCCTCGAACTGGGTCTCGCTCATGGTCGAGGTCAGGACGATGAATGAGGCGGTCGACAGGATGAATCCGATCGGCGCGCCCAACTGCGGGAACATGCCGAACCAGGCCTTCTTGCCTGGCGGGGCGTTCTCGGTGGCCAACAGCACCGCCCCGCCCCATTCGCCGCCCAGACCCAGTCCCTGTCCGAACCGGCACAGGGCCAGCAACAGGGGCGCGATGATCCCGACCGCCGCATGGGTCGGCAGCAGGCCGATGGCCACGGTCGACAGGCCCATGGTCATCAGGGCCGCCACCAGCGTCGCCTTGCGCCCGACCCGGTCCCCGAAATGCCCGAAGGCCAGGGCGCCGACCGGCCGCGCGAAGAAGGCGATGGAGAAGGTGGCGAAGGACGACAGCATGGCCGTCGTCGGATCGGCGCCGGGGAAGAACAGGCGTGGAAACACCAGCACCGCCGCCGTGGCGTAGATGTAGAAGTCATAGAATTCGATCGTGGTGCCGATCAGGCTGGCGAAAAGAACCCGCCCCTTCCGGGCGGTCGGCGAAACAATCTTTGCGTCAGACACGGTGAAATCCTGCTTGGGAGCAAAGCCAATGCTTTGCCCGTCCCGCGCGGTCAAGTCCGGCGCTCAGGTCCCGCGCGGCTTGACCCGGTTGGTGGGCTGGGCCTCGGCCGGGTTCTCGGGCCAGGGATGGCGCGGATAACGGCCCCGCATGTCCGACCGCACCGCCGCCCAGGACCCGGCCCAGAACCCCGGCAGGTCCTTCGTCACCTGAACGGGTCGCCGCGCCGGGGACAGCAGCGACAGGGTCAGGGGAACCCGTCCGCCGCCGACGGTCGGATGGGTGACGACGCCGAACAGCTCCTGCACGCGGATCTCCACGCGCGGCCCGCCTTCGGCGCCATAGTCGATCGCCGCCGACCCCAGGGGCGTATCCAGCCGACTGGGCGCCAGCTCATCCAGCTTGCGCTGCAGATCCCAGGGAACCAGCCCCCGCAGCGCCTCGGCCAATCGACCGTCGCTGATCGTCTCCAGCGACTTCGCCCCCTCCAACACCGGCCACAGCCAGTCCGCCCGCGCCTCCAGCAGAGCGGCGTCCGAAACATCCGGCCAGCCAGCATCCAACCCGTGCAAAAAGGCCAGCCGCGCCCGCAAACCCGTGGCCTGTTCGCCCCAACGCAGGGCGCCCAGCCCCTCGGCCTCGATCTCGGCGCGCAGGGCCGCCGTCATGGTCTTGGCGTCGGGCGCCCCGATCACCTTTTCATCCAGCATCAGGGCGCCGATGCGGCGCGCGCGTCGGATCACCATCCGGCCGGACGGCGCCTTGACCAGCCGATCCTCAATCTCGATCAACCGACCCAGGTCGGCCTCGATCCGCGTCCCGTCCAGCGCCGCCGCCAGCCGCACCCGGTCACGCGCCTCGCCGCCGCCCCCACCCGCTGACAGCTCCGCCACCGCCAGCCAGGATTCGCGCGCCAGATGATCGGTCGCGTCCAGCGCCGCCCCGCGCCCGCTGGCCAGCAACAGTTCGCCCGTCTTGCCGCGCGCCTTGGCGATGCGTTCGGGAAAGGCCTCGGCCAGCAACAGGCCCGGCTCGACCGTCTCGCCCTTGCCGCCGCCCGCCGCCTTCGCCCACCGGTCGGCCAGTTTCAGCGCATCCCGCGCCCGGGGCGACCGATCCCGTTCCAGCCCGACCAGACGATCCGCCAGGTCCACGCCCGAGCCGCCCAGCCCCGGCTCGCTCAGCACCGCCGCGATCCGCGCCCCGGTCATGGCGTCCCCGGCGTCCGAGGCCACGGCGACCATATGGGCCAGCCGCGGCGACAGCGGGATGCGCGTCAGACGTCGTCCATGATCCGACAGGCCGCCTTCGGCGTCCAGCGCCCCCAGACGGCTCAACACCTTGCGCGCCTCCGCCATGGCCCCGGCCGGGGGCGGATCCAGCAGGGCCAGCCCCTCGACCGACCGCGCACCCCACCGCGCCAGATCCAGCGCCAGACCGGTCAGGTCCGCCTCCTGGATCTCCGGCCGTTGGTGCGGGACCAGGCCCCGCGTCTGTTCCTCGTCCCACAGGCGATAGCAGACGCCCGGTTCGGTCCGCCCGGCCCGGCCCCGCCTCTGTTCGGCCGACGACCGGCTGACCCGCACCGTGGCCAAACGCGTCAGGCCGCTGGACGGCTCGAACCGGGGCACGCGCGACAGACCGCCGTCCAGCACCACCCGCACCCCGTCGATGGTCAGACTGGTCTCCGCCACCGAGGTCGCCAGCACCAGCTTGCGCCGCCCCGCCGCCGCCGGCTCAATGGCCCGATCCTGCTCCGCCCGGTCCAGCCCGCCGTACAGCGGAACCACATCGACGTTCGGCAGTCGCAGCCGCTCGCTGACGAGCCGCGCGACCCGGTGAATCTCGCCCTGCCCCGGCAGGAAGGCCAGCACCGAGCCGGTCTCTTCGCCCAGCGCCGTCAGACACCCCCGCGCCATCGCCTCTTCGAACCGTTCGGCCGGATTGCGCCCCAGATAGCGGGTCTCGACCGGATAGGCCCGCCCCTCCGCCTCGATCACCGGCGCGCCGTCCAGCAGTCTCGACACCCCCGCCACGTCCAGCGTCGCCGACATGACCAGCAGCCGCAGGTCCTCCCGCAGCACCCCTTGCGTCTCCCGCGCCAGGGCCAGCCCCAGGTCGGCGTCCAGGCTGCGCTCGTGGAATTCGTCGAACAGGACGGCGCCCACCCCCTCCAGACCGGGGTCGTCCAGGATCATCCGGGTGAAGACGCCCTCGGTGATCACCTCGATCCGCGTCTTCGGTCCGATCCGGCTTTGCAGCCGGGTGCGATAGCCGACGGTCCCGCCCGCCGTCTCCCCAAGGGTGCTGGCCATCCGGTCCGCCGCCGCCCGTGCGGCGATACGGCGCGGCTCCAGCACCAGGATTCTCCCGCCGCCCAGCCAGGCCTGATCCAGCAGCGCCAGGGGCACGACCGTCGTCTTGCCGGCGCCCGGCGGCGCGGCCAGCACCGCCGTATTTCCGGCCGCAAGGACGGCTTTCAGGGGTTCGAGAACAGCGTGGATCGGCAACATCACCCGCCTCTAACCCGATGCGCCCCCGATGCGCCACCGATGCGCCGTGATCACGAAAGCGTCGTGAGGGCTTTACCGCCTCGTCATGCGCGTTGCGCGCCATTCGATCCGCCGCTAGCGTCCGCCCAACGCGGCCGAGGGGCCGCTGTAAACGTGGGGGTATTCTATGTGGCGCGTTAAGTCGCTCGACGCGATTCTGGCCACGGCCGAGAAGAAATCGCTTCATCGGTCGCTCGGACCTGTTCAACTGACCTTGCTGGGCATCGGCGCCATCATCGGCACCGGCATCTTCGTCCTGACGGCCGCGGCCTCGCAGAAGGCCGGCCCGGGCATGATGGTCAGCTTCGTCATCGCCGGCGCCGTCTGCGCCGTCGCGGCGCTCTGCTATTCGGAACTGGCCGCCATGGCCCCGGTGTCCGGCTCGGCCTATACCTATACCTACGCCGTCATGGGCGAGCTTCTGGCCTGGTGCGTGGGCTGGGCCCTGATCCTGGAATACGCCGTGGCGGCTGCGGCCGTCTCGGTCGGCTGGTCGGGCTATGTCCTCGGACTGATAGAACAGGGGCTCGGGTTCGATTTCCCTGACCTCCTATCCGCCGGACCGACCTGGGCCATGAACGGCTTCATTCCGATGCCCGACTTTTCGGCGGGGATCGTCAACATCCCGGCCATCGTCGTGGCCCTGCTGGTCACCGGCCTGCTGATGCTGGGCACGACGGAATCAGCCCGGGTCAACGCGGTCCTGGTCCTGATCAAGGTCGCCGCCCTGACCGTCTTCATCGTCATCACCCTGCCGGTGATCAAGACGGCCAACCTGTCGCCCTTCGCCCCCAACGGGCTGTTCGGCGCGTCTTCCGGCATGGGAATCGTCGGCGCCGCCGCCTCGATCTTCTTCGCCTATGTCGGCTTCGACGCCGTCTCGACGGCGGCTGAAGAGACCAAGAACCCGCAACGCAACGTACCGATCGGTCTGATCGGCTCGCTGGCCATCTGCACGGTCTTCTATCTTCTGGTCGCGCTTGGTGCGGCAGGCGCCATCGGCGCACAGCCGGTGCTCGGCGCCGCCGGCGAGGCCGTCCAACCCGGTTCGCCCGCCTTCGTCGCCGCCTGCGCCCTGCCGGCCAACGCCGAAGCCCTGGTCTGCTCCAACGAGGCCCTGGCCCACGTCCTGCGCGTGATCGGTCATCCCCAGATCGGCAACGCCCTCGGCACCGCCGCCCTGCTGGCCCTCCCCTCGGTCATCCTGATGATGATCTACGGCCAGACCCGTATCTTCTTCGTCATGGCGCGCGACGGCCTGCTTCCAGAAGGCCTGACCAAGATGCACCCCAAGTGGAAGACGCCCTATATCGTCACCGCCTTCACAGGCATCGCCGTGGCCATCGGCGCCGCCCTGTTCCCGGTCGGCAAACTGGCGGACATCTCGAACTCCGGCACCCTGTTCGCCTTCTTCATGGTGTCGATCGCGGTGCTGATCTTGCGGGTCAAGGAACCGAACCGCAAACGTCCGTTCCGGACGCCGCTGATCTGGCTCTTCGCGCCCCTGTCCGCCTTCGGTTGCGCCTTCCTGTTCTGGAACCTGCCGCACGACGCCAAGATGGTGCTGCCGATCTGGGGCGGCTTCGGCCTGTTGATCTATTTCCTGTATGGCTATCGCAAGAGCCACCTGGGCCGTGGCCTGATCGAGGTCCACGAGACCGACAGCGACCTGCCGCCGCCGCCTGTCCCGCCGATCAGCTGAGACACGCGCTGATGTCCTCAGGCAGGCCAACCAAAACGGCCATAAGTCCTGAGGGCGACCAGCCCAAAACCGGCCTCAAGTAGGCCCGCGAGGGCGATAGGCCAAAACAAGAAAAGGCCCCGGAGCGATCCGGGGCCTTTTTGCTTTGGTGCGGATGAGAGGACTCGAACCTCCACGCCTTGCGGCGCTGGAACCTAAATCCAGTGCGTCTACCAGTTCCGCCACATCCGCCTGGGCAGGTCGTGGGCTCTAGAGGGCCGGACGTCGCCTGACAAGAGCCTCCAGCGGCCTTCAGCGGCGGCCGGCGACCAGTTCGTTGCGGATCGTCCGGCCTAGGGGATCGCGGGCCTGCCAGCTTTGACCGATGTCGGCCTCGACCATGCGGCTACAGAAGCGTGGCAGGATCTGGCGTGGCCTGAACCCGGTCAAACAGATCTTGTCGCCCTCCCGGCTCCAGCGCGCGCTCAACTGACGCCCGTCCGAGAACTGGGACACATAGCGGCCGTCCGGCTCGAAAAAATGTTTCACCCACTGGCCGTTGGGATAGTGAGACACGATGGTGTTGCCAAAGGCCTCCGCCATATCGGCCCGCGCCGGGGCCGTAGAGGCGACGACGACGCCCAGCGCCAGGCCGCAACCGATCAGGACCGTCCGCATCATCCCCTCCGCGTCTTTCCGACCAGATATTACCGATCGTTAAGACTTTGCAAGCCGGAGGGTTCCGGACGGTCCGTCCGTCGGATCAGACGTTGCCGCGGCGGCTCGATTCAAACAGGAACCAGACGCGCTTCTCGCTCTCGTCGATCCAGTTCTCCAGCAGGCTGGCGGTCGCCACGTCGTTGTGCTCGTCGCAAAGATCGTGGACCTCGCGCATACGCCCGACCAGGTCGTTGTTGTCGTCCCGCAGTTCGGCCAGCATGTCGAGCGCATCCACGAACTCGGCGTCATTGTCGAGAACGCGCGATTCGCGGGCGATCTGACCGACGGAGCGCAGAGTGGTCCCGCCGATCTTGCGCGCCCGTTCGGCGATCAGATCGGTCATGGCCAGGATCTCGGCCGATTGTTCGTCCAGCATCAGGTGATAGTCGCGGAAATGCGGGCCGGACACGTGCCAGTGGAAATTCTTGGTCTTGATATAGAGAGCGAAGACATCCGCCAGCAGGGTCGTCAGAGCGGCGGAAATATCCCGCGTCGCGGCCTCCGACAGGCTGGTGGGGGTTTTCAACGGCGCCAGACGTTTCTCGTGGGCGGTGGCCATGGTCATTCTCCTCAGCTGAAGCACCGCTTAGCTAGGGAGCGTGAGGTCCCAGCGAAAGTCCCGGCGCCCTTCATTTTTACCGTTGCGTACATTGTCCGTATACCACTGTTCGCTACAGTCGAAATCTTGCGACTTCAGACACGACCCCGGACTGGGTCCAGATCCCGGCTCAGATCGTCATGAGATACAATATTTGCAGTCGCACCTGGGACCAGGGCGAGCGGCCCGTCCACCTTACCTCCATATCGCAGGGCCAATACAGCATCAACAACGACCCGGACGCGGTGATCACGACGGTCCTCGGCTCGTGTGTCGCAGCCTGTATTCGCGATCCCAAGCGAGGCGTGGGCGGCATGAACCATTTCGTTCTCCCCGAATCTCCGACGCCGCTTTCGGAACAGGACGACCCGTCGCGCTATGGCTCCTACCTCATGCAGCGTCTGGTCGATGGCCTGCTGGAAGCCGGAGCCAATCCCCACCGTCTCGAAGCCATGGTGTTCGGCGGCGCCAGTCCCGGCGATTCGTTCTACAATGTGGGGGCGCACAATGTGGCCTTCGCCGAGGGTTTCCTCGCTGACCGGGGCATAGCGATCGTCGATTCGATCTGCGGCGGGCGTTCCGGATGCAAGGTGGAATACTGGCCGGCGTCCGGCAAACTGATCCATACGCCTTTGGGGAAATACGGAAAGGCCTGAGCCGCCGCTCACAAGCTTCGCCGAGCTCTGCCCTAGCAGGAGCTGCCCCCTAATCCTGAACTAGCGGTGAGAGGAGCGCGTACACTCCGCTTAAATCCTTCAGGGCGGTGGCTGGGGAACTAGGACTCGAACCTAGAATGACGGTACCAAAAACCGGAGTGTTACCATTACACCATTCCCCAGCAGGTCCGGCGACCGCAGCGCTCTCGCGCGGCGGAGGCGGTCAGATAGGCCAAACCGTTTTCGGATGCAACACCCTCTTTCAGGACTATTTTCGCCCCGTGCGAAGAAGGTCGAAATGGATGCTTGCGGGGTCCGAAACCCATGGCTATAAGCCGCGTCCTCACTTCGGGGCGACGCCGCCAGGCCAGCCCCCACGGTCGGAGTGTGGCTCAGCCTGGTAGAGCACTGCGTTCGGGACGCAGGGGTCGGAGGTTCGAATCCTCTCACTCCGACCATCTTCTCTTTTGACATCGACGGCAGGACGGCGGGTTTCAGACCCGCCTCCCCCCGCGCGGCCAGACATCAGTCGTCGTTCGCCGCCGACTCGCGGGCCTTGCGCGCCACTTCGTTCAGATGCGCCCCCACCGACTCGATCGGCCGCCGGCCTAGGGCGCTGCGCCGCGCCAGCAGGTCGGGCGAGCCGGCGTCGTAATCCGCCATCAGGGCGCGCACGAACCCCCCGCCCTGCACCTCGGCCAGCACCTGGTCCATCGCCGCGCGCGAGGCGGCGTTGATGATGCGCGGCCCGGTCAGATAGGCCCCGTACTCCGCCGTATTGGAAATCTTGGCGAAGGCGCCGGCTATGCCGCGTTCGTACATCAGGTCGGTGACCAGCTTGGCCTCGTAGAAACATTCGAACCAGGCCACCTCGGGCGGATAGCCGGCCTCGACCAGTTTCATGAAGGCCGAATCGATCAGTTCGGCGATCCCGCCGCACAGCACCACCTGTTCGCCGAACAGATCGCTCTCGCACTCGTCCCTCATCGTCGTCTCGAGGATGCCCTTGCGCCCGCACCCCAGGGCGGCCGCATAGGACAGGCCCAGGGCGTGGGCGCCGCCCGTGGCGTCCTGATGCACCCCGAACAGGCAGAAGACCCCCTCCCCGGCCTCGTACAGGTCGCGGATGCGCGGCCCGATCCCCTTGGGCGAGGCCAGGATCACGTCCAGGTCGGCGCGCGGCTCCACCAGGCCGAACCGCACCGACAGGCCGTGAGCGAAGACCAGGGCCGCCCCTGGCCGCACGTTCGGCGCCAGTTCGTCGCGCCACAGGTCGCGGTGCGCCTCGTCCGAGGTCATGACGGCGACCACATCCGCGCCCGCCGCCGCTTCGCCCGCGGTCATCACGGCGAATCCGTCGGCCTTGGCCCGTTCCCGCGTCTTCGACCCGGCCTTCAGGCCCACCACGATGTCGGTCACGCCCGAATCGCGCAGGTTCAGCGCATGGGTCCGCCCCTGGCTGCCGTAGCCGATCATGGCCACGCGCTTGCCGCGAATGATCGAAAGGTCGCAGTCGCGGTCATGGAAGACGGGCAACGGATTGGCTAAGATCTGTGTCATGACCGCCTTCATAGCCCCATCCGACGTCGTCGCCTTCTGGAAAGCGGCCGGTCCCGACAAGTGGTTCGCCAAGGACGAGGCTTTCGACGCCGCGTTTCGCACGCGGGGCCATGATCTGCACCTGTCCGCCGCCCGGCGCGAGCGCGACGACTGGATCGAGACGGCGGAGACCGCCCTCGCCCTGCTGATCCTGCTCGATCAGTATCCGAGGAACAGTTTCCGCGGCACGGCGCACCAGTTCGCCACCGATCCTCTGGCCCTGATGTTCGCGAACCAGGCCGTGGCGCGCGGCCACCATCTCCGGGTCGCGCCGGAACTGAAGAACTTCCTCCTCCTCCCCTTCGAACATTCCGAACGGCTTGAGGATCAGGACCGCTACATGGCCCTGGTCGCCGGCGACGCCGAGCTCGAGAAATGGGGCCGCCTCCACCGCGACATCATCGTCCGCTTCGGCCGCTTCCCCCACCGCAACCCCGCCCTGGGCCGCGCCACCACGCCCGAGGAACAGGCCTTCCTCGACCAAGGCGGCTTCGGCGGCTGAACGGCCAGACCCTCTCCCACCATCGGAAAAGGAACCTCCTCTCTTTCGTCATTCCGGGCGAAGCGCAGCGGAGACCCGGAACCCAGCGGCGCCGAAGGCGAAATCCATCCGCCGCAAAATGTTCGAAGATCGAGCACGCGACAGGTTCGCGCTCGCGCGCGCCGCTGGGTTCCGGGTCTTCGGGCCAAGCGGCCCTTCGCCCGGAATGACGAAAGAGTAGGGGTTGCGCCCACAATGACGCTGGTCTGAATCGAACGATTTCAACGCCCTAAAAGATTCTCACCCCAACTTCCCCGCCATACCCGCCGGCGCCCGTATCATCCTCTCATCCCCGCCGATGGGGAGGGCGTCGGATCCAGCGCCCTGACGGCGGCGGGGCTGTGGTCGAGCGATGAAGCCGGCGGGAAGGAGACCGCCGGGGTCCTTAGGGGCGGCGATGGATGCCGTCTCCTGCTCGCCGCACGCTTAGGAAAGCGGACCGCTGTCGATCCTTGTCGGCATGTCCGCCCCGGCGAAGCCGTCGCAAGACGGCCCGCCGATCCGGCAAGGCTCGAAGAATAGGGCCGCCAGCCGGAGCGCGTGTGGAAAACGGCCTCTCGGGACGACGCCTGCGCCGAAACGGTAAAAACATATCCACTCCGGGCGCAGTCCCGGCGTCCCGAGCCCTCCCCGAACTTCGCTGGTCCGCCGCGAAGACAGAGCCAATTCACCCGAGCCCCGGAAGGAGCCTCCGATGCGCCCTCGCCGTCCGTCCAGCGCCCGCCATGACGACGCCTTCGTCTATACGCTTCAGCGACATCGGCTGGAGCTGATCGCCTCGGGCGAGGCCGAACCCCTGACGGAGCGCGAACGCCTGTTCCTGCGGCAGGTCAAGGCCCGTCGCCGTCCGGCCTATGCCGACTATATCGTCCCCGGCCCGCTTCTCCGGGCCGAGACCGGCGCCCTCAGACGGGCGCGGGAGGCGCGGGAGGCGAGCGCCCGCTCGACCGACGCTCCCGAACCTGAAGACCTCAGCCCGGCTTTCTGAAGCGATAGACGAATTGATCGGTCTTGCCGCGAATGGCGACGTCGAAGACGTTCAGGCTGTGGTCGTCGGCCGGATTGGCCACGGCCGCGCTCTCGCCCTCAAAGACGAAGCCCGCCGCCTCGACCTCGCGCTTCAGATAATCGCCCTCGATCCGGTGCAGGGTCTGGACCGCCGAGATCCCGGTCCCCGCCGCCGCCTGGTGGTCGATCAGGATATAGCGCCCCCCGGGCTTCAGGGCCGCGAACACGGCCGCGTTCATCCGGGCCACATCGGTGTTGAAACCGGGGATATGGAAGTCGTGATATTCCTGGCTCATGAAGACCATGTCCAACGGCTGGTCATAGGTCATGGCGTCCAGCAGGCCGTTGACCCGCGTCACATTGGGATAGGCGGCGACCAGGGCGTCGGCCATCGGGTTCTCCCGCGCCATGGTCCGCTCGGGCACGAAGGCGTAGACCCGGCCCGTCGGCCCGACCACGTCCGAGAACAAGCGGGTGAAATAGCCTGCGCCGGGGCGCACATCGGCCACCTTGTCGCCCGGCGCGAGCTGGGCGAAGGCCAGGATCTCGGCCGGATGACGCAGGGGATCGCGCGCCACTTCTTCGGCCGGGCGTTTCGGATCGGCGACCGCGTCCGTATAAAGCGAGACATAGGCCGGGGCGGCCAGAGGCGCGCTGTCCACGACCACCGTCCGCTCGCCGCCCTCCGACGCGATGATGATGCAGCCGGACAGCCCCGCCGCCAGGGCCAGAACCGCCGCGCCCGCCGCCAATCTCTTCATCATCACCGTCTCCCTGATTTCGTTGCGATAGGCTCGCATTTCGTCGCTCCGCGCAAGCCGGTATCACGCGCGAAACGATCTGACGCATCACGCGATTTGCGCCTCCGCCCCGGCGGCGCTAGTCCGTCGCCAGGTTTTCAAGGTCATCCGTCCATGCTTCCCTACCAACCCGCCCCCTTCCCGCTCGCCCGTCCCCGGCGTCTGCGCGCCAGCCCCTGGGTGCGTCGTCTGGTCGCCGAGACCGTCCTGACCCCGGCCGACCTGATCTGGCCCCTTATCGTCCACGACGGCGCCGAGGACCGCGTGCCGGTCGCCTCCATGCCCGGCGTCTTCCGCCTGTCGCCCAAGGAAGCCGCAAAGGCGGCGGTTGAGGCGCGCGACCTGGGCATTCCGATGCTGGCCCTGTTCCCGAACGTGGACGGCGCCATCAAGGACGCGGTCGGCACGGGGGCGACCGATCCCGACGGCCTGATCCCCGACTGCATCAAGGCCATCAAGGACGCCGCGCCGGAGATCGGGGTCATGACCGACGTCGCTTTGGACTGCTACACCGACCACGGCCACGACGGGGTGCTGGAAGGCGACCGGATCATCAACGACGCCTCGCTGGATCGGCTGGCCGAACAGGCCTTCATCCACGCCCACGCCGGCGCCGACGTGGTCGCCCCGTCGGACATGATGGACGGCCGCATCCAGGCGGTGCGCGAGGCGCTGGAGGCCAACGGCTTCCACGACACCCTGATCCTGTCCTATGCGGCCAAGTTCGCCTCGGCCTTCTACGGCCCTTACCGCGACGCCGTAGGCTCCTCGACTGCGCTGAGGGGCGACAAGAAGACCTATCAGATGGACTACGCCAACTCGGACGAGGCCCTGAAGGAGGTCGCCATGGACCTGTCGGAAGGCGCCGACGCGGTCATGGTCAAGCCGGGCATGCCCTATCTCGACATCGTGCGCCGGGTATCCGAAACCTTCCGCGTCCCGACCTTCGCCTATCAGGTGTCGGGCGAATACGCGATGATGCAGGCCTCCATCGCCAACGGCTGGCTGGATCACGACCGCGCCGTTCTGGAGACCCTGCACGGGTTCAAGCGGGCCGGTTGCGCGGGCGTCCTGACCTATTTCGCGCCCCAGGCCGCGCGGCTGCTGGGCTGATGCGGTCTGAGGTCCAGATCCGCGAGGCGACCCCGGCCGACATGGCGGCGATCACCGCCATCTATGCCGAAAGCGTCGCCAACGGACGCGGCACCTTCGAGCTGGAGCCGCCGGACGAGATCGAGATGACGGCCCGCTTCGCCGCCGTCCAGGCCCTGGGCCTGCCCCGGCTGGTCGCCGAGATCGACGGCGCCGTGGTCGGCTACGCCTACGCCGGCCCGTTCCGCACCCGCCAGGCCTATCGCTACATGGTCGAGGACTCGATCTATGTCGCCCCCGAGGCCCGCGGCCGCGGCGTCGCCGGCGCCCTGCTGGACGCCTTGATCGTCGCTTGCGAAGCCCTGGGCCTGCGCCAGATGGTCGCCGTGATCGGCGATTCCGACAACGCCGGCTCCATCGCCCTGCACCGCGCACGCGGCTTCGCCGACGCCGGGGTCTTCAAGGCGGCCGGCTGGAAACATGACGACTGGCGCGACGTCGTCTTCATGCAGCGCGAACTGGGCGCCGGCGGGCAGACGCCGCCGGACGCCCCGGGCCTGCCGCTGGTCGACAAGAAGCCGGCGCGATGATCCATTGCCGCGCTCCGCGCCCGCCCCTATCCTGACGCGGTGAAGATCGTCTCGTCCCTTCTGCTGCTGATCGGCGCCCTGGCGGTGCTGACCCTGGGCGCCCTCGGCGTCTCGGCAGGACCGGCCATGGCCGAGGCGCCCTGCCACGAAACGAGCGCCGAGGCCCGCCCCGACGCCCGTCACGCCGCGCCGGACCAGACGCCCGCTCACCAGAACAAGGCGATGAAGGCCATGGCCTGCTGCGCCGCTTGCGTCACGGCGCCGGCGCTGGAGCCCGTTTCCCGTCCCGGCCCGACCGTCGCCCCGGCCCGCCTCACCGCCCCCCAGATCGACTTCCCCGCCGGCCGCCTGCTCTCGCCCGAACCCGGCCCGCCCCGCCTCCTGATCGCCTGAGCCCTGCGCCGTTCGCGGCGCCTTCAGTCACGATCAATCAAGGAGGCCTTCATGGCTCCCCATACGCTCGCCGGCGCCCTCGCCGGCGTCTCCCTGCTCGCCCTCGCCCATGCCGCGACGGCGCAGGACCATGCCCACCACCAGGCGGCGCCGGCCGCCGATCCTCACGCCGGCCACGACATGGCCGACATGCCGGCCGCGTCTCACGCCACGGCACACGCCATGACCAGCCCCTACGGCCCTTGGCCCATGAGCCGGGACGCCTCGGGCACCAGCTGGCAGCCCGACTCCGGCGAACACGCCGGCATCCACACCGTGCGGGGCGACTGGACGGTCATGACTCACGCCCTGCTGAACCTGACCTACGATACCCAGTCCGGGTCCCGCGGCGGCGACAAGACCTTCGTCTCGGGCATGCTGATGAGCACGGCTCGCCGCGACTTCGACGACGGTTCGACCCTGAACCTGCGCGCCATGCTCAGCCCCGACCCCCTGATGGGCAAGTCCGGCTACCCCCTGCTGCTGGCGGCCGGCGAAACGGCGAACGGCGTCGATCCCCTGGTCGACCGCCAGCACCCGCACGACTTCTTCATGGAGCTGTCGGCCAGCTATTCGAAGCGCCTGTCGGAAAAGGACAGCCTCTACGGCTACATCGGCCTGCCCGGCGAGCCCGCCTTCGGCCCGCCCGCCTTCATGCACCGTATGAGCGCCATGGACAGTCCCGAGGCGCCCATCACCCACCACTGGCTGGACTCGACCCATATCGTCTTCGGCGTCACCACCCTGGGCTGGGCCCACGACCGCTTCAAGATCGAGACCTCGGCCTTCAAGGGGCGCGAACCGGACGAGGAACGCTGGGGCATAGACTCGCCCAAACTGGACAGCTGGTCGGTGCGCGGCTCGTGGAATCCGACGGTCGACTGGTCCTTCCAGGCCTCCTACGCCGACGTCTCGGCCCCGGAACAGCTGGAGCCCGACGAGGACGAGACCAAATGGTCGGCCAGCGCGATCCATACCCGCCGCCTGGGCGAGACCGGCTGGTGGTCCTCGACCCTGGCCTGGGGGCGCAAGACCAACAGTCACGACGAGTCGAAAGACGGCTGGCTGCTGGAATCCGCCGTCCATCCGAACGACCGCTGGACCGTCTTCGCCCGCGCCGAACGGATCGAGACCGACGAACTGGTCCCCGGCGACCACGGCGGCCACGGCCCCCTCTACACGGTCGGAAAAGCGTCGCTGGGCGCCGTCCGTGACTGGCGGATCGCGCCCCGCGTCCGCTTGGGCCTTGGCGCCCTCTATGCAGTGAACCGCGTGCCGGACGCGCTGGAGCCGATCTACGGCGGCGATCCGGACGGCGGAATGATCTTCATGCGCCTGAAGATCGACTGACGGCTCAGGCCCGTCCGGTTTCGGCCGGGCGGGCCGACGACGGCGTCCCCATGTGCCGCACGGCCTCGTAGCCGAGCGCGACTGCAGACACGGCGATCACGAGCCCCCCTGCGATCAGCAGCAGGCGAAAATGCCGGTGCAGGTGATAGAGCAACTCGCCGATCATCGATCGTTCGTGTCCCGTCAGGTCGTGCCAATTCGATCCGTTCAGGACAGTTTACTGCAAAAGGCGGACCCATAGTAATCGCAGGTCCGTGAACACGGTTTGATCCCAGGCCTTGATCAGACCAGCCGGCTCTGCACCACGGCCGCCTCGATGAAGCTGGCGAACAGCGGGTGCGGCGCGAACGGTCGGCTCTTCAGTTCGGGGTGATACTGGACGCCGATGAACCAGGGATGGTCCGGCCGCTCCACCGTCTCGGGCAGAACCCCGTCCGGCGACAGTCCGGCGAAGACCAGGCCGGCCTTCTGCTCGATCGCCTCGCGATAGTTGATATTGACCTCGTAGCGGTGGCGGTGTCGTTCGCTGATGGCGGTGGAACCGTAGATCTCGGCGATCTTGGAGCCTTCGGCCAGGGTCGAATCATAGGCGCCCAGCCGCATGGTGCCGCCCAGGTCGCCGCCCTGCTGGCGCAGGACGCGCTGATTGCCTTGCGTCCATTCGGTCATCAGGCCCACGACCGGCTCGGCGGTCGGACCGAACTCCGTGGACGAGGCCTTGGGATAGCCGGCCAGGTTCCGCGCCGCCTCGATCACAGCCATCTGCATGCCGAAACAGATGCCGAAATAGGGAATGTTGCGCTCGCGGGCGAACCGCGCCGCCTCGATCTTGCCTTCCGAGCCCCGCTCGCCGAAGCCGCCCGGCACCAGAACGGCGTGGGCGCCCTGCAGCCGCTCCTCGCAGGCCTCCGGGTCGCCCTCGAAGGTGTCGGCCTCGACCCAGTCGATATTGACCTTGACGTTGTTGGCGACCCCGCCGTGGTGCAGGGCCTCGATCAGGGACTTATAGGCGTCCTTCAGAACCGTGTACTTGCCGACCACCGCGATGGTGACCTCGCCGTCCGGGTGCAGACGGCGGCGCGCGATCTCCTGCCAGCGCGTCAGGTCGGGTTCCGGCGCATCCTCTATGCCGAAATGGGCCAGGACTTCGCGGTCCAGGCCTTCGCGATGGTAGTCCAGCGGGACGGCGTAGATGTCGGCCGAGTCCATCGCCTGGATCACGCCGCTTTCGCGCACATTGCAGAACAGGCCGATCTTGCGCTTTTCCTCGGGCGGGATCGGGAATTCACAGCGGCACAGCAGGATGTCCGGCTGGATGCCGATGGAGCGCAGTTCCTTGACCGAGTGCTGGGTCGGCTTGGTCTTCATCTCGCCGGCCGTCTTGATGAAAGGCAGCAGGGTCAGATGGACGAAGCAGGACCGGCCGCGCGGCAGATCCTGGCCCAGTTGGCGGATGGCCTCGAAGAAGGGCAGCCCCTCGATGTCGCCGACCGTCCCGCCGATCTCGACCAGGACGAAGTCCACATCCTCGCCGTCGTCGGTCAGGGCCGGGGTCAGGCAGAAGGACTTGATCTGGTCGGTGACGTGCGGAATCACCTGGACGGTCGCGCCCAGATAGTCGCCGCGGCGCTCCTTCTCCAGGATGGTCGAATAGATCCGGCCGGTGGTGATATTGTCGGACTTGGCCGCCGACACCCCGGTGAACCGCTCGTAGTGACCCAGGTCCAGGTCGGTCTCGGCGCCGTCGTCGGTCACGAAGACCTCGCCGTGCTGGTACGGGCTCATCGTGCCCGGATCGACGTTCAGATAGGGATCGAGCTTGCGAAGCCGGACCTTGTAGCCGCGCGCTTGCAAAAGAGCGCCGAGAGCGGCGGAGGCGAGGCCTTTTCCTAGCGAGGAAACCACGCCGCCGGTGATGAACACATAGCGAGCCATGGGCGGACACCTTACTCCATGATTCGCGAACGACGCATGGGCCGCCGCGAATCGAACTGTTGATCAAAAGAAGAAAGCGCGCCCTGCGGCGCGCTTTCGGAAGTCGGGTCGGTCGCCTGCCCGTTACTGGGCGGGCTGCTGGGCCGGAGCGGACGCCGGCGACCGGGCCGCCGAGGCGGACGGCAGGCTGGCTTCCAGATCGTCCAGCGACGGCGCGGTCGGCTGGGCGGGCGCGGCCGGCTGCTGTTGCTGGGCCGGTTGTTGCGTCTGGGTCTGCGGCGTCGTGGCCAGAGAGCCCACGGCGTCGGCGTCGATCACCGAGACCGAGGCGCGGTCCATATTGCCGACGACCGTCAGGATGATGGTCAGGCCGAACAGCAGGGCCGCCAGCACCCAGGTGATCTTGGTGAGCAGATTGCCGGCGCCCCGCGCCGTCATGAAGCCCGAAGGACCGCCGCCCATGCCCAGGGCGCCGCCCTCGGACCGCTGCAGCAGCACGACGCCCGTCAGGGAGACGGCGACCAGGATGATGGCGACGAGCAGGATGGTCTGGAGCATGGCGTCATTCATGTGGGCGCGGAGCTGCGCCGATCAAGCGGCGGCCTCTATCACCGAAGCCGCCGGGGGGCAAACCGGAAGCGGCCCGTCAGGCGGCGTGGACGATCTTCAGGAAATCATCGGCCTTCAGCGAGGCGCCCCCGACCAGGGCGCCGCCCACTTCGGGCACAGCCAGAATCTCGGCCGCATTGTCAGGTTTGACCGAGCCGCCGTACAGGATGGGCGCGCGGCGGGCGGGCTCGCCCAGGCGCTGGATCATGGCGGTCCGTATGGCGGCGTGAACCTCCGCGATCTGTTCCAGAGTGGGCGTCAGGCCCGTGCCGATGGCCCACACCGGCTCATAGGCGACTGCAAAGTCACGCTCGGACAAACCGTCCGGCAGGGAGCCTGCGATCTGGGCGCTGACGACGGCGACCGCCTGGCCCGCTTCATGTTGCTCCAGGGTCTCGCCGACGCAGACGATCGGCTCCAGACCGGCCGCCATGGCCGCCTCGACCTTGGCGGCGACGTCTGCGTCTGTTTCCCCGAAGGCCGCCCGTCGCTCGGAATGGCCCAGAATCACCAGGGTGGCGCCGGCGTCCGCCAGCATGTCCGCCGACACCGACCCCGTGAAGGCGCCCGACGCCTTTTCGTGGCAATCCTGCCCCCCCACTTCGACCGCGCTGTCCGCCAGGACGCGGCGCAGGCGATCCGTCAGGGTGGCGGGCGGGCACAGGGCGATGCGGCATGCGGGCGGCGCCCCCGCCAGGCCTTCCTTCAAAGCCAGGGCCTCGGATACGTCTGCGGAGACGCCGTGCATTTTCCAGTTGCCGACGATCAACTTCACGGATTGTTTCATGCCCCCTGTCTAGGGGCCTCAAACCGGCAAGCCAAGAGGGGGCGCCGCAATCTGGCCATCACGCTGTCCTTGCGGGGGCGCGCCTGCCCCGACTATACGCCGCAGTGACGCCAACGTCGGCAAGTCTACGGGTCTTCGAATGATCACCGCCTTCCGCGCCTTCTCGCGCTCCAAGTGGGCCGCCGCCCTGCTCGTCCTGATCGCCATCAGTTTCGTGATCGTGGGCGCGCGGATGGACGTCTTCGCCAACCTGGGCCCGAAACATGTGATCGACGCAGGCGACCGTTCGATGAACGAGGCCGAGTTCAGCGCCGCCTTCGGGCGTGTGCGCGAAAACATCCAGCAGCAGGCCGGTCGTCCCGTGACCAACGAGGACCTGATCGCGGAAAACATCCATACCCGCTTCCTGGACAGCCAGACCGAACAGCTCGGCTTCCTGAACTGGGCCTGGAAAGCGGGCATCCGCCCCGGCAAGGAGCTGATCGTCAAGCAGATCCGCCAGATCCCCGCCTTCTTCAACTCGGTCACGGGCCAGTTCGATCAGCAGGCCTATGAGAGCGCCCTGGCGCAACAGAACCTGACCCCCGCCATGCTGGAGCAGGACCTGCGCGACCAGTATGCGACGGAGCATTTCGGCGCCGCCATCTTCGCCGGCGCCCGTGCGCCGCGCATCTACGGCGCCCTGCTGGCCGGCGCCGCCTTCGAGACCCGCGACGGTCGCTGGTTCGAGGTCACGCCCGCCATGGCCGGCGAAATCCCCGCCCCGACCGACGCCCAACTGAACGCCTTCATTCAGGAAAACGCCGCACGTCTGCGCGCGCCGGAGTTCCGCATGGTGTCCGTCGTCCTGTTCACGCCGGACCCGGGCGCCGCCCCCGTCGTGTCGGATGAGCGTATCCGCGAACGTTTCGAGTTCAAGAAGGACAGCCTGGGCAAGCCCGAGACCCGCACCTTCGTGACCCTGACCGCGCCCAGCCGCGACGTCGCCCAGAAGATCGCCGCCGCCTTGCGCGCCGGCCAGTCGCCCGCCGATGTCGGCCGCGCCAACAGCATCCAGCCGGCGAACTTCAACGCCACGCCCCGCGCCGCCGTCGGCGACGCGGCCACCGCCGCCGCCGTGTTCGGCCTGCAGGTCAACCAGGTCTCTGACCCGGTTCAGGCCGGCGTCGGCTTCGCCGTCGCCAAGGTCACCGCCATCCAGCCCGGTCAGCCCGCCACCCTGGAAAACTCGCGCGACCAGATCGTCGCGGAACTGCGCGCCGAGGACGTCAAGGGCCAGACCTACGCCAAGGTCGAGAAGTACGAAGCCGCCCGCACCGCCGGCAAGAACCTGGCCGACGCCGCCCGCGAGGCCGGCGGCCGTGTCATCGACCTGCCCCCCTTCACCAAGGACGGCAAACTGCCCAACGGCCAGGCCCTGAACGCCCCCCCGCAAGTCTTTGAGACTGCCTGGAGCCTGACCAAGGGCGGTGAAAGCGACGTGATCGACGCCGGCCAGGGCCAGTATTTCGCCGTCCGTGTGAACGACATCCGGCCCTCGGCCCTGCCGACCCTGGCCGAAGTCCGCGCGCCCCTGGCCGCCCAGTGGACCCAGCGCGAAATCTCGCGCCGTCTCGCCGCCAAGGCTGAAGAGCTGGCGAGCCGCGTCCGCCAGGGCCAGGACATCGCCGCCGTGGCCCGCTCGGTCAACGCGCCCCTGACCGTCCGCACCGGCGTGGTCCGCGACCAGGCCACCCAGGAATCGCTGGGCCAGGGCGTGCTCCAGGGCCTGTTCGGTCAGGCCAAGGGCCAGGTCTTCTCCCAACCGGGCGAAGGCGGTTATCTGGTCGGCCGCGTCGATGGCGTCCACGCCGCCAATCCGGCCGTCGCCGGTCCTCTGGCCGAACAGGCCCGTCCGCGCATCACCCAGGAACTGGTCCAGGCCATGGTCCAGACCGAGATGACCGCCGGCGCCCAGCGCTCCAAGGCCAAGAACGACGTCACTCTGGCGCGTCAGGCCCTGGGCCTGTCCGCCGAGCCGACCGCTCCCGCCGCACCGGCGCAATGACCACGGCCGGCCAAGACGCCTCGGGTTTCAACGGGGCCGACTACGACGCCTTCGCCGCCGGCCTTTCGGCCGGTCGGCCGCAGGTGCTGGTCCGGCGCGTCATCGACGATCTGGAGACGCCGGTTTCGGCCTATCTGAAACTGGGTCGCCATCGCCCCTACGCCTGTCTGCTGGAATCCGTCGAAGGCGGCGCCGTGAAGGGCCGCTATTCGATCCTGACGCTGGACCCGGACGTGGTCTGGCGTTGCCGGGCGAACGCGGCGGAACTGGCGCGCGGCCCGGCGGTGGTCGAGGGGCGGTTCATCGCCGAGCCCCTGCCCACGCTTCAGTCCCTGCGCGCCCTGATCGCCGCGTCGAAGTTCGACCTGCCGCAGGACCTGCCGCCCATGGCCGCCGGTCTGTTCGGCGTCTTCGGCTATGACATGGTGCGCCTGCTCGAGCCGCTGGGCGAGCCCAATCCGGATCCGCTGGATCTGCCGGACGCCGTGCTCACCCGTCCGTCCCTGGTCGCCATCTTCGATTCCGTCGGGCAGGAGATCATCCTGGTCTCGGCCGCCTATCCCGACGCCGGCGCCGCGCCGCGTGAAGCGTTCGACGCCGCCGTCGCCCGGCTGGACGCCTTCGAGACGGGCCTGCGCGCCCCCCTGCCGGTGCGCGCCGCGCCGCAGCCGACGCCCGCCCCGACCTTCGCCTCGCCCGTGGACGAGGCCGGGTTCGGCGAGATGGTGGCCAAGGCCAAGGACTATATCGCCGCGGGCGACATCTTCCAGGTCGTGCTCAGCCACCGCTTCTCGGCCCCCTGGACCGAAGATCCCTTCGCCTTCTACCGCTCGCTGCGTCGCCAGAACCCGTCGCCCTATCTCTTCTATCTGAACTTCGAAGGCTTCCAGCTGGCCGGCTCCAGCCCGGAGATCCTGGTTCGGCTGAAGGACGGCCAGGTCACCATCCGCCCGCTGGCCGGCACCCGCATGCGCGGCGCGACGCCCGAGGCCGACAAGGCGCTGGAGGTCGAACTGCTCGCTGATCCCAAGGAACGGGCCGAACATCTAATGCTGCTGGACCTGGGCCGCAACGACGTCGGCCGCGTCGCGGCGCCGGGCACGGTCGAAGTGACCGAGAGCTTCGTCGTCGAACGCTACAGCCAGGTCATGCACATCGTCTCCAATGTGCGCGGCAAGGCCGATCCGAAACTGGACGCCGTCGACACCCTGCTCGCGGCGCTTCCCGCCGGCACCCTGTCGGGCGCGCCCAAGGTGCGGGCCATGGAAGTGATCGACGAGCTGGAAAGCGAAAAACGCGGCGTCGGCTACGGCGGCGGTGTCGGTTATATTTCGGCGGGCGGCGAGGCGGACATCTGCATCACCCTGCGCACCGCCCTGTTCGCCGATGATCAGATCTTCGTCCAGGCCGGCGCCGGCGTGGTCGCCGACAGCGATCCTGCGGCCGAATACGCCGAGACCCGGCACAAGGCCCGCGCCCCCATGCGGGCCGCCGACGACGCCTGGCGCTTCCGCACCGGCAATCGCTAGAGCATGATCGTTTCGGACGGAACCGCGTAGCGGTTCCGGCAGAAGCGTGAATCATGCTCTAGCTTCAATCTGGAGCCTGATTCACGGCATCAGCGGAATCGCGAAGCGATTCCTCCTCAGCCGATCAGGCTCTAAGGCCCGTAGGTCGCCGGGGGTTGGTCAAAGCGGACGCCCGGCCCCAACACCACCACCCCGGCCATGACCACGGCCGCCGTCGCGGCCAGGGCGGCGGCGCCGAGGGCCGCATAGGGGCTGATCGGCTTGGGTTCGACCACGACCAGCTTCGCCTTGGCGGCGGCGATCTTTTCGGCGATGTCTTTTTCGGCGCTGAGTTTCACACCCCCATCTGCCCCCGCCAATGTTAAGATGCGCTTTAACGCCGCGCACGCTTGGCGCGGCGGCTTGTCACGCCTAGAAGCCAGATCATGATCCTCGTCGTCGATAACTACGACAGCTTTACCTACAACCTCGTCCACTACCTCGCGGAGTTGGGCGCGCCGACCCATGTGGTGCGCAACGACGACCTGACGGCGGACGAGGCCTGGGCGCTGAACCCCGCCGCCGTCCTGCTGTCCCCCGGCCCCTGTGCCCCGGATCAGGCCGGCATCTGCCTGCCGCTGATCGAGAGCGCCCCGGCCTCCATGCCCATCCTCGGCGTCTGCCTGGGCCACCAGGCCATCGGCCAGGCCTTCGGCGGCGACGTGATCCGCGCCAAGACCCTGATGCACGGGAAGACCTCGCCGATCCTGCATGACGGCAAGAGCGTCTTCGCCGGCCTGCCCTCGCCCTTCACCGCCACCCGCTATCATTCCCTGGCCGTGAAGCGCGAAACCCTGCCCGACTGCCTCGAAGTGACCGCCTGGACCGCCGACGGCGAGATCATGGGGCTCCAGCACCGCAGCCGCCCGATCCATGGCGTCCAGTTCCACCCGGAATCCATCGCCACCGAACACGGCCACGACATGCTGGCCAACTTCCTCGAGATCGCCGGCGTGAAGCGCCTCGCGGCCGCCTGATCGTGGCGGCCTGATCATGGCTGACGGGTTCAAGCCGATCCTCGCCCGCCTGGTCGAGGGCCACCCCCTGACGTCCGAGCAGGCGCACGACTTCTTCGCCGCCTGCCTGCGCGGCGAGCCGACCCCGTCCCAGGTCGCCGCCGCCGTCACCGCCCTGCGGATTCGGGGCGAGACGGTCGATGAGATTGCGGCTTTCGCCCAGGCCATGCGCGACGCCGCCCTGACGCTGGACCATCCGTACGAGGTGATCGACACCTGCGGCACCGGCGGCGACGGCCAGCACACCTACAACATCTCCACCGCCGCCGCCCTGGTCCTGGCCGGCGCGGGCCTGAAGGTCGCCAAGCACGGCAACCGGGCCATCTCCTCGAAATCCGGCTCCTCCGACGTCCTGTCGATCCTGGGCGTCAATCTGGCGGCCAGCCCGGATCAGCAGCGCAAGGCGCTGGACGAGGCCGGAATCTGCTTCCTGTTCGCCCCCGCCTATCACGGCGCCATGCGCCACGTCGGGCCGGTGCGCGCCGAGATCGGTTTCCGCACCGTCTTCAACCTGCTCGGCCCCCTGTCCAACCCGGCCCAGGCGAAACGCCAGGTCATGGGCGTCTATGACCCCCGCCTGCTCGAGCCCCTGGTCGAGGTCCTGGGCCGGCTGGGCGCGACCCGCGCCTGGACGGTCCATGGCCAGGGCCTGGACGAGCTGGCCACCTCCGGCCCGACGGAAGTGGCGGAATGGAAGGACGGCGCCGTCCGCCGCTTCCAGGTCACGCCCGAGGACGCCGGCCTGCCGCGCGCCTCCATCGACGCCATCCGCGGCGGCGACGGCGAAGAGAACGCCGCGGCCCTGCGCGCCCTGCTGGCGGGTCAGACCGGCCCCTATCGCGACATCGTCCTGCTGAACGCCGCCGCCGCCCTCGTGGTGTCGGATCGGGCGACCGACCTCGCGGAAGGGGCCGCCCTCGCCGCCGCCGCCATTGACGACGGCCGGGCCGCCCAGGCGCTGGAGCGTCTGGCCCGCATCACCTCCACGCCGCTGGATACCGAAGACAACACATGACCGACGTCCTGGACCGCATCGCCGCCTACAAGCGCGAGGATGTCGCCGCCCGCAAGGCCGCGACCACCCAGGACGCCATCGAGGCCCTGGCCCGGGCCGCCTCGGCCCCGCGCGGCTTCCGCGCCGCCCTCGACCGGACCGTCGAAGAAACCGGCCGCCCCGCCCTGATCGCCGAGATCAAGAAGGCCAGCCCCTCCAAAGGCCTGATCCGTCCCGATTTCGACCCGACCGCCCTGGCCATCGCCTACGAGGCTGGCGGCGCATCCTGCCTGTCGGTCCTGACCGACGGCCCCAGCTTCCAGGGCGACGACGCCTATCTGGGCCAGGCCCGCACCGCCACGGCCCTGCCCTGCCTGCGCAAGGACTTCCTGGTCGATCCCTGGCAGGTGGCCGAAAGCCGCGCTCTGGGCGCCGACTGTATCCTGATCATCCTGGCCATGATCGACGATCGGCTGGCCGCCGAATTGCTGGCCGAGGCCGAACGATTCGGCATGGACGCCCTGATCGAAACCCACGACGAGGCCGAAATGGCCCGCGCCTGCGCCCTCGGCGGAGACTTGGTCGGGGTCAACAACCGCTCGCTGCGGACGTTCGAGGTCGATCTGGAGGTGACCGAGCGCCTGTCCATGCTCAGCCCCGTCCGCGCCCTGCTGGTCGCCGAGAGCGGCATCTTCACGCCCGAGGACGTCGATCGCGTCTCCGCCGCCCACGCCCAGGCCATTCTGGTCGGCGAAAGCCTGATGCGGCAGGCCGACGTCGAGGCCGCGACCCGCAAGCTGCTGGCCGCCTGATTCAGCCCGACGCGCGTGGTGAAGCGACGCCGTTAAGTTGACATTAGGAAGGAACACTTACAGAACATCGCCAATGTTCACGGCCCGTTCCGATTCGAGGAAAGGGCTCATGAGGGCCTGGCGATGCTCACGCGCAAGCAGCACGAATTGCTGATGTTCATCCACGAACGGATTCAGGAGACCGGCGTCTCCCCCTCGTTCGACGAGATGAAGGAGGCGCTGGATCTGGCGTCCAAGTCGGGCATTCACCGGCTGATCACGGCGCTGGAGGAACGCGGCTTCATCCGCCGCCTCGCCCACCGCGCCCGCGCCCTGGAAGTGACCAAACTGCCTGAACAGGCCACCGCCGGCGCCCCGCGCGGCCGGGCCGGGTTCAAGCCCGACGTCATCGAAGGCGGCGGCGGCGCGCCACGCCCCGCTGCGGCCTCAGCCGCCAACGACACCCGCGAACTGCCCCTGCTGGGCAAGATCGCCGCCGGCACCCCCATCGCAGCGATCCAGCACGAGCAGGAGCGGCTGTCGGTGCCCGAATCCATGCTGGGCAAGGGCGATCATTACCTCCTCGAGATCGAGGGCGATTCGATGATCGAGGCCGGCATCCTGAACGGCGATCTGGTGGTCATCCGTCGCGGCGACACGGCCAACAACGGCGAGATCGTCGTGGCCCTGGTCGAGGGCGAAGAGGCCACGCTGAAACGCCTGCGTCGCAAGGGCGGCTCCATCGCCCTGGAGCCCGCCAACCGCAACTACGAGACCCGCATCTTCGGTCCCGACCAGGTCGAGGTCCAGGGCAAGCTGGTCGGCCTCATGCGCCGCTATCACTGAGGTCCGGATCCGGCTGACGCGCCCAGGGGCGATCCCCGCGCACGTCGGCCGTCCACACCGCCTTCCAGCGGTCCGCTCCGTCGCGCCACAGCTCCACCGCCCCGCCGCGCGTGAAATCGACGCCGTCGAGCACGAGACGGCCGTCGCATGAGGCCGGCAGGGCGACGACCGCAGCCCGCACGCTGACGACGGACGCCGCCCGACACAGGTCGGCCATCTGATCCGTGTCGGGCGCGTCCCGCCCCCACCACAGGGCGACCGGCCCGGCTTCCGGCGTCTCCGGCCGACAGGAAGATCGCTCGCACGTCCAGCCCGCCTCCGGCCGATCCGCCGTCGTCAGGCCCCGCCGCCGCGACCACAGATCAACGGCGAAGGCGCGCACGCCGGGCCGGATCACGACCGCCTGGGCTTGGTGATGAAAGGCGGCGTTGGTCCCGCCGTCCCCGATCCAGAGATCCGGCGTCGGCGCACGCGGCCAGACCAGCACCGCCGCCGCCAGCGGCAGGCCCAGCCACCTCAGCCGCCCCTGCCACAGACAGACGAACAACACCCCCAGAAAGGCGATGGGCAGAACATAGTCCGGCGCGCTGGCCACTGTCCGCACCGCCCCCGGCAGACGGGCGGTCCAGCCCCCGATCGCCAGCATCAGATCGACGCCCCACCCCGCCACGGCCAGGAAAGGCCCGCCAAGGCCCAGGGGCTCCAACGCCGCTCCCAGAGCCAGAGCCGGCATCAGGACGAAATCCGCGACCGGCGCCGTGCCCAGATTGGCCAGAAGCCCGTACATGGCCGTGCGGTTGAAATGCTGCATGGCGAACGGCCCGGTCGCCAGTCCCGCCACGACGCTGGCCGCCACCGCCGCCGTCAACCAGCCGCCGAACCTCTGCGCCGCCACGATCGGCCAGGGCGCCGAAATCTCTCGCATCCGCTGCGGCCAGACCTCGACCAGGGCCACCAGGGCCGCCGTGGCCGCAAAGGACATCTGAAAGCCCGGCGTGACGATGGCCTCGGGCTGGATGGCCAACACCACAAAGGCCGCCACAGCCAGGCCATGCATCGTCACCGCCTGCCGATCCAGCAGTATGGCCAGAAAGGCGATGGAGGCCGTGATCGCGGCCCGCTCGGCCGGCGGCGGCGCGCCCGACACGACCAGATAGGCGCCGACCGCCGTCAGTCCGGCGAGGGCCGCGACCTTCTTGCCGGGAACCCGCAACGCCAGCCACGGCCAGGCCGCCACGCCCAGTCGGGCCGCGAAAAAGACGAAGCCGCCGACGATGGCCATGTGCAGGCCCGACACCGACAGAATGTGCGCCAGGCCCGAATCCCGCATCACGTCCATGTCCTCCTGGCTGATCCAGGTCTCATGGCTGGTGGTCATGGCCGCCGCGATCCCGCCCGTCCGTTCGCCCAGCCGCGCCACGATCCTTTCGGCCAGGGCGTAGCGGGCGCTGTTCACCGCCATTTCCAGGCGCAGCCGCCACGGCGCCGACGGCAGGTCGAGCCGTCGCGTCTCCCCCAGGGCGAAGGCGATCCCGCCCATGCCCTGGAAAAAGGCGTTGCGGCCGAAGTCATAGGCGCCGGGGCTGGCCGGCGCGGGCGGCGGATTGAGAATGGCGAACAGACGGACCGCTTCGCCGGGCCGCGGCGGGTCGCCCCGCACCGTGGCCCTGAGCCGCACCGGCGTCCGGTCCGGCGCCAGCCCCCGAATCCAGACCGGCGCGACCACGATCCTCGCCCCTCTTTCGCCGGGGCTGTCCACATCCACCACCCAGGCCTCGATCACCGTCGCTTCACCCAGGGCTGGAGCGATGGGCGCCGCCACCATCTCCGTGCGAATCTTGGCCGCCGCCAGCCCGCCGGCCAGACAGGCCAGCATCATCAGCGGCCAGGTCAGGCGCCGCGCCCATCCCCGCCGTCGCGCCGCCAGCCAGCCCGCGCCGGAGACGATCGCCCCGAGCAGCAGCGGCCACAAGGCCGGCTCCGACCGCAGGGCGAAATAGATCGCCCCGCCTCCGCCAAAGGCCACCGGCGCCCACAGCCGCCATCTCAGCCTCTGCGCCGCAGCCTCGTCCTCCAACCAGGCCCGCAATCGCGCGCCGGGGGTAGGCTTTGTCGTCTCGGGGCGTATAAGGGCCTCGCTTACGGACCCTTCCCCCATGACCTCACCTTCCTCGACTGTCGTCACGCGCTTCGCCCCCTCGCCGACAGGCTATCTGCATATCGGCGGGGCGAGAACCGCCTTGTTCAACTGGCTGTACGCCAAACGACACGCAGGGCGTTTCCTGATCCGGGTCGAGGACACGGACCGCGAGCGGTCCACCGACGAGGCCGTCAAGGCCATCTTCGACGGGCTGAGCTGGTTGGAGCTGTTCGCCGACGAGGAACCGGTTTTCCAGTACAGCCGCGCCGACCGCCACCGCGAGGTGGTGGACCAGTTGCTTGAGACCGGCCACGCCTATCGCGATTTCACCACGGCCGAGGAAACCGGCCGACTGCGGGACGCCGCCAAGGCCGAACGGCGCGCCTTCGAATCGCCGTGGCGCGACCGCGCGCCGACCGTCGACGACCTGGCCCTGCCTCACGTCGTGCGTTTTCGCCGCCCCCAGTCCACGACCGTCACCGTGGCGGACGAGGTCCAGGGCGCGGTCAGTTGGTCGACGAACGACCTCGACGACCTGGTCCTTCTGCGCTCCGACGGCGCGCCCACCTATAATCTAGCGGTCGTCGTGGACGACCACGACATGGGCGTGACCCATGTCATCCGCGGCGACGACCACCTGAACAACGCCGCGCGCCAGAGCCTGATCTACGACGCCCTGGGCTGGACCCGGCCGACCTTCGCCCACATCCCGCTGATTCACGGCCCCGACGGCGCCAAACTGTCGAAGCGCCACGGCGCCCAGGCGGTTCATGAATACGCCGAAATGGGCTATCTGCCCGAGGCCATGCGCAACTATCTGGCCCGGCTGGGCTGGGCCCATGGCGACGACGAACTGTTCAGCGACGCCCAGGCGGTGGAATGGTTCGACCTGGCCGGCATCGGCAAGGCCCCGGCCCGGCTCGATTTCGACAAGCTGGCCCACGTCAATTCCCACTGGCTGCGTCTCGCGGCGGACGAACGCCTCGCCAAGCTGACCCTGGATGTCCACCTGCAACGCGGTCGCGTCATCGCCGAAGACGACGAGGCCAGGCTCCAACGCGCCATGCCCTTCATCAAAGACCGCGCCAAGACCGTGCTGGACCTGGCCGACCAGACTGAATTCGTGCTGAAGAGCCGCCCCCTCGCGCTGGATGACAAGGCGCGCGTCCTGCTCTCGGGCGAAACCCTGGACCGCCTCGGCCGTCTGCGGGACCGGCTGACGCTGTTCCAGTCCTGGGATGTCTTCGCCCTGGAAGCCGAGCTCAAGAGCTTCGCCGAATCCGAAGAGGTCGGCTTCGGCAAGATCGGTCCGCCGGTGCGAACGGCCCTTACCGCAGGGTCAACTTCACCCGATATCGCACGAACTTTGTCCGCTCTTGGGCGCGACGAAAGTCTCGGGCGCTTGGATGATGCGCTGCAACAGACTAAGTGATCACCCACAACCAAAAAAGCGGCCGACGCCTCCCCGCGCCTGGACGTGTGATGCAAAGGGGCATTCATGACTGAACAAGCCAAAACCGCCGGCTCGGCGACCCTGTCCTTCGAGGGCAAGACCATCGAGCTTCCGGTCCTTTCGGGCTCCACCGGCCCGGATGTCATCGATATCCGCAAGATGTACGCGGGTACGGGCGCCTTCACCTTCGACCCGGGCTTCACCTCCACCGCCGCGTGCGAGTCAGCCCTGACCTATATCGACGGCGACGCCGGCGTGCTTCTGCACCGCGGCTACCCGATCGACCAGTTGGCGTCGAAGTCGAACTTCGTGGAGGTCTGCCACCTGCTGCTGCACGGCGAACTGCCGACCGCGGCGCAGTACGAAAAGTTCGAAAACAGCATCACCATGCACACGATGCTGCACGCCCAGTTCGACCGCTTCTTCGAGGGCTTCCGCCGCGACGCCCATCCCATGGCGATCATGGTCGGCACCGTGGGGGCCCTGTCGGCCTTCTATCATGACAGCCTGGACATCCATGATCCGGTCCAGCGCGACATCTCGGCCATCCGCCTGATCGCCAAGATGCCGACCATCGCGGCCCGCGCCTACAAGTACCACGTCGGCCAGCCGTTCATCTCGCCGCGCAACGACCTGTCCTACGCCGAGAACTTCCTGCGCATGTGCTTCGCCGTGCCGGCCGAGGACTATAACGTCGATCCGGCCCTGGTTCGCGCCATGGACCGCATCTTCACCCTGCACGCCGACCACGAGCAGAACGCCTCGACCTCGACCGTCCGCCTGGCCGGTTCGTCGGGCGCGAACCCGTTCGCCTGTATCGCCGCCGGCATCGCCTGCCTGTGGGGCCCGTCGCACGGCGGCGCCAATGAAGAGGCGCTCAACATGCTCAAGGAAATCGGCACGCCCGACAAGATTCCCGAGTTCATCCAGGGCGTGAAGGACCGCAAGTACAAGCTGATGGGCTTCGGCCACCGCGTGTACAAGAACTACGACCCGCGCGCCAAGGTCATGCAACAGTCGGCCTATGAAGTCCTGGCCGCCACGGGTCGCGAGAATGATCCGCTGTTCCTGGTCGCCAAGGAGCTGGAGAAGGTCGCCCTGTCGGACGAATACTTCACCTCGCGCAAGCTGTTCCCGAACGTCGACTTCTATTCGGGCATCACCCTGTCGGCCATGGGCTTCCCCACCACCATGTTCACCGTCCTGTTCGCCCTGGCCCGCACCGTGGGCTGGATCGCCCAGTGGCAGGAAATGATGGCGGATCCGTCGCAGAAGATCGGCCGTCCGCGCCAGCTCTACACGGGCCCGACCCAACGCGATTACGTGGCGATCGACCAGCGCGGCTGATCGACAGCCACAGGCCTGAAATGCAAGACGCCGGGGAGACATCCCCGGCGTTTTTGTTTGGGGGCGGCCGCCCCGAGATCAGCCGCCCCGCTTGGCTTCAATGACTTGCAAGACCGCGTCAGCGGCCAGGGCCGACGGATCCGGGCCGCCGCGGCCCATCAGATCCAGCGCCGCGGTCTGACGCCGCGCCTGATCGGCCGCCGCCTCATGGTCGGCCAGAAGCCGTTGGACCGCAGGTGCCAGGATATCCGGCGATGCTTCGTTCTGGATGAACTCGGGCGCGATGCGCTCGTCGGCGGCGATATTGAACAGGGTGATGTGTTTCGCCGTCACCACCCGCTTCATCAGCTCATAGCTGAGCGCGCCGATCCGATAGGCGACGACCATCGGCGTTCCGGCCAGCGCCAGTTCCGTCGAGACCGTTCCGCTTGTGGCCAGGGCGGCCGTCGCGGCCCGCATGGCGTCATATTTCTCGGCCTCATCGACCAGATGGACCCGAAACGGCCAGGCGGCGACGCGGCTGGTGACATCCTTGGCCACGGTGCCCGCAGCCACCACGGCCACAGCCAGGCCAGGATCGGCGGCCTTCAACCTGCGGATCGTCGCCTCATAGACGGGCGTCAGGCGCGCGATCTCGGCGGGCCGACTGCCCGGCAGGATCAGCAGCAGTTTTGCATCGGCGGCGATTCCCCGCCGTGCGCGGAAGGCGGCGCCGTCCGCGCTGTCCATATCCACATGCAGGGCCGAAGAGCCGACGACCGTCGTGGGCAGGCCCGCACGCTCGAACCAGGGCGCATCGAAGCTGTACAGCGCCAGCAGGTGATCCACGGCGCCCGCCAGGGTCTTGGCCCGACTGGGGCGCGACGCCCAGACCTGGGGGCCGACATATTTGATCAGCGGCACGTCCGGCCGGGCGGCGCGGATCGCCTCGGCCACCCGGATGGTGAAGCCCCAGCTGTCGATCAGCACCACCGCGTCCGGCTGTTCGCGCGCGGCCAGGGCCGCCGTCTCCCGAACCCGGCGCCGGACCATGCCATAGGCGCGCAGGCCCTCGATCCAGCCCAGGATCGACAGCTCGGCGATATCGAACGGACTGACGACGCCCTCCGCCGCCATGCGGGGCCCGCCGACGCCGACGAAACTCACCGTGTCGCCAAGCCGCTTCCGGAGCGCCTGGGCCAGGCCGGCGCCTAGCGCATCGCCTGAGGCCTCGGCCGCCACCAGCATGATCTTCAACGGACGGCTCATCGGTCTTCACCCCAGACGAACAGACCCAGCCAGTCCGCAGCCGCCACTATAGCCGGACGGTCGATCAGGATCAGCCGCCCGGTCACGCCGGCGATGCCCGCCAGGCCCGCCGCCGCCGCCAGCTCGACCGTGCGCGGCCCGATCACCGGCATGTCCACACGCAGGTCCTGGATCGGCTTGGGCGCCTTGCCCAGCGCCCCCTTGGGGGCTGACGCCGAACCGCGGAGATCGGCCGGCAGGCCCGCCACCCGGTGCAACATGGCGTCTGTGCCCTCCTGGGCCTCGACCGCCAGCACCAGACCGTCGCAGACGACCGCGCCCTGACCGATGTCCAGTTCGCCCGACTTTTCGGCGACATGCAGCGCCTTCTTCAGATCGGCGATCTGGTCGGGCGTCGGCGAAACCGCGCCCAAGGCCCCCGACGCCAGGGTTTCGCCGCCCAGGACGTCATCGGCGCCTTCCACCGCAAACCCTTCGGCCTCGAACACCGACAGGATCTTGCGCAACAGGGCGTCGTCGCCCTGGGTCGCCGCTGCGACGATCCCCGGCAGCAGGGTCGCGCCCTTGAAGTCCGGCTTCAGGCTCTTGAAATCGGGTCGGTTGACGATGCCGGCCAGACAGACGGTCGTGCAGGCCTCGGCCTTCAGCGCCTTCAGTATGGCTCCGATCTGAGCCATGCCGAACTCGGCGCCCGGCCAGCGGGTCAGATGGGGGTCGGCGAACCCGGCCAGACGGATGATGAAGACCGGCCGTCCCTCGGCGTCGCACCGCGCCGCCACGGCCGCCGGCAGGTCGCCGCCGCCGGCGATCAGGCCCAGCTTTCCGGAAGGGCTCATTCCGCGTTCGGCAGACACAGCGGACGCCGCCCGCCGTCGCGGATGAAGGCGATGATCTCCATGATCTCGGGCAGGTCGGCATAGGCCTGGGCCACGCCCTCGATCCGGCCGGCGAACTCGCCCTGCCCCTCGAACAGGTCGCGATAGGCCGCCAGCAGACGGCGCACCTGATCCTTGCCATAGCCTTTGCGCTTCAGCCCGATCAGGTTCAGCCCGCGCAGCCGCGCATGATTGCCCCAGGCCGAGCCATAGGGGATGACGTCGCGGGTCACGGCGGCCAGACCGCCGATGATCGCCCCCTGCCCCACACGGCCGTTCTGGTGGACGGCGCACAGCCCCCCCAGGAAGACCTTGTCGCCGATATGAGCATGACCACCCAGGGTGGCGTTATTGGCCATGACCAGATTGCTGCCGACCACGCAGTCGTGACCGATATGGGCGCCTGTCATGAACAGGTTGTTGGAGCCGACGACGGTCACGCCCGTCCCCTGGGGCGTGCCCCGGTTGAAGGTGCAGTGCTCGCGGATCAGGTTGTTCTCGCCGATCTCCAGCCGCACCGGCTCGCCCTTATAGCCGTTGTGCTGCGGGTCGCCGCCGATGACGGCGAACGGATGGATCGTCGTTCCCGCCCCGACGGTCGTATCCTGCTGAACCACCACATGGCTGACCAGACGCACGCCCTCGCCCAGGACCACGTTCGGCCCGACGGTGCACCAGGGCCCGACCTCGACCCCGTCGATCAGGGTCGCCGTGGCGTCGATCAGGGCGGTGGGGTGGATGGTCATCAGGCGGCGGGCTCTGTCGCTGGAGTGGGCACGGTCACGACCATGGCCATGAATTCGGCCTCGGCGGCCAGTTTTCCGTCGATGAAGGTCTCGCCGCGGAACTTGTAGGCGTCGCCGCGCGCCTTGATCACCTTGACCTCCATGCGCAGCTGGTCGCCCGGCCGCGCCGGTTTGCGGAAGCGCACGCCGTCGATGGACATGAACATGATGACCTTGTCGGCCACGGCCACGTCCAGGGTCTTGGACATCAGCAGGGCGCCCGTCTGGGCCATGGCCTCGACGATCAGCACGCCGGGCATGACCGGATCGATCGGGAAATGCCCCTGGAAGAAGGGCTCGTTATGGCTGACGTTCTTGACGCCGACGATGGAGGTCCGGGGCACGAAGGCCTCGGCCTTGTCCACCAGCAGGAAGGGGTAACGGTGCGGCAGCCGCCGCATCACCTCGGCGTAATCGATCTTGCCGTCTTCGCTCATCCCTATGATTCCTTCGGGGCCTTCTTTGAAGAGGCCTGTTTGGCGAGCCAGATGGTTTCGCGCAAGAACTGTCGGATCGGACGGGCCGGATAACCGGACCAGGTCTCGCCCGCCGGAATGTTCGCCAGCACTCCGGCGCCGGCCGCGACCCGCGCGCCTTCGCCGATGGTGATGTGGTCGCCGATCCCCGCCTTGCCGCCGAAGATGACGTTGTCGCCGCTGGTCACGGAGCCGGAAATCCCGGTGTTGGCGGCCATCAGATTGTTGCGGCCGATGACGCAGTTGTGGCCCACCATGACCAGATTATCGATCTTGGTGTTTTCGCCGATGACCGTGTCGTCATAGGCGCCGCGATCGATGCACGAGTTGGCGCCGACCGTCACCCCGTCCTGCAGGATGACGCGGCCCAGCTGGGGAATATCCATGGCGCCGGCGGCCGTGCCGGTGGCGCCGAAGCCCGCCTCGCCGATCCGCGCCCCGGCGTACAGTTTCACCCGGTCGCCGATCAGGGCGAAGCCGACGGTGACGTTCGAACCGATGACGCAGTCGCGGCCGATCTGAACGCCCGGACCGATCACGGTGTTGGCGCAGATGCGCGTGCCCCGGCCGATGCGGACGCCTTCGCCCAGCACGACGCCCGGCTCGATGACGACGCTGTCGTCCTCGGCCGCCTCGGAGGCCTGGATAGCCCGGTCCAGCGTCACCGGACGGTGCAGCAAGGCCGAGGCCATGGCCCAGGACGCCTGGGGCGTGCGAGAGACGATGACGGCGGCTTCAGCGGGCGCCGACGCCACGGCCTCGGCCGGCACGATCACACAACCCGCTCGGGTCCCCGCCAGCGCCACGACGAATTTGCGATCGCCCAGAAACGCGATCGCGCCCCCGTCCGCAGAGGACAGGGGCGCGACCGAGGCGATGGTCCGGTCCCCGCCCCTCTCGACCTCGCCCCCGATCTGGGCCGCCAGTTCGGCGACGGTCAGAGGAGACAGGGTTTGAAAGAAGCGGGTGTCGGGCATGTCGAACTTAGTTGGCGGCGGCCGGCTGTTGCGACTGCTGGGCCGGGACGGCCATACGGTTGAACGAGAGGGTCGGCAGGGCAGTGTTCAGGCGCTGGATCGCCGTATCGGTCAGATCCATGGCCGGGTTCATCATGAAGACGCTCTCGCGGTCCAGCAGCAGGCCGCAGCCCTTCTCCTGGTACAGGGCGGTCAGGATCGGCGACACGGCCTCGGTGATGGCCTGGCGTTGCATGGCCAGGGTGTAGCGCAGTTCGTTTTCGCGCGTGCCTTCCAGCTGTTGCGCTTCCTGGGCGCGCTGCTGCAGGGCCTGACGGCGCTGTTGCAGTTGGTCGGCCGGCAGGCTGGCGCCCGAGGTCTGAAGCTGCTGGGCTTCGGTCTGAAGCGCGGTGGCGTAGGGCTGGAGTTCGCCCTGAACTTCCTGCGCCAGTTGCTGCATGCGCGCCTCGACGGCCTGGCCGGCGGCCGACTGGGCCAGCAGACGGGCGTTGTAATAGACGCAGACGCCCGGGATGACCGGACCGGGGTTGGCGGGCGCAGCGGCCTGTTGGGCCGAGGCGGCGGTGGCGACCAGGGTGGCGGCGGCCGTGGCGGCGATGATCAGAGCTTTCATGGGACTTCCTCGTGCGTGCGCTTTTGCGTCGCGGGCTTAGAACTGGGTGGAGGTCGAGAAGCGGAAGGATTCCGTCTTGTCGTAGTCTTCCTTGGACAGGACCTTGGAGATGTCGAACCGGATGGGGCCCATCGGCGATTTCCAGTGAATGCTGACGCCGGCCGACGCGCGCAGAGACAACTCATCGGCGATATTGGTGTTGACCGTGCCGGTCGTTGTCAACTTGTAGCGATCATCCAGCACGCCCAGGGTGCCGACGTCGGCGAACAGCGAGGTCTTGATGCCGTACTGCTCGGGCAGATAGTTCGGCAGGGTCAGTTCAACAGTGCCGATGGCGTAGAAGTTGCCGCCCAGGGCGTCGGTCGTCCGCAGGTCGCGCGGCCCCATCCCGGCGGTCTCGAAGCCGCGGAAGCTGTTGCCGCCCTTGAAGAAGCGGTCGTTGATCCGGATCGGATCGCCGTTCCAGCCGCTGACATAGCCGGTGGAGCCCTGGACGCTGACGACCCAGCGCGGCGAGAAGCCATAGTACCAGGCTGCGTCGGCTTCGGTCTTCACATAGTTCACGTCGCCGCCGAGACCGGCCAGGTCCTGACGCAGCGAGCCCGACCAGCCGCGCGTCGGGCGAACCGGGTCGTTGGTGTAGTTCATCTGAAGCGTGTAGCCGACGGACGAGTTGATATAGCTGCCGACCTGGTCGCACAGGGCCGAAGAGCCGCTGCCGGTCGCGTTGCAGTAGCCGGTCGGGACGATGATCTCGTCCGATTTCAGGAAGTAGCGGGTGCTGAGCAGCATATTGCCGTTCAACGGATAGGACAGGCGCAGGCCGCCGCCGGTCGAACGATAGTCGTAGGACGAATATTTGCTCAGGTCATATCGCGAGTGGAACAGATCCCAGCCCGCCCGAAGGTCGCGGCCTAGGAACTTGGGCTCGGTGAAGCGGAAATCGACCTGCTGACGCAGCGAGCCCCATTCAAGACGCGCGACGACGTTCTGGCCGCGCCCGCGGAAGTTCCGCTCGGAAATGCCAAGGTTGACCGTGAAGGAGTCGACCGAGCTGAAGCCTGCGCCGACGGACAGTTCCCCGGTCGGCTGTTCCTGGACGTTGACGTTGATGACCGAACGGTCGGGCGCGCTGCCGCGCGTTTCCTCGATCGTCACATCCTTGAAGAAGCCGAGCGCGCGCAGATTGTTGCGCGAGCGCTCCATCAGGGCGCGGTTGAAGGCGTCGCCTTCGGTCAGCATCAATTCGCGGCGGATGACCGGGTCGATGGTGCGGGTGTTTCCGACCACATTGATGCGGTCGATATAGACGCGCTGCCCCTCGGACACATTGAAGGTCACGTCCACCGTGTCGGTGTCGGGATTGGCGCGATAGGTCGGATTGATCTCGACGAAGGCGTAACCGGCCGAACCGGCGGCGAAGGTCAGGGCGTCGACCGCCTGTTCGATCTTGTCGCTCTCGTAGAGCTGGCCTTCGCGGATCGGCACAAGCGCCTTGAGGAATTCGGCGTTGAGGCGGTCATTCTGGGTGATGACGTCGACCTTGCCGAAGTTGTACTTGTCGCCCTCGTTCAGGGTCAGGGTCAGCTGGAACGCCTGATCGTCAGGCTGCAGCTCGGCCACCGACGAGACGATGCGGAAGTCGTAGTAGCCGCGGTTCGTATAGAATTTCCGCAGCTGCTCCTGGTCGTAATCCAGGCGGTTCGGATCATAGTTGTCGTTGCTGGAGAAGAACTTCCACCACTGCGACCGCTCGGTCACCATGACGCCGCGCACGTCGTTGTCGGAAAACGCGTGGTTGCCCAGGATGTTGATGGCGCTGATGCCGGTCTGGGGGCCTTCGTTGATCTCGAAGATCACATCGACGCGGTTCTGTTCCAGCTGAACCAGTTTCGGCGTCACGGTCGCCGAGATGCGGCCCTGCAGGCGATACAGTTCGACGATGGCGCCGACATCTTCCTGCACCTTGGCGCGGGTGTAGATGCCGCGCGGCTGAAGCGTGACCTCCTTGGTCAGCTTGTCCTGCGACAGGGCGCTGTTCCCCTCGAACACCACCTGGTTGATGATCGGGTTCTCGACGATCTGGACGATGAGGTCGCCGTTCTGCACGCCCAGCTGCACGTCGGCGAACAGGCCGGTGCGTGACAGGGTGCGAACCGCGACATCCAGAACGGCGGCGTCGACCGTGTCGCCGGGGCGGATCGGCAGATAGGACAGGACCGTGGTCTGGTCGATCCGCTGCGCGCCCTGAACCAGGATGCGATTGACCGTCAGCGACTGGGGCGCGGCGATCTCGACGCGCGGCGGCTGTTCGCCGGCGGGCGCGGGCGCCGCAGGAGCCCCTGCGGTCTGGGCCAGGGCCGGGGCGGCGAAGCCTGCGGCGACAGCCAGCGCGAGGAGGCTGGATCGGGCGCCCAGTCGGACGGCGGCGCGTGATGTCATGTCGTTCATTCTGGAAACCATCGGGGGCTGGCGTCGGCTCACGAGACGAGCCCGCCGAGGAATTGGAAGATGTTGAGCTTCTGTAGGTCGTTCCACGTCGCGAACAACATAAATCCCGCCAGAAGCGCAAGACCTGCGCGATAGCCCATCTCCTGATACCGCGCCGCAACGGGCCGCCGCACTATGGCTTCATAGCCGTAGAAAAGCAGATGTCCGCCGTCCAGCACAGGGATGGGCAAGAGATTTAGAAAGCCGATTCCGATCGAAAGTATGGCGGCGAAGGTTGTCAGGGTGAGCAGAAGGTTGATTGCGATGGCCTCGGGCGCCGGATTGGCCTCCACCGCCGCCGTCGTCAGCGAACCGGTCGCCTTGGCGATGCCCAACGGACCGCTGAACTGGTCGCCCGACTCCCGACCCGTCGCCAGACGCCCCAGGTAGGTCAGGGTCGAACCGACGACGTCGCGGGTCTGGCGCACGCCTTCGACCACGGCGTCCACAGGCCCATAGCGGACATGACGCAGGTCGCCCGGCGCAGGCGCGAGCCCCAGGCCGATCCGGCCGACCTTGACCCGCCCGGCGATGGGATCGTTCTCTTCGCGACGCTCGGGAACGGCGGTCAGCTCCACCACCTGCTGCGCACGTTCGACGGTGAATCGGACGGGATCGCCGGTCGACAGCATGACGGTGCGCGTCACCTCTCCGCCGTCCTTGATCGCCTTGCCGTTCACCCCTGTGATCAGGTCGCCGACCTGGAAGCCGGCGGCGGCGGCGGGCGAACCGGCCTGGACCTCGGCCACGCGGGCGGGCCGTAGTTGCGCGCCCACGCTCATGAAGACGATCGCGAAAATGGTGATGGCCAGCAGGAAGTTGGCGGCGGGCCCGGCCACGACGATCAGGGCGCGCTGCCAAACCGGCTTGAAGTGGAAATAGTCGCGCTCAGCCCCCGGCCCGCTCTCGGCGATCACCCGCTGGCGCAGTTCAGCCAGGCCCGCCTGATCCGGCACGCTGGAAGCGTCCAGATCGCCCGAGAATTTGACATACCCGCCCAGCGGCATCCAGCCGAGCCGCCATTCGATGCCGTGCCGGTCGGTGCGGCTGAAGATCGCCTTGCCGAAACCGATGGCGAAACGGTCCACCTTCACGCCGAAGGCGCGGGCGACGAGGAAGTGACCCAGCTCATGAATGGTGACGATGAAAGTCAGCACCAGCAGGAACGGCACGATGTAGATCAGGATCTGACCCAGAGCGCCCAGCATTGTAAAATCGTCTCCCCTGGCCGATCAGGCCGCGTTCGCCAGTCCGGCGATTATGGTTCCGGCCATCAGACGGGTCTGGGCGTCGACCGAAAGGGCCGCGCCACAGGCGTCTCCAGAGCCGAAAACCATCCCCGCCTTCGTCGCACGATCAAGGGTTTCGGCGACGACTGCGGCAATATTGAGAAAGGCCAGCTTGCGGTCAAGAAATGCAAAGGCCGCGACCTCGTTGGCGGCGTTGAACACGGCAGGCGCCGCCCCCCCCGCCTGCAGGGCCTGACGCGCCAGATCCAGGGCCGGGAACCGCGCCAGATCGGGCGCTTCGAACGTCAACCGACCCAGAGCCGCCAGGTCCAGCTTCGGCGCGGGCCAGGCGAGGCGATGGGGCCAGGCCAGGGCGCAGGCGATCGGCGTGCGCATGTCCGGCGGCCCCATCTGGGCCAGAGTCGAACCATCCACATATTCCACAAGGCTGTGGATGATCGATTCGGGGTGGACCACGACGTCGATCCGCTCCGCCGGCATGGCGAACAGATAGGCCGCCTCGATCATCTCCAGGCCCTTGTTGGCCATGGTGGCGCTGTCGACCGAAATCTTGGCCCCCATGCTCCAGTTCGGATGGGCGACGGCCTGTTCGGGCGTGATCCCGGTCATCTGGGCGCGCGGGGTCTGGCGGAACGGCCCGCCCGAGGCGGTGAGCACCAGTTTCGACACCTGCTCGGGCGCGTCGGCCGGAAACACCTGGAAGATGGCGGAATGTTCGGAATCGACCGGGATCAGCCGCCCCCCGGCCCGTCGAACGCGCTCGATCAGGGCCGGGCCGCAGCAGACCAGGCTTTCCTTGTTGGCCAAGGCCAGGATGGCGCCCGTTTCGGCCGCCGCCCAGGCCGACTTCAACCCTGCGGCCCCGACGATGGACGCCATGATCCAGTCGGCCGGCCGCGTCGCCGCCTCCACAATGGCGTCCTCGCCCGCCGCCGCCGCCACGCCGGTTCCCGCCAGGGCGTCGCGCAGATCGGTCAGCCTCTTCGGGTCGGCCGTCACCGCCAGTTTCGGCTTCCAGCGCCGCGCCTGCTCGGCCAGTTTGGCGATATTGGCGCCGCCCGTCAGGGCCTCGACCTCGAAGGCCCCCGTGCCGGTGGCCTCGGCCTGTTCCATCAGGTCCAGGGTCGACGAGCCGACCGAGCCGGTGGAGCCCAGAACCGTGACGCGGCGATGGATCAAGACGCGCCCTTTTCCAGCAGAACCACCAGCAGACGTCCCGCCGCCACCACCACGACCGCGAACATCAACCCGTCCACCCGGTCCAGCAGGCCGCCGTGGCCGGGGATGGTGTTGCCCGCGTCCTTGACGCCGAACCGGCGCTTCAGCCCCGACTCCCACAGATCGCCGCCCATGGTGGCCAGCGCGGCCGCGAGGCCCAGGATCGCGCCCCAGAAGATGGTCAGGCGGCCCATGTCGAACCAGGCCGTCAGGGCCGCACCGGCGACCGCGCCCGCCAGAATGCCGCCGACGAAGCCGGACCAGGTCTTGTTGGGCGAATAACGCGGCCACAGCTTCGGCCCGCCCAGGGTCGAACCCGCCAGATAGGCCAGAATGTCCGCCGACCAGGTCACAGCGAAGACAAGCGCCGTCCAGTGCAGACCGACCGCGCCGTCCCCGTCGCGCAGCCAGATCAGCAGCACCGAGGGCCAACCCAGATAAAGCACGCCATAGGCCGCATCCACGGCCTGTTGGCCTCGACTTCGGGCATAGAGCCCCGCAGCGGCGGCGCCGAACACCAGGATGACGAAGGCGACCGACATGACGCCGAAATAGGCGCTGACGACGGCGGCCACGACGGCCAGGGCCACCGCCAATCCGACGGGACGCGGAGCCTTGGGCGCGCTCATGGCGCCCCATTCGAAGGCCAGGACGACGCAGGCGGCCAGCATCAGCGCCAGGAACCAGACGCCCCCGAACCAGGTGGCGGCCACCGCCGCCGGCGCCAGGACGGCGGCCGAGGCCGCCCTCAAGGCGATATCCCGCCCCTTGACCGCCATCAGGCCGACACGCGCGCAGGCGCGTCCTCTCGCCCGCCGTAGCGGCGTTCGCGTTGAGCGAAGGCGGCGACCGCCTCCCCCAGCGCCTTCGGCCCATAGTCGGGCCACAGGATGTCCTGGAACACCAGTTCGGCGTAGGCGGCTTCCCACAGCAGGAAGTTCGACAGGCGCTGCTCGCCCGAGGTGCGGACGATCAGATCCAGCGGCGGCGATCCCGCCGTGGCCAGGCCGGCGGCCAGGGTGTCTTCATCGATCGGCTCGACCGTCTCGCCCGCCAGCAGCCTTTGCATGTGGCGACGCGCGGCGTCGACCAGATCGGCCCGGCCGCCATAGTTGAAGGCGACCTGAAGCATGAACCGGTCGTTGTGGGCGGTCTGGCGCTCGGCCTTTTCGATGATGGCGGCGATGTCGGACGGCAGTCCGTCGCGGCGGCCGAGAATGCGCAGGCGCACGCCCGCCTTCTCCAGCCGCGCCAGATCACTGGCCACATAGGTCCGCACCAGCCCCATCAGGTCCGAGACCTCCTCGGCCGGACGGCTCCAGTTCTCGGTCGAGAAGCCGAAGACGGTCAGGCATTCGATGCCGAAATCGGGCGCGGCCTGGATCGTGCGCTTCAGCGCCTGGACCCCCTCGCGATGTCCCATGGCGCGCGGCAGGCCCCGGGCGCTCGCCCAGCGGCCGTTGCCGTCCATGATGATGGCGACATGGCGTGGTCCATCGGAACGCGAGCTCGAAGGCGCGGCGCGGTCTGCCGTCATCTGTCGTTCCGTCCCTTCAGACCCAAGCCGTTCCGCCTCAGACCTGCATGATCTCTTGTTCCTTGGTCTTCAAGGCCTCGTCGATGCGCTTGATGGCGGCGTCCGTCTCCTTCTGGATGTCCGCCTCCAGCTTCTTCTGTTCGTCCTGGCTGATCTCGCCCGCCTTCTCGGCCTTCTTCAGATCGTCGTTGGCGTCGCGGCGCACGTTGCGCACGGCGATCTTCTGTTGCTCGGTGTACTTGCCGGCCAGCTTGACCAGGTCCTTGCGGCGCTCCTCGGTCAGCGGCGGCACGGGGATGCGCAGGGTCTGTCCGTCGACGATGGGGTTCAGGCCCAGGTTGGCGTTGCGAATGGCCTTTTCGACCGCGACCACCATGCCCTTGTCCCAGACGTTGACGGAGATCATCCGCGGCTCGGGCACGCTGATGGCGGCGACGGCCGACAGCGGCGAGGCCGATCCATAGGCCTCGACCCGCACGGGCTCCAGCAAGCCGGCGTTGGCGCGTCCGGTGCGCAGCCCGCTGAACTCTTCCTTCAGCGCCACGACCGCCTTCTCCATGCGGTCGCGATAGGTTTTCACTTCGGGCTTGGCCATGGTCTTGGTCTCTCTTGTCTTGAACGGATCGTCGAACGATCAGGCGCGGTCCTGGATGATGGTGCAGGTGCCCTCGCCGGTCAGGGCGCGGCGCAGGGAGTCGTCTTCGCGGATCGAGAAGACCACGATCGGAATACCCGTGTCGCGCATCATGGCGATGGCGGAAGCGTCCATCACCCGCAGATCCTGGGCCAGAACCTCCTGATAGGTCAGGGTCTCGTAGCGGGTCGCGGTCGGATCCTTCTTGGGGTCCGCAGTATAGACGCCGTCAACGCTGGTGCCCTTCAGCAGGGCGTCGCAGCCCATTTCGGCCGCGCGAAGGGCGGCGCCCGAATCCGTCGTGAAGAAGGGCGCGCCGACGCCGGCGGCGAAGATGACCACGCGGCCCTTCTCGAGATGACGCAGGGCGCGGCGGCGGATGTAGGGTTCGGCGATGGCGGCCATCGGAATGGCGCTCTGCACGCGGGTCGAGACGCCGATCTTCTCCAGCGCCGACTGCATGGCCAGGGCGTTCATGATGGTGGCCAGCATGCCCATATAGTCGGCCTGGGCGCGCTCCATGCCCGCCGCCGCCTTGGACAGGCCACGGAAGATGTTGCCGCCGCCGATCACCAGACAGATTTCCACGCCCTCGGCCGCGACCTGGGCCACGGCCTTGGCCACGGTGTCCACGGTCTTCATGTCGACGCCGAAGGCCTGATCGCCCATCAGGACTTCGCCGGAGACCTTGAGCAGGACGCGCTTGTAGCGAAAATTGGCGGGGGCGTCGGGCATGCGGCGGGGGTCCGTTTGAATGCGGCGCCTTTTGAATCAGGCGACTTCTTATAGACGAAGGGCGCGCCGGCCATCAAAGCCGAACGCGCCCTTCTGATACAAAACCCTCACGAATGAGGGGAAGACTGCTTAGTTGCCGCCCATCATCGAGGCGACTTCCGACGCGAAGTCGGGGCCTTCGACCTTCTCGACGCCTTCACCCAGCGCCAGACGGACGAAGCCGGCCAGGTGCAGGTTGGAGGAGCCCAGTTCCTTGGCCGAGTTGGCGACCAGCTGTTCGATGGTCACGTCCGGGTCCATGACGAAGGGCTGCTTGGACAGCACCACGTCCTTCTGGAACTTGTTGATCTGGCCTTCCACGATCTTGGCGATCATGGCTTCGGGACGGCCTTCTTCCTTGGCCTTTTCGGTCAGGACGGTGCGTTCCTTCTCGATGGCGGCGGGGTCCAGGTCGTCCGTGTTCAGCGACAGCGGCGCCGTGGCGGCGACGTGCATGGCGATCTTGCGGCCCAGTTCGCGCAGGGCGGTCTTGTCGCCCTCGCCTTCCAGAGCGACCAGCACGCCGATACGGCCCACGCCGGGCGAAACCGCGTTGTGGACATAGGTCGAAACGACGCCTTCCGACACCGACAGGCGGGCGGCGCGGCGCAGCTGCATGTTTTCGCCGATGGTGGCGATCATGTTGGTCACTTCGTCCTGGACCGTCTTGCCGGCTTCCAGTTCGGCGCCGTGCAGGGCCTCGACGGTGTGATGCTCCAGGCCCAGCTGGGCGAACGACTTGGCGGCGTTCTGGAACAGTTCGTTACGGGCGACGAAGTCGGTTTCCGCGTTGAACTCGATGGCGGCGGCGACTTCGCCCTTGCCGTCTTCCTTGGACGCCACGGCGACCAGGCCCTCGGCGGCGACGCGGTCGGCCTTCTTGGCGGCCTTTGACAGGCCCTTGGCGCGGAGCCAGTCGATTGCTGCTTCGATGTTGCCGTCGTTTTCGACCAGCGCCTTCTTGCAGTCCATCATGCCGACGCCCGAACGCTCGCGAAGTTCCTTCACGAGGGCGGCAGTGATCTCGGCCATGTTCTTCTCCTTGGGGGATTCGTATGTGGGAACGGCCGGGCTGATTTAGCCCGGCCGTGTGTCAGTTCAACGCACAGCCTTCGGATTGACGCTCAAGTAGCGAGCCGCCGCGCGGCAAGCGTAGCGTCAAAAGGAGGGCCGTCGGGCGATCAGCCCGTGGCCTTCTCGGTTTCGACGGCGTCGTTCGCTTCCGAAGTGGCGGCCTGAGCAGCTTCATCGGCGACAGCCGGTTCAGCGGCGGCGACCAGTTCAGCGGCGACGTCTTCCGTGCCGGCCGGAGCGGCGTCGGCTTCGACCGGGGTCGAGGCTTCACGCAGCATGGGCTCTTCCGGATTGATCGCAGCACCCAGGTCCACGCCCGAGGCCGAGGCGCCGGCGGCCAGACCGTCCAGGACCGCGTCGGCGATCAGGTCGCAGTAGGTCTGGATGGCGCGGGCGGCGTCGTCGTTGCCGGGGACCGGATAGGTGATGCCGTCCGGGTCCGAGTTGGTGTCCAGGATGGCGATGATCGGGATGTTCAGCTTGCGGGCTTCCTGGATCGCGATCGCTTCCTTGTTGGTGTCGATCACGAACATGATGTCCGGGATCGAACCCATGTCCTTGATGCCGCCCAGCGACAGCTCCAGCTTGTCCTTCTCGCGCTGCAGGTTCAGCAGTTCCTTCTTGACGCGGCCTTCGCCGCCGTTCTCGAGGATGCCTTCCAGTTCACGCAGACGGGCGATCGAGCCCGAGACGGTGCGCCAGTTGGTCAGGGTGCCGCCCAGCCAACGGTTGTTCATGTAGTACTGGGCGCAGCGCTTGGCGGCTTCGGCGACCGGCTCGGAGGCCTGGCGCTTGGTGCCGACGAACAGGACGCGGCCGCCCTTGGCGGCGACGTCGCGCACGGCCACCAGAGCCTGGTGGAACAGCGGCATCGTCTGCGACAGGTCGATGATGTGGATGTTCGAGCGCGAGCCGAAGATGTAGCGGTCCATCTTCGGGTTCCACCGGTGCGTCTGGTGGCCGAAGTGGGCGCCCGCTTCAAGCAGGGTGCGCATCGAGAATTCAGGCAGAGCCATGATCGTTCAGTCCTTTTTCCGATCAAACGTGGCGCGGGGGATTAAAGGTCACAAGACCCTCGGAATGGAGCGGATCGGGATGTCTCCCCGAAACGCGCCTCGCCCGCGTTGCGAAATGCGGGGGCCATGTAGGCGGGATAGGCCCGAATAGCAAGCGCCGCCTGACAAAACACAGAAGGCGGCCCCTTTCGGGACCGCCTGTCATGGGCGAAATTCGTCGCCCTTAGTTCATCGCATCCATCAGGGCCTGGGCGCGATCGCGGTGGGCCGTGATGGTCGGGATCAGCTCCCGGGCCAGACCGGCCAGGGCCGGGGCGTCGGTGTTGTCGTCGAAACCGTTCAGCAGGGTCAGGGTCTCGTTATGAGCGGCGACCTGCTGCTCCAGATAGACCTTGTCGAAATCAGCCGGCGTAGCGGCCTTCAGATTGTCGATCAGCCCCTGGCGACGTTCGTCCAGCGTGGTGGGAACCGTGACGTTCGGAGCCGCCGTCGCGACGACGGAGGTCATCTTCTCGCCCGCAGCCGTGTGATCCTTGTCGATCATGGCCGCCAGGGCCTTGACGTCGGCGTTGGTCGATTTGTCGGCCGCGACCTTTGCGGCCTCGATTTCATACATGTTGCCGACCGCAAGGCTCGTGACAAAGCCCTCGACGGTGTTGGCGCCCAGGGTGGCGGCGGAGGTCTGGCCGACGACGCCGGAAGCGGCGTCCTGGGTCGCATTCACGGCTTCGTCGGCGTTCTGGGCTGCGGTGTCGCCGCCCTGATTGCAGGCGCCGAGCAAAGCGACCGAAGCGACGCCGGCGAGAACGAGATTTTTCATTGGAACAGTCTCCCTTGTAGACTAAACCAACCCTTCACGGCTCATGCGGTTCCGCAATTACAACAGCTTGACCATATGCAACCGACCCTCGGAGCGTCATTCAGGCAGGCTGTAGTCCAGGACATAACGATGCTCCCCGTCGGCGATGGTCAGGTGGAAGACCCCGCTTACTCCCGCCAGATCACCCCTGCCTGAGCCCGGCACGATGGTGATCAGAAGCTCCTGCGACCCCGCGTTCATGACGCCGCGATGGACCATGGAGAAACCGCCCTGGCGACCGTTCAGCACGCCCGTCACCCGCTCCAGGGCGACATAGGCGCCGGACTGGCCGGCCATGATCCCCAGCATCTCCCCCACGCCGGTTCCTTCAAGATCGCCGTGGAAGGTCTTGGCGAGCTTCATTCGGCCGTGGGTGTCGGCGGGGGTGTCGGCGGGCGCGTCGGGCTCGGGCGCGACCGGCGTGATCTTGACCTCGAAGGTTCCGGCGGCGTGGGACAGCGCGGTCATCACGCCTCCTCCAGCATCAGGACGCCCGGCGCCGACTTCAGGGCGCCGCGCAGGGCGCCGTCCAGCCGATAGCGGCCGGGAAGCTTGACCTCGACCTCCTGACGGCCTTCCAGCGAGGCGACCAGGGAGATTTCGCCGCCCTTGCCGATGGCGCCGGAGCGGGCGCGTTCCAGCCGGGCCTTCAGGGCCTCGGCGTCGGCGGTGCGGGCCGAGACATGGATGCGCAGTCCGATGTTGGCGTCGTCCAGCAGATTGTCCATCCGGCTGGCGTCGTCGCCGAAGAACCGCACCTCCCCTTCCGAGGCCTTGGCGCGGACCCGCACCATGACCGAGGCGCCGGGCTCCAGCACCTCGCGGCATTTGCGCAGCTGTTCGGGCGGGAACAGGCATTCGAACTCGCCGGTCGGGTCCGAGAAGGTGACGAAGGCGAATTTCTCGCCGGTCCTGGCGCTGGCGCGTTCCTGCTTGCGGCGCACCACCCCGGCCATCTGGAAGGCCTCGTGGCCCGATTCCGCCAGGGGAATCGCCTCGGCGACGAAGGTGACGCGCTTGCGTTTCAGGGCCGAGGTCATCTCGTCCAGCGGGTGGCCGGACAGATAGAAGCCGACGGCCGACAGCTCATGGTCCAGCCGCTCGGGCCCGACCCAGGGCTCGACGCTCTTCAGCCGCGGCCGGCCGACATGGGCCTGATCCCCTCCGAACAGGGAGACCTGGGACGAGGCGCGTTCGGCCGCCACGCTCTGGCAATAGGCCATCAGGACGTCGGCCTGTTCGACCAACTGGCGGCGGTTGGGATGGATGCTGTCAAAGGCGCCGGCCTTGGCCAGGCCTTCCAGCGCCCGCTTGTTGATGCTGCGCGGATCGACCCGTTCCAGGAAGTCGAAGATGTCGGCGAAACGACCGCCGGTCTCGCGCACCTCGATGACGTGTTTCATCGCCTCGAGCCCGACGTTGCGGATGGCGCCCAGGGCGTAGAGGACCACGCCACGACTGTCGTCCCAGGCCACGTCGAAGTCGGCCGAGGACCGGTTCAGATCGGGCGGCAGCACCGGCACGTCGAACCGTTTGGCGTCCTGATAGAAGACCGCCAGCTTGTCGGTGTTCGACAGGTCCAGACTCATCGAGGCGGCGAAGAACTCGACCGGATGATTGGCCTTCAGCCAGCCGGTCTGGAACGAGATCAGGGCGTAGGCGGCGGCGTGCGACTTGTTGAAGCCATAGCCGGCGAACTTGGCCACCAGGTCGAAAATCGAGCCGGACTGGGTCTCGGGGACGGTCTTCTCCAGCGCGCCCTTGACGAAGCGCGCCCGCTGGAAGTCCATCTCCTCCTTCTTCTTCTTGCCCATGGCGCGACGCAGCAGGTCGGCCTCGCCCAGGCTGTAGCCCGCCAGGATCTGGGCGATCTTCATCACCTGTTCCTGATAGATGATGACCCCGTAGGTCTCGGTCAGCACCTCCTTCAGACTGGGGTGCAGATAATCGACCTCGGCCCGACCGAACTTCCGGTCGATATAGGTGTCGATCATCTCCATCGGCCCCGGCCGATACAGCGAGATCAGGGCGGTGATCTCCTCGATCGAGCCGCAGCGCATCTTGCGCAGGGTGTCGCGCATCCCCTGGGATTCCAGCTGGAACACCCCGACGGTCTGGCCCGAGGCCATCAGCTCATAGGTGCGGGCGTCGTCCAGCGGCAGGCCGTTCCAGTCCTGCGCCGCGCCGCGCCGTTCCAGATAGCCGCGCGCGCGGTCCAGCACGGTCAGGGTCTTCAGGCCCAGGAAGTCGAACTTCACCAGACCCGCCGGCTCGACCCATTTCATGTTGAACTGGGAGGCCGGAATGGTCGAGCGCGGATCCTGGTACAGGGGCACCAGTTCGACCAGGGGCCGGTCGCCGATGACGATGCCGGCGGCGTGGGTCGAGGCGTTGCGGTACAGCCCCTCCAGCTCCAGCGCCGTCTCCAGCAGGGTGCGGACCGCAGGTTCGGCGTCCCTGGCTTCCTTCAGGCGCGGCTCAAGGTCGATGGCCTGGGCCAGGGTGACGGGATTGGCCGGGTTGTTCGGCACCATCTTGCAGAGCCGGTCCACCTGGCCCAGCGGCATCTGCAGCACCCGGCCGACGTCGCGCAGCACGGCCCGCGCCTGCAGGGTGCCGAAGGTGATGATCTGGGCCACCCGGTCCTTGCCGTAGCGGTCCTGGACATAGTCGATCACCTCTTCGCGCCGCTCCTGGCAGAAGTCGATGTCGAAGTCGGGCATGGAGACCCGTTCGGGGTTCAGGAACCGCTCGAACAGCAGGCCGAACCGCAGCGGGTCCAGATCGGTGATGGTCAGGGACCAGGCGACCAGAGAGCCCGCCCCGGAGCCCCGCCCCGGCCCCACCGGGATGCCGTGCTCCTTGGCCCATTTGATGAAGTCGGACACGATCAGGAAATAGCCGGGGAAGCCCATCTGCTGGATGATGCCGACCTCCCATTCCAGCCGGCTCCAGTATTCCGCCTCGGGCACGGCGGGGGTGATCTGGCCAAGGCGGACCTTCAGCCCCTCGCGCGCCTGGTGCGCCAGTTCGTCGGCCTCGGACCGCCCTGCCCCGGTGTCGAACCGCGGCAGGATGGGCGCATGGGTGTTGACCAGGAAGGCGCAGCGCCGGGCGATGTCGATGGTGTTGTCGCAGGCCTCGGGCAGGTCGGCGAACAGGTCGCGCATCGCCTCGGCCGACTTGAACCAGTGTTCGCCGGTGATGCGGCGGCGGTCTTCCTGGCCGGTGAAGGCGCCGTCGGCGATGCACAACAGGGCGTCGTGCGACTTGGCCTGGGCCGCCTTGGCGTAATAGACGTCATTGGTCGCGACCAGGGGCGTCTCGTGGGCGTAGGCCCATTCGACCAGACCGGGCTCGGCCCGCTTTTCGTCCTCCAGCCCGTGACGCTGCAGCTCGACATAGAAGCGGTCGCCGAAGGCGGACTTCATCGTCGCCAGGGCGGCCGCCCCCTCGCCCGTCTTGCCCTGGGCGAACAGGGGATCGACCGGACCGTCGGGGCCGCCCGACAGCAGGATCAGCCCCTCGGACCGCGCCACGACCTGGTCCCAAGCCACGCCCGGTTCGGCCATTTCGCCCGCGTCCAGATAGGCCGAGGACGACAGGGCGCACAGGTTGCGCCACCCGGCCTCGTTCTGGACCAGCAGGACCACGGTCGGGGTCTTGGCCCAGCGCACGGCCTGGTGTCCGCCGACGCCGAACACCGGCAGGGCGCAGGCGATGATGGGCTGGACCCCGGCGTCACGGGTGTACTGGCTGAACTCCAGCGCGCCGAACAGATTGGTCCGGTCGGCGATGGCCACGGCCGGCATGCCCGCGTCCGCCGCCAGCTTGCCCAGCTTGCCCGCCTTGATCGCGCCTTCCAGCAGCGAATAGGCCGAGCGGACCCGCAGATGGACGAAACCCTGACTGTTGACCGGTTCGCTCACTGGACCTCCGCCTGTCGCGCCTCCGAAGGGAGGCCGCGCATCATCCTGGACCGAGTCTCACATCACCGCCCGCCGGAACACCGCAAACCTTCAGCCGGGCCGCGCGATCATCGATCCGCTGTGGATAGAGGCTTCAGACCGTCACGGCGAAAAAACACAGTCCAAATAGTCTAGAATTTCTCATAAGCGATTGATTTTACACAATGCGAATTCAGACCCTGTCGGTGCGAGTCTGAAAATCAGGCGGCCGTCACGCTGATGGCCAGGGTCCAGACCATCCAGACGAAACCGCTGCACGAGGCCAGCGACAGCATATCTCTCATCAAACGCGGCATGGCGACTTATCCCCAGACATGAATGTTCTTGCCTTGTTCTATGTTCGCTCATTGTTCTCGTCAACCCCGGCCTTATCCCAAGGGGCGAGACGGTCTGAAACCATTTGCAGCGGCGCATCGTATGCCTGTGGAGAAAGGGAGATGTCCCCATGCCCAAGTCTCTGAAATTCCTGGCTGGCGCGGCGATTGCGGCCGCCCTGGTCGTCGTGACGACCGCCGCCCTGCCCCAGACCGACGGCGCCCAGGCCCAGCCCGCCCGGTCGGCGCTTCAGACGGCCGTCTTCGCCGGCGGCTGTTTCTGGTCCGAGGAAAAGGCGTTCGACGGCCTGCCGGGGGTGCGGTCCGCCGTGTCGGGCTTCGTCGGCGGCCGGACGGCCAACCCGACCTATGAGCAGGTGGTGCGCGGCGGGACCGGCCATATGGAGGCGGTCCAGGTCACGTTCGATCCCCGCGTCGTCAGCTATCGCGCCCTGGTGGACCGCTACTGGCGCACCATAGACCCGACCGATCCGAACGGGCAGTTCTGCGACCAGGGGCCGTCCTATCGCGCGGCGGTCTTCGCCACGGCGGATCAGCGGGCGGCCGCTGTGGCGTCACGGGATGCGGCCATGCGCGTTCTGGGCAAGAGCTTCACCACCCCGGTCGTCGGGGTCCAGCGGTTCTGGCCTGCGGGGCCGGAGCATCAGGACTACGCCCGCCGCAACCGCGCCCATTACGAGGCCTATCGCCAGGGCTGCCGCCGGCCCCAGCAGCTGCGCGCCATCTGGGGCGACGCCGCCGTGGGGTGACGGCGTCCGCCAGATGTCATTAGGCCTGGCTCAATAAGCCTGACTTTGGGCCGCCCGTTCTTCCAGATGGCCGTCCTTCAGGGCGAAGACGCGGTCCATGTGGCCGGCCAGCTCCATATTGTGGGTGGCGATCAGGGCGGCGACGCCCGTGGTCTTGGCGAGGTCGCGCAGGGATTCGAACACCGACTGGCTGGTGGTCGGGTCCAGGTTGCCGGTCGGTTCGTCGGCCAGCAGCAGGCGGGGCTTGTTGGCCAGGGACCGGGCGATGGCGACACGCTGCTTCTCGCCGCCGGACAGCTGGGCCGGCTGGTGGGTCAGGCGTTCGCCCAGCCCCAGGGTCGTCAGGGTCTCCTCGGCCTGACGGCGCGCCTGGGCCAGGCTCATGCCCGCGATCCGCATCGGCAGGGCGACATTGTCGCGGGCGTCGAACTCGGCCAGCAGATGGTGGAACTGATAGACGAAGCCGATGCGCGACAGGCGCAGGCGGGTGCGGGCGCGCTCGTCGAGGTCGCCCACCATTTCGCCGTCGATGGCGACGGTGCCCTCGGTCGGCTTTTCCAGCAGTCCCGCGGCGTGCAGCAGGCTGGACTTGCCCGAGCCGGAGGGGCCGATCAGCCCGACGATCTCGCCCGGCATGACGTCCAGATCCACGCCCTTCAGCACGGTCAGGCCGCCGCTGGCGGTGTCATAGGTGCGGGTCAGGCCGCGCACCGACAGGATCGGAGACCTACTCATAGCGGAGCGCCTCCACAGGATCGATGCGAGACGCCGTCCAGGACGGCGGCAGGCTGGCCAGGCAGCTCATGCTGAAGGACAGCAGGGCGACCCAGGTCACGTCCATCGGATCGACCAGGGCCGGGATGGCGTCCAGCTGATAGACGTCGGCGTTGAACAGTTGCACGCCCAGCACGGCCTCGATGGCGTGCTGGATGGCGCCGATGTTCCAGCAGAACAGCAGACCCAGGGCCAGGCCGGCCAGGGTGCCCGCCACGCCGATCATGGCGCCCGACATGAAGAAGATGCGCAGGATGGCCGACGGGCTGGCGCCCACGGTGCGCAGGATGGCGATGTCGCGCGTCTTGTTCTTCACCAGCATGACGATGCCGGAGATGATGTTCATGGCGGCGATGGCGACGACCAGGCCCAGGATGATGCTCATGGCCACCCGCTCGACCCGCAGGGCGCCGTAGAAGGCGGCCAGGCGTTCGCGCCAGTCGCTGATGACCGATCCGGGGCCGGCGGCGTCGCGGATGGCGGGGGTCAGCTCGCCGACGCGGTCGGGGTCGTCGACCTTGATCTCGATGGCGTCCCAGACCCCCTCCTTGCCGAAGAACAGCTGCTGCTGCTCCAGCGGCATGAACAGGAAGGCGCGGTCGAAGTCGGCCGTGCCCGAGCGGAACAGGCCCCCGACGAAATAGGTCTTTTCCAGCCCCCCCAGATTGCCGAAGGCGCTGTCGGCGCCGGTCGGGGAATAGAGGGTGACGGGGTCGCCGACCCGCAGGCCCAGGGAGTTGGCCAGGGCCGCGCCCATCAGGATGCGGTCGCCGCCGTATGCGCCCTTGCCGAAGTCGGCGCGTTCCTTGGGCGTCAGGCTGTCGAAGACGTATTTGGTGGTGGCCAGGTCCTGGGGCCGCACGCCGCGCACCATGGCGCCCGTGGTGAAGTTGCCGACCCGGACCAGGCTCTGGCTCTCGTTCAGCGGGGTGACGCTGACCACGCCGGGCACGGCGGCGATCCGCTTCAGGGCGGCGTCGCGATCTTCAGACGTCAGCACCGGCCCCTGGACGTACATATGGCCGTTGAACGACAGCATTCGGCCCAGCAGTTCCGAGCGGAAGCCGGCCATGATGCTCATGACGCTGATCAGCACCGCGACGGCCAGCATGATGCCGATGAAGCTGATCACCGCGATGGTCGCCACCCCGCCCTCCTTGCGCTTGGCGCGCAGGTAGCGGAGGGCCAGGCCGATCTCCCACGAGGAGAAGGCGCCGGAAGGACGGGACGGCAGGTTCAAGCAGTCAACCTTTCGATGGCTTCAGCCAGGGGCACGGACACCTTCTCGCCGGTGGCGCGGCGCTTCAGCTCGACCACGCCGTCGGCCAGCCCCTTGGGACCGATGGTCAGCTGCCACGGCACGCCGATCAGATCGGCGGTGGCGAACTTGCCGCCCGGCCGTTCGTCGGTGTCGTCGTACAGCACGTCCTTGCCGAGTTTTTCCAGCTGGGCGACCGCGTCCTCGCAGGCGGCGGAGACGGCGGCGTCATTGGCGCGCAGATTGATCACGACCACGTCGAACGGGGCCACGGCGTCGGGCCAGATGATGCCGCCCTCGTCGTGGCTGGCCTCGATGATGGCGCCCAGCAGGCGCGATACGCCGACGCCGTAGCTGCCCATGTGGACATTGGCGTCCTGGCCGTCCGGCCCGGCGACCTTGGCCTTCATCGGCGCCGAATATTTCTCGCCGAAATAGAAGATGTGGCCGACCTCGATGCCGCGCGCCGACAGGCGGTCGCCCTCGGCGGTCTCGGCCTCGAACCGGGCTTCGTCGTGCATTTCCTCGGTGGCGGCGTAGAGCGCAGTTCGTTGATCAACGATTGACTGAAGATCGTCCCAGTCCACATCCGCCCCAGGCGCCGGCATCTCGACCAGGGCCTTGTCGCAGAAGACCGCGCTCTCGCCCGTTTCGGCCAGGACGATGAACTCATGGCTCAGGTCGCCGCCGATCGGGCCGGTGTCGGCGCGCATCGGCACGGCCTTCAGGCCCATGCGGGCGAAGGTGTTCAGATAGGCCACGAACATGCGGTTATAGGCCTTGCGGGCCGAGGCCTCGTCCACGTCGAAGGAATAGGCGTCCTTCATCAGGAACTCGCGACCGCGCATGACGCCGAACCGCGGGCGGCGCTCGTCGCGGAACTTCCACTGGATATGAAACAGGTTCAGCGGCAGCGACTTGTAGGACTTCACATAGGCCCGGAAGATGTCGGTGATCATCTCCTCATTGGTCGGTCCGTACAGCAACTCGCGCTCGTGCCGGTCGGTGATGCGCAGCATCTCGGGGCCGTAGGCGTCGTAGCGGCCGCTTTCGCGCCACAGGTCGGCCAGTTGCAGGGTCGGCATCAGCAGCTCGACCGCGCCCGCCCTCACCTGCTCCTCACGGACGATCTGCTCGATCTTGCGCAGCACCCGCAGACCCAGCGGCAGCCAGGCGTAGATGCCGGCGGCCTCCTGCTTGATCATGCCGGCGCGCAGCATCAGCTGGTGCGAGACAATCTGGGCGTCCGAAGGGGCTTCCTTCAGCGTGGGCAGGAAAAAGCGCGACAGGCGCATGATGGGGAATCCTAGGCGTAGAGACAGACCAAGGCTTTAGCCGCTGGACCGGGGCGAAAGCTAGGCCGGGATGGGGATATTCGCGCCGGCGTTTCCGCTCTTAGGCCGTCATCCTGGGCTCGCGCGGGTCCAGCGCCGGTTAACGCACGCGCTTACCCCGGCCTATTGCCGAGCGAGGTAAGCCTTGGCGTCCTCGGACAGATCGACCCGCACAGCCGACCTGCGGTCCGCCGTGTCAAACCTGTCGTTGAAAGACTGGGTCCAAACTTTCACAGCGTCCTTATCGCTCTTGTCCATCTTCTGAAACTGCTCGCTGGTCTCGATCAGCATGCTGAGCGCAGCGCTGGCCTTGCCAGTGGGTTTGCCGTCGATGCCCAGCTCCCCGCTCTCGCGAGCTGCCTCGATCTGCTTGTGCATCTTAATTTGAGCTTCTGTGTTTGCACGCCAATCTTCAGGCGTTGAACTGCCCGCAGACGCAAACATAACCTTGTCCTCGTCGGAAAGCTGATCGAAGGCTTTTAATCGGGCCTGGAACCTCTCGGACGACTTTTGAACCTCATCGCCTGAACGCGGGCTGAGGCTCTCATTTATACTGTTGTAGAGCGCATTGCTCTTGACGACGAAAGAGGACGAGCTGAGGCCACGATCAACATATTCTCTCGTCGCTTGGCTTGCGCTGCCGAGACTTAGCCAAGTCTTGCGGATTTCAGTCAGTGCGGCAGCCTTACTGGCCCCACTGACCGAGCCGCTATCGTCGTTGAGAAGATCTACGAGGGATTTGAAGTTCACATCGACGGCGCCTCGATTGATGGCGACCGGACGAACAACTGAGACGTCTGCGACGGAAGACATGGTTAGACCTCAGAACGCCATCAAATGGCTTACCATGCGGAACCACTCCACAATCCATCGTTGCAACACAACGGTTAAGATGCAGTAACAAAGCCTCGTGCTTTTCGCCGTCTCGCTAGATTGGCGAAAGAATCGCACTGAGTTGTCGTCCAGATTGCGTTTCAGCGTCCGGCCAGGCCTTCAAATCCATTAATCACCAACAAGCTACGGATCGCCTGTTTTAGACCGCCGGCGCGCGCGAGAAGTCCGGCAGGGGCAGCCAGCCGGTGAAGATCAGCACCATGACGAAGACCCAAACCAGGGCCGCGACCCAGGTGGTGGTGATGAATTTGCGCTTCAGGTTCGGCGTCGTCGGCGCACCCCATTGGGCGCCGTCCGTCGGCGGCTCGTGGGTCTCGCGCGAGGTTCCCAGCGGCAGCACGCCGAACAACACCGTCCACCAGACGATGATGTAGATGCCGAACATGGTGATGGGGCCGATGGGCATGGGACCTCCTGTCCGGGCTTTGGCGCCCGGCTGAAACCGGTCTAGAGGATCGGCCTCCTCTGGACGAGTCCCCGACATGCCGCAGATCACCCTGGAATACACCCGCCACCTGGCCGACACCGACTGGACCCCGGTCGCCCTGGAGATCCATCAGGCCGCCGTCGAAATCGCCGGCGCCGCCCTGTCGGCCTGCAAGACCCGGCTGATCGCCCTGGATCACGTCGTCATCGCCAGTGATGCGCCCGAGACCGCCATGTTGGCCTGTCGCATCGGCCTGATGCTGGGCCGGACGCCGGAGCAGAAGATCGCGCTGAGCGAAAAGGTGCTGGAGATCCTGACCGCCGCCCTGGCTCGCACGGCCGGCAAGGTCGAGGTGTCGGCCGAGGTGTTCGAACTGAACGAAACCTATCGCAAGGCCACGCTCAGCTGACACGACATCGCGGTCGGTCGCGCCTCAGGGATGCGGCCGACCGACGCCGTAGCGCGCCGCGAGATAGGGGGCGATGGCGTGATCCTGCAGGAAGCGACGCCCCGTCGTTTCGCTGACCTGAGCCTCGGGCCAGTCCAGTTCGCCGTCGAGGATCAGGATAGGGCAGCTCTGATGCGCCTCGCCGACCTCGGCGATGACCGGCGGGCGCGGCCGGGGGTGGTCCAGATAGACCACCTCAAGCGCGTTCCGCAGCTGGGGGTAGAAGGCCAGCACGCCCTCCACATAGGCGCCGGCCGGGCAGAACCAGGGACCGCCCTGGTCGTCATGCCAGTCGGGATTCAGCAGGAAGAGTCGTTCGGTCATGGGCGGGATATAGCGGACCTCCGCCGGATTCCGCGAGGTCTATTCGCAGGCTGCGCCGAAGCCCGGCGCGCGCAACGCCAACAGGATGGACGACCGCTGCGCCTGGGTGATGGAGCCTGACCGTTCCAGCACGCAGCCGACGGCGGTGTTCGAGTTCGGGGCCAGCAGGCCGTAGGTCAGGCCCTCGGCCTCCAGTCGGGCCTGGGCGCCCTTCAGGGCCTCGACCGCCTCGGCGACGCGGGCCGGGTCTCTGGTGATCCGCGTCATCTCGTGCAGGGCCTCGCCCGAACTGGGGAAGTCATAGGCGTCGGGCGTATAGGGGGCGATCTCGGCCGAGAGACGGTCGGGGTGATCCGTGACGCCGAACTTGGCGTTCTGGCTGGCGGAAAAAGCGATGGCCGGTCCCGTCTGCGGCACGACCAGAATATAGGCATGGCGCGGAAACAGCAGATAGTGGCCCATGTATTTGGTCACGGGCACCAGCGGCAGGCGGTCCGGCCCCAGGGCGTGCGCGCCGACATAGACGCCGGACGGCAGGCTGCGGGCGTCGATCCGTCCGTTCAGCGTCAGGATCCGGTCCACCATCACATGATCCAGCAGGAAGACCCCGTCCTCGGCCTCTCGCTCCAGATAGGCGTGGATGGCGGCGGTGTCGGGCGCGGGGCCGAGGTCGCGGCCATAGACGGTCGGAAAGGCGGTCGGCGACATCGGCTGTCCGTCCGGCGGACTGAACCACAGGACGCGCAGTTCGTGGACGGTGCGCGACAGCGGCTCGTCGCCGCGAAAGGTCGAAAGGCTGAGCGCCAGGTTCACTGCGGCGAACAGGGCGACGAAGCCAGCCGTCCCCTGCCCTGCGATCACAGCCCAGCGGCGCCAGCCGCGCAACGGATGACGGGCGTGGCGCACCCGTTCCAGCAGACGGCGGCCGCGCGTGGGCTTGTCTGACATGAGTTTCCCCAACCGTTCAGGCGCAAGAAATGCGCCTGAACGGTCAAGGTTGCATCAGACCCGCAGGACGACCGTCTCGACGATCGGACGGCGATCCCAGATCTGCTGGCTGGCCTTCTTCAGCACGCGGGCGACAGCCTGTTCGATGACCATTTCGTCGTCCAGGGCGTCGCCCTTCAGGCTCTTGATCACCTGTTCGACGCGCTCGGCCAGATTGTCCAGGGCGTCGCCCAGCGGCGTGGCGGTGTCGCCGGGCAGGCCGACGCTGCGGATGTCGATGTCGCTGGCGATGCGGCCGCGCTTGTCCAGGGCGAAGCTGACGATCAGCACGCCATTGGTCGAGGCGTGGCGGCGTTCCTTCAGGGCCTCGCCCTGTTCGGTCACCAGCATGCCGCCGTCGACGTACAGGCGGCCGTTCGGCACCTCGTCGATGATCTTGGCCGGTCCGGGGGCCAGGCGAACCATGTCGCCGTTGCGCGGCGTCACGGTTTCCTTGACGCCGATGTCCTTGGCCAGATTGGCGTGTTCCAGCAGGAAGCGGCGCACGCCGTGGGTGGGCACCGCGATCTGCGGCCGCACCCATTCGTACATCTGCTTCAGCTCGTCACGGCACGGGTGGCCCGAGACGTGGATGCCGGGATGATCCTTCTCGGTGTAGAGGCGCACGCCCCGGTCCGCGAGGCGGTCCTGCAGATTGCCGATGGCCAGTTCGTTGCCGGGGATCTGGCGCGACGAGAAGATGCAGTGGTCGCCCAGGCCCAGTTTGACGACCGGGTGGGTGCCGTCGGCGACGCGCGACAGGGCCGCCCTCGCCTCGCCCTGGCTGCCGGTGCACAGGTACAGGATCTGGTCGGCCGGCCAGACGCGGGCCTCCTCGTCCGACAGGAAGGGCTTCACGTCCTGCAGCATGCCGACGTGCTTGGCCGCGGCCGTGATCCGGTGCATCGAGCGACCGGCCAGGGACACGCGACGCCCGCAGGCCTCGGCGGCGCGGATGACGCTGTCCATCCGGGCGACGTTCGAGGCGAAACAGCCCACCGCGACCCGGCCCTTGAGGCTGGAGATCAGCTTGGTGATCGCCACGGCCACATCGCCCTCGGACCCGGCGACGCCCGGCACGAAGACATTGGTCGAATCGCAGACCATGGCCAGCACGCCCTCGTCGCCCATGGCGCGAATGGCGGGGGCGTCGGTCTTCTCGCCGATGATCGGCTGGTCGTCGATCTTCCAGTCGCCGGTGTGGAACACCACGCCCAGGGGGGTGTCGATGGCCAGGCCGCTCGGCTCGGCGATCGAATGGCTCATGTTGACGAAGGTCACGCCGAACGAGCCGATGTCGACCGTGCCGCCCAGCGGCACCTCGATCAACTGCACCTCGTCCAGGATGCCGCGCTCGCGCAGCTTGTCCCGGATCAGATAGGCGGTGAAGGGGGTGGCGTAGATCGGCGCCTTGATGCGCGGCCACAGCCAGCCCAGGGCGCCGATATGGTCTTCGTGCGCATGGGTCAGGACGATGCCCTTGATCGTCTCGCCTTCCAGATAGGAAGGATCGGGCACGATCACGTCCACGCCGGGCGTCGACAGGTCGCCGAAGGTGACGCCGACATCGACGATCAGCCATTCACGATCAGCCTCTGGCCCGAAGCCATAGGCGTTGAGGTTCATACCGACCTCGTCCGAGCCGCCCAGCGGCAGGAAAACGAGTTCGTCTTGGTTTTGCTTTTTCATTCAGTCAGTCATTTGGGCGTTACGACGCCAGATTTCCAGGAGGCCGCGAATAGTCAGGTCGGGATCGAAGTGATCGATGCTGTCGGTCGCGCCTTCGAACAGGCTGGCGACGCCGCCGGTGCCGATGACGGTCATGGGCCGCGCCCATTCCGCCTTGATGCGCGCGACCAAGCCTTCGATCAATGAAATATAGCCCCAGAAGACGCCGGACTGCATGGCCTCGACCGTGCCCTTGCCGATGACGTGGTCGGGGCGCTGGATGGCGATGCGCGGCAATTTGGCCGCCGCCTCGTGCAGGGCCTGGAGCGACAGATTGATGCCGGGAGCGATCAGGCCGCCTTCGAAGGCGCCGTCGTCGGCGACGATGTCGAAGGTGGTGGCCGTGCCGCTGTCGATGACGATCAGGTCGCCCGGATAGACCAGCTTGGCCCCGATGGCGTTGACCAGGCGGTCGGCGCCGGCCTCGCTGGGCTTGGCGATCCGCACCTCTATGCCCAGTTGGGCGTTCTCGCCGATCACCAGGGGTTCGATGTTCAGATAGCGGCGCGACAGATTGCGCAGGTTGAAGATCGACTGGGGCACGACGCTGGAAATGATGCAGCCGGTCAGGGCGGCGAACTCCAGCCCCTTCATGACCATCAGCTGGTTCAGCCAGACGGCGTATTCGTCGGCGGTGCGGCTGGCCTCGGTGGCGGCGCGCCACTGGGCGATCCAGTCCGAGCCGTCGTGGACGGCGAACAGCGTATTGGTGTTGCCCTGTTCTATGGCGAGCAGCATGTCAGGCGGCCTTGCCGAAGAAGACGTCGCCTGCGGAAATCAATCGCACGGAGCCGTCGGCCAGACGCAGGCGCAAGGCCCCGTCAGGCTCCACACCCTCGGCCAGGCCCTCGATCGTTTCGTTGTCCAGACGCGCGGTGCACGGGCCGTTCAGCCCGGTCAGACGGCTGGTCCAGGCGTCCAGAACCGGCTCGAAGCCCATCGTCTGCCAGCGCCCCCACCAGACGGCGAAGGTCTCGGCCAGGATCTCGGCGGCGGCTTCGACCGGCGGGGCGAAGGCGAGGTCCTCGCGCAGTCTTTCCGCAATCGCCGCCGAAGCCTTCTCGGTTCCCTCGGGCGCATGGGCCAGGTTGACGCCGATGCCGACGGCCAGCCAGAGCCCGCCGGACGCATGCGCGCCGCTTTCAACCAGGATGCCGCACGCCTTGCGGCCGTCCAGCAGGACGTCGTTCGGCCATTTGATCGAGACCAGGGCCGGCGAGACGAAGACGTCCAGCAGGTCGGCGACGGCCAGGGCGGCGATGAAGGTCGCCTGAGCGGCCTCGCGCGGCGACGCATGAACCCGGATCAGCAAGGTCGCGGCCAGATTTCCGGGCTTGTCCACCCAGCTTCGGCCGCGCCGGCCACGCCCCGCCGTCTGGCGGCGCGCGATGATCCACTTCGGGCCGACCTCGCCCGCCTCCGCCAGCCGCCGGGCTTCCGACAGCGTCGAGTCGATCTCGTCGAGGATGACCAGAGGGGCGGGCGTCAACGCCCTAACCGTTCCCGAAGCCGGCGCTCGCAACCTTGGTCAGCGGCTCCAGCCAGGTCAGACCGACAATCACCAGCGGGAAGGCGAAGGCGGCGCAGGCCCAGCCGATGATGCTGGTCTCCGGCGAGGACTTGTCCATCTGGATGTCGTCGACGGGTGCGTCGAACCACATCAGCTTGATGATGCGCAGATAATAGAAGGCGGCGACGACCGAGGCGACCAGACCGGCCGCAGCCACCGGCCACAGGCCGGCGTCGGCGGCGGCGCCGAAGACATAATACTTGCCCCAGAAGCCCGAGAACGGCGGCATGCCCAGGACCGACAGCGACAGGACGGTCAGGGCCACGGCCGTGACCGGACGATCCTTCTTCAGACCCGCCAGATCGGCGATGCGACGGATCGGCCGGCCCGACTTGGACAGGCTGAGCAGGATGGCGAAGAAGCCCAGCTGGTCGATGACATACAGGGTCATGAACATCAGCATGGCCTGCAGGCCTTCGCTGGTGCCGGCGGCGATGCCCAGCAGGGCGTAGCCGATGTTGGCGATCGACGAATAGGCCAGCAGGCGCTGGACGTCCTTCTGCACCAGGCCGCCGAAGGCGCCGACGACGAAGCTGATCAGGGAAATGGCGACCAGGACCTGCGACCACTGGGCGTGGGCCTCGCTGAAGCCGCCCTCCAGGGCGCGGGCGATCAGGACCATGGCGGCGACCTTGGGCGCCGTGGCGAACAGGGCCACGACCGGGGTCGGGGCGCCTTCGTACACGTCGGGCGTCCACATGTGGAAGGGCGCGGCCGAGACCTTGAACGCCAGACCGCAGATCAGGAAGACCAGACCGAACACCAGGCCGGGGCTGGGGTGATCGACGGCAAAGGCGGCGATGTCCTCGAACCGCATCGAACCGGCGAAGCCGTAGATCAGACTGGAGCCGTACAGCAGCAGGCCCGACGACAGGGCGCCGAGGACGAAATACTTCAGGCCCGCTTCCGACGCCTTGACGTCGTCGCGGTGGAAGGCGGCCAGGACGTACAGGGCCAGCGAATGCAGCTCGATGCCGACATACATGGAAATCAGGTCGCCCGAGGACGCCATCATCCCCATGCCGACCGAGGCCAGCACGATCAGGACCGGATATTCGAACTTGGCGATGTGGGTCCGTTTCATCCAGCCGTCGCCCAGGACGATGGCCACGGCGGCGGACAGATAGATGACGCTCTTGCCGTAGATGGCCAGCGGATCGGCCACATAGGCGCCGTTGAAGGCGACGCCCCACGGTCCCATGAAGGCGAGGACGGCGGCGGCGATCAGCAGCAGGACCGACAGGATGGACACCAGCCGGGCGCTCTTGTCGCCGATGAAGGCGCCGACCATCAGCAGGACCAGGGCGCCGACCGCGAGGGTCAGCTCCGAGGCGGCGAGGTGCAGGGCGGAGGACAGATCAGGCATGCTTGGTCTCACCCGCCGATCGCGACGCGATAGGCATTGGTCAGGGCCTCGACGGCGGGCCCGGTGTAATCGAGGACGGCGGCCGGATGGACGCCCAGCCACAGGGTGCCGAGGATCAGCGGCACGAACAGCAGCAGCTCACGCTTGTCGATGTCGGCGATGGTCATCAGCTTCGGATTGGTGATCTCGCCGAACATGACCGCCCGATACAGGGTCAGGGCATAGACGGCCGAGAAGATGACGCCCGAGGCCGCAACCAGGGCCGCCCAGGTCGAGGCCTGATAGGCGCCCGTCATGGTCAGGACTTCGCCGATGAAGCCCGAGGTGCCCGGCAGGCCGACGTTGGCCATGGTGAACATCAGGAAGATGGCGGCGAACCAGGGCATGCGCGAGGTCAGGCCGCCGTAGAAGGCGATCTCACGCGTATGCATCCGATCGTAGACGACGCCGACGCACAGGAACAGCGCGCCCGAGATCAGACCGTGGCTGATCATCTGGAACACCGCGCCCTGCATGCCCTGATAGTTGCCCGAGAAGATGCCCAGGGTGACGAAGCCCATGTGGGCGATCGACGAATAGGCGATCAGCTTCTTCATGTCCGTCTGACGCCAGGCGACCAGCGAGGTATAGACGATGGCGATGACCGACAGGGTGAAGACCAGCGGGCGGAACATCTCGGACGCAACCGGGAACATCGGCACGTTGAACAGGATGAAGCCGTAACCGCCCAGCTTCAGCAGGATGCCGGCCAGGATGACCGAACCCGCCGTCGGCGCCTGAACGTGGGCGTCGGGCAGCCAGGTGTGGACCGGCCACATCGGCATCTTCACCGCGAAGGAGGCGAAGAAGGCCAGCCACAACAGGGGCTGAACGGCCGGGTCGAAGGCGTATTGCTTCAGCTCGGGAATGCTGGTGGTGCCGGCGGTGTGCGACATCCACAGCATGGCCAGCAGCATCAGCACCGACCCCAGCAGGGTGTAGAGGAAGAACTTGTAGGCGGCGTAGATGCGGTTGACGCCGCCCCAGATGCCGATGATCAGGAACATCGGCACCAGGGTGCCTTCGAAGAAGATGTAGAAGAGATACAGGTCCAGCGCCGTGAAGACGCCGATGACCAGGGTCTCCAGCACCAGGAAGGCGATCATATATTCGACGACGCGCGTCTCGACCGACTTCCAGCTGGCCAGGATGCAGATCGGCATCAGGAAGGCGGTCAGCAGGACGAACAGGATCGAGATCCCGTCGACGCCCAGATGATAGCTGGCCCCGGCGAACCAGGGGACCATTTCAACGAACTGATATCCGGGGTTCGACGGATCGAAACCGGCGACCAGCACGACCGAGACCGCCAGCACGACCAGGGTCGTGATCAGGGCGATCCAGCGCGCGGCCGGAGCGGCGGCGTCCTGGGACTTGGACGCCAGCCGGGCGAGGAAGATCGCCAGGGCGCCGGCCAGCGGCAGGAATGTAACGAGGCTCAGGATGTAGGGCACGGGCTCAGGCTCCCCACGCGAGGATGGCGAAGGTGAGCAGACCGGCCACCCCGAGCAGCATCACGAAGGCATAATGATAGACGAAGCCGGACTGGAGCTTGCCCAGTCGTGCGGCGGATTTCAGCGACGCCCAGGCGGCGCCGTTCGGGCCGAGGCCGTCGATGATCTTCACGTCGACGATCTTCCAGAAGACGTCGCCCACGGCCTTGAAGCCGCGCACGAAGACGAAGTCGTACAACTCGTCGAAATACCACTTGTTGTACAGGAAGTTGTACAGGAACCCGCCCCGCTCGGCCATGCGACGGCCCATGCCTTCGCGGGCGACATAGATCCAGTAGGCGAAGGCCGTACCGGTCAGGGTCAGGATCAGCGGCGACCACTTCACCCAGGTCGGGACGTCGTGGCTTTCGTGAAGCACATGGTTGTGCTCGCCGGTGAAGATGGCCCCGCGCCAGAACTCATGCTCGTGATGGCCGATGAAGTGTGGCACGAACATGAAGCCCGCGGCGACGGCGCCGACCGACAGCAGGATCAGCGGAACCAGCATGACCCAGGGGCTCTCGTGCGGTTGCAGCGGGCCGTGATGGCCATGATCGTCATGCGGATGGTCGTCATGGGCGTGCGCATCGGAGACCGGCTCGGAATGGGTTTCCAGCTGGGCGTGCGAGGCGTGATCGTCGGCATGATGGGCGTCGCCCTCTTCCTTCCACACCGGCTTGTTGTGGAAGGTCATGAAGATCAGGCGCCAGGAGTAATAGGCCGTCAGACCGGCCGCGATCAGACCGATGGAGAAGGCGAACATGCCGACCGCCGAATGGCCCGAGGCCGCCGAGGCGAAGGCGCTCTCGATGATCGAGTCCTTCGAATAGAAGCCCGCGAAGCCGCCGACGCCGGGAATGCCCAGGCCTGTGATGGCGATGGTGCCGATGGTCATGACGGCATAGGTGATCGGCAGCAGCTTCCACAGCCCGCCCATCTTCCGCATGTCCTGCTCGTGGTGCATGCCGTGGATCACCGAACCGGCGCCCAGGAACAGCAGGGCCTTGAAGAAGGCGTGGGTGAACAGGTGGAACATGGCCGCCTGATAGGCGCCGACGCCCGCCGCGAAGAACATGTAGCCCAGTTGCGAACAGGTCGAATAGGCGATGACCCGCTTGATGTCGTTCTGGGTCAGGCCGACCGTGGCGGCGAACAGGGCCGTGATCGCGCCGATGATGGCGATGATCTGCGACGCGCCGGGCGCATACTCATAGATGGGCGACAGCAGGCAGACCATATAGACGCCGGCGGTCACCATGGTGGCGGCGTGGATCAGGGCCGAAACCGGGGTCGGGCCCTCCATCGCGTCCGGCAGCCAGGTGTGCAGGAAGAACTGGGCCGACTTGCCCATCGCGCCGATGAACAGCAGGAAGCCGGCGAGGTCGAGCGCGGACCACTGGACGCCCAGGAACTCCCAGGTCGTGCCCGCCTTGGTCGCGACCAGCGGGAACAGCTCGGCGAACTCGATCGTGCCGTACATCCAGAAGATGGTGATGATGCCCAGCACGAAGCCGAAGTCGCCGACGCGGTTGACGACGAAGGCCTTGATGGCGGCGGCGCTGGCGGTCGGCTTCTTGAACCAGAAACCGATCAGCAGATACGAGGCCAGACCCACGCCTTCCCAGCCGAAGAACAGCTGCATGAAGTCGGCGGCCGTCACCAGCGCCAGCATCATGAAGGTGAACAGGGACAGATAGGCGAAGAAGCGCGGCCGGCTGTCGTCCTCGGCCATATAGCCCCAGGAATACAGGTGGACCAGCGACGAGACGCTGGTGACCACGATCAGCATGGTCGCCGACAGGGCGTCGATGCGGATCGACCAGGACGACTGGAAGTCGCCCACATTGATGAAGGGCGCCAGGCGGATTGTGAAGGGCTCCAGATGGCCCCAGGTCCACTGGCCGAACACCGTCCAGGCGACGGCGCACGAGAAGAACAGCAGACCGGTCGTGAGGGTCTGCGACGGGATGTCGCCGATGCGGCGGCCGAACAGGCCGGCGACGGTCGCGCCCAGCAGCGGGGCGAAGATCCCGAGAATGATCAGGGTGTGGAGGTTCACGCTCAGCCCTTCATCACGGAGGCGTCGTCGACGGCGATGTCGCCGCGGTTACGGAAGAAGGTCACCAGGATGGCCAGGCCGACGGCGGCCTCGGCCGCGGCGACGGTCAGGACGAACATCGCCATGATCTGCCCGCTGATGTCGTTCAGATAGGTCGAGAAGGCGACGAAGTTGATGTTCACGGCCAGCAGGATCAGCTCGATCGACATCAGGATGATGATGACGTTCTTGCGGTTCACGAAGATGCCGAAGACCCCGATGGTGAACAGGATCGCCGCCACGCTGAGATAATGGATGAGACCGATGTCCATCAGAGAAGCTCCTCGGGCGAGACGCCCTGCCCGGTCTGGACCGATTTGACCTCCATCGCCTTGGCGGCGGAGCGGTTGACCTGGTCGGTGATGTTCTGGCGCTTGATATGCGGCTTGTGGCGCAGGGTCAGGGTGATGGCCCCGATCATGGCGATCAGCAGCACGATCCCGGCCGCCTGGAAGAAGTAGATATAGTCGGTGTAGAGCACCCGGCCGATGGCCTCGACATTGCTCATGTCGGGATCGGGCGCGCCGGGCCCGGCCAGACCGGCGGTCGCCCCGCCCTGGATGACGGCGCTGGACACCAGGATCATCTCGGCCAGCAGAACGGCGGCGATGACGGCCCCGATGGGCAGGTATCGGGCGTAGCCCTCGCGCAGCTTCAGGAAGTCGACGTCCAGCATCATGACGACGAACAGGAACAGCACGGCGACCGCGCCGACGTAGACGACGACCAGCAGCATGGCCAGGAACTCGGCCCCCAGCAGGACGAACAGACCCGCCGCCGAGAAGAAGGCGAGGATCAACCACAGCACGCTGTGCACCGGATTGCGCGCGGTCACGACCAGAAGGCCGGACACCACGGCGGTCGCCGCCAGCAGATAGAAGGCTATGCCTTGCAGCATGTCGGGACGAAGCCCCTTTCGTAGCGGCCGCGACCCCCGTTTGGGAATCGCCGACCCGTTAGCGTGAGCGCCTTAGCGGTAAGGCGCGTCGAGTTCCAGATTCTTGGCGATCTGCCGTTCCCAGCGATCCCCGTTGTCGAGCAGTCGGGCCTTGTCGAACAGCAGCTCCTCGCGCGTTTCGACGGCGTATTCGGAGTTCGGCCCCTCGACGATGGCGTCCACCGGGCAGGCCTCCTGGCACAGGCCGCAGTAGATGCACTTGACCATGTCGATGTCGTAGCGGGTCGTGCGGCGGCTGCCGTCGGCGCGCGGTTCGGCCTCGATGGTGATGGCCTGGGCGGGGCAGATGGCCTCGCACAGCTTGCAGGCGATGCAGCGTTCCTCGCCGCTCGGATAACGGCGCAGGGCGTGCTCGCCGCGGAAGCGCGGCGACTGCGGGTTCCGCTCGAACGGATAGTTCACGGTCGCCTTGGGGCGGGCCATGTACTTCAGGGTCAGGCCGATGGCGCCGATGGCGTCGAGCATCATCGCGCCCTTGGCGGCCTGGGCGATACGAGTGAACATCAGAAGCGATCCTCTGGCGCCGGGGCGCCGTTGGTTGAAGTCTGGGCGGGGGCGGCCGGGGCCGCTCCCTGAGTCTGGCCTTTGGCCTGGCCGTCGCGCCATTCACGCTCGATGCGCTCCTGGCGGCGTTCCCATTGATAGCCGGACTCGGGCATGCGCGTATCGGGCGCACAAGCCGTCGTCAGGGGTGCGAACGCCAGCAGCATGAGGCTCAGACGGTTCATGCCCCGCCTCCCCGCAGCACGTCCTTGCAGTCCATATCCTTATAGCGCGGATCGTCCCGGTTCATCATCCGGCACAGGTTGACCCGTTCGCCGCCGCGGCGCGCGTCATCCTCGCGCCGCTCCAGGGACGCGGCCGGATCGGTCGGCGCCGGAGCGGCGATGGGCGCGAATGTGCAGGCGGCGAGGCCCCACGACGCGACCAGGGCCAGGATGACGGTGCGTGGGCTCATCTACGCACCCACCGCGAAGACGCGCCAGGCGGCGGTGATGACTACGGCCACCAGCGACGCGGGCAGGAAGATCTTCCAGCCCAGGCGCATCAGCTGGTCGTAGCGGTAGCGGGGCACGAAGGCCTTCACCAGGGCGATGGCCAGGAACCAGAACACCGTCTTGGTGAGGAAGGTGAGCAGATAGATCGTATAGGCGATCCAGGCCGGCAGGCCGTCCAGCGTCTCCTGCGACAGGAAGCCGGGGTTCCAGCCGCCGAAGAACAGGATGCTGATCATCGCCGACATGAAGACGATGTTGACGTACTCGCCCATCATGAACAGCAGATAGGTCGTCGAGCTGTATTCGACCTGATAGCCGGCCACCAGTTCGGACTCGGCTTCAGGCAGGTCGAACGGCGGACGGTTGGTTTCCGCCAGGGCCGAGACGAAGAAGACGATCGACATCGGGAACAGGACCACGATCAGGGGCCAGGTGCCCTGCCCGCCGCCGAAGGCGTACCAGTTCCAGAAATAGCCGCTCTGGCCCTCGACGATCTGCGACAGGTTCATCGTGCCGGCCAGCAGGATCACATTGATGATGATCAGGCCCAGCGAGACTTCATAGGACACCATCTGCGCCGCCGAACGCAGCGAACCCAGGAACGGATACTTCGAGTTCGAAGCCCAGCCGCCCATGATGATGCCGTACACGCCCAGCGACGAGACGGCGAAGATGTACAGGATGCCGACGTTCAGGTCCGACACCACCCAGCCCGGCGCGAACGGGATCACCGCCCAGGCCATGAAGGCCAGGACCACGGTGATGATCGGCGCCAGGATGAAGACCGCCTTGTCGGCGCCGGAGGGGATGACCACCTCCTTGAGCACGAACTTGATCATGTCCGCGAAGGACTGAAGCAGGCCGAAGGGGCCGACGACGTTCGGCCCCTTGCGCATCTGCACCGAAGCCCAGACCTTGCGGTCGGCCAGCAGCAGGAAGGCGACGGCGATCAGCACGCCGACCGTGATCAGCAGAATCTGACCGACGGTGATCAGCGTCCAGCCGCCCGGCGTGGCCCAAAAGGAAGTAGCAGCGTCCATGACTTACTCCGCCGCCATCGCGACCGGGGCGATCCGCAGGGCGGACAGCTCGGCCATGGTCGCGCTGGCGCGCGCGATCGGGTTGGAAAGATAGGGGTCCGTGATCGCCGAGGCGAAGACCCGGTCGCCCAGGTCGCCCTTGACGCCCAGCTTGGACGGATCGAAGGCGGCCGGCGCGGGCAGATAGTCGATCCGGCCGAAGGTCGGATGATCGGCCATCAGCTTGGCCCGCAGCTGGTCCAGGGTGTCGTAAGGCAGGGTCTGGTCGACGCGGGCGGACAGGGCGCGGATGATGGCCCAGTCTTCCTTGGCCTCGCCCTTGGGGAAGACGACGCGTTCGGCCATCTGCACCCGGCCCTCGGTGTTCACATACAGGCCCGACTTCTCGGTATAGGCCGCGCCGGGCAGGATGACGTCGGCGCCGTGCGCGCCGCGGTCGCCGTGGCTGCCCAGATAGACGCGGAAGGCGTTCGAACCGGTGGGATCGACCTCGTCGGCGCCCAGCAGGAACAGCACGTCCAGCGCGTCCGGCTTCAGCATGTCCGAGACCGTCAGACCGCCTTCAGCCGGCACGAAGCCCATGTCCAGGCCGCCGACGCGCGCGGCGGCGTGGTGCAGGACGTTGAAGCCGTTCCAACCTTCGCTGACGACGCCGACCTTCTTGGCCAGGGCGCCCAGGGCGTTCAGGACGGCGGCGCCGCCCTCCCCGTTCAGCGCGCCGGAGCCGACGATGATCGCCGGACGCTCGGCCTTGGTCAGGAAGTCCATCGCCGACTTCGGCAGCTTGGCCAGGGTCTTCGAACCCGCGCCCAGATAGGCGTAGTCGAAGGTCAGGTCGGCCTGTTCGCCGATGACGCCGATCTCGACCCCGCCCTTGATCCAGCTCTTGCGCAGGCGGGCGTTCAGCAGCGGCGCCTCGACGCGCGGGTTCACACCCACGATCAGAATGGCGTCAGCCTTTTCAATGCCTTCGAGGCCGGAGTTGAACAGCCAGCTCTCGCGCGGACCATCGCCGAGCGCGGCGCCGTCCTGGCGGCAGTCGGTGTTCCTGGAGCCCAGGGCGCGGAACAGGTCCAGCGTCGCCTTCATCGACTCGGCGTCCTGCAGGTCGCCGGCGATCACGCCGATGCGGTCGGCAGGGGCGGCCTTCAGCTTGGCGGCGACGGCGTCCAGGGCCTCGTTCCACGAGGCGGCGCGCAGCTTGCCGTTCTCACGGATCCACGGGCGGTCCAGGCGGCGGGCGGTCAGGCCGTCGACGACATAGCGGCTCTTGTCCGACAGCCACTCCTCGTTGATGCCCTCGTTGACGCGCGGCAGAACCCGCATGACCTCGGAGCCGCGGAAGTCGGCGCGGATGTTCGAGCCCAGGGCGTCCATGACGTCGATGGTCTCGGTCTTCTTCAGTTCCCACGGACGATAGTGGTACTGCCAGGGCCGGTGCGTCAGGGCGCCGACGGGGCACAGGTCATTGACGTTGCCCGACAGTTCCGACCCGACCGACTTCTCCAGATAGGTGGTGATCTCGGCGTCCTCGCCGCGCGAGATCATGCCGATGTCCGGCACGCCGGCGACCTCGGTGATGAAGCGGACGCAACGGGTGCACTGGATGCACCGCGTCATGAAGGTCTTGATCGTCGGACCCATGTTCTTTTCTTCGACCGCGCGCTTGTTCTCGGCATAGCGAGAGCCGTCGCGGCCATAGGCCATGGACTGGTCCTGAAGATCGCACTCGCCGCCCTGGTCGCAGATCGGGCAATCCAGCGGGTGGTTGATCAGCAGGAATTCCATCACGCCTTCCCGGGCCTTCTTGACCATCGGGGTGTCGGTGAAGATTTCCTGGCCGTCGGCGGCCGGCAGGGCGCACGAAGCCTGGGGCTTCGGCGGCCCGGGCTTCACCTCGACCAGGCACATGCGGCAGTTGCCGGCGATGGACAGGCGTTCGTGGTAGCAGAAGCGCGGGATTTCCTGCCCCGCGCGCTCGGCGACCTGGAGCACGGTCATCCCGGGCTCGAACTCGACTTCGACGCCGTTGACCTTGGCGATGGGCATTATTCTCGAACTCCGCCGTAAGGGCTGTCTACCAGGGTCAGACGTGTCTCGACCCGTTCGATACGTTGATCCAGGCGATCCAGGCGACGATTGACGCCTGCAAGGCCCTCCCCCACGTGAGTCATGCGGACCTTCAGGTCGTGCATGTCCTCACCGAGGCGATCCATCTTGGTTTCCATCGACGTCAAAAGCCCTTCGACGCGACGCTGGATTTGAAGGACGAGGTTGTCGGGTTCATCCGCCATCACCGCGCCTCCTCTTCTGCGGGAACGGCCAGTTCGGCCTGTTCCGTCGTCCCATCCGGGAGGGTCTGGGTGATGGTGATCGCCTGACCGTCCATGACGTAGCGGATCACGGGATCGTCCGACTGGTTCATCCAGCGAACGAGGGTGGGATCGGGCAGATTGAGCGGCTTCCACACGATCAGGTCTTTCTCGACGCGGCAGTCGGCCCGCATCCGGCCGCCGTCGACCGGGGCCCGCCACGAGGCGTGAACCACCCCGCCGTCGACGCCGTCGACGTCGATCGCCATCGGTGCCTGGCCGTGAACGGCGGCCAGACCGGCGCGGCAGACGCGGCGCAGATCGGCGGCGTTCAGGGCCTCGGGCGCCGTCTGTACGGCGTCGGAGGGCTTCGCCTCAGCCGCGACCTTTTCCGCAGGCGTGGGCGCAGCTTCACGCTCGCCGCAGGCGGCGAGTGCGAAGGCTCCGATCACGATGGCGGGTGAAAGGCGCATGCCTACTCCGCCGCGATCGCGTGGCCGGCGAAGTTCGCGCGGCGGCTGCGGTAGTTGGCGATACGCTCTTCGATCTCGTGACGGAAGTGACGGATCAGGCCCTGAACCGGCCAGGCGGCGGCGTCGCCCAGGGCGCAGATGGTATGGCCCTCGACCTGGCCGGCGACGTCCAGCAGCAGGTCGATTTCCGACGGATCGGCTTCGCCCACCGACATCCGCTCCAGCACGCGCCACATCCAGCCGGTGCCTTCGCGGCACGGCGTGCACTGGCCGCAGCTCTCGTGCTTGTAGAAATAGCTGATGCGGGCGATGGCCTTCACCAGGTCGGTGGAGTTGTCCATCACGATGACGGCGGCGGTGCCCAGGCCCGAGCGCATTTCGCGCAAGGAGTCGAAGTCCATCAGCGCCGTCTCGGACATTTCGCGCGTGATCAGCGGCACGGACGAGCCGCCCGGAATGATGGCTTTCAGATTGTCCCAGCCGCCGCGCACGCCGCCGCAGTGTTCTTCCAACAGCTGCCGCAGCGGGATCGACATGGCCTCTTCGACCACGCAGGGCGCGTTCACATGGCCCGAGATGGCCATCAGCTTGGTGCCGGTGTTGTTCGGACGGCCGAAGCCCGCGAACCAGCCGGCGCCGCGACGCAGGATGGTGCCGACGACCGCGATCGACTCGACGTTGTTCACCGTGGTGGGGCAGCCGTACAGGCCTGCGCCGGCCGGGAACGGCGGCTTCAGGCGCGGCTGGCCCTTCTTGCCTTCCAGGGATTCCAGCAGGGCGGTCTCTTCGCCGCAGATATAGGCGCCGGCGCCGTGGTGGATATAGACGTCGAAGTCCCAGCCGTGGACATTGTCCTTGCCGATCAGACGGGCCTCATAGGCCTGCTTGACCGCCGCCTCCATCCGCTCGCGCTCGAGCACATATTCGCCGCGCAGATAGATGTAGCAGGCGTGGGCCTGCATCGCGAAGCTGGCGATCAGGCAGCCTTCGATCAGCAGCTGGGGATCATGGCGCATGATCTCCCGGTCCTTGCAGGTGCCGGGTTCGGATTCGTCGGCGTTGACGACCAGGTAGTGAGGACGATCCTTCACCTCCTTGGGCATGAAGGACCACTTCAACCCGGTCGAGAACCCGGCGCCGCCGCGGCCGCGCAGGCCCGAGGCCTTGACGTTGTTGATGATCCAGTCGCGGCCAAGGTCCAGCATGTCCTTGGTGGCGTTCCAGGCGCCGCGGGTCTTCGCCCCGTCCAGCGTCCAGTCCTGGAAGCCGTACAGATTGGTGAAGATCCGGTCCTTGTCTTCGAGAATGCCGACCATCAGGCTGCTCCTACGTCTGCGCCGACGGGGGGGACCGAGAGCGGACTGGCGTTCGAGGCCGAGATCGCGCTGGCCGGGCGGCGGCTGACGAGGTTCAGGGCTGGGGTTGTTACGCGGTTCGGAAGCATTAGCAGGACCGGGTGAAGGCGTAGATGAAGCGGCCGCGGGGGCGACCGAAGGCGAGGGTGGCGGGGGTTCCGCCGATACGGGTCCGGCGCTCAGCGACAGACTGGCCGCGCCGGCCAGATTGACCAGCAATCGGCCCGTCCCGGCGGGGCTCCACCCGCCTCGGCCGCGCTTGGGCGCGCGGCGCCCTGCCCGTTTCTGATCCATCGACATGGCGCCCCCCGGCACGCTGCATCGAATTCATGGAACCACAATCGATCAACGGCGTCATGACGACATGACGTCCAACTGGCGCATCCGGCGTTTGTGGTGCCGGTTTCGGGCGTAGATGGCGCCGATGACGCAGGCCCAGCCGGCGCCGAGCATGACGTAGGACAGGGTGAAGGCCCAGTCGCCCAGGCCCGGCGTCCCCTGACGGGTCAGCAAAATCAGCATGGCCGCGCCGACCACCAGCGCGAGCCCGCCCGCGCGCAGGGGCCGTGCGACAAGGCGCAGCTCCTTGCGGTACGCGGCGCGGCCTTCGTCGCTGTCGAGGTCGGGCGCAGGCATCAGGCGGGGGCCTTCTCGACCGGCGCCGGGTCGCTGTTGGGCAGTTTGGCGATCGGCTGGGCGGCCGAACCGTCGTACAGTTTCGGATCCAGCAGGGTCTTGGCCCCGCCGGCCGGCTCGGACGTGGCGCGCCCCTGATAGGAGCCCGGCTTGGGCGTCTTGCCCGCGGCGAAGTCGTCGATGATCTGGGCCAGGGACTCGGGCGTCAGGTCCTCGAAATAATAGTCGTTGATCTGGGCCATGGGCGCGTTCGAACAGGCGCCCAGGCATTCGACTTCCTGCCAGGTGAAGCGGCCGTCGGCGGACAGATGGTCCTTGGGACCGATCTTCTCCTTGCAGACCTTCATCAGCTCATTGGCGCCGCGCAGCATGCAGGGCGTCGTGCCGCACACCTGGATCAGGGCGGTCTTGCCGACCGGCTCGAGCATGAACATGGTGTAGAAGGTCGCGACCTCCAGCACCCGGATGAAGGGCATGCCCAGCAGTTCGCCGATGGCGCGGATGGCGGGCTCGGAGACCCAGCCTTCCTGCTTCTGGACCAGCCACAGGATCGGGATCACCGCCGACTGGCGACGGTTTTCCGGGTACTTCTTGATCCACCATTCGGCCTTGGCCGTCGTATCGGCCGAGAAGGCGAACGAGGCCGGTTGTTCCTTGGCGAGACGACGAACGCTCATCGGTCCACTTCTCCGAATACGATGTCGAGCGAGCCCAGGATGGCGGAGACGTCGGCCAGCTGGTGGCCGCTGTTGATCCAGTCCATCGCCTGCAGGTGACGGAAGCCCGGCGCCGAGATCTTGACGCGATAGGGTTTGTTGGTGCCGTCAGACACCAGATAGATGCCGAACTCGCCCTTGGGCGCCTCGACCGAGGCATAGACCTCGCCCTCAGGCGTCTTGAAGCCTTCGGTATACAGTTTGAAGTGATGGATCAGGGATTCCATCGACCGCTTCATCTCGCCGCGACGCGGTGGAACGATCTTGTTGTCCTCGAGCATCACCGGTTCGCCGGGGCAGTTGCGCAGCTTGTGGATGCACTGCTCCATGATCCGCACCGACTGCTTCATCTCCTCGATGCGGCAGAGGTACCGGTCCCAGCAGTCGCCGTTCTTGCCGACCGGAATATCGAACTCCAGCTCGGCGTAGCACTCATAGGGCTGCGACTTGCGCAGATCCCAGGCGATGTCGGAGCCGCGCAGCATGACGCCGGTGAAGCCCCAGGCCAGGGCCTGTTCCTTGGACACCACGCCGATGTCGACGTTGCGCTGCTTGAAGATGCGGTTTTCGGTGACCAGGCTCTCGATATCGGTCAGGGCCTTGGGGAATTCCTGGCACCAGCGACCGATGTCGTCGATCAGGTCCATCGGCAGATCCTGGTGGACGCCGCCGGGACGGAAATAGTTGGCGTGGAGACGCGCTCCGCTGGCGCGCTCGTAGAAGACCATCAGCTTTTCGCGCTCTTCGTGGCCCCACAGCGGGGGCGTCAGGGCGCCGACGTCCATGGCCTGCATGGTCGCGTTCAGCAGGTGGTTCCCGATCCGGCCGATTTCCGAATACAGCACCCGGATCAGCTGGGCCCGGTAGGGAACCTCGACGCCGAGCAGCTTCTCGATGGCCAGGCAGAAGGCGTGTTCCTGGTTCATCGGCGCGACATAGTCGAGCCGGTCCAGATAGGGCACGTTCTGCAGATAGGTGCGCGCCTCCATCAGCTTCTCGGTGCCGCGGTGCAGCAGGCCGATGTGCGGATCGACGCGTTCGACGATCTCGCCGTCCAGCTCCAGCACCAGCCGCAGCACGCCGTGCGCGGCCGGGTGTTGCGGGCCGAAGTTGATGGTGAACTTGCGGTCGTCCATGTCCTTGGCGTGCGCGGTCCGGTGATCGACCGGCATGTCCTTGAACGGATCGACAGCGCCGTTCACGGGCGCGGTTACGGGGGCTCCGTCAGCCATCAGCCCTTCACTCCAGCCTTTTCGTCGCCGGGAAGCACGGGCGCCGGGTAGTCGGCGCCTTCCCACGGCGACAGGAAGTCGAACGTCCGGAATTCCTGCGTCAGCTTGACCGGCTCATAGACGACCCGCTTCTGCTCTTCGTCGTAGCGGACCTCGACATAGCCCGTCATCGGGAAGTCCTTGCGCAACGGATGGCCTTCGAAGCCATAGTCCGTCAGCAGACGGCGCATGTCCGGATGCCCCGAGAAGATCACGCCGTACATGTCGTAGGCTTCGCGCTCGAACCAGCCGGCCGACGGATAGACCCCGGTCACGGTGGCGACGGGCTGGACCTCGTCGGTCACGACCTTGACGCGGACCCGGGCGTTCCGGGTCATCGACAGCAGGTGATAGACGACCTCGAACCGCTCCTCGCGATCCGGATAGTCGGCGCCGCACAGATCCAGCAGCTGCTGGAAGCCGAACTGGTCGCGCAGCGCCGTCATGACCTCGACGATCCGTTCGCGCGGCGCCAGCAGGGTCAGCTCGCCGAAGGCGACCTGCGCCTCGACGCCCAGAGCCCCGACCATCTCGGCGCCCATCGGCGTCAAAGCGGCCTCGAACCGTTCTTGAACAGCCAGCGAGCTCATCGGTCGATGGTCCCCGTGCGGCGGATCTTCTTCTGCAGCTGCAGCAGGCCGTACAGCAGGGCCTCGGCCGTCGGCGGGCAACCCGGGACATAGACGTCCACCGGCACCACGCGGTCGCAACCGCGAACCACGCTGTAGCTGTAGTGATAATAGCCGCCGCCGTTGGCGCAGCTGCCCATGGACACCACATAGCGCGGGTCGGGCATCTGGTCGTAGACCTTGCGGATGGCCGGAGCCATCTTGTTGGTCAGGGTGCCGGCCACGATCATCAGGTCCGAGTGACGCGGGCTGCCGCGCGGAGCCATGCCGAAGCGTTCGACGTCGAAGCGCGGCATCGACATCTGGATCATCTCGACGGCGCAGCAGGCCAGGCCGAAGGTCATCCACATCAGCGAGCCGGTGCGCGCCCAGGTGATGACGTCGTCCAGCGAGGCGGTCAGGAAGCCGCGCTCGCCCAGCTCCATGTTGACCGACTCGAAGAACTTGTCGTGGATCTTGGGATCATAGCCCTCGACCATCGAACGCGCGGCCGAATTGGCGGGAACCAGGGGCCCCGCCGAAACGCCGGGCAGCGGCGAGGAAGGCGCGACTATTCCCATTCCAGGGCTCCCTTCTTCCATTCGTAGATGAAGCCAATGGTCAGGACGCCCAGGAAGACCATCATCGACCAGAAGGCGAAGATCATTCCGGCGTGCGACAGGTCGAACATCGACACCGCCCACGGGAACAGGAAGGCGACTTCCAGATCGAAGATGATGAACAGGATCGACACCAGATAGAAGCGCACGTCGAACTTCATCCGAGCGTCGTCGAAGGCGTTGAACCCGCACTCATAGGCGGACAGCTTCTCTGAATCGGGGCTCTTGGGCGCCAGCAGCATCGGCAGGGCGATGAAGAGCACGCCGATGAAGGCGGCGATGCCGGCGAAGATAATGACCGGCAGATATTCGAGCAGAAATGCGTTCATTCAAAGAACCTCGGCCGCCGGGGAGAGGCGGGATTCGGCGCTTCTTAGACCCAACGTTCGCGAGGTTCAAACCCCTGCGTCCATTGGTTTTTTGTTGAGAACGGATCGCAAGTTCCCGGGCCATATGTCGCAGCCCCGACGCTTGCGGTTCTGGCCCCTTCCCGGCCCTACTGCCGCCTTGAAATCCCAACCGAAAGTCATCCGCATGAGCCTGGGCGCCCGTGTCCTGAACACCGTCGAGCGGGTCGGGAATCGCCTGCCCGATCCCGTCTTCCTGTTTCTATGGCTGATCGCCGGCCTGATCGTGCTGAGTCTGGTCGGGGCCGGACTGGGCTGGTCGGCGGTCAATCCGGTGACGGGGGACCGTCTGGTCGCGCAAAGCCTGCTGTCGCCCGAAAATCTGGAGCGGCTGATCATCGGCATGCCGCGCACCCTGGCGGACTTCCCGCCGCTGGGGATCGTCATCACCATCATCTACGGCGCGGCGGTGGCCGAAAGGACCGGGATGTTCTCCACGGCGATTCGCGGCGCGCTTCTGAATGCGCCCCGCGCCATATTGACGCCGGTCGTCGTGATCACCGGCATGGTGTCGCACCATGCATCCGACGCCTCCTATGTGGTGGTGATTCCCTTGGCGGCGGTGATTTTCGCGGCGGCGGGGCGTCATCCCCTGGCCGGCCTGGCTGCAGGCTTCGCCGCCGTGTCGGGCGGTTACGCCGGCAATCTGTTCCCCGGCGCCAGCGACGCCCTGATCCTGGGCATCACCGAGCCCGCCGCCCACCTGATCGATCCGTCCTATTCGGTGAACATCGCCGGCAACTGGTTCTTCATCGTCGGGGTGGTGTTGGTCTTCACCCCCATCGTCTGGTTCCTGACCGACCGGGTGATCGAGCCCCGGCTGGGCAAATGGACCCCGTCCGAAGGCGTCGCCGCCCCTGCGACCTCGGAAAAGGAGCCCCTGACCGCGGCCCAGAGACGCGGTCTCCAATTCGCCGGCCTGGCCCTCCTGGCCATGATCGGTCTGTGGACCCTGATCACCCTGCTGCCGGGCTCGCCCTTCGTGGACCCCGACGCCGACCCGGAGCAGAGGTTCAATCCCCTGTACCGTTCGCTGGTCGCCTTCTTCGCCGTGGTCTTCTTTGTCACGGGCGCGGCCTTTGGGGCGGGATCCGGCTCGATCCAGTCCCATCGCGATCTGGTGCGGATGATGCGCGACGGCATCGCCCAGCTGGCGCCCTATATCGTTCTGGCCTTCTTCGCCGCGCACTTCGTGGCCATGTTCAACTGGTCGGGCCTGGGGCCGATCCTGGCGGTCAACGCCGCCGCCGAGCTGAAGAGCCTGGCCCTGCCCGCGCCCCTTCTGCTGATCTGCGTCGTCCTGGTGTCCTGTTTCTTTGATCTGTTCATCGGCTCGGCCTCGGCTAAATGGTCGGCCCTGGCCCCCATCGTCGTGCCGATGTTCATGCTGCTGGGCATTTCGCCGGAGATGACGACGGCCGCCTATCGCATGGGCGATTCGGTGACGAACATCGCCACGCCGCTGATGAGCTATTTCCCGCTGATCCTGACCTTCGCCCAGCGCTGGGATCCGCGCTTCGGCCTGGGCTCCCTGATGGCGACCATGCTGCCTTACGCCGGGGCCTTCCTGGTGGCCGGCCTGACCATGGTGGCGGCCTGGGTCGCCTTAGACCTGCCGGTGGGACCCGGCGTGGGCGTTCATTACGAGCCGCCCGCCCCGGCCGTCGCCGCTCAGGAGCCCGCCACGGGCGGCCTGTCGGGCCCGCACAGCCCGCCCCAGGCGGCCGCAGTCCCTCCGTCCACGCCCCTTCCGCGCTGAGGCGGGTCTTTCTCGGAAAAGGCCGCTTGACGCGCTGGGTCAGCCCGCCTAAACGACGCCCCTCGCCGGGGCGCACAGCCGCTTCGGCCGGGAAACGCGGGTGTAGCTCAGTTGGTTAGAGTGCCGGCCTGTCACGCCGGAGGTCGCGGGTTCGAGCCCCGTCACTCGCGCCACTCTTTCTAGAAATAGACAGAGTGGCGCTACCGCCTTCCCTTCATAGTTTTCGAAACAACTCAAAAGTTTCGACCTGATACGCGGGTGTAGCTCAGTTGGTTAGAGTGCCGGCCTGTCACGCCGGAGGTCGCGGGTTCGAGCCCCGTCACTCGCGCCACTTCTTCCAAACGAAGAAGTGGCGCGCCGCCCCTCATTTCCCGACCATCTTGAGACCAGACGCGACGGCCCGGATATTCGCGTCGAGAGATCGACCCGAAATCACGACGTAACGCGTCAGTGAACGGCGAACGCCTCTTCAGGCTGACCAAAGGCGGCCTCGCCCGTCAGTTCGCCGTAAACCATGCACAGGTCCTCGAACACGCGGCTCCAGGCGAACTGGCTGACGGCCTTTTCGCGGGCGGCGCGGCCGATGGCCTCGATGTCGCGCGCAAACAGAGCCTCGACCGCCTGGGCGTAGGCGTCGGCGTCGGCGCTGGTCGCCAGTTGGCCGACCGTCTCATCCACGGTCTCGGCCACGCCCCCGGCGTTGACGCCCACGACCGGGCGGCCACAGGCCATGGCCTCCAGCACGATCAGACCGAAGGGCTCCTTGTCATTGGCGTGGACGAAGGCGTCGCAGCTGGCGATGATCCGCGCCACCGCGCGCGGATCCTTCTCATAGGGCATGGAAATCACCCGGTCCTCGGCGGGCATGCCTGAACCCGCCCCGACCAGGACCAGATGATAGGGCGCGCCCAGTTTCTGGACCGCCTCGATCAGAATATCGACATTCTTCTCCTTGGCGGGTCGGCCGGCGAAGCACAGCAGGCGGGCGTCCTCGCCCAGGCCCAGTTCTCCCAGCAGCCATTTCCGATCCCGGCGTTCGGGTCGGAAGGTGTCGATCTCCACCCCCAGGGGCCGGATGACAATATTGGTGACGCCCGCCTCTTCCAGTCGACGGGCGATGAAACGGCTGGGCGAGATGACGCGGTCGAACTGGGAAAACAGGCGCGCCCAGCGTTTCTCAACCGGCTTCTTGGCCCATTCGCCGAAATGCAGCGCCGCCAGCCCGGCGGGATCCGAGTGACAGAAGCCGACGACCGGACACCCGACCCGCTGACCGGCCTCCAGCGCGCCCTGACCCGGCGTATAGGGGTCGCCGGCCTCAATGATCGACGGCTTCATCGCCGCGACCCAGGCGCTCCAGCGCTTGACCGAACTGGGCCAGCGATAGCCATCGCCGAACGGCAGTTTTGTCGCCCGCAGTTGCACGATCCCGTCGGCCCGCGCCTTGTGCCGCGCGCCCGGGACGATCAGCGAATGGCTGACGCCCGGCCGATTCTCCTCGATCCAGGCCTTCTTCGACAGAAGATAGCGCTTCACCCCGCCCGAGCGCGGCGCATACAGCATGGTGGTGTCCACCAGCCTGGGCCGGTCGTCCATCGACGCCAGCTTCAGCGCTCTCAACGTGTCGGCGACCTCGACGTCCAACCCCGGAATCAGCCGGAGTTCGCTTTCGTGAACGTCGAGGTCGGTCAGTGTCATGAAGAGGTTCTCGCCGGGTCTGGGCTAACCAACGCCGGGGGGCGTGGGTTGGATGCGTCGCGGGGAAACGCGGTGGACCGTTCTTCCGCCCGTAAACCCCGCCGTCGGAAACCTCAATACCTCTGAGCCAAAACCTTCCGCACCCCACCTAATAGACCGCGAAATCAGCCCCTTATCCAAGCTACGGTTGCGACACGCTCTTGCAACAGACTGGACACGGCCTTGCATTCGCCTCAAATTCGATAAACTTGGGCACGGTTAGCGTCGATCCTGTAAAGGACCGTCTGCTTCGTGATCGCGTGACCATCAGGGGTTTTCTTCCGAATGCGTATTCTACTCGCGACCGCCGTAGCGATCGCCCCCTTGCTGGCTGTTACGGGCGTTCAGGCCGAGGTCGTCGTCTCGACAGCCCGCACCACGCCGATCCAGACGTCCAACGCCACCGGCACCGCGGCTGACAATGTCCGCATCGCCAGCGGCGGCTCGATCGCCGTCACCTCCGGCGCAGCGATGACGCTAGATTCGAACAATACGGTCGATATCGACAGCGGCGGCTCCATCACCATGGCCAAGGCGGCCGACGGCGCCACGGGCGTCCTAGTGAACGGCGGCAATACCGGCTCCGTCACAATGGGCGGAACGATCAACATCACGGACAGCCAGGAAACGGCGGACATCAAGGACACGGACGGCGACGGCGACCTTGACGGGCCATTCGCCACCGGGACCGGCCGCTACGGCGTTCGGGTCACGGGCGCCTCGCCCTTCGTCGGCAATGTCCTGGTCGAATCCAGCGGCTCGATCTCCGTGGAAGGCAACAACTCCTACGGACTCGCGGTCGAAGCGCCCCTGACCGGCAAGCTGCAGAGCCTCGGTACTGTGCGCGTCGTCGGCGACAACAGCGTCGGCATCCGCACGACCGGCCCGATCTCGGGCAATGTCGACCTTGCGGGCTCGGTGTCCGCGACCGGAGCCGGCGCCTCGGGCGTGTCGATCGAAGGGGACGTCGGCGGCGCCCTGAAAATCCATTCGGCCGTGACGACCACGGGCTACCGGTACACCTCCCCGCCCCCCGTCCGCCCGACGACGGGCGCCTACGACAACGCCTCGACCATATTCCTGGACGAACTGGACGCCGACGATCTGTTGCAGGGCGGACCGGCTGTGCGCGTGGCCGCCAATGTGGCCGGCGGCGTCCTGCTGGATACGGGCCCGGCCTATTCCTCGGCCGGGATCGACGGCGACGACGACAAGGACGGCGTCAAGAACGGCGACGAGGATGACGACGGCGACGGCGTCAAGAACCGCGACGATGCGGATCGCGACGGCGACGGCGTGCCGGACGCCAGCGAAACGACCGCTTCCCTGACATCGGTAGGCGGCGCGCCCGCCCTGCTCATCGGCTCCGCGACCAATGCGGTGACCCTCGGCGCCGTAGGCGCCGGCGACGCCGCCTATGGCCTGATCAACCGCGGCTCCATCACCGGGACCGGCGTCTATTCCGGCGTCGAATCGCGCGCCCTGCAGCTGGGCGTGGCCGGCGGCCAGACCGTCACCGTCGCGGGCGGGGTGCGCAACGAAGGCGGAATCGCCTCCACGGCCGTGGACGCCAACGCCACCGCCATCTGGATCGGCTCCGGCGTCACCGCCCCGGCCATCTCGAACACGGGCAATATCCAGGCCGTCGCCTCCGGCAAACAGACCCACACGGCCACGGGCGTGCTAATCGGCGCCGGCGCCAATGTCGGTTCGCTGACGAACACCGGCAATATCGTGGCCTCGTTCGGCGGAAACCACGGCGCCGCGACGGTCATCCGCGACCAGTCCGGCACCCTGACCCAATTGAGCAACGCCGGTTCCATCATCGGCTCGCTGTCGGCGGACTCCACCGATACTACGGCGATCGACGGCACGGTGACCGCCATCGACCTGACGGCCAACACCAGCGGCGTCACGGTTCGTCAGTACGGCATCCCGGCCGCCGCCGGCAGCACGGCGACCGATACGGACAAGGACGGGGTCCCTGACGCCAGCGAACCCGTCATCGTCGGCGCGGTGAAATTCGGTTCGGGCGCGGATGCCTTCAACGTCGAGAACGGCACGGTCATCGGCGACATGTCCTTCGGCGCCGGCGCCGACCGCCTGTCCATCAGCGGCGGCGCGGCGGTGAGCGGCGCTGTCACCGACAGCGACGGGGCTCTGGACATCAACGTCTCCAAGGGCACGCTGAACGCGACCCAGACGACCGCCACTTCCATTTCCAGCCTGAACGTCGGGGCCGAGGGCGTCCTGATCGTCGCCGTCGACCCTCAAGGCGATCGCGCCGGCGGATTCAACGTCAGCGGAGCCGCAACCCTGGCCACGGGCGCGCAACTGGGCGTCCGCTTCTCGTCCCTTCTGGAGTCGCCGGAGCGGTTCAGCGTGATCAAGGCCGGCGCCCTGAACGTCGGTGACATCAACCAGAGCCTGCTGACCGATAATTCCCCCTATCTTTACGTCGTTCAGGCGGGTGTCGATCAAGCCGCAGGGGAAGTCTACGTCGACGCCCGTCGCCGCACCGCCCAGGAGGCCGATCTGATCCCCGTCGAGGCCTCGGCCTTCGACGCCGTCTATGCCGCCCTGGGCAGCAATGAGACGATCCGGAACCTGTTCCTGGGCCAGACGACCCGGGACGGCTTCATCGACGCCTATGAGCAGATGCTGCCGGACCACTCGGGCGGGCCTCTGATGTCCCTGTCGGCCGGCGTCGACGCGGTGACCCGCGCCCTGACCGGCCGCAACGCCTCCGCCGCCCCCGGCGAGACCAGCGCCTGGGTGCAGGAGATCAACTTCTACGCCGACAAGGACAAGACCGATTCCTACGGCTTCCGCTCTGAAGGCTTCGGCGTCGCGGGCGGCGTCGAAAAGGGCACCGGCGCGGGCGCCTTCGGCCTGACCGCCGCCTTCACCTCGTCGGACATCAAGGACCCCGAGTCCGAGGCCGAGGAAGTCCTGTCGGCCAACCTGCTGGAGCTGGGCCTCTACTGGCGTGCGCAGGGCCAGTACTGGACGACCTGGGCGCGCGCGGCCGGCGGCTACGCCAGCTTCAACGCCGACCGGTCGCTGGTCGCCAACGGCGTCTATCTGAACAACAAATCCGACTGGCATGGCTGGACTGCAGCCGCAGCCGGCGGCGCCTCCTACGAGCGCAACTACGGTCGCCTGAACGTCCGTCCCGAGGTGTACGCCGAGTACTTCCGCCTGTCGGAAGGCGCCCGCTCCGAATCGGGCGGCGGCAGCGGCTTCGATCTGGATATCGACTCGCGCGACAGCCACATCTTCTCGGCCGTTGCGGCGATGAACGTCGGCTACGGCTTCGGCAAGGACGGCTGGATTCGTCCGGAACTGCGCATCGGCTATCGCCAGAACCTGTCCGTCGACGCCGGCGAAACCATCGCCCGCTTCGCCAGCGGCGGCCCGGACTTCGTCCTGTCGCCGGACGGGGTCGAGGGCGGCGGCCTGATCCTGGGCTTCCGCATGAACCTGGGCAACGACCTGGGCATGCTGTCCCTGACGGGCGACGCGGAACTGCTTGAGGATTACGTCCGCTATTCGCTGCTGCTGCGGGCCAGCTTCCGGTTCTGACCGGGGCGATCGCCAAAAGACAAAGGCCGCCGGATCGCTCCGGCGGCCTTTTTGTTTGGTAGGCGGCGACGGGTTCGAACCGCCGACCCTCTCGGTGTAAACGAGATGCTCTGACCAGCTGAGCTAGCCGCCCAAGAAACCGAAGTGGAAACCGGAGCCGGGCTTATGCCCGTTGGGCTTCAACCGTTCAAGGCGCTTTTCAAGCCTTCGCCAGGGCGAAAGCGCGCGGTGCGGGAGGCGGGGCGGGCCACGGCCTGACCTGTCTGGGGGTTGCGGGCGACGCCGGCCTTGCGATCGACGGGGGTGAAACTGCCGAAGCCGATCAGCTTGACGTCCCGGCCCTGGGTCAGGGCTTCCACCACGCCGTCGGTGAAGGCTTCAAGCGCCGTCTTGGCCTGATCGCGGCTGATGTTCGCGGCCGTCGCCATACGACCGATAAGTTCGGCTTTCGTCATGTCATCCCTCCCAAGCGAACCAGTAAAGGGCGGATCGGCGGTTGCGTCAAAAGCGAAAACGCCGCCGACAGGCGTGTCGGCGGCGTTTCGTCTGCGACTTAGGTCGCGGTTCAGTGACTGACGGTCGCCGCAGCGCCGTCAAGCGGAGGCACGGGCGCGGGCAGAGGATCCGTCGCCTCATCCCATTCGACCGGTGTCAGGGGACCGGTCAGGGCCCAGTGCAGGGCCTCGTCCGCCGTGGAGATCGGCACGATTTCGAGCGCCGATTTGACGTTGTCCGGCACGTCCGCCAGGTCCTTCTCGTTCTCCTGCGGGATCAGCACCGTCTTGACGCCGGACCGCAGGGCCGCGAGCAGCTTCTCCTTCAGACCGCCGATGGCGGTGACCCGGCCGCGCAGGGTGATCTCGCCGGTCATGGCGATGTCCTTGCGGATCGGGATGCCGGTCAGGACCGAGACCATGGCCACGGTCATGGCGGCGCCGGCGGACGGGCCGTCCTTGGGCGTCGCGCCGTCGGGCACGTGGACGTGGATGTCGGTCTTCTCGAACACCGGCGGCTTGACGCCGAAGGCCAGGGCCCGCGACCGCACATAGGAGGCCGCCGCCGAAATCGACTCCTTCATCACGTCCTTCAGGTTGCCGGTCACGGTCATGCGGCCGCGGCCCGGCATCTTGATGGCCTCGATGGTCAGGATGTCGCCGCCGAACTCGGTCCAGGCCAGACCGGTGACGATGCCGACCTGATCCTCCTCGTCCGTCTCGCCATAGCGGAACTTCCGGACGCCGGCGTATTCGGCCAGCTTCCCGGCGTCCACCGTGATCGACGTGACCTTGGTCTTGGCCATCTCGCGCACGGCCTTGCGAGCCAGGCCGCCCAGGGCGCGTTCCAGCGACCGCACCCCGGCCTCGCGGGTGTAGTAACGGATCAGGTCGCGGATCGTGTCTTCCGGCACGATCAGTTCGTCGGCCTTCAGCCCATGGTCCGTCAGCTGCTTGGGCAGGACGTGACGCTTGGCGATCTCGACCTTTTCGTCCTCGGTGTAGCCCGACACCCGGATGATCTCCATCCGGTCCATCAGCGGCTGCGGCATGTTCAGGCTGTTCGCGGTCGTCACGAACATGACCTGGGACAGGTCGTAGTCCACCTCCAGATAGTGGTCGCCGAAGGTCGAGTTCTGGGCCGGGTCCAGCACCTCGAGCAGGGCCGAGGACGGGTCGCCGCGCCAGTCGGACCCCAGTTTGTCGATCTCGTCCAGCAGGACGAAGGCGTTGGTGGTCTTGGCCTTCTTCATCGACTGGATGATCTTGCCGGGCATGGAGCCGATATAGGTCCGGCGGTGGCCGCGGATCTCGCTTTCGTCGCGCACGCCGCCCAGCGACATGCGGACATACTCACGCCCGGTCGCCTTGGCGATGGACTTGGCCAGCGAGGTCTTGCCGACGCCGGGAGGGCCGACGAGGCACAGGATCGGCCCCTTCAGGCTGCCGGTGCGGGCCTGGACCGCCAGATATTCGATGATCCGTTCCTTGACCTTCTCCAGGCCGAAGTGGTCCTCCTCGAGGATCTCCTCCGCCTTGACCAGATCGATCGGCTTCTGCTTGGCCTTGCCCCACGGCACGGACAGCAGCCAGTCGAGATAGTTCCGGACCACGGTCGATTCCGCCGACATCGGCGACATGTTGCGCAGCTTCTTGACCTCGGCCTCGGCCTTGGCGCGGGCTTCCTTGGACAGGCGCGTCTTCCGGATGCGCTTCTCCAGGTCCATGATCTCGTCGCGCGCGTCGTCGGTCTCGCCCAGCTCGCGCTGGATCGCCTTCATCTGCTCGTTCAGATAATATTCGCGCTGGGTCTTCTCCATCTGGCGCTTCACGCGCGAGCGGATCTTCTTCTCGACCTGCAGGACCGAGATTTCACCCTCCATCAGGCCATAGACCTTCTCCAGCCGCTTGGGCACGTCGAAGGTTTCCAGCAGGCCCTGTTTGTCGATGATCTTGACCGACAGGTGGGCGGCCACCGAGTCCGCCAGCTTGGAGGCGTCGGTGATCTGGGGGATGGAGCTGAGGGCCTCGGGCGGGACCTTCTTGTTCAGTTTCACATAGTTTTCGAACTGCTCGACCACGGCGCGCAGCATGGCCTCGGTCTGGGAGGCGTCGCCCGGCTCGTCCTCGATCTCGACGGCCTCGGCCTCGAAATAGTCCTCGCGGTCGGTGAAGCGGGTCAGGCGCGCCCGGCCCTTGCCCTCGACCAGAACCTTGACGGTGCCGTCGGGCAGTTTCAGCAGCTGCAGCACGCTGGCCAGCACGCCGATCGGATAGATGGCGTCGGGCGACGGATCGTCGTCGACGCTGTTCTTCTGGGTCGCCAGAAGGATCTGCTTTTCGCCCTTCATGATCTCGTCGAGGGCCTTCACCGATTTCTCGCGGCCCACGAAGAGCGGCACGACCATATGCGGGAAGACGACGATGTCTCTCAGCGGCAGGACGGGCAGGATCTTTGTTTCAGTCATGATGCGTACTCCTGGGCCATTGATGATCTCCGGCCCGCCGCCACGGTCGCCCGGACAAGAGGTCCGACCAGCGCATGACAGCCCGTCGATTCCGACGGCGTTCGGATGAGTATGTGGTTTGAAAGAGCCGTGGTTCAAGCGTGGCCGGCGAACGGCCCACACCTGCGTGGTTTGGACGCCGCACGCACATGCGGAATTGGCTGCGGCTTCGCAGCGGAGCAGCGAAGTTGGGGAGGGCGTGGGACGCCGGGTCTGCACCCGGTGTTTTGGATTTTAAGTACCGTTTCGGCGCAGTCGTCGTCCCACGCGGTCGTTTTCCACACGCGCTCCGGCTGGCGGCCCTCGTCTTCGAGCCTTGCCGGATCGGCGGGCCGCCTTGCGACGGCTTCGCCGGGGCGGACATGTCGACGTAGATCGACAGCGGTCCGCTTTCCTAAGCGTGCGGCGAGCAGGAGACGGCATCCATCGCCGCCCCTAAGGACCCCGGCGGTCTCCTTCCCGCCGGCTTCATCGCTCGACCACAACCCCGCCGCCGTCAGGGCGCTGGATCCGACGCCCTCCCCATCGGCGGGGATGAGAGGATGATACGGGCGCCGGCGGGTATGGCGGGGAAATAGGGTCGAGATTCTTTTAGGGCGTTGAAATCGTTCGATTCAGACCAGCGTCATTGTGGGTGTTGCCCCCCCTCTCCGCGCGCAAAGGCGCGGGGGGAGGACAGGTCGCGCTAGCGACCAGGCGGGGGCGCCCCCGGCGGTGGAGATGGCCACGGCCGCGTCTGGCGCCGAGTCGCCCCCACCTGGCGTTCGCTGACGCTCCCGCCTGTCCTCCCCGTCGGCCTTCGCCGACGGGGAGGTGAAAAAAAGGGCCGGAGCGTTGCGGCTCCGGCCCTTGGTTGGTTCAGCGACTAAGCCCGATCAGGCGGCGCCGTCGGCCTTCTTCTTGGAGGCCTCGGAATAGATCAGCAGGGGCTGGGCCTTGCCGTCGATGACCTCGGCGTTGACCACAACCTCTTCGACGCCTTCGAAGGTCGGCAGTTCGAACATGGTTTCCAGCAGAATGCCTTCCAGGATCGAACGCAGGCCCCGCGCGCCGGTCTTGCGGGTGATGGCCTTCTTGGCGACGGCGATCAGGGCGTCGTCGGTGAAGGTCAGTTCGACATTCTCCATCTCGAACAGGCGCTTGTACTGTTTGACCAGGGCGTTCTTGGGCTCGGTCAGGATGGTGACCAGGGCCGTTTCGTCCAGATCTTCCAGGGTCGCCAGAACGGGCAGACGGCCGATGAACTCGGGGATCAGGCCGAAACGCATCAGGTCGTCGGGCTCGACGCCCTTGAGGATGTCGCCGGTGCGACGCTCGTCGATTTCCTTGACCTGGGCGCCGAAGCCGATCGAGGCCCCTGCCCCGCGCGCCGAGATCACCTTCTCCAGCCCGGCGAAGGCGCCGCCGACGATGAAGAGGATGTTGGCGGTGTCGACCTGCAGGAATTCCTGCTGCGGATGCTTGCGGCCGCCTTGCGGGGGCACGGAGGCGACGGTGCCTTCCATGATCTTCAGCAGGGCCTGCTGCACACCCTCGCCCGAGACGTCGCGGGTGATGGAGGGATTGTCCGACTTGCGGCTGATCTTGTCGATTTCATCGATGTAGACGATGCCGCGCTGGGCCCGTTCGACATTGTAGTCGGAGGCCTGGAGCAGCTTCAGGATGATGTTCTCGACGTCTTCGCCCACATAACCGGCCTCGGTCAGGGTGGTGGCGTCGGCCATGGTGAAGGGCACGTCGATGATGCGCGCCAGGGTCTGGGCCAGCAGCGTCTTGCCCGACCCGGTCGGGCCGATCAGCATGATGTTGGACTTGGCCAGCTCGACGTCGTTGTTCTTCGTCGCGTGGTTCAGACGCTTGTAGTGATTGTGAACGGCGACCGAGAGGACCTTCTTGGCGTGCGACTGGCCGATGACGTAGTCATCCAGGACGTCGCGGATCTCCTTCGGCGTGGGGACGCCGTCGGTGGTCTTCTTGAACCCGATCTTGTGCTCTTCACGGATGATGTCCATGCACAGTTCGACGCATTCATCGCAGATGAACACGGTCGGGCCCGCAATCAGTTTGCGGACCTCGTGCTGGCTCTTTCCGCAGAACGAGCAGTACAGGGTGCTTTTGGCGTCAGAGCCGGCTGCTTTGGTCATAGACCCTTATCTCACTCCCGCGGAGCGGACCGAAATGGCCCGAAACGCGCTTCCTCCACGTTGATTCCAGCACTCTGGACGCAAAGGTCTTCAAAAAATGACAATCACCCATCCCACGTTCAACGACAACCCCGAAGGCGGCAGGGGAATGTTGCAAGGCGGGGATGGATCAGTGTCGGTGGGGATCAAGGCGAATGTCTGACATGGGGAGCTTGCAGGATTTGCGCCAGTCCCGGACGAAGTCGGGAGACGCGCCGGACCGGGGCGCGGCGCCCATCGTGGCCTTTGATTTCGACGGCACCCTGACTATTCGCGACAGTTTCACCGAATTCCTGCGCTGGCGGGCCGGTCCGGGCGGCTGGGCCCTGGGCCTGGTCAAGCTGGCGCCCGCCCTGGCCGTCTATGCGCGGGACCGGGATCGGGGTCGGATCAAGGCCGCCTCGGTGAAGGAATTCCTGGCCGGCGAGACGAAGACGGCCCTGGAGGCCGAGGCGACGCAATTCGCAGATACCGTCTGGGATCGCTTCATACGGCCCGACGCGCTGAAGGTTTGGAACGATTGGGGCGAACGCGGCGCCCATCGCGTGATTGTGACCGCCTCGCCCGAGACCACGGTGGCGCCCTTTGCACTCAGACTGGGCGCCGAGGCCTTGCTGGGCACCCCGCTGGTGTTCGATTCGGAACAGAGGGTGACGGGCGCATTCGCTGGGCCGAATTGTCGCGGGCTGGAAAAGGTGCGGCGTCTGAAGGCCGCCTATGGCGAGGACATGGTGCTGACCGCCGCCTATGGCGACACCTCGGGCGACCGCGAGATGCTGGCCATGGCGAAGCAGCCCGGATTCAGGGTGTTCCGCCAGAAGCCGTGACGGTCAGGCGCCGTCCGCGTCAACATCAAACACGACCGCCTTGCCGCGCGAGGTCGGGTCCCATCCCGCCTCCATGGCCGAGGCGACGGCGTTGCGGACCGCATCGACATTGACGCGCTGCTTCTCGACGTCGGGCCGGCCGTTGGGGCGCAAGGGCGGCGGAAACTGCACGATGGCTTCGCGCTTGAAATCGACGTGGCGCAAAGACACGGCCATGCCCTCCCAGACGTTGCCGCCCTTGGGTTGAGGCTGGCGACGGATTTCCCAAACATAGGTCTCGCCGTCGACCTCGACCGTGCCGCTGGGATCTCGTGTGAACTGCATGACGGTTCCGATAGCACAAAATGAAAAGGGCGCGCCGAGACGGCGCGCCCTTTCGCCATATCATCCGGCGGTTTAGTGGCCGGGCGTCTTGACGCCGTCGGCGTCGGCCTGTTCGCGCTTGTCGTAGACGTGGTCGACGATGCCCCAGGCCTTGGCCTCTTCGGCCGACATGAAGTGGTCGCGGTCCAGGGTCTTTTCGACTTCTTCGTAGGTCCGGCCGGTGTGGTGGACGTAGATCTCGTTCAGACGCTTCTTGGTGTAGCGGATGTCGGCGGCGTGCAATTCGATGTCCGAGGCTTGGCCGCGGAAGCCGCCGGAAGGCTGGTGCACCATGATCCGGGCGTTCGGCAGGGCGATGCGCTGGCCCGCGGCGCCGGCCGTCAGGATCAGCGAACCGGCCGAGGCGGCCATGCCCATGACCACAGTCGAGACCGGGCTCTTGATGTATTGCATGGTGTCGTAGATCGCGAGCGCCGAGGACACCTGTCCGCCGGGGCTGTTGATGTACATGGAGATCTCCTTCTTGGGGTTCTCCGATTCCAGGAACAGCAGCTGGGCGCAGATCAGCGAGGCCATCGTGTCCTCGAAGGGCCCCGTCAGGAAGATGATCCGCTCGCGCAGCAGGCGCGAGAAGATGTCGAAGGAGCGCTCGCCCCGGCTGGACTGCTCCACCACCATGGGGACGAGGTTCATGTTCATCAGTTCGATCGGATCGCGCATATGGCCTTCTCGATAATGCGGGGGACGGGCGAATCAGTGATCGCACGCCTTGTTAGTCTGCATATCGCGTCATGAAGACCTCCTTACAAGGCCAGCCCTGGACACGAAAAAAGCGGAGGCCTTGCGGCCCCCGCCTTTTGGAACATCAAACTCGGGGAGCGATCAGCCCTCTTCGTCTTCCTTCAGCAGCTCTTCCTTGGTGATCGGCTTGTCGGTCACTTCGGCCAGGCCGACGATCAGGTCCACGACCTTTTCCTCGTAGATCGGCGCGCGCATCTGGGCGGCGGCGTTGGGGTTCTGGCGGTAGAAGTTCAGGACGGCCTGTTCCTGGCCCGGATAGTTGCGGGCTTCCTGAAGCAGGGCGGCGTTCAGCTCCTGGTCGGTGACCTGGACGTTGTTGGCGCGGCCGATCTCGGCCAGAACCAGACCCAGGCGCACGCGGCGCTCGGCGATCTTGCGGTATTCGGCCTTCAGGTCCTCGTCGGACTTGGCGGCGTCCTCTTCCGGCAGACGGCCGGCGGCCTTGTCGGCCTCGACCTGTTGCCAGATGCCGTCGAACTCGGCCTCGACCATCTTCGGCGGCAGCGGGAAGTCATGGGCCGTGTCCAGCTGGTCCAGCAGGGCGCGCTTCAGCTTGAAGCGGGCGGCGCCGGCGTATTGCTGGTTCAGGTTCTGGCTCAGCAGTTCCTTCAGCTTGTCCAGCGACTCCAGACCGATGCGCTTGGCGAAGTCCTCGTCGACCTTGGCTTCGACCTCGGCCTTGATGGCCTTCACCTTGACGTCGAAGGTGGCCAGTTTGCCGGCCAGATGGGCGGCCTGATAATTCTCAGGGAAGGTGACCTCGATGGTCTTTTCCTCACCGACCTTGGTGCCGGTCAGTTGTTCTTCGAAGCCGGGGATGAAACGGCCCGACCCGATCACCAGGTCCGCGTCCTCGGCGGCGCCGCCGTCGAAGGGCTCGCCGTCCAGCTTGCCCAGGAAGTCGATGGTCAGTTGGTCGCCCTCGGCGGCCTTGACGGTCTTGCCCTTCTTGTCCTCGTAGGACTTGGCCTGGCCGGCCAGTTCGGTCAGGGCCTCGTCCAGATCGGCGTCCGAGGCTTCGTAGGTCGGGCGTTCCAGCTTCAGGGTCTTGGGATCGACCGGGGTGAAGTCCGGCATGATTTCCAGGGCCATTTCATAGGCCAAGTCTTCCTGACCGGCCATGACCTTGTCCATGTCGGAGGTCAGCTTCATCTCGGCCGGGGCGGCCGGACGGATCTTGGCCTCGTCTAGGGCCTTCTGGCTGGTCTCGTTCAGTTCGGCGTTGATGATCTCGCCCATGAACTCGCGGCCGAAGGTCTTCTTGACGTGGGCGACCGGCACCTTGCCCGGGCGGAAGCCCTTCAGCTTCACCTGCGGGGCGACTTCCTTGACGCGGGCTTCGAGCTTCTCGTTCAGCTCCGCGACGGGAATGGTGACCGCGAGCACGCGGCTGAGGCCTTCGTTCGACTTTTCGACGACTTGCATGGTCGGGATTTCTGACGCTCTGGGGCGCATGGACCGTCGAAACGGTCGGCGCGAAATGGATAAAGCAAGAAGGCCGCCCCGTTGGGAGCGGCGCCTCGAAGCCCGCCCTTATGTCGAGAAGGGCCCCAAAGGTCAACGTGAGCGTGGCCTCGGACGGTGGTTTCGCGCCGCAGGGGCGATTATGTAGGACGGATGAGCCAGCCCGCCTCCCCCATCGGCGTCTTCGTCACGCCCGTCACCCCGCTTCAGCAGAACTGCACCACCGTCTGGTGCACCGCCACGAACAAGGCGGCGGTGATCGATCCGGGCGGGACGGTGGATGCGGTTCTGGGCGAGGTGACGCGGCGCGGCCTGACCCTCGATCAGATCTGGATCACCCACGGCCACCTGGACCACGCCGGCGGCGCGGCCGAAATGCAGGAGAAGACCGGGGTCCAGATCACCGGGCCGCAGAAGGCCGATCAGTTCTGGATCGACCGGATCGTGGAGAGCGGCCGGATGTACGGCCTGCCCGATGCGCGGCCCTTCACCCCCGACCGCTGGCTGGAGGACGGCGATACGGTCAGCCTGGGCGAGACGACCTGGGAGGTGCGGCATTGCCCCGGCCATACGCCGGGCCATGTGATCTTCTTCAATCGCGCGGCGCGATTCGCCCAGGTGGGGGACGTTCTGTTCAAGGGATCAGTCGGCCGCACCGACTTCCCGATGAGCGATCCGCCCGCCCTGATCCGCGCCGTGGTCGAGAAGCTGTGGCCGCTGGGCGACGACGTGACCTTCGTGCCGGGGCACGGGCCGATCTCGACCTTCGGCGAGGAGCGGCGGACCAATCCCTTCGTGTCGGATGCGGCGCTGCAAAGGGCGCCGATCCAGCGGGAACCGGTGGGGCCGGCCTAGATCAGCGGCGCAGAAGCATGCCGATGATGACGCCGACGCCCAGGGCGTAGAGGGTCGTCTTCATCGGTTCATCGCGGATGCCGTCGCGGGCGGTTTCGACCCGGCCGACCACCTTGCTGCGGATCAGTTCGGCGTCTTCACGCAGGGCCTGACGCAGGGAGGTCGTATCTTCGAAGCTGCGGCGCTCGCCTTCGGCCAGGATGGCGTCGGCCTGACGGTCCAGACGCTGGGTCAGGGTGTCGTCTTCCAGGACGATGTCGTCCGGCGATGCGGGGGTGATGGGGGTCTGGGTCATGGTGATCTCCGGGGTTCGGACACTGAACCGGCGCGCCCCGATCCAGTTCCAACCCCGCCGTGAACATTGCGGGTCGCGTGGCGTTCCTTCAGCACCAAAGGAGAAGACCATGACCTATGTCGAACCCACGCCCCCCGGAACGCCGCAACCCGAGATCCAGCCGGACCCGACGCCCCAGCCCGAAATCGATCCGTCCGACACGCCCGACGAAATGCCGCCGATGGAGCCCGGCGGCGGCGACGGAGGCGATTCCCGCCCCTACGGAGCCGATTGAAGTCAAACCACAAAGACGTTCAGAGGCGGGACAGTAAAACGAAGTTCCGCACGGAACCGTCACCGAGTCACAGGGTTCACTTCGGCAAGCGCAACCGCAGCACTGAAAGGAACACCGATGGACAGCCAACCCACGCGACCCTCCGGCGTTTCCAAGCGAGGCTTCGCCTCGATGGATCCGGAACGGCAGCGCGAGATCGCGCGCAAAGGGGGCGCCAGCGTCCCCAGCGAGAAGAGAAGCTTCTCCCAGGACCGCAGTTTGGCGGCCCAGGCCGGACGCAAGGGCGGCGAGGCCTCGCATGGCCCGAAGAAGGACGCTTCGAACGAAGCCGAGTGATACGGCTTCAGTGAGAGTCTGCAGGGCGGCGCATCAAAGATGCGCCGCCCTTTTTCTGTTCCCCGTGGCTCTGCGGACAAGTCCTGAATGAGGGAGACAGCGACACGGGCAAAGGTCGGACGCCAGCGCCCGTAAGCGGACCTTTCAAACGGCTATTATGGGTGGAAAGCAGCCCTAAACACGGCCTGCTATTTCAGCGTCAATCTCCGCTACTCGCGCTTCCAGCTTCGCCAAGTAGGGGGTGCCATGCTTCGCCATTTTTTCGGGTGAGTAACCGCGAATACCAATCCGGTAGTTTTCCACCTCGTCAACGAGCGTGCTCCTAAGCCGCTCAAGCTCGTTGAGGCTGAGGGTTTTGCGTCGCTCATATGCGGTGCTGTTGTGCATCCGGCGATCTTCGTCGTTCGACTGAATGTCCGCAACGGGTCGCGAAGCGAAATTGACCCACCGTCAGAAAGCCGACCTTCAGATCGCGACTGTAGGCGTCGTCGGCCTTGGCTAAGGCTCGCCCCAGGGTTTCACCCTCGCAGCAAGGCCAGGGCCACGCGGGGTTCGGGCGAAACCTCGAAACCGGCCATGGACCAGCCGGACTCCTTGGCCAGTGCGGCGACCGAATCCTGCGTGAACTTGCGCGAGCTTTCGGTGTGGAGGGTCTCTCCGGCCATGAAGGTGAAGACGCTGTCGCCCACGCGGGCGGCGGTTTGGCGCGCGGCCTGGAGGTGCATCTCCATGCGCGACTGATCCGGGTTCCAGACGGCGCGGTGGGCGAAGGCGTCCAGGTCGAAATCGGCGTCCAGTTCGGCGTTGGCGCGGACGAGGAGGTTCAGGTTGAAGGCGGCGGTGACGCCCTGGCTGTCGTCATAGGCGGCGACAAGGATCGCGGGATCCTTGACCAGATCGACGCCCAGAATGAACAGCGCCCCCTCCCCCAGCATCCGCCGGGCCGAGGCGAGGAACCGCACCGCCTCGTCCGGCTCCAGATTGCCGATGGTCGATCCGGGGAAGAAACCGATCCGTCGTCCGTGCGGCAAATCGTCCGGCAGGGGCGCCAGATGTTCGAAGTCGCCCAGGACCGGCTGGACCCGCAGGCGGGGATAGTCGGCGCGGATACGGGCGGCGGCGTCCAGCAGGGCTGACTCGCTGATGTCCAGCGGCACATAGGCGCCGAGGTCGGGCGCGGCGTCCAGCAGGAGACGGGTCTTTTCGCTGGCCCCCGATCCGAACTCGACCAGGACGGCTTCGGGGCCGAAGTCGGCGGTCAGGGCGGCGGCGCGGTCGCGCAACAGGGCCGTCTCCTGACGGGTCGGATAATATTCCGGCAGGGCGGTGATGTCCTCGAACAGGCGCGAGCCCTCGGCGTCGTAGAACCATTTGGGCGGCACGGCCTTCTGGTCGCGCGACAGGCCCTGGACAAGGTCACGCCGGAAGGCGGCGGTCTGGGTGTCGTCCTCGGGGGAAACCTTGCGCTCGTGCGGGGCGTCTTCGGCCAGTCTCAGACCCATGAAGGCCCACCTCTGTTGGGGGTAGAAGAAGTTGCGATAGGTGATGCGGGCATGGCCGGGCGGCGTGGCGAAGGCGCCGCCGCGCAGGACCATCTGATTGGCCATGAACTTGCCATTGTACTCGGCCGCCGTGCCCGGCGTCGGCTGGAAGCCGGGATACGGGGCGTAGGCGCTGGACGTCCACTGCCAGACCTCGCCCGACAGGTTGGAGAAGGCGTCGGGGGCCGTGGTGGCGGCGTGCTCCCACTCGGCCTCGGACGGCAGGCGTTTGCCGGCCCAGCGGGCGTAGGCGTCGGCCTCGTAGAAGCTGACATGACGCACCGGGGCGGAGGGATCGACGGGAACGCGGCCGGTCAGGCTCATGACCGTCCAGTCGTCGCCGTCGCGGCGCCAGTAGAGGGGCGTGGTCCAGCCTTCAGCCTTCACCGTGGCCCAGCCGTCGGACAGCCACAGCTCGGGTCGGGCGTAGCCGCCGTCGGCGATGAAGCCCAGCCAGTCGCCATTGGTCACGAGATCGGCGGCCAGGGCGAAGGGCTCCAGCCAGACCCGGTGAGACGGTCCCTCGTTGTCGAAGGCGAAACCGGCGCCGTCGTGGCCGATTGAGACCAGGCCGCCGTCGAAGGCGACAACGCCGCCGCGCGGACCCTCAACCGGCGCCTGACGCGGCTCGACCCCATAGGCGGCCGGGTCCAGCGGCGAGCGGGACATCAGGTTCAGCAGGTCCATCAGGAACAGCTCCTGGTGCTGCTGGTCGTGGTGCAGGCCCAGTTCGAACAGATAGAGTTGCTGACCGCTGGACGGACCCGAGGCCAGCCAGGCGGCCATGCGGCGATCGATCTCGCGCCGATAGGCCAGGACCTCGTCCACCGAGGGGCGGGTCATCAGGCCGCGCTGGGGCCGGGGCACCCGTTCGCCCAGGGCCTCGTAGTAGGAGTTGAACAGCTGCTGGAAGCGCGGATCGACCGGCTGGTAGTCCGGATCGGCCGACAGGATCATCGCCTCGAAGAACCAGCTGGTGTGGGCCAGGTGCCATTTGCCTGGACTGCAATCCGGCATGGACTGGGCCGACAGGTCCTCGGGCGAAAGGCCGGCGGCCAGGGCGGGCATGGCGGCCCGGGTCTCCCTGAAACGCGCCACATCCGACGCCGCCCGCGTATCGGGCTCGAAGCGAGCATTCATGTCAGCCGTTCCGTCCCGCCTCAGCCCCGAAGCCCCGGCGGGCGTCGCGTCGTCCAAGCAGAACGAACGTCACGCCTCAGCCGGAGTTCCCCTGATCTAGGAAGCGTAACGGTGAATTCAACGCACCGGCTTGCCGCCGTGTTTGGCGTACTCCAGCCGGGCGATGCTGCGGTTGTGAACCTCGTCCGGGCCGTCGGCGATCCGCAGGGTGCGCACCGTCGCATAGAGTTCGGCCAGGGGCGTGTCGCCCGAGACGCCGGCGCCGCCGAAGGCCTGGATGGCGTCGTCGATGACCTGAAGCGCCATGCGGGGGGCGGCGACCTTGATCTGGGCGATTTCGGAGCGGGCGTTCTTGGCCCCCGCCTCGTCCATCATCCAGGCGGCCTTCAGCACCAGCAGGCGGCACATCTCGATATTGGTGCGGGCGTCGGCGACCCGCTGCTCCCAGACCGAATGTTCGGCCAGCTGTTTCCTGAAGGCGGTGCGGTTCAGGAGGCGCTTCACCATCAGCTCCAGCGCCCGTTCGGCCGCGCCGATCACGCGCATGCAGTGGTGGATACGGCCGGGGCCGAGGCGCCCTTGCGCGATCTCGAACCCCCGGCCCTCGCCGGCGATCAGGTTCGAGGCGGGGACGCGGACGTTCTCCAGCACCACCTCGGCGTGGCCGATGGGACGTTCGTCATAGCCGAACACCGACAGCATCCGCTCGACGCGGAAGCCGGGCGTGTCGACGGGGACGATGATCTGGGACTGCTGGGCGTGGGTCGCGGCGTCCGGGTCGGTCTTGCCCATGACGATGGTCACGGCGACGTTCGGATGGGCCATATTGGTCGACCACCATTTGCGGCCGTTGATGACATAGTGGTCGCCGTCGCGCTCGATCCGGGTCTGGATATTGGTGGCGTCGGACGAGGCGACCTCGGGCTCGGTCATCAGGAAGGCCGAGCGGATTTGGCCGGCCATCAGCGGTTTCAGCCAGCGGTCCTGCTGGGCCGCGTCGCCGTACATGTGCAGGACTTCCATATTGCCGGTGTCGGGGGCGTTGCAGTTGAACACCTCCGACGACCACAGATGGGCGCCCATCATCTCGGCCAGGGGGGCGTAGTCGAGGTTGGTCAGGCCGGCGCCATGCTCGCCCGGCAGGAACATGTTCCACAGGCCCGCCTCGCGCGCAGCGGCCTTCATGGCCTCCATGACCGGGGGCTGGCGGTTCGGGTTCTCGCGCACCTGGGCGAAATATTCGGCCTCGCGCGGGATGACCTGTTCGTCGAGGAAACGGCGCACGCGGGCGTGCCAGTCCAGGGCGCGGTCGGAATGTCTGAAGTCCATGTCGTTTCCTCGTTTTTCGTTCGCGTCTCTGACGGGCGCTGAAGACGAAAACGGCGCGGCCCCGAGGGGAGCCGCGCCGCAATCAACTGTTGCTCAGCCTGCCATCAGCGCTTCAGCAGCGGGGCCAGTTTCTGGGCGATCATCATGTCGCCGGCGATCTTCAGCTTGCCCTGCATGAAGGCCATCATCGGATCCAGCTTGCCTTCCGACAGGGCCATGAAGTCATCCCATTTCATCGAGATGGTGGCGTCGGCGGGCTTGTCTTCGTTGGTGACGGTGTTCGGCGCCGAGGCGCCGTCGATGAAGATCTTGCCCTCGTCGCCGAGGTCGAGCTTCACGGTCTTGCCGAGGCCGGAGTTGTCGCCGACGGCGCCGCGGATGTGTTCTGTGACTTGTGCGAGATCAGGCATTGGAGGCGTCTCCCTTGGACGTTGGAACACATGCCGTAACCCGCATCGCGCAGGGCGCCAAGATCACGTCGGGTAAAGCTGTCGTCACTTGTCGTCGGACGAGCGCGAATACAGGCCGGCCAGGGCCAGCGCGGCCATGAAGAAGACGAAGGCCGCGACGATAGCGGCGACGAATGGGACTGCGTCCTGGGGCATGCGAAATCTCCTCCGCCCACGATTGCGCCGTCAGACAGGGTTCGCCTTGATCCGGATCAAACCGTCACGCTTCGGGATCGCCGTTCCGGAAGCGCCATTTCATCGCCAGGACGCCCGAAGCCATGACCAGGGCGCATGAGTTGGCGATGGTCACCGGCCAGGCCTGGGTCATGACGCCGTAGACGACCCACAGGGCGAAACAGGTCACGGTCAGCGAATAGGTCTTCAGACTGACCGAGGAGGCGTCGCGCTCCTTCCAGATCTTGATCGCCTGGGGCGCGAAACTGGTCACGGAGCAGACCGCTGCGGCCGAGCCGACGATATTGGCGATCAGGTCGCTCATGCCGCATTCCCAGCGGCCGCGACCGCCCGATGTCAGGGCCGGGATACAGGCGGCGGCCGCCGCGCCTGCGTCGCCTGTTCGAAGGCGTAACCAAGGGAAAGGATGCGCGCGTCATCCCATTTTCCACCGATAAAGCTGAGACCTACGGGCATATTCTGATCAAACCCCATCGGCACGGTCAGGTGGGGATAGCCGGCGACGGCGGCCAGACGGCTGGCGGCGCCCTGCATGTCGTCGTCGTCCTTGGGGTCATTGGTCCAGGCGCGCGAGGTGGTGGGGGCGACCAGGGCGGACAGGCTGTGCGCCCGCATCAGCCGGTCGATCCCTTCCTCCCCCGCCAGTCGCAGCGAGGTGGCGCGGGCCTGGATATAGGCGGGGTCGTCCAGCCCGCCCATGGCCTGGGCCTGTTCGAAGACGTCCTGGCCGAACAGCACGGTCTCGCGCGGCTCGGCGGCGTTGAAGGCGATGACCTGGGCCAGGGTGCGTGTCCTGACCTGGGTCGGGTCGGTCGAGGCCAGATAGGCGTTCAGATCGTGCTTCAGTTCGTACAGCAGCACCTTGAACTCAGCCTCGCCCAGGGTGCGGCCGTCAGGCCCCTCCGGCAGATCGATCAGGACGGCGCCGGCGTCGCGCAGGGCCTGCAGGTTCTGTTCGAACACCGCCTGGGTCTCGGGCGAATAGCCCTGCAGGAACCGCATCACCCCGATCCGCGCACCGCGCAGCGATCCTGCGTCCAGGGCGGCGACATAGTCGGTCTTGCGCGCATCCGCCTCGACCGTGGCGGCGTCGGCAGGGTCCGAACCGGCGATGACGGTCAGCACCCGCGCGGCGTCGCGAACGGTCGCCGCCATCGGGCCGGCGGTGTCCTGGGAATGGCTGATCGGCACGATGTGGGTGCGCGAGACCAGGCCGACCGTGGGCTTGAACCCGACGATCCCGTTGACCGAGGCCGGACAGGTGATGGAGCCGTCCGTCTCGGTGCCTATGGCCGCAGGCGTCAGGCCCAGGGCCACCGCCGCACCGCTGCCGGACGAGGAGCCGCAGGGGGTGCGGGCGGGATCATAGGGGTTCAGGGTCTGGCCGCCGACCGCGCTCCAGCCGCTGATCGAGTCCGACGAGCGGATATTGGCCCATTCCGACAGATTGGTCTTGCCGACGATGACCGCGCCACCGGCGCGCAGACGGGCGACCAGGGGCGCGTCGCGGCCCGGCGCATTGTTCGCCAGAGCCAGCGCCCCGGCGGTGGTCGGCATGTCCGCCGTCTCGATATTATCCTTCAGCAGGATCGGCATTCCGGACACGGCGGACACGCCGCGGCCGGTCGGCGAAGCCACGCTCCAGCGCAGCACCGCATGGGCGCTGTCGTTCAGCCGGCCGGCCGCGACCACCGCCGACGCGGACGGATAATCCCTCGCCTGACCGCCCGCCCCGGCCGTGCATCCCGCCAGGGACAGCGCGACCGCAGCCGCGAGGATCAGTCGGCGGCCGGTTCCGCCCGCTTGCCGATCGTGCGGTCCAGGAAGTCGAGGTAGGTGCGCCATTGCTGAAGTTGCCTCGGTTCGCCGCGGACGCCGTGTCTCTGGCCGGGATAGAGCATCATCTCGAACGGCGTGCTCTTGGCCTGAAGGGCGTCGATCACGCGGGTGGCGTTGCCGAAGATGACATTGTCGTCGGCCATGCCGTGCAGGATCAGCAGCCGGCCGGTCAGGTCGTCGAGGCGCGGCAGGACGTCGGTGGCCGCATAGCCGTCCGGATTGTCCTGCGGCGTGGACATGTAGCGTTCGGTATAATGGGTGTCGTAGAGGCTCCATTCCGTCGGCGCCGCGCCCGCCAGGGCGGCCGCCAGATCCGCATCCTTGTCGGTCAGGGTCAGCAGGCTGAGGAAGCCGCCGAAGCTCCAGCCCATGACCGCGATATGGTCAGGATCGACATAGGGCAGCGTCTTCAACCATTTGGCGGCCAAGGCCTGATCCTCGACCGCAGGAAGGCCCAGGCGGCGATAGATGCTGGTCTCGAAGGCCTGGGACCGGTCGCCCTCGCCACGGTTGTCGACGCGGAAGACGATATAGCCGGCCTCGGTCAGCAGTTGGTTGGTCAGGGGCTGCCAGCTCTTCTGCACGCCCGCGCCGGTGCCGGGACCGCCATAGACCTGCATCACCACCGGATATTTCTTCGACGGATCGAAGTCGGGCGGGGTGGTCATGCGCCAGACCAGGGTTTCGCCGTGGCTCTGCATCGTGCCGAACTCGGGCGTGCGAAGACGCGAGACATAGGGGGCGAAGGCGTGGGCGGCGTCGAGCCTGTTCTCCTCGATCCAGCGCACGCGCGTGCCGTCGATCCGGTACAGGGCCGATTGCGGCGGGGTCTTCGGATCGGAATAGTTGCCGACATAGGCGGTCGCCGGCCCGTTGACCGAGACGTTCCACCAGCCGCCGGCCGGGGTCACCGCCACGGGATCGACGGTGCGGTTCAGGCTGGCGCGGAACATCTGCTGCTCGATCGGCAGTTCCTTGCCGTCGCGCATCGAGGCGGTGAAATAGACCTCGCCGGTCTGTGCGTTGACGCCGTCCAGATGTTTAACCGGATAGTCGCCGCGCGTGATGGCCCGCAGTTGGCGCCCATTGCGGTCGTACAAATACAGGTGGCGCCAGCCGCTGTCCTCGTTCGACCAGATGAAACGGCCGTCCGCCAGGACATGGAAGTCGTTGTTCAGATCGACCCAGGCCTGGGCCTTCTGGCTGAGGATGACGCGAGAGGCGCCGGTGGCCGGATCGACGCTGAGCAGGTCCAGCGTCTTCTGGTCGCGCGACTGGCGCTGGACATACAGGGTCTGGCCGTCGCCGGCCCAGTCGACCCGCGCCAGATAGATGTCGGTGTTGGAGCCCAGGTCGACCTTGACCCGCGCCCCGGTCTGCAGGTCGCGGACATAGAGTTCGACCACGGCGTTGGGCCGGCCGGCGCGGGGATAGCGCTGTTCGACCATGGTGGCGCCGGCGCCGGTGATCTCGAACCGGGGCACGATGTCCACCGGGCTTTCGTCCACACGCGTCAGGGCGATGTAGCGTTCGTCCGGGCTCCACCAATAGCCGGTGTCGCGGTCCATCTCCTCCTGGGCGATGAACTCGGCCGTGGCCCAGGTGATCAGGCCGGCGCCGTCGTCGGTGATCGGGGTCTCCTGGCCGGTCGCCAGGTCGTAGATCACCAGGTTCTGGTCGCGGACCCAGGAGACATAATTGCCCTTGGGCGAGACCTTGGCGTCGATCTCGTCGGCGGCGGTCTCGGTCAGGCGGCGCACCTTGCCGTCGGCGCGGCTGGCCAGGAAGATGTCGCCCTCCAGCGGCGCCAGGATGTAGCGGCCCTGCTGGTCCCAGGAATAGTCGACGACGCCGCGGGCGCTGATCCGCATCCGCTCGCGCCGGGCCTTTTCGGCCTCGGACAGTTCGCCGGCGTCGGGGACCAAGGCGCGGGCGTCGATCAGCTTGTATGGTTCGCCCTCGCCGGTCGGGGCGGCCCACAGGTCCTGGACGTCCACATTGTCCTCGCGCGAGCGCAGGAAGGCCACCAGCTGGCCGTCGGGCGACAGGCTGACCCCCTTGGCCACCGGGCCGTTCAGGCTGGGGCTGGAGAAGACCCGCTCGGGCGTAAGGATGTTGGAGGGCGACTCCTGGGCGACCGCTGAACCGGCCGAGAGGAGGATGGTCGAGGCAAGAAGAATTGTGCGCATGGTCGGCGACGCTAGCGGCGCTTCTGCAAGCCGTCACGAGGAAAAGTCGCCATTGGGACGATGGCTTTTCCTTCCCTGCGAGCGGGTCTCAGATTAGAGAGGCGTACGATGACCGACGCCGCCCCCTCCCCCGCTCCCGTCAAAGCCAGCCCGTTCAACGAACTGGAGGTTCTGTGGGTCCGCCACTGGACCGACAGCCTGTTCAGCTTCGGCGTGAAACGGCCCGAGGATTTCCGCTTCCGCTCGGGCGAGTTCGTGATGATCGGCCTGCCCGGCGAAGACGGCGGCAAGCCCGTCCTGCGCGCCTATTCCATCGCCAGCCCCTGCTGGGCCGAGGAGCTGGAGTTCTTCTCGATCAAGGTCGCCGACGGTCCCCTGACCTCGCGCCTGCAGAAGATCCAACCGGGCGACACGCTGCTGATGGGCAAGAAACCGACGGGCACCCTGGTGCTGGACGCCCTGACCGGCGGCGAGCGGCTGTTCCTGATCGGCACGGGCACGGGCCTGGCCCCCTGGCTGAGCGTGGCGCGCGATCCCGAGACCTATTCCCGCTTCGGCCATGTCTATGTGATCCACACGGTGCGGAACGTCGCCGACCTGGCTTACCGCGACTTCTTCACCCGCGAGATCCACGACGATCCGCTGATCGGCGACGAGGCCAGGGCGCAGCTGACCTATTATCCGACGGTCACGCGCGAGGAATTCCAGACCCCCGGCCGGATCACCGACCGGATCAAGGCGGGCGACTTCTTCCGCGACCTGGGCCTGCCGGAAGGCTTCGACCCCGCCCGCGACCGCGCCATGCTGTGCGGCTCCATGGCCATGATCAAGGAAGCCGGCGAACTGCTGGAGACCTATGGGCTGAAGGAAGGCTCGAACGCCGAACCCGCCGACTATGTGCTGGAACGCGCCTTCGTCGGCTGACGTCTTGGCTTGGGCGGCCTGAGCGGCTAACCCCACGACCATGCACCACCCTGCCCTTGTCGCCGTCGACGCCCGCGTCGATCCCGCCGAATGCCAGTCGATGGCCGAGGTCCGCCAGGGCGTGGACGCTTTGGACCGCGCCCTGGTCGCCCTGCTGGCCGAACGCCAGCGCTATATGGAGGCGGCCGCCCGCATCAAGCCCGACCGCGACGCCGTCTTCGACCAGGCCCGCATCGACGACGTCGTGGCCAAGGTCCTGACCGCCGCCGAAGCCCACGACCTGGCGCCCGAGATCGCCGAACCGGTCTGGCGCCTGCTGATCGACCGCTGCATCGCCCACGAGTTCGCGGTCTACGACCGGACTCGGAGCTAACGCCTTACAGTGGTATTCTCCTGACATGGCGCATCAGGAACCTTCCATCTTCAGCCAGCCTGACCCCGAGGCGGACGCCCGATCCCTGGAAGAGGCGGAGGCCGATTTCGCGGCCGGCCGGGTCGTCCCGCATGAAGAGGTCGCAAAGTGGCTTCTGACCTGGGGCACACCTGAGGAAGGCCCGCCGCCGGAGTCTTGGGGCCTGGATGACTAGGGTGGTTTGGACGATCAGGTCCCTTCGGAGCCTCCGGTCGATCCAAGCCTATATTTCCCACTTCAACCCGCTGGCCAGTCAGCGCATAGCAAGTCGGCTCAAGGCCGCCGGCGATAGTCTGGCTGATTTCCCCGAACGTGGAGCGCCGATAGGCGGCGGTCGCCGCCAGTTGACGCATGTCCCACCCTATTTGCTGCGTTACCGCGTAGTGGGAGACATGGTGGTGATACTCGACATCAGACATTCCGCCCAGGACCTCGACTAGCCTCGCAGCCCTCGCAGCATCAGCTCGTGGCGATAGGCGGCCACGTCGGCCAGGGCGACATCCAGCGCCGTCTTGACCCGGTCCAGCGCCGGCGCCGCCAGGGTCTGTTCCGCCGCTTCCGCCTCGGCGCAGATCGAAGCCAGGTCGCCGGCCCCGATCCCTGCCGCCGCGCCCCGAATGGTGTGCACCCCGTCGCGCCAGCCGTCGGCCTTGGGGTTCAGCAGCACAGACCAGAGGGCGGCCTGTTCGACGAACAGGCCCAGCACCTCTTCCGAAATCGACGCGTCGCCGCCGGTCATGGCCTCAAGCACGCTGAAGTCGACGGCGCCGGTCAGATCGCGGCGCGCCATCAGGCGGCCTCTTCCTCACCCTTGGCCAGGCGCGAGTTCTTCGACGACCACAGCAGATAGATGGCCACGCCGATCAGGTTCCAGACGACGAAGCCCACCTGGGTGACGGGCTTCAGACTCAGGAAGAAGACGATGCAGCCGATCACGCTGATCGCGCCGACCAGGGGCCACAGCGGCGCCTTGAACACCCGTTTGCGATTCGGCTCGCGAATCCGCAGCACGACCAGGCACACCCCCACCGAACAGAAGGCCGCCAGGGTGCCGGCGTTGGCCAGGGACGCCAGTTCGTCCAGCGGCAGCAGGCCGGCCAGGATCGCCACCACCACAGCCGTAAAGACCGTCACCACCGCCGGCACGCCGCGCGCCGACACCTTGGCCAGGCGGCGCGGCAGCAGGCCGTCGCGCGCCATGCCCAGGAAGATGCGGCTCTGGCCGAACAGGAAGGCCAGCAGCACGGTCGGGAGCGCGATCACCGCCGCCGCCGCGATCCACTGGGCCGCCGTCCCCTGCCCCATCTGGCGCAGGATCAGGGCCAGGGGCTCGGGGCTGTCGGCGAAATCCGCCACCGGCCGGGCGCCGATGGCGGCGGCCGCGACCACCAGATACAGGGCCGTGCAGACCAGCATGGAGCCGACGATGCCGATGGCCAGGTCGCGCTCGGGCTTCTTGGTCTCCTCGGCCGCCGTCGAAATGGCGTCGAACCCATAGAAGGCGAAGAAGATGATGGCCGCCGCCGCCATCACCCCGGTCTGGACGAAGGGGGCGCCGAAGCCGTTGGGCATGAAGGGGGTGAAGTTCTCGGGCTTGAAGGCCGGCAGGGCGATGGCGACGAAGACCACCAGGGCGGCGATCTTGATCACCACCAGCACGGCGTTCAGCGTCGCGCTCTCCTTGGTGCCCAGCAGCAGCAGGCCCGTCACCACCCCGATGATGGCTACGGCCGGCAGGTTGATGATCCCGCCGGCGTGCGGCCCGGCGACCAGGGCGGCCGGCAGATCGACGCCCAGACCGCTGAGGAAGCCGACCGCGTAACCGGACCAGCCCACCGCCACGGCGCTGACCACCAGCGAATATTCCAGGATCAGGCTCCAGCCCACCACCCAGGCGATCATCTCGCCCAGGACGGCGTAGGAATAGGTATAGGCGCTGCCCGCCGCCGGCATCATGGTCGACAGTTCGGCATAGGCCAGGGCGGCGCAGGCGCAGACCAAGCCGGCCAGACCGAAGCTGATCAGCACCGCCGGCCCCGCCAGCCCCGCCCCGACCCCGATCAGGGTCAGAATGCCGGTGCCGACGATGGCGCCCACGCCCAGGGCCAGCAGGTGCGGCCAGCTGAGCGTCGGCTTCAGGCGTGGTCCGTCGTGTGGCGCCGTCATGACGTCGATCGAACGACGCCGGTTCCAGAAGGCCATGATGATTGCTCCCCCGCCGCCCCACGCGACCGATTCCGTGCGGACCATGCCCGTCAAAGAAAGTTTGCGAAAGCGCTTGCCAACCCCCCAAGGGCTGGGTAGTAGGAGCGCCCTTCGGCAAGGCCTCTCGCCCCCGAAGACGAAGACGACCGGTCGGGTGATTAGCTCAGTTGGTAGAGCAGCTGACTCTTAATCAGCGGGTCGTAGGTTCGAACCCTACATCACCCACCATCGTCCTTCAATGAAATCAGCAGTTTATGGCCACCAAGGGGTGACCGCTCGTTCTAGCTTGACCGTTTAGAACGGTGTTTAGAACGGTGACTTTGGCGACTATTCGCGGGCGTTGAGCGCCGGTGACTTTCGCGTGATCGAGCGCTCGAACCCGAGGACTCACGGTGCGACGCCATCGGGTCGCCCGCACCTCGCACTGAGGGCATCATCGCCGATCTGGACGGAGGTTCGAGATGAGCACGCGCGTAGGTCAGCGGTTTCTGCGCACCCCTCAGGCGGGAGAGTATCTTGGCCTCTCCAGCAGGACGCTCGAGAAGCACAGAACCTACGGCACGGGGCCGGTGTATCGTAAACTTGGTGGGCGGGTCGTATACGACCTGGACGATCTCTGTCAGTGGGCGGACAGCGGCCTCCGAGCTTCGACATCGGATCTGTGCTCAGGCCCGCACCCAGCATCTCCACGCTCCTAGAGCGCTGCTCCCCTTCCGCAATGCGGTTCCTGACAGCTGTGCGCCAACTGCGGACATTGGCTGTAACGCCCGAAGCGGACATTCTGATCGCAAGTTGGCTTTAGCCGAATTGCCCGACGCCGATTGGGTTGATTCATCAGGCCAAAGGTTGAGGCGTAGGTTTATCACCCGCCCAGCGCGACACGAAGGCTGGGACTGGGCTCAACCTGATCGATGATCGCGTTGTAGGTCTCAATAAGCCGCGTTAGCTGGCCTCGAACGTTCAAAGCCTTGAAGCCACCGAGGCTGTAAAGTTGCACGCAAACGAACTGTTCGAAGTCCACGAACTCGATCCGACTGCCGAGCCCTTCTGCATCAGCGAGAACCTCCGCCGCGATCAAGGGCTTGGGATTAGTGACGATGACTGGCCGCGTCCCTGCGTCTAGGTTCGCGCGGCATTTGCCGATCAGCTGGGCAGTGGGCGCATTGGTGACGTGCAGCACCGCGTCCTCCAGCTCGAAATCCCCGCCCCTGCCCTTGGCGTCATTCTGGTTGGAGCCGTGATGGGTGACGCCGCCTCGTCCCAACGACAACTCCAGGACCGCCCCCACGATATGCTGCATGACCGCACCCACGATCATCACCCCGCCCATGGACTTCTGGCGCAGCTCGGCCTGCGCGAGCAGCTCGCGCAAGGCCATCCGCAGGCTGAGCGCTGGATCGGCCCGGAACGCGATCGGAGTGGTGTTGAAATAGTCCCGCGCCTTCTGCACCCAGAAGGCCTCAACCGCGTCAAGATCCAGATCCCCTGCCGCATGACGACGGTTGAGCAGGGCGACCAGCTCCTCCATCCGGTCGATGCTGCCGCGGCTGGTTCGTCCACCCTCACTGCCCAAGCTGTTGTTGACGCCATGTCGTCTGAGGATCCGGTTGGCCGCTACCCCGCCGGCTCCGGCGACCTGGGCGCTGTTGGCGGCCCGGAAGTCGAACGCGTCCAGCGGCATGTCGCGCCCCCGGGCGCGATCCACCACGACTAGGGCGATCGCCAACGGCCCGGTCGTGGCGAAACGGCCGCCGGCGATCAGGGCTTCTAGGTCCGCGAGGGCTTCGGCGCTCAAGGCCGGAGGCGTCAACTCATCACCGGTCATGCGCGATCCACCGGAAGGGCCTGATCGGTCAGGGCCAGTTCCGCAAAGCGAAGGAAGTCTTTTACCCGACGGGCATGAAGCACCAGAGCGCCATCCCTGGTCACGATTTGCAGGAGCCCGGCCCGGACCGCCCAATCCGACACGATGAGAAACCGTCGCGGGCGGATGTAGCAGGCCACATAGGGATTGGAGCCCAAATGGACCCGGCCGAACGCGCCGCCGTTGCAGCTGGCGACGGGAACTGCGCCGACGGCGGCCAAGACCAGAACGGCTGAGGCGACGCCCAGGTCGAGCCCCCGCAACGGCGTCTCGTCGTCGTCATCGCGCTGGCCGTCCAGTTCGGCCTCGATCTGGCTTTCCTCGCCGCTTGGGTCGAAGGCGTCCTCGACCCGACGCACCAAGGCGGCCTCCAACTCCAGCACGCGGGAGACGTCCGCCCAGCTGGCTGCAGTGAGATCCTGATAATGCTGATTGCCCACAGGCGCGGCCTCATCACCCGACACTTCCCAGCGCCGGGGCCATCGGAGCCGCCCCGGATCGGGCGCGGCGGGCGTCTCAAGGTCGAAGGTCTTCATTCCAGCGCTCGCCTAGCGTGCAACCTTGTCCACCGATTCGCCTTTTTCAGCATTGACGTTAACGGAACATAAGTGGAACTAGAATGAAGATGTGCGCCGATTCGGAGGGTGAGCCATGACCGTCAGCCCGTTCCCCGCGCCCGGATCGCAAGGCGCGCAGCGCGTCTTCTTCGAATTCTTCGCCGGCGGCGGCATGGCGCGAGCCGGCCTGAAGGGCTGGCGCTGCGACTTTGCCAACGATTTCGACCCGATGAAGGCGGCGGTTTACGCCGCCAACTGGGGTGACGATCACCTCGTTTGCGGCGACGTCGCCGAGGTCAAACCGGCCCAGCTCCCCGGCCGCGCCGACCTCGTCTGGGGCTCCTTCCCCTGCCAGGATCTGTCCCTGGCCGGGCTCAACAAGGGCCTTGGCGCGCGTAACGGGAACGAACACACCCGCTCGGGCTCGTTCTGGCCTTTCTGGTCCCTGATCACGGCGCTCAAGGCCGAGGGCCGCGCCCCGCGCACCCTGATCCTGGAGAATGTCTACGGCGCCCTGACGTCCAATCAGGGGCGGGACTTCGCCGCCATCTGCGAGGCCATCACCGAAGCCGGGTACCGGTTTGGGGCGATGGTCATCGATGCTCGTCGGTTCGTCGCGCAATCGCGCCCGCGGCTGTTCATCGTCGCCGTCGATGAGACCGTCGCCCTGCCGGGCGGCGTCATCAGCCAGACGCCTGAAGCGGCTTGGACACCGGCCCGGCTGCAGGCCGCCGTCGACGGCCTGCCCGAAGCGGTGCGCCAACACCATTTCTGGTGGGCCATGCCCGTACCCACGGAAACGCCGCCCCTCTTCTCCGACCAGATCGAGGAAGAACCGGCCGACGTGCCCTGGCACACACCCGCCGAGACGCGGAAGCTGCTGGCCATGATGAGCCCACTCAACCGCGCCAAGGTGAAGACCGCCCAGACCCAGGGCCGGCGCGTGGTGGGGGGGGTCTACCGCCGCACCCGCCCGGACGCCCAAGGCCGCAAGGTCCAACGCGCCGAGGTGCGCTTCGATGAGGTGGCTGGCTGCCTGCGCACCCCTGCCGGCGGCAGCTCCCGCCAGATCATCCTGGTGGTCGAAGGCGACCGGGTCCGTTCACGACTGCTGTCCGGCCGCGAAGCCGCCCGGCTGATGGGGCTAGACGACGATTACGTCCTGCCGGCCCGCTACAACGACGCCTATCACGTCGCCGGCGACGGCGTCGTCGCCCCCGTCGTCACCCACCTGGCCCGCAGCTTGTTAGAGCCCGTCCTTGCTTGGGATGACGGCGCACTGGCGATGATCGCGGCTGAGTAGCGGCAAGCTGCGCCACGCGGGTTATGCGCCACCCACAACAGCCACTGTATTCCTGAACGCGCTAGAACCGGACCTCAGCGCCGAGGCGAAAAGCGGACAATCACAGCACTGGATGGTCGGACTGCTCGCCGTACTGGACGTTCGATCGATGATCCGGGCATTGGAGCGATCCGCGCGGTCGGCCGCCGCGATAGATTACTCCTCATAGCGCCCCTCGTGGTGTCTCGGAATAGCATCGCCCGTGAGTTCGACGGTCATGACGTGCATGTCCGGCCGGATCGAGAAGGCTTGGGATTGGTCCCACCAGCGCGCGTGAACTGATAGGGTAAGTCCATCCTGACCTTTCAAGGTGTAGTTCCATCGCTGTCCGGAGTTCCGCTGCTCTTCCCCGCCCTGCATGCCAACTTCGGCCGCTGATTGGGGCACGGCATAAATGTTCTTCTTAACTACCGCCTCGTCGATGATCTCCACGAAACGGCAATACATATCCCTGAGGTCCATCGTACTTCTGCCTATCGAAACCGCGTGTTCCGCCGGTTCCAATTCCGGTCATCGTCTTCGGCATCCTCATCTTCGTCGATGACAAGAAGCGTGGTTGTCCAGCCGTCGCGCTGGAGCAGGACCTGTTCGTAGAGCGCCGAGACATCGCCACGGCGTTCCAGCCAAGCCGTCGTAGCCACACTTTGAAGATTGGATGCGGTGCCGACTGGATGAGTGCGGCGAAACTCGTGCGTGAGGGTTTCGCGTGAAATCGGCTGGCCTAGCTTGAGGCCCAAATAGGGAAACTCTCGCGGGAGTATGAAACGGCGGACCAGGCCGTCCTTGCACATCAAGATCCCGATCTTGGCGTCAGCCTGATCAACGTAGAGACGCGCCAGGAATTCCTGGGATACGTCGAACCGGTCGGCGAGGGTGCGGATGTTGACAACATCTTCGTCCGAACCGAGTGCTTTGCGCGCGGTTCGATATTCGGGCAGGGGGACGAGGAGGGTCGCCGCGAACTCGTTGGCTTCGACCTCAATCTGCTCGAGCGCTGGGCGGTCGGTGAAGCCTGCCGCCCGGGCGGCTCTGACGGCGGCGGAATCGCACTCGAAACGGGATTTGAGGGTGCGGTGCCAAGGGTTGAGGAAGTGCCCGAGCTCATGGCCCAGGGTAAAGTTGCGCCGGCCGCGATTGAGGCCGCGTCGAAGCCCGATGGCGCCTTTTTCGCCCTGAACGACGAGGGTGCCTTCAAATCGATCGGTGTCGAAGTCGTCGATGGCGACGATACCGACGGCTCGTGCGATGCCATCGAGCGGAACTCGGTCGGGAACCGAGCCATATTGCGCGCGCAGCTGCTTGTGAATTTCGAGGGCGAGCTTCCGCGGCTGGCCGATATCGGCCAGCTCCATCAAATCTATGACCGGATCACTTGCGCTCACTGTCTGTGATCCGATCCAGCAGTTTCTCGAAGATGTCGAAATCTGCGTCAGTCATGCCCTCGAACTTGGAACTATTCCGACGGAAAAACTGGTCGGCCTTGGTCAAGTCGCCTGGTTGTTCGTTAATGAGGTAGGCAACCGTGGTTCCGAAATGCCCGGAAATCTTCTGGAGCAGGTCAAGCGATGGGTTCTTGCTCCGATTGCTCTCCAGTTCCCAGATGTGAGCCTTCGACGCGCCAATCGCGTCCGCCACCTGTTGCAGGGACTGCCCCTTTTTTAGGCGCAGCTCCTTAAGCCGGTCCCCTATCGCCACATGCCCTCCTTACGCTTGTACAAATAGATCGAACGATCCGGTCGAATCATCTTGACACGAACGAACCGTCTGATTTACCCATACAGATGCCGGATCAGCGGCAATTTGGCAAGGGAGAATACGACGATGGGCAAGGGCAAAGGCGGCGGTTCCTATCGGAGCGCCATTTCGGGCCGGTATGTGACCTCCGGGCACGGCAAGGCCAGTCCCCGCACCACGGTGAAGGAAAGCGGCGGCAAGAGCGGCAGCACGGGCGGGGCCTACCGCAGCGCGATCTCGGGTCGCTTCGTCACCACCAAGCACGGCAAGGCCAGCCCGCACACGACGGTGCGCGAGAGCTAAGCGGGGCCGCATCGCTCCGGCGATGCGGTTCGCTTGAAGTCGGGGAATCTCGGTAGTTAGTTCACAGCATGTTCCCGGTTTGGGTCCGTGTTGTTCTAGGGAGGGGCAAGTGCGCGTGAGACAGATCATCGAGCTGCCGCCGTCAGGCGGTCGAACAAAAGAGCCCGGCATGGCCGGAAGAATGAGGAACCAGGAGTGGGAGTTTCAAACCGAACCCGCCTGACACTCTGGACGCGTAGCGGCGGCCGTTGCCAGTTCTGCAACGACCCGCTTCTCGGCGACTGGCTGTCCGGCAAAGACGAGCTGAATAACGGCTACGTCGCGCACATCGTCGCGGAATCTGCCGGCGGGCCGCGCGGCGATCCGCACCGTTCGCCGAAGCTGGCCGACGACGTCGCCAACCTGATGCTGCTCTGCAATGCGCATCACCGCCTGATCGACGGAAACGACACCTCGCAGGACTATCCCGAGGCCCTGCTGCTGGAGATGAAAGCCGCGCATGAAACGCGGATCGACATCGTCACCGGCATCGCGCCCGACCGGGCGTCACATGTTCTCCTCTATTCCGCCCGTGTCGGCGAACATGACTGCCCTGCCCGTTATGACCTGGCCAAGGCTGCGATGTTGCCGGAACGCTTTCCTGCGGTTCGCGAACCCATCGCGCTCGACCTGACCCGCTGCGAATTCGGGGATCACGAACCGGAATACTGGAGCATTCAGTCGCCCAACCTGCGCAGGCAGTTTGACCGCAAGGTCCGTGACCAACTGGCGGATGGGCACATCAAGCACCTATCGGTTTTCGCGCTGGCCCCGCAGCCGCTCTTGATCGAACTCGGACGGTTGCTGTCGGATATTCCTGCTGTGACGGTCCACCAGTTGCACCGGGAGCCTCAAGGCTGGGACTGGCGCGACGGCCGCGACCCCGTCGCTTTCGAGGCAAGCGAGAAGGTCGGTATCGGCAAGTCGGTGGCGCTGATCCTGAGCCTGAGCGCGATCATCACCGACGACCGCATCGAAGCCGTTCTCGGCGATGCGCCGATCTGGCGGATCACCGTGCCGCAACCGGATCGTGACATTATGCACCGGCACGACGATCTCGGCCGGTTCCGTGAAACGGTCCGGCGCACGTTCGACCAGATCAAGGCCGTTCACGGCCAGGACGCGGCGATCCACGTCTTTCCGGCGATGCCGGTCTCGGCGGCTGTCGAACTCGGTCGTGTCTGGATGCCGAAGGCTGATCTGCCACTCATCATCTACGACGAGAACCGTGCGCATGGCGGCTTCGAGCCGCGGCTGACCATCGGCCAAATTTCCTCCCCCACCAACGCGGCTCGAAAGGAGCTCGATCATGCCTGACGGCTCCCCGAACAGAACTTTTGACAGCCTGTATTTCCGGAAAGTCGAGACCTACGGCTTCCTGGATCGTCTGTGTCAGGAACTCGACCTGACGGAGACGCAGTATCAGGAAGCGAAGTCGCGCTACGAGACGGTCGGGTCCTGGCTGGCCTATGCGGACGACATGCTGCTGAAGACCAGCGTGATCTACGCCCAGGGCTCGACGGCTATCGGCACCAACGTCAAGCCGATCAAGAGCAACGAGCATGATGTCGATCTGATCGCCCTACTGCCCGACGCCAAGCCGAGCATGCAGCCGGGCCTCGTCAAGCAATTGGTCGGAGACCGTATCCGTGAGAACGGCCGTTACCGTCCGATCCTGGAGGAGAAGCAGCGCTGCTGGCGCATCGTGTACGCCAACGAATTCCATCTGGACATCACGCCCTCGATCCCGAACCCGCACTGCCCCAGCGGTGGCGAATTGGTGCCGGACAAATCGCTCAGCCAGTGGAAGCCGTCGAACCCGAAGGGCTTCCGCGACAAGTTCGATGAGCGCTCCAAGCTGGTGCCGCTCCTGCGTGTCGAGAAGGCGATGCAGGAGAACCGCTACACGGCCGATGCGAGTGTCGAGCCGTTCCCGACCAAGTCGGGTGCGAAGGGTGTTCTGCGCCGCACGGTGCAGATCCTGAAGCGTCACCGCGACGTCGCTTTCGAGAAGCAGGATTTGTCGCTGGCGCCGCTTTCGGTGATCATCACGCAGCTGGCTGCGCGCAGCTACGAATACTGCTGCCGACAATGGACGTTCGACAACGAACTCGACCTCCTGCTGAGCATCGTCAAGTTTATGCCGATGTTCATCGAGAAAGAGGTGTTCGAGGGCCGCACGCACTATTTCATCTGGAACGAAACCACCCACGGCGAGAACTTCGCCGAGAAGTGGAACGTCGAGCCGGCGCGGGCGGATGCGTTCTATCGGTGGCACCGCAAGGCCCAGGCCGATCTCAGCCGGCTGATCGAAATGGATGGCCTGGACGAGCTGGTGGGCGAACTGCGTCACTCGCTCGGCGATGGCGTCGTCGAGAAGGCGCTGAACGCCTACACCGGCCGCATCTCGGAGGCGCGGTCGACCGGCAAGCTCGGTGTGGCGGCGGGCGTCGGGCTGGTCACGGGGGTCGCGAAAGCGACGCCGGTGAGGGCCAACACCTTCTTCGGAGCGCCGGACGAGTGAACTACGGCGGCAGGCCATCTCTGTCTGTGGCGCAGCAGCTGCTCCATCTGCGCAGCAGCGAGGTCTATCCGGGCAACGGCTCGGTGGCGCGCGGGCGGCTGACCTGGCGCATGTCCAGGCGGCCGTTTCCGCTCGCTCGCGAATACGAGCTGCGCCTCGTGTACCAAGAGGGCGAAACGCCTCAACTGTTCGTCGACAGACCGGATCTCGTCCTTCTGGCGGAGGGCGACAAGCTGCCTCACGTGTATTCTCAGCGGCCTACGCGGCTGTGTCTGTACTGGCCGAATGCCCGGGAGTGGACAGCGTCGGACCGTCTCGACCTGACGTTCCTGCCTTGGATGGATACGTGGCTCTATTATTTCGAGGACTGGATGGCTGGCGGTCGGAAGGAATGGCAGGGCGGGGGCGAACATCCGGACCCGTCTGAAGCGTCTTCACGCGAGCGTCGACGAGTGCTGAGACAGTTCACCTAGCACTGACTTCACCTAATGCAGACGAACTGAACCGCCGGTATGAGTCGAGGCCGTGTAAAAACGTGCAGAGCTGCGGCTAGGCGGAGGTTGCGACGAGGCGCAGAGCGCCCCCTCCTCAGGCCCTGATCGCTTCCATCAGGGGCTTCGTGCCCAGCACCGCCATCACCCGTTTCATGTTGTAGGCTAGGATGTGGAGGCTGATCTCGGTCTTCACGTTGGGCAGCCGCTTCGTCAGGAAGTGAGTGTGGCCCATCCAGGCCTTGATCGTGCCGAACGGGTGTTCGACCAAGCTTCGTCGGACGCGCATGGCGCGCGGGGCCAGGTCCATCCGCGTCTGGAGCGCGTCGATCACCGCTTCATTCTCCCAGCGGCTGACCCGACGCTCGATGCTGGGGGTGCATTGCGGCTTGAGCGAACAGCCGGTGCAACTGGCCCGGTCCCAGTATCGATGCAGGGTCATGCCCTTCTCGACGGTCGTCATGTGACGAGGCAGCAGCGCCCCGGCCGGGCAGCGATAGACGTCCTGCTCGGGCAGGTAGACGAAGTCCTGCTTGCCGAAGCGACCCGCCGCCTTGGCGCCTGAGGTCAGGGGCTTGGGCACGAAGGGGGTCACGCCCATGGTCTCGCAGGCGAGGATCTCTTCTCCGGAGAAGTAGCCGCGGTCGGCCAGCACATCGAGCGCCTCCACGCCCATCGCGTCCTTGGCCTTCTCAGCCATGGAGGCCAACTGCTCGCGGTCGCTTCCCGTCATCACGACCTCATGGGCGACGATCAGGTGATGCTCACCTTCGACGGCGGACTGGACGTTGTAGCCGACCATGCCGCTCCCCCGGCCGGACGTGGCCATGGATCTGGCGTCGGGATCGGTCAGGGAGACCTGGCCGTCCGGCGACGCCTCGACCTCGGCCTCCATGGCCTTGAGCATCGCCATCTGGGCGCGGAGCCGATCGATCTTCTCGACCAGTCGTCCGGATCGCGCCTCGGCGGCTTCGCCCTCGTGGCGGTCCGCCGTGTCCAGGTCCTGAAGATAGCCGGCGATGTGCTCGGCCACCTGTTCGATCCGCCGCTTCACCTTGTACGCCGTGAAGTTCCGGTCCCGGGTGTTCACCGCCTTGAACTTCGAACCGTCGATCGCGACCAGCGCCGATCCGAACAGGCTGAGCTGGCGGCAGAGCACGACGAACTGGGCGCACGCCGCCTGGATTGCCGCGCCGTTCCCGCGGCGGAAGTCGGCGATGGTCTTGTGGTCCGGCGCCAGTCGCCCCGTCAGCCACATCAGCTCGACGTTGCGCTGCGCCTCCCGTTCCAGCCGCCGGCTGGACTGCACCTTGTTCAGATAGCCGTAGACGTAGAGCTTCAGCAGCATCGCCGGGTGATAGGCCGGTCGGCCCGTCGCCGCCGGCGTCATGCCCTCGAAGCCCAGAGCCTTCAGGTCCAGGTCGTCAACAAAGACATCGACCACCCGGACCGGATTATCCTCAGCCACATAGTCATCGAGGCACTCGGGAAGCAGCGTCTGCTGCCGGCGGTCTGCACCCTGAACGAAGCGGCTCATGCCCACCTCCTGCTGCCCCCGGAAGGCTACCCTAATTCGCTCGATCCGCAGGCGTTTTCACACAGCCTCAGTCACGAGCGGTCTCGTTGTCGGTTGCCTCAGCGACTTGGTCGCCTGGGCGCGCCGTTCAGACTGGCGCGTGAACTGCTTCTTTCACACCCTCGTCCCCAGTGCGGGCGACGCACGAAAAAAGCCGCGCGCCCCCAAAGGGCGCGCGGCCAAGTTTCGCTCGCGATCTAGCTATTCAGCGGCGAACGAATAGCCGTCGTCCGTCACGGGCGCGTCGGCGGCTTCGGTTTCGTCGTCAGCGACCGGCGCGACCCGCAGGACGGCGGGCAACCAGCCCTTGCCCTCGACCAGCCGCTCCGCCGCCTCCGCCATGTCGCCCTTCTTGAACCCGGCGATGCGACCCGCTTCCTCGGGATTGACCGCCTCGGTCACGGCCTCCAGCACCCGCGCCTTGGGAACACGGTTGAAGTAGCTGGCGGCGGTGGCCGACCATGTGCCGCTCATATCCAGCCCGACCGCCGTCGCCAGCGTCTCGGCCTGCGCCCACGCGCCGGGCCGCCGGTCGTGCGGGTCGCGCACGGCATGGAGGCCGACCCCCGCGCAACAGGCCAGCAGGTCCAGTTGCTCCGAGGGCGCGAGCCCGGCCACCACGCCCCACAGGTCTTCCGCCCGCTCGGGCAGCCGCGCGCCCCACGCCTCGCACCGGTCGTTGACCCGGCGCCCGGCGGGACCGTCCAGAACTCCCGGCGCCAGCCGCTCCAGCCCGCTGACCGTCAGCCGAAGCTGCAACGGCGTCCAGACGCCGTAGGTCGGATAGAAGACCTGCAGGGCCAGGGCGTGAACCACGGTCGCGAGCGCCGCCCCCACATCGGCCTGCACCGCGTCGCGCAGCCCCATGGTCTTGTGAGCGGTCAGGTCGATCAGCAGACGATCGGACAGCGGCGAAGCCGCATCCTCCACCTCGACGCCGCCGTCCGCGGCGTCCGGCTCTCGCTCGGCCCCATCGCCGTCGCCGTCGGCGTCGGCGTCGGCTTCCGCCAACGGCGGCTCCACGACCGCGTCCTCGGCCCGGACCAGACCCCGCTCGAAGCGGGCGAGGCCGTCATGGCCGAGCATGACCATGACCCCGGCCCGCGCCTTGGTTTCGGGGGCGTAGTCGAAGTCCGGGCCGAAGGCCTGAAGGGCCTTGTCGATCGCCTCCAGCCGGGCGTCCACCTCGGGCGGCAGCATATCGGCGGCGTCCGTCTCCGAGACGAGCCGGTCGTACTCTTCCGACAGGTCCGCGATCTGCGCGGCGTCCGCATCCGACCGCTCCACCGCGACCGGATAGACCCGCCCGAGCGCCGACACGTCGGCATACTCCACGCACGGTTCGGCCCATTTCCAGCCTTCCCGCTCGCGCGCCTCGTCGGCCAGCCCGGCCAGCTTGTCGCTGACCAGCCGGTCCAGCAACCCGGCGTCCTCCAGCCAGCCGCCGCCGTCCTCGGTGAACAGGTCGCGCAACACCGGCCCGCCCGCCGCCTCATAGGCCTCGACGCCGACAAAGCGGACGCGCCGGTCATCGACCCGCACCTTGGCCTCGGTCATGGCGCGGCGGATGGCGTAGGCCGGGGTGTGGGGGCCGATCTGCGCCAGCACCTGCCGCTGCCGGTCCTGGTCCTCGCTGACGCAGAAGGCGGTCAGCTGGTCCAGCGCCAGCGTCCCCTCCCGATACGCCGTCATCAACTCCGGGGCCGCCGCCGCCAGCCGCAGCCGCTGGCGCACCACATGGGCCGACACCCCGAACCGGGCGCCGATTTCCTCGGGGCCGTAGCCCTTCTCTACGGCCAGCCGCTGGAAGGCCTCGAACTGGTCGGCGGGGTGCATGGCCTCGCGGGTGATGTTCTCGTCGAGGCTGATTTCGTGGGCGTCGTTCTCGTCATCCACGATGACCCGCACCGGATGGGTCCGCTTGATCGCCTTGCGCTTGGCCAGCAGCCGCAGCCCCTGACGGCGTCCCTCGCCGATGGTGACGAGATAGTTCCCCGTGGGGACGCCCTCCCCGTCCCGCTCGATCTCGACCACGGGCGGCTGCAACACCCCCTTGGCCTTGATGGAGGCGGCGAAGGCCTCGATGGTCGCCGGGCTGTGCGGCGTCTTCCTCGCGTTCTTCGGCGAGGCCTTGAGCCGGTTCAGCGGCACGATCACCTCCGCGCCGTGCTGCGGCGCGGTCGCTTCGGTCGCGACGGTTTCGATGGGTTGAGCAGTCATGTCTGCCTCCTTTGGGCATGGGTTGCAGGCACGCGAACTGCGCGCCTGAAACCCTGCCCCTCGGCGAGAGCGGGGTAGCAAGGGCCAGGGCGGACCGGCCGGAGGGGGATCGCCCGGCCTGCACAAGCCTGACGCCCCTGACGATGATGATCCTGATCGCCGGCGCGGAAGGTCGGGGAGACCGGCCGGTCCGGCGGCGGAGCCGCTTCACCCTGGCCCGCGCGAGGGCGGAGCCCTTAGCCTTCGGCGACCTGTCGCGGGGGCCGTTCGCAGCGTCGGGCCAAGCCCCGAACGCTTACAACCGTGAACCTGCGGGTTTGAACCCCACGCCAGCCGACCACATGATCATCACAAGTCGCCATTTCTGGCGAGTTATAGCCGTTTATGCGTATAACTCGCCACATATGGCGAGTTACGAGATTTAACTTGCGATCTTCATAATTCGCCATTATTGACGAATTAACGCGCGCATCCCTATATAAGTCGTCGAAAGTGGCGAGTTATGAAAATCACCAATCTGACCACGGACAAGGCGGTTCTGGGCGAACTGGGCCGCCGCACCACGGATTACCGGCTCCAGCGGCACATGACCCAGTCGCAATTCGCCGAGGCCGCCGGCGTGTCGAAGCGGACGGTCGAACGGCTGGAGGCGGGCGAGTCCATCCAGCTCAGCAATCTGGTCCGCGCCCTGCGCGTGCTGGGCCGGCTGGACGCCTTCGACCGCGCCCTGCCGGACGCCCCGGCCAATCCGATCGATCTGCTTGAACGTCACGGCAAGACGCGTCAGCGGGCCCGCCCCGACGCCAAGGGCGACGAACCGGGCGCTGCGCCCTGGCGATGGGGTGACGAGGCGTGACCGTCGCCGCCGTCAATCTCTGGGGCCGCCGCATCGGCGCCGTGTCGCTGGCGCCGGGCGAGGACGTCGCGACCTTCGCCTATGACCCCGCCTTTATCGGCTCGGGGATTCAGGTCGCGCCGCTGGAGATGCCGCTGGGCGACCAGGTGTTCAGCTTTCCCGGCCTCAACCCCGAGAGCTTCCACGGCCTGCCCGGCCTGCTGGCCGACGCCCTGCCCGACCGTTACGGCGCCACCCTGATCGACGCCTGGCTGGCCAGCCAGGGCCGCACCCGGGACAGTTTCGACGCCGTCGAGCGGCTTTGCTACACCGGCTCGCGCGGCATGGGCGCGCTGGAGTTCACGCCGGCGAAGGGCCCGCGCGCGCGCAAATCCGAAAAGGTCCAGATCGAAAGCCTCGTGCAACTGGCCTCCAAGGTCCTGACGCACCGCAACGACCTGCAGACCTCCTTCGCGGACGGCGAGGAGGCCGACGCACTGCGCGAGATCCTGCTGGTCGGCACCTCGGCGGGCGGGGCGCGCGCCAAGGCCGTGATCGCCTGGAACCCGGACACCAACGAGGTGCGCTCCGGCCAGGTCGAGGCCGGCGACGGCTTCAGCTACTGGCTGCTGAAGTTCGACGGGGTCAGCGAGAACCGCGACCGGGGCCTGGCCGATCCGCAGGGCTACGGGGCCGTCGAGTTCGCCTATTCGGAGATGGCCAAGGCGGCCGGGATCGTCATGACCGACTGCAGGCTCCTGGCCGAGGGCGGCCGGCGCCACTTCATGACCCGGCGCTTCGACCGGACGCCGAAAGGCAAGCTGCACATGCAGTCGCTCGCGGCCCTGGCGCACTACGACTACTGCAGCCCCGACAGCTACACCTATGAGCAGGCCTTCCACGTCATGCGCCGCCTCGGCCTCCCGATGGAGGCGATGGAGGAAATGTACCGGCGCATGGCCTTCAACCTCATCGCCCGGAACCAGGACGACCACGTCAAGAACATCGCCTTTCTGATGGACCAGTCGGGCGCCTGGTCTCTGGCCCCGGCGTATGACATCACCTGGGCCTACGACCTGCGCAACAAGTGGCTGGCCCGCCACCAGATGTCCGTGAACGGCAAGCGCGACGACTTCACCCGCGCGGATCTGGACGAATGCGCCGCCACCGCCTCGATCAACGCGGCCCGGGCGCGGTCGATCGTCGAGGCGGTGAAGGCCGCCGTGGCCGATTGGCCGCGCTTCGCCGAGGCTGCGGACGTCGATGAGACGATGCGGCGGTCGATCGACCCGAGCTTCCGCCTCGACCTTTGAGCCAGAACCGGTCGCGCGACGCCGTCGCAGACCCTATGTGGCCCGCATGGACGACGACGAACTTTCCGAGAAGCGGCTGTGCATCGCCTGTGTCGACGAGCCCTTTCTGGCCGGGCAGATGATGAAGGACGGCGAGACTGCCGTCTGCGACTACTGCGGGAAGACGGAAGCCACCGAGACCATCGCCGAACTCGCCGATCGCTTTGAGCTCCTGTTCGAGGCGCATTTCGAACGCGCGGCGGAAACCTCCTGGGACGATCAGCGCGGCGACGAGGTCGCCTTCATCATCCAGGACACCGGCCGGATCGACGAAGCTCCCGCCAATGACATCCAGCAGGTCATGGCGGACCGTCATGAAGACATGGAAGCCGCCCAGATGGGCGAGCGAACCGCCTATGATTCTGAGCTGTCCTACGTCGAGAGCGACATCGACGATCGGCGGTTTCAGGAGGACTGGGAGGCTCTCGAAACCGACCTGAAGACCCGTAACCGCTTCTTCAGCGACGAGGTCGAGACGGTGTTCGGGCGGCTGTTCGCCGATCTCCACGCGCTCAAGACCCGTGACGGCCGGCCGGTGATCCGCGCGATCGGCGTCGGCACGGACCTGCCCGCCCTGTATCGGGCGCGCGCCTTCCAATCGAGCGCCGCCTTCGACGAGGCGATCATCGATCCCGAACGCTTCGTCGGCACGCCCGCGCCCCGCTTCGCCCGCGCGGGCCGGATGAATCCTCATGGCGTCCCCTTTTTCTACGGCGCCACCACCGAACAGCTCGCCCTGACCGAGGTGCGCCCGCCGGTCGGCAGCCGGGTGATCACGGGCCGCTTCGAGCTGCAGGCGACCCTCCAGGTGCTCGATGTCGAGGCGCTGGAAAGCGTGCTGGAGCGGGGCAGTCTGTTCGACCCGGCCTTCGGCGATCGCCTGGCCCGGGCGAAATTCCTCGGCAAGCTGGCGCGCCGGATCCGCATGCCGGTGCTGCCCGATGACGAGCTGACCGACTATCTCGTGACGCAGGTGATGGCCGGCTACCTCGCGTCCCGGATATCGCCGTCGGTTCACGGCGTGGCCTATGGTTCGGCCCAGGGCGAGCCGGAGGCCTTCAACGTCGCGCTGTTCAACGGGTCGTCGCGCGTCCGGCCGGCCGCGGCGCTATCCGGCGCCCGTCACGAGGTGCGGGCATCGGGAAACGAGGACGAGATCGACGCCTGGGTGGTATCGACCACGATCAAGGCCCCTCCCCCGTCGCCGCCCCCTGCGGCGCCGGTGCAGTTCATCTTGGAACCGCCTGATCCTGAAACGCTGGACCTGCGCGCGGAGGTCCTGGTGCTCGACCGCGACAGCATGAAAGTCCATCACGTTCACACGGTGTGCGTGAAGGCCGACGCCCTGCCGATCTACCGGTTCTCGCACACGGACGGGGATCCGGAGCCGTTCTAGCAGGCGGGTTTCTCTTCAACTCTCTCGGCCTCGACAATTTCCGGTCGGCGTCCGGAATGGCCCCGTCCTAAAGGCCGCCGTCATCCGCCGTGCGGCGGCCACCGCCGGTGACGGTCGTCGATGACGAAGGGATGGGCGTGACTGTTCTCCGGTCCCGGTTCTCCATCGGCCAGATGCGGGTCGTCGGCGTCCAGATCGGCGTGGGAGTGAGCCAGCGCGTCCGGATCGTGAGCCGGCCAGACGATCCATCCCGCCACCGTCCCGATCGCGCACAAGGCGGCGAGCACGAGGAAGGCGGCGCCCGGCTGGGCCTCGGCGCTGACCAGGCCGGCGACGGGATAGGCGATCAGCCAGCAGGCGTGGGACAGGGCGAACTGGGCGGCGAACAGCGCCGGCCGGTCTTGGGCCGTCGAGGAGCGGCGCAGCGCCCGTCCGGCCGGCGTGATCGTCAGCGAATAGCCGAAGCCCATAACGACCCAGAGGGCGATCAACGCCGGATAGGAGGTCGCCACCCAGGGACCGGCCAGCAGGGTGGCGGTCATCAAGGCGGCGCCGGCCGTCATGGCGACCCGGTCGGTCATCCGTCCCAGAAGCCGGGGCAGGAGCAAGGCGGCGAAGATCGATCCGCTTCCGAACGCCGCCAGCGCCCAGGCGGTGGCCTGATCGGACAGGCCGAAGCGGGACTGCACCAGGACGACGGTGTTGACGAACACCATCGCGCCGCCCGCCGCTGTGGCCAGGCTGACGGCGAGAAGGCCTCGCAGCCGTGGCGTGAAGATGAAGAGCCTCAGACCCCCCGTCAGCCGTTGGACGAAGGGCCTGGGCGCGACCCAGACGAGCGCCGGCAGGGCCGCCGTGATCACGAAGAGGGCCGAAACGCCGAAGCCGATCGCTGTGCCCGCGAACAGGTTGTTGTAGCTGATGAAGGCCAGCAACACCGCGGCCAGGACCGGGCTGGCCACGCTCTCGAGGTCCGCCGCCAGCCGCGAAAGCGACAGGGCCTTGGTGTAGTCCGCCTCGTCCGGCAGCAGATCGGGGATCATGGCCTGAAAGGCCGGCGTGAAGGCCGCCGACGCGACATAGAGGACCGTCATCAGGGCGTAGACCTGCCAGGCCGCGCCGACGAACGGCAGGGAGGCCGCGACGCCCGCGCGAACCAGATCCAGGCAGACCAAAAGCGTCTTGCGGGGCAGGCGCGCGGCCAGGGCGCTGGCGAAGGGCGCGACGGCGATATAGGCGACCATCTTGATGGCCAGGGCCGCGCCGAGAATCTCCCCGGCCCGCGCGCCCGCGAGATCGTGCGCGAGGAGGCTGAGCGCCACGGTCGCCATGCCGGTCCCGAGCAGCGCCGACACCTGGGCGATGAAGAGATGCCGATAACCAGGGTGGCGAAGCGGCGAGAACATGGAACGTCTCCGTTGTAAGCGACGGCGCGGCGGTCGACCCGTGGAAAACCGCCAACGCCACAACGGCGATGCGACGGCTGGGCGCCGTCGCCATCGCCGCCTGGATCAGACCACCCGTTTCACCTCGGTATAGGCGCCCGAGGTTTGCAGGGTGATGGTCACGGGTTCTCCGGTCCGATTGCGCCAGAACCAGCCGTGACTGCCGTCGAAGGCGGCGATCAGGTCGCCCTCGACCCGCTGTTCCGACCCCTTGCCGTAGCCATGGTAGGGCGTGCCGGGGCGGTCCGCATGGGTGTCGTAGTTGATGCGGCCGCCGCTGCTCGTCCAGGTGAACCGGACCCGGGCGCCCTCGGCCATCACGAGCTTGATCTCCGCGCCTTGATCGGGCGCGAGGGTCAGAACGGTCCGGTCCGTCCGCTGGCCGGCCGGGGACGCCCCTGGCGGCGTCGCGGCGGCGGCGGAGGACGCAGCCAAGGGCGTCACGGGGGCCGGCGCAGTGTCGGCGGTCCCGGCCGTCTCCGCCTCGGCTTCGGCGGCGAGCTGCCTCTTGATGCGGCCCATCTCCGTCAGGCCGAACACGGAACCGACCCGCGTCGGGTCGACGCCGTACTCGGCGGGCAGGACGACCGTGACGAGGAGCGCCGACGCGACGACCAGGGCGATGCCGGTGGATTTCAGCAGCGCCGCGGTCGACGGAAGTTCCGAAACATCGGGTTTATTGGCGTTATACATGCTCAGGTCTCCGGTCAGACGACGAAGAAGCCGACGAGCTGATAGCCCGCCAGAATGAAGCCGAGGCTCATGAGGACGACGTTGGCGGCGTAGGCGTGACGCCAGAAGCCGGATGTCTTCCTCCAGAAGCCCATGACGATGAGGATGGCGCCGAGGGCCAGCAGCTGCCCCGCCTCGACGCCGATGTTGAAGGCGATCAGATTGCCGATCAGCCCGTCACGGGACAGGTTGAAGTCCTGCAGCTTGGTGGCCAAGCCGAACCCGTGGAACAGGCCGAAAATCAGCGTGGCGGCCTTGGTTGAGGGCTGGAAGCCGAACCAACGCTGATAGGCGCCCATGTTGTCGAGCGCCTTGTAGACGACCGACAGGCCGATGATGGCGTCGACCAGATAGCTGGAGACGCTGATGTCGGTCAGCACCCCCAGCAACAGGGTGGAGGAGTGGCCGACGGCGAACAGCGTCACATAGAGGCTGATGTCCTTCATCCGGTAGAGGAAGAAGATCACCCCCAGCAGGAACAGCAGGTGGTCGTAGCCGGTGACCATGTGCTTGGCCCCCAGATAGAGGAACGGCCAGAACAGGAAGCCGGACGTCTCCTGGATATAGCCCTTGTCGCCGTCCGCGACCCCGTGGGCCATGGCCTGAGACCACGCCCCGTCGAGGATGAAGAACAGCACGATTGCGACCAGCGCTGTCGTGGGCGATCTGAGCCACGACACGGGGTCGGGACGGCTTGCCGCTGTCATAATGACCTTTCGGGACGTCAGAGAGGGAAGGTGGGAAAACGACCGGCCCATTATTTGACCCCGCGACCGGGACGGAACGGCAGGTGGTCCAGCCAGGCCGGACGGGGTCGATCCCCGGGTCCGTCGCGCCCGTGCACCAGACTGTAGAGCGCGGGCAGGACGAGCAGGGTCAGGATCGTCGAGGAAATGATCCCCCCGATCACGACCGTGGCCAGCGGACGCTGGACTTCGGCCCCGGCCCCGACGTTCAGCGCCATGGGCACGAAGCCCAGGCTGGCGACGAGTGCGGTCATCAGCACGGGCCGCAGGCGGGTCAGGGCGCCCTCCCGGACGGCGTCCCTGACGGGCTTGCCCTCCTCGATCAGACCCCGGATGAAGCTGACCATCACCACGCCGTTCAGCACCGCCACGCCCGACAGCGCGATGAAGCCGACCGCCGCCGAGATCGACAGCGGCAGGCCTCGCATCGCCAGCGCCGCCACGCCGCCGGTCAGGGCCAAGGGCACGCCGGAGAAGACGATGGCGCTGTCCTTGACCGACCGGAACAAAGCGAACAGCAGGCCGAAGATCAGCAGCAGCACGATCGGCACGACCAGCTGCAGCCGTTTGGCCGCCGAGATCAGCTGCTCGAACGTGCCGCCATAGCTGATCCAGTACCCGGCGGGCACCTCGACCTCGGCTCCGACCTTGTCCTGCACCTCAGCGATGAAGGAGCCCAGATCCCGGCCGCGGACGTTGGCGGTGACCACCACGCGCCGCTTGCCGTCCTCGCGGCTGATCTGGTTCGGTCCCTTCTCGACCACGATGGTCGCGACCTCTTCCAGGGGAATGAAGGCGCGGCCCCCGCCGCCAGTTGAGGGCAGAGGAATCTGCAGCCGACCGATGGCGTCGGTGTTCTGACGCATCTCTTCGGGCAGGCGGACCACCACGTCGAAGCGGCGGTCGCCCTCGAAGACCTGACCGGCCGTCGTGCCGCCGATCGAGGCGGCCACCACCTGCTGCACGTCGTCCAGGCTGAGGCCGAGCCGGGCCAGGGCGGCGCGGTCGGGCGTGATCTGAAGCACGGGCAGGCCGGTGACCTGCTCGACCGCCACGTCCTGGGCGCCGTCGATGCCGCCGATGACTCCTTCGATGGCCTGACCCGTCTCCAGAAGCTGGTCCAGGTCGTCGCCGAAGACCTTGATGGCGACATCGGCGCGGACGCCGCTGAGCAGTTCGTTGAACCGCATCTGGATCGGCTGGGTGAATTCGTAGTTGTTGCCGGGGATCAGCTCGACCGCCGCCCGCATCTCCTCGACCAGTTCGGTCTTGGGCTTTCTGGGGTCGGGCCATTCGGACCGCTCTTTCAGCATGATGAAGGTGTCGGCGACCGAGGGCGGCATGGGGTCGGTGGCGACCTCGGCTGTGCCGATCTTGGCGAACACCCGCTCGACCTCCGGGAACTGCGAAAGTCGCCGCTCCAGCGCCGTCTGCATCTGCACCGCCTGGGTCAGGCTGGTGCCCGGGATGCGCAGGGCGTGCATGGCGATGTCGCCCTCGTCGAGGTTCGGGATGAACTCCGATCCCATCCGCGACGCGCCCAGACCGGCGATGACCACCAGGGCGATGGCGACCCCCACGAAAGCCACGCGCAGCCGCAGGGCCACGTCCAGCGCGGGCTCGTAGAACCGGCGCGCTCCCCGCATGATGAAGCTGTCCTTCTCCTCGACCTTGCCGGTGACAAACATGGCCACTGCGGCCGGCACGAAGGTCAGAGACAGGACCAGGGCGATGGTCAGCGCCATGACGACGGTGATCGCCATCGGATGGAACATCTTCCCCTCCACCCCGGTCAGGGCGAAAATCGGCACATAGACCAAGGTGATGATCAGCACCCCGAACAGCGACGGCCGGATGACCTCGCTGGACGCCGAGGCGGCCAGGTTGAACCGTTCCTCGCGCGACAGGATGCGACCCAGACGGTGCTGGGCCTCGCCGAAACGGCGCAAACAGTTTTCGACGATGATGACGGCGCCATCGACGATCAGGCCGAAGTCGAGCGCGCCCAGGCTCATCAGATTGCCGGACGTGCCGGTCTGCACCATGCCGGTGATGGTCATCAGCATGGTCACCGGAATGACCGCCGCCGTGATCAGGGCCGCGCGGATGTTCCCGAGCAGCAGGAACAGCACGACGATGACCAGCAGCGCCCCTTCGAGCAGGTTCTTCTCGACGGTGTGGACGGCGCGTTCCACCAGATCGGTCCGGTCATAGACCGCCACCGCGCTGACCCCGGCCGGCAGGGACTCCGCCGCCACTTCCAACCGCGCCGCGGCGGCCTGGGCCACGGTGCGGCTGTTCTCGCCGACCAGCATGAAGACCGTGCCGAGCACGATCTCCTCGCCGTCCTGGGTCGCCGCTCCGGTGCGCAGCTCCTCGCCCATGATCACATCGGCGACGTCCGCCACGCGGATCGGCGCTCCGCCGCGATTGGAGACGACGATGGCGCCCAGGTCTTCAATCCCGATCGCCTGGCCGGCCACCCGCACCAGATATTGTTCGCCGTAGCGTTCGACATAGCCGGCGCCAACGTTGGCGTTGTTGCGCTCCAGCGCCTCGACCACCTCGGCCATGGTCACGCCATAGGCGGCCAGACGGTCGGGATAGGGGGTGACGTGATACTGCCGTTCGAACCCGCCGATGGTGTTGACCTCGGTGACGCCCGGCGTGTTGCGAAGCTGGGGCCGGATCACCCAGTCCTGAAGCGTTCGCAGGTCTTCGGCCGTGTACATCTCGCCGTCGGGCCGGCGCGCGCCCTGGTCGGCGACCACCGTGTACATGAAGATTTCGCCCAAGCCGGTAGCGATGGGTCCGAGTTCGGGGGTTACCCCTTCCGGCAGTTGCCCTCGCGCGGCCTGGAGCCGTTCGTTGACCAGCTGGCGCGCGAAATAGATGTCGGTCCCGTCCTCGAAGACGATCGTGACCTGGCTCAGGCCGTAGCGCGAGATGGAGCGGGTGTACTGCAGCCCCGGCACGCCCGCGACGGCGGTCTCGATCGGAAAGGTGATGCGCTGTTCGGACTCCAGCGGCGAGAAGCCGGGGGCCTCGGTGCTGATCTGCACCTGGACGTTGGTGATGTCCGGCGTGGCGTCGATGGGCAGGCGCTGGAAGCTCCAGACCCCCACGGCGCAGGCCAGAAGGACGAGCGCCATGACGATCCAGCGGAACCGGATCGACAGCGCGATGATGCGTTCAAGCATGATGTGCGCGCCCCCTAGTGGTCATGGCTCGCGCCGGACTTCTCGACGTCCGCGCGAATGAGGAAGGCGCCGTCGACGACGTATTCGGTCCCGGGTTCGAGTCCGCCGAGCACCTCGGTCCATTCCGGCGTGCGGCGGCCGAGCTCCAGCATCCGCACCTCATAGGTGTTCCCCACCTTGGCGTAGACGACCTGGAAGTCGCGGAACGGCTGGATGGCCTTGGTCTGAACGGCCAGCGGCACCTCAGTGGTCGCGACCTGCACGGTTCCCCGCACCCCCAGTCCCGGACGCCAAGCCCCGTTCTGGGACGGCAGATGGACGTGGGCGATCAAGGTCTGGCTGGTGATGTCGGCGGTCGGCAGGATGGCCTCGACCGGAGCGATGATCCGGTGATCTCCGGCGAGGGACAGCACCTCCACCCGCTGTCCCACCCGCACCCGCTCGGCATCGCGCGGATAGAGGAAGAACTCGGCATGGACCTGGCTGGGATCGCCGATCACCAGCATGGGATCCCCGCCGCCGGTGATCGATCCGACATTGGTGTTCTTGGCCATGATGACGCCGGAGATCGGCGCGGTGACGGCGTAGGTCTGCAGGCTCTCGCTGGATTCCACGCGCGCCAGAACCTGGCCGCGTCGGACCCGATCGCCGAGCTCGACCGACAGCGCCATGACCCGCCCGGGGTAGCGGGCATGGACCTCGCTCTGCCCTTCGGGCGTGATCTCGATCCGTCCCTGCAGCGGCAGGGATTCGCCCAGATAGGCTGAACCGGCGCGCTCGGTGGTCACCCCGCCCGCCCGGGCGGCCTCCGGCGTGATGATCGTCCGCCCCTCGTAGGACGGATAGGTCCAGCGATGTTGTTTCCCTGCGTGGGCGGCGGCGACCGCAACGTCGAACGAATGCGGCTCGGCCACCACGGTCGGACTGGTCAGATAGTCCTCGGTCGCGGTGAAGGCGAAGCGGTCGATCTTCGGCCCGAGACGGGTCAAGACGATCGAGGCCTGGACCTGGCGCGGGTCCAACGGCTTGTCCTTCAGATAGGGATAGAGCCGGTAGAGCGGCTCCGGCCCCTCCTCGAAGATGGTGACTTCCACGGCGAAGTCGCCGTCGCGCAGCATCCGCCCATTGTGCGGGCCGCGCTCATAGTCGCCGGCCTGGGCCTCGGCCTCGGCCGGATCCGCGCCGCCGCCCTCGCCGCAGGCGGAAACCCCTGCGGCCAACGCCAGCAAGGAGACGGCGATCCATCGCCGCGAAGGAGAGAAACGGGTCATGGCTGGATCTCCGAGGCGATCAACAGGTCGCCGTGCGCGCCGGTCAGCCGGTCAAGGCGGGCGCGATCGATGTGAAATTGTTTGAGGACGGCCACGCGTCGCGCCCGCGTTTCGAGCAAGGCCCGCTGGGCGCTGATGACGTCGTTGTAGGTGAAGCCGCCGCGGTTGAAGCCCTCGCGGACGAGGACCACGGCGCGCTCCGCCTGAGGCAGGGTTTCCTCCTGGATGCGCCGGGCCTCCAGCGCCCGGGAGGCGAGTTGGACCTGAAGCCGGGCGATCTCGCGCTCGCGCTCCTGACGCGCCACGGCCAGATCGCTGTCGGCCGCCAGCCCTTCGGCGCGGGCCCGGTCGATCGCGCCCTGGTTCCGGTCGTAACGACCCAGCGGAATGGAGCCGCCGACGACCAGGCCGACCGCGCCGTCGTCCCACAGGCTGCGCACGCCGACGCTGACGGTGGCGTCCGGCGTCGCCCGGGCCTGCTCGACCCGCACGCGGGCGTCAGCGATCTCGCGCTGCGCGGTGAAGACGATCAGGTCGGCCTCCGCGACATCGCCCGCCGTCACACGCGCCGCGCTCGTGTCAACAAAGTCGGCCGGATCGAGCGAGAAGTCGGACACGCCGGACCAGAATCGCGACAGGATCGCGCGCGTCAGTCGGGCCTGAATCTCGGCCTGGTCGAAATCGATCTGGGCCTGGGCGAGTTCGGCTTCAGCGCGGGCGCCGGCGAACAGCGGGTCACGCGCCACGTCGACACGGCGCTGCACCTCGGCCTGGAACCGCTCGGCCAGTTGGAGGCGTTCGGCGGCGATCTCCAGCTCGGCCTGGGCGGCGAGGGCGTCGGCCCAGGCGCGCTGCACAGCCTCGAGCCGGTCGAGCCGGCGAACGGCGGCCTCGGCCTGGACGACCCGGGCTTCGGCCTGCGCCAGCGAAACGCGCGCGGGGCGGTCCCCGCCCCGCTCCAGACGCTGCTCATAGGTGAGGGTCGCCTCGGTGCGATCGGCGATCCCGCCGCCGCCGATCGTCGGCAGGTTCTCGACCGTTAGGCCAAGGGTGGGGTTGGGCCGCACGTCCGCCTGGCGGACGCCGGCCTCTCCGGCCCGGACCCGCGCCTCAGACCCGGCTCGGGCCGGATCGACCGCGGCGGACCGGGACAGGGCCTCGGCCAAGGATAGCGGAACCGCAGCCGCGCGGTCCTGCGCGACGACGACGGTGGGCGGGATCACCGCCAGTGAGAGCGCCAGCGTCGAAACGACGGCCAGACGCGCCCACGACCCGGCCGGGCCGGTCATGTGCTTCTTCAAGGAAGTCTCCAAAAAACAGTGCGCGTGCGGCCCTGCGGCCGCGACGGATCAGGCGATCAGGCGCAGCTGTTTCGGAGGGTGTTCGGGTCCATCGCCGATGAGCCCTTCAGGCAGTTGGCCCGCCCCGAGCGTCGTGGGGGGAACACGCGCGCTCACAAGCCCAGGCAGGCCGCCCTGGTGGTCTGGAAGGGCCGCATGGCTGTCGCCGCCACCGTGATGATGATGGCCGGCGGGAAGGGTTCCGGACGGCGTCTCGACCCCAGCTTCGGCCGCGATCTCGACGGCGTCACCCTGTGTTTGGTTATGGTCGTGACCGATTTCGTCGCTGTGTTCCAACGTCGCGTGCGACACATCGTGGCGGAGATCCGACACGCCATGGGTCATCATCCCGCCGATGACGGCGACGCAGACGATGGCGCAGAGGGCGTGAATCAGTTTGTGCAAGATGAGCCTCGTCCCGCCGGTATCGCGTCTTGCCCCAAACTGCAACGCGGCATGGTGGACGCCGGCGCAATCATCCAGGACGACCGATCGGTCGGTTGCGGCTCTGAAAGCCGGGCGATGACGGGACTCTCCAAAAACCCATACACGGCCGTGGGGCGCGGCTCGCGAAAGCGTAAGCGACGCGCTAGAGTGTCAAACGGCGGGTTCCGGGAACGATAGGCGCCGATCGAGAGCCAGGGGACGTGCGAACGTCGGCAGCGGTCGGCGGCGAAACGCCGGGCTTCATCACAGAAGTTCCTGGCCCGCCCCCTTCCCTCACCCCGGTTCGATCAGCCCCTGACGCACAGCCAAGGCGACGGCCTCGATGCGGGTGCGCACCCGCAATTTGGAACAGGCCTTTTCGAGATATCTGCGCAACGTCAACTCCGGCCATCCGGGTTCGATCACCACGGTCCATGCGGATTCGGCGGCCCTGGCCTTTGAACAATTGACCTTGCTGGTGAGAGAATCCGAAGGCGGACGCGACCTGCCGCGCGAGGACATCCGGGCTCTGCTCCATCTGCTCGTCGATGTGGTCGTGCAGATGAAGAAGGTCGACGGCCGATTTCGGATGACGGAGGTCTGGCATGACCCGCTTCGAAAGCGCCGGCCCGGGCGCTAGGGCGGCGGTGATCGCCGCCGTCGTCCTCTTCCTCCTGGGCGTCACCGCCATCGGCGCCACGGCCATCGCCCTGATCGGCCTGGGCCGGTTCTCGGGCGACATCGAGCCCGCCCGGATTCCCGCCTGGTTCCTCTATTACCGGCACGATCCCGAGGTGCGCCGCTGGCTCGCGATCGGCGCCGCCTCGACCAGCCTGTTCACCCTGGTCCTGTCCGCCGCGGTTGCGCTCAATCGTCGTCGCCCGCTCCATGGCGCCGCGCGCTGGGCGTCCGCTTCGGAACAGCGCCGTGCCGGCCTGCGTGCGCGACAGGGCGTGATCCTCGGCCGGACCGGCGACGGTTTGCTGATCGCGGATGGGCCTCACCACGTCATGCTTTACGCGCCGACCCGCACCGGCAAGGGCGTCGGAGTGGTGATCCCCAACCTGCTGGCCTGGCCCGGATCGGTGGTCGTGCTGGACATCAAGCGGGAGAACTACGCGGCCAGCGCCGGCTATCGCGCCGAGGCCGGTCAGCGCGTCCTGCTGTTCGATCCCCTGGCCCCCGGCGGCGGCGGCGCCCGCTTCAATCCCCTCGGTCATATCGACCGGAGCGACCCGATCGAGGTCCTGGACGAACTACAGCGCATGTCGGCGATGCTGTTCACCGGCAGCGATCACGCCGATCCCTTCTGGTCCGAGGCCGCTCGGACGGGCTTCATCGGCGTCGGCGCCTTCGTCGCCGAGACCTCCGAGCGGCCCTTCACGCTCGGCGAGATCTATCGCCAGCTCACCGAGGGCGATCCCCGCTTGCGGTTCCCCGGATTGATCGAGGACCGGCGGCGCCAGGGCCGGCCGTTGTCCGCCGGCTGCGTGTCCGCCCTCACGGATTTCTGCGCCTCCAGCGAAAACACTTTCGCCTCGGTGCGCCAGTCGATCACCAGCCGCATGGGCCTGTGGCTGAACCCCGCGGTCGATGCGGCGACCAGCGCCAGCGATTTCGACCTCAGGACAGTGCGTCAGGGACGACTGTCGCTCTACCTCGGCGCCTCCCCCGACAATCTGCTGCGGGTCGCGCCGCTCTACGCCCTGCTGTTCCAGCAACTCGTCGATCTCAATAGCCGCGCCCTCCCCGGTCCCGCCGACGCGCCCGTCCTCGTCCTGCTCGACGAATTCGCCCGGCTCGGACATGCGCCGGTGCTGGCCCACGCCTTCGCCTGGGTCGCCGGCTACGGCCTGCGTTTGCTTCCGGTGATCCAGAGCCCCTCCCAGCTCCGTGCCCTCTACGGCCCCGACCTCACCGAGGAAATCCTGACCAACTGCGCCGTCGAGATCGTCTTCGCGCCCAAGGAGTTGAAGGTCGCCCAGGATCTCAGCGAACGGCTCGGCTACTATACCTACGGCGCCCGTAGCCGGAGCCGGCCAAGCGGGCTCGCGCAGGGGCGGCGGAGTCATACGGATTCCGATCAGCGCCGCGCCCTGATGCTGCCGCAGGAACTGATGCAACTGCCCGCCGACAGGCTCATCGTGCTGAAAGCCGGGCTGCCGCCGGTCCGCGCCCGCAAGATCGTCTACTACCGCGAACGCGCGTTCATGGACCGGCTTCGGCCGGCGCCGATGATTTCGTCCGCGCCTTGGCCCACGCTCCCGCCCCCGTCACCGCCGACGGAACCCGAGTTGGACTTCGACAGCCTCGCCCTGGCCCTCGCCGCTGAAGGACTTCCCCCGCCGTCGGCCGACGCATCCGAGGCGGTGTTCGGCGACTGGATCGATCGGATGATCGACACCGCCGCGCCGTCCGTCGGCGAACTCGTGGAGGCGCGTGACCGCTGATGGAGGACCAGAAGCAAGACCGCCCCGATCAGAACCGGGTCGCACCGGCGGCCGGCCCGGACGCGCCGCGCCCGCGATCGACCGAGAAAGGCGACATGCCGCCCGCCCTGCTCGACCGCTATCTGGTGGAGCGCGACCGACAAGGCCGCGCCGAACGATTCTTCCGCGATCACCGGGCCCAGGAGCCGATGTTCAGCGACAAGGGGCGATCCCTGATCGCCACTCAGGCCTATCCGGACGCCGTGGCCGACATGCTCAAGGTGGCCCGGCATCGGGGCTGGTCGAAGATCCGGGTGGCGGGGGACGAAGCGTTCCGGCGAGAGGTCTGGATCCAGGCCCAGGCGCTCGGACTGGACGTGACCGGATATCGTCCGAGACAACGCGACCGCCAGGCCGGCGGCGATTCCCCGGACCGCAAGAGGGAGACGGCTTCGCCCGCCCCCGTTCGCGTCGGTCGAGCTTTGGACGATCGGTTGAGAACGGCCTCCACCGTCGTTCGCGCGCTCGTGGCCGATCCCGAAGCGCAAGGCCGTCTGATCGAGCGCGCCTGGGCGCGCGCGGCGACCCATCTGGAGCGAATGCGTCGGCCGCCGGACAGGGAGGCCGGCCGACGCCGAGATCAGGGTCGCGACCGCTGACCGGCGGAATCCGGCAGCGTTCCGGAGCGACGGGCCTCGCCGCCCCGGAAGGACCGAAGGTCTTGTCAGCCCTGAGGCGCGGGCGCCGGCGCGGCCGGAGCGTCATCGGACGGTTCGGCCGCAGGCGCCGTCGGGTCCTGAGCCGGCCGCATCTCGTCACAGCATTTCATCTCGGCGTCGGCCGCCATGTCCTTGCAGCACTCGCAGCCTTCGGCGGCGAGCGCCGCGCCGGCGCTCAGGACGAAGGCCGCGCCGGCGGCGGCCATCAGGTTGGAAATTCTCATCTTCGCTCTCCTAGTGGACCATGAAGCTGACGGAGCCGGACATCTTGTGACCATCCGGGCCTTCGGCGGTCCAGGCGGCAGTGTAGGTCCCGGGCGCGAGGCGCGGCAAGGCCACGCTGACGGTGGCGGCGGCGGGCGCGGCGGGCGCGGTCACCGCGACCGGGGCCTGGCCCTCGGCGGTGAGCGTCACGGTCTTCAAGATCATCGCGTGCGGGAAGGTGACGCTGAAGCGTTCGGGCGAGCCGGAGGTCATGGCGCCGTCGGCCGGGACGGTGGTGATGCCCGATTGAGGCGCGGCCGCCTGGGCCGGCATGGCGTGGCCGGCGTGCGGATCCTGGGCGGCGGCGCCGCCGGCGAACGCCAGGGCGGCGGTGAGGACGAGCGTGCGGATCATGGGGTGGTCTCCTTGGGTTAGAACCAGGCCTTGAGGCCGATGACGAAACGGACGTCGTCAGCCTCGCCGCCTCGGGCTTCGATGTAGTCGGCGGTGTCGCCGAACGCGCGGCTCCACTCGACGCCGACGTAGGGAGCGAACTCCTTGCGGAATTCGTAGCGCAGCCGCAGGCCCGCCTCGATCGAGGAGAGGCCCGAACCGATCTCCAGTTCCGGAATGTCGCTGGCCGAAGCGTCGATTTCGAGGCGCGGCTGGAGGATCAGGCGCTGCGTGATGCGCTGGTCGTATTCAGCCTCGACGCGGGCGGTCAGGTCGCCCTCGGTCGACAGGAAGGCGGCGGCGTCAATCTCCCACCAGTAGGGCGCGAGCCCCTGGAGGCCGAGGACGAGATGCGTCGTGTCCTCGCCGTCGGGGCGGAAGTCCTGGCGGACGCCGGCTTGTAGGTCCCAGAAAGGCGTCACGGCGCGGCTGTAGAGGGCCTGGAGTTCGGCTTGCTCCAGACCGCCGCCGAAGTCACCTTCGCCTTCCGACTTCCACCAGAAGCGGTTTATGTCGCCGCCGGTCCAGCCCTGGACGTCCCAGAGATAGCTCTCGCCATCGTCGCCGAAGCCCGCCTCGAGGCGGTCGATGATGACGGCCGTCGTGCGGACGTCGCCGTTCTCGCGAACGAGGGTCTGGCGGGCGGCGGCCATAGCGTCCGCGCCGAAGACGAGGTCCGCGGCATGGATCGGGCTGCTCAGGGCGGCGGCCGGAAGCGGGTCTTCCGGAGGACGGCCGGGATTGTCGGCGCTGGTCGGCGCATCCGGCGGCCCCATGCTCATGGTCGACATGTCATGCCCGGCGTGGGGATCGGCGGCCTGAGCGGGAGCCATGGCGGACATGTCGTGGCCTGCGTGCGGATCGGACGGCGCCACCGGCTGCATCGTCGACATGTCGTGACCCGCATGGGGATCAACGGGCGCGGCCTGGGCCGGCATCTGATGGCCGGCGTGAGGGTCGGCGGCCGGCGGCGTCTGCGCGGGCGGCATGACATGACCCGCGTGCGGGTCCTGCGCGGGCGGCCGAGCGGGCGCCTGCGGCGTGGGAGCCGGAGCGGGCGCGAGTCGCGCCGACGCCGGCGGCATTGTGTGACCCGCGTGCGGGTCCTGGGCCTGGGCGCTGAAGGCGCTGGCGGCGAGGATCAGCGGCGCGAGGGCGACGGCGAGGCGGTTCATGACGCGGCTCCGTCCATGGGCCGCACCGTCACGACGTTGAACATCCCGGCGTGCATGTGCATCAGCATATGGCAGTGGAAGGCCCAGTCGCCGGGCGCGTCAGCGGTCAGGTCGAAGGTCACCTTGCCGCCCGGCGCCACGTTGACGGTGTGCTTCAACGGCTGATGCCCAGCCGGGCCGCCGGTCACCAGTTCGAAGAAGTGGCCGTGCAGGTGGATGGGGTGGGCCATCATGGTGTCGTTCACCAGGGTCACCCGCACCCGCTCATCCCGCTCGAAGCGGATCGGTTCGACCAGCTCGCTGAACTTGCGGCCGTCGAAGCCCCACATGAACCGTTCCATATTGCCGGTCAGGTGGATTTCCATTGTCCGCGACGGCGGGCGCTGGTCCTTGTTGGGCTGGAGCGACACCAGATCGGTGTAGACGAGCACGCGGTGATCGACGTCCGTCAGGCCGATGGGACGCTCGCCCAGCCGGTTCGCCGGGTCCATGGCGATCGCATCGACGCCCACGCCGACCGCCATGTCCGGCGGGGCGTTTTCGGGATCGCGCATGTTCATCCCGGCCATCGACATCCCGGCCATGTCGCCGGCCGGCGCCGCCCCTTGCCCTGGCGTTCCATGGTCCATGCCCGCCATCGCGCCGTGATCCATCCCGGACATGCCGCCCATTGAGCCGTGATCCATTCCCCCCATGCCCATGTCGCGCATGGTCAAGTTCGGCACCTCGCGCAGGGGCGGCACCTCGGCGGTCATGCCCAGGCGCGGCGCCAGGGTCGCCCGCCCCATGCCGGACCGGTCGATAGCCTCGGAGACGATGGTGTAGGCGCGGTCCTCGGTCGGCTGGACGATCACGTCATAGGTCTCGGCCACCGAAATCTGGAACTCGTCGGTCTCGACCGGGCGCACGTTCTCGCCGTCCGCCTGGACCACGGTCATGGGCAGGCCGGGGATGCGGATGTTGAAGATGGACATGGCCGAGGCGTTGATGATGCGCAGCCGCACCCGCTCGCCGGGCCGGAACAGGCCGGTCCAGTTCTCCTGCGGTCCGTGGCCATTGATCAGATAGGTGTAGGTCGAGCCGTTGACGTCGAGAATGTCGCGCGGGTCCATCCGCATCTCGCCCCACATGCGCCGCTCCTCCAGGCTCATCCGGTCCTCGCCCGAGATGAGGCCCGCGAGCGTGGTGCGCTGCTGGTTGAAGTAGCCGGGACTCTTCTTCAGCTTGGACAGGATTTCGTGCGGATGCATGAAACTCCAGTCCGACAGGACCAGCACATGCTCTCGGTCGTAAGCGACGGGATCGGCGCCCGCCGGGTCGATGACGATCGGACCGTAATGGCCCATCGCTTCCTGAAGGTTGGAGTGGCTGTGATACCAGAAGGTGCCCGACTGCTTGATCGGGAACTCGTAGACGAAGGTCTCGCGGGCCTTGATGCCGGGAAAGCTGATGCCCGGCACCCCGTCCATCTGGAATGGAACCAGCAGGCCGTGCCAGTGGATCGAGGTGTCCTCGTCCAGGCTGTTGGTCACGGACAGTCGGACGTTCTGGCCCTCCCGCAGACGCAGCAGCGGCGCCGGCAGCACGCCGTTGATGGTCACCGCATGGCCGGTGCGTCCCCCGACCGTGAAGGGCGAGTGGCCCACGGTGAGGTCGACGTTCGGTCCCGTCAGCGTCGGCAGGTCCGACCGCAGGCCCGTCGATCCCGTCTGCGCCCAGGCGGGCAGCAGGCCCTGCAGTCCCAGCAGGCCGCCGCCGGCGGCGGCGCCTCGGAGGAGCGTTCGGCGATCAAAGTGCGCGGTCGACATAAGCGAGAAGTTCCTTGGCCGGCTATTCAGCCGTTCGTTCAGATACGCATCCGGGCGGCGCATCCCTTGCGTCAGGTCGCCACAGCCGGTCAGGCTCGCGACCTTGTGCACCTTCCCATCATGGCAAGGTCAAGCGTCTTCACCCGGCTTCCGCGCCAAGGCTTCGCCCAGCTTCTTGCGGGCGCGAGCGATGCGGGTCTCCACGGCCTTGGGCGTGAGGCCCAGGATGGCGGCGATCTCGGCGTGAGGCCGCCCTTCAAGCGCGGCGAGCAGAAGCGGCGCCTTCAGGGCGTCGGGCAAGTCGGACAATGCGCGCTGCAGAGCCTCGGCCCGGCGCTGGTCGTCCAGCCGGGTCTCCGGCGCAGGGGTCGCGTCCCCCACCGCCGTCGCCTCGGGCGCATCCAGACCCATGACCCCGCGCACGACGCGGCGGACCGCGCGCCGACGGCTCCAGTCGCGACATTTGTTCAGGGCGATCGAGCGCAGCCAGACCTCGAACGGCCGAGCCGGATCGTATCGCCGCAGGGCGAGCCAGGCGGACGCATAGGCTTCCTGAAGCACGTCGTGCGCCTCGGCCTCGTCGCCGACGTAACGGCGCACGAACCGGTAGAGGTCGGCCTTGGTGGCGGTCATCAGGGCGGTGAAGGCGGCCCGGTCTCCACCCGCCGCGCGGACCTCTATGCTCTCCTCGGCCCCCACGCGCCGCGCTTAGCCGGCGTCGTCGCGCAGGGCGTCGACGACCGCCGCGTCGAACACCTCGGCCTGGGCCGGGGTCAGCACGGATCGCATCTCGAAGACATGGGTGATGGTGGCCTTCTGGAGATCGCCCATGGCCGCGTGGAAATGATCAACCGCCGCCTGGACCTGCGGCGTGTCGCCGTCGCTGGCGGCGATGGCGGCGGCCAGTTCGCGATTGGCGGCCCGGACCTCGGCCTCCAGCGCGGGTCGCTGAGCGGCGAAGCGGGCTTCGATGACGTCGAGCCGACGATCCTGCTCCGCGCTCAGATCGAGTTGTTCATGGACGACGCTGTGCAGGCTGGGCGGCTGCCTCTCCCGCATGACCCAGGTCGCGCTCGCCCAGGTCGCCGCACCGCTGGCGAGCGCGGCGAGGATCGCGGTGAGGACGATGGATTTCCAGCCCGCCCTCATCCCCGGACATCCAGGCCGGAGAGCGGCGACAGGCCGGCCGACACCGTGAAGATCCGCATTTCCGATGGCTCGGGCCGAGGCGCCAGGAGCATCAGGCCGCCGTTGGCGACGCCGATCACCAGCGCCAGGGCCACGGCGGCGACCCGGACCTGACCCATGCGGGTACGGTCCCTGCGCTCACCGATACGCGCCCAGACCGCGTCTTCGACGCCGGCGAGCCGCGCGGTGTCGCCCGGCGCGACCGCTCCGATCAGTCTTTCCATATCGTCAGTCATCGCGCACCTGCGTCACGCCCCCTCTGCCATACGCGCGGGCTTCAGTTTCCCCTCATGAGGGGACGGGCCGGCGCCCGCGTAGATACCAGAGAACGACCGGGACAGCCGCGTCGTCCGTGGGGGATCGATGTGAGCGACAGGTCAGGCCCCCAGCGGGTCCCCTTTCCGGACGTGCTCGATCCGCTCACCGGCGTGCGGTTCTTCCTCGCGCTCGGCGTCGTGCTGTTTCACTTCCAGCTCTACTGGACCTTGCCGGCGGAGAGCGCCGGCCTGTTGAACCGGGCCCGGCTGGGTGTGGACGTCTTTTTCATCCTGTCGGGCTTCATCCTGACGCACGTCTATCTGCAGGGGGACGAGGCGCCGCACTACAGGCGGTTCCTGGCGGCGCGGTTCGCGCGGATCTATCCCGCTCACCTGTTCATTCTCCTGGCCATGCTGGGACTCGTGCTCATCGCCCCCCTGTTCGGGGTCGGCCTAGAGCCGGGCCGGTTCAATTCCCCCGACTTCGCCGGCACCCTGCTGCTGGTCCAGGCGTGGTTTCCGCGCGAGACCCTGGCCTTGTGGAACGGACCGGCCTGGTCGCTGTCCGCGGAGTGGTTCGCCTATCTGGCCTTCCCCGCCTACGCCGCCCTTGCGCTGCATCTGCGGGCCAGACCGTGGGTCCTGATCGCGCTCGCGATGATGCTGTTCGTGGCGCTCGACGCCTTTTACCGCGCCCAGTTCGGACGGGTTCTGCCTCGGGCCGAGGACAGTCTGGGCATCCTGCGCATCGCCCCGGAATTCCTCTACGGCATAGGTCTCTACTACCTCGGCCAACGCTGGACCCCTTCGCCGCGCGTGGCCGTCATGGGCGCCTGGGGAACCACGGCTGCGCTGCTTGGTCTCATGCAGATCGGCGCCGACGACCGCATCATCGTGGCGGCGGCTGGCCCCTTCATTCTGGCGCTCGCGTTGTTGGCCAAGGCCCCTGGTCGGACTTTCCTGTCCCACCCCGTCGCCTTGTTTGTGGGCGAGGCCTCGTTCGCCCTCTATCTCGTCCACATCCCCATCCTGATGGTGTGGCGCAACGCGGCGCAGGCGTTCGCCGGTTGGCCCGGCGACTACCGGATGGGGGTGGGCGAGCTGACCGCCCTGCTGGTGTTGACGCTCGCCGCCGCCGCCGCCATCCATGTCTTCGTCGAGCAGCCGGGCCGCCGCTGGCTCCGGGAACGGATGGCGCCGCAGCGCGCCGACCCTGTCGAAGCCAGACGATCCGTTCACAGCGATCAGGGAGAACCCTTTTGAACCCCGCCAACCTGAACCGTCGCCTGCTGCTGGGCGCGGCCGTTTTCATCGGCATAGGCGGAACCGCGTGCGCGCAGACGCCGCGGTCGAGGAACCTGACGGTCTTCAAGACGCCAACGTGCGCCTGCTGCGACGCCTGGATCGCGCACATGCGCCAGGCGGGCTTCAGCGCCACCATCACGGTTCTTCCGAGCCTCCAGTCGGTCCGGAGCAGTCGAGGACTGCCGGACGCGCTGGCGTCCTGTCACACCGGGTTGATCGATGGTTATCTGGTCGAAGGTCATGTGCCCGCCCAGGACGTCATCCGCCTGCTGGCTGAGCGACCGACAGCGATCGGTATCGCCGTGCCGGCCATGCCGCTCGGTTCTCCCGGCATGGAGACACCGCAGGGGCACAAAGAGCCTTACGACACTCTGCTGGTGCTTCGGTCGGGCGCGACCCGCGTGTTCGCTCGCCACAACCAGCCGACCTGACACACCGCGCTCAGCCCATTCAGATCACCCACAAACCGGAGCCTGCAATGTCCCGCACATCCCTTGTCCTCGCCCTGTCGTTCGCCGTGCTTTCCGCGACGCCCGCCTTCGCCCAGGACCACGCCCACGGCCCCGACCACGCCGCGGGCTCGGTCGCCGCTGAAGCAGCGGACGCGGCCACCGCCGTCGACGCCTTCCACGCCGCGCTCAAGGCCGGCGACACGGCCGCCGCTCTGACGTTTCTGGCGCCGGACGTGATGATCTTCGAAGAAGGCGGCGCGGAGCGGTCGCGCGAGGAATACGCGTCCCATCACCTGGGTTCGGACGCCGCCTTCGCCGCCGCGTCGGAGGCGACCGTGGCCCGGCGGTCGGGCTGGGCCGACGGCGATGTCGCCTGGGTCACCAGCGAGGGCCGCACGACGGGCCGGTTCAACGGCCGCACCGTGGATCGCCTGACCACCGAGACCATGGTGCTGAAGCGGCACGCCGAGGGCTGGCGCATCCACCACATTCACTGGTCGTCGCGCGCGCCCGGTTAACGGTTCCAGGATCCTGAGCAGAAGACCAACTGGTTCTCCCTGGGGAATCCGGAAGCCAAGACGCCCGCCCTCGCAGGCGGGCGTCCCTGATCAAGCGATCAGCAGCAGGTGCAGGCTTCTGCGCACGCCGCGATGGCGTCGCAGCACGCGCATACGGCCTGGGCCACGGCGTCCGGCGCAGCCGCGAAGGCGGCGGAACCGGAAGCCAGCAGCACCAGGGTTGCAATGGTGAGAGTGCGTTTCATGGTTTTGATCTCTGTTTGATTTGAACGAAGTTGGTCTTCAGAACAGGATCAAGTTCGTGGAGGAGGGTCGTCCGCCTCGAGGCTGAAGTCGGCGTGTCGCGCATCGAGCGATGGATAGCGGACGGACGAATAGCTGCGCGCGGGCGTTGAACCGCCGCCTTGCGGGATGAGGCTTTGGCAGAAGACCAGACAGGCCTTCTGGCACGCGACCTTTACGGCCTTCGGCTGGCACGGGGCGCCGTCGTCGTTCATCGACATGGACATCATGTCCTGATCGACCGGGGCTTCGCACGCTATCGAAGCGGTAGACACGAACAAAACCGCCAGCGCCGCGAGGAGCGCAGCCGTCAGCGGGAAAAGATCATGGCGCAGGAACGACATCGTCCTGATCATACCTCGAACACGCCGGAGAGCGACAATCTTCCCAAGGTTGGCCCGGAATCGCCGACAACCGTCACAGAGACGCCGGGGGCGGTAGGGTTCCCATAGCCGCGACGACAGCCAGGAGCGCCAGGCCTAATCCCGTTTCGAGCAGCAGGCTTCGCCTCAGATCGCGCATAGCGGCGGCGGATGGTTCGCCCGCCTGAACGGCCGAGCCCAGCGCCGGGGTCAACCGAAACCGGTTGCTGGCCGCAAGCGCGAGCATCAGTCCGAACAGGATGAGTTTGGCGATCAGAAGCTGGCCGTAGAGGCCGGTTCCCAGGTCTCCGACGCGCGCAGGGCCGACAAGGAACCAACTGTTCACGAGACCGGTCAGCACCAGCAGGGCGACGGCCAGCGTCCCCAGGCCGGCGAAGCCGTGCAGGGCGCGATGGATCACGATATCGTCCGGCGCGGCCCGGCGCACCAGCAGGATCGTCAGGGCCGCCAAGGCTCCCAGCCACAACGCGGCGGCGATCGCGTGAACGATGTCTGCGCCGAGATGGAGAAGCCCGCCGGGGCCTTCGGTGGCCGCGCCATGACCGGTCCAGGCGAAGCTCCCGGCCACGATCAAGCCTGCCGACGCCGTCAGGCCCCAGAGCATCCGACTCGGTTTCATCGCGATGACCATGACAAGGCTGAGAACGGCGATGACCGCCCGAACGACCATGGCCACGCCCAGGGCCGTGCCGGTGATCATGAAGGACAGAGACGCGGGTTTGACCGCTTCGTTCAGCGACCCGGCCATGACGGCGGTCTGGGCCACCAGCGCGGCGAGCGACGCGAGCGCGACGACGAACGCCGCGACGATCAACGTCGGACGCGTCCAGGCGAGGTTCGGGCCGTCAGCGCCCCTGAAGCTGAAGAGCAGGAACAGCGGCATGCCGAGAAGGACCACGGCACCGCTGTATTGAAGCCAGCGGAGCACAATGACCGCGACCTCGAGCACGGCGTCAGCGCACCGAGAAGGTGTAGGACCCCGTCATGCGGTGGCCGTCGCTCGACGCGATGCGCCAGTCGACGCGGTAGGCGCCGGCAGCCAGCGGGCGGGTCAGGGCACCCGTCAGGGTCTTGCCGTCCTCGGCGACCGAGGTTCGGATCGCGACCTTCTCCCCCGCCGCATTGACGACGTCGAAGCCGGAAAAGGCGGGCACCGTGCGCTCGCTGAAGGTCAGGGTGACCGTCCGCGTCGCGGCCACGGTCGCGTTGGGCGCCGGCGTCGCGCTGACCAGCCTGGCGTGGGCCGCCGCCGGTCCAGCGGCGAAGGCCACGGCCGCCGCCACGGCGATGAACGGCGCGGGATTGAAGTGACGCATACTCAGTCTCCAGACGTTGGCCGATCCCGGCCTTCTGCTTCTTTACGCGCCTCACGGGCGCTCCCCTCATGAAGGACGATCGCGGCCGATCCAAGGACCGGCCGCGACACTCGTTCAGGCGACGCCGTAGCCGGCTTGCTCGATCGCCGCCCGGACGCGGCCCTCGTCGGCGTCGCCTTCCACCCGCAACGTCCCCGTAGCGACCTCGATCTCCATCCGGGCCGTGGGCGCCACCTCCAGCACGGCGGCCCTCACGGTCGCGGCGCAGCCGCCGCAGGTCATCCGTTCAACCTTCAACTCGATCATCGTCATCTCCTTTGTCGATCGACGATGAGGCAGGTGGGGTTTCCCAGCATGGCAAGGTCAAGGGGCGAACGGCATGCTTGACCTTGCCATGCTGGGAAGGTGCAGAAGGAACGGCAGGAGCGACATGATGAACCATAATCACGACCCCCAAGCGCAAGATGCCGCGCCCGACGAGCAGGCGCGCGCCCATGGCGTTTCATTGAACCGCCTAGCCTTCACCGCGACGCTGCATTGCCTTTCGGGCTGCGCCGTCGGCGAAGTGCTGGGAATGATCATCGGAACGGCGCTCGGATGGAGCGCCCTGTCGACCATCGGCCTTGCCGTGGGGCTGGCCTTCGTCTTTGGCTACGCCTTCACTATGGTCCCGCTGTTGCGGGCGGGTCTGGCGTTCGGGGCGGTTCTGAAGCTGGCTTTGGCGGCCGACACGGTCTCGATCGCCATCATGGAGATCGTCGATAACGCCATCATGCTGGTCATCCCCGGGGCGATGGACGCCCATGTGGACTCGCCGCTGTTCTGGGGCAGCCTCGGAGCCGCGCTCCTGATCGCAGGCGCCGCCGCCTTCCCCGTCAATCGTTGGCTGATCTCGCGGGGCAAGGGCCATGCCGTGGTCCACGCCCATCACCACTGAATGAGCGCAATTGGCTTCACGGACCGCGACGCCTTCGAGGCAGCGATCGGGGCAATTCAGAGGAACAGGTTCTGGAGAGCCCACCCACACGCCGCCGCGGCGGCGACCCACAGTGCGGCGATGACGCCCGCGGCGGCGAGACTCCGGGGTCGAGCGGCTTGATCAGAGGCCAAACGGCGAAACTCCGCCATCAGGGGATCCGGTATGAGCCGTATCGCCGCTGCTATGCCGAGGGGCACGATGATTAGATCGTCCAGGTAGCCAAGCACCGGAATGAAGTCCGGAATCAGATCGATCGGGCTGAGCGCGTAGGCCGCGACCGCACCGGCGATCAGCTTGGCCGCCAAAGGCGTCCGCTTGTCTCTCGCCGCAAACCAGAGGGCGGTGACATCGCGTTTGATCCCACGCGCCCATGCAGCCAGGGTCTTCATGCGACGGTTCACCGACGATCTCCGCTAACGGGACAATTCGCAACGCGCGGCATAGCAGAAGACCTTAGGACACGCGCGTTCAGAGCCGGTCCAGTATCGACTGCATCTGATTGATCTCACGCTTCTGCGCCTCGACGATCTCTCCGCAGAGCGGGACGATTTCGGGGTCCGTGAGCGAGGCCTGCTCGCACATCAGGATCGCGCCGGAGTGATGGGGGATCATGCCCCGGATCAGCTCCTTGTCGCCAATCGCCGCCTGAGTGCGCATGGCGTAGAAGCTGGCGGCGAAGACCACAACGGCCCCGAGACCAATCATCCAGTTGACGCGCTTGTTCTGATACATGGAGCGCATCAACACGAGCATGAGGACGGTCATCGGCGCGACCATCATCAGCGTCATGTAGACGTTGTTCAGGTTGAAGTAGAAATGATCCAGCGTCGCGATCATCGTGTACATCACCAGATACATGATGATGAAATCGAGGATCAGCTCGAGCGCCAAGTTCCGGTAGCTGTGGCCGTGCATGTCGTTTCCTCCAGGGGCCCCGAGCCTCAGGTCGGGCCGCCCCCATGCAAATACGCGCGGGAGGCGCCGATCCCGCGCGTTTCACAGGGACGATCAGCTCGCGGGTTGGGCTGGGGCCGGCATGTCGCCCGCCCCGCCGGCGCGGTGAGCTGTGACCCATTCCTCCAACATCGGGATCTCCCGGCCCTGGTCCGCGATGGTCTTCTCGGCCATGCGGCGCAGGGCGGGGTCGGGGTTTTCACGCAGCACGACCTGGGACATCTCAATCGCGCCGCGATGATGCTCGATCATCTTCAGGGCGTAGGTCTCCTGAACATCCGACCCGGCGGCCTGCATCATGCCTTGGTGCATCTTGTTCTCGGACGGACTGAAGGGCGTCTGCGGACCGGCCATTGGTTCGCCCGCCATGCCGCCCGGCATCTCTGAGGTCGCAGCCGTCTCGGTCCCGCTGTCCGCCGCCGTTTCGGCGTTCTCGGCCGGCGTACAGGCCATCAGCAGTGCAGACAGGGCGACGCCGGCAAGGCCCGGCTTAAGGGTGATCGACATCTTGGCTCTCCATCGGTGAAGTCCAACCAACAGCCTTGCGCGCACGCCGTTCCAAAAAGGCGCTTGACCCTCCCATGACTGGAACCTTCATCAAGGGCGGGACTTCGATTTGGAGACCGTCCCTATGACCGCCACAACCCTGCGAACCCTCGACATCCCCGTGCTCGGCATGACCTGCGCCAGCTGCGTCGGGCGAGTCGAAAAGGCGATCCGCGCCGCGCCCGGCGTGAAGAGCGCCATGGTGAACCTCGCCGCCGAACGCGCGCGGGTGGAACTGGACGACGCTGGCTCCGCGCAGGCGGTGACCCAGGCGATCCGCTCCGCCGGCTACGAGCCGATCGAACACACCCTCGAGCTGAAGATCAGCGGCATGACCTGCGCCAGCTGCGTCGGCCGGGTGGAACGCGCCCTGAAGGCCGCCCCCGGCGTTGTGGACGCCAGCGTCAACCTGGCCACCGAGCGCGCCACCGTCCGGGTGCTGGAAGGCGCCGCAGATGCCCGCGCTCTGACAGAAGCCGTGGCCAAGGCGGGCTACACCGCCGAGGCGGCGTCCGCGCCGGACGCGACCAGCGAGGATCGCGAACAGGCCTTGCGCGCCGCCGAAATCCGCGGTCTCGGCCGCGCCGTCGCCATCGCGGGCGCGGCCACCCTGCCGTTGTTCGTCATCGAGATGGGGCTGCATTTCATTCCCGGCGCCCACGGCTGGCTGATGGACTCCATCGGCATGACGCCCTGGCGGATCATCAGCTTCCTGCTGGCGACCTTCGTGCTCTTCGTGCCGGGTCTGCGCTTCTATCGGAAAGGCGTGCCGAACCTCGTCAGGCTGACGCCGGACATGAATTCGCTGGTCGTGCTGGGCGCCACCGCCGCCTGGGCCTTCTCCACCGTCGCCACCTTCACGCCGCAGTGGCTGCCCGCCGGCACGGCGAACGTCTATTTCGAGGCGGCGGCGGTGATCGTCACCCTGATCCTGGTCGGCCGCTGGTTCGAAGCGCGCGCGAAGGGCCAGACCAGCCAAGCCATTCGCCGCCTGATGACGCTTCAGGCCAAGACGGCGCGCGTGGAGCGGGATGGATCGGAGATTGAACTGCCGATCGATCAGGTCACGCCCGGCGACGTGATCGTCGTCCGGCCGGGCGAACGCATTCCGGTCGATGGCTCGGTGCTGTCGGGAGCCTCGTTCGTCGATGAGTCCATGCTGACCGGCGAGCCAATTCCTGTCGAGAAGATCGAGGGCACCAAGGTCGTCGGCGGCACGATCAACACCACCGGCGCCTTCCGCTTCCGCGCCGAGAAGGTGGGGTCCGAGACCGTGCTGGCCCAGATCGTTCGCATGGTCGAGACGGCGCAGGGGGCGAAGCTACCGATCCAGGCGCTGGTCGATAAGGTCACCGGCTGGTTCGTTCCGGCCGTCATCGCCATCGCTGTGCTGACCTTCGGAGTCTGGCTGGTGTTCGGCCCGCAGCCGGCGCTCGGCTTCGCCCTCGTCAACGCGGTCGCGGTGCTGATCATCGCCTGCCCCTGCGCCATGGGGTTGGCGACGCCGACCTCGATCATGGTCGGGACCGGCCGCGCCGCAGAACTCGGTATCCTGTTCCGCAAAGGCGAGGCGCTTCAAGCGCTCCAGGGCGTCGAAGTCGTCGCTTTCGACAAGACGGGCACGCTGACCGAAGGGCGGCCGAAACTGACCGACCTCACCGTCGCCGAGGGCTTCGCCGAGGACGAGGTGTTGAGTCTGGTCGCCGCGCTGGAGACCCGTTCGGAGCACCCCATCGCCCGTGCCATCATCCAGGCCGCCGAGACACGGGGACTGCCCGTGCCGGAACTCGAAACCTTCTCGTCGCGCCCCGGTTTCGGCGCTGAAGGCCGGGTCGCCGGCCGCTCGGTTCAGGTCGGTGCCGACCGCCTGATGCGAGGTCTCGGCCACGACCTGTCCGCTTTCGCCGATCAGGCCGAGCGGCTCGGCGAAGAAGGCAAGAGCCCCCTCTATGCGGCCATCGACGGCCGCCTCGCCGCCATCATCGCCGTCGCCGACCCCATCAAGCCGACCACGCCCGCCGCCATCGCCGCGATCCACGCGCTGGGGCTCAAGGTGGCGATGGTCACCGGCGACAACCGCCGGACCGCCGAGGCCGTGGCCCGACGCCTGGGCATCGACGAGGTGCGCGCCGAGGTTCTGCCGGACGGCAAGGTCGAGGCCGTCCGCGCCCTTCAGGCCGGCGGACGACGCGTCGCCTTCGTTGGCGACGGCGTCAATGACGCCCCGGCTCTGGCGGCGGCCGATGTCGGGCTCGCCGTCGGCGGCGGCACGGACGTCGCCATCGAGAGCGCGGATGTGGTCCTGACCGGAGGCGACCTCCGTGGAGCGGTAAACGCCATCGCCCTGTCGCGCGCCACGATGCGCAACATCCGCCAGAACCTGGTCTGGGCGTTCGGCTACAACGTCGTGCTGATCCCGGTCGCGGCGGGTCTGCTGTTCCCGCTGTTCGGCTGGCTGCTGTCACCCATGCTGGCCGCCGGCGCCATGGCCCTGTCCAGCGTCAGCGTCCTGACCAACGCGCTGCGTCTGCGCGGCTTCAAGACCCGCTTCGAAGGAGCCCATCCATGAACATCGGCCAGGCCTCCAGGGCGACGGGCGTATCGAGCAAGATGATCCGCTACTACGAATCCGTCGGCCTGATCCGGCCCGCGGACCGGACCGAGAGCAACTACCGGGACTTCTCGGACCGGGACGTGAACGAGTTGAGGTTTATCCGCCGGGCGCGAAACCTGGGCTTTTCTGTCGAGGAGATCACCCACCTGCTGTCGCTCTGGCGCGACCGGGAGCGCCCCAGCCGGGACGTGAAGGCCATCGCCGAAAAACATGTCGCCGACCTCGACGCCCGGATCGCCGAGATGTCCGCCATGGCCGACACCCTGCGCGACCTGGCACGTTGCTGCGCCGGCGACGACCGGCCGGACTGTCCGATCCTCACCGACCTGGCCGCCCCACACGCGGCGCCGGGTCCCGCTCCGACGAAGACGCGACGCGGCTCGAAACCTGCTGCTTCCTCGTGACCCCTTTCAACCCGGCCCGATCTGTAGCCGTTGACGCTTAGCGTCGACGCCCCGCCGATCGATCGGGCGGCCCGGTCGGAGGACGGGCGGGGTCCTTCCCGAGCCGCGCCTGCTCAAGCTGACGCTCGATCTGTTGTCCTTGGGTCTGGACGGGCGGCATGTCGCGCACGAACTGCTCGATCCGGCGGCCCAGTGCCTGGTCCTCGGCGCGGCCGGACCGGGCCAGCCTGAGCGCTTCGGCGACAAAGGCGCGTCGGACCGCCAGCTGCCGGTCCCAGATCGGTTCGAGCCAGGCCGCGCCACGACCGTCCTGTCTTGCGGCCTCGCGATAGGCGCTCGCCAGCACCGTGGGGATTTCGCCCGTCCCCGCGACGAACCGCTCGCGCAGTTTGCGCACGGGGAGGCGCTCGGCCTTCCTGACCACGCCCCGCGCTCGACGCGGGGTCGCCTCGGCTTCAACGCCCCTCGCCCGAAGCGCCCCTGCGAACCTGTCCCGCCAGACCTGCAGATCGGCCTTGCGCGGGTTCAGCCGTTCGCCGTCCCGCCCCAGCGCCCGCACGGTCAGATGCACATGAGGGTGACGGTCGTCGGTGTGGAGTGCGAACACATAGGGATGGCGGCCGCCGAAGGTCTGGTCGGCGAAGGCGCGGGCCGCGTCCTGCACCCGGAAGGGGTCGGTCCCCGCCGGCATGCTCAACACGATCGACAGGGAGACCGGCGAATCCCGTCGCTGCCTCGGATCGACGGAGAGCTCCGCCGTCCAGTCCTCCGCCAGCGTCCGGACCGCGGCCCGACCCTCCAGCCGTTCGCCGTCCGCCCCCTCAAGGACGAGCTTGCCGTTGCGCGAGATGTAGTCGAGGTGACGCAGCAGGTGACCCCCGTCACGCGTCCGGCCCGTGATCTTGACCATCGCCTCCGGCGTCCGGCGCACGACCCGCATCAGCCGCGCGCGCGTTCCCGGCGCCGGCCCGGCGGTGGGCCCGCCCAGCAAGGCGGCGGTGATCCGCGCACGGCGAAGATCGACGGGCGGACGCAAGGCCTCCTCGAACCCGAACGGCGTCCGGAAATCCGTCACGCCGTGGCCGACCAGTAAATGAGGTTGCCGTCGAAGGCCTCGCGCAGACCCGTTATATGGGCCCGGATTTCGTCGGCGAAGGCCGCCAGCTGCGCCGTCTCCAAGTCAAGCACCGTCCCTTCCATCACCGCCGTGTTCAGGGCGCGGGCGATCTGGTTGACGTTGACGCCAATCCGCCGGAGTTCGCGCTGGACCTCTATGAAGGCCAAGGCCTCCGGCCGGGCGAACTGGGGCCTGCCGTGAAGGCGCCGGCGGATCAACGCCGCGGACCATTGGGTGCGCGACAGGCCCACGCTCGCCGCCTCCGTCTCCAGCAGGGCCAGGTCCATCTCGCCCAGACGAAGGGTCAGCTTGCCCGACTTGCCCCCGGGCGGCGGAATCTCGAGCCCGGGAAGAGACGCCTGCGCGGCGCCTTCCATGAGGCTGCGCAGAAATCTCGACCGGCCGCCACGTCCCGCCGCTACGGCGTCGAAACGGCGGGCCAGATCGGGCGAGAGGCGAAGGGTGAGGCGGTCCATCAGTCGAGAGCTTTGTCAGACATTGCCGGCGCAAAGCCTATCCTGCCCTAGACCGTCATCCCCCTCGCCCCGTAGAGCTCCGGTGCTGCCCGCCCTCCCCTCGGCGGCCGTTCACGTCCGCTCGCCCGCCGCCCTTTCGGGCGCCCCAGCCTGGCGGGTCGCTCGCGTTCCCCCGTTGATTCCGCCAGGTTGAACACGCCCCGAGGCCCAACGGCGGAACGCGAGCGCATCCGGCTGCGGACTTCGCAAAGACCTGCCGAGCCAAGCGAGAATCATCCCATCAGAAGGCGTACCGGAGCCTTGCCGAACTGCGCAGAGGGCTGACCATGCACCCGACAGAACCGGCTGAACGAGAGCCCATCGACGTCAACGCGATGCGGCTTCCCTCCATCGTCCGAAACGACCTCCATCGGGCGGACGTCGCCTACGTCCTTCACTACGACGAAACCAACAACATCCGGCGACTGCATCTGGAGACCAACGCCTTCAACGTGCCGGTCCTGAACTGCTGGGTGCTCGGCGGGTTCGCGCGGCGGGATGCGACGCCGGTCGACCTGGGTCGATTGCGAGAACGCGCGCGGATTCACCCCAACGCCGAGGAGCTCAAGTTCGCGCTGTTCGGCAAGGGCGACTTTCCGACCGTATTGGGTGCGCGGAAGCTGGAAGTGTTTCTCGAGTGGGCGCTCGAGGAAGAACTCCTGGTCCACTACCTCGCGCTCGATCCCTTTTACTGGTCTGTCGTTGATGTCGTGGACTCGGTGCTGGCCGCCGGCGAGATGCCCGGCGGCTTCGACGAGACCCTGAAGTCGGATCTCTCAACCGTACTCCGAGCCGACCGCTCTCGGACCGCAGCTCTGATGGCGCGGTTCGACTACCCCGACCTTCTTCCGGAGAACCGCCACGCCTTCATGACCGCGCTGATCGAGTTCGCGAGCGACTACTCCGATGACCTCGATCCGTTCAGCTATCAGATGCTCCGGGGTCTCCTTCAGATGGGGCGCCACAACCCGTTGCCCTTCATCGAGGGTGGGACGCCGCGGGTTCTGATCGACGGCTTCAGGGATTTCTTCCTCGAGCGGATCTGCATCCTGAAGAACGCCAGCCACATCTTCGACGCCGAGGACGTCGTCTCCAACGAACTCGCCGCTCTAACCTTGACCGACCAAGGGGCGCCGTTCTGCAACTACCGTTTTGTTCTGCGCTCGCACGACGAGCCGGGGGTTCAGATTTCGGATGTTCTGGTCGGCCTGCTGGGACGTTTCTTCAGCTGGGTATCGGAGAGTACGGCGGAGGACGTCCTGGACCTGAAGGCTAACCTGTCGCGGGCACAGGCGCGAAACCGTGAGCGCCTAATCCGCCTTCTCGAGGCCAGTTACGCGGAGAACGCGGCGTTCACCCATACGATCGTCAGCCTTGCGGATCGTCACAAGGCCGCGCTCTTCCTCGACTTCTGAGCAGACGGGCCGGCCGTTGGCCGGCCCGCCTGGCGATCAGCACTGCAGTCCGCGCAGGTGATCGACGGCTTTTTGAGCGTGAGACGCCGCCGAGACGATGAAGCGCTTGTCGTCTTTCAGAACCTGAAGCCAGTTGGCGATATAGGCCGCATGGTCCTCCCGCGGTTCGAGGGTCAGGCCAAGATCTGCGCAGAGGAAGGCGGCGCCCAGCTCAGCGACCAGTTCCTCGCGCGCATAGGCCGGATCGCCGAAGCGCTGGCGTCCGAAGTCCCTATCAAGGCGTGTGGCATGCCGCGTCCAGTGCGTCATCTCGTGCCCCAGCGTGCTATAGTAGCCGTCAGCGCTCTCGAAGCATTCGAACGGCGGCATCTGCACATAGTCCGGACCGGGCGCGTAGTAGGCGCAGCCGCCGCCGTGACGGACCTCCGCGCCGCAGTTTTCAAAGAAGGCGTCGATGCGGGCGATCCGTTCGTCCGGATTGATGATGAGCGTTTCCGACGCGCCGTAGCGATCCGGCAGGTCTTCGATCTGATCGACGTTGAAGACTGTGTAGGCCTTGAGGAAGGGGATGCGTCGCTCGACCTCGTCGCCGGTTTGATCTTCGCCGTCTCGGACGATCTGGCTGGCGTAGACCACCATCGCGCCGTGTTCGCCTTTTCGGACGTGAGCGCCGAGCGCCAGCGCCTGCCGGAACGTCATCCAGGTGGATCGGCTGTAGCCGCGATCGGCGGCTTCGGCCCAGAGCAGAACGACGTTGATGCCGTTATAGGGCGTCCCGTCATGACGCAGGGGGCGGCTGACGGAGGCGCCGGCTTTCCAAGGCTGGGTCCAGGGCCGGACGCCGGCTTCGAGCTGGGCGATGATCTGGTTGGTGATGCGGCTGTAGAGATCGCGACGTGAGGGTTCGGTGGGGCGCGACATGGCGGCCTCCTTGAAATGGATTTGAGAAGAAGGCGGCGGCGCTGGCTCAGCGCCGCCGCGGCCCGGTCAGCGGGACCAGATCAGGCTTTGTCCGCCGTCGATCTCGACCAGCGAGGCGTAGATCGGGGCCGGGAAGCTGGGATCGTCGAGCTTGACCGACAGGTAGTCGCGGTTCTGCTGGCTCGTCTTCTTCCAGGCGGCGCCGAACTCGGTCTGGCCGGAGAAGATGCGGTAGTCGGGGGCCTTGTCGTCGGTCTTCTCATTGGCCCGGAGCTGGGCCGCCTTGACGTTGAGGGTCAGGGTCTTGATCGAACCGCTGTAGCTGCCGTCCGCTTGCTGGGTGAAGGTGCCGATGGTGGCCATGGTCGTCTCTCCTTTTCTGTCGAGCCACGCCTGCCGCGGCCTCGATGGCGATCGACGGACCGGGAGACGGGCGACCCGCAGGTCGGAGCGCCGCAGGCGAGAGAGACCCCGCAGCGCGAGCGGAGGACCGGCAGGGGCGTGTTTCTTGGCTTGCGCGAGGAGGCCGAAGGCCGGGGAAGAAACTCGCTTCGGCCGGTTGCGGAAGACGCCCGGCTTTCGGTCAGATCAAGCCCTTCGAGAGGCCGCGCCGGCTGGCGCCGCCAACACGGACGACGACGGAAGCCTCGCTCTCACCCAGCCTCAGACGGCCGCCTCACGCGTAGACCCGGCCTAAACTTCTGCGGGCAAACAAGGCAAGTATCCGACGAAACCTCCAGATCCGTCTCGGCTGGGCGAAGGCTTGGCGTCAGCAAGGATTAACGCTCCCGCGAGGCTGGGCGAAGGTTCGTCTGGCTAAGGTGTCGATGCGTCCAACCCGGACGCTGTGGAGAAAGACGATGAAGCGCAAGATCGTAATCGGCCTGTCAGCCGCGGCTCTGGTCACAACCCTGGCGGTCGGCGGCGTCGCTCTCGCCGGCGCAACGCAGACCTCCGAAGACCAAGATGAGGGCCGGGAAATCGCGGCCGCCCTCGCCGCTCGCGTGTCTCTGGCGGACGCGGTGTCCATCGCTGAACGGCAAGGCGGCGGCAAGGCGCTCGAGGCCGCCTTCGATGATGAAACCGGCAATCGGTGGGAGATCGAGCTGGCCCAAAACGGGCGCGTGGTCGGCTACACGGTTGACATGAGCTCCGGCGCCGTCTCGCCTGCTGCGGCGGAAGCCGAGGACGGCGAAGGTCCGGAAGACGAGGATTGAACCGGAAAGACCTCGCCCGGCCCGCCGGGCGAGGGGCTCCTGGAGTGGAAAAGTGAAAATCCTCTTGATCGAAGATGACGCCGAAGCCGCTCAATTCGCGGCGCGCGGTCTCAAGGAAGCGGGACATATCGTCGATGTGGCCGGACGCGCCGACGACGGCGAGCACCTGGCGCTTGAGGGGCACTATGACGTGTTCATCGTCGATCGCATGCTGCCAGGCGGAGACGGCTTGAGCATTGTCAAGCGCGCCCGCGCGGCGGGCGTCTCGACGCCGACCCTCTTCCTCACCGCGATGAGCGGCGTCGGAGACCGCGTCGATGGACTTGAGGCAGGCGGAGACGACTACCTGGTCAAGCCTTACGCCTTCAGCGAGTTGCTGGCCCGCGTCAACGCCCTCGGCCGCCGTGCGCCCGCGTTGGACATGCGCGACAAACTGCGAACCGGCGACATTGAAATCGATCTGGGCTCCCGAACGGCGCGGCGGAACGGCGTCGATCTCGAGCTGACGCCTCAGGAGTATCGTCTGCTCGAATTTCTTGTGCGGCACGCGGGTCTCGTCGTGACGCGGGAAATGCTGCTGCAGAAGGTCTGGGGATTCGATTTCGAACCCCGCGCCAATCTCATCGACGCCCATATGAGCCGCTTGCGCGCCAAGGTGGACAAACCCTTCGGCCAGGAACGCATCCAGACCGCCAGAGGCACCGGCTATCGGCTGACCGACATTGACTAGGGCTTTCCGTTCCGTCGCGTTCCGGCTGGCGCTGGTCTATGCGATCGTCTTCGCGCTCGGCGGAGGGGCGCTTTGGGCCACCTTCGACTTCGCGGTGGGCCGCTACGCGGCCGACGCCCTCACCGCTGATCTCAGAACGGAGACGCAGGTTCTGCTCGCCGAGGACGGCGGCGCCGATCAGGCGGCGTTGATCCGAAAGGTTCAGGCTCGAAGCCGTCTCGCGGGCCCCTTCGTCTACAGCGTGACGGACGCGCAAGGCCGCCGGTTGGCGGGGCAACTTCCCGACGGTCTGATGCCCCGGCGCGGTCTCGACGAAATCCAGCTGCCCCATCCGGAAGACGACGGCGGCGACGTCGAGGAAATCCCGGTCAAAACCCTGACGACCGACCTGCCGGACGGCGTGCTCGTCGTCGGCAAGTCGACCTATGCTCTCCACGAACTGGAAGAGCTGATCCATCAGCTTGGGATCTGGGCCGTCGCGGGACTCGCCCTGGTCGCGGGTTTGGCGGGCGCCGCCGCGGGCGGCCTGCTCGGCTCCCGGCTCAACCGGATCAACCGGGCGGCGGCGCGAATCATGGAAGGGCGGCGCGGCGAACGCGTGCCCTCGGTCGGTCTCGGCCTCGAGCTGGAAATCGTCCGGGGCAACCTCAACGCCCTGCTCGACTGGCAGGAGAAGGCCCTCGACGCCCTGCGCCATGTGTCGACAGATATCGCGCATGATCTGCGAACACCGCTGAATCGCCTGCGCCAACGGCTGGATCGCGCCCAGACGGACGCGATTGAGGATCGGGTGCCGATCTCGACGGTCTCGGCCGCCATCACCGATCTCGATCAGGTGCTCGAAACCTTCTCGGCGCTACTCCGGATCGGCCAACTTGAGGGAGGCGCCGGCCGCAGCCACTTCCAGCCCGTGAAGCTGGAGCGGGTTATCGAGCGCGTCTTCGACGCCTACCTGCCGGTCAGCGAGGAGAGTGGACATCTGTTGACGCGGGTCGTGGACAGCGACGCGGAAGTCATGGGCGATCCCGAGCTGCTCGTGCAGCTCCTCACCAATCTCGTCGACAACGCCTTGGCGCATTCGGGACCAGGCAGCCGGATCCAGATCGAGGCCTACGAGGACGACCGAAAAGTGGTCCTGGCGGTCCGGGACTCGGGATGCGGCGTCCCCGAGGATGAACTGGGACGCCTGACGCGCCGCTTCCATCGGCTCGATAGCAGCCGGCACATGCCGGGACAGGGTCTCGGCCTCTCCCTCGTCGCGGCGATCACGGCGCTCCACGAAGGCGAACTCATGATAGGGTCCAACCATCCAGGGTTGGCGGTGCGCGTGGCGCTCCCGACGCTATGAGGGGATTCATGAGACCTGGGGCAAGGCCCGCCGCCATCCTGGCGCTTTGCGCGCTCGCTCCTTTGGCGGGATGCGCGGTCTATGCGCCAGAGGCCCTGACCACGACGCTTCCGGCGGATCCGACGCCTGCGACAATCGGCCGGTTCGAGCGCGACGGTCAGGCCATCGGCGTGGACCTCACCGCTCCGCTGGACCCGGCGGACCTCGCCGCCCTCGCCGTGGTGCTCAACCCGGAGCTCCGCGCGCAGCGGGCCCGCGTCGGCGTCACGCAGGCGCAGGTTTTCGAAGCCGGGCTTCTCCCCGATCCGCAGTTCAGCGCCAGCCTGGACCGCCCCCAGTCGGCGCCCGGCCTGGTCGATGCGCTCGCCGCATCGCTCGGCCTGGACACCTCCGCCTTCTACATTCGACCCCAGGCGTTGCGCGGGGCGCGGGCGGGCGAGCGCCAGGCGCGCCTCGATCTGGCTTGGCTCGAATGGCAGACGGGGAACCAAGCTTCGGTGCTGGCGGCCCGAATTCAGGGCCTGGAAACGGCCCTGACCTTCGCTCGGGAGGCTGAGGCTATCTCATCCTCAGTGCTGAACCGTTCGTTGGGCGCGGTGGCCCGTGGCGATCTGTCGGCGGTCGATATCGAGGCTCGCCGACTGGCGGAGGCTGACGCCGCCGACCGCGCGCGCACGACCGAGCGCGATCTGACGGCGGCGCGCCTGGAGTTGAACGCCATCCTGGGGCTCAGCCCGCAGGTGCAGATCAGCCTGGCCCCGCTCGCCCCGGCCCCGCCTTGCCTGCCGGCGTCCGAGGCGCTCGTCGCGCGGGCTTTGTCCGACCGTTTGGACCTGGCGGCGCTCCGAGCCGGATACGAGGCCCAGGAGGCGGCGCTGCATGTCGCTGTGCTGCAGCAGTACCCCCGTCTCAATCTGTCGCTCAACGCGGCGCGGGACACTGGCGCCGTTCGCACCAACGGAGTCGCGGTCGGATTCGATTTGCCGCTATGGAACCGCAACCGCGGTCAGATCGCCATTCAGGAAGCCACCCGCGAACAGCTCCGCGTGGAATATGAGGCGCGTCTGTTCGCGACGCGGGCCGATCTCGCCACCCTGTCATCCGCTTTGGAGATCGGCCGCAGACAGAGATCTGATCTGCTGGCGCAGGTCGGCCCGCTGCGGACGACCGTCGAAGCCTTCGAACGCGCCGGCACACGGGGCGACATTGCGCAAGTCATCGCCGAAACGGCGCGGCTCTCCCTGTTGGACAAGGAAATCGCTCTGGCGGCCCTCGACCAGGCCATGGCTGAGCAGTGGCGCGCCCTTCAAATGGCCGCCGGGCGAGAGTTGGAGGCCGACGCATGCGCCGCTTGATCCTGTCACTAATGCTCGCCGCAACGCCGATCGCCTGTTCCAAGCCGGCCGAGAAGGCGGCTGATCCCGTGGCGCAGGTTCGCACCGCGCCGGTCGCGCTGGCCGACCTCGACGAGACGATCACCGCCTACGGACAGGTCGAGTTCGATGCGGCTGGCCTTCGCGCCCTCGCCGCGCCCTTCGAGGCCCAGGTGATTCAGATTCACGTTCGGGTCGGACAGTCCGTCAGTGCGGGCCAGCCGGTCGTCACGCTCGGCGCCAGTCCCCAGACCCGGCTCGATCTGGACCGGCTGGCCCGCGAAGCGCAGGTCGCAGAGGCCGAAGCCGCCAGGCTCCGTCGTCTGCGGGCCGACGGGCTGGCCTCGGACGCCGAAGTCCAGACGGCGAGCGCCAACGCCCAGACCGCGCGCCAGGCCAGCGCCAATCTACGGCGTCTGACGCAAGGGGGACGGCTGACCCTCACCGCGCCGGCGGCGGGCATCATCGACGCCTTGCCGAGCAGTCCCGGAAGCCTCACCCCGGCCGGAACAGTGGTCGCCAGCCTGGGCGCGGCCGGCCGGCTGAACGCTCGGCTCGGGGTCGAGGTCGAGGACGCCCAGCGTCTTCGGGCCGGAGCGCCTCTGACCCTCACGGGTCTGCACGATCAGGGCGGCTCGGCCGCCTCCCGGATCGCCTCCATCGATCGGCGTGTCGATCCTACCACCCGCCTGGCCGCGCTGTTGGCGCCGGTTCCTCCCGGCGCGCCCTTGCTGCCGGGCGAAGCGATCAAGGCTCAGGTGGTGGTCGCAACACGCAACGGCGTTCTGACTGCGCCTCGCACCGCCATCCTCTATGACGGTGAAACGCCCTACGTCTTCGTCGTCGTCGGCGGCAAGGCGGCGCGACGTCCTGTTCAGATCGGCCTGGAACAATCGGACCGGGTCGAGCTCGTCTCCGGTCTGCGGCCCGGCGACCGAGTGGTGATCGAAGGCGGCCCTTCACTCACGGACGGCATGGCCGTGCGCGAAGCCATCACGCGCCCGACGGCGGCGGGCCGTTCATGACGCGCTGGCTCTCGGGTCAGATTCGCTTCGTCCTGCTGGCGTTCGTCCTGCTGGGCCTGGCGGGATCCGCCGCGGCGTTCCGCCTGCCCGTCAGCCTGTTCCCGCGCATCGACTTCCCCCGCGTCGTGGTGGCCATCGACGCCGGCGACCGGCCGGTCGAGCAGATGGTCAGTCAGGTCACACGTCCGGTCGAACGCGCGCTCAGAACGGTTCCAGGCGTCGTTTCGGTTCGATCCACGAGCAGTCGGGGCTCCGCCGAACTGTCGGTGAACTTCGCCTGGGGCGCGGACATGGTCGCCGCCACCCTTCAGGCGGAATCGGCGGTCAACGCCGTCGTCCCTGACCTTCCCGCCGGCACGCGCTTCGAAGTCCGCCGCATGGACCCGACGGTCTTTCCGGTGCTGGGACTGGCTCTGGTCTCCCAGACCCGCGATCCGGTGGCGTTGAGGGATTTCGCCCAGCTCCAGCTGGCCCCCCTTCTGTCCTCGACGCCCGGCGTCGCGAGCGTCGATGTTCTCGGCGGCCAGGAGAAGGAATACCAGGTGCTGGCCGACCCGGCGCGCCTGCAGGCGCTCGGTCTATCGGTGGAGGATCTGGCCCGCGTTCTCTCCTCCAACAATGTGGTGGTGGCCGCCGGTCGTCTGGAAGACCGCTACCGTCTGTATCTGGTCCTGACCGACAATCAGCTGACGAGCGTCGACGACATCCGCAGGACCGTGATCCAGACCGGCGCCCGCGGCGTGGTCGAACTCGACGACATCGCCGAAGTGGTGGTTCGGCAGACCCCGCAATGGACCCGGGTCACATCCCAGGGGCAGGATGCGGTCCTGCTCAACATTCGCCAGACGCCGGACGCCAACAGCGTGGGTCTCGTCAAGGAGGTTCGACGCAGGATCGCGGCCTTCAAGGCCGAGACCCCGCACGATGTTCGCATCGTGACCTTCTACGATCAGTCGCAGCTGGTCACGGCGGCCGCCGGCAGCGTGCGGGACGCGATACTGCTCGGCGCCCTGTTGGCGGGCGTGGTGCTGTTCGTCTTCCTGCGCAGTCTGCGTTTCATGCTGATCGTCGCCCTGATGCTGCCAGCGGTGCTGGCGACGACCTGCATTGCGCTCGCCCTGTTCGGGATGAGTTTCAACATGATGACGCTCGGCGGCATGGCCGCAGCCGTCGGCCTGGTGGTCGATGATGCGGTGGTGATGCTTGAGCATCTCATGCGCCGTCTCCAGGAGAAACGGCGCGGAGGCTCCGAAGACCAGGGCGTTCTCGGTTCCGCCGCGGAGATGGCCCGTCCCCTGATCGGATCCACCCTGGCCACCATTCTCGTCTTCGCGCCCCTCGCCTTCCTCGGCGGCGTCACCGGCGGCTTCTTCAAGGCGCTGGCCATCACGATGTCGGCTTCGCTGGCGGTGTCCCTGGTGTTCGCCCTGTTCGTCGCGCCCCTCCTGGCTGAGAAATGGGTGCGCGACAGGGACGTCGAACAGGCTGAGCGGGCCGGGAATCTGCTTGAGCGGTTCGGCGGTCGCTACGAAGCCTTGATGTCGCGCGTCCTCGGCCGGCCTGGTCGATGGGCTCTGATCGTGGGGGCCGCCCTGCTCCTCGTCGGCGGGCTCGCCTACACCCGGGTCGGCTCAGGCTTCATGCCGAAGATGGACGAGGGCGGTTTCATTCTCGACTACTACGCCGCTCCCGGCGCCTCGTTGACCGAAACCGACCGCTTGCTGCGCCAGGTCGAGGCGATCCTCCAAGCCACGCCCGATGTCGAAAGCTATTCGCGCCGCACCGGTCTTCAACTCGGCGGCGGCCTCTCCGAAGCCAACGAGGGCGACTTCTTCGTCCGGCTGAAGGCCAAGGGCCGCCGCCCGATCGAGGTCGTCACCGCGGAGGTCCGCGGCAAGATCGAGGCGACCGTTCCCGGGCTCACCGTCGAGACGGCCCAGCTGATGGAGGATCTCATAGGCGACCTGACGGCCGTCCCGCAGCCGATCGAGGTCAAGCTGTTGGGCGCCGACGAGGCCGCGCTCAAGGCGGCTTCGCCCATGGTGACCGACGCGATCGGCAAGATCCGGGGCGTCGTCGAGGTGGACGGCGGCCTGCGGGTCGCCGGCGATGCGGTGGTCATCACCGTCGACCGGCCCGCCGCCGCTCTCGAGGGCCTCGACCCCGAGGCCGTCACCCGCCAACTCCAGCTTCTGGTCGGCGGCAATGTCATCGGCCAGATCCAAGAGGGCGAGAAGCTGGTCGGGGTCCGCGTCTGGACCGACGGCACGCTGCGCGATCGCGTGCGGGCGCTGGAGAGCCTGCCCCTGCGCGCGCCGGACGGCCACACCCTGCCGCTCTCGCGTGTAGCCACCCTGGCCATCGCGCCCGGCCAGCCGCAGATCACGCGCGAGAACCTCCAGCCGCTCGTCGCCGTCACAGCGCGTCTGGACAAGCGCGACCTGGGCTCGGCGATGCGCGAAGTGCAGCGCACGGTCTCGTCGCTCGCCCTGCCCTCCGGCGTGCGCGTCGAATACGGCGGGCTCTATGCCGAGCAACAGAAGTCCTTCCGCGATCTGGCCGTGGTGTTCGTCAGCGCCTTGGTGCTGGTCGGTTTGTTGTTCCTCTACCTCTTCCGCGGCTGGCCGGCGGCGGTGAGCATCGTCGTCACCCTGCTGCTCGCCGCGTCGAGCGTCTTCCTCGGCCTGTGGGCGACCGGCACGGAACTCAACATCTCGGCCATGATGGGCCTGACCATGGTCATCGGCATCGTCGCCGAGCTCGGCGTCTTCTATCTGGCCGAACTGCCGGCGGATCGAAGGCCTGACGCGCCGACCCTGATCGCCGCGGGACGCGCGCGCCTTCGACCCATCCTGATGTCGGCCTTGATCGCCATTCTCGCCCTGTCGCCTCTGGCTCTGGGGCTCGGGGAAGGCTCGGCGATGCAGAAGCCGCTCGCTATCGCCATCATCACCGGCCTGATCGCCGGGGTGCCGCTGATCCTGATCTTCTGCCCGGCCCTTCTGGCCCGTCTGTCGACGCCGTTGCGGGAAAGCCGCCGATGATCATCGAACGCCTGGCGGCGCGACGACGCCCAAGACTGCTGACCCTCCTGGGGCGCATCGCGTTCAGGGTCGGCCTGCTGGCCGCGATCCTGATCGCCATCGTGATCGCCTACGTCGGGGTCACGGCCATGACCGGCAACTTCCACACCGTGGCCGAGGGCGAGGTCTATCGGTCGGCCCAACCGACGCCGGCGGCCCTGAAGCGCTATGTCCGCGAGCACGGCATCAAGACCGTGATCAACCTGCGAGGCGAGAACCTATCGGACGGCTGGTATCAGGACGAGGTGGCGACCTCCCGACGGCTCGGCTTGCGCCACATCGACTTCCGCATGTCCGCCAAACGCGGGATCACCCGCCGTGAGGCCTGGCGCCTGATCCAGATCATGCAACGCGCGCCCAAACCGATCTTGATCCACTGCGAGTCGGGCGCGGATCGAACCGGTCTGGCCTCGGCGCTCTACGTCGCCGGGATTCAGCACAGGGGCGAAGACGCCGCGGAAGATCAGCTTTCCCTACGGTATGGGCACATCGCCGCGCCCTTCGGCAAGGGCTGGGGCATGACGGTCACCTTCGAGGCGATGGAGCCGTCTCTCGGCTTCACCGGCAGCTGATGCGCTTGCCCCTGACCCTTTTGCGCCGCGCCAGAGACCGGCTCACCGTCGCCGCGATCGGCGGCTTCCTCGCGGCTTCCGCCGGTCTCTGGGCCTTCCTGACCATCGCCGGCGAGATGCGGGAGGGCGAGACCCGCGCGCTCGACGAACGGCTGCTGCTGATGCTGCGAACGCCGGGCGATCCGAACAATCCGCTCGGCCCGCGCTGGCTCGAGGAGGCGATGCGGGACATCACCGCCCTGGGCGGATTCACCGTCCTGACCCTGATCGCCGTGGTGGCGGTGATCGCCCTGGCGCGCGCCCGGCGTTGGCGCTCCGCCGTCACCCTGGCGGGCGTGGCGCTCGGCGCCGAGCTGACGAGCGATCTGCTCAAGCTGGTTTACGCGCGGCCACGCCCGGACCTCACCGCTCAGGAGAGCTACGTCTATACGCACAGCTTTCCCAGCGGCCATTCGACGGTGTCGACGGCCATCTATTTCACCCTGGCCGCACTCCTGGCCAGCCAGGTCGCCCGCCGGGGGTCGCGCGCTCTGATCCTTCTGACCACGGGACTTCTCGTGCTGGCCATCGGCGTCAGCCGGGTCTATCTCGGCGTGCACTGGCCCACCGATGTCGTGGCGGGCTGGGCGGTGGGGTCGATGTGGGCCGTGGCGGGGTGGCGGCTGCTTCGCTTCGCCAGCGACCACCGTCTTCCCAAAGCCGCCACCCCGGACCAAGCTGCTTCGCGCGCGTCGGCGCGTTCCACCTCAACAGAGGGTCTGCAATGACCGCGTCCGCCTCCCCCGTTCCCAATCTCCGCCGGGTCCAGCGCATCCGCAAAGGCGTGCTTCTGGTCGCCATCCTGGCGGTGCTGGCTTTCTCAGCCGTGACCCGATCGGTCGGCGGGGAGACCGTGCTTCACGAAGGACTGGAGGCGATCGGCCTGGCGCTGATCGCGATCTGCATCATCGGGCGCGCCTGGTGTTCGCTGTACATCGGCGGGCGCAAGAAGGCCGAGATCGTCGATCGCGGCCCCTACTCCATCACCCGCAATCCGCTGTACGTCTTCAGCTTCATGGGCGCTTTCGGCATGGGGGCGCTGACGGGCAGCGCCACGATCGCCATCCTGTTCCTCCTCATCGCCGTGGCGGTGTTCGCCGCGACGGTTAAACGCGAGGAAACTTGGCTTCGCTCGACCTTCGGCGACACCTACGAAGCCTATGTCGCGCGAACGCCCCGCTTCTGGCCGGACTTTTCCCTGTGGCGCGACGGCGAAACCCTGGAGATCCGCCCCCGCTTCTTCCTCCGTACCCTTCTGGACGGAGCGGTAATGGTGATCGCCTATCCGTTGTTCGAGTCGATCGAGTATTTCCAGGATCTCGGTTGGATCCGCATTCTTCTGTCCCTGCCCTGACATCCCGAGGGCGTTTCAACGGGAGGCCTCCATGGCGTCCACCCATTCCCCCGTTCAGTTCGCGGTCATCCGGCGAGACGGCGACTGGCAGGTGCTGCGTGACGGCAGCGACGCCGGTCATTACGACTTCAGCGTCGATGCCATCGAGTCGGCCCTGGTCCGCGCGACCACGCTGATCGACAGGGGTGAGCCGGCCCAGGTGTTCGTGCAGGACGACAAGGGACAGCTTCGTCAGGTCGATCCGATCGGCGGCGAAATCCTCAACTGAACCCGGCACGCCCGCGCTGCGATCCGGCGCGCCTCCAGCTATGGATGACCGCTCGATTGCGGCTTGCGGAAGCGCCAGTCGCGGTCGATGCGTTTTGTAATCCCGACCAGCTGCAGGAAGGTCACGACCGCGATCGCCACGCCCGCGCCCGCCAAGGTCGCCCCGGTCTCGATCATGGGCGTCGCCTCGATCAGAAGCGGCAGCAGCGTCCACTTCTCCGGGAACGGCATGACATTGACGTTGGGATCCGCTTTCAGATGCGGACAGTGAGCGAGAGAACGATCGACACAGGCGCGGTGAAGCGGGGCGATCGAACCGGCATCCATGACGACCCTTCGGTCCTCGATCTCATGCGGCAGACCATGGCATTTGCCCTGCCGGCGCAACAATCCCGCCGAGGTTCGGCGCGCCACCTGCGTCCAGCGGTCGTCCGGCGCCGTCGGTTCGCCGCACATCGGGCAGAGCATGCCCAGCATGGTCTGCCGCTGCCGGACCAGATGGTTCTTGGAATACTGAGGCCGGCCATATCCCGCGTTCTGGACCTGAACGAGGGCGGGACGACCCTGAACGGTCGGACACGGCCGGATGCCGATGACCGGTTCCTCGGTCCAACTGGTCACCCAGGGAACATCGACCCCGACCGCGAGCGCTGACTTCTTCATGGGGCCTCTGGGTCGCTCCGATACTCCAATCGACGCCGCCGACCTGCGCAAGTCAATCATCAGCACTCATTCCGCCACCGGCCGCCTCCACGCCCGCCAGATCAGCCAGGCGCCGAGCAGCATCATCGGCGTCGACAGGATCATCCCCATCGTCAGGCCCAACGGCAGATTGTCGAGACCGGCGTCGGGCTGGCGCACGTTCTCGAGCGAGGCGCGGATGACGCCATAGCCGAGCAGAAAGAGGCCCGCGACGAACCCGGGTCTGGCCAGCAGCCGGGCCTTGTAGACCGCGAGCCACAGGACGACGAACAGCAACACCCCCTCGAGCCCGGCCTCATACAGTTGACTGGGATGGCGCGGCTCCATGCCGGCCGGGCAATAGCCGTACATCTGCTGGATGCGGGCATTGCAGAACACCATGCCCCAAGGCGCCTCGGTCGTGCGGCCCCAGAGTTCGCCGTTGATGAAGTTCGCGATCCGCCCGAAGCCAAGGCCGATCGGCACGACGGGCGCGACCAGGTCACCCAAGCTGAGCAGGCGAACCTGATGTCGAAGCGCGAACACGACCATGGCCAGGGTCACGCCGATCAGGCCGCCATGGAACGACATCCCGCCATCCCACAATCGGAACAGGGCGAACCGTTCCGTCAGGGTCTCGCCGGTGAACAGCTGTCCATACAGGTCCGGCTGATAGAACAGGGCGTATCCCAGGCGCCCGCCGAGGACGATGCCCAGGGTCACGCCCAGCATCAGGTTGTCGAGCTGTTGGACCGTGATCGGCGGCTTGCCGGGCGCCCACAGCGCTGGGGACCTGGCGATCCGCGCGGCATACCACCAGCCCAATACGATGCCAGCGACGTAGGCGAGGGCGTACCAACGGATGTCCAGAGGACCGATACTGACGATCACGGGATCGAAGTCTGGGAACGGCACGGACTCTCCTGAGCGGCTCGGGATCAAGGGCGGCGGTTTCTTATCGTCCTGAGTGGTGTTTGGTTCGAGGGCGAAGGCGGTTCTGGAGCGCTTTTGTCAGCGGGCTCACAGGAGGCGCCGCGCGATGACCAGCCCAATGCCCAAAGCCAGGACAGACGCGACCACGCTGACAATCGCATAGCCGACTGCAGCCCCGAGCCTTCCTCGCTCACAGAGAAGCAGGGTCTCCAAGGAGAAAGCGGAGAAGGTGGTGAAGCCACCAAGGAGCCCGGTCGTCAGAAAGAGCCTGATGTGCTGGCTAGCTTCACCTCTCAGGGCGAAGAATCCCGCGACGAGACCCATCAGCAGCGATCCGACCACGTTGACGGAGAGGGTTCCATAGGGGAAATCGAGCCCGCCCGCCCGACCGGCCACGATGTTGACTGCGTGCCGCAGGGCGCCGCCCAAGCCGGCGCCGAGGAAAACGATCAGAAAGTTCATGGTCGGCCTCCGTCCGTGCTTGCCTCAAGCCAGGCGACATTTCATCGGCCAGCCTATTCGAGATCAAAATCGGGGGTGAGCGCGAGCAATCCCGTTTCGATTTGGTTCCAGGTCAGCCGAAGCGCCTTCAAATCCTCGGGCGTAAACAGGTGCGCGTGGTGCGAGGCCGCGCGCAGCTTTCCGGCCTGTTTAAGCAGATCGAACACCGCCTCAGGATCGTCGAAACCGGCCTCGAAGATCGCTTGGAAATGCTCCGGGTGGCTCATGATCCGCGCGTAGTGCGTGTAGTCCGCGTGGTCCAGCACCTCCCCTCCCCGATTCTTCCACTTTCCGAGCAAGTCCTTGCAGTCGCACAGCGGCAGGCGCTCATCCGGCCAATCCTCGCCGTAGGTCTCCGCCATCACAGCATCGAGAATCTCCCGCAGGGTCAGCTCGTAGCGGTGAACCAGCGTCTTGGCGCGCTTCACATGCGGCGGAGCCGAGTTGGCCTGGAGCCGCGCCTTCAGTCGGCGTCGCTTCTCGGCCATGGTCAGAAGGCGCCGTCTCGGCCAGTGCGATAGCCGCAAACCCGCAGCGTCGAAGAAATTGCGATAGCCGGCCAGATTGGCGAACTGAGGCATGTCGGTGATCGAGAAAACGCCGACAGCCTCTCGCACGCCGCGCGTCAGCCGCTCGCTATCGGCGAACATATCTGCCATCGCCGACGCCCGCGCAAAGGCTTCGATTTGCGGGCGTTCCGACAGGGCGAGGGGGGCGACGCCTAGACCGCTGTCCGACATCCGTAGGATGCGATCGACGAAGTCGTCCGTCGGCGTCCGGAACCGCTCCAGTACGCTCGGCAGGGCGTAGCCAGCGGCGAGTTGGGCGATGTGCTCGGCGCGGTCGACGAAGCCCGGCGCGAAAGCGGCGCGATAGAGACGGTCGGCCTCCGCCTGGGCCCGCATCATGGCGTCGAGGCCCCCGATGCGATCACGCGACGGCCAGGCGCCGGCCGCCGCCATGGCGATCGCGCTCTCATGCGTCGCCAGGCCGGCCGCGCCATAGCCGCCGGCCGCCCTCATTAGCGCGGTTTCGCGCCGGATGCTCTCGAACGGCTCCGCGGCGAGCCGCGCCGCCTCCATGGTCGCCAACAGGCGCGAGTCGAACAGCTCACGCGCCATCGCCCGCCTCCTTGCGCAGATGCGCAAGCCGTTCCTCGCAGACCGTCGTCGCCAAGCCGCGCAGCACTTCGACCCGTTCGGTCAACCAGGCCAATTCCTCGTCGCTGATCTTGTAGTGCTTGGAGTAACGCGCCTTCACATAGGCCTCGCGCAACAGCTCGAAGCAGCGGCGCTCGAACTTGGTCTCGCGCGGCCAGGCCTCGGCCAGACGCGCGTCGATGGCCTCACCTTTCTTGCGCAGGAAGGACAGGTTATGCGCCTTGCCGCTATAGAGGGTCACCACGAGTAGGACGCAGTGATAGAGGTGCTCGGCTGCTTGATGGAGTAGGAATGCTGCCCAGTTCGGCTGCTTGTTCTCGATAAAGAAGCGAGCGCCTACCTGAGCGCCCGCAGCACTCGTGGTCCACTTCTCGAAATGCTGCTCCGCCTCTTCGAGAGCCACGGCCGCTTTCAAGTCCGCCGGCTTGTGCAGCTTGGCGCCGGCCGTGTCGTGAAGCACGACGCCCTCCCGCACGATGTCAGCGAAGAAGTAACGTCCGCGATCCAGTTGCTCGTTCACGTCATCCAGACTGTGAACGATCAGGCTGACCGGCGTCTTGATGTCGGGCCCGAGGGGCATCAGCCGGTTCTCGGCGTCATGCCAGAACTCGCCGTCGGTCAGGTCCTCGTGGTCCACGACGACCAGCAGGTCGAAGTCCGAGAAGTAGCGCCCGACCGGGTCATGCACCCAGTCGCCCCGCGCATACGATCCGTAGAGGATGACCTTGAGGATCTTGCCGTTCTTCAGCCGTTCGGCGCGCCGCGTGGCGATAGCCTCGGCGAACGCCTCTTTGATGATCTCGACCACCCGGCGCAGTTCGGCCTGCTTGCGCGCCGGCAAATGATCGAGGCTCTTCTTCATCCCGCGAGTCTCCCCGAAGGGAGTCCGCGCCGCAAGGCCGAAACCATCGATTGGATCACGGCTGAAACCACGCCGCGATCGTCGGCCATGCCGCTCTCAGGATCACGGCGATCACGACGGCCGCGACCGGCGCCAGCACGAGCATCAATCCGACCCGCGCCGACCCGTTTCCCACCTTCCAGTCGTCCGGCCACTCCTTGTTGCCCATCCCCCACTCCTTTCAATCCAGAGCGCCGAGGCTCGTCACCACCCAGGCGGACCGTTCCGCCGCATGGCGCGCCTCCAGTTCGATCCAGACCATCTGGCCGACGCCCGCCCCGGCCAACACGTCCTTGGCGATGACCGCGGTGTAGCTTTCGATCGGGTCGAGGTCGTTCTTCTCGGCCGTGATCTGCCGCGCCGCGCTGCGCGCCGGCAGATCGAGCAGCTTGCGGCCCAGGTCGCCGAGACCCTGATAGAGGAGTTCCAGCCGGGACGTGTCGGCCTTCACATCGCGCAGTACGCCGATAAAGCTCTCGGTCTCCCCGGGCATGGGATCCATCGCCTTGATCCCCACCACGCCGACCGGCGGCGGCTGATGGGCCTCGGGCGGCAGATCGGCCGGCGTGCCTGAACCCAAGGCGACGAATCCTTTCAGCCCCGCGAGCGGTTTGCCCTTGCCGGTCGCCGGGTCGAGACCGGCCTTCAGCCAGCCTCCCGCGCCCGCCATCGACTGCTTGACGATGGCGGCGCCGCAGTCATGCCGAGGCCACGGCGGCTGACTGGTCTCGAAGAAGACGCCGCTGCCGCAGGTGCATTGATAAACGAAGATCGCCGACGCGCAGTCTGGACACCGCCACGGATAGATCCATGACCGGCATTCCGGTCGATGCAGAAAATGTCCCATTCATCGCCTCCGCGCTCAGGGTAAGCGCGGCTGCAGAAAACGCACAAGCCTGAGTTGAGAGAAACTGTGCCGCACTCAGCCCGTTAGATGCTCGATCAGAATGACTGATCCCAATGCGATCAGCGCCAGTCCACCGATCAGCTCTGCGGCCTTGCCGAACCGCCCTCCGACGGCGCGGCCGATCAGCATGCCCGTCGTGGTCAAGACGAAGGTCGTCAGGCCGATCGACAGCGCGATGATCCAGATGTTGGCGCCCAGGAATGCAAGACCGACGCCGACCGCCGCCGCGTCGATGCTGGTCCCCACCGCCGTTGCGACCAGCGCCCACGGGCCGGACCGACGGGCGGGTTCGCCCCCGTCCGCCGCCTGGGGCCGGGTCGCCTCCCAGATCATCTTGGCGCCAACAGCGACGAGGAGAACGAAGGCGATCCAGTGATCGATCCTTTCCACCAGGCCCGCGGCCACAAGGCCCAACCCCCAACCAATAACGGGCGTCACCGCCTCGATCACGCCGAACACGGCGCCGGCGCGAACCGCGCCGGCGAAGTTTGGCCGATGGGAGGCGCCTCGACCGACCGCCGCCGCGAAGGCGTCCGTCGACATGCTGAGAGACAGGACGGCGATGGCGCCAGGCGTCATGGGGAAGCTCCACCGGGCACGCGACAGCGCGATCCACGCCGGCCGGGGCGGCGTCGGATGCGCTGGTTTCGCTAGGCGGTGTGACCGCTGATCGGACCACGCGCTGAAACGCGAGTGTGTTGACCCGACCCCGGCGATCGCCGCCGGCAGCTACTCCCCAACAGGAAACGGGCTTGTAGAGCGACTGGCGTGTGAGAACAAGATACTCTAGAGGAGTATTTATGGCCCACACCGTCGCCAACAAACAGAAGATCACCGCCCGGGTCCGCCGGATCGTCGGCCAACTCAACGGCATCGAACGCGCCATCGAGTCCGAAGCCGGTTGCTCCGCCGTCCTGCAACAGGTCGCCGCCGCCCGCGGGGCGCTGGGCGGCCTGTTCGAAGAATTGCTGGAGGACCACCTTCGCCACCACGTCGCTGGGGCCGACCTGAGTGAGGCGGCCCGGCAGGCCGGCGCCGACGAACTGGTCGCCTTGATCCGCCGCTACGCCCGCTGAGAACCCCATGACCGCTTTCGACACCGACCACCTGACGCACGACCACCACTTCTTGGGGTCCTCCCACGACGCCAATGCCCGAAAGACCCTGTGGGTCGTCGCCCTGACGGCCGTCATGATGGTGGGCGAGATCATCGCGGGCACGGTGTTCGGGTCCATGGCCCTGCTCGCCGACGGCTTCCACATGGCGACCCACGCCGGCGCCCTGGCCGTCGCGGCCGGCGCCTATGCCTACGCCAAGCGCCACGCCGACAATCGCCGCTTCAGCTTCGGCACCGGCAAGGTCGGCGATCTCGCTGGCTTCGCGTCCGCCCTGGTGCTGGGCATCGTCGCCGTGGGGATCGCCGGCGAGTCCGTCGGCCGGCTGTTCGATCCTCGACCCGTGGCGTTCAGCCAGGCGACGCTGGTCGCCGTCCTCGGCCTCGCCGTCAACCTGGTCAGCGCCCTGCTCCTCGCGGGCGGCGGACATCACCATCATCACCACGGGCATCATCACCACGACGACCATGACGATCACGACCATGGTCACGGCCAAAATCACCGGGACAACAACCTGCGCTCGGCCTATTTCCACGTCCTGGCCGACGCCCTGACCTCGGTCCTGGCGATCATCGCCCTCGTCGCCGGCCGCTACCTCGGATGGGTTTGGCTCGATCCTCTGATGGGCATCGTCGGCGCCATCGTCATCGCGCGCTGGTCATGGTCGCTGATGCGCGACACCGCCGCCGTCCTTCTCGACACCACCGACCACCACGTCGAGGACGAGGTGCGCGAACTCGTCGAGGGTCCCGGCGACGCGCGGATCACCGATCTGCACGTCTGGCGCGTCGGCCCGGAGGCGCATGCGGCGATCGTCAGTGTCGCGGGCGGCGTGGCCGCAGAGACCATTCGCGCGCGCCTGCGGCCTGTTCACGAAATCGGCCATCTGACCGTGGAGTGCCGATAGGATTTATCGGGGTGTTCAAGCCGCCGCGCAGGGTTCACCGGGCCTCCGTGAGCTGCAGCTTGAACGTTCGAATGAGCGCGGCGGCGGCGTCCGCGTCGATGTCGAGGCGGAGACAGTGGCTGGGCGAGACGTCGAGGGTCGCCCGAGGCGTGACGCCGGAAAGGACGCGGTCATGCGCGACACCGCGCGTCGCGTCGGCCTCGAACAAGGATTCTGCTGCCAGGTAGTGCACATATTCTTCAACGCTCAGGTCCAGGCCCGTGTCCATGATCGATGAGATGCGCTGAAGGTGGTCGATATTCAGCGTGTCCTCGAAGAAGAGCTCGCGATGTTCGAGGTCTTCGGCGACTTCGTTTAGATCCGTCACAGCATGCATCGCCTGATACAGGATGGTGTGCAGCCTCCCGATGGCCGACGTGAAATGGCCGTTGGACTCGTCGTCCCGCATCCGGACTTCATGGTAGTATAGCCCCGCGCCGACGACGCCGTCGGAGAAGGCGGGCACCATGTCCCGCGCCATCTCCATGACGCTCGGCATCACAACGCTCCAGATCCCGCTGACGGCAGGCCCCTGGTCCTCGGTGAACAAGCTGTCCAGACGCACGAGTGTCGCGCGGCCCTGCGCCTCCAGCTGGTGAAGGCGAGCCGCATACTGCGGATAGATCCGATCGCCATTCTCATCCAGCAGCAGCAGGTAGTGGATTTGGTCCATACCAAGCGCATCAAAAGCGTCCGCGATCTCGACCACGGCGCGCCCGGAAACGACCGTGTCCACGAAGATGAACCGTTCGGTGTTGAGCAGGTGTTCCATGTTGTCGTGGTGGCCGACCCGACAAACGACATCGCGATGGAACCGGTAGAAGCGATAGTAGGGGTTGTTCACATCGCCCCTCGCGATCGCCGCGACCACCCGGGCCCAAAATGCTCGAATGTGGGTGCTTTTAAGGTCGGCGACGCCCAGCTCACCCGCGTCCGCCGTGAAGGGAATGTGAATCGTTGCCGACAGGGGATCGGTGAGGCCGCGTTTCCAAAGCCGGAGTCGTTCGGCCGAAGCCACGGCGGGCTTCAGGATACTGCGGCGATAGCTTGCGGCCGTTCGCACGATCGGAGAGGCGCCCCGGCTTGGGACCACTGTGATCGCGTAACCTTCATCCTGAAGGCGGTCGCAGGTTCGCGCGACCTTGATGACGGCGCGGGCGTAGGAGCGGACGACGTCCGGAGTGATGAGGTCGGTTACGGTCACGGTGAATATCTGGGACAGGGGTTTCCGGAGATGGGGACGCCTGGAACCAAAATCAGGGGTCAGTCCGTCGTGCGGATAGACGACCGCCCAGCCTTAAAAGGCGCGGCCAAGTTTGCGCGCGCCCAACCACTGGACCCACCATCGCATAGGCTTCATCCAACGGGCGCGTCAGCTAATCCGCACAACGCTGAATGGGAATTCTGCCCCGTCCGCAGCGAGTTATGGCCGCCGCCCCCTCCTCACCTGGCCACCTGCCGTCGAGGTCGTCGGCTCGGCGCATCGATCAGCACACCCGGCAGTGCGTGGATGGCGACACGCGCTGCCTGCACTTCGAGCCTTCGCATCGCCGCCCTCGGCCCCGAGTTGAGCCGGGCCGCGTCAGGATCGATCGCCATCAAATCCTCCAGCAGCGCACGGCTCGAGCTGTTCAGCCAACGGGTCAGGTCGGCGGGCGCCGTCCTTCCCCGTCCGACGACGCCGCTCAGAACGAACACCGACAGCTTCTCCTGAGCGCTCCGGAGGTGGTCTCGCATCAACTTGGAGCGGGTGATGTAGCCGGGGTTCACGCCCGGGAGGGCGTGGTTCATCAGCAGGTGCATATCCACCTCGGAAATCTGCGCCGCCTGGCCCAGCGTCCGGTAGGTCTGACGCAGATCGTTGCCCCAATGGCTCAGGGTCGTGCGCTTCTCCTTGTGCTCTTCCATGTGTCCGCTGGGGCTGTCGCTCGGGAACAACCAGACCTGTCCGCTCTGCGGATAGATGATCGGCCCGATGCGGCGCAGCCGGAAAATCGATTCCATCATGGCTCGCGACAGGGGGATGTCGAAGGCCTTGTCGGTTCCGCCTTTGGGGCTGCGGATGTGCATCACCCGCTCGCGCAGGTTCAGGTCTTCGACGCGGACGTTCTTGAGCGCCTCCGGACGGCAGCCGGACAGCAGCATCAGCAGGTGGTACTCGCGCCGGATCGGATTGGGCACCGCCGCCAGCTGCTCGAACCAGGCCGGCAGATCGGCCACGCCCATGGCCGTGTCCTTGCGCTTCTCCGGGTTCCAGTCGATCGCCTGGGACGGGTTCTCCGCCGGCAGCGCCCGGCAGGTCTTGCGGGCGTGGTTGTAGACCGCGCGGAAACTTCGCATGGCCCCGTTGGCGATCGACGGCCCGTTGTCGGCGGAGATTTTGTCGTGGCGGTCGGCAAGCAGCCGCGGCTCGTCTCCGATCCTGGACAGGGGCCAGTCCAGCCAGTCGGCGAACAGCCGCTCCATGTGGTCCTTGTAGAGCCTGAGAGTCGCCTTGCTCCGCCCCTTGCGCTCCAGATGCGAGACCCGGAACCGGGACCAAGCCTCACGCAAGGTCGGTATCGCCGAAGACGCGTCAGGCGGCGCAGGCGGTTGTGGGGACGGCGGTCGCGGGTCGTCACCGCCCGCGATCCGGCCGAGGAGGGTCTTGGCCTTGGCGCGCGCGTCGCGGGCGGACAGCTCGCCCACCTCCGCCACCTTCATGCGGATGCTTTTTCGCTCGCCGCCGGTGCGCAGGTCGGCCTGGATCATGAAGCTCTTGGTGCGGCTTCCGATGAGCACGAAGAAGCCGCCGAGGTCGGTGTCGCGGGCGCGATACTGACCGGTCTGGGCGAACGGAAGGCCGATCAGGTTCTTGTCCGTGAGCGGCAGTCTGAGGTCGGGCATGTTGCTAACTCGAAGGCCATTAGAACGGCGTTTTCGAGGGCGTTTAGAACGGCGTTAGAACGGTGAACTTCTCTCGCCGAGTCTGTATCGGGCGCCTGCGAAAAACTACGACGAGTTGCGCACGGCTACGATAAAAGTCAATTAGGTCAATAGCCTGTATCGCGCTCTGGCGGGTGTTCGGCGGTATTCGGAAATGCCGAGAACGGCCTCTCTTAATCAGCGGGTCGTAGGTTCGAACCCTACATCACCCACCATCGTCTTTCCCTTCAGAAATCAGAAAATTCAGCCGCTCTCCGGAACGAGACGGCTGTCGAACCGACTGCGAAATCACGGTTCCGCGGCGTCGCGGGGCTGAGAGTCAGCAACTCGCATCTCGCCCTCAACCGTCTTCGCCCGCCAGCGTCTTGGCTGGCGGGCGTCGCATCCGGCCTGCCCCTAGCGGTAGAGGGCCCGCTCTCGCGAGATGTCTTCACTGCTGTAGGGTTGAGCGTCGCTGTCGAACCGGCTCCAACCGGAGGCGCGATAGGCTTCGCCGCGCGACACGGCGTCGAAGCCCTGGCGGCCGTTCAGGATGGCCTCGACCCGGCTTTCATCGTCACCGTCTGACTTGACGCTGACCAGGGTTCCGCCGCGCCGGACCCCTTCGGCGTAGACATTGGCGTCTTCGTCCGAGTGGCCGGCCTCCTTCAGGGCGCCGAGCAGGCCGCCTGTAGCGCCCCCAGCCGCCGCGCCTATGGCGGCGCCGACCGCCGTCGAGGCGAGCCAGCCTGCCGCCACGACCGGCCCAAGCCCGGGGATGGCCAACATTCCCAGACCGGCCAGGAGACCGGCCCCGGCTCCGGCCAGGCCGCCGGTCGCCGCGCCCGTGCCGGCTCCGTCGGCGACATCATTCTCTCCGTCGCCGTTGCGGTCGCCGAGCGGGCCCGCGCCGTCCTTGTGGGGATGCGAATGGCCGGCGTGCCAGTTGTCGGCGTTGTTGGACACGATGCTGATGTCGTCAGGCTTGAAGCCGGCGGCTTCCAGGTCTGACACGGCCTGCAGGGCCTGGGTGTGGCTGTCGAAGAGACGGGTGACGGTCGCCATTGGGCGCTCCTGAATCTGATGGTTTGAAAATCTGGGGAGACGCGCGCGCCTATTGCGCGGTGACGACGCCCTTGTAGTCGACCGAGACGGTGGCTTGAGCGCCGTCCTTCATGGCCGTGGCGGACCAGACGCCGTTCTCGTTTTGCATCAGCGGTCCGACGTCCGTGTAGCCTTGCTTCTCGATCGCTTCCCGGGCCTGGCCTTCGGTGAAGGAATTGGCGCCGGGCGTCAGCGCCGTGGTCTGGGTGGTGTCGTCCATATCCACCGCAGGATTGCGGGGCGTTTCCGACGTGGAGACCGCCGGACCTTCGACCGGTCCGGTCGTCTCGTCATTGTCGCCGCAAGCGGCCAGCAGAGCGCCGGCGGCGACGAGCGCGAAGATGGGCTTGATCATGATGCGTGTCCTTTCGAGATACAGATTTGAAGTGGCCGCCGCCTCAAATCGTTCCGAAAGAAACGCCAATCAGGGTCGTCATCCGCGTAACAGAGCCGTAACGACCGCCTACACTACGACAACGGCGGCGGCCTTTACTGCAACGCTTTGCAATTGGCTGATCGCTCGGCAGACATGAATAAATCATCTGGTTCAACGCTACTGAAGCCAGACGCACTCGACCTATTTTCAGGCCGAAGTCTTTACGCCGGAAGGTCCCGTTCGGCGAGGGCTTGCCCCGACCCGGTCAAAGCCGCGTCGCGGTCTCACCCGCGGCAAGGCGCTAGACCTTGGCGATGCGCCCCCCTCCGGTCTCTATCGCATCCAGCAAGTCCATGACGGCGTCGAGGGTGTCCGCCTCGCGTGCGGGCTTGTCCCAGCGGATGCGGCTGACGCGGGGAAAACGCATCGCCACGCCCGACTTGTGCCGGGTCGAACGCTGAAGTCCCTCGAAGGCGATCTCCAGCACCAGGCCGAAATCCCGCTCGGCCCGCACCGACCGCACCGGGCCGAACCGGTCCACCGTGTGGTCGCGCACGAACTTGTCGAGCTGTTTCAGTTCTTCGTCGGTGAAGCCGAAATAGGCCTTGCCCACGGGGGTCAGCGCCCCCTCCTCCGTCCAGACCCCGAAGGTATAGTCGGAATAGAAGCTGGACCGTTTGCCGTGCCCGCGCTGGGCGTACATCAGGACGGCGTCGATGACGTGAGGATCCCGCTTCCACTTGAACCACGCCCCCTTGGGGCGGCCCGCCACATAGGGGCTGTCCCACCGCTTGAGCATCAGCCCCTCGGCCGCCGCCCCGACCGGCGGATCGGCCCGCAGGCGGGCCAGGCTGTCCCAGTCCGCATACTCGACCAGGGGCGACAGATGCAGCCGCCCGCCCCCATGGCCCTGGACCAGGGTCTCCAGTCGCGCCCGCCGCTCACGCAGGGACAGGCTTCGCAAATCCGTCGCGCCGTCCGCCAGCAGATCATAGGCGACCACCGCCGCCGGAAAGGCCGCCATGGTCCTGGCGTCCACCTTCTTGCGGTTCAGCCTTTGTTGCAGGTCGCCGAAGGGGGCGATGGCGCCGTCGCGCCAGACCACCAGTTCGCCGTCCAGCGCGCCCTCGAACGCCAGGGCCTCCATCACATCGGGGAAGGCGCCCGAAATCTCGTCCCCGGTGCGGGACCACAGTTTGCGGACCGCGCCCTCGACCACCGCCTGAACCCGGATCCCGTCCCACTTCCATTCGGCGGCGTAGTCGGCCGGGTCCATCTTGGGAAAATCGACCGCCTCGTCGACAGCGACAGCCAGCATCACCGGGCGGAACCGCCCTGGCGCATCCGGGCTGGGCCGTTCGGCCCGTCCCTCCAGCCAGGCGAACAGATCGCCATAGGGGGGCGGGACCGCGTGCCAGACCTCCTCGATGGCCGAGACGTCCACCGGCTCAAGCGGCGTAATCGTCTCCGCCCCGTCCGGTGAAGGGGGCGTCAGACGCGTCTCGGGCCGCATCATCGCCGCCGCCGTCTTGGCCAGCCGGCCCGACAGCCCAACCCGCAACCCGCCGGTCATCAGCTTCAACAAGGCCCAGCGTCCCTTGGGCTCCAGGGCGTCCAGCCAGCCCTCCAGCAGGCCCTTGACCTCGGCGCGGGTCGCGGTCCGCAACCCCTCGATCACCTCGCCCAGTTCGGGCTCGCGATTGGGCCGGCGGTCGGACGGCGCCGGCCAGATCAGGGCGACCGTCTCGGCCAGGTCGCCGACATAGTCATAGGACCAGCCGAACAGCACCCCGTCCACCCGCGCCTCGACCGCCTTGCGGATCATGGCGGGCTTGGCCGCGTCGAAGGTCAGGTCGCCGGTCAGGGCCGCCAGGGCCCAGCCCCGATCCGGATCGGGCGTCGTCTTCAGATAGTCCCGCACCAGCACCAGCTTGGCGTTCCGCGAGGCGGTCAGCGACAGGCGGTCCAGAAGTTCGGCGAAGGCGCGCATGGGCATCCATATTGGGCGCTCGAGACGTCGCCGTCAGCCCAGAACGAAAAACGCCCCGGAGGTTTCCCTCCGGGGCGCAGATCGGATCACGCGACGATCAGTTGAACAGGCCGGCGATGACGGCGGTGATCAGACCGCCTGCGACCGCCGCCAGCACCACGTCATTTCCGCTGCGGACATACTGATAACCGCGCGGCGGCGCACGCAGGCCGTAGCGGCCGTAGTCGTTCACCACATAACCGTTGCTGCGGTAATAGGACGGCATGCGCTGGCCATAGCTCCAGGTGCGAACCGCATAGCCGCGCGGGGCGACATAGCGCGGCGCATGATAGCGACGCTGGGCCTGCTGCCAGCGGTCGTACTGCCGTTGATCCTGGCGATACTCCTGGCGATCCTGACGCTGGTCCCGACGGAAGTCGCGGCGATCATCCCGGCGGTCGTGGCGGTCATCGCGTCTTTCGTCACGCCTGTCATGGCGATTGTGCTGGCGGTTGTCCTGGCGCTGTTCGTAGCGGCGGTCGTCACGAGACTGGGCCGAGGCGGCTCCGGCGGCGCCCACGGCGGTGGCGGCCAGGACCGCGGCCATCGTGGCGGTGAGAATCTTCTTCATGGGATGTCTCCATCTGCGGCCGAACCATTCGACTGCCCACACTATGGAGACCGGCGGCTGAGGCGGGTCTGAACCGGCGCGGTCGCCTGCCGTTCAGACCAAGACCGCCTTTCAGCCTCAATCAGGCGGCGACCGACTGTTCCGCAGGCGACATGGCGCGGCCCACGGCCTCGCGTCCGCCCGGAACACGGCTCATCATCTCGGCCAGGGCCCCGAAATCGATGGGTTTGGTCAGATAGGCGTCCGCGCCCGCGTCCAGGCCGGCCTGATGATCTTCACTGCGCGCCGAGGCGGACAGCACGACGATGGGTGTGTCGGCGTTGAGCCCCTGGCCTTCGCGGATCCTGCGGGTGGCGGTCAGGCCGTCCATCACCGGCATGTTGACGTCCATGATGATCAGGTCGAACTGCTGCTCGCTCGCCGCCTCCAGGGACAGTTGCCCGTTCTCGGCCGTGGCGGTGACATGCGAGGCCGTGCTCATCCAGGCCTCCAGAATCATGCGGTTCACGGGATGGTCCTCGACCACCAGCACCCGCAGGCTTTCACCGCATTCTATCTCGGTCTCGACCCGTTCGATCGAGACACGGCGGCTCCATTCCACCACCTCGGCTTCGACGGTCAGGGTGAAGCTCGACCCGTGGCCCACGGAGGAATCGACGCTGATGTCGCCGCCCATGATGTTGGCCATGCGTCGCGCGATGGTCAGCCCCAGGCCCGTGCCGCCGAACCGGCGCGTCGAGGAGGCGTCCACCTGGGTGAAGGGCTGGAACAACCGCTCGAGATCGGTCGGAGAAATGCCGGATCCGCTGTCGGTGACGCAGAACTCGAACCCGACCCTGCGGTCGGAAATACGTCGGCCGCGCACGACATAGCGGATTTCGCCGACGTCGGTGAACTTGACTGCGTTCGAGAGCAGGTTCTGCACGACCTGGCAGACCCGCAGCGGATCCCCGCGCACCACGGCCGGAATATCCCCTTCCAGTTCGGACACGAAGGTCAGCCCCTTGGCCTCGGCCTGGGCCTCGAAGGGTCCGGAAATCCGGCGCTGCAGGTCATCGACGACGACATCGACGACTTCGAAGGTCATCTTTCCCGCCTCGATCTTGGTCATGTCGAGGATGTCGTTCAGCAGGGACAGAAGATTGTCGCCGGAATTGCGGATGATCGACAGATATTCGCGCTGGGTCCCTTCAAGTCGCGTCGCGCTGAGCAGTTGCGCCGCCCCGAGGACGCCGTTCATCGGCGTGCGAAGCTCGTGCGAGATGACGCCCAGGAAGTTCGACTTTGCGTCGTTGGCGGCGTCCGCCTTGTCGCGCGCAGCCTCCAGTTCCTCGATCAGATGGGCCTGATGCGCCTGGAAGGCGTCGATCCGGCGTTCGCGCAGCATGGTCATGGTGACCAGGACGAACAGGCAGGCCATGGTGAACGGCAGGACGGCCAGCATCGACCAGAACTGCGGCGTCCCCCACAGGCTGAACAGGATAACGCAGGCGGCGACGCCATAGGGCGAAGAGATGATGACGGCCTGCCGCGGCGAATTGCGCAACTGGGCGAAGACCAGCACATAGCCCGAAATGATCAGGGCGACGGCCAGGGTCTGACCGAACGCCGAATTCGAGAACCAGGCCATCAGCGGCGCAGCGGCCCATGCGGCGGTGGTGACGGTCGCCACGGCGGGAAAAACCATGCCCCAACCGACATCGACGCGGTGGCTGAGCTTGTGTTCGACGACGCCGCGGATGGAACCGGCCGCCAAAGTGACCACGAACCATATCATGGCCTGCCACCACGCCACCGTGCCCAGCAGACCCAGGGCCCAGCTGGCGATGATCAGGTACCGCAGATATTGGGTCTGCAGGATGGCCGTCAGGGCCTGAGCAGGATCGCCCGCGCGCCGGTCGCCCGGAAAGGCCTTCGCGACGCCGTCAGATTCCACCATGTTCCAGCCGTCCCCACGTTCTGTTTGGTCGCGTGACGCTAGGACGAAGGTTCTAAGACGGAGTGAACGCTGGTTTTCTTCGCAATCAGGCGCTGTGGAAATCTTCGACGGGGGTGAGAGCCCGGATCGACAGGGCGTGAATCGGGCCCGACAGCTCCTGTTTCAGCACCGCGTTGACCGTCCTCTGCCGCTCCAGCCGCGACTGTCCTTCGAAGGCCGCAGAAACGACCACCAGATTGAAGTGGCTTTCGCCGCCGGGCTTTGCGTCCATGCCGCCTTCGTGGTGGTGGCCGGCGTGCCGTCCGCTGTCGTCTTCGATCTCCAGCCGTTGCGGCGAAAGCGCGGCGTTCAGTTTTTCACGGATAATCGTCGCCACGGGGCCGTCTGACATGATCGTTTCCTTGAAGAGGTCCAATTCCACACTACACTTCGGGCGATGTCCGCTTCCTTTCAATACAAGCCGCGCTTCACCGACATTCGGGTCAAGCCGCCGAAGCCCGAGGAGGAAGCCGCCAAGGCGGACGTCCTGCATCTCAAGCCGGGCGAAAAACCGTGCCAATGGCCCGACTGCCGCAAGGCCGCGACCGCCAAGGCGCCCAAGTCGCGCGAGCGGCTGAACGACTTCTACGAATTCTGCCAGGGGCATGCGGGCGAATACAACAAGGGCTGGAACTTCTACGCCGGAATGAGCGAAGGCCAGGTCCGCGCCGTTCAGGAGAACGAGGCCATGACCGGCGGACGTCCGACCTGGGAGATGAAGGCCGGCAAGTTCACGCGCGAGGCCGCCGCCTTCTCCGCCAAGATGGGCACAGCGAACAACACCGGCGCCGGCTCCTGGCGTGACAGTTTCGGCCTGTTCGGCCGTCGCGGCGACCAGGCCCCGCAGTCCCCGACCGAGGATCGCCGAATCGGCAAGCTGGAACGCGCCGCCCTGGCCGATCTCGATCTCGATCCCGGCGCCGAGAAGGCCAAGATCAAGTCTCAGTACCACGACCTTCTGAAACGCTTCCATCCGGACACCAACGGCGGCGACCGCGGCGCCGAGGCCAAGCTGCAACGCGTCATCAAGGCCTGGAAGACGCTGAAAAAGGCGGGCCTGGCCTAAACCAGGCTGGCGGATCCGCGCCTTCAGTCGGCGTAGATCATCTTGCGGGTCATGCCGCCGTCCACCGTCAGCACCTGTCCGGTGACGAATCCGGCCTCGACGAGATAGAGGACGGCCTCGGCAATGTCCTCGGCGCGTCCGACACGCCCCACGGGATGCTGGGCGTGATCGCTTTCACTCAGACCTTCCGGCGCGGCGATCCAGCCCGGCGCGATCGCATTGACCCTGATCTTCGGCCCCAGACTGATCGCCATCGCATGGGTCAGGGCGGACAGCGCGCCCTTGGCCGCAGCATAGGCCTCGGTCTGAGGCTCCGACATGGTCGCCCGGGTCGAGGTCATGTGAATGATGCTGGCCCCTTCGCGCAGCATCGGGATGGCGGCGCGCGACATCAGGAAGGCGCCCGTCAGGTGGCTGTCCACCGTCCGGCGCCAGGCCTCCAGCGACAGGTCGGCCAGTGGGCCGTTGGTCGGATCGGCGACGCCGGCGTTGCTGACCAGAAGATCCAGCTCCGACCATCCCAGTTCGGCATAGGCCGCCGCGACCGAGGCTTCGTCGCCGACGTCGCAGAGAACCGACCGCGCGCCGGACGAGGCGGGCTTCAGGTCGAAGGCGGCGACCTCCCAGCCCCGATCCGTCAGGGCCTGACAAAGTCCGGCGCCGATCAGGCCTGCGCCCCCGGTGATGATCGCTCTCTTTTTCATAGTCACGCAAACCGCTGAGCCGAAGCCTGGTTGCAGCCGAAGTCAGGGCTGCCCGGCTCCATCAGTCGACGCCGTCATCAACGGGGCCGTCGGCTCCCGGAAATAGCGGTCGATGCCGTCAGCGACCGACTTCATCAAACGGCGACGCGCGCGTTCGTCGGTCAGCAGACGCTCGTCCTCGGGATTGGTGATGAAGCCCATCTCCAGCAGCACGGCCGGCACATCGGGCGCCAGCAGCACGGCCAGGCCGGCGTCACGGTGGCTGCGGCGCAGCAGCGGATGGTCGGAGCCTTCCAGATGGGTCAGCAGGACGCGGGCGAACTGGGCCGAACGGTTCTGGGTGGCGCGCTGGGTCATGTCCAGCAGGATGCGGTCCACCGACGGGTCCCGCCCCGGCAGGTGCAGTTCACGGTGCCAGTTGTCGGTCCGCGTGAACTCGCGCACGGCCCGTCCGGCGCCCTGTTCCGACAGGGTATAGACGCTGGCGCCGCGCAGGGCCGGATCGGACCCGGCGTCGGCGTGCAGCGAGATGAACAGATCGGCGTCCGACTGGCGGGCGATGGAAACGCGGCGATACAGATCGACATAGGTGTCATCGGCCCGCGTCAGGCGAACCCGATAGCGGCCGGTGCGCTCCAGCTCGGTCTTCAGAACCAGGGCGGCGGCCAGGGTGACCTGTTTCTCACGGGTCAGGGCTCCGCTGGCGCCCGGGTCCTTGCCGCCGTGCCCCGCGTCGATGACGATCAGCGGGCGTTCGGCGCGACGCGGCGCCGGCGTCGTCCGCGGCGCGGGTCGTGACGCGGCTATAGCTCCACCGACGGCCTTCAGATCGACGACATAGCGATAATGGGCCACCCCGTCGCCGGGGGGCAGCAGAAAGCGGCGCTCGATCTCGCTGCCGCGCGCCAGCTCCAGCTCAATCCGTGACGCCCCGCCCGAGGCGCTGACCTGATAGGAGCGGACCAGGCCCGAACCGCCGCCGTTCAGGCCGCGGCCGGGCGCGACGCCGTTCAGGGCCAGGGTGACCCGGCCCGCGGCGCCCGTATCGATGACGCGCCCCTGTGTCGACTTGTCCAGATCGATGACCACGCGGGTCCGGTCGCCGTCCGCGCCGAAGCGCACGCCCAGGACATCCCCCTGGGCGCCCCAGGCGAAACCCCGCGTCGAAAACAGGGCGACCGTGCAGATGACGACGAAGGCCAAGGCGGTCATCGCCCATTCCCTCGCGCCCCAGCGCTCTACACCTGTCAAAACACGACCGCCCATAACGACGTCGAACCCAATCCTACTGGAACCTGGTCATCATGATGCCAGATGCTCGTATTCAGGGGGTTAAGGCCGAACACCTTTTAATTCGCGTCCGGCGTGACTATGATGTGACTGCTCGCGAACCGATCGCGCCTTCTTCGCCTCAGCGGAACCCGGCGCGCCCTCCTCGCGGCGCTGACTTTTCACCAATCCGAGAACCGCGCCGGCGTCGCCGGTGGTTCGAAGAGCGGACCAGTGTCGCGGCCTTACCCGTTTCAACGGATTGGCGCGCACGGTTCAGGACCGACGACCTCCATGGGCCTTTCCGCCTGCGTCCCCCTACGGCTTGACCAAGCCCGCTTCGCCGTTTTCGGCGAGGGGATTTCGCGCGCCCCGGCCCCTCCCCCCATTCGGCGAGCCGCCGTGACCCTGTCCAGAGTTCTGGAAGGGCCGGCCCGTGCGCGCCAGAGAGAGACTTTCCATGTCAAAGACAATGCTGATCGACGCGGCCCACCCGGAGGAAACCCGGGTCGCCATCGTGGACGGACGCCAGATTGAGGAATTCGATTTCGAATCCCGTGCGAAGCGCCAGCTTCGCGGCAACATCTACCTGGCCAAGGTCACCCGCGTAGAGCCCAGCCTGCAGGCTGCGTTCATTGAATACGGCGGCAACCGCCACGGCTTCCTGGCCTTCAACGAAATCCACCCGGACTACTACCAGATTCCGGTCGCCGACCGCGAAGCCATCATGGCCGAAGCGCACGACGACGACGATGACGACGATCTGGGCCGCGAATCCGACGACGACGCCGATCCCGAAGCCGCCCTGGCCGACGAGGAGCGCCTGAAGCGCCGCCTGATGCGCCGCTACAAGATCCAGGACGTCATCAAGCGTCGCCAGATCCTGCTGGTCCAGGTCGTCAAGGACGAACGCGGCGCCAAGGGCGCGGCCCTGACCACCTGGCTGTCGCTGGCCGGCCGCTACTGCGTCCTGATGCCCAATACGGGCAAGGGCGGCGGCATCAGCCGCAAGATCACCAACACCTCCGACCGTCGCCGCCTGAAGAGCGCCGTCTCGGCCCTGGAAGTGCCCAAGGGCATGGGCCTGATCATCCGCACGGCCGGCGCGAAGCGCACCAAGGCCGAGATCAAGCGCGACTACCAATATCTGCTGCGCCTGTGGGAGACGATCCGCGAGACCACCCTCGCCTCTCACGCGCCCTCGGTCATCTACGAGGAAGAGAACCTGGTCCGCCGCGCCGTGCGCGACATGTTCGACAAGGATTTCGACGGCATCCAGGTGGAGGGCGTCGAGGGCTTCAAGGAGGCGCGCGACTTCATGCGCGTGCTGATGCCGTCGCAGGCCAAGAAGGTTCACCTGTATCGCGGCTCGCGCCCCCTGTTCGCGGCCAACGGCATCGAGGAGTTGCTGACCCAGATTCACCAGCCGGTCGTACCGCTGAAGTCCGGCGGCTATCTGGTGATCAACCAGACCGAGGCCCTGGTGGCCATCGACGTCAACTCGGGCCGCGCCACCAAGGAACGCAACGTCGAACAGACGGCGTTCAAGACCAATATGGAAGCGGCGGAAGAAGCGGCCCGCCAGCTGCGCCTGCGCGACCTCGCCGGCCTGGTCGTGATCGACTTCATCGACATGGATGAGGGCAAGAACAACCGCACGGTCGAGCGCGTGCTGAAGGACGCCCTGTCCTCCGACCGCGCCCGCATCCAGATGGGCCGCATCTCGCCCTTCGGCCTGATGGAGATCAGCCGCCAGCGCCGTCGCCTGGGCGTGATCGAGGGCGCGACCGAGGCCTGCCCGCACTGCCAGGGCACCGGCCGCATCCGCTCCGCCGAATCCGCCGCCCTGATGACCCTGCGCGCGGTCGATATCGAGGCCGGCAAGAACGGCGCGGGCGTCGTGGTGCTGAAGGTCTGCACCGCCGTCGGCCTGTACATCCTGAACCACAAGCGCGCCTATCTGCAGTCGCTGCTGGAGCGGCGCGGCCTGAACGTCATCGTCCAGATCGACGACAGCCTGGGCCAGGGCGAGCACAATATCGAACGGACCGAGACGAACGAGGACTTCGTCGCGCCCGAGATTGAGATGCCCAACCTCGACGACGACTTCGACGCCTCGCTGTACGAAGACGAGGATGAGGACGACGACGAGGAAATCGTCGGCGACGACGAGGACGAGGACGATGTCGAGGCGCTGGACCGCGAGGACAGCGACGACGACGAACCGCGCGAACGCGCTGAACGCGCCGAGTCCGGCGGTCGTGACCGGGGTCGTGGCCGCAATCGCCGCCGTCGCGGCGGTCGTCGCGACGAGGAAACCGCCGAGGTCTCCGACGCCTCGGACGCCGCCGATACGCTGAACATCGACGACGCCTCGGACGACGAAGAGGACGAGAACGGCCGTCGCCGTCGCCGGGGTCGCCGTGGCGGTCGCCGCGTCCGCGAGGACGGCGAGCGTGACGTCTACACCTGGGTCCGCGGCCGCACCCCGTCGCTGGACGATCCTTATGTCTGGTTCGACCCGCTGAACCCGGGCCGTCCCGAGGCGCGCGCCGAACGTCCGGATCGTGCTGAGCGTCCCCAGGCCGCACAGGCCGAGGTCGAAGGTCTGGACGCCACGGCGTCCGAGGGCTCGGGCGAGGAAGGCGGCCGTTCGCGTCGCCGTCGTCGTCGTGGCCGGGGTCGGGGCGGCGACGCCATCGGCCAGGAGATCAAGGTCGAGAACCGCGCCACCAATGAGGGCATGCCGCCCGACGGTTCGCCCCTGACGCCGATGGCCGTAGCCGATGGAGCCGGGGCCGCCCCCGTCCAGGCCCAGACGCCGGAGACGGACGCCCCCGCCGTCGCGCCCGAGCCCCAGCGTCGTCGCGTTCGCCGCAAGTCGGCCAGCGCCGACGCCGTGGTCCAGCCGGCACGGGAAACCGAAGCTGCGCCGGCGCCGGTCGAAACCGCCGCCGAGCCGCACGTCGAGCCGCACCCCGACACGGCCATCGAGCCGAACGAGGCGGCGCTCGAAGGCGCGCCGGTCGAACTGGACGTGACGCCGCAAGAGGCCCTGGCCGCCGAGCCGGTCATGGTCTCGCCGGTCGAACGGCCTGTCCCGCCGGTCGCTGTCGAACCCCAACCGGCGGCTCTGCCGGAACCGTTCGTCGCCCCGACGCCCGAGATCGACGTCGAGGCGATCATCGCCGAAGACCCGAACCAGATCTCGGCCCCGCCCGAAAAGCCCAAACGTGGGTGGTGGCGCCGCTGATCGGTCACGATTAGACTGTCAGGATGCAGACGGGGGTCGGCCGCTACTGGAGTACGCCATGACGTGGCTTCCCCGTTCCGCATCTCGTGTTCTGGCCGCGGCGGCGGTGGGCTTCGCAGCCCTCGTCGCCGCCGGCCAGGCCTCGGCCCAGAGCCTGATCCGCGACACCGAGATCGAGGGCATCATCCGCGAATGGGTCGATCCGGTCTTCGTCTCCATGGGGCTGAACCCGACCGACGTCGAAGTTCTTCTGGTCAATGACAACGAGCTGAACGCCTTCGCCACGCGTGGGCGGATCATGGGCGTCAACACCGGCCTGATCCTGCGCACCAAGAACCCCAACGAACTGCTGGGGGTGATGGCGCACGAGGCGGGCCATATCAAGAACCGCCACACCCTGCGCGACGGGGCCCAGAACGCCGCCAAACAGCCGATGTTCATGACCATGGCCCTCGGGGCCCTGGCCATCGCCGCCGGCGCGCCGGACGCGGGTCTCGCCCTGCTGGGCTCCAGCCAGTATTTCGGCACGATCGGCGCGCTTCAGTATATGCAGGGCCAGGAGGGCGAAGCCGACCTGACCGGCGCCCGCGCCCTGGAGGGCGCCGGCGAATCCGGCGCGGGCCTGGTCTCCTTCTTCGAGAATTTCCGCGCCCAGGAGGTCTTCTCCGACGCCCGCCGCTATCCCTATTTCCGCAGCCACCCCCTGTCGTCGCAGCGCATCGAATCCATGCGCCGCTTCGTCCAGGACCAGCCCCATTACGATCATCGCGACAGCCGCGAGCGGATGGCCCAGCACGCCCTGATCCTGGCCAAGATCCACGCCTTCATGGATCCGCCGAACACCACCCTGCGCGCCTATCCCTCGACCAACACGGCCCTGCCCGCCCGCTACGCCCGCGCCATCGCCTGGTATCGCGACGGCCAGACCGACAAGGCCCTGTCGGCGGTGGACGCCCTGATCGCCGAGGATCCGCAGAACCCCTATTTCGCCGAACTGAAGGGCCAGATCTATTTCGAGGAGGGCCGTCCGGTCGAGGCCGTCGCCGCCCACCGCGAGGCCGTGCGGCTCAAGCCCGACGCCCCCCTGCTGCGCATCAACCTGGCCCACGCCCTGATCGGCACGGACGATCCCAAGAACCTGGACGAGGCCATCGACCAACTGAAACACGCCACCGTCGCCGAGCGGGAGAACACCATGGCCTGGCGTCTGCTGGGCCAGGCCTACGCCGCCCAGGGCAAGGAGGGCGAGGCCCGTCTGGCGACGGCCGAGTATTATTTCGCCGCCGGCCAGGAGCGCGAAGCCACCCAGTTCGCCCTGCGGGCCCGCAGCATGCTGGACCCCAATTCCATCGAATGGCGCCGGGCGGTGGACATCGTCCTGGCGTCAGGCGCCACGCCCGACGATCTGCTGGACCTGGATCGTCGCGACGCCGCGCGCAAGCCGACCACGCTGAACTGACGCCCTGCCCCCCTACTGACTGCGAGCCTTCATGACCGACGACGCCCCCGCGCCTGAGCCCCACACCCCGCCGCCCGCCAAAAGCAGCCGCCTCACGGGCGCGGTCGCCGGCTATGTCGCGCTGGGCGTCTCGGTCGTGGCCCTGGGCCTGGCCGCCGCCCCCTATTTCGGCGGCGGTTCGGGCGACGACGTCCGCACCTATCTGCTGACCCACCCCGAGGTGCTGCAGGAGGCCAGCCTGGCGCTTCAGGCCAAGGAGGGCCAGGCCCGCGTCGACGACACCAATACAGCGGCGGCCGCCAATGCCACCCTGCTGGCCCCCGACGCCCGCGACCCCGCGTTCGGCCCGGCCGACGCCAAGGTGACGGTGATCGAGTTCTTCGACTTCCGCTGCCCCGGCTGCAAGGCCGTGGCGCCCCAGTTCCGCGCCCTGATGGCGGCCCACCCTGACGTCCGCTTCGTCTTCAAGGATTGGCCCATCCTGGACCGGGGCGAGGACGTCGCGTCCCAGTACGCCGCCCGCGCCGCGCTGGCCGCGCACCAACAAGGCAAGTATCTGGAAGTCTACGACGCCCTGATGTCCGAGCGCGCCCTGACGCCCGAATCCACCGACCGCATCCTGGCCCAACACGGCGTGGACATGGCGCGCGCCAAACAGACCCTGGTCGCGCCCGAAACCACCCGCCACATCGCCGACATCCACACCACTGCGGCGGCGCTGAAGCTTCAGGGCACCCCCACCTTCTTCGTCAACGGCAAGGCCGCCGCCAGCATCGACCCCGCCGAGATCGCCCGGATGATCGAGGCCGCCAAGCGCTGATCTGAAGCCGCAAGGCAGTCCCCACAGCAAAACGGCCCCCGGATCGCTCCGGGGGCCGTTCTGTTAGGCGACGACATCCGTCTGGCCTCAAGCAGCGCGTGAGCGCGTTAGGCCAAAAGAATGATTACTCGATGATCTTGGCGACGACGCCGGCGCCGACGGTGCGGCCGCCTTCACGGATGGCGAAGCGCAGGCCCTGGTCCATGGCGATCGGGGTGATCAGTTCGACGTTCAGCTCGGCGTTGTCGCCGGGCATGATCATTTCGACGCCTTCCTTCAGCTGCACGATGCCGGTCACGTCGGTCGTGCGGAAGTAGAACTGCGGGCGATAGTTGGTGAAGAACGGGGTGTGACGGCCGCCTTCTTCCTTGGTCAGGATGTAGGCTTCGGCCAGGAACTTGGTGTGCGGGGTGATCGAACCCGGCTTGCACAGAACCTGACCGCGCTCGACGTCTTCACGCTTGGTGCCGCGCAGCAGAACGCCGACGTTGTCGCCCGCTTGACCCTGGTCCAGCAGCTTGCGGAACATTTCGACGCCGGTGCAGGTCGTCTTCTGGACCGGACGGATGCCGACGATTTCGACTTCTTCACCGACCTTGACGATGCCCTTTTCGACGCGGCCCGTGACCACGGTGCCGCGGCCCGAGATCGAGAAGACGTCTTCGACCGGCATCAGGAACGGCAGGTCGACCGGACGTTCCGGCTGCGGGATGTAGCTGTCGACGGTTTCCATCAGGGCCAGAACGCGCTGTTCGCCGATTTCCGGGTTCACGCCGTCGGTCGCGGCCTTGGCCGAACCCTTGGTGATCGGAATGTCGTCGCCCGGGAACTGGTACGACGAGAGCAGCTCGCGCACTTCCATCTCGACCAGTTCCAGCAGTTCTTCGTCGTCGACCAGGTCGACCTTGTTCATGAAGACCACCAGGGCCGGCACGCCGACCTGACGGGCCAGCAGGATGTGCTCGCGGGTCTGCGGCATCGGGCCGTCAGCGGCCGAAACCACCAGGATCGCGCCGTCCATCTGCGCCGCGCCGGTGATCATGTTCTTCACATAGTCGGCGTGGCCGGGGCAGTCGACGTGGGCGTAGTGACGGTTGGCCGTCTCATACTCAACGTGCGCCGTGTTGATCGTGATGCCGCGCGCCTTTTCTTCCGGCGCAGCGTCGATGTCCGCATAGGCCATCGCCTTGGCGCCGCCAGCCTTCGCCAGCGTCATCGTGATCGCCGCCGTCAGCGTCGTCTTGCCGTGGTCAACGTGACCGATCGTGCCGATGTTGCAGTGCGGCTTCGTGCGTTCGAACTTTTCCTTGGCCATTTTCTAGCTCCTAGGTCCCCGAACCGGGGTTCCTGCAGTCTGGGGGTTAAGGGCGCCCGGCCCTTGGCGGACCGGGCGCTTTTTAGGTCCGCTTCTCCGAAAGGAAAAGCTTAGGCGTACTTCTTGATCACTTCGTCGGCGACGTGCTGCGGCACCGGCTCATAGTGGTCGTATTGCATCGTGAACTGGGCGCGGCCCTGCGACATGCCGCGCAGCGTGTTCACATAGCCGAACATGTTGGCCAGGGGCACGAAGGCGTTCACGACGGTGGCGTTGCCGCGCATGTCCTGACCCTGGATCATGCCGCGACGGCCGTTCAGGTCGCCGATGACCGAACCGAGGTATTCCTCGGGGGTCACGACCTCGACCGCCATGATCGGCTCGAGCAGCTTCGGCGCGCCCTTTTCCTTCAGTTCGCGGAAGGCGGCGCGGGCCGCGATTTCGAACGCCAGCACGCTGGAGTCGACGTCGTGGTACTTGCCGTCCGTCAGGGTCGCCTTGAAGTCGATCAGCGGGAAGCCGGCCAGCAGACCCGAGTCCTTGATGGAGTTCAGGCCCTTTTCGACGCCCGGGATATATTCCTTGGGCACCGCGCCGCCGACGATCGAGTTCTCGAACACGAAGCCCGAACCCGGCTCGCCCGGTTCGAAGGTGATCATGACGCGGGCGAACTGGCCCGTACCGCCGGTCTGCTTCTTGTGGGTGTAGTCGATGTCGACCTTGCGGCCGAGCGATTCACGATAGGCGACCTGCGGCGCGCCGATGGTGGCCTCGACCTTGTAGGTGCGCTTCAGGATGTCGATCTTGATGTCCAAGTGAAGCTCGCCCATGCCCTTCAGGATGGTCTGGCCCGACTCGTGGTCGGTCGAGACGGTGAAGGACGGATCTTCCGAAGCCAGCTTGGCCAGGGCAACGCCCAGCTTCTCCTGGTCGGCCTTGGTCTTGGGCTCGACCGAGATCTCGATGACCGGGGCCGGGAATTCCATCTTCTCGAGGATGACGGGCGACTTCAGCGGATCGCACAGGGTGTCCCCGGTGCGGGTTTCCTTCAGGCCGGCCAGGGCGACGATGTCGCCGGCGAAGGCTTCCTTGACGTCTTCACGGTTGTTCGAGTGCATCTGCAGCATCCGGCCGACGCGCTCTTTCTTGTCGCGGCTGGAGTTCAGCAGGCTCATGCCCGTTTCCATCTTGCCGGAATACAGGCGGCAGAAGGTCAGCGAACCGACGAAGGGGTCGTCCATGATCTTGAACGCCAGGACCGAAAGGGGCTCGTCGTCCGACGCCTTGCGGGTGATCGGCTCTTCCGTCTTGAAGTCGATGCCCGGCGTCGGCGGGATGTCCAGCGGCGACGGCAGATAGTCGACCACGGCGTCCAGCAGGGTCTGCACGCCCTTGTTCTTGAAGGCCGAGCCGCACAGGATCGGATAGAAGGCGCCGGTCAGCACGGCCTTGCGGATGCACTTCTTCAGCACTTCGACCGAAGGCTCGACGCCGTCCAGATAGGCCTGCATGGCTTCGTCGTCGAGTTCGACGGCGTTGTCGATCAGGTACTGGCGGGCTTCATTGGCCTTGTCGACCAGGTCCGCCGGGATCTCGCCGACGGTGAAGTTGGCGCCCAGGGCGTCGTTGTCCCAGACGACCGAGCGCATCTCGACGATGTCGACCAGGCCGGACAGGGTGTTTTCCGAACCGATCGGGAACTGGATCGGCACGGCCTTGGCGCCCAGGCGGTCGCGGATCGACTGGACCGAGGCGTCGAAGTCGGCGCCGATCTTGTCCATCTTGTTGACGAAGACGATGCGCGGCACCGAATATTTGTCGGCCTGGCGCCAGACGGTTTCGGTCTGCGGCTCAACGCCGGCGTTGCCGTCCAGCACGGTCACGGCGCCGTCGAGGACGCGCAGCGAACGCTCGACTTCGATGGTGAAGTCCACGTGTCCGGGGGTGTCGATGATGTTCAGGCGCTTGCCCTGCCAGAAGGCGGTCGTCGCGGCCGAAGTGATCGTGATGCCGCGTTCCTGCTCCTGGTCCATCCAGTCCATGGTCGCAGCGCCGTCGTGCACTTCGCCGATCTTGTGGTTCTTGCCGGTGTAATAGAGAATCCGCTCGGTCGTCGTCGTCTTGCCCGCGTCGATGTGGGCCATGATGCCGAAGTTGCGGTAGTCCTCGAGCTTGTGCGTACGAGCCATGAAAACGTGCCTTGAGAAGTAGGTCTAGGACGCGGGTGGCGCCCTCGGGATGATCGTCGATGCAGCGGATAAGCGAGCGCGGGCGATTTAGCTCAAACCGCCCGCGCCGGATAGTCTTAGATAGGAACCGCCCATTACCTTTGAAAGGGAGACGGTTTTAAGACGCTTACCAGCGATAGTGGCTGAAGGCGCGGTTCGCCTCGGCCATCTTGTGGGTGTCTTCGCGCTTTTTGACCGCGGTGCCGCGATTGTTCGAGGCGTCCAGCAGCTCGGCGGCCAGCTTCTCGGTCATGGTGTTTTCACCACGCTTGCGCGCGGCGTTGACCAGCCAGCGGATGGCCAGGGCGCGACGACGGTCCGGACGGACCTCGACCGGCACCTGATAGGTGGCGCCGCCGACGCGACGCGAACGGACTTCGACCGACGGGGCGACATTGTCCAGGGCGGCGTGGAAGGTGGCGACCGGCTCCTGGTCTTTCTTCTTGTCGGCCAGGATGTCGAAGGCGCCGTACACGATGTTCTCGGCGACGGCCTTCTTACCTTCGTACATGACGTAGTTCATGAACTTGGTGACGATCAGGTCCCCGAACTTGGGATCCGGCAGAACTTCGCGCTTCTGGGCGCGGTGACGACGCGACATGGAGTATTCCTTGCAGTGCCCGGCGCTCGCCGGGAAGATCTCGAAAAGGCCTCCGGGCGCGAGGGCCCGGACGCGAATGGCTTACTTCGGACGCTTGGCGCCGTAGTGCGAACGACGCTGCTTGCGGTCCTTGACGCCCTGCGTGTCGAGCACGCCGCGCAGGATGTGGTAGCGAACGCCGGGCAAGTCCTTCACGCGGCCGCCGCGGATCAGAACAACCGAGTGTTCCTGAAGGTTGTGGCCTTCACCGGGGATGTAGCAAACGGCTTCGTAGCCGTTCTTGGCCAGACGGACCTTGGCGACCTTACGCAGAGCCGAGTTCGGCTTCTTCGGGGTCGTGGTGTAGACGCGGGTGCAGACGCCGCGACGCTGGGGCGAACCCTCCAGAGCCGGCACCTTGTTACGGGTGGGCTTGGGCTTGCGCGGCTTGCGGATCAGCTGGTTGATCGTAGGCATTCGAAACTTATCTCGACTTCTGATGGAGGCGTGTGTCTTTCGACCGAAGCGCCTCTCGCCTTCTTGTGAACGGGGGACCATCCCCTCGCCCGGGTGTCATCGAGACTGATCGCGTGACCCGAACAGTCCCTGGTTCGCTCCGGCGCACCGGAAAACACAAAGGGCCGGAACGCGCGCTTTGGGCGTTCCGGCGGGCACAGCCCGTCCGTTCAATTGTCACGATCTCAGCGACCGGCGAACCGGCCACGCCTCGAAAGTGGGCGGCTTCTACGCGGGATGGGGGGATTGGTCAAGGGCGGCGGGGGGCCGGCCGCCCCTCGTCCACCGATTGACACAGCCAAGACGCGAACAAACCCAACCTGCGCCCGAAAGCGGCCACGCTTGCAGCCCAGCCTCGTTTTCGGGTGACGGGGGGTCAGGATGCGGACCGAGGGCGATTGGCCGGCGAGAGGGCGAAGAGCGGGGCTGGTGGTCGTCTCCATGGGCCTGAATGCGGGCCTGATCGCGCTTCTGTCCGTCGGCGACACTCGCTCCGGCCATCTTGGCGCCCCGGCCGCCGCGCCCCTGTATCTCTATATCGAGCCGCGCCCGCGCCTGGCCCAGGAGCGCGCGCCCGTCAGGCCCTTCTCGGCTTCCCGCACGGCCTCGCACCGCATCCTGCAGGACGCCGACGGCGTTCCGCGCCCCGACGACAGCCGCATTGAGCCTTCCGCCGTTCCTGCCCCCACCCCAGGCGACGCCATCGATTCGCGTTGGCGGGTCGGCCCCGGTGCGGCGACGCGCGGCCTGCCCCTGTCCTGCGAGAGACCGAACAGACTGTCGGTCGAAGCGCGTCGCTACTGCGAAGATCGAGCGCGACGATTCGCAGGCGCGGCGCGGCCCATCGCCGGCTCGGGCGACGCCGAACGCGACGCTGTCTTCGCCCGGCACGGCGCGCGGAGATTGGCCGCATGGGAGGCGCAACGCGCTGAACCGCCGCGCGGCGATCCAGCTTGCGAGACGCCCCACCCGGTCGCAGGGTGCGAGGGCGTCAATATCGAAGTCGATCTCTTCTCTTCGCGGGACGGTTTCCTGCCCAATCTGCGAAAGCGTCGTGAATGAGCGTGTCCGCCCTGCCCCGCCCGAATCGCCGACGGCCTGACTGGCGCAAGGCGGGTCTGGCGACGGCGTCTGTCGCCATCAACACCGCCCTGATCGCCGCCCTGTCCTTCACCGCGCTGGGGATCGAGGGGCGAGACTTTATCGGTGAACAGCCGCCGATCTATCTGGACATCGAACCCCGCCCCCTGCTGCCCGACGAACGGCCCCGCGTGCCGATCCTGGCCACGCCGGACATCGCACCCGCTGCGGCCGCCCCGACGTCCTCGCCCACGCCTTCGGTCCGTGCGCCCACGCCCAAGACCCAGGCCGTCCCCCGCCCTGCCCCATTGCGTCCGCGTCTGGCCGCACCGGCCCCGCCCGGCGCGCCGCCGCCGGCCGACGGCTGGCGCGTAGATCCCGCCAATCGGTCCGGGGCCATGGCGCGGTCGCTGCGCCAGGGCCTGCCCGGCTGCGCCTCGCCAGATCTGCTGAACGAGATGGAGCGCCGCCACTGCCGCGACGCGTTCGCCCGGCGCGGCGAGAACGCCGCCCCGATCACCGGCTCGGGCAATCCCCAACGCGACGCCGCCTTCGCCCGCGAGGGGGCGCGCCGTCTGGCGGAGTGGGAGGCCAAGCGTCGCCCCCTGTCCGGCGGCGTGGGCGTGGTCGGCCCTGCAGACTGCGTCGGTTCGAACTTCGGCACGGGCTGCGCGGGCGCTCAATTGAACCCATCGCTCGCCCCGGATTCCAGCCGCAACGTCCAGACCCGTCGTGACGGCCATCGCGCCGGCGGCGTCCCGATCACGCCCGGCGCCTCCGCCCCGATGGAACGCTGGAAGGACTGAACGAAAAAGGGCGGCGCCGTCGCCGGCGCCGCCCTCTTCATTTCATCACATCCGAACCCGGAGATCAGCCTTCGCTGCTCTCCAGCTCCAGTTGCAGATCGGCCGGCAGCGGCTCGATCGCGTCTTCGCGGGCTTGCGTCAGCTCGGCGTCGCGATCGTTGGCGATCTTCTGCAGGGCCCGCAGATAGGCGCCCGTGCCGGCCGGGATCAGGCGGCCGACGATGACGTTTTCCTTCAGGCCTTCCAGCATGTCCTTCTTGCCGTGGACCGAGGCGTCGGTGAGGACGCGGGTGGTCTCCTGGAAGGACGCCGCCGAGATGAAGCTGCGGGTCTGCAGCGACGCCTTGGTGATGCCCAGCAGGACGGGCTGGGTGGTGGCCTGACGGCCGCCGCGCTTCTCGACCTTCAGGTTTTCCAGAACGGCTTCGGCCACTTCGACGGTGTCGCCGCGGATCAGGGTGGTTTCACCCGAATCCAGGACTTCGACCTTCTGCAGCATCTGACGCACGATGACTTCGATGTGCTTGTCGTTGATCGGCACGCCCTGCAGTCGGTAAACCTCCTGCACTTCGTTCACCAGATACTCGGCCAGCGCCTCGACGCCCTGGATGCGCAGCAGATCGTGCGGATCCGGGTTGCCGTCGATGATGTAGTCGCCCTTCTGGATCAGATCGCCGTCGTGGACGGAGATGTGCTTGCCCTTCGGGATCAGGAACTCGACCGGTTCGCCCTGCACGCCGTCGGCGTTGACTTCCGGCGTGATCTTGATGCGGCGCTTGTTCTTGTAGTCGCGACCGAATTCGACGCGACCATCCATCTCGGCGATGACCGCGCAGTCCTTGGGACGGCGGGCTTCGAACAGTTCGGCGACGCGCGGCAGACCGCCGGTGATGTCGCGGGTCTTGGCGCCTTCGGTCGGGACGCGGGCGATGATCTCGCCCGGCTTGACCTCGTCGCCGTTCGACACGGACAGAACCGCGCCCACGGGCAGCAGGTAACGGGCGTCAGAGCCCGAGGCCAGCTTGGCGTAGGCGTCGCCGAGAGTGACGCCCATGGCCGGACGCAGGTCCGAACCCCGCGGGCTGGCGCGCCAGTCGCTGACGACGCGCTGGGCGATGCCCGTCGCTTCGTCAGTTTCTTCCTTGACCGACAGGCCTTCGACCAGGTCCTCGAAGCGGATCAGGCCGCCGACTTCCGTCAGGATCGGCGTGGTGTAGGGGTCCCACTCGGCCAGACGTTGGTTCTTCTTGACCTCGCTGCCTTCCTTGACCCGGATCCGGGCGCCGTAAGGCGCCTTGTGGGTCTCGCGGTCCTTGCCGTCCACGACCACGGTCACGATGACGTTGCGGCTCATCGCCACCAGGTCGCCGTGAGCGGCGGTAACGGTCGGGCCGGTGATCTTGGCCACGCCGGCGTTGGTCGCCTCCATGAAGGAGGTTTCCGCCACCTGGGCCGTGCCGCCGATGTGGAAGGTCCGCATCGTCAGCTGGGTGCCCGGCTCGCCGATGGACTGGGCGGCGATGACGCCGACCGCTTCACCGATGTTGACGTTGGTGCCGCGCGCCAGGTCACGCCCGTAGCAGTGGGCGCAGATGCCGGCTTCCGCCTCGCAGGTCAGGGCCGAACGGACCTTGACCGACTGAACGCCGGCGGCGTCGACCGCCTCGACCACTTCTTCCACCAGATAGGTGTCGGCGGGGAACAGGACCGTATCCGTGCCCGGCTCCTTGATGTCCTCGGCCGCATAGCGACCCAGGATGCGGGCGCCCAGCGAGACCAGGACGTCGCCGCCTTCCATGACCGCGCGCAGTGTGATGCCGCGCGTCGAGCCGCAGTCGTCTTCGGTGACGATCGAGTCCTGCGCCACGTCCACCAGACGACGGGTCAGATAACCCGAGTTGGCGGTCTTCAGCGCGGTGTCGGCCAGACCCTTACGGGCGCCGTGGGTGGAGTTGAAGTATTCAAGGACGGTCAGGCCTTCCTTGAAGTTCGAGGTGATCGGCGTTTCGATGATCTCGCCGGAGGGCTTGGCCATCAGGCCGCGCATGCCGCCCAGCTGCTTCATCTGCGCCTGCGAACCCCGGGCGCCGGAGTTGGCCATCATGAAGACCGAGTTGATGTCGGGGTTTTCACCCTCGATCAGCACGCGCGGCTGCGCGATCTCGCCCATCATGGCGTCGGCGATCCGGTCCGTGGCCTTGGCCCAGGCGTCGACGACCTTGTTGTACTTCTCGCCGCGCGTGATCAGGCCGTCGGCGTACTGTTGCTCGTACTCCTCCACCTGGGTGCGGGTTTCGGCGACCAGTTCGGCCTTCTTCGCCGGGATCACGATGTCGTCCTTGCCGAACGAAATGCCGGCCTTGGCGGCTTCGCGGAAGCCCAGGCCCATCATCTGGTCGGCGAAGATGACCGTCGCCTTCTGACCGCAGTGGCGATAGACCACGTCGATCAGATTGCCGATTTCCTTCTTGGTCAGGTTCTTCTCGAGCAGGCGATAGCCGACGTTCGGGTTGCGCGGCAGCAGGGCGCCCAGCTTCATCCGGCCCGGCGTGGTGTCGATGACCTTGGTCACCTCCTTGCCTTCGGCGTCCTGTTCCGTCCAGCGCGCCTTGATGCGGCTGTGCAGGGTCACGACCTTGGCGTCCAGCGCCGCGTCGATCTCGCCCATATTGGCGAACAGCTTGCCTTCACCCGGCTCGCCGTCCTTGACCAGCGACAGATAGTACAGACCCAGGACGATGTCCTGCGACGGCACGATGATCGGCTTGCCGTTGGCGGGCGACAGGATGTTGTTGGTCGACATCATCAGGACGCGCGCTTCCAGCTGGGCCTCGAGGCTCAGCGGGACGTGCACGGCCATCTGGTCGCCGTCGAAGTCGGCGTTGAACGCCGTACAGACCAGCGGGTGCAGGCGGATGGCCTTGCCCTCGATCAGCTTGGGTTCGAACGCCTGGATGCCCAGACGGTGAAGCGTCGGCGCGCGGTTCAGCAGAACCGGGTGTTCGCGGATGACCTCGTCCAGGATGTCCCAGACGGCGGGCTGTTCGCGCTCGACCATGCGCTTGGACTGTTTGACGGTGCCCGACAGGCCCTTGGCGTCAAGGCGCGCATAGATGAACGGCTTGAACAGCTCCAGCGCCATCTTCTTGGGCAGGCCGCACTCGTGCAGCTTCAGTTCCGGACCCACGGTGATGACCGAACGGCCCGAATAGTCGACGCGCTTGCCCAGAAGGTTCTGACGGAAGCGGCCCTGCTTGCCCTTCAGCATGTCGGCCAGCGACTTCAGCGGACGCTTGTTGGCGCCCGTGATGACGCGACCGCGACGGCCGTTGTCGAACAGCGCATCGACGGACTCTTGCAGCATCCGCTTTTCGTTACGGATGATGATGTCCGGCGCCCGCAGCTCCATGAGGCGCTTCAGGCGGTTGTTCCGGTTGATGACGCGGCGATACAGGTCGTTCAGGTCGGAGGTCGCGAAACGACCGCCGTCCAGCGGCACCAGCGGACGCAGTTCCGGCGGGATGACCGGCACGATGGTCAGGATCATCCACTCGGGCTTGTTGCCCGATTCCAGGAAGGCCTCGATCAGCTTCAGGCGCTTGGACGCCTTCTTGGCCTTCATTTCCGACGGGCTGTCGGCCAGTTCGCCGCGGTGCTTTTCAGCCTCGGCGTGCAGGTCGATGCCCATCAGCAGGTTGCGAACGGCCTCGGCGCCGATCTCGGCGGTGAAGCCGTCATCGCCGAACTCTTCCTGGTAGCGATAGAACTCGTCTTCCGTCAGCAGCTGGTTCTGCTTCAGCGGGGTCAGGCCCGGCTCGGTGACGATATAGTTCTCGAAATACAGGACGCGCTCGACGTCCTTCAGCGCCATGTCCAGCATCAGCGAGATGCGCGACGGCAGCGACTTCAGGAACCAGATGTGGGCGACCGGGGCGGCCAGGTCGATGTGACCCATGCGCTCGCGGCGAACGCGGGCCAGGGTGACTTCGACGCCGCACTTCTCGCAGATGATGCCCTTGTACTTCATGCGCTTGTACTTGCCGCACAGGCATTCGTAGTCCTTGGTCGGGCCAAAGATACGGGCGCAGAACAGGCCGTCACGCTCGGGCTTGAACGTGCGGTAGTTGATGGTTTCCGGCTTCTTGATCTCGCCGAACGACCACGAGCGGATCTTCTCCGGCGAGGCCAGGGCGATCTTGATCTGGTCGAAGGTCGGGGTGACCGGGACCGGGTTGAAGATGTTCAGGACTTCCTGGTTCATCTTGGTTCCTTGCTGCGGCTAGAGCCGCGAAAATTATTCAGAGGGAGAACAGCGCCGTGATTGGTGATTGGTGAGTCGTGACGGGCGTCGGCCCAGTCACGACTCACGCGTCACGCCTCACGAATTCTCCAGCTCCACGTTCAGACCCAGCGAACGCATTTCCTTGATGAGCACGTTGAAGCTCTCGGGAATGCCGGCCTCGAAGCTGTCGTCGCCGCGGACGATGGCCTCGTAGACCTTGGTCCGGCCGGCCACGTCGTCGGACTTCACCGTCAGCATCTCCTGCAGGGTGTAGGCGGCGCCGTAGGCTTCCAGAGCCCAGACCTCCATTTCCCCGAAGCGCTGACCGCCGAACTGCGCCTTGCCGCCCAGCGGCTGCTGGGTGACGAGCGAGTACGGGCCGATCGAACGGGCGTGGATCTTGTCGTCGACCAGGTGGTGCAGCTTCAGCATGTAGATGTAGCCGACCGTGACCGGACGCTTGAACTGTTCACCCGTTTGACCGTCGTACAGGATCGACTGGGCCGACTTGTTCAGACCAGCTTCTTCCAGCAGGCGTTCGATGTCGCCGATGTGCGCACCGTCGAAGACCGGGGTCGCGAAGGGCACGCCCTTGGACAGGTTCTTCGCCAGTTCGATCAGCTCTTCCTCATCCTGCGGCAGCGGGGTTTCCGGGCCGTAGATATGCGTCAGACGATCGATCAGGGCCTGCTTCTGACCACCCTGCTGCCAGGCTTCCAGCAGACCGGAGATCTGCTTGCCCAGGCCGGCGGCGGCCCAACCCAGGTGGGTTTCGAAGATCTGGCCGATGTTCATGCGCGAAGGCACGCCCAGCGGGTTCAGAACGACGTCCACGTGGGTGCCGTCTTCCAGGTGCGGCATGTCCTCGATCGGCAGGATCTTGGAGATGACGCCCTTGTTGCCGTGACGGCCGGCCATCTTGTCGCCGGGCTGAAGCTTGCGCTTCACGGCCACGAAGACCTTGACCATCTTCATCACGCCGGGGGGCAGTTCGTCGCCGCGTTGCAGCTTCTCGACCTTGTCTTCGAAACGACGGTCCAGTTGCTTACGCGCATCCTCGAACTGGCGCTTCATCGCCTCCAGCTCGCCCATGGCCTTCTCGTCGTCCAGGGCGATCTGCCACCACAGACCACGGCTGACCTCGGCCAGCTTCTCTTCGGTCAGTTCGCCGCGGCCGATGCCCTTCGGGCCCGAGACGGCGTTCTTGCCCAGGATCAGCGGCTTCAGGCGGCCATAGACGTTGCGCTCAAGGATCTTGAGCTCATCGTCGCGGTCCTTGCCCAAGCGTTCGATCTCGGCGCGTTCGATCGCCATGGCGCGCTCGTCCTTGTCCACGCCGTGACGGTTGAAGACGCGAACGTCAACGATCGTGCCGGCGACGCCGGGCGGCAGGCGCAGGGAGGTGTCACGGACGTCCGAAGCCTTCTCGCCGAAGATGGCGCGCAGCAGCTTCTCTTCCGGGGTCATCGGGCTTTCGCCCTTCGGCGTCACCTTGCCGACCAGGATGTCGCCCGGCTGGACCTCGGCGCCGATGGCCACGATGCCTGCTTCGTCGAGGTTGCGCAGGGCTTCCTCGCCGACGTTGGGGATGTCGCGGGTGATTTCCTCCGGGCCCAACTTCGTATCACGCGCCATCACTTCGAATTCCTCGAGGTGGATGGAGGTGAAGACGTCGTCGCGCACGATGCGCTCCGAGATCAGGATGGAGTCTTCGAAGTTGTAGCCGTTCCACGGCATGAAGGCGACGAGGGCGTTGCGGCCCAGGGCCAGTTCGCCCAGGTCCGTCGACGGACCGTCGGCGATGACGTCGCCGGCCTTCACCTGGTCGCCCACGCGCACGATCGGGCGCTGGTTGATGCAGGTCGACTGGTTGGAACGCTGGAACTTCGACAGGCGATAGATGTCGACGCCCGAACGGGCGGCGTCCACGTCGCCGGTGGCGCGCACGACGATCCGGGTGCCGTCGATCTGTTCGACGACGCCTTCACGACGGGCGACCACGACGGCGCCGGAGTCCACGGCCACGACCGCTTCCATGCCGGTGCCGACCAGCGGCGCGTCCGACTGCACCAAAGGCACGGCCTGACGTTGCATGTTCGCGCCCATCAGTGCGCGGTTGGCGTCATCGTTTTCCAGGAAGGGGATCAGGGCGGCGGCGACCGAAACGACCTGCTTCGGCGACACGTCCATCATGTCCACGGCGTCGCGGTTCAGCAGCTGGGATTCGCCGTTGATCCGGCCGGGGACCAGGTCCTCGACGATGCTGCCGTTCTTCAGTTCGATGTTGGCCTGGGCGATCGTGTATTTCGACTCTTCCATGGCCGAGATGTAGACCACCTCGTTCTGGGCCACGCCGTCCTTCACGCGACGGTACGGGCTCTCGATGAAGCCGTACTTGTTGACGCGCGCGTGGGTGGCCAGCGAGTTGATCAGGCCGATGTTCGGGCCTTCCGGCGTTTCGATCGGGCAGATGCGGCCGTAGTGGGTCGGGTGAACGTCGCGGACTTCGAAGCCCGCGCGCTCGCGCGTCAGACCGCCCGGGCCAAGCGCCGAAAGGCGACGCTTGTGGGTGATTTCCGACAGCGGGTTCGTCTGGTCCATGAACTGCGACAGCTGCGACGAACCGAAGAACTCGCGAACCGCAGCGGCGGCCGGCTTGGCGTTGATCAGGTCGTGCGGCATGACCGTGTCGATATCGACCGAGGACATGCGCTCCTTGATGGCGCGCTCCATCCGCAGCAGGCCGACGCGGTACTGGTTTTCCAGCAGTTCGCCGACCGAACGGACCCGGCGGTTGCCCAGGTTGTCGATGTCGTCGATCTCGCCGCGGCCGTCCTTCAGGCCGACCAGGATCTGCAGCACCTTCAGCACGTCGTCCTTGCGCAGGACGCGGATCTCGTCGGAAACCTCGGGGGTCTCCAGGCGCATGTTCATCTTGACCCGACCGACGGCCGACAGGTCATAGCGTTCGCTGTCGAAGAACAGCGAGTTGAACATGTTGTCGGCGGCTTCCGGGGTGGGCGGCTCGCCCGGACGCATCACGCGATAGACGTCGAACAGGGCGTCCTCGCGGGTGTCGTTCTTGTCGATGCGCAGGGTGTTGCGCATGTAGGCGCCGACCGTGACGTGGTCGATGTCCAGCACCTCGATGGTGGTGAAGCCGTTTTGCTCCAGCACTTCGATGGTCGGGGCGTCCAGCTCGTCGCCGGCCTCGGCGAAGATCTCGCCGGTTTCGAAGTTGACGGCGTCATTGGCCAGATACTTGGTGACCAGGGCGTCGGCGGCCAGCGACAGCGAGGTCGTGGTGTCGCCCAGCTTCTTGGCGGCGCGGGCGCTGATCTTCTGGCCGGCCTGGGCGATCACTTCGCCGGTGTCGGCGTCGACCAGATCGAACTCCGGCTTCACACCGCGCCAGCGCTCGGCCTTGTACGGCGTGACCCAGCCCTCGCCGCGCTTCTCGTAAGGCACGGTCTCGTAGAAGGTCTTCAGGATTTCTTCGCCGTCCATGCCCAGACCCATCAGGAAGGTCGTGGCCGGCAGCTTGCGGCGGCGGTCGATGCGGACGTAGACTACGTCCTTGGCGTCGAACTCGAAGTCGAGCCACGAACCGCGGTACGGGATCACGCGGGCGGCGAACAGCAGCTTGCCCGAGCTGTGCGTCTTGCCCTTGTCGTGGTCGAAGAAGACGCCCGGCGAACGGTGCATCTGCGAGACGATCACGCGCTCGGTGCCGTTGACGATGAAGGTGCCCTTGTCCGTCATGAGCGGGATGTCGCCCATGTAGACGTCCTGCTCCTTGATGTCCTTGACCGAACGGGCTCCCGTTTCCTCGTCGGTCTCGAACACGATCAGGCGCAGCTTGACCTTCAGCGGCGCGGCATAGGTCATGTCGCGCTGGATGCATTCTTCAACGTCGTACTTCGGATCCTCGAACTCGTACGAGACGTATTCCAGGATGGCGCGTTCGTTGAAGTCCTTGATCGGGAACACCGACTTGAAGACCGCCTCGATGCCCTGCTCCTTGCGCTGGCCCGGACGGACCTCGCGTTGCAGGAACTGTTCGTAGGAAGCGCGCTGGACCTCGATCAGGTTCGGCATCGCGACCGCTTCGGGGATGCGCCCGAAGGATTTGCGGATGCGCTTCTTGCCGGTGAACGAAGTGGCGGAAGCGATCTGACCGTTGATGGCGAGATCGTGGGCGACGTCAGTCATTCAGTGTTTCCCATGACGCACGACCCGGGGAAGTCGCGCGTGAAATGCAGCAGCCACGGCGCGCGTTTTAAGCGTCCGCAGCCAGGTTTTCGGCGTCCACCCTCGGCCCGCTGCCGGGCCAGGACGCCTGAATTGTACCGGCTCCCTGGGGAAGGAGCCGCGCCTTCGCTCCGGTCGGAGGGCGACGGACCGGGCCTCGGCGCTTGCGCGCAGACTCTTTAGGAGTGTTGCGGAACGCGGACATATACTCGCTTCCACGGCGAAATAAAGACCCTTTCGCCTCCCCGCCTTCGACCGCGTCTATTTTTGAATCGCCACCTTCATCTCAAAGCGTGTCGAGCCGTCGGGCTGAACGGTCATCACAAAGTCCACAGGCGTATCATGGCCGCAGGCGGTCCAGGTCCAACGCTCGCTCCACGTTGTCGGATTCAGCGGATCGCCGGTCAGAGACGTTAGCTCGGTATCGGTCAGACGCCCTGCCGCTTGGGGAAACCGGGCCTTGCAGGACGAACTATCGGCGTTCAACATGGGGATAAGCTGAGGCGTCACCTGCCGCAGGATATCCAAATAGAGTCTCGGCCCGGTCATGGTGGCGCCAACGCTCAGGTTCAGTCCACGCCACTGTCCGTCATGGAAAAAGACGAGGACATTGATCTGACGTTCCGCTCCGCACCACTGCGTTGTCGTGCGTATCAAGGCTTCGCCCTGCTCCACCCGCTCGCCGTCAGCCGAGACCTTTATCGGTAAGGTCTCCAAGGCTGTTTGAGCCACGATGCTATCGGCGTCTACTGTCGTATCAACGCAGTCGGGCGCGACCCCCATAGTTGTCCAGGACGCCAGTGCTTGTTGAACGACTGGCTTCCAGTTTCGCTCTGCGGTCGCGTGGATCAGCACTGCCAATGGCTCGCTCGAAACCAGCGCCTCCACAGAACGAAAACCGACCACTTGATCGGCAACCTGTGCCGGCGGCTCGGCCATTTGGGTCATCATAGGTATCATCCCCTTTGCCCATCGCTGCCTCACACCTGGAGGCGACAGACGTGTCTGGCGGCGTAGCACCAGCCTTGGTAGACGTCACCGTATGATCCGCATCGCCCTACCCCTGCTCGCCGCCCTCTCGCTCGCCGCCTGCGCCTCGCGCGGCCAGCCCGTCACCTATGCCGAGACCGCCTCGGCCGCCGCCCGCGCCGCCGCCGAGGTGGAGGGCCAGGCCTCTCTGACGCCGCAACAGGCCTGGGACGCGGGCAACACCGCCTATCTGGCCTGGAACGGCGCCCGGCGCGGCTGGACCACGACCGAAAGCGGCCTGCAGTACCGTCGCGTCGGCAAGGCCCACCCGAACGGCGCCCAGCCGTCAGCGACCGACACGGTCAAGGTCCACTATCGCGGGACCTTCATCGACGGACGCGAGTTCGACAGCTCCTACGCCCGCAACGCGCCGGCCGAGTTCCCGCTGAACCGCGTCATCAAGGGCTGGACCGAGGGCGTCGCCCTGATGCGGGTCGGCGAGATCTATGAGTTCGTCATCCCCGCCTCGCTCGGCTACGGCGGCCGCTGGGTCGGCGGCGACGAACTGCCGCCCAACTCGACCCTGCGCTTCTCGGTCGAACTTCTGGACGTGAAGCCGGCGGCCTGATCGGACAATCCCCCCATGGCTCCGCTTCGTTCCGACACCCTGGCCTCGGCCCTGTCGCGCATCTTCGAGGGGCCGATGATCGATCGGGCCAGTTGGTTCGCCCTGACCGGCGGCGAGCGGCTGTTCACGGCGGGGGATCCGTCAGACACCCTGTATCTGGTCCGTTCGGGCCGTCTGGGCGTCTTCCACAGCGAACCGGATCAGCCCGTCCATCTGCTCGGCGTCGTGCGTCCCGGCGAGCCGGTCGGTGAAATGGCCATGCTGGCGGGGACGCCGCACACCGCCGACGTCGTGGCCCTGCGCGACACCGAAATCCTGGCCCTGCCGCGCGAAGCCTTCTTCGAGGCCGCCCGGACCGAGCCGGACCTGATGGTCGAACTGTCGCGGCTGATGATCCACCGCGCCCGCGAGCGGGCGGGCGGCGCGGCCGAACCCAGCGTCTTCGGCTTTGTCTCGGCCCGCCCCCGTCCGATCCGCGCCTTCGTCGAACGGATCGCCGCCGCGATCCAGGCCATGGGCTTCACCTGCCGGGTCATCGACCAGTCGGCCCTGACCTCGGCCGCCGAATGGTTCAGCCGGGTCGAGGACGGCCACGACTATGTCCTCTATGTCGCCGAACAGGGCCAGCCGGCCTGGGCCGAACTGTGCGCCCGCCAGGTGGACCGGCTGTTCATCGTCGGCAGCGGCCTCTTGGCGCCGCCCGCCGACCTGCCCCGCCGGATGGGCTTCGGCGACGGCCGGCGTCTTACCGACCTGATCCTGCTGCGCGATCCACGCATGAACCAGCCGGCCAACACCCGGGTCTGGCTGAACGTGCTCCAGCCCGACCGCTGGTTCCACTGCGTCTCGGGCGTGGCGGCCGACACCGAGCGGATGGCTCGCGTCATCACCGGCACGGCCGTGGGTCTGGTTCTTTCAGGGGGCGGCGCACGGGCCTATTGCCACATGGGGGCGATCAAGGCGCTGGAAGAGGCCAGGGTGCCCATCGACTTCGTGGGCGGCGCCTCCATGGGGGCGGTCGTGGCCGCCGGCCCCGCTCTGGGCTGGTCGTTCGAACGGCTGGACTACGAGATCCGCCGCGCCTTCGTCGAGTCCGACCCCCTGTCCGACCTGGCCTTTCCCATCATCGCCATGTCCCGCGCCCGCAAGGTGGCGGGCCTGCTGGAGCGGGCCTATGGCGACATAGATCTGGCCGATCTGGCCCTGCCCTTCTTCGCCGTTTCGTCCAACCTGACCTCGGGTCGGATCGAGGTCCATCGCACCGGCCTGATGCGCCGGGCCATGCGCGCCTCCATCGCCATTCCCGGCGTCCTGCCGCCCGTGGTCATGGACGGCCAGGTGCTGGTGGACGGAGCGGTGCTGAAGAATTTCCCCACCAGCGTGATGCGCCAGCTGAACAGCGGCCCCATCATCGGCGTGGACATGTCCCAGACCCGCGGCGTCGATCCGGCCGCACTGGAAAATCCGCCCTCCTGGTGGAAATGGGTGCTGTCGGGCGCCTGGAAGGCCGGCCCGCCCATCGTCTCCATCCTGATGCGCTCGGCGACCATCACCACCGACGCGGAGATGGATCAGTCGCGCGCCGCCGCCGACGTCCTGATCCTGCCCAAGATCGGCGGAACCGACATCCGCGACTGGAAAGCCTATGACGAACCGGTCGCTGCGGGATACGAGGCGACCAAGGCGGCGCTGGCGGAACTGCCCTGCCCGGTGGGACGTATCCGCAATCGCCCCGGCTCAGGGGCTATAGCAGCAGGGCCAGAACCGACAGGAGCGTAGCTGTCGCCACGGCGTTCAAGGCCATGCCCAGGCTGGCGAACGCGCCCGCCGTCGCATCGACCTGAAACGCGCGCGCTGCGCCAAATCCGTGGGCCGAGACCCCGATCGCCAGACCGCGTGCGCGGAAATCCCGGATCTTCAGAGCATTGAACAAGGGAGTCGCCGTCATGGCTCCGATCACCCCGGCGATCAGCACAATGACCGCCGCCAAGGCCGGAACCCCGCCCAGTTGCTGGGCGACGGCCATCGCCACCGGGGTCGTCGTCGCCCGCGGCGCGATCGACGCCAGGATTTCACGCGGCGCGCCGAACAAGGTCAGAACACCCACCGCGCTGACCACCGCCGTCGTCGCTCCCGCCGCCAGCGCCAGGCTGATCGGAACAGCCAGCCGCCGGATCAGCGCCCGCTGCGCCCAAACCGGAACCGCCAGGCCCACGACCGCCGGTCCCAGCAGGAAGCTCAGCGCCTCAGTCGCGCTCCTGTAGGTGGCGTAGCCGGTGCGGGTGATCAGCAACAGACCGATCAGAACCGGCGTCGCCAGTAGAACCGGATGGCAGAGCGGATGCCTTTCGCTGCGACGCGACAACTGGTCGGCGCCCTCGAACACCACCAGCGTAACCGCCAGCCAGAACAGCGGCGTCGTCATCAAGGCGTTCACGACATCGCCTCCCCGCCCTCTTTGTCCCCTGCGTCTTCAGGCCCAAACCGCGCGACCGCCCACCGGAACACCAGCGCGGTCACCACCATCGTCAGAAGCGTTGAAACCGCAGTGGCCGCCAGAATACCGATCCCGTAGCGGGACAAGGGCTCGCCCTCGTCAATCAGTCCGACCGCCGCTGGCACGAACATGATCGACAGGTGCGCCGTCAGCCACGCCGTCACCGCCTTCAGAGTGGGCCGCTCGCGCGGGACCAGCGCCAGCCAGCCCAGCAGCAGAACCAGACCGATAACGGACCCCGGAAGCGGCAGACCCGTCACCCTGTGGATCACCTCGCCCATCAACTGGCAGGTCATCAGAAGGGCTATGGCGGCGAGCATGGTCACAGCGGCGCGCAGGCCTGCTCCAGCCAGGCCCGCACCTCGGCCCCGACCAGGGGCCCGACCTTGGCCAGGGTCTCGGCGTGATAGGCGTCGACGTAAGCCCGTTCGGGCGGGGTCAGCAGATCCACCGCGATCAGCTTGCGATCGATGGGCGCAAAGGTCAGCTGTTCGAACCCGTGCATCGGCCGCTCGCCGCCCTCGGGAACCACGGCCGGCGTCACCACCTGCAGGGTCTCGATGCGGATGCCCCAGTGGCCCTCGCGGTAATAGCCGGGCTCATTGGACAGGATCATCCCCTCCAGCAGCGGCTGGCTGGTGCCCCATTTGGCGATCCGCTGCGGCCCCTCGTGAACCCCCAGATAGGAGCCGACGCCGTGGCCGGTGCCGTGATCGTAATCCAGGCCCGCCGCCCACATCGGCGCGCGGGCGATGGCGTCCAGAGCCATGCCGCTGGTCCCCGCCGGGAAGCGGATGGTCGCCATGGCGATATGGGATTTCAGCACCAGGGTGAACTTGTGACGCTGGTCCGCCGTCGGCTCGCCCACCGCCATGGTGCGGGTCACATCGGTCGTCCCGTCCAGATACTGGCCGCCGCCGTCCACCAGCAGCAGGGAGCCCTTCTCGATCTTGCGGATCGTGGCGCCCACCGGCTTGTAATGCGGCAGGGCGCCGTTCGGCCCGGCGCCGGCGATGGTGTCGAAGCTCAGGTCCTTCAGCCCCCCGGTCGCCTCGCGGAACCGCTCCAGCGTCTCCACCACCTCGCGCTCGTCCGGCAGGGTCTGCTGCGCCGTCGTATCGACCCAGTGCAGGAAGTTCGCCAGGGCCGCGCCGTCGCGGATATGGGCCCGGCGGCTGCCCTCGATCTCGACCGCATTCTTGGTCGCGCGCGGCAGGGCGCAGGGGTCCGCCGCCCGCACCACCGTCGCTCCCGCCTGCTCCAGCCGGTCGAAATACCAGGCGGACGACAGGGCCGGATCGATCATGACCTTCTTGCCCGCCAGACCGTCCAGCGCCTCGGCCAGCCGTTCGGGCGCCTCCAGCTGGACGTCGTCGCCCAGCCAGGCCGGCAGTTCATTCGTCACCTTGGCCCCGTCCAGGAACAGCCGCGCCTTGCCGTCGGCCTCCAGCACGGCCTGGCCGATCGGCAGGGGCGAACGGATCACGTCGCCGCCGCGTACATTGAACAGCCAGGCGATCGACATGGGCGCGGTCAGCACCACGGCCTCGGCGCCGGCGTCGGCCACGGCCTGACCGATCCGCGCCCGCTTCGCCGCATGGCTTTCGCCGGAATAGACGTCCTCGTGAGGAACCACCGGGGCGGTCGGCTGGGCCGGACGATCCGCGCCCCACGCCTGATCCAGCGGATTGACCTCGACCGGCTTCAACTCGGCCCCGGCCTTCTGCGCCGCCCGCTTCAGGGCGACCAGGGCGTCCGGGCTGTGCAACTTTGGATCATAGCCGATCACCTGACCCGCGCTCGCCGTCTCCAGATAGACGGCGACGTCGTTCAGATCACGCCGTTCGAACAGGGCCGGATCGGTCTGGGCCTTGACCTGGACCGTATAGCGGCCGTCGGTGAACATGCTGGCCCGATCCTGAAACACCACCGCCGCCCCGGCCGAGCCGGTGAAGCCGGTGGCCCAGGCCAGCCGCTCGTTGGCGTCCGGCAGATATTCGTTCTGATGCTCGTCCTCGTGCGGGATCAGGAAGCCGTCCAGCCCCTGCTCCGCCATTCGGGCGCGCAGCAGCGGCAGGTGCTTCGCCCCGAAGGACGGATCGGTGGTCTCATCAAAGGTCTGGCGCATCGTCTCGTCTCTCGTTCCTCAGCCCATCCGCCGCAGCACCAGGGCGCTCCAGGCGTCGTGATGGATGCGCTTCTCCAGCCGGAATCCGCGCGAGGTATAGGCCGCCGTCACCCGGCGCTCCTGGGTCCGCAACAGGCCCGACAGGATGGCGACCCCGCCCAGGCTCAAGGCCATCTTGATGTCCTGCGACAGGGCCACCAGCGGCGGGGCCAGGATATTGGCGAAGACCAGATCATAGGGCCCATGACGGCGCACCCGCTGATCGTTCAGGCCCGAGGCGTGGACGAAGCTGGCGTGGGCCTGGTTCAAGGCGGCGTTCTCGTTGGCGATCCGCACCGAGGGGGCGTCGATGTCGGTGCCGACCGCGATCCGACTGCCGGTCCGCGCCGCCGCGATGGCCAGGACGCCCGTGCCGCAGCCGACGTCCAGCACCCGCTCGAACCGCTCGCGCTTCAGCAGGTCGTCGAAGGCCTCCAGACAGCCGACCGTCGTGCCGTGGTGGCCGGTGCCGAAGGCGGCGCCGGCGTCGATCTTCAGATTGACGGCGTTGGGCGGCACCCGTCCCTCGTCATGCGCCCCATAGACGAAGAAGCGCCCGGCGCGCACCGGCGGCAAGCCCGACAAGGACATGGCCAGCCAGTCGGCGTCGGCCAGCTTCTCGACCGTGACAGTGACCGGATAGTCGGCCAGGGTCGCCTTCAGCCCCTCGACCTCCTCGGCCGTGGTCGGGAAGGCGTCGATGCGCCAGATGTTGCGATCCTCGTCCTCTTCCAGGATGGAATAGGTCGCGCCCTCAAGCGTGGGATCGGCGTCGATGGCGGCGGCGGCGGCCTCTGCGTTTTCGCGCGGACCCCGTGCGATTATCTGAACTGCAGACTCGGACATTTTTCAAACACCGCTAAGATGACGAATCATTGCGATCCGGCGCTTCGTCTTCCCGACGCCGCCGGGCTTTTTAACGAACCGAGGGGTCGGGGAATACATGGCCAAGTCACCGTCTACGTCTAAAACTGCGTCGCCGAAGCCGGCGACCGCCGCTTCCAAGCCTAAAGCTGCGCCGAAGTCGAGCGCCGCGAAGGCCGTCGCCGAGAAAACCGTCACGCCCAAGGCCGCCAAGCCCGCCGCCGTGAAGACCGCCACCGCCAAACCGGCCGCTGCAAAAACACCCGCCAAGACGACCGCGCCCAAGGCCGCTGTCGCCAAGACGTCGCCGGCCAAGCCCAAGGCCGCCCCGGCCGCCAAGCCGACCGCCAAGCCGGCCGCACCCGCCGCTTCCAAGTCTGCCCCCGTGAAGGCCGCCGCGCCCAAGGCGACGACGAAGACCGCCGCCAAGGCCGCGCCGAAGACGTCTGCGCCCAAGCCCGCCACGGCCAAGCCTGTCGCAGCCAAGGCGCCGACGCCCAAGGCTCCGGCCGCTGCGTCCAAGCCGGCTGAACCCGTCGCCGCTCCGGCTCCCAAGCCCGCCGCCGCCGCACCGGCTCCCGCGCCGACGCCCAAGCCGGTCGAAACGCCCAAGCCCGCGCCGGCGGCCGCGCCTGCGCCCAAGGCTGAGGAAAAGGGCTTCTTCGCCAAGCTCGGCGACATGATCTTCGGCAAGCGCTGATCACGGCTCACAGACCAGACTGAAGTCGCCGGACGGTTCGCCCCGTCCGGCGATTTTCGTTTCAGCGCAGCCGTTCCGCCAGAAAATCCACGAACACCCGCACGCGCGCCGGCATATTGGCGCCGCCGACGAAGACCGCATGGATCGGCTCCCGGTCGCCCGGATTGAAGTCCTCCAGCAAGGGAACCAGCCGCCCCGCGTCGATGGCGTCGGCCACGCTGAAATTCCCGACCCGCGTCACCCCGACCCCGGCCACCGCCAGCTGAGTCAGGGTCTCGCCGTTGTTCGCCTCGATCGGCCCCCGCACCGTCAGGGCGTAGTCGCGGCCGTCCCGGCGAAACGGCCAGACGGGCTCGGCGCGGCGGAAGTTGAAGTTCAGGCAATCATGGTCGTGCAGGTCTTCCGGAACCGTCGGCGTCCCGCGTCGGGCCAGATAGTCGGGCGAGGCGACGATGGTCCGCCCCGTGTCGCCCAGACGCCGCGCCGTCAGCGGACTGTCGGCCAGCGGCCCGAACCGGATCGCCACATCCGCCTGTCCCGCCGCCACATCGACCACGACATCGGTCAGGTTGATGTCGATCAGGATGTGCGGATAGCGACGCACGAAATCCCCGAGCAGAGGCACCACATGCTGGCGTCCGTGGGCCAGTGAGGCGCTGACCCGCACCCGCCCGCGCGGCGCCCCCTGATCGGCGATGCCCTGTTCGGCGTCGTCCAGGTCGGCGAGGATGCGACGCGCCGCGCCCAGATAGGTCTGGCCCTCGGCCGTCAGGGTCAGGACGCGCGTCGTGCGCAGCATCAGCCGCACCCCCAGCCGCGCCTCGATCCGGTCGATAGTCCGGCTGACCGCCGACGGGGTCAGGCCCAGGACCCGCCCGGCGGCGGAGAAACTGCCGCTTTTAGTCACGGCGACGAAGATCTCCATCTCCCGCGCCCGGTCCGCGCCATTCATCTGCATCTTTGCGTCCAGATCAAAAATCCTTGGCCTCCCGCCTGCCTACCGCCGCTGCGGCGCGGCGTCCATCTGTGCGTCCGAACACAGACGAGGGACAGTCATGGACTATCGCCAACTTGGATCATCGGGCCTGCGGGTTCCCGTCCTCAGCTTCGGCACGGGCGCATTCGCGGCGCTCGACGCCGCCAGCGCCGTCCTGCCGTCCTATCCCCACAGCCCCTGTCGCCAGCAGGAAGGATTCGCCCGCCTGAACCCGCCGCTGGTCTGAACCTCCCAAAGGTCTCCTCCCCCATGAAACTCAATCCTCCCCTCCTCGCCCTCGCGGCCGGGGCCTTCGGCATCGGCGTGACCGAGTTCGCCCCGATGGGCCTGCTGCCGGTCATCGCCACGGACCTGGGCGTCTCCATTCCCACGGCCGGTCTGTTGATCAGCGCCTATGCGCTGGGCGTCATGCTGGGCGCGCCCCTGATGACCCTGACCACGGGTCGCGTGCCGCGCCGCGCCCTGCTGATCGGCCTGGCCGCCGTCTTCACCCTGGGCAATCTGATGGCGGCCGTCTCGACCGACTACGCCATGCTGCTGGTCGCGCGGGTCGTCACCTCGCTGAACCACGGCGCCTTTTTCGGCGTCGGCTCCATCGTGGCCGCCAGCCTGGTGCCGCCCAACCGTCAGGCCGGCGCGGTCGCGGCCATGTTCATGGGCCTGACCATCGCCACCGTCGTCGGCGTGCCGCTGGCGGCCTGGGCAGGCGACGTCCTGGGCTGGCGCGCCTCCTTCTGGGCCATCGCCGGCATCGGCCTGATCGTCATGGCCGCCCTGCGCCTGACCCTGCCCAAACTGCCGGCGCCGGCCGGCGGCGACGCCCTGGCGGAGGTGCGCGTCCTGGGTCGCGGCCCCGTTCTGTCGGCCCTGGCCCTGACCGTGATCGGCTCCAGCGCCATGTTCACCGTCTTCACCTATATCGCCCCGATCCTGCATGAAGAGGCCCACGCCTCCATCGGCTTCGTCACCGCCATGCTGGTCGTCTACGGCCTGGGCCTGACGGTCGGGAACTGGCTGGGCGGCAAGTTCGCCGACCGGTCGGTGGATCGCACCCTGATCATCACCCTGGCGTCTCTGACGGCCATCCTGGTTCTGTTCGCCTTCACCATGCCGTTCGCCGTTCCCGCCCCGTTCGTGATCTTCATCTGGGGCGTGGCCAGCTTCGCCCTGGTGCCGCCGCTGCAGGTGCGGGTGATGGCCGCCGCCTCGGATGCGCCCAACCTGGCCTCGTCGGTCAATATCGGCGCGTTCAATCTGGGCAACGCCGTCGGCGCGGCCGTGGGCGGGGCGGTGATCGCCGGGGGGCTGGGCTATCCGGCGGTCGCCCTGGCCGGCGCCGCCTCTGCGGCCCTGGGTCTGGTTCTGGTCCTCTTTCTGACCCGCAAGCGCGCCCCCGCCACGGCTCCGGCCATCGGCTGACGGCTCAGCCCCTGGAAAAGATGCGACCTCGGCCGACGCCGGGGTCGCATCCTCCATCGCGTGGCGACGGCGGAATATCGATAATAGTTGACTTTTGCGAGGGGACTTCTATATCGCGTCCAGCCTCGGGACAGGTCTGCGATACGCGCCGCCCGCTCGCCCAAAGAGGGGCGGTTCCGTTGCTGTTACGCACGCAGACGCTTTCTCTCCCAAGGATTCATGACCGAATTTTCCCAACTGGGCCTCTCGCCCACGACCCTGCAGGCCGTCGCCGACACCGGCTACACGACCGCCACTCCGATTCAGGAACAGGCGATCCCTGTGGCCCTGGCCGGCCGCGACGTCCTGGGCATCGCCCAGACCGGCACCGGCAAGACCGCCGCCTTCACCCTGCCCCTGGTCGAACGCCTGGCGTCGGGCCGAGCCCGCGCCCGCATGCCGCGCGCCATCGTCCTGGCCCCGACCCGCGAACTGGCCGACCAGGTCGCCGAGAGCTTCGCCAAATACGCCAAGGGCACCAAACTGACCTGGGTGCTGCTGATCGGCGGCGTCTCCATGGGCGACCAGGTGGCGGCGCTGAACAAGGGCGTCGACGTCCTGATCGCCACCCCGGGCCGCCTGCTGGACCTGTTCGAACGCGGCAAGATGCTGCTGACGGGCGTCGAGATCATGGTGGTGGACGAAGCCGACCGCATGCTGGACATGGGCTTCATCCCCGACATCGAGCGCATCTTCAAACTGACGCCGCCGCGTCGCCAGACCCTGTTCTTCTCGGCCACCATGCCGCCCGAGATCACACGTCTGACCGCCGCCTTCCTCAAGGATCCGACCCGGATCGAGGCCTCGCGTCCGGCCATGACGGCCGACACCATCACCCAATATATCGTCCGCATCCCGACCTCGGACCCCAAGGCCAAGCGCGCCGCCCTGCGCGCCCTGATGAGCCGCACCGACGTGCGCAACGGCATCGTCTTCTGCAACCGCAAGTCTGAAGTCGATATCGTCGCCAAGTCGCTGAAGACCCACGGGTTCGACGCCGCCGCCATCCACGGCGACCTGGACCAGTCGCACCGCACCAAGACCCTGGCGGACTTCCGCTCGGGCGCGCTGAAGATCCTGGTGGCCTCCGACGTCGCCGCACGCGGCCTGGACATCCCGGACGTCAGCCACGTCTTCAACTACGACGTCTCGCACCACGCCGACGACTATGTCCACCGCATCGGCCGCACCGGTCGCGCGGGCAAGCTGGGTCAGGCCTTCATGATCGTGACCCCGGCCGACGACAAGTCGCTGGATAAGGTGCTGAAGCTGATCAAGATGGATCCGCAGGAGCTGGTCCTCGACGACATCGACTTCGACGCGATCAAGGACGGCGGGCGTGACGACAAGCGTTCGTCCCGGTCGAACGAGACCCGCTCGGGCGGTCGCGGCCGTTCACGCGCCGCCGAACCGGCCCAGGCCCCCGCGCCCGCCGTCGCTCTGGCCGAGACGGACGCCGCCGAGGCGCCGACGCGCTCGCGAAGCCGCCGCAAGGCCAAGCCCGAGGTTTCCGTCGAGACCGTCGTCGAAACCGAGATGGCTCCTGTCGTTGAGAAGCCCGCGGGCCGCGGCCGCAGCCGCGCCCGGTCTGAACCCCGGCCCGAAGCGAAGATCGAACCCCGGATCGAATCCCGGATCGAGGCTGAGCCCGCTCCCTCGGAAGAAGCCCGCGCCGCTCGCACGGACCGCGAGCCTCAGCTCCGTCAGTCGGACCGTCGCGGCGAGCGTCGTCCGGAAGAACGCGAACGTTCGGGCGTCAAGGGTTTCGGCGACGACATCCCCGCCTTCCTGCGTCGCCCCGTCGTCATCCGCGCCTGATTTATAACGCCGTTTACCCGGTATTACGGATAGGCCTCTAATCTCCCCGAAGTTCCAGAACGGGACTTCGGGAGAAGCGAATGACAGCGCAGGTCGAAACGGCGGTTCGGGGACCGGAAGCCTATTCTCTTGCGCGCAACGCCATCGCCGAAATGGAGAAGGCCGGCGTCTGGCCCACGCCGCTGAATTTCGAACTCTGGATTCATTATCTCGGCGACCCCGAAGGTCCTCTGGGGGTCGAGATCAAGCGCCTGCTGGCTGAAGACGCCGTCATATCCGACGAGACCTCGGAAATGCTCGCCGCCGAATTCCTGCCCCGCGGCCGTCTGTCGGAAGAGATTCGCGACGCCGGCGCCGTGCTGGATCGCGAGTTGGCCAGTGTCTCCGCCGCCATCGCCAAGGCCCACAAGACCCAGACCGACTTTGGCGAGACTCTGGCCGACGCCTCGCAGACCATGGACACCGCCGTCGAGGACGCCTCCGCCCTGAAGAGCCTGGTCGGCGGACTGTCCACGGCCACCCAACGCGTTCGCCGCGAGACCGCCAGCCTCGAAAAACGCCTGGAAAGCTCCAACAAGGAAGTCGCCCGTCTTCGCGAGCATCTGGAACAGGTGCGCCGCGACGCGATGACCGACGCCCTGACCAATCTGGCCAACCGCAAGGCCTTCGACGAGCGCCTGGAACAGGCCTGCGCCGACGCCGGCCGCACGCCCCTAACCCTGGCCATCCTCGACATCGATCATTTCAAGCGGTTCAACGACACCTGGGGGCATCAGACCGGTGATCAGGTGCTGCGGTATGTCTCCACCATCCTGTCACGCGTCTGTTCCGGCAATCGGTTCGTGGCGCGGTTCGGCGGCGAAGAGTTCGCGATCATCTTCCCGGGCGAGAGCCCTGGCGCCGTCATGGCCGCGCTGGAGCATATCCGCGAAGAGGTCTCCTCCCGTTCCCTGCGGCGGCGCTCCACCAACGACGATCTCGGCGCCGTCACTCTTTCCGCCGGATTTGCGGAACATCTGCCCCGTGAAGGCGCCGCCGCCCTGCTCGAGCGCGCCGACGAGGCCCTCTATGCGTCCAAGCGCGGCGGCCGCAATCGCGTCACCAGCGCGCGCGCGCTCGAAAACGCCGCCTGAGCCGCGACTTTCTGCCATAGTCGGCCCATGCGCAGCCTCGCCTTCAATATCGCCTACTGGATCCTGTCGATCAGCTATGGCCTGACCGCAGCCTTCGCCGCCCTGGCGCCGGGACGCGGCGCCACCAGCCGGGTCATCCGCGCCTATGTCAGACGGATGGTCCAGGCCATGGCGGTCTTCGCCGGCATCAGGCTGGATGTGCGGGGCAAGGAACGGCTGCCCCCGGGCGCCTTCATCATCGCCTCGAAACATCAAAGCTGGGGCGACGGCTTCGCCACCTACGACCAGTTCGACGACCTGGCCTTCGTCACCGGCGATCACCTGGAGAAGTTTCCCCTGCTGGGCGGGGTGTTGAAGAAGCTGGGCGCCATCGTCGTCAACAGTTGCGGCGGCCACGAAGCCCGCCAGGCCCTGGCCACCCGCGCCGCCGAGGCCAAGGCCGAGAACCGCAAGATCCTGATATACCCCGAGGGTCATCTGGCGCCGGTCGGTCAGAAGTTCCGCTACCGTTCGGGCGTCTGGCACATGTACCGCGACTTCGAGATGCCGGTCGTGCCCCTGGCCACCAACCTCGGCCTGTTCTGGCCCGAGGAGAAGTACGAGAAGCACGCAGGCACAGCGAAGCTGGAGTTCCTGGACCCCATCCCCGTGGGCCTGCCCAAGGACGAATTCCTGGCGCGCCTAGAGGCGGTGGTTGAGGCCCGCACGGCCGAACTGATCGCCGAGGCCACGGGCCAGCCGGTGACGCCGGCGGTTCTGATGGATACGCCTAAATAGGCTTCGGTTTCTTCCCGGACGCCTTGCGCACCGCCACCTCCAGCGACCGACGCGCCCAGACGGCGGCCTCGTCGGGGTCGTCCAGCGCCGTCTCCGGCAGGGTCCAGTATCCCATGGACATCGTCCGCCCGTCCTTGGTCGGATATCTGAATTGCCTACACCCTGCCTCGACGAAGGCCTCGCCCAGCGCCTCGTCACCCTTCAGCCAGACCAAGCCGTCATCCAGCAAGGCGAACATCACGCCCGAGGCATAGACCCCGGCGCCGCCGAACATCCGCTTGATCTCCAGCCGCCCCAGGCCCGCGAAATGCTCGCGCACCCATTCGCCGAAGGCCGCGTCATACGCCATCTCAGACGGCGGCGGCCGGGACGATGGTGACGCTCTCGCCGCAGCCGCAGGCGTCGGTCTGGTTCGGATTGTTGAACACGAACTTGGACGCCAGCCGGGTCGTCTCGTAGTCGATCTCGGTGCCGATCAGGAACAGCACGGCCTTGGGTTCGATCAGGATGGTGACGCCCTTGTCCTCGACCACCTCGTCCAGCGGGCCGATCTCGTCGGCATAGGCGAAGGTGTACTCCTGCCCGGCGCAGCCGCCGTTCTTGACCCCGATCCGCAGACCGATGTGGTCGTTCTCGGCATTGTCCAGGATCTCGCGCACGCGTTCGGCGGCGGCGTCCGTCAGGGTCACGGCCTTGGGACGCGGGCGGCGCGGACGGGATGTGGCCTGGAGTTCGGTCATTGGACTATCCACGTCAGAACATGTTGAGCGCGAGCTTGGCCTCGTCGCTCATCTTCGAGGAATCCCACGGCGGGTCGAACACCAGATTGGCCTTGGCGCTGCGCACCCCCTCAACCTTCTCGACCGCCGTCTCGACCCAGCCGGGCATTTCGCCGGCGACGGGGCACCCCGGGGCGGTCAGGGTCATGTCGACCACCACGTCGCGGTCGTCGGACACATCGACCCGGTAGATCAGGCCCAGCTCATAGATGTCGACCGGGATTTCCGGATCATAGACCGACTTCAGCGCCGCGATCAGCTCCTCGGTCAGCTTGTCCAGCTCGACCTGGGAAAGGGCGCTCTTCTGGGGTTCGTCCCAGGCGTTCTTGAAGGCGTCGGTGTCTTGAATGGTGTCGTCTGTCATGGGCTTACACGAAGAAGTTCCGCGCCTTGATCAGCGCGTCCACGAAGGCGTCGGCATCCTCCACGGTGTTATATAGGGCGAAGGAGGCGCGTGTGCTCGACGTCACGCCCATTCTTTTCGCCAGCGGCTCGGCGCAGTGCTGTCCGGCCCGCACGGCCACGCCGTAACGATCCATGATCTGGGCCACGTCATGGGCGTGGGCGCCCTCGACGGCGAAGGTCAGGATCGCGCCCTTCCCCTCCGCCTGCCCCAGAATCCGCAGCCAGTTCTGCCCTTGCAGCCGATCGACAGCGTGCTGGTACAGGGCATGTTCATGCGCCTGAACCGACGCCCGATCGTATTGCGCCAGCCAGTCCAGCGCCACGCCCAGGCCGATGGCCTCCAGGATCGGCGGCGTTCCCGCCTCGAACCGATGGGGCGGCCTGGCGTATGTCACGCGATCCATCTCGACCGTCTCGATCATTTCGCCGCCGCCCTGATAGGGCGGCAGGGCCTCCAGCGCCTCGGCCTTGCCGTACAGGGCGCCGATGCCGGTCGGCCCGAACAGCTTGTGACCGGTCAGGACATAGAAGTCGCAACCGATGGCCTGGACGTCCGGCGTCGCATGGACCGCCCCCTGGCACCCGTCGATCAGCACCTTGATCCGGGAGTCGGGGGCGCCGGCCGCATGCGCCAGTCGCGTGATCTCGGCCACCGGATTGATGGTGCCCAGCACGTTCGACATATGGGTGACGGCGACCATGCGCGTCTTCGGCGACAGCAGGTCCGCGTAAGCCGCCATGTCCAGCGACCCGTCGTCCAACACCGGGATCCATTTGAGCACCGCCCCGCGCCGTTCGCGCAGCAGGTGCCAGGGCACGATATTGGAATGGTGCTCCATCTCCGAGACGATGATCTCGTCGCCCGGTTCGATGCTCAACCCCAGCCCATTGGCGACCAGATTGATCGCCTCGGTGCCGCCCTTGGTCCAGACGACCTGCTCGGGGCTCTCGGCGTTCAGGAAACGGGCGACGATCTCGCGCGCCTTCTCGAAGGCCTCGGTCGCCTCGTTCGACAGGGTGTGCAGGCCGCGATGGACGTTGGCGTATCCGCCCTCCATCGTCGCCACCAGGGCGTCGATCACCGCGCGCGGCTTCTGGGCCGAGGCCGCATTGTCCAGATAGACCAGCGGCTTGCCGTTCACCTGTCGCGACAGGATCGGGAACTGCGCCCGCACGGCATAGGGATCAAATCCTCCCCCCCTGGGGGAGGTGGCGGGACGCTCTTGCGCCGCGACGGAGGGGGCAAGATCAGTCACAACCGAGCCGTCAGCCATTCCCGCGCCACCTCTCTCGCGCCCTCGTGCTCGATCCGGTCGATGACCTCGATCAGGAAGGCCTGGGTCAACAGGGCGCGGGCCTCCTCGGCCGGAATGCCGCGCTGCTGCATGTAGAACAGGGCGCTCTCGTCCAGCGCCCCCACCGTATTGCCGTGCGCGCACTGCACGTCGTCGGCATAGATGATCAGTTCGGGCTTGGCGTCGATCTCGGCCCGCTCGGAGGCGATCAGGGCGTGGTGGCCCATCCGCGCATCGGTGCCGTCGGCCCCGCGCTCGACCACGATCTTGCCCTGGAAGACGCCCCGCGCCGTATCGCGCGCCACGCCCTTGATCAGTTGCGACGTGGCGCCGTCGCGCTCCATGTGCCGCACCACGCTGGTCAGGTCGGCCTGCCGCGATCCATTCAGCAAATACAGGCCGTCGGCCTGAACCTGCGCCCCCTGGGCGAAGTGAGCGATGCGGGTCTCGATCCGCTGCAGCTTGGCGCCGGTGGCGATGATGGTCTGGCGATAGACGCCGCCCGCCTCGACCTTCACATGGGCTTCGGCGATGGAAATGGCGTCCTCCGGCTCCTCGACCAGGACGACGCGCGTCACCTCGGCCCCGGCCGCCACATCCAGCTCCAGCGTATTGTGGGCCACATAGGCCGAGCCGGCGCCCTCGTGCGTCTCCAGCAGCAGCAGCTTGGCGCCCGCCCGCACGGCGACCCGCGCCCTGGCCGTATGCCCCGTCCCGACGGCGTTCGAGATATAGCGCAGCCGCAGCGTCTGCTCGCCCGAGGCGATGAAGTCGGTCACGCCCACCGGCCGCCCATTGGCGAAGACGATGGCCTCTCCACCCAGGGCGTAGAACGGCCCCGGCGCGCCCACGGCGGCCGTGCCCGACGGCGTCGGAGCCTCGCGCAGATGACGCTTCAGGTCGCTGTACTTCCACGCCTCATCCCGCCGCGACGGGAATGTGGCCGCGTCGGTCAGGTCGATGGCGAAGGTCGCGCTCATGCCGGTTCCGGAAGATATTTGTCATATCCTTCCGCCTCCAGCTGATGCGCCAGTTCCGGCCCGCCCGAGGCCACGATCCGGCCGCCGGCCAGCACATGGACCCGGTCCGGTTTGATGTAGTCGAGCAGGCGCTGATAGTGGGTGATGACCAGCATGGCCCGGTCGGGACGACGCAGGGCGTTCACCCCTTCCGACACGATCCGCAGGGCGTCGATGTCCAGGCCGGAATCCGTCTCGTCCAGGATCAGCAACGACGGCTCCAGCAAGGCCATCTGCAGGATCTCCATCCGCTTCTTCTCGCCGCCGGAGAAGCCGACGTTCAGCGGCCGCTTCAGCATGTCGAAGTCCATCTTCAACGCCTTGGACGCCTCCCGGACCAGCTTCAGGAAGGCCGGCGCCGCCACCTCCTCCTCGCCCCGCGCGCGCTTCTGGGCGTTCAGCGCCGTCCGCACGAAGGTCAGGGCCGGCACGCCGGGGATCTCGATCGGATACTGGAACGACAGGAAGACGCCCTTGGCCGCCCGTTCGGCCGGGTCCAGCGCCAGCAGGTCCTCGCCCGCCCACTCGACCGCGCCTTCGGTCGCCTCATAGCCCGGCCGTCCCGACAGGGCATAGCCCAGCGTCGACTTCCCGGCCCCGTTCGGCCCCATGATGGCGTGCACCTCGCCGGCGGGGACGTCGAGGGTCAGTCCCTTGAGGATCGGCTTGTCGCCGACGGAGACGTGGAGGTTGGAGATGGAGAGCATGTTCAATCAGTCGTTCGGAGTGGGATGAACGGCGCTCAAATCCTGTCGAGCGTCGTAGAAGGCGATGATGCGAATGCCGTCCGGGCGTTCGCGATAGACGATGATCTTCTTCCAGTCGGCTGCGCTCCATTCGAGAAGCCCAGGCCAGCGGGACAGATGACCTTGACGAGGATGCTCGGCCAGACGCCAGAGCGTAGCTTTGATCTCCATTTCCGCCTTGTCCGCAGTTGCAAGACTGTGCGCGTCAAGGTGATCCAGAAAGTCGGAGAACGCCGTCAGCGCGGGCTCAGACCATTCGAAATCCTTCACCGCGTACGCCGCGCCGCAAGCCGGGCCTCCGCGTCCTCGTTCGAAATAATCCGCCCCTCACGCTCCGCGGCCAGTCCCGCTTCGATCTGCGCGATCTGGTCCGCCGACAACGGCGAGCCACGATGAGCCTCATTGTCCATGATGAAACCTTCGGCCGCCGAGGCGATAAATTCGCCGACCGGCATCCCGATCTCGGCCGCCGCACGCTTCAGGCGGTCAGCGGCATCTTCTCGGAAAGGAACGGCAATCGTTTCCATCAGAATGTCCTCAACGTTCGGATCAGACCAGAATTGTCGATGATACCACGATCCAGCCCCAAGATGGCGGCCGCCCCGGCCGCCAGAACATCGAGCGTCAGGCCATTTAGAATCGGCTTTTCACCGACGGAGACGTGGAGATTGTCGATGGCGATGCTCACCCCACACTCCCTTCCAGGCTGATCGCCACCAGCTTCTGCGCCTCGACGGCGAACTCCATCGGCAACTTCTGCATCACATCACGGACGAAGCCGTTGACCAGCAGGGCCACCGCCTCCTCCTGCGACAGCCCGCGCTGCTGGGCGTAGAACATCTGGTCGTCGGACAGACGCGTCGTCGTCGCCTCGTGCTCCAGCTGGGCCGAGCCGTTGCGGGCCTCGATATAGGGGATGGTGTGCGAGCCGCATTCCTTGCCGATCAGCAAGGAATCGCACTGGGTGAAGTTGCGCACCCCCGTCGCCTTCGGATGCACCGAGACCATGCCGCGATAGGTCGAGTCCGATTTCCCCGCCGACACCGCCTTGGCGATGATCCGCGACTTGGTGTTCTTGCCCAGGTGGATCATCTTGGTGCCGGTGTCGGCCTGCTGACAGCCGTTGGTGATGGCGATGGAATAGAACTCGCCCGAGCTGTCGTCGCCCTTCAGGATGCAGGACGGATATTTCCAGGTCACGGCCGAACCGGTCTCGACCTGGGTCCACGACACCTTGGACCGGTCGCCCCGGCAATCCGCGCGCTTGGTGACGAAGTTGTAGATGCCGCCCTTGCCCTCGGCGTCGCCCGGATACCAGTTCTGGACGGTCGAATATTTCACCTCGGCGTCGTCCAGGGCCACGATCTCGACCACGGCCGCGTGCAGCTGGTTCTCGTCGCGCATCGGCGCGGTGCAGCCTTCCAGATAGGAGCAATAGCTGCCCTTGTCGGCGATGATCAGGGTGCGTTCGAACTGGCCCGTCTGGCTCGCATTGATGCGGAAATAGGTCGACAGCTCCATCGGGCAGCGCACGCCCGGCGGGATGTAGACGAAGGACCCGTCCGAAAAGACCGCGCTGTTCAGGGCCGCGAAATAGTTGTCCGAGACCGGCACCACCGACCCCAGATATTGCCGCACCAGCTCAGGATATTCGCGCAAGGCCTCGGAAATGGGCATGAAGATCACGCCGACCTTGGCCAGTTCCTCCTTGAAGGTGGTGACCACCGAGACGCTGTCGAACACGGCGTCCACCGCCACGCGCGGCGCGCCCTGCACCCCCGCCAGAACCTCCTGCTCCTTCAGCGGGATGCCCAGCTTCTTGTAGATTTCCAGGATCTCGGGATCGACCTCGTCCAGAGACTTCGGCCCCTCCTTCTGCTTGGGCGCGGCGTAGTAGAACAGGTCCTGATAGTCGACCGGCTCATACTTTACCGCCGCCCAGGTCGGCTCCTCCATCGCCAGCCAGCGCTCATAGGCGGCCAGGCGCCATTCCAGCATCCATTCCGGCTCGCCCTTCTTCTCGGAGATGAAGCGCACGATGTCGGCGTTCAGGCCGCGCGGCGCGAACTCCTGCTCGATGTCCGACGTAAAGCCGTGCGCGTATTTCTCCAGCGCGGCGACGGCGTCGATGGTTTCCTTGACGGCGGCCATCAGGCGACCTCTCTCACGCGCGCGGCGGCGCGTGTCTTGTGCTTGTCGTAGGCGGCGATCCAGGCGTCGGCGAACCGGCTCCAGTCGCTCTCGGTCGTGCCCCAGCCGCCGGAAACGCGCACGCCCCCGGTCGCCAGAGCGTTCAATCCCATGGCGCTGATGGTCTTGGACGGCTTGACCTTGCCGGACGAACAGGCCGAGCCCGCCGACACCATGACGCCGGCCAGATCAAGAATGATAAGTTGTTGAGGACTGTCCCAGCCCTCGACCGCCATGAACAGGGTGTTGGGCAGGCGCGGCGCATCTCCGCCAATCACGGTCGCCCCGGCGGCCTCGACCCTGGCCTCGGCGGAATCGCGCCATCCGACATGCGAAGCCATCGTCTCCAGATCCCGCGCGGCGCAATCGGCGGCCACGCCGAAACCGGCGATGCCCGGAACATTCTCGGTCCCGGCGCGCAGACCCCGCTCCTGCCCGGCCCCGTGCAGGATGCGAACGCCCGCCACGCCTTCCTTCAGGATCAAGGCCCCGACGCCCTGCGGCCCACCCAGCTTGTGCGCCGAAAGCGTCAGGCTGTCCGCGTCCAGAACGCGCATGTCGACCGGGATCTTGCCCGCCGACTGGATCGCATCGACGTGCAGCCAGCCGCCGGCCGCGCGCACCAGGGCGGCGGCTTCGACCACCGGCTGGATCACGCCGCTTTCATTGTTCGCATGATGGATGGCGACCACGGCCCGGCCCGGACGCGCCAAGGCCTGCGCCAACCACGCCAGATCGACGACGCCGTTCGCATCGACCGGCAGCACCTCGACGGGCGCGCCCGCATTCGCCGCGGCCTCGGCCACGCACGGATGTTCCGTCGCCGAAACGATCAGCCGCTCGCATCCGGCCGCCAGCGCGCTGGCGATGGCTTGGGCATTCGCCTCGGTCCCGCCGCTGTTGAACACCACAGCCGTCGGATCAGCGCCGACCAGTTCACCGACCTGGGCCCGCGCCGTCTCGACCCGCGCCCGCGCTCGCCGCCCGGCCGCATGGACCGCCGACGGATTGCCGTTATCGGCCAGGGTCCGCGTCATGATCTCGAGAACCTCGGGCCGCACCAGGCCTGAGGCGTTGTAATCCAGATAGATCGCGCTCATGCCGCCACTCCCACAGCTTGGGGCGGTTCGACATTGCGCCGACGCTGGCCTGTGCGGTTCATCACCACGTCTTCCAGCGACACCCCGGCCAGATAGCGATGGATCTCGTCACCCAGGTCTTCCCACAGATCATGGGTGATGCAGCGTTCGCCGGCCATCATGCAGCCCTTGGGCGAGCCGTGCGCCACGCAGCGCGTCGCCCGGATCGGTTCGTCCACCGCCAGCACGATCTCGGCCACCACCGTCTCATGCGCCCCCTTGGCCAGCCGATAGCCACCGCCGGGTCCGCGCACGCTCTTGACCAGGTCGCTCTTGCGCAGACGGGCGAACAACTGCTCCAGATAGCTCAGCGAAATCTCCTGGCGCGCGGCGATTTCAGCCAGCGAAACCGCCCGGATTTCGCCGCTTTCGCCGCGTCCGTTCTTCGCCAGATCGGCCATCGCCATCACGGCGTATCGTCCCTTGGTCGACAGACGCATATTGCAGCCTCAAAAATTGCGCGCTTTTCGGGGCTCTTGTGCTAGAACCCGCGCCTTCGCAAAGGCGCCTCGCTTGCGGAGGGACTTAGAAAGTCCCACCTCAGCGGTCAAGTATTACGCACACGCGAAACGACAGTTGAACGGATTCCAGAGCCCCTATGCCTGAAGTCATCCTGCCCGGCGCCTCCGGTCGCATCGAAGGCCGCTATTCCCCGGGCAAGCGCCCGAACGCCCCCATCGCGTTGATTCTGCATCCGCATCCCAAGGCGGGCGGACATATGAACAACCCGGTGACCGTCACCCTGCACCAGCTGTTCCAGCAGCGCGGCTTCGCCACCTTGCGCTATAATTCGCGCGGCGTCGGCAAGTCGCAGGGTGAATTCGATTCGGGCATCGGCGAACTGGCCGATGCGGCCACGGCCCTGGACTGGCTTCAGTCGAACAACCCCGGCGCCAGCCAGACCTGGGTCGGCGGCTATCAGTTCGGCGCCTATATCGGCATGCAGCTTCTGATGCGCCGCCCCGAGACGGACGGCTTCATCTCGGTCTCGCCCCCGTCCAACATGTACGATTTCAGCTTCCTGGCCCCCTGCCCGGCCTCGGGCCTGTTCCTGCACGGCACCGCGGACACCGTCGTGCCCCCGGCCGAGGTCGAACGCGTGGTCAACAAGCTGCGCACCCAGAAGGGCATCATCATCGACTATGAGCTGGAAGAGGGCGCCAGCCACTTCTGGCAGGACCACATCAGCGCCGTCGAACGCCGCGTCGGCGCCTATCTGGACAAGCGTCTGGAAGAAAAGCCGGCCTGATCCGATCCTCGGGTCGCGCGTTGGAGACCCGAATGGAACATGACATCGTCATTATCGGCGGCGGCGCGGGCGGGCTTGAGCTCGCCGCCCGCCTGGGCCGTCGGTTCGGCCCGCGCGAGGGCCGCCGTCGCGTCCTGCTGATCGATCACTCCATCTTCCACCTGTGGAAGCCCAGCCTGCACGAGGTCGCTGCGGGGTCTCTGGACAGCCACCAGGAGGGCCTGTCCTACCCGGTGCTGGCGCGGCGCAATCATTTCAGCTTCGCCTTCGGCGATCTGACCGGCCTCGATCCGACGAACAAGACCCTGACCCTGGGCGAAATCCGGGATCAGGACGACGCCGTCCTGGTTCGCCCCCGCACGGTGAAGTTCCGCACCCTCGTCCTGGCCATCGGCAGCGGGTCGAACCTGTTCGGCACGCCCGGCGCCGCCGAACACGCCCATCTGCTGGAGGACGTGGCGGACGCCGAGGCGTTCAACAAACGGCTGACCGCCGCCTTCCTGGCGACCGCCTATTCCGACGGGCAGACGATGAACATCGCCATCGTCGGGGCCGGCGCCACCGGGGTCGAACTGTCCACCGAACTGATCGAGGGGCATGACGAACTGTCGGCCGGCCTGACCGAGGGTCAGAAGTTCGACCTCGCGGTCACCCTCGTCGAGGCCGCGCCCCGCATCCTGGGCGGCCTGCCCGAACGGGTCTCGGCCAAGGCCGCCCATGCCCTGGAAGAAAAGGGCGTGCGCCTGCTGACCGACGCCAAGGTCAAGGCCGTCCACGCCGGCCGGCTGGACACCTCCAGGGGCGAGGTGCCCGCCGACCTGATCGTCTGGGCGGCCGGGGTGAAGGCGGCCGAGACCAACCGCAACCTGGGCCTGACCACCGGCCGCCTCAATCAGTTCGTGGTGGACGACCACCTGCGCACCTCGGCCCCTGACATCTACGCCATGGGGGACTGCGCCGAGGCGCCGGGGCCCGAGGGGCGTCCGGTCCCCGCCCGCGCCCAGGCGGCGGCCCAGCAGGCCGCCTATCTGGCCAAGGCCCTGGCCATGGCTCGGTCAGACCCGTCGCGCGATCCCGGCCCCTACGTCTATCGTGACAAGGGTTCGCTGGTGTCCCTGGGCGGCGACCGGGGGGTCGGCTCCCTGATGGGCAATCTGGGCGGTCCGAACTTCCTGATCGAGGGCCTGATCGCCAAATGGGCCTATATGGCCCTGCACCTGGACCATCACCGCGCCATCCTGGGCGTCCGCCGCACCGCCATCCTGGCCTTGTCGCGCCTGCTGCACCGCCGTGTCTCCGGACGGCTGAAGCTGCACTGAGGCGCGCGCGGCCCGTGGCTCAGTGCAGCGGTTCCTCGGCGATTGGGGCTGGACCGTGGGCGCGCACGCACCAGATCACGCTGACGATCATCATCAGTATGGCCAGGATCTCGATCACAGCCGGTCCCCGTCGCTCCCAGATGTAGCCGTAGACGAAGGCGAACACCGTCTCGAACACGATCATCTGCCCCAGCATGGTCAGCGGCAGACGGCGGCTGGCCTGGTTCCACAGGGCGTTGCCGATGATGGAGGCGAACAGGGCCACGCCCAGGCAGACGCCCGCGAGCTTCAGCCACGCACCGCCGGTCCAGCCCTGGGTCGTCAGCGCCGCGGGAACCGCCAGGAGCAGCGCCAGACCGCCCGTGACCACCCCGGTCAGCAGCGACCAGTCGTGGGGCGACACCTGTGTCAGCCGCGCCATCCAGCGGCTGTTGCCCACCGCATAGACCGTCCAGGAGATCAGGGCGCCCAGGGCGCAGCCCAGACCGATCAGCGTCTGAATCCCGGTTGGTCCGCCGGAAACGCCATGGCCGTGCGACAGGGCGCGCCAGCCGATCAGCCCCACCGCCACGGCCGCCAGGACAATGGGCGGCGCCGTCCGAGACGCCGGCGGCCCGCCTCCATCCTTCAGCCCCCACAGGGCCACCACCACCGGCACCATGCCCACGATCAGGGCCGACGCCGCCACCCCGGCCAGGTGAACGGCGACGACCACAAAGGCGAAATAGACCAGATTGCCCGCCAGGCTCAGCCAGACGAGGGCGCGCCACGTGCCCGCCTCGATCAGGGGCGCCAGCCGTCGCCAGCGCGGGGCGATCAGAACGACCGCGATCAGCCCGTAGGCCAGATAGCGTCCGGCGGTCAGCAACAGCGGCGACGCCTCCGGCGCGAACTTGGGCGCCAGGAACACCAGCCCCCACATCGCGCCTGCCCCCAGGCCGGAAGCCACACCCCACAGCCGGTCCGAGGATGCCGTCATTGTCGCGCTCCGCCTTCAACCCTGGCCGCGCTTACACGGTTTGTCAGGCGGCGAACACCGGCCCCCAGACCGATGGATCGACCGCCACCTAAGCCGCCTCGACCGCCTCTTCGGCCGGAATCGTGCGGATCATATAGTCGAAGGCCGACAGCCCCGCCTTGGAGCCTTCGCCCATGGCGATGACGATCTGCTTGTAGGGCACGGTGGTCACGTCGCCCGCGCCGAATATGCCCGGCTGCGAGGTCTCGCCGCGATGATCCACCTCGATCTCCCCGCGCGCCGTCAGGGCCACGGCGCCGCGCAGCCATTCGGTGTTCGGCACCAGGCCGATCTGGACGAAGACGCCTTCCAGATCGACGTCATGATGGGCGTCGGAGTTGCGATCCTTGTAGGACAGGCCCGTCACCTTCTCGCCGTCGCCATGCACCTGGGTCGTCAGGGCCGAGGTGACGATCCGCACGTTCGGCAGGGTCGCCAGCTTGCGTTGCAGCACCGCATCGGCCCGCAGTTCGCTGTCGAATTCGATCAGGGTCACATGGGCCACGATGCCCGCCAGATCGATGGCCGCCTCGACGCCCGAGTTGCCGCCGCCGATCACGGCCACCCGCTTGCCCTTGAACAGCGGCCCGTCGCAGTGCGGGCAATAGGCCACGCCCTTGTTCTTGTACTGGTCCTCGCCCGGCACGTTCATCTGGCGCCAGCGCGCGCCGGTGGCCAGGATGACGGTCCGCGACTTCAGACTGGCGCCGTTCTCCAGCACCACCTCGTGCAGACCGCCGGGAACTTCGGCCGGCACCAGCCTGGCCGCCTTCTGCAGGTTCATGATGTCCACCTCATATTCGCGGACATGCTGCTCCAGATGGGCGGCCAGTTTCGGCCCCTCGGTGTGCGGCACCGAGATGAAGTTCTCGATCGCCATGGTGTCCAGCACCTGGCCGCCGAACCGCTCGGCCACAATGCCGGTGCGGATGCCCTTGCGCGCCGTATAGATGGCGGCCGCCGCCCCGGCGGGGCCGCCGCCGACCACCAGCACGTCGAACGGGTCCTTGGACTTCAGCCGTTCGGCGGCCCGCGCCTCGGCGCCCGAATCCAGCCGGGCGACGATCTGCTCCAGCTCCATCCGGCCCTGGCCGAACAGTTCGCCGTTCAGGAAGACCGTCGGCACGGCCATGATCTTGCGCTCCTCGACCTCGTCCTTGAACAGGCCGCCCTCGATGGCGACGTGTTTGATGCGCGGGTTCAGCACGCTCATCAGGTTCAGGGCCTGCACCACGTCGGGGCAGTTCTGGCACGACAGCGAGAAATAGGTCTCGAACACATAGTCGCCGTCCAGGTCCTTGACCTGCTGGATCACCTCCTGCGCCGCCTTGGACGGATGGCCGCCGACGTGCAGCAGGGCCAGCACCAGCGAGGTGAACTCATGGCCCAGCGGAATCCCCGCGAACCGCACGCCGATATCCGTGCCCTTGCGGCGGATCAGGAAGCTGGGCTGGCGTTCGTCGTCATAGTCGCGGCCCATCTCGACCTTGCCGTGCGAGACCGAGACGATCTCCTCCAGCAGGGTCTTCAGCTCCTGCGACTTCGGCCCGGCGCCCAGCGAGGCGACCAGTTCGACCGGATGGACGATGTTCTTCAGATAGGCCTCGAGCTGAGATTTCAGATTGGCGTCCAGCATGGGAGAGGTCCTTGAAACAGTTGAACTCATGACGCCTGCAAGCCCGACCGCGGGCGAGGCGAGACATGAAGAAGGATGTCGGCGGGGGCTGGAAACGCAACGCGCCCCCGCCGACGGACGGGTCCGGCGCCGGGCCGGACCCGATGGGTCGCGTCAGTCTTAGATCTTGCCGACGAGGTCGAGCGACGGGGCCAGGGTGGCTTCGCCTTCTTCCCACTTGGCCGGGCAGACTTCACCCGGGTGCGAACGCACATATTGCGCGGCCTTGACCTTGCGCAGCAGTTCGGCGGCGTTGCGGCCGATGCCTTCCGAGGTGGTCTCGGTGAACTGGATCACGCCGTCCGGATCGACCAGGAAGGTCGCACGGTCGGCCAGGCCCACGCCCGGACGCATGGCGTCGAAGTTGTTGGTCACCAGGCCCGAGGGGTCGCCCAGCATGGTGTAGGTGATCTTGCCGATGGCCGGCGACGAGTCGTGCCAGGCCTTGTGCGAGAAATGGGTGTCGGTCGACACCGAATAGATCTCGACGCCCAGCTTCTGGAACTCGGCGTAGTGGTCGGCCAGGTCTTCCAGCTCGGTCGGGCAGACGAAGGTGAAGTCGGCCGGATAGAAGAAGAAGATCGCCCACTTGCCCGCCACGTCCGCGTCGGTGACGGTCAGGAACTTGCCGTCCTTGTAGGCCTCGGCCGTGAAGGGTTTGAGGGTCGTGTTGATAAGGGCCATGCAGGGCTTCCATTCCGTTGGGAGGTTGGGGAGGCCCGCTTCCTACCGCACCGCAGCAGATAAGCCCAATCACTTATTTGCAGATGCGTGATAGATTTTAGTTATGACAAGACCGGACATTAAGTGCAGGGCGGATAGGTTCGGAAATGCGCTTCGTACTCAGCCATTGTGCCGGGGAAATTCATAGCACTGCGTCTTTCATCGACGCGCTCGGGATCCTCCAGCTTGTCCACGACCCAACGACCATCCTTGCACGTCATCTGCGTGCCATAGCGCTGCGGCCGACCCTCATTGATCGCCAAACGGTCATACATCAGGCCATAGCTCTGACCATCGACCTCTCCCTGCGCGACAAGGGGCTCTAGCACCGGAACGAATCGTCGCCAGTTTTCTAAGTCGGAATGCTGAATGATCAGAAAGGCGGCGCCGGCAGCCTGCTCGCCATAGACCGATTTCTTGAACCAGCCCTCAGGGGGGACCATGGTCAGAAGTTCGTCGAGCAAAGCCTTATCTACGGCCCCTATGCTTTCCCAAGCCAATGACTCAGCGGACTGTCGCTCATCCGCAGGCAAGGTGCTGAAGTCCAGAACCGTAAAGACGCGTCTCCCGACCTGATCCAAAGCCCCCATACGTTCGAGCCGCTCGCGGTCTGAAGTTGGGGGAGGCAAATCAGCCTGTCGCGCCTTCTCGACAGCGATAGCCTCGGCGACTGGCGCAACAAAGGCTCTTGCCTCGGCGCTCACCTCGGTCGGCGCGTGCTGAACCAGCATCGCCGCAGCCAAGATCAAACCAATCATAGCGCCCCTCCACAACCGAAAGAGGAAATGACCGCGCCTTCATGGCGAAGTTTAGGCGAAGTTCAATACAGCAGGACCCCCCGCCGCGCCTCTTCCCACGCCGCCTCATCCGGCCGCGTCGCCGCCTCCAGATCCCCCGGCCCCGCCGCCGCGTCATCCACCCATTCCCGCAAGCCCGGTCCGCCGTTGATCACATCGATGGGCAGTTTTCCGAACGCATACTCGTACGGGAAATCCCGCCACAGATCGTAGTCGGGGTACAACCGCCGGATCGCCTTGAACCCCAGGGCCTGCACGCGCCACGGCTTGAAGGCGGCATGGTCATAGCCGGGGTGATCGACATGGATCTGCACCCCGCTGCACAGCTGGCCGACGTGCTTATGGAAGGTCGGCTCGAACCACATGTCGCGTAAGGTACAGCCGCCCAGCCACTCCGGCGCCAGAGCGTGCATCTCGGCGATCACCGCCCGCGCATCAATGTCCGGCGCCCCGAACAGCTCCAGCGGCCGGGTCGTGCCCCGGCCTTCCGACAGGGTCGCCCCCTCCAGCATCACCGTCCCGGCATAGGCGCGCGCCATCGACAGGTTCGGCGCATTCGGGCTGGGATTGACCCAGGCCCGCTCGCCCAGCGGCCAGCCGAAGCCCGGCCCCGCCTCGGGGGCCCAGCCCTGCATCTCCACGACGCGATAATCCAGATCCAGCTTGAACCGGTCGATGAACCACAGGCCCAGTTCGCCCATCGTCATCCCGTGCCGCATCGGCATCGGCCCCGCCCCGACGAAACTCTCCCAGCCGGGCTTCAGCGTCTGCCCCTCGACCGGCCGCCCCGCCGGATTGGGCCGGTCCAGCACCCACACCGACTTGCCGTGTTTCGCCGCCGCCTCCAGCACGTACAGAAGCGTGGTCACATAGGTGTAGATGCGGCAGCCCAGGTCCTGCAGGTCGATCAGAACGACGTCGAACGTCTCCATCCATTCGTCCCTGGGCCGGCGCACCTCGCCGTACAGGCTGAAGACCGGAAACCCGTGCACCGGATCGCGATAATCCGGACTCTCCATCATATTGTCCTGCAGATCGCCCTTCATCCCGTGCTGCGGCCCGAAGGCGGCGGTCAGTTCGATCTCGGGACAGGCGGCCAGGGCGTCCACCGCATGACCCAGGTCCTTGGTCACCGAGGCCGGGTGCGCCAGCAGGGCCACGCGCCGCCCCTTCAACTGGGCCTTCAGGGCGTCGTCGGACAGCAGGCGGTCGAGACCGAAATTCATGGCAGTTCCAGCGCGAACGAGTCGGGATGATGAAAATCCGGCTTATCCGATGGATGCGCCAGGGCCCAATAGGCGATCGCCCCGTCCAGCCTCTCGACCACCGCCGTCAGCCCGACCGCGTCCGTCGCATCCTCGGGCAGCTCCACATCGACCGTCAGCCCGAACCGCCCCGGCGCCATCCGCGTCACGATGAAGGGCGCCGCGATCTCCAGCCCCCGCATCCCCTCGCGATAGCCGTCGAACCGATAGGCCGCCCAGGCCCCCGACGGCGACAGATTATATTCGACATAGCCGCCCTCCGTCCGCACGAAGGCCTCGAAACAGGTCGTCCGCCACAGCCCGTCCGTTCGCGCCCGCGCCGCCGCCTGCGGCCAGCGCACCATTTCAACCGGCCCGGCCACGACATATTCGAGGCTCAACACCCGCCCCGCCCGCCGCGCCTGGACCTCCAGCGTCAGCCCGGCGGGCGGCGAACTCGGGTGTGGGATCAGGGGCAGACGCATCCGTCCTTCGTAGCGAAGGCTTGACGCCGGTCAACGCTGCGCCTTATCCAGAACCCATGTTCGCCGCCCGCGCCATCGCCGGCCTGTATTACCGCCCGCTGTAAGCGAGCGGCCCGCGAACACGCGCCGCCTTCGCTGGCGACGCGCTCTTCGGAAATGGAAGACGACCGCCGGCATCCCTGCTAACGGAGCCTCCGCCATGACCGAACACGCCTTCAAATCCGACTTCCTCCGCACCCTCCAGGCGCGCGGCTACATCCATCAGATCACCCACCCGGTCGAGCTGGATGCGGCGGCGGCCGACGGCGTGGTGGCGGGCTACATCGGCTTCGACGCCACCGCCCCGTCGCTGCACGTCGGCAGCCTGATCCAGATCATGATGCTGCGCCGGCTCCAGCAGGCGGGCGGCAAGCCCATCGTCCTGATGGGCGGCGGCACCACCAAGGTCGGCGACCCGACCGGCAAGGACACGTCGCGCCCCCAGCTGACCGAAGAGACCATCCAGTCGAACATCGACTCGATCCAGACGGTCTTCGCCAAATTCCTGACCTTCGGCGGCGGCCCGACCGACGCGGTCATGGTCAACAACGACGACTGGCTGTCGGGCTACGGCTACATCCAGTTCCTGCGCGATTTCGGCACCCACTTCACCGTCAACCGGATGCTGAGCTTCGATTCCGTCAAGCTGCGCCTTGAGCGCGAGCAGCCGATGACCTTCCTCGAGTTCAACTACATGCTGATGCAGTCGGTGGACTTCCTGGAGCTGAACCGCGCCCTGAAGGTGACCTTGCAGATGGGCGGGTCGGACCAGTGGGGCAATATCACCTCGGGCGTCGATCTGGTCCGCCGCGTGGACCAGAAGGCCGCCTTCGGCCTGACCACCCCGCTGCTGACCACGGCCTCGGGCGGCAAGATGGGCAAGACCGCCCAGGGCGCCGTCTGGCTGAACGCCGAACAGCTCAGCCCCTATGACTACTGGCAGTTCTGGCGCAACGCCGAGGACGCCGACGTCGGCCGCTTCATGCGCCTGTTCACCGACCTGAGCCTGGAGCAGGTCGCCGAATACGAGGCCCTGGAAGGCGCGGCCATCAACGACGCCAAGAAGGCCCTCGCCGACGCCGCCACCACCCTGCTGCATGGCGCCGAGGAAGCCGGCAAGGCCCGCGCCGCCGCCGAGACCGCCTTCGAGAAGGGTCAGGTCTCCGCCGACCTGCCGACCGTCGAACTGCCGGCGGCCGAGGTCTACGGCGCCATGATCGCCGCCGTCGTGACCAAGGCCGGCCTGACCGCCTCGAACGGCGAGGCGCGCCGCCTGGCCCAGGGCGGCGGCCTGCGCCTCAACGACGCCGCCGTGTCCGACGGCGCCCAACTGCTGACCGAGGCCGACCTCAAGGACGGCGTCATCAAGCTGGCGGCCGGCAAGAAGAAGATCGTACTCGTTCGCCCAACCTAACACCCCGTCACCCTCGGACTTGATCCGAGGGCCGGGCTTTCCGCCGCTCGTGCGAACGGGCGGCGCAGAACCCGCCCCCCTTCCGATCCTCGGGTCGAGCCCGAGGATGACGACAGGAACAGAGACCATGTCCGCCACCGAAGGCCAGCCCGCCCCCGCCCTCGACCTGCCGACCGACAACGGCGGCCAGGTTTCCCTCGCCGCCCTCAAGGGCAAGCCCGCCGTCGTCTATTTCTATCCCAAGGACGACACGACCGGCTGCACCCGCGAAGCCCAGGACTTCACCGCCCTGGCGCCCGACTTCGCCGCCCTGGGCGTTCCCGTCATCGGCGTGTCCAAGGACACGGTGAAGAAGCACGACAAGTTCAAGGCCAAGTACGACCTCGCCGTCGTCCTGGCCTCGGACGAGGACGGCGCGGCTTGCGAGGCCTGGGGCGTCTGGGTGCAGAAGAAGCTCTACGGCCGCGAATATATGGGCATAGAGCGCGCGACCTTCCTGATCGACGCCGACGGCCGGGTCGTCCGGGCCTGGCGCAACGTCAAGGTCGCCGACCACGCCGCCGCCGTTCTGGAGGCTGCCCGTTCATTGGGTTGAATTCCGATTCGGAGTTTCGCCAAATGCGCGAATCTCAATCAACAATCGCGTGATGAGGCCGTAAAACTTCATCAATCGTGGTTAACAGGGCGTGAACAGTCTTGCCCGTGTCATCGTTGCACCGGATAAACCCCACCTCGACGTGGGGGCGTTGCGTAATGACCGTGCAAGATCAGTCGCCGGAATCATCTTGGTTCGAACGTTTTTTGCCCGTTCGATACCTTTATCTGCGCAGCCGTGACGATATCCGGGCCTATGCCCTGACCGCGCAGAGACAGCTGGTTCTGGGCGCGGTCGCCGTGGCCGTCGTCCTCTGGTCCCTGGTGGCCTCCGGTGCCTTCCTGTTCGACCTCATCGCCCAGCACCGCTCCGACGCCGAGGTCGTGCGCGCGCGCGCCGCGTCGGAACGTCTGAACGCCGACCTTCAGGCCCGGCTGGAGAGCGCGGTGGTCCGCATGTCCGCCGCCAACGGCTCGCTGGAACAGACCGCCGCCATGATCGAACGGCGCCACGCCGCCCTGACCACGGTGATGACCGACTTCCATGGCGTGGAGGGAGCCCAGCGCGCCCTCGCGCCCGCCGCCATCCCCGACAGCGCCAGCCCGATCCAGCGGATCCTGGCCGTGCGGCTGGATCAGGAGCGGCTGCTGGACCGGGCCGAAGACTTCGCCCAGACCCGGGCCGAACGCCTGCGTCTCGCCTTCCGTCTGGCGGGTCTGAACCCCGCCGCCTATGTCGCCGCGTCCGAGCCCCTGGGCGGCCCCCTGGTCGAGGCGCGCGACCCGCGCGCCCTGGCCGCCATCCTGGACGTGGACGAGCCCTTCGCCGTCCGCATCCGCCACGCCGCCACCAACCTGAACGAGATGCGGGCCTTGACCGACGCGGCGGGGGGCCTGCCGTTCAAACGCCCGACACAGGCCCGCACCACCTCGGGCTTCGGCGTCCGCTTCGATCCGTTCAACGGCCGGCCCGCCGTCCACCAGGGCCAGGACTTCGCCGCTCCCCTGAACACGCCCATCTACGCCACGGCCCCGGGCGTGGTCGCCTACGCCGGCGTCCGTTCAGGCTATGGCAATACTGTAGAGCTAGACCATGGTCGCGGTTTCAAGACGCGTTACGCCCATCTCAACACCCTGGGGGTTCAGCCCGGCCAGTCGGTCGCGCTCGGCCAACGTATCGGAGGGATGGGCACGACGGGCCGCTCCACCGGCGTCCACCTCCATTACGAAGTCTGGCTGAACGGCCGACCCCAGAACCCCGCACGCTTCCTCAGAGCAGGAGACCAACTTGTTCAACAAAATTAGCAAACCCTCGAGCCCGACCCCGGCGGCTCGCCCGACCGCTCCGGTCATCCCGCCGCTGCCGGACATGCCCGCCGCGCCGCGCGCCGGCGGCGCCGCCCCTTCGGCCGTGCCGACCGGCCGCGGTCTGTCGACCCTGTCGTCCGACCTGGTGTTCGAAGGCAATGTCTCGGGCGCCGGCGATCTGCAGATCGACGGCCAGGTGAAGGGCGACGTCCGCGTCGGCCGCCTGATCGTCGGCGAGACCGGCGCCGTCGAAGGCAATGTTCAGGCTGACTATGTCGAGGTGCGCGGCCGGGTCGTCGGCGGCGTCCAGGGCAAGCAGGTCAAACTGGTCGCCACCGCCTATGTGGACGGCGACATCACGGCCGAACAGCTGTCGATCGACGTCGGCGCCTTCTTCCAGGGCCGCGTCGCCCAAGGGCAGCGTCAGGCGCCCGCCCCCGCCGCCGTGACCCCGGTCGCGCCGGTCGTGCAGGCGGCGGCCCCTCTCGCTCCGAAGCCGGAAACCGCTCCGGTCGTCCAGGGGAAGGAAACGGTCTGACCCCGAGGCCCTGAAGTCAAAAGGGCGGCCCGGTGTCCGGGCCGCCCTTTTTCTTGTCCGCGGTCGTCCCGGCGCCGATCAGGCGTCCGCGCTGGAGCCGCGCGTCTCGCCGACCCGCGCCGCCAGGGCCGCGCCCATGAAGGCGTCCAGATCACCGTCCAGCACCCCTTGGGTGTCCGAGGTCTCGACCTCGGTCCGCAGGTCCTTCACCATCTGGTACGGCTGCAGCACATAGGATCGGATCTGGTGGCCCCAGCCGATGTCCGTCTTGGCGTCCGCCAGGGCCTGGGCCACGGCTTCGCGCTTCTGCAGCTCCAGCTCATACAGCCGCGCCCGCAGCATCTTCCACGCCTGTTCGCGGTTCTGGTGCTGCGACCGGCCGGCCTGGCAGGCCACGACGGTGTTGGTCGGAACGTGGGTCAGACGCACGGCCGAGTCCGTCTTGTTGATGTGCTGGCCGCCGGCGCCCGAGGCCCGGTAGGTGTCGGTGCGGACGTCCGACGGATTGATGTCGATCTCGATGGCGTCGTCCACGACCGGCGACACCCCGATGGAGGCGAAGCTGGTGTGCCGCTTGGCCGCCGCGTCATAGGGGCTGATGCGCACCAGGCGGTGAACGCCTGATTCCGACTTCAGCCAGCCGTAGGCGTTCGGCCCGGAGATCAGGATGGTGGCCGACTTGACCCCCGCCTGTTCGCCCTCCTCGTGGGCCTCGATCGTGACCTCGTACCCATGCGCCTTGGCCCAGCGCGAATACATCCGCAGCAGCATGCCGGCCCAGTCGTTCGACTCCGTGCCGCCGGCGCCGGAGTTGACTTCCAGATAGGCGTCGTTGCCGTCGGCCTCGCCGGACAGCAGGGCTTCCAGCTCGGCCCGGGCGGCGCGGTCCTTGATGCCCCGCAGCAGGACGCGCGCCTCTTCCAGCGTACCCTCGTCGCCTTCCTCGTCCGCCATCTCGGCCAGCATCACCCCGTCCTCGAGGTCCTGCTCCATCGCCTTGACGGTGTTGATCTTGGCTTCCAGCTGCGAACGATCGCGGCTGACGGCCTGGGCTTCTTCGGGCTTGTCCCACAGGGTCGGATCCTCGACCCGTGCGTTCAGCTCATCGAGCTTTCTTAGAGCGACATCCCAGTCAAAGACGCCTCCTGAGCAGAGCGACGCTCTGCTCGATGTCGGCCTTCATGGCCTCGACATCCGGTCTCATCGCAATCTCCAGCGACACAAGGCCCTCAGACAGCAAGGCTCGCGGCCTTGCAAAAGGGCAGGATTAAAGGAAAACGGCGCGCCACGAGGACGCGCCGTTCGAAAGGCCTACCTAGAGCCTCAATACAATCCGCTCAAGTCCTCGGCCGGCGCCTTCTTCGGCGGAGGGGCGGCGGCGGGCGGCGGTGGCGCTGCGGCTGCGGCGGCCTCCTGCTCGCGGCGGATCACCTCATAATAGTTCTGGGGCCCGACGGGCTGGGTCGGGGCCTGGACCGGCCGCGGGGCCTGACGTTCCGTACCCGGACGGAATGCCTCTTCGATGCCGTTCACCATGCGGAAGACGGCGTTCTTGGGCCGCACGAAGGGCCGCGCCGGCCGTTCCTTCAGCGCCGTCTGCATGAATTCGGTGAACACCGGCACGGCGGCCGAGGCGCCCGCCTCGCCCGACCCCAGCGACCGGTTGTCGTCGAAGCCGATGAAGACGCCCACCACGATGTCGGTGGTGAAGCCGACGAACCAGGCCGACCGATATTCATTGGTCGTGCCGGTCTTGCCCGCCACCCAGCGGCCCAGGCCGCGCGCGCTGGCGGCCGTGCCCCGCTGGACCACGCCTTCCAGCATCGAACTCATCTGATAGGCGGTGATGGGATCGATGACCTGGGTTCCGCGCGGTTGAAGGCGCGGCGATTCCTGACCGGAGAAGCCCCGGGAGCAGTCGCGGCAGCTGCGGGTGTCGGCGCGGAAGATGGTCTCGCCGTCGCGATCCTGGACATAGTCGATCAGATAGGGGGTGACCCGCCGCCCGCCGTTGGCGAAGGCGGAATAGGCGGCCGTGATCTCCAGCGGCGTCACCTCGCCGGCCCCCAGCGACACCGAAAGGTTGGGCGTCAGGCCGGGGATGCCCATCCGGGCCGACTGATCGACGATCTTCTTCATGCCCACCGACTGGGCCAGCCGCACCGTCATGACGTTCCGGGACAGCTCCAGCCCGCGCCGCAAGCTCTGCGGCCCATAGTATTCGCGGCTGTAGTTCTCCGGCGTCCAGCGCTGGCCGTTGGCCCCGCCGGCGAAGCTGATCGGCGCGTCCAGCACGATGGAGGCCGGGGTGAAGTCGCCTTCCAGGGCGGTCGCATAGACGAAGGGCTTGAAGGCTGAACCCGGCTGGCGCCGCGCCTGGGTCGCCCGGTTGAAGCTGGACAGGGCGTAGGAATAGCCCCCCACCATCGCCAGCACCCGGCCCGACTGGGGCTCGATCGCCACCAGGGCGCCGTTGACGCGCGGCACCTGTTTCAGGGCGTACTGACCGCCCTTCCGCTCGACGAAGATCAGTTCGCCGCGCCGCAGTTGCTTGTTGGCGTTGGCCCAGGCGGCGTCGGCGGCGATCAGGGTTCCGGTCTCGTCATCCTTGGCGGTGCGGATGCGGACGGTGTTTCCGCTGACGCTCTCGATGGCGGCGGCTTGCCAGGTGCGGCGTTCGGGCGGCGCCTGTTCCTTCAGGGCGGCGGCCTGCCATCCCTCGGCGAAGTCCGTCGTGCCCCAGCCCCCGCGCCAGCCGTGGCGTCGGTCATAGTTCTCCAGCCCCTGCATCAGGGCCTGGCGCGCCGCCGTCTGCAGCGTCGGATCCAGGGTGGTGCGCATATAGAAGCCGCCGGCGCGCAGCTGCGCCCCGAAGTCCGGATTGGCGGCAGCCTGGCGCCGCGCCTCTTCCACGAAGAAGTCGGCGTCCTTGTACTCCGACCGTTGCGGCGCATCGCGCGTGACCAGCGGCCGGGCGCGCGCCTCGACCAGCTGGGCCTCGGTCAGCCAGCCGCTCTGCTCCATCTCGCCCAGCACCCAGTCCCGCCGGCCCTTGGCCGCGCCGGGGTGGCGTTTGGGGTGATAATTGTTCGGCCCCTTGGGCAGGGAGGCCAGGAAGGCCGCCTCGTCCGGGGTCAGCTGCGCCAGCGACTTGCCGAAATAGTTGTAGGCCGCCGAGGCGATGCCGAACGAGCGATAGCCCAGGAAGATCTCGTTCAGATACAGGTTGAGGATCTGCTCCTTGGACAGGGTCGCCTCCAGGCGATTGGCCAGGATGGCTTCCTTCAGCTTGCGGTTCAGGCTCGATTCATTGGTCAGCAGGACGTTCTTGGCCACCTGCTGGGTGATGGTCGATCCGCCCTCCAGCCGGCGCCCCTGCACCAGGTTGAAGATGTTCTTGATCGAGGCCCGGCCGATGCCGCCCACGTCGATCCCGCCGTGCTGGAAGAAGTTGCGGTCTTCCGCGGCCAGGAAGGCCTGCACCACGGTCAGGGGAATCTGGTCATAGGACACATAGATTCGGCGCTCGTCCGAGAATTCGCCGATCAGGGTGCCGTCGCCGGCATAGACCCGCGTCGCCGTCGGCGGCCGATAATCGGCCAGCTCGGACGCGTCCGGCAGGTCATGAAACAGCCATGCCGCATAGACGGCGACGACCAACCCCGCCAGGGCGATGCCGCCCAGCAGAACCATGCCCGCCCATACGAACCAGCGTTCGGCAATCTTCACTGCGTACTCCGACGACGCGCCCCGAAATCGTGCTTTAGCCCGCGTCGCCCCCTAAAGGCTAGGGCGCGGATGCAACGCCCCCTTCCCGTCTCCCGTTAAGCCCCCATCTGAAGCCTTCCCAATCCACAGGAGCCCACCATGGAAGTTCTGTATCGCGCCCAGGCCACAGCCTCCGGCGGCGGCCGCGAAGACGGCCGCTCGGCCACCGACGACGGCAAGATCGACGTCAAACTGTCCACGCCTGCGGAAATGGGCGGCAAGGGCGGCGACGGGACCAACCCCGAACAGCTGTTCGCCACCGGCTACGCCGCCTGCTACCTCGGCGCCCTGCGTCTGGTCAGCGGCAAGGCCGGAACCCCGGTCGGCCCGGACACCAAGATCACCGCCGGTATCGGCTTCGGCAAGAATACGCGCGGCGAGGGCTTCAACCTCGACGTCGACCTGACCGTCACCGACCACGGCCTGGACCAGGCGGTCATCGACGACCTGATCGAGAAGGCCCACCAGGTCTGTCCCTATTCCAACGCCACGCGCGGCAACGTCGATGTGAAACTGGCCGCCGTCTAATCCAGCGTGGTCCGGTAGCGCAGCATCGCCAGCGCTCCGACGGTCAGCACGAACAGCCCGAGTGCGAACAGGCTCGGCCCGGCGTTCTCCAGCCCGACGCCCTTGAGCAGCGATCCCCTCACCACCCGCAGAAAATGGGTGACGGGGATCGCCGTGCCGAGCGCCTGGGCCCAGTCGGGCATGCCCCGGAACGGGAACATGAAGCCCGACAGCAGGATCGACGGCAGCATGTAGAACACGCTCATCTGCATCGCCTGCAGCTGGGTCTTCGCCACCGTCGAGATCAGGAAGCCCAGGGCCAGCGAGCCGACGATGAACAGAATCAGCCCCGCCCCCAGGGCGATCCAGCCGCCGCTCATGGGCACGTTGAACAACAGCCGCGCCAGCACCAGGATCACCGTCGCCTGGACCAGGCCGACCAGCACATAGGGCGTCAGCTTGCCGACCATGACCTCCAGCGGCCGCACCGGCGTCGACAGCAGCGTCTCCATCGTGCCCCGCTCGCGTTCCCGCGCCATGCCCAGCGAGGTCATCATCACCAGCGTCATCGACAGGATCACGCCCAGCAGGCCGGGCACGATATTGTAGGCGGTGATGGCTTCGGGATTGTAGCGCCGGTGCACGATCACCTCAAAGGGCGCGGCGCCCGACGCCCGGGCGGCCAGCGGTCCGGTCAGGTCGCGCGTCAGCGCCTGCGCCGGCAGGTTCGCCAGGGCCGCCACCGCTCCGGAAGTCGCAGACGGATCGGTCGCGTCGGCCTCGACCAGGATCTGCGCCGCATCGCCGCGCACCACCCGTCGGGTGAAGTCGGCCGGGATGATCACGGCGAACTGCACCTCGCCCCGCTCCAGCGCCCGGTCCAGCTCCGGCTGGCTGCGCGCCTGCACGGCGATGTCGAAATAGCCGCTGTTGTGCAACGCCGTCAGGATCGAGCGCGAGAAGGCGCCATTGTCCTGCACCAGCACCGCCGTCGGCAGGTTCCGCGGATCGTCGTTGATGGCGTAGCCGAACAGCAGCAGTTGGATGATCGGCAGCAGCAGGATCATCGCATAGGTCAGCCGGTCGCGGGTCAGCTGGACGAACTCCTTGGCCATCACGGCCCAGGTGCGGGTCAGGGACAGCATCTCAGGCCGGCCTCCCCTTCTCCACCTCGATATCGTGGATCAGCTGGATGAACACGTCCTCCAACGTCGGCCGCGTCTCGCGCCATGTCAGCGGCGGTTTGCGGAACGGCCGGATCGCCGCCTCCAGCGCCGCGCGGTCCCGCCCAGACACATGCAGAACCGTGCCGAACGGCGCCGCCATCTCCACGCCCGGCTTCGCGCGCAGCTCGGCCCCCAGCCGGTCCGCCCCTGGCCCCTCGGCCTGAAAGGTCACCAGCCCCGAGGCCTCGATCACCGCGTCCGCCGTACCCCGCGCCAGGGTCCGACCGCCGGCGATATAGGCGATCTCGTGGCAGCGTTCGGCCTCATCCATGTAGTGGGTCGAGACCAGCACCGTCATGCCCTCGGCCGCCAGGGCGTGGATCTCGTCCCAGAAGGTGCGCCGCGCCTGCGGGTCGACCCCCGCCGTCGGCTCGTCGAGAAGCAGCAGATCGGGCCCGTGCAGCGTCGCCGCCGCCAGCGCCAGCCGCTGCTTCCAGCCGCCCGAAAGATGACCCGCCAGCTGCGCCCGCCGTTCGGTCAGCCCCAGCCGGTCCAGGGCTGTCTGCACCCGCTCGCGTCGCCGGTCCAACTCGTGCACCCGCGCCGTGAAGGTCAGGTTCTCCTCGATCGACAGGTCTTCGTAGAGAGAGAATTTCTGCGTCATATAGCCGACGCGCCGCTTGATCGCCTGCGACTGGCGCAAGACGTCATAGCCCAGCACCGTGCCCTCGCCGCTGTCCGGCGTCAGCAGGCCGCACAGCATCCGCAGCGTCGTCGTCTTGCCCGCCCCATTGGGCCCGAGGAAGCCGCAGATGCGCCCGCGTTCGACCGTGATGCCGAAATCCCTGACCGCGTGCAGTGGGCCAAACGACTTGTTCAGACCGCGCACGTCGATCACCGGTCCGGCGGCGTCGGTCACTCCCCCGCCCCCAGCGGCGTCACATCCACCGGCAGGCCCGGGTTCAACGTCGCCGCCTGCTCCGGCCGCGCCTCGATCCGATAGACCAGCCGGTCCCGGCTGGCGCGGCTGTACAGAACCGGCGGGGTGAACTCGGGCCGCGGGCTGACCCAGCTGATCCGGGCGCGTCTCGCCGCCCCGCAGCCGTCGCAGCTGAACCGCACCGTCCCGCCGGGCCGATAGCGGGCCATCTCCGCCTCGGGCGCGAAGAAGACCAGCTTGACCTCGCTGTCCGGCAGCAGGGCCATCACCGGCGTATTGGCCCCCGCCCACTCACCGGGCTGGAAGAAGATCTCCTCGACCCGCGCCGCCACCGGCGCCGTCGGCGACAACTGGCCCAGCCGCGCCTCGGCCTCGCTCAGCCCGCCGCCCGCTTGCAAGGCCTGCTGTTCCGCCTGCGAGATCGCATCCTGCCGCGCCCCCATCGCCGCCACATCGCGCCGTCGCCTGACCGCCGCCGTCTGGGCGCGGGCCGCGTCGCGCGCCGCCCGCGCCTGATCCAGCCGCGCCGGTGCATAGATGCCCTGCCGCACCAGCGGCTCGATCCGCGCAAAGTCCGCCTCGGCGGCCCGCTCGCTGGCCTGGGCGGCGGCCAGTTCGGCGTCGAACACCGACAGTTCCTCAACGCGCTGGCCCTTTCTCAGGTCGGCGGCCCGCGCCTCGGCCGCACCGACCGCCGCCGCCGCGCTGTCGGCCTGGGCCTGCTGCACCCGCGGGTCGATCAGGAAGGTGCGGCCGCCCGCCGCCACCCGCTCGCCTTCCCGCACATAGAGGGCAGAGACGGCGCCCGAGACCGGCGCCGCCAGATAGACCCGCTCGCCCTCGATATAGCCGGTCAGGGTCCGCGCCCCGTCGCCGCGCAGGACCAACCACCAGACGAGAGCTCCAACGACGGCGATCGCCCCGATCGCCAGCACGAACCGCACGCTCATGCCCGGGCGTTTCATGGTTTCATTCCCCTCAGGACCGTATCCAGATGCTGGTCGGCCAGCGCCACCGGGTCGATCGTGCCGGCCCCGATCGGCTCGAAGGTCTCGCGCCAGATCATCGCCAGCAGCATCGGCCCTATCAGGCCGAAGACGAACAATCGCGGATCGCCCGCCCGCACCTCGCCGCGCGCCTGCGCCGCTGCGATCAGCCCGCCGATCAGCCACAGCCCCGGCGCGACCACCGTCTCATGCCAGATGGTCGCCAGTTCGGGATGGTTGCGGCTTTCGGCGATGACCAGCTTGACCACGCCGCTGATGCGTCGGTCAGTGACCACCGTCCGCGCCAGCATGCCGATCCCCAGCCGCGCCGCCTGTTCGAACGGAACCTCGGCCGAGGCCATGGCCTTGACCCGCTCGATGTTGGGCGAGATGGCGTCGGTCACCACAGCCCGGAACAGATCGGCCTTGGTCTCGAAATACAGATACAGCGCCCCCTTCGACACTCCGGCCCGCCGCGCCACCTCCTCCAGCCGCGCGCCCTGGAAGCCGCGCTCGGCGAACACGTCCAGGGCGGCGGCGAGGATTTCAGCCGGGCGATCGGCGGGGCGGCGTCGGAATTTGGGCTCGCCGACGGACAAGATGACGCCTCTTTATAACTGACCGGTCAGTTATTAATTAGCCGGAACCCGGCTGTAAAGCCGCGTCCTCCCATCCTCGTCAAAGCGCCCACTGGACCCCGCGGCGCTGGAATTCTAAGGGATGCGGATGACCTCCCCGCTCGACGCCACTCCCGACCCCCTGCTGACGCTCGAACCCGCCCGCCGCGTGACCCTGCGCGAGGCCTTCGGCGTGGACAGCGACATGACCGTGCCCGCCTTCGCCGAGCGCGACAGCCATGTGCCCGAGATCGACGAGGCCTATCGCTTCGACCCGCAGACGACGATCGCCATCTGCGCCGGCTTCGCATTCGACCGCCGCGTCATGGTCCAAGGCTATCACGGCACGGGCAAGTCGACCCATATCGAACAGGTCGCCGCCCGCCTGAACTGGCCCCTGGTGCGCGTCAACCTGGACAGCCATGTCAGCCGGATCGACCTGATCGGCAAGGACGCCATCGTCCTGAAGGACGGCAAGCAGATCACCGAATTCCGCGAGGGCATCCTGCCCTGGGCGCTGCAACGCCCCGTCGCCCTGGTGTTCGACGAATATGACGCCGGCCGCCCCGACGTGATGTTCGTGATCCAGCGCGTGCTCGAGGCCCAGGGCCGCCTGACCCTGCTGGACCAGAACCGCGTCATCCGCCCCAACAAGCATTTCCGCCTGTTCGCCACGACCAATACCATCGGCCTGGGCGACACCACGGGCCTGTATCACGGCGCGCAACAGATCAATCAGGCCCAGTTGGACCGCTGGAACATCGTGACGACGCTGAACTACCTCGACCACGACGTCGAGGCCGAGATCGTCGCCGCCAAGGTGCCCGAGTGGAAGGACGCCGAGGGCCGCCGTCGCATCGCCGCCATGGTCCGCGTCGCCGACATGACCAGGAACGCCTTCATGAACGGCGACATCTCCACCGTCATGTCGCCCCGCACCGTCATCACCTGGGCCCAGAACGCCATCATCTTCGGCGGCGACCTGGCGCTCAGCTTCCGCCTGACCTTCCTGAACAAGTGCGACGAACTGGAACGCCCCACCATCGCGGAATTCTACCAGCGCGCCTTCGGCGAAGACCTGCCCGAGGCGGCCACGCGGGTGAAGGTGGGCTGAAACGCCCCAGATTGAGGCCTCGTTAAGCTCCCTCGCGTAAGGCCACGCTTGAAGCGGGGACTTGGCGTAGTGGCCGACAGTACAGATTACCTAAAAGCCTATGCCGACCGTTACCGGGACATGTTCCCGGTGCGGCTGGTCACTATCGCCGCGATCGTGATCGTGGGCTGGTGGGTGATCGGCTGGGGTTGGGCGACCAATTTCGCGGTCTTCCAGTTCGGCCTCTACCTGGTGCTCTGGAACGTCGTCCAGACCGCTCGCGCCCGCCCCCGCGCCCCGGGGGCCGAGCGACGTTTCAGGCTCAGCACCGAGGCCGTCACCCTCGGCCTCTCCACGCACAACGCCCTGTTCATTCTCGCGGTCTGGCATTCCCAGCCCCATTATCTCGACTATCTGCGCCTGCTGCTGGCCGGCAATCTGATGGTCGGCGCCCTTCAGGTGCACATCAGCCGGCGCAGTTTCGCCGCCGCCGTCGTCCCGCCGTCCATCGCGGCCATGATCCTCGCCTCCAACCAGCCCCAGGCGACCACGGGGATCAAGGTCGCCGTCGGCGTGTTCGTCCTGGGCGTCATCGCCGCCTCCTGGCGCCAATGGCGCAGCGATCGCCAGACGGTCGAACTGATGGTGGCCCTGACCGAACGCTCGCGCGAGCTTCAGACCGCCCTGGCCCAGGCCGAGACCGACCGCGCCGCCGCCGAACGGGCCAACAAGGCCAAGTCCCGCTTCCTGGCCATGATCAGCCACGAGGTCCGCACCCCCCTGAACGTCATCCTGGGCCTGACCGAGGTGTTGCGCGGCCGTCGTCGCCCCAAGGCCGAGGCCGCCGTGATCGACGACATGGCCGAGGCCGGGGGGATGCTGTTGCGCCTGCTGAACGGCGCCCTGGACATCTCCAAGATCGAGTCCGGCGAGGTCGATCTGCGCCTCGCCCCGGTCGATCTGGGCGAGCGGCTGGACGCCATCGCGCGCGTCTGGCGATCCCGCGTGGACGAACTGGGCCTGAGCCTGAAGATCGAGCTTCAGGGCGTGCGCGAGCATTTCGTCGTGATGACGGACGAGGGTCGGGTCGAGCAGGTCCTGATCAACTATCTGTCCAATGCGCTGAAGCTGACGCCGGCCGGGACCATCTGCATCCGGATCCGCGCCCTGCCCGCCGCCGACGGCCGCATCGACCTGGATTTCGAGGTTCACGACCAGGGCCCCGGCGTGCCCGAGGATCAGCGCGAACGCATCTTCCTGCCGTTCGAACAACTGGACGCCGGCCGCGCGGCGGGCGGCGCCGGCCTGGGTCTGGCCCTGTGTCGCGCCAGCGTCCAGGCCCTGGGCGGCGCCCTCGGCGTGCGGGCGGCCCAGCCCCGGGGCGCGGTCTTCTGGTTCCGCTTCACGGCCGAGCGGGCGACGCTTTCGACCGCCGCCGTCCAGCCTCACGCCTCGGTCGCCGCCCCGCGCGCGCCCCGCGTCCTGGCCGCCGAGGATCATGCGGCGAACCGCAAGCTGCTGGCCCTGCTGTTCCAGTCCTTCGGCCTGGACCTGGTGCTGGTCGAGAACGGGCGCGAGGCGGTCGAGGCCCTGCGCGCGACGCCCTTCGATCTGGTCCTGATGGATGTGATGATGCCGGTCATGGACGGGGTCGAGGCCCTGACGGCGATCCGCGCCGAGGAGGCCGCCACCGGCCGCCCCCGCACGGCGATCCAGATGCTGACCGCCAATGTGTTCGACGAGGACGTGGCCCGCTACATGGCGGCCGGCGCCGACGGCGTTCTGCGCAAGCCCATCGAGATCGCCGCCCTCCAGGCCGTTCTCTCGGCCGCCCCCCAGCACGCTGACGCCTGACGGGGCCGCGCGCCCACACGCCGTCGTGGCGCGAATCCCTTCGCCGCCCTATCTTGGGTGAACATGCCCATCCGCCGCCTCTCCCCCGAAACCGTCAACCGCATCGCCGCCGGCGAGGTGGTCGAGCGCCCGGCCAGCGCCATCAAGGAACTGGTCGAGAACGCCCTGGACGCGGGCGGCCGCAATATCGAGATCCAGGCCGACGGCGGGGGCCTGTCGCGCATCCTGATCGCCGACGACGGCAAGGGCATCCCGAAAGACGAGCTGCCCCTGGCCATCGAGCGCCACGCCACCTCCAAGCTGGAGCCCGACGACGCCGGCGATGTGGACCTGTTGCGCATCCACACCCTGGGCTTCCGGGGCGAGGCCCTGCCCTCGATCGGCTCGGTCGCCCGCCTGTCGATCACCACCCGGTCGCGTGACGAGGCCGAGGCCTGGGTCATCCAAGTCGAGGGCGGCGCCACCCGTCCCCTGGCCCCCGCCCCCTTCCCCGGCCCGCACGGCGCGCGGGTCGAGGTGCGCGACCTCTTCTACGCCACCCCCGCCCGGCTCAAGTTCATGAAGTCCGAACGGGCCGAGGCCATGGCCATTTCGGAAGAGATCAAACGCCAGGCCATGGCGCACGAGGCCGTGGCCTTCACCCTGTCGCTGGACGGCAAGGTCGCCCTTCGCCTGCCCGCCGAACACCCCGGCGACGAAGGCCGGCTGAAGCGGCTGTCGGCCCTGCTGGGCCGCGATTTCGAGGCCAACGCCCTGCTGATCGATCAGGCGCGGGACGGGGTGCGCCTGTCGGGCTACGCCGGCCTGCCCACCTATTCGCGCGGCAATGCGGCGCATCAGTATCTGTTCGTCAACGGCCGCCCGGTGAAGGACCGGCTGCTGCAAGGGGCCCTGCGCGGCGCCTATGCCGACTTCCTGGCCAGGGACCGGCACCCGGCCGCCGTCCTGTTCCTGGACATCGACCCGCTGTACGTGGACGTCAACGTCCACCCCGCCAAGGCCGAGGTCCGGTTCCGTGACCCGGCCCTGGTGCGCGGCCTGATCGTCGGCGCCCTGCGTCACGCCCTCCACGCCGCCGGCCACCGCGCCTCCACCACCGTCGCCGCCGACGCCATGGCCGGTTTTCAGCCCCACACCGGCGTCACCACCGGACCGGCCTACAGCCCCAGTTCCCCCTCGGCCCAGGGGTTCAGCGGCTGGACCGGCTGGTCCCAGCCCGCCGCCGCCCAAGTCCTGCCCGGCCTCAACGAACGCAGCGCCCGCGTGGAACCGAGCTGGGACGCCCCGTCATGGACGCAACAGCCGCCCGCCGACGCCGCCAGTCACGACTCACGATTCACTCCTCACGCCCCGCCCATCGACCCCCTCGACTACCCCCTGGGCGCCGCGCGGGGCCAACTGCACGCCAACTATATCGTGGCCCAGACCCGCGACGGCCTGGTCATCGTCGATCAGCACGCCGCCCACGAGCGGCTGGTCTATGAGCGGATGAAGGCCCAGATGGCCGAGGGGTCCGTGACCCGCCAGGCCCTGCTGACGCCCGAGGTGGTCGATCTGGACCCGGCCGAGGCCGAACGCGTCGCCTCGCGCGCCGAGGAACTGGCCGAGATGGGCCTGATCGTCGAGGCCTTCGGCGCCGGCGCCGTCCTGGTGCGCGAGACCCCGGCCATGCTGGGCGACACCGACGTCCAGGGCCTGATCCGCGACATCGCCGACGATCTGGCCGAACACGGCGCCGCCCTGTCGCTGAAGGAACGGATGGCCGAGGTCTGCGGCACCATGGCCTGCCACGGCAGCGTCCGCTCCGGCCGCATCCTCAGCGCCCCCGAGATGAACGCCCTCCTCCGCCAGATGGAAGCCACCCCGCACAGCGGCCAGTGCAACCACGGCCGGCCGACCTATGTGGAGCTGAAGCTGCACGATCTGGAGAGGTTGTTTGGGAGAAGGTGAAGGGTGAGTGGTGAGCGCGCCTCCACGCCATACCCCATTCTCGAGCGTTCGCGCCGCCCCCACCCCAACTCGTCATCCTCGGGCTTGTCCCGAGGATCCATACGCCCGATCCTGACGCTGGCGCACCCTACGGACACGCGCATTCCAAGGAGTGAATCAGCAAGTGATAAATATCCCGCCGATCATTGAGCGCATCACAGAACTTCTAAATCAAGATACTGATGCCAGCGTCACCTACGCCGCTCTAGAAGCTCGCCTTGCCTTGGAAAAGGTTTGTTATGATCGTCTTAGACAATGCCACGACTATATTTCACATGAAGATTTGAAAAAATGGCAACCAAACCAGGTCGTAAACACACTGATTAATGACGTTGACCAACACGCAACGTCCACCCGAACATTAAGTATTTCCCGACTACCTTCCGTGGAGGGAAGAGACCCTAAAGACGAAGATTACGTCGAAATAGGAACGGAGGTCGGGTTTGATCCGAAGCTGATGGGAAAATTTTGGAATGCCTTGGCGAAGCTGGCTCTTCACGTGCGGCTTCCTCAAAGCAGAAACGATGTAATCCCGAACTATGGAGACAAGGAAAAAATTAAAGCAAAAGTGATAGATGTTATTACTGAGCTGAGAAGACTATCCAATACAACGATGACTTTTTCCGGAATCGGAGAAGAAGTTTCTTTTGAATGCGATTGTGGAACTAAGAATCGCAGGCGTGCAGATTTACTTAAAGAAGGGCAAGTCGTATCCTGCATCAATCCTGAATGTGCAGGCAGTTGGCATGTCAGAATCGACGGTAAAGACATCGGCTTCAAGGCCAGATTGGCGCATATAAAATGCGAACAATGCGCCAAGTGCAATCACATCCCATGGCGCTCCGTTGCCGCGATGAAATATGATCAGGTTGGATCGTTTTACTGCGACTCTTGCGAGTACAAAAACTATTTTAAGTGGGTCCTCAAACAAGTTCGGCCTGAAATAGTCTTGGACTAATAAATTGACGCTTCCCTCCATCCTCTTCGTCTGCCTCGGCAACATCTGTCGCTCCCCCCTCGCCGAGGCCGCCCTCCGCGCCGAGGCTCAACGCCTGCGGCTCGACCTGATCGTCGAGTCCGCCGGCACGGGGAACTGGCATGTCGGCCATCCGCCCGATCCGCGCGCCCAGGCCGTGGCGCGCAAACATGGGATCGATATTTCCGGCTATCAGGGCCGGCAGGTGACGCCGGCGGACTTCCGCCGCTTCACCCACGTCATCGCCCTGGACCACGACAACCTGGCTGATCTGCGCCGGATCGCCCCCAGGGACGATGAAGGGGGCGCCGTCGCCGAACTCAGCCTGCTGCTCGACCACGTGCCCGGCCGCGAGGGCCAGGCCGTGACCGATCCCTATTTCGGCGACGACGCCGGGTTCGACGTCACCTGGGCCGAGGTGACGGCGGCGGCGGAACAGCTGGCCGGGAGACTGCGCCGCACGCGCGACTGACCGCGCCCCCTCCGTCTCGCCGGCTTCGCCGGCGATCCACCTCCCCCAAGGGGGGAGGATTTCGGTCGTCGTCACCGTTCGCATTCCTCCCCCCTTGGGGGAGGGGGACCGCCGCGCCTCTTCGCGCGGTGGTGGAGGGGGCTTGCCGCGCACCGGGTCTCGACGCACATTCCCGCCATGGATGCATCACGCAAAACCCTGGATCGCGCCCGTGAACTCCGCCGCAGCCTGACCCTGCCCGAGGTCCTGCTGTGGCAGGCGTTGCGCAAACGCGGGCTGTGCGGGGCGCGGTTCCGGCGTCAGCATCCGATCGGGCCCTATATCCTCGACTTCTACTGCGACGCGGCCCGGCTGGCGGTCGAGATCGACGGGTCCAGCCATGACGCCCCCGATCAGGCGCGGCATGACGCCCGCCGCACCGACTGGCTGAACCAGAGGGGCGTCGCCGTGCTGCGGATACCGGCGCGGGATGTGCTGGCGGACATGGCCGGGGTGCTGGAGGGGATCGGGTTGCGGCTCAGGGGCTAGACGGGCCCCCTCCGTCTCGCCGGCTTCGCCGGCGATCCACCTCCCCCAAGGGGGGAGGATTTCGGTCATCACCACGCGCATTCTCGGTCATCACCGTTCGCATTCCTCCCCCCTTGGGGGAGGGGGACCGCCGCGCCTCTTCGCGCGGTGGTGGAGGGGGCCGCCGCGCGGCCGGCGCCCGAAGCGGTCGCACCCGCCGTCGGCCTCGACGATCAGTCGCGGCCCCGTCCCGTGATCCTGCGCCAGATGCGCTTGCGCGCCTCGACCACCGACACCCCCAGCAGGGCCGCCGTGGTCCAGAACAGGGCCTCGGTCGTCACCGCAGCGACAATGGCCAGGGTGATGCGCGCCCCGCGATCCAGATCCAGATAGAGGCCCAGCCCGAACCCGGCCCAGGCGCACACCGCCGCCACCAGCAGGGCCGCCGCCAGGGCCTTCAAAAATCCCTTACTGCGCATCAGCACGCCCTTTTTCGGCGTCTCCACCGTCCCTGTCTCGATCGTCATGGCGAACTCCTTTGTTTTTCGACGCCTGACCTGAAAGTCTCGGCCGGTTCCTGAGTCTTTCATCCCGACCGACGATTTTTTCACGGAGACCGCCGCGCTTGGGACGCGACCAGACCTTCGAGGCCCTGCTGGCCGAGCACGGCGGCATGCTGCGCCGCATCGCCTCGGCCTATGAGGCGGATCGCGAGCGGCGGCGCGAGCTCGAGCAGGACATATTGCTGGCCGTCTGGCGCGCCCTGCCCAAACACCGGGGCGAGGCGCCCCTGCGCCATTTCATCGCCCGGGTGGCCCACAATCGCGCCGTCACCCATGTGGCCCGCGAGGCGGCCGAGACGCGGGATCTGCACGAACGGCTGGGCCAGGCGGTGCGCGCCCTGCCCCTGTCGCTGCGCCAGCCGGCGCTTCTGACCCTGGAAGGCTTCGCCCCGGCCGAGATCGCCGACATGCTGGGCCTGAACCCCAACACCGTCTCCATCCGCCTGACCCGCGCAAAGGCGGCGCTGCGAGAGGCCCTGAACCCCGCTCCGTCCCAAGAGGTCCGCCCATGACCCGCCCTGATGACGACTGGACCGACCTGACCCAGGCCTGGACCGAAACCCCCGACCCCGAACCCCGGCTGGACGCCGGCTTCATCCGGTCGCTGCGCCGCCGCGACCGGCTGGCGCGGCTCAATTTCTGGGTGGAGATGGGCGGCGGGGTCGTCGTGCTGGGGGTCGTGGGCTGGGGCGCCTATCGCGGCCTTCCCCTGGCCCCGCTCGCGGCCGGCCTGGCCTTCGTCCTCGTGGCCCTGGGCCTGACCGTCTGGGCGCGACGCGACCATCCCGGCCTATTGACCGAGACGCCCCAGGCCGGGCTTCGCTTCGCCCTGGGCCAGGCCCGCACCGGCTATCGCTGGGCCCTGTCCGGCGTCGCCATCAGCGTGGCGGCCATGATCTTCCTGGGGGTCATCCTGACGACGGTCGATCCCGCGCAGGGGCCAGCCGGGGCCGTCATCGCCGGGATGTTCGGCTTCCTGGTCATCTGCATCGGCTACTACCTGCGTCACGCCCGCCGCTGCCGCCGTCGGATGGCGGCGCATCGGGCGGCGCTGGAGGCGCTGGAAATAGACGCCCCGTAGGTCCGGATTAGGCGACCCGGAGGAACAGCACCCGCGCCGCGCCATAGTCCCGCGCGTCCAGCCGGTCATAGCCAGGCGTGTCGATGTCGGGCTCGTCCGAGCCGCGCTCGAACACCACCAGGGCGCCGGGCTTCAGCCAGTTCCCCTCCAGCAGCCTTGCCAGCGTCTGCTCCCCCAGACCCTTGCCGTAGGGCGGGTCCAGGAAGGCGATGTCGAAGGCCTCGCCGTCCGATCCGGGCCGCACGCCCAGGTCCGTGGCGCTGCGCCGATGGACGCGGGTGCGCCCCATAACCCCATAGGCGTCGGCGTTCTCGCGGATCGCGCCCCGCGCCCCGTCGTCGGTCTCGACGAACAGGCAGAAGCCCGCGCCCCGGCTGACCGCCTCGAACCCCAGGGCGCCCGATCCGGCGTACAGGTCGATGACCCGCGCGCCGTTCAGGCTCTCGGCCCAGGCGGCGTGTTCCAGCACGTTGAACACGGCCTGCCGCGCCCGGTCCGAGGTCGGGCGCGTGCCCTGCCCCTCCGGCGCGACGATGGCCCGGCCCTTCAGGCTTCCCGCAACGATCCGCAAGCCTCAGCTCCGGGGCGTGCGGGGCTTGCCCCCCGGCGCGCGGCCGCTGGTGCCCGAAGGCCCCGCCGGCTTGCCGCCGCCGGTGCGTGGCGGCCGGGTTTCGCGTCCGCTGGGCGAAGCCGCGCCGAAGCCGCGCGGCTTGAACTCGCGCTTGCCGGCGTCAGCGCCCGCCGTGCGCGGCTTGTACTCGCGCTTGGGCCCGTCGCTGCTGCGGGCCGGAGCCCCCTCGCGCGGCGTATAGGCGCGGGCGGGACGATCACCGTCCTCGCGCGGCTTGTAGGTGCGGGCCGGGCGTTCGCCGTCGGTCGGGGCGCCCTCGCGCGGTTTGAAGCTCTTCTTCGGATGGCCGGTCTTGGGCGCGGCCTTGGCCCAGCCTTCCTTCTTCGGCGGGCGCTCGCGGCGCTCGACCGCGTCGGCCTGGGCCGTTTCGGCGGCGCGGACCCGGCTGGGCTTGCGCGACGGGTCCGACATGGCCGAGCCCGAGCGTCCCTTGACGATGGGCGTCGACACCCGGCGGCCGGGGATGGGCGCGGGCGTCTCGACCGTATTGCCGGTCGGCAGGTTCTCGGGCCGGATGTACTCCGCCAGCAGTTCGCGGATCACGCGCGGCCCGACCTCTTCGACCGAGCCGATGGGCAGGACGTCGAGGCGGAACGGACCATAGGCCAGGCGGATCAGGCGATTGACCGTCAGGCCGACCGACTCCAGCACCTTGCGGACTTCGCGGTTCTTGCCCTCGGTGATCGAGACCGAGATCCACAGGTTGGCCGGGGCGCGACCATCCTCGGACTTGGACTCCTTGGCCTTGTCCAGCGTCGCCTCGATGGGGCCGTAGGAGACGCCGTCCACGACCACGCCGTCCTTCAGCTTGTCCAGCTGTTCCTGGGTGATCTTGCCCCGCGCCCGCGCCCGGTACTGACGCACCAGCGAGGTCGCCGGCAGTTCCAGCGCCCGGCTCAGTTCGCCGTCGTTGGTCAGCAGCAGCAGGCCCTCGGTCGCCAGGTCGAGCCGTCCGACCGAGATCACGCGCGGCAGGCCGGCCGGCAGGGCGTCGAACACGGTCGGCCGTCCGGTCGGATCGCTGTGGCTGGTCAGCAGGCCGGCCGGCTTGTGATAGCGCCAGACGCGCGTCGCCTGGGTCGAGCCGATGGGCTTGCCGTCCACAGTAATCACGTCGTCGCGCGTCACCAGGGTGGCGGGCGTGTCCAGGATGCGGCCGTTGACCGCCACCTTGCCCAGACCGATCAGCCGCTCGACCTCGCGACGCGAGGCGATGCCGGCGCGGGCCATGGTCTTGGCGATTCGCTCGGCGCGCAGGGGCGTGTCGCTCTTGCCCGCATTGGACGACGGCTTGCCGTCCTTGCCGGCGCGCGGCCGATCTCCCCGGTCCGGCTTGTCGCCGAACCGCTTGGGGCCGTCTTCGCGAGGGCTGCGCGGCTTGTCGCCGAAGGAGGTCTTCCCGTCGCCGCTCTTGCGAGGACCGGAGGATTTAAAGGGCCGGGGCGACCGTTCGTCTTGACGGGCGCGGGGCTTCTTGTCGTTGTCGTCTGTATGGCGGACCATGATGAGCGGTTCATGCGCATGGCGCTGGACCAAGCGCAAGCGGCGGCGGACGCAGGAGAGGTGCCTGTGGGCGCAATTCTTGTCGATCCTGCCTCAGGTGAGGTAATTTCGACCGGCGCCAACGGCCCGATTGCGGCGCACGACCCCACCGCCCACGCCGAGATCGTCGCCATGCGGCGCGCGGCGACGGCGCTGGAAAACTACCGACTGACCGGCCTGACCCTCTATGTGACGCTGGAGCCCTGCGCCATGTGCGCCGGCGCCATCAGCCACGCCCGGATCGGCCGCGTGGTCTGGGCCGCCGACGATCCCAAGGGCGGCGCCGTGCTCCACGGCCCCCGCCTGTTCGAACAGCCCACATGCCACTGGCGCCCGGCGACGGACTGGGGTCTTCTGGCCGACGAGTCGTCCGGCCTGCTCAAATCCTTCTTCCGTCAACGGAGGGGAACGGCCGCGAACGGCGTACGTTAGACCGGCGCGCCAAGCGGCGCCGTTGTGAGGATAAGCGTCTTGTTCAAGCCGGTTCCGCCGTCGTCCCTCGTCCACCGCGGCCTGGCCGCCCCCGCCCTTGTCGCCGCCCTGGCGCTTCTGGCCGCCTGCGGCCCCGATCCCGACAAGGCCCCCAGCACCGGCGACGAAGTCAAGGAACGCGCCATCGAGGCCCAGACCGCCCGCCAGCGCACCGGCGCCGAGGTCCAGGACCGCACCCTGAACCGCGTCGTCCACACCGTCTATCTGTGCGACAACGGCGAACGCCTGTCGGTCGATTTCGACAATCCGCGCCAGATGGCGACCATCCGCAACTCGTCCGGCGAGGCCATCGACCTGTACCAGGAACGCGCCGCCGACGGCATCTGGTACCGCGCCTCCAACGTCGATCTGCGCGGCAAGGGCGTCCTCGCCACCTGGTCCGTCCAGGGCCGCCAGCCGACGCAATGCCGGGCGGTGGATTAGGCCAGCGCCGCCAGCCTTCGATCCAGCCCGTCCCGCACCTCGGGCCAGTCGTCATCGATGACGGCGAACATCGCGGTGTCACGCGCACGCCCTGTCCAGGTGATCTTGTGCTTTCTCAGCACCCCCTCGGCCCTGGCGCCCAGTTTCAGGATCGCCGCCCGGCTTCGGGCGTTGAGGGCGTCGGTGATGATCTCGACCCGCACCGCCCCGGCGTCAAAGGCATGGCCCAGCAACAGCCGTTTGCAGGCCGGATTGATCGCCCCGCCCCGCGCCTCAGGCCGATAGAAGGTCGAGCCGATCTCGCAGCGGCGATAGGCCGGATGGATCTCGTACAGGCTGGTCGTGCCCACCACCGCCCCGTCCGAGCGTCGCCGCACGGCGTAGGCGATCCGTGTCCCGGACCGCATGGCCGTCAGGGCGCTGTCCCACCAGCCGCCGAAATGCTCGCCCTGGGCCGAGCCGACCATGGCGGCCCAGGCCTCGGGATCGCAGTTCAGCGCCGCACGAACCTCGTCTTTCAGACCGTCCTCGAACGGCTCCAGCCGCACGAACCGATCCTCCAGCGGGACCGGGACGATCCGCATCACGCCGTCGCGCCTTCCTCGATCAGGAAGGCGCGCACCTTGTCCGCATCCACGCCCTTGGCGACGAAGGCCTGGCCGATCCCGCGCGCCAGGATCAGGGTCAGGGCCCCGCCCTCGGCCTTCTTGTCGCCGGCCATCAGGGCCAGCAGCCGGTCGGCCGCGAACACGCCCGCCTGATCCAGACGCGTCGGCAGGCCCGCCGCCGCGACCACCGCCTCGACCCGCGCCACATCCTCGGCCGAACACAGGCCCTCGCGCGCCGAATAGCGGAACGCCATACAGCACCCCAAGGCCACGGCTTCCCCATGCGCCAGCGCGTCTTCGTCGAACCCGACCTCGGTCTCGACGGCATGGCCGAAGGTGTGGCCCAGGTTCAGCAGGGCGCGCCGCCCGGCTTCCTTCTCGTCCTCGCCGACCACGGCGCTCTTGATCTCGACCGAGCGGATCACGGCCCGTTCCAGCGCCGCCGGATCGCCCTCGGCGCCCGCCGACCCTTCGCCCGCCAGCCAGTCGAAGAAGCCCGCGTCGCAGATCAGGCCGTGCTTCAGCACCTCGGCCCAGCCGGACTTCACCTGCCGCGCCGGCAGGGTCGCCAGAACGTCGATGTCGGCCAGCACCAGGCGCGGCTGATGAAAGGCGCCGACCAGGTTCTTGCCGCGCGGCGTATCGATGGCCGTCTTGCCGCCCACGGACGAATCGACCTGGGCCAGCAAAGTCGTCGGGATCTGCACGAAGTCGACGCCGCGCATGTAAAGCGCCGCCGCCAGTCCAGCGAGGTCGCCGACCACGCCGCCGCCCAGGGCGATGACCACGTCCTTGCGGTCCAGCCCGATCTCCAGCAGCCGGTCCAGCACCTGTTCCAACTGGGTGAAGGACTTCGACCCCTCGCCCGCCGGCACAGCCACGATCTCGCTCCTCACGCCCGCCGCCGTCAGCGACGCCGTCAGGGCCGGCGCATGGATGCGCGCCACGGTCTCGTCGGTGACGATGACGGTCCGGCCCTTGGCCAGCGGCGCGATCCGTTCGCCCGCCTGGGCCAACAGCCCGCGTCCCACCACGACATCATAGGCCGCGAAGGCCCCGCCGCTGACTGGAATGATCGTCACGTCTTCGTCTCCGCGCGCCGTCTCTGGCGCCAGTGCCGGCGCAGATGTTTGTGAATGGCGTCGACCGCCTGGCCATGCGAGCCCTGGCCCACATCGACCGCCACATCCGCCTCGCCATAGATTGGATACCGCACCTCGGCCAGGTCGGTCAGCACCGTCAGCGGGTCCTTGCCCCGCAACAGCGGCCGGGTGTCGCGCCGCGCCACCCGTTCCGCGATCACCGCCAGATCGGCCCTCAGCCAGACCGTGTCGGCCCGTTCCTTCAGCAGGGCCCGCGTCTCCGCATTCATCATCGCCCCGCCGCCGGTGGCCAGCACAATGGGCGGCCCTTCCAACAGGCGGCGGATCACCCGCGCCTCGCCGGCCCGAAACTCTTCTTCCCCCAGCGCGGCGAAGATTTCGGACACCGTCATCCCGGCCGCCGATTCGATCTCCACGTCACCGTCGGCGAACGGCAGTCTCAGCCGATTGGCCAGACGGCGCCCCACCGACGATTTGCCCACCCCCATCAGCCCGACCAGGGCTATGGTGCGGGTCGGCCCCGGATTCGCGCGCCGCCTCATCCGGCGGCTCCGGCGGAACAGACGGTCGAGGAAACGGAGAAGGCGGCGACGCAGGCAGGCATGATCCTGAAAACCTCTACACCAAGCCTGACCACACGCCATCCGTTCGCAGGACGGATTGCGCCATGACGCCCCAGATCGAGGCCTTTCTGGAGATGATGGCGGTCGAACGCGACGCCTCGCCCCACACCTTGTCGGCCTATGGGCGGGATCTGAGCGACGCCGAAACCGCCTTGTCGGACGCCGGCGGACTGATGAAGGCTGACGCCGAGGCGCTGGAGGCCTGGTTCGCCGACCTGTCGCGCCGCGGCCTGTCCGCCGCCACCGCCGCCCGCCGTCGCTCCTCCGCGCGCCAGTTCTATCGCTTCGCCCTGGCCGAGGGATGGCGGACCGACGATCCGTCGCGCCGTCTGGACGCCCCCCGGCAGGGCCGTCCCCTGCCCAAACTGCTGAGCCGCGACGAGATCGACCGCCTGCTGGCCGCTTCCGCCGCTCGTGACGCGGCGGCGGGCCTGCGCCTGGTCGCCCTGGTCGAGATGGCCTACGCCTCGGGCCTGCGCGTGTCGGAGCTTCTGGGGCTGAAGGTCGAGGCCGTGCGCCGCGACCCCGCCTATCTGATCGTGCGCGGCAAGGGCGGCAAGGAAAGGCTCGCGCCCCTGAACACCGCCGCCCGCGAGGCGATCAAGGCCTGGCTGACCGCCCGCGACGCCCGGCGAAAACCCGAGGCGCCTGACAGCCCCTGGCTCTTCCCCTCGTCCGGCCGCTCGGGCCATCTGACCCCGCGCCGCTTCGCCCAGTTGCTGGACGAAGCCGCGATCACGGCGGGGATCGACCCCGCCCGCGTCAGTCCCCACGTCCTGCGCCACGCCTTCGCCACCCACCTGCTTGAAGGCGGCGCCGACCTGCGCGTCGTCCAGACCCTGCTGGGCCACGCCGACATCGCCACGACCCAGATCTACACCCACGTCGCCACCGACCGCCTGGCCCAGGTCGTCCAGCAGAACCACCCCTTGGCGCGGGATGATTGACGGCGCATATTTGAGCCATGGCCGAGGATTTCTACGTCAAGGCGATCTGGGATCCCGAGGCCGAAGTCTGGTTCAGCGACTCCAACATCGTTGGCCTCGTGATCCAAACCGCGACGCTGACCGAGTTCGAAGTGCTGGCCCGGCATTTCGCTGCAGAGCTTCTGGCCGAGAATATGAACGTTGTCGGCGACACCCTCATTCGGTTCGAGGCTGCAGCACATTTCACGGTCGCGGCTCTTCCCTTCCCTCTCCCTATGGGAGAAGGCTAGTCACCCTTCTCTTGTTTAATTGTCTGTAATATAGGGAGATTTTTTCAGTGAAAAATGCCGTGTAGGATTCGTGTAGATGATTCTTCACGTTCGCAACAAACGATGGCTGGAGTCGGTGGCGGCGTCCATGAATTTGGGCTGCTTAAGTATAAGCAGTTGGGCTCCGCGAGGCGTCAGTCGAAGGCCGCCGCAGCCCTTTCTGCGCCCAAGGCGCGCAAACCCAGCCAGGCCTAGGCCTGATGGTAACGGCAGACGTCCGCGCCAACCGTTACCATCCCGCCCGCCTAGAATAGCAACAGCTGCCTGTTCGCCTGATCGAAGGCCTTCCATTCCGGCGACCGTGACTCGTGATCCAACCACGCCTCCACGAAGGCTTCCGCACTGTCGTAACCATCCATCGCCGCCTTGGGCGTGAAGTGCGACCTGTAACCCGTCTCGGTGATCGGCAACGGGGCCCGCTCGGGCGACACGCTCACCACTTCCAGATGGGCCATGTGGGTTCTGTCGTCATAGACCAGATAGTCGGCGTTCCACCTGATTTCGATCTCGATGCCGTTCCAGTGTGTCCGTGTGATTGAATAGTCCTTCTTCATATCCGCCTCTGGGGTTTGGGTTCGTACTGAACCCTTGCCCGTCGGCGAGACTGGGGGAGCAAACGGAGCGGGAGACTTCGCGGGGACCCGGCTGCAACGAGCACTGCGAGAGAAGCTGGGCGGAAGGCTCTCCGAAGTGCGCCAGGGGCAACGCCCCGAGCTCTTCGCGATAGGGATTGCAACCCGGATGGGCTGAGATCACCGGCGCAGCCGGACGCTCAGGGCGAAGCCTAAAGCCCGCCGCGCTTCGGCGCGGATCGCCCTGCTGCTGGGTCTCGCTTTTTCAGTCGCGCGAGTTCCAGCGCCTCGTCACGCTCGGCGGTCCTGACCGCTCGTGCGAGCCGCACCATCGCGGCGGCAAACATCGCCTTCACGGCTTCCGGGGGTATTCCAAGATGCAATCCGATCTCGTCGTACGTCATCTCCCCGAAACGATGGAGAACGAACACGTCCCGCAGCCTTGTGGGCAGTCGCAGGATTGCGACTTTGATGACATCCGCAGAGCTTCTTGCACCTCGGCGTCTTGGCCGAGGTTTTGATGCTGTCATCCGCCTGTTCTCCCATTGAAGCCGTGGCTGGTCTCTTCCATTTGCGGTCTACGCGCCGAACGCGCCGTGCTCGATATCCGCCGACAGCGCGATGAGATCCTGCCGCGATCGCGCAATCATGGCGTGGGCTTCGGGGTGGTCCTCGGGCCAAATCAGACGCTCCAGGACAGCAAGCCTTGCGATGATCGCTTCGAAGCTTACGGATGCGGAATCAGGAATTGCCTCCAACAGACGCTCACGCCTCTCGAACAACGTGTCCAAGATGCCGTCGATGTCCCGAAGCTCCTTGGACCAAGGCAATGCTTGCTGTTCGGTGTGACTAAGATTGCACCAAGAATGCTCCCGGATCAGCCAACCCTCCAGTTTCGCCCAACGGTTCTGGAGCCGCTCTATTTGGGCGTCGATAGCCAGCCAGTTCTTGCATTGTCTGGCCGCCTCAGAGGAAGCAACCAACGCGGCGGGTGCTAGATTGTCGGAGATGGCTGCGGTACCGGCGGCAGGGCTGGCCAGTCCAAACGCTGCGACCGATGTTCCCGCGATGAGCCCGCGCCTGGAAATCTCAGGCAGGCGCGAGTCCTCGACGCCCGTCTTACGACGCGACCCCATGACTAAAGCCTTCTAATCACTTATGATGATTTTATCATCGTCGAATGCAAATCGTGCGTCAACACAAAATCGTCTTCTGTGATAATAAAGTAGTCATTTGCTGACATCTCCTCAAATTAAGGCCGCACGGGCCCTGCTCGGTTGGAGCCAGCCGGCGTTGGCGGAGGCTTCGGGGCTGTCGCTGCCCACCATTGTGCGTATGGAAAGCAAACTAGGTCCCGGGCGCAGTTCTGCAGCTAATGTCGAATCCGTTCAGGTGGCCCTTGAAGCCGCTGGAATCACCTTCCTAGAAAGCACAAACGAATCCGGGCCCGGGGTGCGCCTGAAGCGCGGGCTTGAAGGATGACTATGTAGTTCCCCCCCTTTGAAGCTGGCCCACGTAATGTCGTCTTCGGGAATTTGGAGTCGACCCGCAACAAATGCGGGTGCTTAGGTCGACGCCGTGCAAGAACTCAAGGCTGGTCATAGCTAAGCCGGGCTGGCAGCCGTCCTCCTTCTACGCCCGCCGCCGCGCAAGCCTCTGTCACAGAGCCGAAAACCTTTCGTAGAGACCAGAGGGAAGGAACTCGATTGTCCGCTTCGATCCGGGCGCTGGTCACGCGACCGACTTCCCGGCTCAGGCGCCTCAACTCTTCGATCATTTCCTGCCGAGAGATGTGCTGACCTTTGCTGTCACGCCCCTTCGTCAATTTGGGCCGAGCATATCCGATCAGTTTATAAGTATTCATCATTCCCCCGAACCGCTCTGCATAAGTGGACGAATGGGGGCAAAGCTTGCTGGCCTCAATAATCGTCCTGGACAGTTTTCCTTCAGAAGCCAGCACTTTGCGTAGATCGACAAGCAGCTCCTCGTCAGTTTGACCATATGAGCCAGAAAGAACAGCGCGACGTTTCTGGGCATTTTTGAAAAGAGCAGATGGTATTATCGGCGGACCGACCGTCGTGAACTTCCATTCTGAACGCGGCTTAAGAACGGCGTCATGGCCCAGGACCCGCGCGGTCTTGGCATAGCCCTGCACTCCCACCAGCAAATCGCATGTAAGTACGTTCCGTACTCGGCCACTCTCCACCGCGACCCATCGTGCCACATCTGTCGATTAGCGTTCAAAGCGTTGGCAATCAGGCCCGTGTCCAACCGTTCGTGAACGTATGAACGGAAAATTCTCAGGACGACGCCGACTTCGCGAGTTGATCCTTTCTCGAATCGAACGGTGTAGCCCGGATTGCTCTTTCGCTGGCTTCGAGCAAGCAGCCGTCCGGGTGACCCGTCCGCATGAAACTCTCTGCGCTGAAGGCCAAAAGGACAACCACCCCCTTGCGCATAGCCGCCCTCCGCCATCCGCCGCTTCCCGCGCCTGACCTTGACGGATAGATCTCGACTGTATTCACCGGCCATGACACGCTTGATCTGCTTCATGATCGGGCTGGTGAAGTCATTACGAAAGCGTTCGCCGCAGTAGTGGATTGGAACGCCCGCTTGACGGCACATGAACTCGTAGTGGGCGCTTTCATCGGCGTCTTGGTATCGGCCCCATCGGCTGACATCAAGAACCAGTATAGCTTCGAAATCGGCACTTCCGGCCACAACCTCGGACAGCATTGTAGCGAGTCCCACCCGCTTTTTGGTGGTGACGCCACTGATGCCAGCGTCTTCGAAGGACCGAACTATCTCAAACCCTTCGACCCTCGCATACTCCGCTATCGCGGCACTTTGGTTAGCGAGCGAGTATTTCTGAAGCTCGGTGGACATCCGCAGATATTGAGCGGCTGGGCGAAGGGCAGTGATCGGATTTTTCATCGACGTGGGTAAACCCGATATCAGCCCCACAGCGAACCTCTAATGATGTTCTGGGGCCGTACGTCGGCCATCTGAAACCGCCCACTAAGGCTCCCGCCCCGGTGCTGCCTCTCGCGGCGGTACCACCGTCACTGTGCACCGCTGCCTTCTGCCAGTCTCGACCGCCGCCGCCAGGCACGTATCGAGGACCTCCAGGTTGTTCTTGGCAAGCCGCGAGTCTGCGTTCACCCGAGCCCAGACTTCCGGATTGGCCGCTCGCATCAGTTCCCCACCTGCTGTCCACCGGTCCCCCCGCATGACAAGGGCCGCCACCCGCGTATTCAGCCCGAACGGGGCCACGCTGGCGATGATCGGCGACACTAGAAGCCCGACCGCGAACGCGACACCACCGGTCCAGCACAGCAGCCGGAACTGGCGATCCTTTGCCCACGCCTGGCCGATGAGGCTCGACAGCCGCGCCCGCTCGCGCTCCGTCTCCTGCGTCGCACGATCCAGCCTCTGCGCCGCCTCTCGCACAAGCGTCGAACCCGCCCTCGCGATACCTTGGCCCTGCTGCTCGGGCGTGAGGTTAAGCGCCGGCGAGGCCAGCACCGTCTCCAACGACTGGCCGATCTCGTCGAGACCCTTGCCGAGTATCGCGAGATCCTGACTGTAGTCCGGCGTCCGGTTCTCCCGGATCGCCGCTGGAAGGCGTTCGATCGCGCGGCGCAGCACCGAGACCTCGGCCCGCAGGTCCTCGAACGCCTGGGCCGGGTCGCCCGCCTGATCCTCCGCCATCCTCGCCTCCTGACTTCGCTACAACGACAGGCCCCGATGCAAGTCCCGCCCGATCTGCTGGATCGCCTGCTGCACGCTGCGCGCTGAGATCACCCGATCGAGGGTCGAACTCTGGCCCATTCCCAAGTCCTGCGCCCGCGACCGCACCAGCGACGCCAGCTGCGGATCGCGCTTCAGCGTGCCCGCCATCGCCTTCATGCGCGCCTCCACGCGTTGGCGTTCGCCTCTGTGCCGCCACCCGTCCAGCCGGTCATGCTGCGTTTCCAGCCGCTTCCAATCCTTCACCAACCGGTCGGCCTTCAACATCGGATCATGCCGCACCCGCGCTTCGCGGCGGATGGCGCCCGCCAGCTCGGCACCGCGTTCAACCCCGCGAAGATCCCGCATGGCGCGCCAGGTTGAGGGCTCATGACGCAAGGCGTTATGCAGGTCGCGCGTCGCCCCCGGCCTCGTCTGATCCAGCACCGCCCCGGTCTCGCGCAGTTCGCGCTTCTGATATTCAAGCACGGGCAGCTTCTGGGCGCGCATCCGCCCGGTATCGTCGATCGCCCGCGCATAGCGCTCCACCAAAACCTCCAACGTCTGCGCGGGAACGGGAGCCGTTCGCCCCGGGCCGGACAACGACAGGCCTTCCACGCGGCTGAACTGCGGCGGCGCCGCGCGCTTGTTCAGGTTCAACCCGTCGAACAGGCCCCGTTTGCGAGATTCGGCGTCGTGACCCGTGGCGCGGGTCGGCGCTTCGAGGCCGCGCCGTGCGGCATAGTCCAGCGTGGTTTCCTTGAGCCCCGTCCGCGAAAGCCGCGCCGACAAAGCGTCCAGCTCCTTGAACTCATTCCGGTCGGCATAGAGGGTCGCCGTCTCCCGGTGGCGGGTCATGGCGACATAGGTCAGGTGCCGGTCCATCGTGCCGGACGCCAGCACATAGGTCCGGTCCACCGTCGCGCCTTGGGCCTTATGGATGGTGGTGGCGTAGCCGTGATCCACGGCAGCATAGTCCGCCATCGACACCGACACGACGCGGCCTTGACCGGGTCCCTTGGCGCTGTCCAAGCGGACCTCAAGCCGACCGGGTTCGGCCCGCGCCACCGTGCCTAGCATGCCGTTCTTCACGCCGAGGTCGCGGTTGTTCTGCCGGAACAGGATCCGGTCCCCGGCGGCGAAGGCCCGTTCGCCCTCAGTCGTCTGATAGACCTGCTCGCCTCCAAGCTCGCCCCGGTCCTGCCGCACGGCGCGGACCGCGTCGTTCAGCTCCGCCACGTGCGCGCGGCGGTGCGCCAGCACCAGCCGCGAGCCCTCGCGCCGGGCGTCCATATCGGCGATCACGTCGGCGACGATGGCGCTGCGGGCCGCGCTGAGATCGGCCTCAAAGCGGATGGCGCCGCGCTCGGCGTAAGCCGTCAGACCCTCGGCGGTGCGGTGGCGAGCGAAGTCCACCGACGCGTCCCGCTGCCAGTCTTCGCGCTGTCGGCGGATTTGGCCCAGCTCGACGAAGCCGACACGCTCGGCCACCGCACGGAAGGCCGCGCCGGGGCCGATCGGCTGGAGCTGTTCCGGGTCGCCTACCAGGACCACCTTGGCGCCGGACCGGTCGGCCTGCGCCAATACCCGCGAGAGCTGGCGGCTTCCGACCATCCCGGCCTCGTCGATCACCAGCACGCTGCGCGGGCCAAGGGTGTCGCGACCGCGCTTCCAGCTCCGTTCCCAGCTCGCCAGCGTCCGCGAGGCGATCCCCGAGGACTCCTCCAGCCCTTCGGCCGCCTTGCCCGCCAGCGCCGCGCCCATGACCCGGTAGCCGTCGGCCTCCCACGCCTGACGGGCGGCGCTGAGCATGGTGCTCTTGCCGGCGCCCGCCATGCCGACCACGGCCCCGATGCGTTCGGGACCGACGAGGTGGCGCACCGCCTGGCTCTGCTGCCCTGACAGGAACGGCCGGTCGGCGAGAGCGCGCTCGGTGTGGCTGCGACTGATCCCGAACGTCCGGCTGTCCGCCATCCGGTCGGCGCTGTCGGCCATCGACTGTTCGACGGCGATCATCTCCGTGGTGGAGTAGCGCGCCGGCTCTAAAGTCCGGCCGAACTCATCCCTTTGCTCGGGGCGCAATTCGACCAAGGCGGGCGACGCCATGGCTCTGGCGAAGGCCCGCTGGAAAGCGTCGGGATCATCGACGTAGCGGTGGATCACCCTGGCCACATCGGTGCGGTCGAACACGCTCTTCTCGTTCGTGACCAAGGTCAGCGCCTGCTCGGGCTTCTCGCGGATCAGTCGGGCGTTGCGCTGCGCCTGTTCCGCGTCCTGACGGGCGCGCGCCACGGACTTGCCGCGCCGGTCCATCTGGGTGGCGTGGACGCCCATGTGCTGCGTAGGCTCGATTTCCAGACTGCAGTCTTGGTGGGAGCGATGATCGATACGCAGGTCGTGACCCGCCAGGGCCAGATGACGGTTGGCGCGATCTTCCCAATCCAGACGCAAATCGCGCAGCTGTTCGTGCGAGGTCGGCAGGCCGAGCGCGATCAGCCGCTTGTTCTCCAGCTCCATCTCGGACTTCTCACCGAGGCCCTCGCGTTCAACCTTGCGGGTGGTCAGCAGAATGTGGGCGTGGTGGTTGCGCACGTCGGTGTCGCCGTGCGGACTGTGGATCGCAAAATCCACTGCCACCCCGTAGCGATCGGCCAGCCCTTGAGCGAACTCCCGTGTCAGCGCCAGCCGCTGCTCGGGCGTCAGTTCGTGCGGCAGCGCCACTTCCACCTCGCGGGCCACCCGCGCGTCCTTGCGGGTCTCTGCGAACTCCGCCGCATTCCACAAGGTCGAGCGGTCCTGCGCCCACTCCGCGTCCACGCCGTCCGGCAGCACGATCTCGGTGTGCTCCACGCCGCGACGGGCGGCGAAGTCGTGGGTCTGGCCGTCGCGTTCGTTCGTCAGCCTCTGCGAGGCGCGATAGGCGGCAGCCGCGACAGCGCTGCGTCCGCTGCTGCGGCTGATCGGCTTCATCGCCAGATGATAGATCGCCATGACGACCTCCCAGGCGCCGCCGGGAGGGCGGCCAGACTGGCGTGCCGAGATCACGCAAAGCCAGGCTGCAACCTGGGTCCGTCGATCTGAAAATATCAAGCCCTGAGTTGCGCAGCAACTCGTAAGTGCGCCCTTCGCTAATCTTCACTTCGCTCGATAGGCTCGGTGAGGAGCGCTTGTGAGCAAGCGGATCAGCAAATGGAAGAGGCCAATCAGCAATGGAGTAGTGGCCGCCGTGCGAATCGAGTCCGCATCCTCGTGAAAGCATGACGGGGCCTGCGGTCCGTCGCAACGTCGTCGTGAACGCAAGGGCATTGCTGGGACGTTGCTAGCAGCGTCGCCGGGTGCAGCGCTGAAGACAGGTGACGCCTCGGCGATCTCTCGCTACCTTGGGTTCTGAAAGAGGAGCGGCGACACGGAGGAGATGATGGCGAGGCGATCAATCGCCGAGCGGCTGGCTCAACTGGAGGCCCAGCGCAAATCGCTACAGACCAAGCTCGGCAAACAGGAGCGGGCCAGAGATACGCGCCGCAAGATACTGCTCGGCGCCCTGGTCCTGCACCGGCTGGAGAAGGGTCAGGACGCCTTTTCGAAAGAGCAGCTTCCCGACTGGCTGCGGCGCGAACTGCCCGGCTTCATCACCCGCGACGACGACGCCGCCCTCTTCCCCGATCTGATCGACGGCGGCGCGGCGCCGCTGCCAGACCAGACTTGATCGGCCGGGGTGGTGCGCTGGGTCTTCGGTTGGATCGGGTTAATCGTTACCTTGATCGGCGGTTCCCTGATGGGCACCATTGTCGGCCTTGTCTTCATCATCCCCTTCATCCTGATCCGGCACACCAATGAGACGACGCAGAACTGGCTGTTGCTCGCGGCCGGATCGACGGGAGCCCTCTTCGCCTGGCTCAAATGGCGAGCGGCGAACGCCGGGCGCGACGATACCGGCGACGTGCATGGCTCGGCCCGGTGGGCGAGTGAGCGGGAGGTGTGGGTCTCGCTCGGCGGCGGTGAAGGGCTGATCGTCGGGCGGGAGAACCGCAGGAACGGCCAGCTTCTGCGTTACGATGGCGAGCAGCATCTGATCACCATCGCACCGACCCGGTCGGGCAAGGGCGTTGGCGCCATCATTCCCAATCTGCTCACTACCAACCGCTCGGTCCTCTGCATCGACCCAAAGGGAGAGAATGCGCGCATCACCCTGCCAGCGCGCCTCCGGTTCGGGCTTGTCGAGGTGCTGGACCCGTTCGGCGCGTCCGGAATTCCATCCTCGTCCTTCAATCCGCTGGACGGCCTCGATCCGGACAGTCTGGAACTGGCGGAGGATGCGGCGCTGCTGGCGGACGCCCTCGTTTATGATCCTCCGGGCCAGACTGGCGAGGCGCACTGGAATGAGGAGGCCAAGGCGCTGATCGCCGGCGTCATCCTCCATGTCGTCTGTTCCGAGCACCCTAGCGCCCGCAACCTCGTCACCGTGCGCGACAGGCTCACCTGCGCCCCCGAGGCCTTCGACGACATGCTGTCGGTCATGCAGAAGTCGAGGCATGCCGGCGGCCTCGTCGCGCGGGCCGCCAATCGTCATCTGAGCAAGAGTGGGCGCGAGGCGGCGGGCGTGCTGTCGTCGGCCCAGCGCCATACCCACTTCCTCGACAGCCAGCGAATGGCGGCAGTGCTGGAGCATTCGGATTTCCGGTTCGAGGATCTCAAGGCCGGGGTCTGCACGGTGTTTCTGGTCCTGCCACCGGAGCGGTTGAGCACGCATGCGCGCTGGCTGCGTCTGCTCGTGGCCCAAGCCATCGGCGCGCTGGCCAAATCCACAGATCGACCGGACAGGCCGGTCCTTCTTCTGCTGGATGAGTTCGCCGCCCTGGGGCGGTTGGAGCCGCTAGAACATGCCTTCGGTCTGATGGCGGGTTATGGCCTGCAACTGTGGCCGATCCTCCAAGATCTGCACCAGCTCAGGAGCGTCTACGGAGAACGCGCCGGGACGTTTCTGTCGAACGCCGGGCTGATCCAGATCTTCAACGTCGGTGATGTCGAGACCGCGAGCTGGGTCTCCCGGTCGATGGGCTCGGGGACCGTCGCTTACCGAACGGCGAGCAGCGGAGAATCGCAGTCGCCAGGGCCCATGATGTTCTCGCAGACTTCCACCAGCACCTCCACAACAGACCATCTCGTGAAGCGGGAATTGCTGACGCCCGACGAGGTGATGCGGCTCGATTCCAGTCTGGAGATCCTGCTGCGCCAGGGACAGGCGCCGGTCGCGGCCCTGAAGGTGAGGTATTTTGCTGAAGGGGAGTTTCGGGGGCTGCACTGAACGTGCGCGTTTGCAGCTAAAGACTCAACGGGAGACCGAACGGCCTGGGGTGCCGATAACCTCTTCGACGCGACGAACAGCTTCACCGATGTCGTAGACATTAAACGTCGCGATCGCATCAGCGTCAAACTCCGCTTGGGGAGCAAATCGCGTGGCGCCGCTCCGTCCAAAGACGACCACATCATCTAGGACGAATCGACATTCAGCGCATCCAGATCATGCATGCGGCGATGTGGACCAAGGCCGGGCAATGGCGAGCGAGTCTGTCGAAGCGTGCGGCGAACAGTTGAAAAGTACGTTATCTGTTAAAGCAGAGCTCGGCGCGGTTGCGCAGCTTATAGATCAGCGGGTCATGCGGAATCGGGGTTTTGCGTGAGCGGGTCGAGGGGATGACGGCCTCGGCTCCGATCCCGGCCAGATACGTCCGCAGGCTGTTGGCGTCATAGGTCCGGTTGGCGAGGACGGCCTTGGGGCGGTGACCCTCCAGAAGTGCCGGGACGGCGAGAATGTCATGGCTCTGTCCTGGCGCGATCAGGAACCGGACAGGCCGTCCGAGCTTGTCGCAGGCTATGTGGACCTTGGTCGTCAGTTCGCCTCGGGAACGCCCCACAGCCGGATCGAGGCCCCTTTTATGGTTGGCTCACCCCTCACTGTATCGTTGGTGCCGCACGAAAGAGGGTCGTTTGAAGAAGGAGCGAAGATCATGGACGTATCGGTTCTTGGAATCGATCTGGGCAAAACAGCTGCAGCGTCGTTGGGTTGGACTCAACGGGCAGGTTGTCGTCCGTCGGCGGATGCGGCGAGAGACGGTCATCACCTACGTGGCGGCCTTGCCGCCTGCGTCGTGGCGATCGAGGCCTGCTGCGGCGCGCATCACATGGGCCGCGCTCTGGCACGGCAAGGTCATACAGTACGGCTGATGTCGCCGGAATATGTCCGTCCCTACGTCAAGGCGCAGAAGAACGACGACCGCGATGCCGAGGCGATCGCCGAAGCGGCGACCCGGCCGACCATGCGGTTCGTCGAGTTGAAGACCGAAGAGCAACTCGACATGCAGACGCTGCACCGCATCCGCGATCAGCTCGTCGGGGACCGCGCCTCGCTGATGAACCAGATCAGAAGCCTCCTTCTCGAGCGGGGTCATATCATGCCGCAAGGTCGCGCGAAGCTGGCCGCCCTGCTTGAGGAGATGCTGGATGACAACGCACCGGTACTCAGCCCTCGCATCCATCGGCTCGTAAGTGACATGCGCTTGCGCTGGACCGCCATCGACGAACGGATCGCAGATCTCGATGCCGAGTTCACAGATGCGGCCCGGACGGACGCACGGGTACGTAGATTGCTGACCATTCCAGGCATAGGAGCGCTCAATGCGACCGCACTGGTGGCCGCTGTCGGCGATGCCCGGACCTTTGGCCGTGGTCGCGACCTTTCCGCATGGCTGGGTCTGGTTCCGTGGCAGGCGACCACCGGGGTCGTGTCCCAGGACGTGGTGTAACTCGCCGGTGGTAGCGTAGCCGCTCGCGAAGCGCGCCCATTACGGGGCGCCGTAGCGAGTGAGCGGCTGCGCGGTGGTCATCCGCGGTTCTTCGGTAGGGTCGGGTTTGCGAATGCAACCCCAACCAAGGAACCGAAGATGACCGACGACATGATGACCTTAAGGGCGCTGATGGAGAAGAGCCCCGACGCCAGCTTTTTGCGCGAGATGATCGGCTATGGCGCCCGGCGCCTGATGGAGCTGGAGGTGGGCGGCCTGACCGGGGCGGCGCACGGCGAGAAGAACCCGGAGCGGCTGGTCCAGCGCAACGGCTACCGCGACCGCGACTGGGAGACCCGGGCCGGTACGGTGGAGTTGCGTATCCCCAAGCTACGCAAGGGGAGCTACTTCCCCTTCTTCCTGGAGCCTCGGCGGCTGGCGGAGAAGGCGCTGACGGCCGTCGTGCAGGAGGCCTACATCCAGGGGATATCGACGCGTTCGGTCGATGACCTGGTCCAGGCCATGGGCATGAGCGGGATCAGCAAGAGCCAGGTCTCGCGGCTGTGCGAAGAGATCGACGTTCGCGTGAAGGCCTTCCTCGACCGGCCGATCGAGGGCGACTGGCCGTATCTGTGGATCGACGCCACCTACATCAAGGTCCGCCAGAACGGCCGTATCGTCTCGGTGGCGGTGATCGTCGCGGTCGGAGCGAACGCCGATGGCCGGCGCGAGGTCCTGGGCATGCAGGTCGGCCCCTCCGAGGCGGAGACGTTCTGGACCGACTTCCTGCGCGGGCTCGCCCGCCGGGGTCTGCGCGGCGTCAAGCTCGTCGTCTCCGACGCCCACGAAGGCATCAAGGCGGCGGTCTCCAAGGTGATGAACGGATCGGTCTGGCAACGCTGCCGGGTCCACTTCATGCGCAACGTCTCGGCCCATGCGGGAAAGAGCGCCCGCCGCGTGGTCACCGCCTTCATGAGCGCCGCCTTCGCCCAGGACGACGCCGAGGCCGCCAAGGTCCAGTGGCGCAAGGTCGCCGACCAGCTGCGCCCCAAGCTGCCCCGGCTCGCCGGTCTGCTCGACGAGGCCGAAACCGACGTCCTGGCCTATATGACCTTCCCGCCGGCCCACCGGGCCAAGCTTCACTCCACCAATCCGCTGGAGCGGCTCAACGGCGAGATCAAGCGCCGCACCGAGGTCGTCGGGATATTCCCGAACGAGGCCGCGATCATCAGGCTCGTCGGAGCCATCCTGCTGGAGCAGAACGATGAATGGTCCGTCCAGCGATCTCGCTACTTGAGTCTGGAAACCATCGCCACCCTGGGCGACAATCCCCTCGTCAGCCTGCCAGACATGGCCGCCTGACCGATCCCGGCCCCGCCGGAGATCCCGGCGATCAAGCCGCCGCAGTTACACCACGCGATGGGACACGATCACCACCGGCGGCAAACCGCAGCTGCTTGGCATCACCAAGCGCGGGAGCCGCTATTTGCGAAAGAACCTGATCCAGGGCGCTCGCGCATCCCTGCCCACAATGAGCAAGAGTGATACGCGACTTGGTGCCTGGCTGCGCGGTTTGCTGTCGCGCTCCCATCCCAACACCGTCGTCGTCGCGTTGGCTGCGAAGATGGCGAGGATCGTCTGGGCGTTGCTGCGCCATGAACCAACTACGATCCTGTCGCCCACGCGGTGTGAACAAGATCGGCCGATGCACGGTGCATCGGCTGGAAGATGTCTGCGGGAGGTGAGTGAAGATGGCCTGACAGTCGACCGGTGTCCTGGAACCCTATGGCTAAAAATGGCACTCGATGCCGGCCCCTTTATGAGGACCAGGACGCGCGGATCTCCATCTTGGCCAACGACCTCTTGTCGGAAGGCCGGATACGTTTTCGCAGACTGCTTAGAACATCAGACACAAACCGCTTGCCGACGGGGCGAGCCATACGTTTCGGCCGCTGCCCCGGCCGGTCGTCGCCTGCTGGTGAGCCCGCACAAGGTCGAATCCAGCATGAGATACTGGTTGTGCGCGGTCCTCGATGAGGTCAGTGAAGACCTTCTCCTACACCCCGGCCGCCGCCCATCGGCTGAAGCGCTTGTGCGCCGTCTTCCACTTGCCGGCGCTCGGGGAGGTCCTGCCAGTGGGCGCTGGATCGAAGCACCCAAAGGACGCCGTTCATGAACAGCCGTTGTCAGACCCGTCCGACCGGGATCCGAAACCTTGCCCGGCAACAAGGGCGCAATCCGGGCCCACTGCGCCTCGTCCAGCTCGTAACGCTTCACAACCATTGCAGACCTCCGCCGACCCCAAGTGAACCCCCTGAATGTCGATTGGACCTAGAGGGGGCCAAAAAGCTGGGCGCCCGGTGACGGGCGTGCGGGCCAGCGGCGGACTCCGCGACCGGACGGCCCGCGATGCCATCGGCGCCCTGCGGATCGCCGTGTCCCTGACGATCTACTTCCTCGCCATGTTCATCGTCAGCTTCGCGATGGGGCGCTGGATCGAGGCGGGCTATCCGCGCACCACGACCCTTGTCGAATACGAATCGAAAACATTCAAATCCAACAAAAAGCGATTCAAGCGGGGCCGCAAGCGTACACTGGCTCCATCGCTGTGGCTTGGGCCGTCAGTGCGTCACGGAACTGCGGTGCCGCCAACCCGATCAGGGTGCGGGCACGCTCGGCCGTGCTGAGGCCCTTGAGGTTGGCGACGCCATATTCGGTGACGACGATATGGACGTCGTTGCGCGGCGTGGTCACCGGGCCGCACAGCGTCGGCACGATGCGTGACACCGTTCCGCTCTTCGCCGTCGCATGGCAGGCGATGATCGATTGGCCGCCCTTGGAGGCATAGGCACCGCGCACGAAATCGAGCTGGCCGCCCGAGCCCGTGAACTGACGGCCGTTCAGGTGTTCGGAACAGCAGGCTCCATTGAGGTCGATCTCCAGCGTCGCATTGACCGAAACCATCCGCTCGTTCTGGCCGATGACATGGACATCGTTGACGTAGGAGACCGGGTGGCCCTCGATAGCCGGGTTCTCGCGCAAATATTCATAGGTCGAACGGTCGCCCATGCAGAAGGCGAACACTGTCTTGCCGGGGTTCAGACTCTTGCGCGCATTGTTGACGACGCCCGCCTTCATCAGCTCGACCAACCCCGGCGTCAGCATTTCGGTGTGGATGCCCAGACCCTTGTGATCCTTCAGGGCGGCGCAGACGGCGTCCGGCAGGGCACCGATCCCCATCTGAAGGGTGGCGCCGTCGCCGACCAGACCTGCGATTAGCCCGCCGATGACGGTGTCGGCCGGTTGCGGCCTAGCCCTGGGGACTTCCAGCAGTGGGACGGCGTTTTCGACCACGGCCGTGACGTTCGAGACGTGGACGGTCGACTGGCCGAACACGCGAGGCATGTGCGGATTGACCTCGAGGATCACGCGTTTCGCCGTCCGGGAGACCGGCTGGGCGTAGTCGGTGTTGGTGCCGAAGCTGAAATTCCCGTCCGCATCCATAGGCGAGACCGTGGCGACCAAGGTGTCGACGCCGATCTCCTGGCACAGGATACGCGGGGCCTGCTGGAATCCGGTCGGGATCACCTGAACCACGGGCGCCTTGCCCTCGTCGTGGGCGCGGGCGTCGAGCCGCCGTTCGACGGCGCTGTGGAACAGGCTGTAGGGATGGATGCGGTCCATCAGATCGTAGCGCAGCACAGTGTCGCCGGCGATCGAGGTCGAGAGCAGATAATAGACGCGAAGGTCATCGACCTGTCCCGCTTCGGCCCGGTCGGCGATGGCCTTGAGGATCGCAGGCGGCTGACCCACGCCAAGGGCCATGGCGATCTTCGAACCCGAAGGGATCAGAGCGGCAGCCTCGGCGGCGGAGGTCAAGCGTTGGGCGTATAGGGCGGTCAGATCGGTCACGGACACTCCGGGTCGATAGTCTGTCACAAAACCGCGGTGCTCTGTCCGTCATCGGCCGGGCCGTCGCCATGCGGTCGAAATGGGCTCAGAAGCGATGGCCGAGCCCGACGCCGACAATCGTCGGATCGATCGTCACGCGCGCCGACGCGGGCGCGCCGCTCGCCATGGCCGAGACGTCGGTTTTCAGCCAGACCTGTTGGACATAGGCGTGCACTGTCCAGCGTTCAGAAACATCGTAGTCCATACCCAGCTTGAGCGCAGGTCCGAACGCATTGTCGACGCTGACATCGCTCAGGGCCCCGTCGTCGACGTTCAGGAACACGGCATAGGTCACGCCGACGCCGACATAGGGCCGCAAGGCGCCCAGGCCCGAGAAGTGGTATTCACCCGACACGGTCAGCGGGCCGTAGTTGGTGCTCGCCAGCGTGCCGAAGGGGGCCAGGGGCCCCGCGCCCTCGAGGTGGGCGCGGGGCGGAAATCCCGCATAGGCGTTAATCGCGAAATGCGGCGTTAGGAAGTAGCTCGCATCGAAAGTCACCGTGGCGTTGTCCTCCATCGAGACCGAGCCGCCGGGAACGGGCGCGCCGCCCACGGCGATGTCCGCGCTCTCGTTGGTGAAGACGTTCGCGACATCCACGTGGACCAGCCAGCGTTTGAAATTGCCGGAACTTCCGATCGCATCGGCTGGACTGTGCTGGGCCCATGCCGGGCAAGACACGGTGCCCAGGCCAAGACCGAGCAACAGGGGTGCCAGCAAAGCTTCTTTCATCAGTCTTCTCCCATTTTCCGTTCTTGTTCTTTGCGAGCCGGATCGGTCCGGCCGATTCGTGTCAGACGAACCGGTGGCCCCAGATGCTGATCCTGTCGTAGCGCACTACCGACCAGCCGGGCGGGACTCCACGGGCGCCCCAGCCGTACTCAACCGCGAAGCCGGATGGCGTCGCCCCATAGAAGGAGATCATGTGATCGTTGGTGTGCCGCCCGAGGGTCGCCACGATCGCGCGGTCGGCTTCGAACTTGTCCAGGGCCAGGCCGACGTCGTCCAGCTGGTTCAGTTCCAGCATGAAGTGGTGCAGCGTCTTTCCTGCCGGCGCACTGAGCAGGGCGAGCGTGTGATGGCGTCCGTTGCAGTGCAGGAAGTACAACCGAACGGTCAGCTCGTTGTTCAGCTTCCAGTCGATGACGTCCGAGAGATGGAATCCCAGTCCCTTGATGTAGAAATCGAGGGCGGCGGCGGTGTCGGGAACGTTCAGCACATAGTGGCCGAGGCCCTGGTCGCCGGTCAGGAAGCCCGAAACCCCGATCGGAGACACGAAGGGCACCTCGAACATCTCGGTCGCGCCATAGAAGATCTCGACCCGGTTCCCGGCCGGATCCCGGCATGAAACCAGCCCTAGGACCCCGCGATCCGCCACGAGGTCCGGACCCTCGACGGTCACGGCGACGTCGTGCGCCTCAAGCCGCTTCCTGACGGCGACGAGCGCGTCCTCGCTGTCGACCTCATAGCCCGCGAAGGAGAAGTCGTCGGCGGTGCCCTTCCGGACATCCAGGCGCCAGGCGCGGGAATCGATGCGGAACCGGGCCCCGTCCTCGCCGACGGAGGTCTCCATCACCCCCAACCTGGCGCCAGCGAAGGCGCGCCAGGCGGCGACATCCGACACCTCGAAGCCCAGGTAGCTAAGCCGCTGGATGCTCATGCCGGTTCCCTTCTGACGGCCTGTTCGCAGAAATGCTTTTCAAGCTCGGCGCCGAGGTTGGCGTCGATGAGGCCGCGCACGCCCCAGCCGCCGTTGAAATCCAGTATCGAGCCAGTCAGGGGAACGGTTTCCGCCCGCGTCGCGAAGAAGACGTAGGCGCCGGCGTATTGCTCGGCGGTGGCGACCTCTCCCGTTGGCAGGACATGATTGAGCATATCGGGCAGCGAGAGGGTCGAAATGCTCTGGTCTTGCAGGCCCAGCGCCTCGAGTCCGCGCAGATCGGCGCCGACGATGCCGCCGGGAGCGATGCCGTTGACGCGGATGTAGGGACCCCATTCATAGGCGAGCTGCTTGATGAGGCCGACGACGGCGTGCTTGCTGGCCGTGTAAAGCGGTCCTCCGCCCGAGGTGTAGAAGGCGGCGTTCGACGCGGTGAAGATAACGCGCCCCTTGCTCTTGTAGAGGGCGGGAAGGGCGGCCTTGGCGGCCAGCAGATAGCCTTTGACGTTGATCGAGAACATCTCGTCGAAGGCCGCCTCGATCCGATCGTCGGCGAGATCGACCAACTGGGCCATGTAGTCCCACACACCCGCGTTGCCGACCAGGCAGTCCAGCTTGCCGAAGGTTTCGACGCAGCGGGCGACGGCCTGTTTGTGGCTGTCGAGGAACCGGACGTCGCCCTCGATCCCCACAACGGCGTCGCCGTGGTCCGCCTTGAGCTTGGCCAGCCCGGCGCTCGACCGGTCCAGAACGGCGACCCGGGCGCCCTCGGCCACATAGCGGTCGACGATCGCCCGTCCCAAGCCGGACGCGCCGCCCGTGACCAGCGCGACTTCTCCATTCAGTCTCATGTCATTCTCTTCCCTGATTTGAGCGCGCGAGATCGCGCAGGCTCATGTTTGAGTCTTCCAGCGCCTCGGGAGGGATGTGGGCTTCCCACTCCACGAGCTTGATCGCCACGGCGAAGTCGCGCGGCGCGTCCACGGCGACCACCGCCCGAACCTTGCCATCCTGAAGCCGGAACAGAAGCGCTGGCCCGGCACCCAAGGTCCCACGCGCCACGATTTCGCCGGGCCCTTCAATGTCGCCGCCGATCTGCATCCTATGCCCGGCGATTTCGGTCCAGGAGACCGGTGTCTGCGGCGCGGCCTCGTTCTTACCCAGGATCGACGCCGCCACGGCCACCGCCTGTCGCTGCGCGTTCAGATAGGTCTCCAGGGACCGCCGTCCGCCGTCGCGCAACGGCCAGCTCGCCACGTCGCCGACCGCGAAAATCCCTTCCGCCCGCGTTGCGCCGCGCCCATCGACGACGATCCCGCGCTCGCAGATCAAGCCCGCCTCCCGTGCCAGTCGGTCGGCCGGTTCGGCGCCGATGCAGATCAGGGCGGCGTCCGCATCGAACCGGCGGCCGTCGCTGGCGGTCACCGCCCCGAGCCGGTCCCAGCCGACAAAGCCGCTGACGCCGACCCCGAGTTCCACGCGCACATCCAGTGCCAGAAGCCGCGCACGGATCCAGGCGCCGACGCGGCGTCCCAGTACCCGCACCAGCAATTCGTCCGACGCTTCGAGGATTGTCACATCAAGGCCGAGCTTACGCGCCGTGGTGGCGACCTCGCAGCCGATCAGCCCGCCGCCCATCACGACCAGCCGCATGCCTGGCGTCCAGTCCCGGCGCAGGCGATCCACGTCGTCGAGGGTGCGCAGGGTGGCGACCCCGGCCAGATCGGCGCCGGCGAGCGAGCACCCGCGCGCGCGGCTGCCCATGGCGGCGACGATCACGCCTGCCGTGAGCGTCGTTCCGTCGTCGAGGCGGATTTCTCGCTTGGCCGTGTCCAGGGAGGTGGCGGTCCTGCCGAAGATCAGGTCGATCCGAGCCTCTTCGTACCAGTCGCGCGCAGCCAGCGGCGGCGGTTGCGCCAAGTCTCCGCCGAGCACCGCCTTGGACAGCGACGGCCGGTCATAGGGCAGATGGGCTTCGTCCCCGATTAGGGATATCCGCCCTTCGTAGCCCTCGGCGCGCAGGATCTGGGCCGTGGTGACGCCGGCGACGCCGCTACCGATGATGGCGACATGGTCGACCATCACGCCGTCTCGCCGAAGTCAAGATCGACCAGCACGAAATCGTCTTCCACCTTGACCGGGAACACCCGCAGCGCCTTGCCTGCCGGGAGCGCCTTCACCTTGCCCGTGCGGACGCAGAATTTCGCGAAATGCAGGGAGCATTCGACGACGCCGCCTTCCAGATAGCCGTCGGAAAGCGCCCATTCTCCGTGCGTGCAGGTGTCCTGCACCGCGAAGAACTCGCCGTCCACGTTGCACAGGAGCACTGGTTCCGGTCCGCCTTCGTGGCGATGCATGTCGCCCGGCTGGAGATCCGACCGCCTCATGATGTTCGTCCACGCCATGGTTCGACCGCGTCAGAAGAAGATGCTGAGGTTGTTGGAGAGGATGGTGCTCTGATCGATAAGGATCGTGCGGCTGGCGATCTTGAAGCCCGCTTCGTCCGTCGTTCGCCGCAATGTGTCGCGCCGCTCGCCGGCGAAGATGTCGAGCTGTCGCTCCAGCCGGTTGCGATAGACGATGAACGCGTTCGACGTCTGGAGCTCGTCCGGTGATGCCCCCGGCGCGACCATCACATTGCTGATGATGTGCCGGGTCCGCGACGCCGGGTTTTCGGACCAGCCGACATCGGATGTGATCTTGCGAAGCCGCCCCTTCATCATGTTTAGGTCGTCGTCGAAGTGGGCGTATTCACCGAAGCCGGAGTATTCCTGATCCACGTCGCGCATGGTGCGCGTGGTGCGGATCGGCATGAAGTAGCGGATATCCTCGGCCAGCAGGGCGAACCACGCTTCGAAGCGCCGGTCATTGAGAAGCTTCGCTTCCCAATAGTAGAACTGTTCGATTTCCTGCTGGAGTTCAGGCGCGATCGGTGCCGGCTTCCTGGTGAAAGTGTCGGGTTTATTGACGGACATCAACATGGCGAGTCCCTTGCGATTCGAGGGTGTGTGGGAACGGATTGGAGAGGGCCGTGGCCGCGGCGCGGCTATTCAGGCGCCGCCGTGACCGGGCGGGTCGCGTCGAGCGCGCGCCAAGTGTCGGAGGTCATCATTCGCGCCCACTGGGCGTACATGCCCCGCGCGGCTTCCTCGCTGTAGACGTAGCTGATCCGGCCGGGATAGTCCGGGTCGTTGTCCACGGCCTGGCCGAGGCCCATTTCCATGTTGAACGGGCGGCTGCGCGCCTTGTGTCCGCGTAGGATGTGCTGGATCTCGACCCAGTTCTCGCCGTCGTCCTGTTCGAACACCCCCCCGGCCGAGAAGGTACGCAGCGTCTGACGCCGGAACTCCTCCTTGATGTCGTCCGGCGCGTCGGCGTCGACGACGGTGAAGGCCCAGACCTCGATCTCGTTCGGTCCGCGCGGATGCCAGGCCCGCACAGTGTTGATGCCGGGCAGGAAGGAGCAGGTCGGGAAGACGGTCATGTGCTGGGCCATCACGCGGGTGCCACGCTCGACGCTGCCCAGACGTTCGGCGGCTTTTTCGGCGGCGGGACCCTCGGTCAGATAGCTGGTGATCTTCGGCCCCATGATGGCCAGGAGCAGATTGGGGTCGCCGATATAGAAACCGGTTCCATGCCCGCCCCACGGCGCACTGTACTGTTTGCCCACGGTCGGTGGCGCCAAGTCGGCCAGGTCCAGCCCTTCGGGTAGGCCGGCGAGTATCCCCGAGAGGTGCGAGGTGGTGCCGGCGTGGTACATGTCGCTGCAGAACTGTTCGGCGGCGAATTTCCAGTTGCAGGGGATGACCCATTTCTGGATGCCGGGGATCGCCTCGGTCCCCGCCTCGGTCCGATCCAGCATGTGGTCCATGTAGAATTTGGCTTCGCCGAGATAGGCGTCCAGACTGGGCGCGTCGGCGTCCCAGTTGGCGAAGATCAGGCCCTTGTAGGTTTCGACGCGGGCCTGGAGCGGCCCCCACTCGGCCTTGTTGAGGCAGGGGAACGCCTCTTTTTCGAAAGGAACGCTCACCAGATTGCCGCCCGTGTCGTAGGCCCATCCGTGATAGCTGCAGGTGAACGCCTTGGCGTTGCCGGCGTCCGCGCGGCAAATGCGCATTCCGCGATGCCGGCATTGATTCAGGAAGACCTTGATGCCTCCGTCCTTTTGCCGGACGACGAGCACCGGGTCCTCGCCCATGTAGTTGGTGATGTAGTCGCCCGGCTTCCTGATCTGGCTCTCGTGGCCCAGCAGGAGCCACGCGCGTCCGAACACACGCTCCAGCTCTAGCTCGTAGAGGCTTTCATCGCTGTAGATTTTCGGGTCCAGGCGGCCGGTGGTCTCGCCGGCCATGTCCAGGATCTGCTTGTCGGTCCAGCGTGTTCTCGCTGCGGGCAAGCTCGTGTCCACGGTGCTCACCTTACTTTCCTCAATATTAGTCATCGTTTCCTCCTGATCTATTGTTTAGCGCGAGGCCAACAGGTCTCGTTGAACCGACGACTCCAGATCCGCGTCGGACAGGAAATCCTGCACTTGCCGGATAAATCCGGCGGCGTGCTCGATCTGCACCCAGTGACCGCAACGGCCGAAGACATGCAGTTGAGACGAAACAATGAGCTGATGCAGGCGCAGGGACGTCTCAAGCGGAACCACCTGGTCGTCGCGGCCATGCAAGATGAGCGTCTCGTGCGGGATCGCCCTGATATCGTCGTCCGGGCTGGCGAGCGCCTCGACCCAGCGCTGCCTGGGCGCGGGAAACATCGAGGAGAAGGCTTCCTGGAAGCCTGGCCTGACGCTGGCCTTGAAGCGCAGTTCGGCCAGTTCGTCGTTCACGAGGCTCCTGTCATAGGCGAAATAGTCCATCACCTTGCGCATGTTCTGCGCCGACGGCTCATAGCCCCAGACGGCGTCGAGTCCCTTGGTGACTTCGAACTCCACGCCCGCCGCACCCATCAATATGAGCCGACGAACCCGCTGTGGAAAACGAATGGCGAACGCTAGGGACAGGGCACCGCCAAACGAATTCCCGACGAGATCGATGCGGTCGAGCTCCATCGCGTCCAGGAGGTCGACCAGATGGGCGACCCAAGCCTCACGGCCGTAGGCGATGTCCGAAGGCCGTTCGGTGAAGCCGAAGCCAACCATGTCGGGGGCGACGACACGCCTGTGGGTCGACAGGGCGGGGATCACCGTGCGCCAATTCGCCCAAGCAGTGACGCCTGGGCCCGATCCATGAATGAGGACGACGGGAGCGCCCTCGCCGACATCATGGACGTTGGTGCGGATGGCGCCGGCCTGGACGGTTCGGCCGATTTCCGGATGCGCTTCACCCATGACTTGATTTCCGCCGCGCGGCGATAGGCGACAGCCCGCCGGCACGGGTTGGCGCAGGGTTAGGGGCTAGCAAGCGCAGCGGCGCTTCGTCCATCGGTCGTCCTCCCAATCGCAGCGCTTTAACCGCGCCGTCTAAATAACGTTATTTGATGATAAACACGATATTATTTATGTAAAGCGATTTTATAGCCCTGTACGACGCACAAATTTCGGCTATGCGAGCAGCCATGGGTGCCATCGCAGGCCGCCCTGCCTCTGGCACGCCATGCCGTTGGACATTTCAAGGAGATTTCGTCGAGATGATTGATCCCGGAAGCGACCAATGGGCGATCTCCGGTGCCGACGCGGGTCCGGCCGAAAGACGAGGTTCAACGGCCATTGAATCGGCGTACACGATCCTCAGAGTCGGGATCGTCGAGGGCGTTTATCCGCAGGGCTCGAAACTCCACCTGGAAAACCTGAAATCGTCATTGGGTATCAGCGGAAGCACGCTTCGCGAGGCCCTGACCCGTCTGATGGCCGACTGCCTCGTTGTCGCCGAAGGGCAAAAAGGATTCACCGTCGCGCCAATGTCGCTGTCGGATCTGGAAGACCTCACCAGCGCGCGGATAACCTTGGAGACGAGCGCCCTGGCTGAAAGCATCAAGCTTGGCGGAAACTCCTGGGAGGACAACTTAGTCACGTGTTTTCATCGGCTGGCGCGGGCCCAGGAGCGGCTCGAAGCGGATCCGGCGAGTGCTTTCGACGCGTGGGAAGTTCGGAACAAGGAGTTCCACGAGGCGCTTGTCGCGGCCTCACCATCGAATTGGCTGAGAAATTTCAGGCAGATCCTGTTTCAGAACTCGGAACGCTATCGCCGACTGTCGGGCACCCACGGCCCGATTCCGGTGGACGTGCATCGGGAGCATCAAGAGATATTCTCGGCCGCGATGGCGCGTGACGGTGATCGGGCGGCCGAAGCCCTGGCGCACCACATCCAGCGTGCGGCGAACGTGATCCGGTCGAACGCCCTGCTCAAAGCGTAGGGCGGAGACTTCGTCTCAGGCCGAGGCGCTGAGGTTCGGATCGAGGGACCGGGCGTTGGAGGCGGCGCGGCCGTCAATGGACAGTGTCGCGCCGAGAAAGAACGCGGCCCCGACCGCCTCCAGGAACCGCCTGTCCGGCGCCTTCACCGCAAGGGCGCCGGACGCGAGGATCAACGCGCCTTGACCATGTCCAGGGCGACATCAACGATCATGTCTTCCTGGCCGCCGATCATCTTGCGGCGTCCCAATTCGATCAGGATGGCGCGGGTGTCGAGGCCGTGTTCGGCGGCGGCCTTTTCGGCGTGACGCAGGAAGCTGGAATAGACGCCTGCATAGCCGAGACTCAGCGTCTCTCGATCCACTCGCACCGGCCGATCCTGTAGCGGCCTCACCAGATCCTCGGCGGCGTCCATCAGGGCGAACAGGTCCGTCCCATGTTCCCAGCCGTAGACGTCGGCGGCGGCAATGAAGGCCTCCAGCGGGGCATTGCCTGCGCCCGCGCCCATCCCGGCCAGGGACGCATCGACCCGGACGGCGCCGTTCTGGACCGCCGCGATCGAGTTGGCGACGCCGAGCGACAGATTGTGGTGGGCGTGGATGCCGCGCTGGGTTTCGGGCTTCAGCACCCGGTCATAGGCTTGGAGACGGGCCGCGACGTCATCCATCGTCATGGCCCCGCCCGAGTCCGTAACATAGACGCAGTGGGCACCGTAGCTCTCCATCAGCAGGGCCTGCTGCGCCAGAACCTCAGGGGGCGTCATATGGCTCATCATCAGGAAGCCGGACACGTCCATGCCGAGGTTGCGGGCGTATTCAATATGCTGGCGGGAAACGTCCGCCTCGGTCGAATGGGTCGCGACGCGCACCGATCGGACGCCCAGCCTATAGGCGTGCTTCAGGTCGTGGACCGTGCCGATGCCGGGCAGAAGCAGGGTCGTCAGGACACTGTGTTCCAGCACGTCCGCCACCGCCTCGATCCAGGCCCAGTCGGTGTGGGCACCGAAGCCATAATTGAACGACGAACCCGACAGGCCGTCGCCGTGGGCGACCTCGATAGCGTCGACCCTGGCCCGGTCCAGCATGCGCGCGACCGCACGGACATCGTCGAGGCCGTACTGGTGGCGTATCGCGTGCATGCCGTCGCGCAGGGTCACGTCCTGGATATAGAGCTTGCCGGCGGGGACGCCGACCGGGCCGGAAGCGGGGGGTGTCGGAACAGCGGTCATGCGGCGACTTTCTGATGATGGCGTACGGCGATCCGCTCGGCGGTCTTCAGGGCGGCCGAGGTCATGATGTCGAGGTTGCCGGCATAGGCGGGCAGATAGTGGGCGGCGCCCTCGACCTCGAGGAAGACCGAGACCTTGGTCCCCGAGAAGTCGCCGTCCATCTCGGGAATGCGAAGCGGATGGTTGTCGCCGATGGTCTCGAACTGGACCGCCTGCTTCAGGCGGTATCCTGGCACATATGATTTGACGTCCTCGACCATGCTCAGCACCGACGCTTCGATGGCCTTCGTGTCCGCGCCCGGTCCGACCAGGCAATAGACGGTGTCGCGCATGATCAGGGGCGGCTCGGCTGGGTTCAGCACGATGATGGCCTTGCCGCGTCGCGCGCCGCCGACCTTCTCGATGGCCTGGGACGTCGTCTCGGTGAACTCGTCGATATTGGCGCGGGTGCCGGGACCGGCCGACTTGGAGGCGATGGAGGCGACGATCTCGCCATAGATCACCGGTGACACGCGGTTGACCGCCGCGACGATCGGGATCGTCGCCTGGCCCCCGCAGGTGACCATATTGACGTTGGGCTCATCCAGATTGGCCAGGCCGTTGACCGCCGGAATGGTGAAGGGTCCGATAGCCGCCGGGGTCAGGTCGATGACGATCTTGCCATGCTCACGCAGGATACGGTCGTGCTTCTCATGCGCCCCGGCCGAGGTGGCGTCGAACACGATCTTGATTTCGTCGAATCCCGGCAAGGCGACCAGACCGTCGATCCCGTCCGACGTGATCGGCACGCCAAGACGTTCCGCGCGCTTCAGCCCGTCCGATCCAGGATCGACGCCGACGAAACACCCCATCTCCAGCACGTCCGACAGACGCATGATCTTGATCATCAGATCCGTGCCGATATTGCCCGAGCCGATGATGGCCACCTTGATCTTGTTCATGCCGCGTCTCCGTAGGTAAAACTGGCGGTTCCGAGGCCACCGATTGTGGCTTTGACCACGTCGCCTGGTTTGAGAGCCACCATGGGCCCCAGGGCTCCGCTAAGGACCACCTCCCCGGCTCGAAGCGGCTCGCCCCGCTCGGCCAGCGTCCTGGCGAGCCATGCGAGGGCCTTAAGGGGATGGCCAAGGCAGGCCGCGCCGGTGCCGAGAGACACCGCTTCGCCATTAACTTCCAGCACCATGCCGCAGGTCCACAGGTCCAGGCTGGCCAGCGGCTTGCGTTCACGGCCCAGGACGAAGAACGCCGAGGAGCCATTGTCAGCGACCGTGTCGGCGAAGGTGATCTTCCAGTCGGCGATGCGGCTGTCGACGATTTCGATGGCCGCCACGGCGTGCGCGACGCCGGCCGCGATAGCCTCATCGGTCGCAGCAGGGTCCGGCAGATCCGCGCCGAGGATGAAGGCGACTTCGGCTTCGGCCTTGGGCTGGATCACGCTCGACGGAGACAAGCGGCCATTGTCCGCGATGGCCATGTCCTCGAACAGGACACCGAAGTCGGGTCGATCGACGCCGAGTTGAATCTGCACGGCCTTTGCGGTCAGCCCGATCTTGCGACCCACGATCTTGCGCCCCTCACGGGTCCAACGGGCGGTGTTGGCGCTCTGGACGGCGTAGGCCCCGTCGATGTCCTGGGGGTCCAGCACGTCGCGGAGGGGCGCCACAGTCTCGCCGGCATAAGCATTGCGAAGACGCAGTGCGACATCCTCCGGGTCGATCGTCATGGTCGTCCTCCGTATTGCTGTTGACCGACTCTATGCCGCTCGCAGGAGGCCTTGGCGATGTTGCGCGAAGGCGCAGCTCTCATATAGTAAGAGCTTGTTGGAGCCCTCGCTATGGCCACGCCCGCCTCTCAAACCCTCGAAAAGGCCTTGGGGCTGTTCGCTGTGGTTCTTGCAGACGACGGGAATAGTCCTCTCAGCGTCTTGGCGGAAAGGGCCGGATTGCCGTTCTCGACGGCGCATCGCCTCACCGCAACCCTCGAACGGCAGGGCATGATCCAAAAGGAATCCCGCGGTCGATACGTGGCTGGCCCCACGATGCTGGCGGCCGCACGGACTCTCGACGAGGGGCGACTGGTCGCCCGGCTCAGCCGACCGGTGCTCGCTGGGCTCGCGCGCCGCTTGAAGCAGACGGTGCATCTCGGCCAGCTGGAAGATGGGATGGTCACCTACCTTCTGAAGGAATCCCACGGCCCGGCCGCCACGTTCACACAGGAGGGCATGCAGCTCGAAGCCTACTGCTCGGGGATCGGAAAGGTTCTCCTTGCCCATCTCGATGAAGATCGGCGTGAGCGTTACCTCGCCGACGGACCGTTCGTCGCCCTCACGCCGAGCACCATCGTCAAGCCCTCGGCGCTCAGAGACCATTTGGCCATCGTGAAGGCGCAAGGCTGGGCGGTCGACGACTCCGAGGTCTTCGAGACGTTGAAATGTGTCGCGGCCCCGCTGCGGTGCTCGGACGGGACGGTGGTGGCGGCGGTCTCAATCTCGTCCCCCGCCGGCCTCGCGGATGACGCCTATGAACACGCGCTCGTCACCCTTCTGGAGGCTGTCACGACAATCGAGGCCAAACTTACCCACGCAGCGCACGCGAAGCCCGATTAAGAGGGACCAGGCCCGCTCGACACACTTTTACAGCGACAGTCGGATCCGTACGGTGGGCGGACACCACATGAAAAGCCCGGTGGGACTCGACGCGGAAGCGGCTGCCCACACTAGGTGATAGACCCATAAATGGGATTCCCATTTGGGCCGAATGCTGATTCCTTTCGCCTTGTTTTGGGATGGAATGGCCCGTGACCTGCCCCTTTGACGTGATGGTGTGGACGACCTCCACCTAACCAGCTGTTCTGGCGGTGTCGTCATCAGGGACGTCACGTCTAGGAGCGGTATCATGCAGACCATCGCTGTCGTCGGGCTCGATCTGGCGAAGACTGTTTTCCAAGTTCACGGTGTCGCGACAGGCGGCACGGTCGTCGTTAGGCGGCAACTGCGACGCGGCCAGGTGCTGGCCTTCTTTCAATCGATTGGGCCCTGCCTCGTCGGCATCAAAGCGTGCGCCTCAGCCACCACTGGGCGCGTGAACTGATGGCGATCGGCCACGAGGTGCGGCTCATGCCGCCGGCTTACGTGAAGGCTCATGTGACGCGGGGCAAGACCGACGCGGCCGACGCCGAGGCCGTCACCCGGCCGACCATGCGGTTCGTGGCAGTGAAGTCCAAAGTGCAGCAGGCGGTGTTCATGCTGCACAAAACCCGGGACCTTCTCGTTCGCCAGAGAACTATGCTGATCAACTCGTTGCGGGGCCACCTCGGGGAGTTCGGCATCGTCGCTCCTCAAGGTCCAGCTGGGGTGCAGGCAGCGCTGAAGGACCTGCGTGGAGAGGATCAGGACTTGCCGGATCTGGCGCGAGCCGCACTTGGCGGGCTGGCAGAACAGCTCGAACACCTCGGCGCAGAGATCAGCCGGCTGGTGCGTCTGATCCTCAACTGGCATCGGCGGGATGAGACGAGCCGGCGACTAGCGACCATCCCGGGCATCGGGCCGATCACCGCCAGCGCCATGGCGGCGAGTGCGTCAGATCCGGGTCTCTTCCGTTCCGGTCGGCAGTTCGCAGCCTGGCTGGGGCTCACGCCGCGCGCCAACAGCAGTGGCGGCAAGGAACGCCAGGGTGGCATCAGCAAGACGGGCGACAGCTACCTTCGACGTCTTCTGGTCGTCGGGGCGACTGCCGTCCTGCGGATGGCACGGCAGCGAGGACGGGAGGGCTGGTTCGGCAATCTCCTCGAACGAAAGAAGCAGAAGGTCGCGCGGTGGCCCTGGCCAACAAACCAGCTCGCATAGCCTGGACCCTGATGGCCCGACAGGAGGACTACAGGCCCACGGCGGCATAGAGGTCGGCCCGGCCTTCACCCAGGACCGGTGCCGTAGACGAAGGAGTGGCGAGACGTGATGACGAGCCGGCCGCAGCCGGGGATCGGTGAAACCCAGGGGGTCAGAGCGCCTCGAGCGCGTTGACGTGATTAGGGAGCCGGTCCGCGGACTTCATCAGAGCCAGCACGCATAGCTGCATCAACAGGCCGAACACATGACTGCACTCGACCGAGCGCCAACGTCGTTTCCACTCTTGCGTCTTGGAGGTCGTCCACACACGACGTCCCTGATGACGACACCGCCAGAACAGCTGGTTAGGTGGAGGTCGTCCACGCCATCACGTCAGTGAGGACCGGATGACATCGACATAGACGCCCTGGTGTTAGTGAAAGCTTCTGACGAAGGATGAGACCTCGCTATCGCCCCCTCCTCAAGAGCGCCACGGCGCGCGGGAGCATAGCAGCGGAAGACGCAGACCGGCGGGCCGCATCGAACTCGACGCGGCTCGCTCCACCGGCCTGCTTTGCCAGACGGCCGATCAAGAGCGCAGGCTGCGCATCGGACGTATGGCAGAGACACAGACCAGACCTTCGCCACCAGCGGCGCACCGAACTCGGCGCGTGAACCCTCGGCGGCGACGGACCGGACATCAATGAGGCCTGCGCGGCTCCGTCGTTCGCCTCGCCCGTGCGACGCGTTTAACCTGAATGGTCTCTTTTACTTCCGTCGTGACCAATGGTTCTCGGGGTTCCCAATCGCTCATGCCCTGCAACACGAGGTCGGCGTGCTTGATGGTGTCCACATGGCCGTAATGCTCCTGGATCATCTGCACCGACGTTCCCATCTGCTCGGCCAACAGCAACTCGCTGACGCCTTCGGTCAGGCGGATGGTGGCGTAGGTATGCCGGAACGAATAGGTCGAGCGCATAATGCCGGATGGGCCGACACGCAGGTTCGCGTCGTCCAGAAGATCGGCGATGAAGGCCTTGTAGAGGGTGCGTTCTTCGGTGCCGGTGGCGCTGCTGAATACCGGCGCCTCCAAGGCGGTGCTCACCGCGATGGCACGAATACGGTCTAGGTATTTTCCGACGTTGCTGCTCGGCGCGACCAACTGGCGCGACTTGCCCTTGCCGCGCACGGACAGCACCGTCACTGGCTGACCGTTCTTGTCCGTCGCGTCGGTCACGTCGCGCCAACGCAGGTTACGCGCCTCGGATGGCCGCATGCCGGTGTTGCACATAATCAGGACGAATTGATAAACCATCTCCCGATACCAGCGGGCGGTCTTAGTCTTCGACGCCTCAACCCACTTGGTGCGAGCGTGGGTATGGAGGCGGCGGTATTCCTCCAGAGAGAACGCGTCTCGGCGTTGCTTCTCAAGCGACGGCATACCCTCGATGCGGTGATGGGGCGGGGCTTCCTGTTTCGTAATCGCGTCATTGATGATGGCGCGGTAGATCTTCATTTCGAACCGGATCGTCGCATCACTGACGATGATCCAGTCCGTGTTCTCGGGCTCCGAGGTCTCCGTCGTCTGCTTGCCGACCGCGCGCCCTTTCTGCTTCGTCTTGTCGTCGGCGAGGCTCTTGACGGCATCGCGTTCGGCGTCTGTCATCGGACGGACGTTGCCGTGGCGGGCCATACGGCCAGGGCTGAGCGACCGCCGCCAGGACGGATAGTTTTGCCAGCGGTCCAGCGCGATTAGGTCGATCTGGGTCTTGCCGACATAGGGGTTGAGCTGGTTCTTCACGACCGACTCAATCAACTTCACACGGCCAAGCGTGATCTCGCCGCGCTGCGCGCGCAGTCGCTGCTCGGCGATGTAGTCTTTCGCGACGGCAGAGAACGGACGGTTGAAGACCGGGAGATTGCGCTTCAACGCAAAGCGGACTTCGCTTTCGTGGTCATAAGCGAGGGTCCGCGCTGTCGTGATATCCGGCGTCTTCAAGGCAATGGTCTTGTAGCGCGTCGCCTTCGGCAGTCGAATGCGGCAGTACCAATCCCGGCTCTGCAAATCGCCGCGCCGGAAGATGACCAGTCCGGGTTTCAGCTCTTCCTTGTCCGTGACAAACGCCATGACAGCCTCCATCGTCGTGTAGATTTCGTGCACATCCCGGCGCTAAGTCATTGATCCACCGTGACGTGCATACATCGTGTAGAAATGTCGTAGCAAAAACTGCTCTGTGATTCTAGCTATTTAGGGTTCTCGCCTTATCCCAGCGGGAGAGGGCTTGAGCGCCCGAGAGCGCAGCGATCGGTCTTGCGCGAAAGGGTGAGGGGTATGGGTGCGAACTCGCCCACCGACAGGCCCTCATCCGGCCCTGCGGGCCACCTTCTCCCCATCGTAGAAGGAAGCGGCTCTGAACCCCGCTTGCCCGGCGGCCTCGACCTCTCTAGTTTCCCCCGCCTTCCCTAGGGGCGGTTTTCCCGCCTGCAGTCCCGGACGCCTTTATGGCCACGCACTATCTCGACTTCGAAAAGCCGATCGCCGATCTGGAAGCCAAGATCGAGGAACTGTCGGCCCTGTCCGAGACCTCCGGCGGTTTCGACGCCGAGGTCGCGGGCCTGCGCAAGAAGGCGGAACAGCTGCGCAAGAAGACCTACGCCGGTCTCGACCCCTGGATGAAGACCCAGGTGGCGCGCCATCCGCAGCGGCCGCATTTCATTGACTATGTCGAGAGCCTGTTCACCGACTGGAACGAGCTGCACGGCGACCGCAAGTTCGGCGACGATCAGGCCATACTGGGCGGCCTGGCCCGGTTCCGCGGTCGGCCCGTCGTCATCATGGGCCAGGAAAAGGGCCACGACACCGCCACCCGCATCACCCACAATTTCGGCATGGCCCGGCCCGAAGGCTATCGCAAGGCCGTGCGCCTGATGGACCTGGCCGAACAGTTCGGCCTGCCGGTGCTCAGCTTCATCGACACCGCCGGCGCCTATCCGGGCCTGGGCGCCGAGGAGCGCGGCCAGGCCGAGGCCATCGCCCGTTCGACCGAACGCTGCCTGACCCTGGGCGTCCCCTCCATCGCCACCATCGCGGGCGAAGGCGGTTCGGGCGGGGCCATCGCCATCGCCGCCGCCAGCCGCGTGCTGATGCTGGAACATTCGATCTATTCGGTCATCTCGCCCGAAGGCGCGGCCGGCATCCTGTGGCGCGACGGCGCCCGGGCCAGGGACGCGGCCATGGCCATGAAGATCACCGGCCCGGACCTGCTGGCGCTGAAGATCGTGGACCGGCTGATCGACGAACCCGTCGGCGGCGCCCACACCGACCGCGCCGCCGCCATGGCCAACGTCGGCGACGTCCTGGCCGAGGAGCTGAAGGCCTTCGAAGGCCTGTCGCCCCAGCAGATCCGCAAACAGCGCGCCGACCGCTTCTACGCCATCGGCGCGCTTTGACCGAACGGCGTTAACCCCGAATCCATGAAATCAGGTGAAGCTCTCCCCTGACCGGGGCGAAATCTGATCAATCATGGCGACACAGGGCGATTCTCTTCGAGAAAGCGCGGTTTTCAACCTCAGCGGCGCCATCACCATGGTCGTCGACGATTCGCCCTTCTCCCTGACCCTGACGGCGGGCGCCCTGGCCGGTTTCGGCATTCGCCCCGCCTTCACGGTCGGCAGAGGCGCCGAGGCGCGCCGCATTCTTCAGGAGAAGCCGGTCGATCTGCTGTTGGTCGATACCGACATGCCGGACATCGACGGTTTCGAACTGGTGCGCTGGCTGCGTCGGTCAGGGCCCAACCCCAACGCCTTCACGCCCGTGATCATGACCGCCAGCCATATTCGGCGCGGGCGGGTCACCGAAGCCCGCGACTGCGGCGCCAATTTCGTCGTCACCAAGCCGTTCAGCGCCGCCATGCTGCTGGAGCGGATCCTGTGGGTCGCGCGCGACAGCCGGCCCTTCCTCGAGGTCGGGGACTATCTGGGACCGGATCGCCGGTTCCGGCACGACGACTATGACGGCGAAGAACGGCGGGCCGACATGATCCGCAAGAAGACCATGGAGTTCGCATGACGGTCATCACCCATGTCCAGCGCAAATCCCGTCTCGCGGAGATGGTGGATCGTCCCGGCGGCGTCAGCGTCGGGGTCGCCCTGGCCCAGGCCAAGGCCAATCTGGACGGGCTGAAGGACCAGGCCCTGGCCATCATATCCGAGAATATCGGCGCCCTGCTGGCGCACCCGACGCCGGACATCCCCGAAGCCCTGCGTCTGGACAGCGCCTACGCCGCCTCCAGCCAGGTCATCGACGCCGCCAGCCCCTTCGCCCTGGACGACCTGTGCACGGCGGCCAAGGGCCTGTGCGATCTGCTGGACGCCGCGCCGCGCCAGGGGGGGTTCGACTGGCGCATCGCCACGGTCCACGCCCAGGCGATGAAACTGCTGCTCAGCCTGACCCCGGACGCCCCCGGCACGGCCGAGGCCCGCATCGCCATCATGGCCAATCTGAGCGAAGTCCTGAGACGCAAACTGCCGACGTCGCCTCAGTCCCCGGCCTGAGCCGCCTTGCCCGCCCGTGTCTGCTTGCGCCACAGGGCGGCGTATTCTCCGCCCAGCCGCGCCACCAGCTCATGGTGCGCGCCGCGCTCGACGATCCGCCCGGCCTTCAGCACCAGGATCTGATCGGCGTCGGCCACGGTCGACAGCCGGTGCGCCACCACCAGGGTGGTCCGCCCCTGGCTGACCCGGCGCAGGGTCTTCTGGATCGCCGCCTCGGTGCGGCTGTCCAGGGCGCTGGTCGCCTCGTCCAGGATCAGGATGCAGGGATCGGCCAGCAGGGCGCGGGCGATGCCCACCCTCTGGCGTTCTCCGCCCGACAGTTTCAGCCCCCGCTCCCCGACCCGGGTCTCCATCCCGTCGGGCAACCCCTGGATGAAGTCGGACAGTTCCGCCGCCGCCGCCGCCGCCCACACCTGGGCCGCATCGGCGTCCGGCCGGGCGAAGGCGATATTGGCGTAGAGGCTGTCGTTGAACAGGGCCACGTCCTGCGGCACCAGGGCCACCGCGGCCCGTAACGAGGCCTGGGTCACCGTCCGCGCGTCATGCCCGTCGATCAGGACCCGCCCCTCCTGCGGATCCAGCAGCCGCAGCGCCAGTTTGACGATGGTGGACTTGCCCGCTCCCGACGGCCCGACCAGGGCCGTGGTCGTGCCCGGCGCGGCGACAAAGCTGACGTCCTCCAGCCCGCTGGTCCGGGCGTCGTGGCGATAGCCGACCTGCTGGAACTCCACCGACGCCCCGCGCGCATCGACCGGTCGCGGCAAAGGGACGGCGTCGGCCGCATCCGCCACCTGGGGCGTCAGCCGCGTCACCTTCAGCATCTCCTCCATGTCGATGAAGGACTGGCGGATTTCCCGATAGGCGAAGCCCAGGATGTTCAGCGGGGCGTACAGGGAGATCATGATCAGCACCGCCGCCGCCACATCCCCCGGCCCCATCCGCCCCGCCGCCGCCTCGAACCCGGCCATCACCGCCATGACGCCTAGGCCGATATTCATGATCAGGGCCTGGACCCCGTTCAGCAGGGCCAGCGAACTGTTGGCCTTCAGCGACGCCTGGGCGTAGTCGCCCAGGGCCCGGTCATAGGTCTGGGCCGCCCGGGTCTCGGCCCCGAACGACTTGACCGTCTCATAGTTCAGCAGGGCGTCGACCGAGACGCCGGCCGCCTCGGAATCGGCGGCGTTCATGACCCGGCGATGCTCCAGCCGCCAGTTGGACAGGGCGAAGGTCGCGATCGTGTAGACCACCACCACCGCCACCGCGACCGCCGCGAACCGCCAGTCGTACTTGCCGCCCAGCACCGCCGCCGCCAGCGCCAGCTCCACCCCGGTCGGAACCAGGTTGAAGGCCAGGATGCGCAACAGGAAATCCACCGCCCGCGAGCCGCGATCCATGGTCCGCGACAGGGCGCCCGAGCGTTTGGTCTGGTGGAAATCCAGCGACAGGCTCAGCGCATGGGCGAACACCTCGGCCGCCGTCTTTCTCTGCGCCGCGGACCGCACCGGGGCGAACACCACGTCCGACACCTGGGGCGCGACCGACGACAGGAAGCGCACGATGGCCCAGCCTACGGCGAAGGCGGCGAAACCCCAGCCGACCGCCACGGCCGCCCCCTGCCCCGCCGCCAGCCGATTGACCGCCGCGCCCAGCATCAGGGGCGCCAGCACCCCCAGCGCCTTGCCCGCCAGCGTCAGGCCGACGGCCGAGACCAGCCGCACCCGCAATTGCGGCGCGCCCGACCGGCCCACCAGCCGCACCAGGTCCGCCAACGCCTGCAGCGTCGGGGGTCCCTCTGTCTTTTCCTGCATGCTCCCCGCCTGTTGCGCCTTGACCATAGGGTCGCGCCGGCCGCCGGAGCGCTCTCCGCGCATCGCCATGATCCGCATATGGACAGACTATGCGACCGGGGAAAGGCCGCACGCGCGACAAGGGCTCAGTTCAGGCCCGCGATCGCCTCGATCAGTTCGTCCACGGCCTCTGCCTGGGTCGCCCAGGAACACACGAACCGCACCGATCCGTCGTCGAACTGATAACAGGCCCAGCCCAGGGCGTTCAGCCTCTGGTGCGCCTCGGCCGGCATTCGCACGAACACCGTATTGGCCTCGACCGGATGGGCCAGGACATAGGGCGAGCGGGTCGCCACCCCCGCCGCCAGCCGTTTCGCCATCAGATTGGCGTGGGCGCCGCCCGATTCCCAGTCGCCGCTTTCCAGCAGGCCCAGCATCGGCCCGGCCAGCAGCCGCGCCTTGGACGCCACCTGCCCCGCCTGTTTCAGCCGGTTGTCCAGCCGCCGCGCCAGGCTCTTGTCGAACAGGACCAGGGCCTCGACGCAGTTCGCCCCCGCCTTGGCCCCGCCGAACACCAGCACATCCACGCCCAGGCGCGGAATATCCTTCAGGTCGAACCCGGCCGCGACGGCGTTGGCCAGACGCGCCCCGTCCATATGAACGCCGTATCCCCTGGCCTTCACCGGCTCGATCAGATGGCGCAGTTCTTCCTCGGTATAGACCGCGCCGTACTCGGTCGCCTGGGTCAGGGACAGGGCCGCCGGCGGCTGGCGATGGCCGACCTCGGGCTCGGCCAGTTGCGCCTTCAGCGCCAGCGGATCGATCCGCCCCGAAAACCCCGGCAGGCCGATCAGGCCGACGCCCTGGCCGAAGAAGCCCGGCGCCCCCGTCTCGTCGGTGCAGACATGGGCGGCGTTTTGCGCCAGCACCGCCTCGAACGGAAAGGCCAGCATCGACAGGGCGATGGCGTTGGCCGCCGTGCCGCTGAAGACGAACCGGATCTCGGCGTCGGCGTCCAGCCGTTGGCGGATCTGATCGGCGGCCCGCGCCGTGATCTCGTCTGAACCATAGGACCGGGCGTATCCGGCGTTGGCCCGCGCCAGACCTTCGACCGCGCTCGGCGCCATGCCGGCGGTGTTGTCGGATCCGAAATCGTATCGCATCAGCGCGTCTTCACCTTCACGTCATGCCCGCCGTCTTCCACCGTCCGTACACGGACGACCGGCATGACGTCTTCATCGCCATAGGGCACGGCGACCTGATGCGGGAAGGGAATTTCGATCCCGGCGGCGTCCAGCGCCTCCTTGCCGCCCTGCATCAGATCGGCCTGGGTCTGCCACCAGTCCTCGACCTTGACCCAGGCGTGCAACGTCACCTGCACCGCACTGTCCAGCAGGCCCGTCACCCCGGTCCAGGGGGGCGGGTCGTCCAGCACCTTCTCGTGCGCCGCCGCCATGTCGGCCAGGACGCAACGCGCCTTGTTCAGGTCGTCGCCATAGCCGACGCCGAAATTGATCTCGATCCGCCGCGTCTGCTGGCCGGTCAGATTGGTCAGGGGATCGCTCAGAACCTTGGAATTGGGAATGACGATCTTGTGGTTGTTGGCGTTCGACAACTGGGTCGTGAACAGGTCCAGCCGCTGCACCGTGCCGGCCATGCCGCCGACGTCCACCACATCGCCGACGCGATAGGGTCTCAGCACCAGCAGCATGATGCCCGAGGCCACGTTCGACAGGGTCCCTTGCAGGGCCAGGCCCACGGCCAGCGACGCCGCCCCCAGCACCGCGATGATCGAAGTGGTCTGCACCCCCAGCCGCTGCAGCACGGCGATCATGCCGATGATGAACACCACCACCCGCACGACCTGAACGGCGAAGCTGAGCACGGTCTGGTCGTGCCGGAAGGCGCCGACCCGTGACAGGGCGTTGCGCGCCAGCCGGGCCGACCATTTGGCCGCGATCACCGTCGCCGCAAAAATCAGGGCGGCGATCGTCAGATTGATGGCGAAATCACCGGCCATGTCGGTGATCTTGGCGATCATGACGGTATCGACCGCCACGGCCTGACGCCCGGCGGCGACGGCTTCGGCTATAGGGGAGGCATTCGACATAAGGGGGGTCTAACGTCTCGATCTCCGAATGGAAGCCCGCTCAAGGCAATTTCACCACGACGCCGACGCGACACGCCCCCTCCGTCGCGGCGCTCTGCGCCGCGCCACCTCCCCCAAGGGGGGAGGATCTCCGTCATCCCACTCCTCCCCCCACTCCTCCCCCCCTGGGGGAGGTGGATCGCCGCGCAGCGGCGAGACGGAGGGGGCCCGAACGAACGAGTCCAACTATCCTAATGACGCTGGTCCGACCCCAGCAATTCCAACACCTTCCCAGATTCTCACCCCCTCCAACCCATCACCCCTCCCACACCCCTTATAATCACCCCCGGTCTCGTCGCTTGGAGGGCTCGCTTGGCCTGCGACCTTGCGGCGGCGGGAGCGGATGGAACGGGAGCGGGGGTGAAATCCCCCCGCGGCGGCGCAGCTTATCGGTCGGGGATCGCCCCGGCGTCTGAAGCCGCGTCGCAGGATCGAGGGGGATACTCGATCGCACTCGGGACGGGGTTCGCAGACCCCGCCGACCCGTCGCAGGCTTATGGGGTTAGGCGATAAGACCGCCACCACTCGGCACCCCGAGCTTGCAGGCCAACCAACCGCGCGGGGCGTCAAACCTTCGTCGAAACGGTACTCAAAGCACTAAACTCCGGGCGAAGGCCCGGCGCCCCGCCCAGCCCTCCGCTTCCAAAGGGCCTCCAACTCCGCCGCGAAAACGGCGGAGGCGCCGTCGTTCGCCGCTCGCCTTATTTGCTCTCTGGCGCCAGGATCGCTACATCCGCCCAAACCTCCCAATCCGACGAAACCCGAAGGGCGAAACCGCACCTCATGGCGCAGCAATATATTTTCCAGATGCAGGGTCTGACCAAGACCTTCCCCGGCGGCCGCAAGATCTTCGAGAACATCTGGCTCAGCTTCTATAACGACGCCAAGATCGGCGTCGTCGGCGTCAACGGCTCGGGTAAATCCACCCTGCTGAAGATCATGGCCGGCCTGGACAACGAGTTCACCGGCGAGGCCCGCGCCGCCGACGGCATCAAGCGCGGCTATCTGGAGCAGGAGCCCCAGCTGGACCCCGCCCTGAACGTGCGCGAGAACGTCGAGGCCTGGTGCGAAGAGAAACAGTGGGTCAACCGGTTCAACGCCGTCGCCGCCGAACTGGGCGAGAACTACACCGACGAGCTGATGGAGGAGATGACCGCCCTCCAGGAGAAGATCGACGCCGGCGACGTCTGGGACATCGACAGCCGCATCGAAATGGCCATGGGCGCCCTGCGCTGCCCGCCCGACGACTGGGAGGTCGCCAACCTGTCGGGCGGTGAGAAGCGCCGCGTGGCCCTGGCCCGCCTGCTGCTGTCCAAGCCCGACATGCTGCTGCTCGACGAACCGACCAACCACCTGGACGCCGAATCCGTCGCCTGGCTGCAGCACCACCTGGAAAACTTCCCCGGCTGCGTCATCCTGGTGACCCACGACCGCTACTTCCTGGACCTCGTCACCAAGTGGACGCTGGAGCTGGACCGCGGCAAGGGCCACCCGCACGAGGGCAACTATTCCTCGTGGCTGGAAGCCAAGACCAAGCGCGTCATTCAGGAACAGTCCGAATCCGAAGCCCGCCAGCGCGCCCTCACCCGCGAACTGGAATGGGTCCGTTCGGGCGCCAAGGCCCGTCAGGCCAAGTCCAAGGCCCGTCTGGCCGCCTATGAGCGGATGGTGGACGAGCAGGAATCGATGCGCGGCGCCCAGACCCACGCCCACATCCAGATCCCGCCTGGGCCGCGCCTGGGGAATGTCGTGCTGGAGGTCGAAGGCCTGGCCAAGACCTATGGCGACAAGACCCTGTTCGACAACCTGACCTTCAAGCTTCCGCCCAACGGCATCGTCGGCGTCATCGGCCCCAACGGCGCCGGCAAGTCGACCATGTTCAAGTTGATCACCGGTCAGGAAACCCCCGACGGCGGCACGATCAAGGTCGGCGAGACGGTCAAGCTGGCCTATGTCGACCAGTCGCGCGACGATCTGAAGCCGGACGAGACCATCTGGCAGGCCATCTCGGGCGGCACCGATGTGATGATGGTCGGCAAGCGCGAGATCAACACCCGCGCCTATGTCGGCAGCTTCAACTTCAAGGGCGGCGACCAGCAGAAGAAGGTCGGCCAGCTGTCCGGCGGTGAGCGCAACCGCGTCCACCTGGCCAAGACCCTGGCCTCGGGCGGCAATCTGATCCTGCTCGACGAACCGACCAACGACCTGGACATCGAAACCCTGCAGAACCTCGAAGAGGCGCTGGAAGAGTTCGCAGGCTGCGCCGTGGTCATCTCCCACGACCGCTGGTTCCTGGACCGACTGGCCACCCACATCCTCGCCTTCGAAGGCGACGGCCATGTGGAATGGTTCGAAGGAAACTTCGAAGCCTACGAACAGGACAAGATGCGTCGCCTGGGCGCCGACAGCATCATCCCCAAGCGCATCCAGCACCAGAAGTTCGGCCGCTGATCGATCTGTGATAGGATGCGGGACATGAGCGACGATCTTCTGTCCCGCATCACTATCGAAGACGGCAAACGCGCCGGTCGGCCCTGCATCCGGGGCATGCGTATCGCCGTGCATGACATTCTCGGGTGGCTGGCCTCCGGAATGACTGAGGCCCAGATCCTTTCCGACTACGAGGAATTGGAAGCCGACGACCTGCGGGCCGCCCTGGCCTACGCCGCGCAGGCGCTCGATCATTCGGTGGCGGCCGCTGCAGCTTGAAATTCCTGCTCGATCAGAACCTGCCCGTCCGCCTGATCGATGCGATCACCGCCTTCGATCATGAGGTCGAAGACGTCAGATTGATGGGGCTGGCCACGGCAGGCGACCGGGAAATCTGGGCCTTGGCGGCGTCACGGGGGGCGGTCGTCGTCAGCAAGGACAAGGACTTTCTTTTGCTGGCGCAGCTTAGCGCCAGCGGTCAGCCACTGGTCCACCTCAACCTCGGAAACTGTTCGAACGACGAACTCTACGCCATCGTGCGGCGCGACTGGACCAGCGTCGTCGCTCGGCTGACCGACGGCGAGGCCATTGTGGAGGTCCGACCATGACCCAACGCCCCGCCGTTCTCATCATGCAGCGGCATCTCGCCCCGCTCTCGCCGATCCTGGAGAGCGCCTATGACGTCTACCGCTTCTGGGAAGGCCCGCCGATCGAGGCCGCCCATGACATCCGCGCCCTGGTCGTCGCCGGCGAGGCGCCGCTGGACAAGGCGCTGATCGAACGCCTGCCCAACCTCGACCTGATCGCCTGTTTCACCTCGGGCTACGACGGGATCGACGTCGACTGGTGCCGTGAACGCGGCCTGCCGGTCACCCACGCGCCCGGCGTCAATCACGAGGACGTCGCCGACCACGCCCTGGGCCTGATCCTGGCCGCCCGCCGCCAGATCGTCTCGGGCGACCGGCAGGTCCGGTCCGGCGACTGGACCGCCGAGACCCGCACCCTCACCCCCTCTGTCCGGGGCCAGAAGGTCGGCGTCGTCGGCCTGGGCGCCATCGGCAAGGCCGTCGCCGCTCGCTGCGCGCCCTTCCGAATGGAGGTGGCGTGGTGGGGCCCCCGCCCCCGCGACGCCGAATGGCCCCGGGCTGAATCTCTGCTCAGCCTTGCGAAACAGAGCGACATCCTCGTGGTCGCCTGCAAGGCCGACGAAACCAACCGCGGCTTGATCTCGCGCGAGGTGCTTGAGGCGCTCGGCCCCGACGGCCTGCTGATCAATGTCTCGCGGGGCCAGGTGATCGACGAGGACGCCCTGATCGCCGCGCTGAAATCCGGCGCCCTGGGCCAAGCCGCCCTTGATGTTTTCGCAGAGGAGCCGACCGATCCAAACCGTTGGGCCGACGTACCCAATATGGTCCTGACGCCTCACACCGCCGGCGCCACGACAGCCGGCGTTCAGGGCATGCTGATGCTGCTGATGCAGAACCTTCAGGCGCATTTCGCCGGGGAACCACTGAAAACGCCCGTCCTCTAGGCGGTTTTCACTTGCATAATCATATAAGGATATCCTTATATGATCTCATGAGTCTTACCGCCGACCAGACTGTCGAAGCCCTGCGCGCCGCCGGCGAGCCGACCCGTCTGCGCATCCTGTCGCTGCTGGCCGGCGAGGAGCTTTCGGTCATGGAGATGTCGCGCATCCTCGACCAGAGCCAGCCGCGCGTCTCACGCCATCTGAAACTGATGACCGACGCCGGCCTGATCGAACGATTCCCCGACGGCGCCCGCGTCTATTATCGCCTGTCCCACGACGCCCACGCCCGCCGGTTGATCGACACTGTTCTGGACATCCTCGCCGACGACGCCGGGGAGGCGGACCATCGTCGCCTGGACGAGGTTCGCAAGGATCGCGAACAGGCGGCCGAAAGCTATTTCGAACAGATCGCCCCGCAATGGGACCGTCTTCGCTCCCTCTACGTCAGCGAAGCCGCCGTCGAGGCCGCCCTGGAAAAGGCCGTCGGCCCGGGCCCGTTCAAGCGGGTCGTCGATCTGGGCACCGGCTCCGGCCGCATGCTGACCCTGTTCGGCAAGAAGGCCAAGATGTCGGTCGGGCTGGATCTGAGCCAGAACATGCTCAACATCGCCCGCGCCAATGTCTCCAAGGCCGGGCTGAACAAGGTCGAACTGCGCCACGGCGACATCTTCGCCACCCGCCTGCCCGCCGCCAGCGCCGATCTGGTGATCGTGCATCAGGTGCTGCACTATCTGGCCGACCCCTTCGCCGCCGTGGCCGAGGCCGCGCGCCTGGTCTGCCCCGGCGGTCGGCTGGTGATCGTCGATTTCGCGCCCCATGATTTCGAACATATGCGCGAGGCGCATCAGCATCGCCGCCTGGGCTTCGCCGACCACGAAATCAACGGCTGGCTGACCGACAGCGGTCTGACGCCCTCCCCGCCGATCGCCCTGCCGCCCGACAATGAGGGCCTGACCGTGACGATCTGGACGGCGGAACGTCCCGTCAACGCATCCTTGGCCCAGGCCAGAAAGACCGCATGATGGCCGCGTCCTCCACCAATCTCGCCGAAGCCCGCGCCCTGCTGCTGTCGCCGCTGGGTCCGGTCGCCCGCGCCGGCTCGAACCACGACGCCGTGCGCGTCTCCTTCGAATTCTTCCCGCCCAAGACCGACGAGGCCGAAGCCAATCTGTGGACGGCGATCCGCCGCCTTGAGCCGCTGAATCCGGCCTTCGTCTCCGTCACCTATGGGGCCGGCGGCTCGACCCGCGAACGCACCCACCGCACCGTCCAGCGCATCATCGCCGAGACCTCGCTGCGTCCCGCCGCCCACCTGACCTGCGTCGAGGCCAGCCGCGACGAGGTCGACGAGGTCATCGCCGGCTACAAGAGCATCGGCGTCGATCACATCGTGGCCCTGCGCGGCGACCCGCCCGGCGGCGGCGGCATCGGCGGCGTCTACCAGCCCCGCGCAGACGGCTACGCCAACGCCACCGAACTGACCGCCGCCATCAGCCGCGTCGGCGGTTTCGACGTCACGGTGGGCGCCTATCCCGAAAAACACCCCGAAAGCCCCTCCATCGACCACGACATCGATGTGCTGAAGGCCAAGGTGGACGCCGGCGCCACCCGCGCCGTCAGCCAGTTCTTCTTCGACATCGACGCCTTCCTGCGCTTCCGCGACCGGGTGCGGGCGGCGGGCGTCACCATTCCGCTGATCCCCGGCGTCATGCCCGTGTCCAACTTCGCCGGCCTGACCCGCATGTGCGGCGCCTGCGGGACCAGCATCCCCGACTGGCTGAAGGCCCATTTCGACGGACTGGACGACGATCCCGAAACCCGCCGACTGCTCGCCGCCTCCGTCGCCGCAGAAACCTGCGCCCGCCTGCACGAAGAAGGCTTCTCCGACTTCCACTTCTACACCCTGAACCGCGCCGATCTGGTCTATGCGATCTGCCGCGTGCTGGGCGTGCGTGAAACCAAGGCGGCCGCCTGATGACCTCTCCCCTCACCCGCGCCGAGCGCATCGCCGCCCTGCATGCGGCGGCCAAGGAACGCATCCTCGTTCTCGACGGGAGCTGGGGCGTGATGATCCAGCGTCGGGGCCTCTCCGAAGCCGACTTCCGCGCCGACAGGTTCGTCGCCGCCAACGGCTATGACGAGGCGCAGCAGATGAAGGGGAACAACGACATCCTCTGCATCACCCGCCCGGACATCATCTCGGACCTGCACGACCAGTATTACGCCGCCGGCGCCGACATCTCCGAGACCAACACCTTCTCCGGCACCACCATCGCCCAGGAGGACTACGCCCTGGACGCCCAGGCGGTGTGGGACATCAATCTGGAAGGCGCCAAACTGGCCCGCGCCGCCGCCGACCGCTGGACGGAAAAGGAGCCGCACAAGCCGCGCTTCGCCGCCGGCTCCATCGGCCCGCTGAACAAGATGCTGTCCATGTCGTCCGACGTGAACGACCCCGGCGCCCGCAGCGTGACCTTCGACCAGGTCTATGAGGCCTATCGCCATCAGGTGAAGGCGCTGAACGCGGGCGGCGTCGATCTCTATCTGATCGAGACCATCACCGACACGCTGAACTGCAAGGCGGCGATCAAGGCCATCAAGGACCTGGAGGACGAGGGCATGGACGCCCTGCCCATCTGGATCAGCGGCACCATCACCGACCGGTCGGGCCGCACCCTGTCGGGCCAGACGGCGGAAGCCTTCTGGAACAGCGTCCGTCACGCCAAGCCCTTCGCCATCGGCTTCAACTGCGCCCTGGGCGCCGACCTGATGCGGCCCTTCATCGCCGAACTGAGCCGCGTCGCCGACACCCTGGTCGCCGCCTACCCCAACGCCGGCCTGCCCAACGCCATGGGCCAGTACGACGAGGAGCCGCACGAGACCGCCCACTTCATCGAGGAATGGGCCGCCTCCGGCCTGGTCAACATCGTCGGCGGCTGCTGCGGCACGACGCCGGACCACATCAAGCACGTCGCCCAAGAGGTCGCGCCGCTGAAGCCGCGCGCGATCCCGGAACGCCCGGTGGCCTTGCGCCTAAGCGGCCTCGAACCTTTTGAACTGGTAGCGTAAGTGCGTCCCACCTTCATCAACGTCGGCGAACGGACCAACGTCACCGGCTCGGCCAAATTCCGCAAGCTGGTGGTCGAAGGCGACTATTCCGCCGCGCTCGACGTCGCCCGCCAGCAGGTCGAGGCCGGGGCCCAGATCATCGACATCAACATGGACGAGGGCCTGCTGGACGGCGCTGTCGCCATGCGGACCTTCCTCAACCTGATCGCGGCCGAACCCGACATCGCCCGCGTGCCGGTGATGATCGACAGCTCCAAATGGGAGGTGATCGAGGCGGGCCTGAAGTGCGTCCAGGGCAAGCCCATCGTCAACTCGATCAGCATGAAAGAAGGCGAGGCCAAGTTCCGCGAACAGGCCGTCGCCTGTCTGCGCTATGGCGCCGCCGTCGTGGTCATGGCCTTCGACGAGGTGGGCCAGGCCGACACGGCCGCCCGCAAGATCGAGATCTGCACCCGCGCCTACAACATCCTGGTCAACGATGTCGGCTTCCCGCCCGAGGACATCATCTTCGACCCCAATATCTTCGCCGTGGCGACGGGGATCGAGGAGCACGACAACTACGCCGTCGACTTCATCGAGGCGGTGAAGGTCATCAAGGCTGCCCTGCCCTACGCCCGCATCAGCGGCGGGGTGTCGAACGTCTCGTTCAGCTTCCGCGGCAACGAACCGGTGCGCCGCGCCATCCACAGCGTCTTCCTGTACCATGCCATCAACGCCGGCATGGACATGGGCATCGTCAACGCCGGCGACCTGCCCGTCTATGACGACATCGACCCCGAGCTGCGCGAGGCGGTCGAGGACGTCATCCTGAACCGGCCCCAGCGGACCAATGTCTCGAACACCGAGCGGCTGGTCGACATGGCCCCTCGCTACAAGGGCGAAAAGGGTCAGGCCCGCGTCGTCGATCTGAAATGGCGCGACCAGCCGGTCGGCAAGCGGATCGAACACGCCCTGGTCCATGGCATCACCGAGTTCATCGAGGCCGACACCGAGGAGGCCCGCCTGAGCGTCAAACGGCCGCTGCACGTCATCGAAGGTCCGCTGATGGACGGGATGAACGTGGTCGGCGACCTGTTCGGCTCGGGCAAGATGTTCCTGCCCCAGGTGGTCAAGTCCGCCCGGGTGATGAAGCAGGCCGTGGCCTGGCTGGAACCCTATATGGAGGCTGAAAAGGCCGGCAAGCCGCGCGAACAGGCGGGCCGGATCCTGATGGCCACGGTCAAGGGCGACGTCCACGACATCGGCAAGAACATCGTCGGCGTCGTGCTGCAATGTAACAACTACGAGGTCATCGACCTGGGCGTCATGGTCCCGGCCGACCGGATCCTGGACGCCGCCGTCGAGCACAAGGTGGACATCATCGGCCTGTCCGGCCTGATCACCCCGTCGCTGGACGAGATGGTCTTCGTCGCCGCCGAGATGGAACGTCGCGGCTTCGACATTCCCCTGCTGATCGGCGGCGCCACCACCAGCCGGACCCATACGGCGGTCAAGATCGAACCGGCCTATCGCCGAGGCTCGACCACCTATGTCGTCGACGCCTCGCGCGCCGTCAGCGTTGTCTCGGGCCTGCTGTCCAAGACCGAACGCGCCAAGAACGAGGCCGCCACCCGCGACGAGTACATCCGCATCCGCGAGCAGTATGCGCGCGGCCAGGAGGTCAAGGCCCGCGCCACCCTGTCTCAGGCGCGCGAGAACCGTTTCCGCATCGACCCGACCCAGCCCCTGCCCGGCAAGCCGTCCTTCATTGGGGTGAAGGCCTTCGACGCCTGGGACCTGCAGGACCTCGCCGACCACATCGACTGGACCCCCTTCTTCGCCAGTTGGGAGCTGATCGGCCGCTATCCGCTGATCCTGGAGGACGAGATCGTCGGCGAGGCTGCGCGCGACCTGTTCGAGGACGCCAAGCTCATGCTGAAGCGGGTCATCGACGAGAAATGGTTCACGGCCAAGGGCGTGGTCGGCTTCTGGCCCGCCCGCGCCGACGGCGACGACGTCATCGTCTTCGCCGACGAGGGCCGGGACGCCGAGATCGCCCGGTTCCACACCCTGCGCCAGCAGATCAAGAAGTCGAACGGCAAGCCGAACCTGGCCCTGTCCGACTTCATCGCCGAGGAGGGCGACGACTATATCGGCGCCTTCGCCGTCACCGCCGGCCATGGCGAACTGGAAATCGCCAAACGGTTCAAGGACGCCGGCGACGACTATTCCGCCATCCTCGCCACCGCCCTGGCCGACCGCCTGGCCGAGGCCTTCGCCGAGCGGCTGCACAAGGAAGTCCGCACCCAACTCTGGGGCTACGCCGCCGACGAGGCGACCGACATCGACGACCTGATCACTGAACAATATCAGGGCATCCGCCCCGCCCCCGGCTATCCGGCCCAGCCCGACCACACGGAAAAGGCCACCCTGTTCCGCCTGCTTCAGGCCGAAACCAACGCCGGCATGGCCCTGACCGAAAGCTTCGCCATGACGCCCCCCGCCTCGGTCTCGGGCCTCTATTTCGGCCATCCGGGCAGCCACTATTTCGGCGTCGGCAAGATCGACCGCGATCAGGTCGAGGACTACGCCCGCCGCAAGGGCTGGGACGTCGCCACCTGCGAACGCTGGCTGGCCCCCATCCTCAACTACGACCCCTACGCCGCGAAACGCGAAACGGCGGCCTGAGCCGAGGCTCAGGCCGCCGTCTAGACGTCTTGAGGTTTGCCCTGATCAGTTCGGCGCGGCTGTCGCCGGCGCACCCGTCTCGGTCAGGCCCACATCGGCCAGGGTCGCCGGCGGGGTGGTGATATTGGCGCGGATGCGGCGCGCGGCGTGTTCACACCGGCCCGGCAGGCCATAGAACAGACCGAACGACTGGCTGCGCGCCGCCTCGTCTTGCGTGGCCAGCAGCGCAGCCCACTGGGCCTTGGCGGACGCGGCGGCTTGCTGCGCAGCGGCCTTGGTCGCGGCGGTCTGACGCGGTTCTGCGGCGGCCAGGGCGCTGCGGAAATCCTGCGCCTCCAGACGACCAAGACGCACCAGTTCGAGATCTTCCGGCGAATGATCGGTCAGGCTCTCGCCAAGATCGGCATGGCCCGTGACCAGGGCGTCGCACCAGGCCACCAGCGGATAATCCTGCGTCGGCGCCCCGCGCGGCAGCGGCCGGGCATAGGCCATCGCCTCGCGCACCTTCAGGGCGTCGGCGGTCTCGGCCGAGCGCGCGCCGGTGACGATGGGGCCGTCCTGATCCTGGGTGACGGCTGTGGTCGATAGCGAATGGGTCACGGCAAGCGCGACGGCGGCGAATTTCAGCATTGCATTCCTAGTCGTGAGGGTGTCCAGCCCAGCAAGGCTGTAACGCTCCACCCTCAAGATGGCGCCAGTGCGGCGCATAAAAAAGGGCGGCGGATAGAAATCCGCCGCCCCGTAACCCTCTAATCCAACTTAGATCAGAACTGATAGCGCAGGCCCAAGCGGAGCGAGCGCGGAGATTGATAACTTCTCGGCAGCCCATAATAGGGCGAACGAGCAGTTAGGACATTGCCAGACGTACGGATCAGGCCTTGTTCAACAACACGAGTTGTCTCGTCATTGTCAAACACATTGAACACGTCCACCGATGCGCTCAACTTGCCGTAATTCGTTTCCGCGACCGTGTAGGTCAAGTTCAGGTCCATTTGATAGGTCCAAGGCGTTTCACCTTGGGAGCCCCGAGGCGTTTGGATCGAGCTGTTGTTCGGACCGAACGGGCAATACCAGCCCGAAGGTCCACCCGACTGCGGCGCAAGCGGATCGACGGCCAGCGGCACCCGCCCAATGCAACCATATTTACGGCCAGACTGTGCAGTGAAGTTGGCGCCCACGTTGAAGCGCTCGACCGGCGACCAGTTACCATACACCTTGAAAGTGTGAGCCCGGTGATTAGGCAGATACCCGAAAGATCCAAGTTGATTGGCAACGTGGTCGTAGTCTTGAGTCAGCGATGTATCGGTCTGGCCGATATCCGACTTAACAGCACCCTCATAGTTCCCCTCAGATTTCGCGAGTGTATACGAACCCGCCAATCCCCACTTGCCGTCATACTCACGACGGAACGTGAACTCCAATGCCTGGTAAGTCCGTTCAACCTCATCAAAACCAAGATCTTCAGCAGTTAGCTCAACCGTCTGCGGATTGTAGCTTGGGTTCGGATTGCCAGCTGCATCAGTGCGAGTGTCGCCTTGAAGGTCGATGTAAACCGTTGCCGCATCGCCCGGATTGATCAGAACGTAAGGGAAGAGTGAAGCAAAATCAGAGTCGCCAGGTCCCGATTGACCGCAAGCGATATTATTGCGCACGCAATAACGGACGACAGCGTCGCCTATTGCAGTGTCCTCGATTGTACTTTCGAGGTTACGGTAGATACCCCGTACACCAACCGACCAATCGGCTAACATTCCAGAGTCAAAGCTATGCTCGTACCCCAGAATAAACTCACGCTCATACATCGGCTTCAGATCAGCTTCCGTCACAGAGCGCGGGTCCGGCGCTCCAGGAGGGCTGAGATAATCAAGCTGATACAGCGCACCGAAGGTCGGGTAACCATTGGCGTCTAAGACCACGTTACCAGAGGCATCCCTCGTCGGACCGGCGTAATAGGCGTCGGTGTAAATCTCACCTGAAGACGCGCGAATCGACGTGTTGGTAGCAATCGGGAGATAGTAATCGCCCACCGATCCGTAAATCCGATCCGAACCGGTATCGAATGGATCCCAGTTAAAACCAATGCGCGGAGCCCACTGATCCTTAATATCGATGTAAGATTCACCATCAACATTGTTGTAAGTATAGCGGTCGTTTCGAACGCCAAGCTGTAAGCTGAAGTTGCTCGCCAAATCCCACGAGTCTTGAACGTAGAAAGCTGACTGTTCCCCTGTGAACGTGCCATTGTTGGCAAACGTGACTACGTTCAAACAGCCCTGCCCAGTGGGCGCGATACCGTCGCACTGCGCCGCAGTTAGAACGTTGTACAGGGCACCACCGGAGTAGGCGCTGTTCGCCGAACTCGTCAGATCTTCACGGTCATACCCAATCCGGACATGGTGTTCGCCAAACAGATTGAAGTAGAAGTCACCATCAACGCGATAGGTTTCGCGAATGTCTTCGCCTGCAAGACCATAGGGTCCAGCTTGCCGGCCGACCCCAACGTAACCCGGGCCACCCGGGCGGGCGTAATCATACACGCCGGGAAGACCAACTGGCGAACCGTAGTCGAGCTGGCTGTTTTCCAGCTTACCGTATAGCGCAGACAGCGTGAACCAGTCCGTGAACACACCCGTATACTTATAGATCTGCGTGAGACCGCCCGCATCTGAGTATAGCGGATCCGTGACGGACGTCAGGCCCTGGGACGTGGTCGCGCTATAAGTCCGCGTCTGGCTCTCGGTCGTCGTCTCATCGTTCAAGAATGTCGCTTCGATCCGATGATTGGGATTTATCACCAAGTCGAGCTTCAGAGCCCAACGCGGATCGTCATAAGACGAAATTCCTTGACTATACGTCGAGCCCGGAGTGATCGCGCCAGTCCCGGAGTTATAAGCGAACGACCTCGAGAGCGCCCCTTCGCTTTCAACGTCACGGACATTGTACGCACCAAAGAAGAACAGATGGTCTTTGATTATCGGCCCACCCAAGTAGGCCGTATAGTCTGTCAACTGCGAATATGAGTACTGGTTGTATACCTCCAGTCCGGCGGAGTTATTACCACCTTGCTGATACGAAGTACCCCGCGTCGCGCGAAGGCTATTCGGCGTGTGGAAAACGCTTAAGCCGCCCGTGAATTCGTTGGAGCCAGAACGCGTGACGATATTGACGACACCACCTGTTCCCCGACCAAACTCCGCTTGGTAGCCGCCGGTCTTGACTTCAATCGTCTGTATGAAATCGAACGGAACTTCACCATATCCCAAAAACGTGCGCTGGTCGGTTACGTTTAAGCCGTTAATGTAATACACGCTCTCAGCGGCGGAAGTACCCGAAACCGAAACCAAGCTTTGATTACGGCGAGAGCTTGCATTGATGGTTGCGTCGGGAGAGCTGGTGCCCGGCGTAAACAGCGTTACTGCGTTAATGCTGCGTCCAGTAGGCACCTTTTCTGCAAAATCCTGAACGTCTAGAGTTAGACCCGTATCAGTTGCATTAAAGTCGCGAACACGTCGCGCCGTCACGACAATATCCCCAAGCTCCGCCGCACTAGCTGAGCCCTCCGAAGACAGGGTGAAAGCATATGAGGAACTGCCCGGATTTACTGCAGCACGTTGTGTGAGCGTTTCGTATCCAGGTTGAGTGATGGTGATCGAATAGCCGCCAACCGGCAACGCGGGCATACGAAACGTTCCGTCGGCACCTGTAGTGGCCGTACGAACAGTGCCCTGCGGCGACGTTGCAGCCACGGCAGCGCCCGACACCGGCGCTCCCGAAGCATCCGACACGGTCCCTGAGAGGACACCGCTTGTGTAGTCCTGCGCGGAAGCGGTGGTCGGTGCGATCATGACTGCAGCCACCGGCAGAGCGGCCGCCGCAAAGAGGGCGAAGCCGCCCATCATCGTGCCCGCCAACAGGCGCTCTCGAATGGTTTGGATTTTCAAAATCAAGCCCTCCAAAACGCAGCAGCCGTCGCCCTTGACGCTGCCGCATAAACTCCACGCCCCCATGCGCGCAGATTGGAATCGACCTTAATCAGCATTGATGAGCACGCTACGTCTATTACAGCCCCGTAACCCTTTAGTCGCCGAGCTGTCGCAATTTGGCCACACGATGTCGCGCTAGACCCAATTAGGCCATAAGCTCGACTGTATGCGTCACAGTGCGGGACAATTTACAACTTGAGAGGCGAAATTGACACAATCTTACTACGGTTAGGCTCGGACGAGGATTATTGTTATGAATCCCAATCCAGTGTGGCGTAACCTCGTTATGCCTCTACCGCTGCACCACCACCCGACTTGCATACGGCGCCGGCTCCGGCGTGCAGGAGGCGGCGATCAACTGCGTCGCCATGAGACAGAGAAGGGCCGCCGCGATGGGCTGGAGCCGATTTGAGACAGCGAAGGCGATTGATCGGGCCATGGCGGGCGCTCCGGCAAGGGTTACCAAGAAGTTAAGGCAAGGCCCGCGCCAGATGCGAACAGGTCGGTGATGATTCCCTTCGTGCGTGAGTTCGGCTTCGCCTATGGACGGCGCGACCAGGTTTCGCCCCTGATCCAGCGGGTGATCGCGAACAATCCGGGGCCGTTCACCTTCACCGGAACCGGGACCTATGTGGTCGGACCGCCCGAGGCGGGATCAGCGGTCGCGGTGATCGATCCGGGGCCGCTGGACCCGGCGCATCTGGAGGTCTTGCTGGCGGCGGTCGAAGGGCGGACGGTCAGCCACGTGCTGGTGACCCATACGCACCGCGATCACGCTCCCCTCGCCCGCCCCTTCGCCGAGCGGACCGGCGCCGTAATCCTGGCCGCCCGACCGCCGGCGCAGGAGACGCACGCCTCGGGCGGACTGGACGAGGATGAGGACGCGGTCTTTGCGCCTGATCAGGTTCTGACGGGCGGCGAAATCATCGAGGGCGACGGCTGGACGATGGAGGCGATGTTCACGCCGGGCCATGCGTCAAATCACATGGCCTTCGTGCTGAGGGAGGAAAACGCCCTGTTCAGCGGGGATCACGTCATGGGTTGGGCGACGACGGTGGTGGCGCCCCCGGACGGAAACATGCGCGATTACATGGCCAGCCTGGATGCGGTGATCGCCCGGGACTTCGCCACGCTGTGGCCGACGCACGGGGCGCCGGTGACGCAGCCCGCCCCCTTCCTGGCCGCCTATCGCGCGCACCGGCTGGAGCGGGAGTCCCAGGTGCTGGCGCGGCTGCGGGCGGGGGACCGGAGCGTGGCGGAGATGGTGCCGGTGCTCTATGCGGTGGTGGATCAGCGGCTGTGGCCTGCGGCGTCCCTGTCGGTCCTGGCCCATCTGATCAAGCTGGTGGAAGACGGGGCGGCGACGGCGGAACCGGAGCCGGGCCTGAGGGCCGTGTTCGACCTGGCCTAGCGGATCTCCTCTTCCAGGGCGGTGACGATCCTGTTCATCAGGCGGCAGGTCGCGCCGCCGTCGGGGCGGGAGTCGCGGGCGGCGACGCGGATGTCGGTGCGGCCGGGGCGGATGCGGACGACGGCGTCATAGGCGAAGCCGAACCAGGCGCCTTCGTGAACGCCCTCGACCTCGAAGGTCGAGGCGCGGACGATCGGGAAGCCGGCGTCGACCAGGGCCGAGACGGCCTGCTGGGCCAGGACCTGGGTCGGGATCGAACGGGCGGCCGAACAGGATTCGGGGCCGGTCACGCCGGAGGCGTCCGGATGCAGGGCCGACAGGCGACTGTAGGCCGGGGGTTCGGCCACATTGGTGCTGATGTCGCGCGGGGACGGCTGGGCCAGCCGCCGCCCCTGATGCAGAAACACCGCCAGGGTCGCGCCGGCCAGGACCAGGGCGACGACGGCGAAGATCCAGCGCCGGCCGAGGTCTCGCAGCGCCAGGGCCAGCACGAGCAGGGCCGCCGCCATCCCGACCCAGGCCAGGCCTCGCGCCATGGTCCAGGTCATCAGGTCATAGGTGACGGCTCGATCGACGCCGCCGAACAGGGTCGCCGCCATGGCCGCGACCACCAGGACCGGGGCGACCGCCGTCAGGGCGGTCAACCCCGGGATCAGGGCGGGGACAGGCTTTTTCGACGACATCGGCGCTCCGGATCTTCAACCAGGCTGGATCTCTGGCAAGCGGTAGTCCTTCATCCGCTCGCGCAGAAGCTTCTTGTCGATCTTGCCGGTGGCGCCCAGCGGAATCTCGTCCACGGCGACCACGTCGTCGGGCATCCACCATTTGGCGATCTTGCCGTGCAGGAAGTCGAGATGCTCCTGCTTGTCCAGGGTCTCGCCGTCCTTGAGCCGCACGATCAGGACCGGCCGTTCGTCCCATTTGGCGTGGGCGGCGCCGATGACGGCGGCCAGTTCGACCTTGGGATGGCCGACGGCGATATTCTCGATCTCGATGGAGCTGATCCATTCGCCGCCGGACTTGATCACGTCCTTGGACCGGTCGGTGATCTGCATGAAGCCCAGGTCGTCGACCGTCGCCACGTCGCCGGTGTCGAAGAAGCCCTCGTCGTCGACGATGTCGCCCTCCTCGCGGAAATAGGCGCGGGCGACGGTCGGACCCTTGACCATCAGATGGCCGAAGGTCACGCCGTCGTGCGGCAGGGCCGCCCCGGCGTCGTCCTTGAGCTTCAGCTCGACGCCCAGCGGCGGCGTGCCCTGTTTGACGCGCCATTTCAGCTGTTCCTCGAACGGCTTGTCCGCCAGTTCGGGGGTCATGTTCGACAGGGTGCCGATGGGCGAGGTCTCGGTCATGCCCCAGCCCTGCAGCACCTCGATCCCATAGTCGTCGTGGAAGGCGCGGATCAGGCTTTCGGGCACGGCGGAGCCGCCGATCAACACGCGCTTGACCGTCGAGAGCCGCAGGTCGTTCTGCTTCATATGGCCCAGCAGCCCCTGCCAGACGGTGGGCACGGCGGCGGAGAAGGTGACCTTCTCGCTCTCCAGCAGTTCGTAGATCGAGGCGCCGTCCATCTTGGCGCCCGGCATGACCAGTTTGGCGCCGGCCGCCGGTCCGCCGAAGGCGATGCCCCAGGCGTTGGCGTGGAACATCGGCACGACGGGCAGGATCACCTCGTTGGGCGTGGCGCCCAGGACGGTGGACTGCAGGCCCAGCAGGGTATGGATGAAGTTCGAGCGGTGCGAATAGAGCACGCCCTTGGGATGGCCCGTGGTGCCCGAGGTGTAGCACAGGCCGCAGGCGGTCTGTTCGTCGAAGTCGCCCCAGACCACCTCGGCCGACTGACCTGCGATCACCGTCTCATAGGCCTCGGCCTTGGGCAGAGTCGTCTGCGGCATATGGGCGTCGTCGGTCATGATGATGACGCGCTCGACCTTGGGCAGGTGCGGCAGGATGGCTTCCAGCAACGGTACGAAGGTCAGGTCGGTGAAGATGACCCGGTCCTCGGCGTGGTTGATGATGTAGACCAGTTGCTCGGGGAACAGGCGCGGGTTCAGGGTGTGGCAGACCGCGCCGATCCCCATGACGCCGTACCAGGTCTCGATATGTTTGTCGGTGTTCCAGGCCAGGGTGGCGACGCGGTCGCCGGGCGCGATCCCCCAGGCCTTGAGGGCGTTGGAGACGCGCCTGGCCCGGTCGTGAATCCGGCCATAGGTGGTGCGGACGATCGGCCCCTCGACCGAGCGCGTCACCACCTCGCGGTCGCCGTGCCAGTGTTTGGCGTGGTCGATGATCTTGTCGACCGTCAGCGGCCAGTCCTGCATCAAGCCCAGCATGTCGTTTCCTGTTCCTATGGATGCGTCTGCTCGAGGCGACGCTTGCCCGGACGCTAACTTGGTTATCGGCGATAAGCAACGTGACCGAGGGAAGGGCCGGCGCGACGGATCGTCCCCGGATCGTCTGGCGGGGGCTGCTCGCGCAAGCCGCTGTGGCGCAGGCTTCGCCGACGTTCTAGAAGGCCGGCCATGACAATATTGATCGCGATCACGGGGGGCTCCGGCTCCGGCAAGAGCACCCTGGCCGAGGCCCTGGTCTCGGCCCTGCCGGAGGGCAAGGCGGTGCTGGTGCGCGAGGATTCCTATTATCGGGACGCGGCCTCCCTGCCCGGCTTCGACGCGGCGACCTTCGACTTCGACGATGTGGCGGCGCGCGACCACGCCCTGATGATCGCCGACCTGATGGACCTGAAGGCCGGGCGGCCGGTCACGGCGCCGGTCTATTCCTTCATCCATCACGGCCGCGAGCCGGGCGGCGAGCCGATCCCCGCCAGCGAGGTGGTGATCGTCGAGGGCACCCATGTGCTGTGCACCCCCGAACTGACGGCCCTGTTCGACATCCGGGTCTTCGTCGACACCCCGTCCGACATCCGTTTCATTCGCCGCCTGTTGCGCGACCAGTCCGAACGCGGCCGTTCGGCGGATTCGGTCGTGGCCCAGTATCTGACGACGGTGCGGCCGGGCCACGAACGGCTGACCGAGCCGTCGCGCACCCATGCCGACTTCATCATCGCCGACGCCACAGCGGCGGTGCGGCTGGAGGATCCGCAGGCCGTGGTGCGTCTGGCCGCGCCGGTCCTGGCCCATCCGCTGCTTCAGCCGCTGCTGGACGCCTAGACCCAGGGATCGTCGTCCGCGAAGACGGCGCCGGCGGCGGCCCGTTCGGCCTGGATGCGAACCTGCTCCGCCGCCTCAGCCCACTTGTCGGCCAGTATGGCGTCCATCCGGGCGCACTGGATGACCAGTTCCGCCCGCAGGCGGTCGTCTTCCGCCTGTTCTTCGGGACTGCGCCTTTCCGGCGGCGGCAGGCCGCGGCCGGGTCTGGGACGACGGGGTCTGGGACGGGCCATCAACGGCTCCTTTCAGGACAGGTCTGATCGTCCTCGCGCTTTCGCTGCGAAGTTCATGGAGGGCTGGGCGGGGCGCCGGGCCTTCGCCCGGAGTTTGATCTAGAAATACCGTTTCGACGAAGGTTTGACGCCCCGCGCGAATGGTTGGCCTGCAAGCTCGGGGCGCCGAGCGGTGGCGGTCTTATCGCCTAACCCCATAAGCCTGCGACGGGTCGGCGGTCCCTGCGAAGAACCGTCCCGAGTGCGATCGAGTATCCCCCTCGACCCTCCGCCGGCGCACCATGTGTCGCCGTCGGCGCGGAGGAGTTGCACCCCCGCTCCCGTTCCATCCGCTCCCGCCGCCGCAAGGTCGCAGGCCTTACGAGCCCTCCAAGCGACGAGACCGGGCGTGATTATAGGGGACGGGGGAGCCCTGGCGGGGAAGTCGGGGCGAGAATCTGGCAAGCTGTTGGAATTGCTGGAGTGAGGCCAGCGTCATTGTGACAGTTGGACCCGTTCGGGCCCCCTCCGTCACGGCGCTCTGCGCCGCGCCACCTCCCCCAGGGGGGGAGGAATGCGAGCACCGAAATCCTCCCCCCCTGGGGGAGGTGGCGCGGCGCAGAGCGCCGTGACGGAGGGGGCGACTCCGGCGGTGATGATGACCCTTGCTGGCTTCTGGAAGAAGACTTCCCTCTCCGACCCTGGTCCGCTGCGCGGACGCCGGGGATAGTCTCTCCCGCAAGCGGGAGAGGGTCTGGGGCGCGGAGCCGGCGTTCTACTGCGTGGTGACCGGCAGAGTGTCCTCGGCCCGGCCGTCGCCCTGGGGCGCGGTGACGCCCAGCATGCGGGCCAGGAAGGGCTGGACATCGACGCTGTCGAGGTCGGTCAGGCGGCGGCCGGGGATGACGCCGGGGCCGTGGGCGATGAACAGGGCCTGCATCTCGGGCACCTGATTGTCATAGCCGTGGGCGCCGCCGGGCCGCGTGACGGGCCGGTCGCGCGTGGCGGTCAGCCAGCCGGTCTCGACCAGGCAGACGATCCGGGCCACGCGCGGATTCGAGCCATAGACCAGGCGGGCGGGGACATCGGCCTTGTTCCAGCATTCCATGTGGGGGTGACGCCCGACCAGCTTCTGCTGCACCTCGGCCTCGCGGCCCGGCGCGGGATCGGCGGTCAGGACGGCGCCGCCATAACCGATCTGGAGCGCCGCCGGGTCGATGATGTCGTCGATCCACACCACCCGGTCGGGCGAGGTGGCGGCCATGCCGTGATCGGACACAAGGACCAGAAGCGTTCGGTCATAGAGTCCCCTCGCCTTCAGACCCTCGACCAGCCGACCGATGGAGGCGTCCACCGAGGCGACGGCGGCGCGGGTCTCGGCCGCATCCGGCCCATGACGGTGACCGGCGCTGTCGACGATGTCGAAATAGAGGGTCTCGAACCTCGGCCGCTGATCGGCGGGCAGGTCCAGCCAGGACAGGATCCGGTCCACCCGGGCGTCGCCCGACATCGACTGGTCGAAGGGCTCCCAACGACTGGGCCGGACACCGTGGATCTCGACCTCGGAGCCCGGCCAGAACATGGTCCCGGTGCGGACGCCCGCCTTTTCAGCCGAGACCCAGATCGGCTCGGCCTGGTCCCAGAAGCCGCTCTCCTTGCTGGCCATGGTGAAGACGCCCAGTTCGGCGTCGGTGAAGCGGTTGCCGACGATCCCGTGGTGGTCCGGGTGCAGGCCCGTCACCAGCGTATAGTGGTTGGGGAAGGTCACGCTGGGAAAGGACGGACGCATCGGCCCGAAGGCGCCGCCGGCGACCAGGCCATCCATGACCGGGGTCGCCCCCCGGCCCAGATAGTCGGGACGGAAGCCGTCGATGGAAATCAGAATCACCGGGTCCGGACGGTCGGCCTGAGTCGCAACGGCCGAAACGACCGGGGATTGCGTGACCGGCGCGGTCGAGGCCGGCGCCCCGGCGCAGGACGCAACCGCCAGTGCGGCGACGAGCGCCAGGCCGGAAACCAGGAAGCGGGACATGGGCGAACTCCGAAGCGACATGGAACCATTGCCTAAACTTAATGGACGACAACCGCGCGACGGCTTGTCGGAACGGCGTTCGCGGGCCAAGCTCGCCTCATGGAAACCGTCATCGAAATCCGCGGCCTGACCAAGACCTATGGGACGGTCAGGGCCCTGGACGGCCTGACCCTGTCGATCCCGCGCGGCGGGGTCTATGGCATTCTGGGGCCGAACGGCGCCGGCAAGTCGACCCTGTTCCGCACCCTGCTGGGCCTGATCCGCCCGACTGCGGGCGAGGCCACGGTCATGGGCGGGCGGATCGGCGATCCGGCGGCGACGCGGCGCATGGGCGCGATGATCGAAACCCCGCGCTTTCCCCCCTTCATGACGGCGCGCCAGGTGCTGGTCTGGCTGAGCTACGCCCACGGCGGCGTGCCGACCGCCGAGATCGAGGCCTGGCTGAAGCGGGTCGGCCTGGCCGAGGCGGCGGACCGGCGGGTGCGCGGCTTCTCGGTCGGCATGCTGCAGCGGCTGGGCGTGGCGGCGGCCCTGATGACCAGGCCCGACCTGGTCATCCTGGATGAACCGACCAGCGGCATGGATCCGCCCGGCATTCAGGAGATGCGGGCCCTGATCCGCAGCCTGGCCGACGACGACGGCGTGACCGTCATCCTGGCCAGCCACCAGTTGCAGGAGGTCCAGCGCGTCTGCGACCGCGTCGCCATCTTCAACAAGGGCAAGGTGATCACCGAGGGTCGGGTCTCGGACCTGACCGCCTCGGGCGAGCGGCTGCGCCTGTCGGTCACGCCCCTGGCCAGGGCCCTGGGCGTGCTGGGCGACCGGGCGACGCTGGACGGCGACGCCCTGATCGCCGCCGTGCCGCGCGCCGAGGCGGCGGCGACGATCCGCGCCCTGGTCGAGGCGGGGGTCGAGATCGAGGAGGCCCGCTGGATCGGCGCCGACCTGGAAGACGTCTTCATGAGCGAGACCGGCTGGACCGGGGTGCAGGGCGCGCCTGTGAAGGGGACCGATCATGCTGGTTGATGCGCTGAAATCCGAGGCCTATCGCGTCTCGCGGAACCGGACGGCGGTCTTCTGCAGCGTCCTGCTGACGCCGCTGCTGTTCATCATCGGCGGCGTGGCCTTCCACATCATCACCAAGACCAAGGGCGACGCCCTGGCGGCCAAAGCCAGTCTACCCGCCGAGATGGGAAATCAGCCGGTCAATCTGGCGGACGCCCTGGGCTTCACGGCCACCTACGGCGCGAACGGCGTGCTGCTGGCCTTCATGCTGCTGGCGGCGGCGACCGTCTACGCCGGCGACTATCGCTGGGAGACCTGGCGTCTGATCAGCGCCCGCAACGGCCGGCCCTGGCTGATCCTGGGCAAGATCGGGGTGATGAAGGCCCTGGCCATGATCGCCATGCTGGCCATGCTGATCGCCGCCTTCGTCTTCTTCATCTCCCAGGCGGTGGTGACCGGGCGGCCGATGGCGTTCGACCTGACCGATTTCGACCTGGGCCAGTTCCTGCTGCTGTGGCTGTTGTCCCTCATCCGCATCGTTCAGTACGGCCTGATCGCCCTGCTGGCGGCGGTGGTCAGTCGCTCGCTGCTGGCGGCCCTGTTCGTGCCCTGGGCCCTGGGTTTCGCCCAGTCCATCCTCGGAGGACCGCTGACGCCCGTGATCGGCTGGGCGCCGACCGACTGGGCCGCCCAGCTGCTTCTGCCGGGCCTGGCCTATGACACGCTGAAGGCCGCCGTCTCTCCCGGCCCCATGCCCCTGCCCGAAGGCGTGGTCATGAAGGCGATCGTCAGCCTGACCCTGTGGTGCGTCGTGCCGGTCGCGGCCTCTATCGCCTGGTTCCAGCGTCAGGATCTGTCGAAGGAATAGGCGGAGGCGGGCTGCGCGCGCCTTCCACCACCAGCCAGTCGCGGAAGGCGTCCACAGCGGCGTCCCGGCGGCCCTCGGGACGCAGGAAGGCGAACCAGGACGGACGTTCGACGAAGCCGAACGGCGCCGCCAGCCGCCCCGCCACGACGTCCGGCGCCACAAAGGCCCAGGGCGCAATGGCGACGCCCATGCCCGACACGGCGGCCTCGACCATCGAGTGATTATGCGCGAACTCGCGCTCCACCCTGGCCGGGGGCAGGTCCAGGCCCACCAGGGCGGCCCAGGCCGGCCAGGCGCGACGGAAGGTGGCCGAGCGCAGACGCGGGGCGCCGGCCACGGCCGCCAGGGTCGGCAGCCGCGCCATCACCTCCGGGGCCCCGACCGGTCCCTGATGCTGGGGCAGGAAACGTGTCGCCTCGGCGCGCGGATGAACCTGGTCCGGCTCAACAATCCGGATCGCCCCGTCGAATCGATCGCGCCGATAATCGACCGGCGAATAGGATTCCAACAGCCGCACCCGAACCTCGGGATGGGCCTCGAGAAAATCCGGCAAGCGAGGGATCAGCCATTTCAGTGCGAAGGTGCCCGGGCAGGAGATCTCGATCTCTCGCGCGGCGCCGTGGCGGGTCGCCTGGACCGCGTCGGTGATAGCGCCGAAGGCCGGGGTCAGGCGCTCGGCCAATTGCGATCCCGCCTCGGTCAGGACCAGGGCGTGACGCGGACCGGACACCAGCACCACGCCCAGCGAGGCCTGCAAGGCCGCGATCTGGCGACTGACCGCGCCATGGGTGACGCAAAGCTCGGCGGCGGCGCGGGTCATGCTGCCGTGGCGGGCGAAGGCCTCAAAGGTGCGCAGGGCGTTCAGCGGCGGCGGCGCGGCGGGTTTCATGTGACTTCCCCTCACAGACCCCTGCCCGCTTAATCGATTTCGGCCTCCAGGGAAATCGGCTCCAAACTGGTCATGCCTCAGTTCGACCCGCCGCCGCGCCCGCCCCGCCGCACCCGCCTGGACAAGATGGTCTACGGCCTGTGCGTTCTGCTCATATGGATCCTGGCGCTGGGCGAGGCCTTCACCGGCTAGAACCGCTTCTCCATGAAGACGTCGGCGCGGGCGTAGGGGGTCGGGCGGGACGGCAGATGGAGAAAGCCGAAGCTTTCGTACAGGGCGATGGCCGGCTTCAGGGCGCTGTTGGTTTCTATAGAATACGGACGCCGTCGAACCGGTCGCGCTGATAAATCGCCGGCTCCTTGCGTTCCGACAGTCGCCGAAGATTTAGAGGGGCGTCGGAAGCGGCCATGCTTCTCGAGCGCGATCGACGGCCTCGGTCAAGTCCGCTTTCACCCCGCCCCGCTCAGCGCAAACCTTGGCCAACCCCGGATAGTCGAAGGTCGCCGGATCGCTCAACACCGCTCGAAGTTCATCTGGCCAAGTAGCGATGCCCATTTCGTCCATCTGCTCTCCTCGCGGCAGATTCCACCGCCAAGTCGTATCGGCCTGTCCTGCATCTTCAACACAAGCTCGCTCTTCAAACCGCAGCCGTGCCTGGGCCTTGAACCACAGTCTCCGGTTCAGATCCGTCGGCTGCGCAGCAAATGACGCGAACAGAAGACATCTACCGGTCAAGTCATGATGCTTAGAGATGAGCGCAGCCAACGCGGCGGTCTCCGCCTTGGCGCTTCCGCTGTTCACGGTCTCAGCTACGGCCGTCTCGCCACTCTCCACACAGGGATTATCCGGCTGCTCCAACCAACCTGGCTGCCTAGGCGTGGGCAGTAGGTAGAGCGGCGACAAGGCAACGCTCAGCACAATCAACGGAGACTGAATCGCCCAGTCCTTCGCGGTAAATCGAGGGGGCGAGGCGACAGTCACCTCAGCAAGGTCTGACGCCATAAAACAGGGCGGATCCAACCCGCGGCCACACAACATATCTCCTGCCGGAATGACGCCGTCCAAGAGGATACTTTCTCCGCTCCTCATCACCCCAGTCGTTAGGGCGCCGCGTTGAAAAATGGCCCCGGCAGAAAGGCCGTCGGTCGCCACAGTCTGAAACGACCGGGTCGGCACGCAGCCACCGAGCAAGGCGCAAAGGAGCGTGGTCAGAATCAGGCGGCTCATACTTTGAGCATGGCTTAGCTGCGCCTCCCCATAAAGCAAAAGGCGGTCCGCTGCCCCGGCCACCATTTCCGCGTGTGGAGATGCTGCCCAATCCCCCGTCTTCGGCGCAGCGTAAGAAGACCGAAGCCATAGCTCTCGGCTAGGATGTGGCGATTAATCACTCGGTTTTGGCGCTGGGCGAGGCCTTCACCGGCTAGAACCGCTTCTCCATGAAGACGTCGGCGCGGGCGTAGGGGGTCGGGCGGGAGGGCAGGTGGAGGAAGCCGAAACTTTCGTACAGGGCGATGGCCGGCTTCAGGGCGCTGTTGGTCTCGAGATACAGATGCGCCGCCTCCGCCTCGCGGGCCGCCGCATCGCAGGCCTCCAGCAGACGCCGCGCCAGGCCCAGACCGCGCGCAGCGGGCGTCACCGTCATCTTCGACACCTCGAAGCCGTCAGGAATACGGATCAGGGCGCAGCAGCCGACCGCCTCCCCGTCCCGTTCGGCGATGAAGATCCGTCCGCCCCCGGCGATGAAGACCCCGTGCGGGTCGTCGATGGAGCGCCGATCCTTGGCCTCGATGGCGAAGCCGCCCTCGGCCAGCCAGGCCTCGTTCAGCCGCGCCCAGGCGGCGGCGTGGTCGGGGCGGTATTCGACGATGGCGACGGTCATCCGCGCCTCTTGCCCCATGTCCGCTCAAAGCAAAAGGGCGGCCGGATTGCTCCGGCCGCCCTTTCGAACATCAGTCTCGTCAGAGACGAAAGGCTCAGGCCTCGTCGTCGCCTTCGAAGGCCAGGACCGGACCGGAGTCCTTGCCCTTGGCTTCGACGTCGCGATCGACGAACTCGATCACGGCCATCGGGGCGTTGTCGCCGTGGCGGAAGCCCGCCTTCATGATGCGGATATAGCCGCCGTTACGCTCGCTGTAGCGCGGGCCGAGCGTTTCGAACAGCTTGCCGACTTGCGGCACGTCGCGAACCTGGCTGATGGCCTGACGACGGGCGTGCAGATCGCCCTTCTTGGCCAGGGTGACCAGCTTCTCGACGAAGGGACGCAGTTCCTTCGCCTTGGGCAGGGTCGTGGTGATTTGCTCGTGCTTGATCAGCGAGGCGGCCATGTTCGCGAACATGGCGGTGCGGTGGCTGGTCGTGCGACCGAGTTTACGATGGGCGGCGCCGTGGCGCATCTGGGTCTCTCCTACTCCGGAACCGGTATCCCAACAGGGACCTGGAACCGTAATCTTCTAACCGCCCCGGCATTCTCCCGAGGGAGACGGGCGGAGGGTTGAACTTAGATCTGGTCGTCGAACTTCTTGGCCAGATCTTCGATGTTTTCGGGCGGCCAGTTCGGCACGTCCATGCCGAGGCTGAGGCCCATCGTCGCGAGAACTTCCTTGATCTCGTTCAGCGACTTACGGCCGAAGTTCGGGGTGCGAAGCATTTCGCCCTCGGTCTTCTGGATCAGGTCGCCGATGTAGACGATGTTGTCGTTCTTCAGGCAGTTGGCCGAACGGACCGACAGCTCCAGCTCGTCCACCTTCTTCAGCAGGGCCGGGTTGAAGGGCAGGTCGGGCTTGCCGTCCGACTGCTCGACAGCCTTCTTGGGCTCTTCGAAGGTGATGAAGATCTGCAGTTGGTCCTGCAGGATGCGCGCGGCGTAGGCCACGGCGTCAACCGGCGTGACCGCACCGTTGGTTTCGACTTCCAGCAGCAGCTTGTCGTAATCCAGCGACTGGCCCTGACGGGTCGGCTCGACGCGATAGGCGACGCGCTTGACCGGCGAATACAGGGCGTCGACGGCGATCAGGCCGATCGGCGCATCTTCCGGACGGTTCAGCTCGGCGGCCACATAGCCCTTGCCGTTCTGGACGGTCAGTTCCATGCGGACCGACGCGCCGTCGTCCAGGGTGCAGATGACGTGATCGGGGTTCAGAACCTCGATGTCCGCCGGCACGTCGATCTGGCCGGCCGTCACGGCGCCGGGGCCCGTGGCGCGCAGGGTCATGCGCTTGGGGCCTTCGGCGTGCATGCGCAGCGCCAGTTGCTTGATGTTCAGGACGATGTCGACCACGTCTTCCCGAACGCCTTCCAGCGACGAGAATTCATGGACGACGCCGTCGATCTGGATGGCGGTGACGGCCGCGCCTTGCAGCGAGGACAGCAGAACGCGACGGAGCGCGTTGCCGAGCGTCACGCCGAAGCCACGTTCGAGAGGTTCGGCCACCAGGCGCGCCTTGCGCTGGGCGTCGGAACCGATCTCGATCTGCGGCTTCTCGGGACGGATCAGCTCTTGCCAGTTTCTTTCGATCATTTTGTCCCTCGAACGGGTTTCGTAGACTCCGGCCTTGTCGACGAGGCCATGGTGGAGCCGACGGAGATGGGGGTGCTGTAGGCGGTGTCGCTTAGACGCGACGACGCTTGGGCGGACGGCAACCGTTGTGCGGCATCGGCGTGACGTCGCGGATGGTGGTGATCGTCAGACCGACCGACTGCAGCGCGCGCAGGGCCGATTCACGGCCGGAACCCGGACCCGAGACATTCACTTCCAGCGTCTTCACGCCGTGTTCCTGCGCCTTCTTGCCGGCGTCTTCAGCCGCCATCTGGGCGGCATACGGGGTCGACTTACGCGAGCCCTTGAAGCCCATGTGACCGGCCGACGACCAGGAAATCGCATTTCCCTGCGCGTCGGTGATGGTCACCATGGTGTTGTTGAAGCTGGCGTTCACGTGGGCGACGCCCGAGGTGATGTTCTTGCGCTCGCGCTTCTTTACGCGACCCGGTTCCTTGGCCATGTGTCTGTCTTACTTCTTCTTGCCGGCGATCGGCTTGGCGGGACCCTTGCGGGTGCGGGCGTTGGTGTGCGTGCGCTGACCGCGGACCGGCAGGCCCTTGCGGTGACGCAGGCCGCGGTAGCAGGCCAGGTCCATCAGACGCTTGATGTTCATCGACGTCTCGCGGCGCAGGTCGCCCTCGACCGTATGATCCTTGTCGATCGTTTCACGGATCGACAGGACTTCGGCGTCCGTCAGCTGGTTCACCCGGCGAGCCGGCTCGATGCCGACCTTCTCGGTGATGTCCTTGGCGGCGGCGGGGCCGATGCCATGGATGTACTGAAGCGCGATTTCAACGCGCTTGTTGGTCGGGATGTTGACGCCAGCAATACGGGCCACGAAATTCTCCAGATACGCGTTAGTCAGACGCAACAAACGCTCCGGTTAACAAACCAGGAGCGTGGCGCCCTTCGCGGGAAGGCGCCCTTATACAGATGATTCACATCGCGTCAACGCCTGGTGGATCGAAGACAAGCGAAGGCCGCTGCGACTTGGATGCCCGGTGTGCGTGCGGACGTCAACGCGGCCGATTGCCGAAGTCGATTCCCACCACCAGCCTCTGGCCCTCGACCGGACGGCCGTCCTCTGTCGGGGGCAGGACGCGGAACTGATCGACCAGGCGCAGGGCCGCCTCGCCGAAGCCCAGACCCGCCGGCGTCTCGCTGATCACCCGGCAGTCTTCCAGCCGCTGGTCCAGGCGAACGACACAGGACAAGGCCGCATTGCCGTATCGGCTGCGCGCCGCCCGGGGGTGGTTGGCGCGGATTTCCGACACGGGCGGAGAGCGGAGCACCCGCGCCCGGGTGGAGCCGGCGCCCGGCCCTGAGCCCGATCCGGCCCCGGATCCGCTGCCGCTCCCCTGCCCGCCCTGGCCGAAACCGGCCGCCGGCGAAGGCGCGGGCGCGACGCCGACGACCGGGGCCGGCTCAGGCGCCTGTTTGGGCGGGGCGGGCAGTTCGACAGGACGCGGCTGTTTCAGCGGCGGGGGCGTGTGGATGCGCGACGGCGCGGCTGGGGCGCCTCCCCCGATCTCCGGCGCAGGCGGCTCAAGCGAGATCGGCGGCGGCGGCTCATAGAGCAGGACTTCGACCGGGCGGGGCTGCGTCCCCAAGGTCTCCGGCGCCCTGCCCTTCACCTGGCCCAACAGAAGGAACAGGCCGATCTCGACCACGGCCACGCCGCCGAAAACGACGAAGGCGCGCCAGCGTCTGCGGGCGCGCCTTCTTTCATGAGGGGTCTTGGCGTCAGGCATCGGTCGTCTAACGCCCGACGCCCGGTTTGGTCACGCCAGAGCTTCGTCGATCGCCTTGGCGACGGAGTCGATGGAGCCCATGCCGTCCGCTTCGGTCAGCTTGCCCTGGGCTTCATAATAGGGAAGCAGCGGGGCGGTGTTGCGGTTGTAGGCGTCCAGACGCACCACGAAGGTGTCGGGATTGTCGTCGGGACGGCCCTGTTCGGCGTAGCGTTTGGCGATCCGCTCCAGCAGGGCCGAGTCGTCGACCTTCAGCCGCACCACGGCGTCGATCTGGGCGCCGCGCTTGGCCAGCATGGCGTCCAGGGCCTCGGCCTGGGCCACGGTGCGGGGGAAGCCGTCGAAGATGGCGCCGCCGGCGGCCTCGGCCTCCGGCAGGCGATCCTCGATCAGGGCGATGACGATCTCGTCCGTCACCAGATCGCCGCGCGCCAGCACGTCCTTGACCTTGAGCCCCAGTTCCGAGCCCGAGGCGATGGCGGCCCGCAGCATGTCGCCGGTCGAGAGCTGGACCATGCCCCGCTCTTCGACCAGCCGCTTGGCCTGTGTCCCCTTGCCCGCCGCCGGCGGTCCGAACAGGATCAAGTTCACGCGTAGGCCCTCCCCAGGCTTCTTGTAGTCAACTCAGCGCCGCACCGGAGTGGGCGCGCCACGACCGCCGCGACCGCGCAGCTTGGCCTTCTTGATCAGGCCCTCGTACTGGTGCGCCAGCAGTTGGGACTGGATCTGGGCCACAGTGTCCATCGTGACCGACACGACAATCAAGATAGACGTTCCGCCGAAGTAGAGGCTGTTGCCCATCTGGGCGACCAGGAACTCGGGCAGCAGGCAGACGGCGGTGATATAGGCCGCGCCGATCACCGTCAGACGGGTCAGGACATAGTCCAGATACTCGGCCGTGCGCTTGCCCGGACGGATGCCCGGCAGGAAGCCGCCGTACTTGCGCAGGTTCTCGGCCGTGTCCTCCGGGTTGAAGGTGATCGAGGTGTAGAAGAAGCAGAAGAAGATGATCAGGGCGGCGTACAGGGCCATGAACAGCGGCTGGCCGTGCGTCAGCTGCGACGTGACCAGCGGCAGCCAGCCCAGATAGTCGGGCAGGTCCGCGTTGGCGGTCAGGCTGGCCACCGTGGTCGGCAGCATCAGCAGGGACGAGGCGAAGATCGGCGGGATGACCCCGGCGGTGTTGACCTTCAGCGGCAGGAACGAGCGTTCGCCCCCGGCCATGCGGTTGCCTTCCTGGCGCTTCGGATACTGGATCAGAAGCCGGCGCTGGGCGCGTTCCATGAAGACGATGAAGACCACGGTCGCCACGGCCAGAACGGCGATGAACAACAGGGCGAAGGCGGACATCTGACCCTGCTGGGCCAGGCCCAGCATGCGGGCGATGGTGGACGGCAGGACCGCCACGATGCCGGCGAAGATGATCAGCGAGATGCCGTTGCCGACGCCGCGCGCCGTCACCTGCTCACCCAGCCACATCAGGAACATGGTGCCGCCCGTCAGGGTCACGACGGTCGAGACCAGGAAGAAGATCCCCGGATTGTCGACCAGACCCGGCTGGGCGTTCAGGCCCGCCGCGATGCCCAGCGACTGGGCCAGGGCCAGGAACACCGTCAGATAGCGGGTGTACTGGTTCAGCTGCTTGCGGCCGCTCTCGCCGCCTTCCTTCTTCAGCTTTTCCCAGGGCGGATACACGGTGCCCATCAGCTGCACGATGATCGACGCCGAGATATAGGGCGCGACGTTCAGCGCGAAGATGGCCATCCGCTCGACCGCGCCGCCCGAGAACATGTTGAACATGTCCAGGATGCCGCGCTGACCCGAAGGGTCCTGGAAGAATTGCAGGAAGGCCTGCGAATTGATGCCCGGGATCGGAACGTAAGTCCCGATGCGATAAACCAGCAAGGCGCCCAGCGTGAACAGCAGGCGCTTGTGCAGCTCGGTCGCTTTCGCGAACGAGCCCATGTTCATATTGGCGGCGAGTTGTTCTGCGGCCGAAGCCATTATGCGTCCCCACGACTGACAGAGTCGTCAGATAGGCGGAAAGCGGCCCTCATGCGAGGGCCGCTTCCGTTGTTTCGTCGTCGCAGGTGTAATCAGGCCACGGCCTAGTCCAGCCGCGACGACGCGTTGCTTAGGCCTTGGCGGCGGCGCGCTTGGTGCGGGCCGAGATCTTGTTCTCGTCGCCGCGCGGGGCCTTCGGAGCCGGAGCCTTGCCCTTGGCGGCGTTGCGCTTCTCGACGCGCGCAGCGGCCTTGGCTTCGGCTTCGATACGTTGTTCCAGCACGGTGCCGCCAGCGGCTTCGATGGCCTTCTTGGCGCCGGCGGTGGCCGACCAGACGACCAGGTTCAGGGCTTGCTTGACTTCACCGGTGCCCAGCAGACGCACGCCGTCCTTGACGCGACGGATCACGCCGGCGGCGACCAGGGCGTCGCCCTTCAGTTCCGACTTGGCGTCCAGCTTGCCGGCGTCGATGGCGTCTTGCAGGCGCCACAGGTTCACTTCGGCCAGCTTCAGGGCGTTCGGGTTGTTGAAGCCGCGCTTGGGCATGCGCATGTACAGCGGCATCTGGCCGCCTTCGAAGCCCAGCAGGCTGACGCCGGTACGCGACTTCTGACCCTTGACGCCGCGGCCCGAGGTCTTGCCCTTGCCCGAACCGGGGCCACGGCCGACACGCATGCGCTTCTTGTGCGCGCCTTCGTTGTCGCGGATTTCGTTCAGTTTCATATGCCTGATCCTTTCGGGTTCTAGCGCCCGGACATCGTCCGGACTCGGCGTTCAAAGTTTATCGTCTCCCTCCCCCTCGGGGGAGGGTGGTCGGCGGAGCCGACCGGGTGGGAAGGGCTCGGCGAGCCCGTCCCGGATATCTCAAGGTCGGGCGCTATAGCGGCTCCCCGAACAGCAGTAAAGGCGACTCTTGCGAGCCGCCCCCACCTGGTCGCTTGCGCGACCTGCCCTCCCCCGAGGGGGAGGGAGAGTCTTTCGTCTTACTTTTCGACGATCTCGGTCAGGTGGGCGACCTTGGCGATCATTCCACGAACCGAAGGCGTGTCCACCAGGGTCGATTCACGGCCCAGGCGGTTCAGACCCAGGCCCACCAGGGTGGCGCGCTGGTCGTTCTTGCGGCGGATCGGCGAACCGGTCTGCTTGACGGTGACGGTCTTTTGCTCGGCCATGATTAGGACTCCACAGCTTCGGGCGCCGAGGCGCCGTCGTTGCGACGGCCCATCAGATCCGCGACCTTCTTGCCGCGCTTGGACGCGACCTGACGGGGCGAGGACTGGACCTTCAGCGCTTCGAACGTCGCGCGGATCATGTTGTAGGGGTTCGACGAGCCGGTCGACTTGCCCACGACGTCCTGGACGCCGAGGGTTTCGAGCACGGCGCGCATCGGACCGCCCGCGATGACGCCGGTCCCGGGAGGGGCGGCGCGCATCATGATCTTGCCGGCGCCCCAACGGCCGTTGCCGTCGTGGTGCAGGGTGCGGTTCTCGCGAAGCGGAACGCGGATCATGGTCTTCTTGGCTTCCTCGGTCGCCTTGCGGATGGCTTCCGGCACTTCGCGCGCCTTGCCGTGACCGAAACCGACGCGGCCCTTGCCGTCGCCGACGACCATCAGGGCGGCGAAGGAGAACCGACGGCCGCCTTTGACGGTGGCCGCAACGCGGTTGATGTGAACCAGCTTCTCGACGATGTCCGAATCCGGACCGTCGACAGCGGGACCGTTGCGATTGTCACGACGGTTGCGATCGTTACCGCCGCCGCCGCGCTGGGGTTGATGCGCCATGCTTCGCGTCCCTTAGAAGTTCAGGCCGGCTTCGCGCGCGGCTTCCGCCAGCGCCTTGACCCGGCCGTGATAGATGTACTCGCCACGGTCGAAGACGACGTCCTTGACGCCCTTCTCGATGGCGCGTTCGGCGATCAGCTTGCCGATCGCTGCGGCTGCGGCCGTGTCCGAACCGCGCTTGCCCTTGCCGCCTTCCAGCGACGAGGCCGCAACGACGGTCACGCCCTGGGCGTCGTCGATGATCTGGGCCGAGATGTTCTTGTCCGAACGGTACACCGACAGGCGCAGACGGCCGTTGGCGACGGCCTTCAGGCGGCGACGGGTGCGCTCCGAGCGGCGCTTGGCTTGTTGTCGAAGAGAAAGAGCCATGACTTACTTCTTCTTGCCTTCCTTGCGACGGACCTTCTCGCCCGCGTAACGGACGCCCTTGCCCTTGTAGGGCTCCGGCGGACGCAGCTTGCGGATGACCGAGGCGATCTGACCGACAGCCTGCTTGTCCGAACCCAAGATCTTGATCTCGGTTTGCTTCGGAACAGCGAAGCTGACGCCGGCCGGGGGATCGATGTCGACTTCGTGCGAGAAGCCGAGCTGCAGCGACAGGGCGTTGCCCTTCATCGCGGCGCGGTAACCGACGCCGACCAGCTCAAGCGACTTCTCGAAGCCGGTGGTGACGCCGACGACCATGTTGTCGACCAGCGTGCGCGACAGGCCCCACATCGCGCGACCGCGTTGCGTGTCCGACCGCAGGCCCAGCGACAGTTCGTCGCCTTCCCGGGTGACTTCGATTTCCTCGGCGACGGTCCAGGAGCTCTCGCCCTTGGGGCCCTTCACGGAGACGGTCTGGCCGTCGAGCGTGACAGTCACGCCCTTCGGCACAGCGATGGTTTTCTTGCCAATACGGGACATATCAGTAGACCCTGCAGAGGACTTCGCCGCCGACGTTGGCGTCGCGGGCAGAAGCGTCGGACATGACGCCCTTCGAAGTCGAGAGGATCGAGATGCCGAGGCCGTTCTTGACGGGCTTCAGATCGCCGATCGCCGAATAGACGCGGCGGCCCGGCTTGGACACGCGCGCGATCTCGGCGATGACGGGCTGGCCGTCGAAGTACTTCAGCTCGATCTCGAACTGCGGAAACTCACCCGGATTCTGAACCAGGTTGTAGCCGCGGATGTAGCCTTCGTCCTGCAGCACGTCGAGGACGCGCTGGCGCAGACGGGAAGCGGGGGTCAGCACCTTGGAACGCTTGCGGGTCGCCGCGTTCTTGATGCGAGCGATCATGTCGCTCAGGGGATCGTTGATCATCATGTCTGTTCGCTCCCCTTACCAGCTGGACTTGGTCAGGCCAGGGATCTGGCCCTGGTTGCCGAGTTCGCGCAGCGCAATCCGGCTCATCTTGAGCTTGCGATAGAACGCACGCGGACGACCGGTCACTTCGCAACGGTTGCGAATACGGGTCGGCGCGGAGTTGCGCGGCAGTTCAGCCAGCTTCAGGCGCGCGTCGAAACGCTCCTCAAGCGGCAGGTTTTCGTCGTTGGCGGTCGCCTTCAGGGCGGCCCGCTTCGCGGCATACTTCGCAACCAGGGCCTTGACGGCTTCGTTGCGGTTTACGGCGCTCTTCTTAGCCATTGTTCTCTTCCCTTCCCGCTCAGTTCTTCACGAACGGGAACTTGAACTCGGTGAGGAGAGCCTTGGCTTCCTCATCGGTCTTGGCCGTGGTGCAGACGATGATGTCCATGCCCCACATCTGGTCGATCTGGTCGTAGTTGATTTCCGGGAACACGATGTGTTCCTTCAGACCGGTGGCGTAGTTGCCGCGACCGTCAAACGACGTGCCCTTCAGACCACGGAAATCCTTCACGCGCGGCAGCGCGATCGTGATGAACCGGTCCAGGAACTCGTACATCTGGTCGCCGCGCAGGGTGACCTTGCCGCCGATGACCATGCCCTCGCGCAGCTTGAAGCCGGCGATGGAGTTACGGGCCTTGGTGGCGACGGCCTTCTGACCGGCGATGGCCGTCAGATCCTTGAGGGCGGCGTTCGCCTTCTTGGAGTCCGCGACGGCTTCGCCGATGCCCATGTTCAGGACGATCTTGTCCAGCTTGGGCACCTGCATTTCGTTCGTGTAGCCGAACTTTTCCTTCAGCACCTGGCGGATGCGCGCCTGGTACTCGCCCTTGAGGCGCGGGGTGTACTTCTCGGTAGCCATCAGATGACGTCTCCCGTCGTCTTGGCGATGCGGACCTTGGTGTCCCCATCGATCTTGAAGCCGACGCGGGTCGCCTTGCCGTTGGCGTCGGCGATCGCGACGTTCGACAGGTGAAGCGAGGCTTCCTTGTTCTTGATGCCGCCCTGCGGGTCAGCCTGGCTCGGGCGCGTGTGGCGCTGAACCATGTTGACGCCTTCAACCAGGACGCGGTTTTCGGTGGGCAGGACCTTCAGCACGTTGCCCGTGCGGCCCTTGTCCTTGCCGGTGAGGACGACGACGCGGTCGCCCTTTTTGATCTTGGCGGCCATGTTACAGGACCTCCGGAGCCAGCGAGATGATCTTCATGTGGTTCTTGGCGCGCAGTTCGCGGGGAACCGGGCCGAAGATCCGCGTGCCGACAGGCTCGTTCTGCTTGTTGACGATGACGGCGGCCGACTTGTCAAAACGGATGACCGAGCCGTCCTTGCGTTGGATGTCCTTGGCGGTGCGCACGACGATGGCGCGAACAACGTCGCCCTTCTTCACGCGGCCACGCGGGATGGCTTCCTTCACGGAGGCGACGATTGTGTCGCCGATCGAGGCGTAGCGGCGCTTGGAGCCGCCCAACACCTTGATGCACATGACCCGGCGGGCGCCCGAATTATCGGCCACTTCCAGGTTAGTTTGCATCTGGATCATAAGATCAGATCCTTCTGATTACGAGGCGGAGGCGTTGGAAAGGACTTCCCAGCGCTTCAACTTGGACTTCGGGGCGCACTCGACGATGCGAGCGATGTCGCCGACTTTGAGCGCGTTGGCTTCGTCGTGGGCGTGATACTTCTTCGAAAGACGAACGATCTTCTTCAGAACAGGGTGAAGCAGCGTGCGCTCCACCTTCACGACGACGGTCTTTTCGCCCTTGTCGGACACGACCACGCCTTCGAGAATTCGCTTGGGCATATTCGTCTCCTTACGAGGCCGCACGCTTCTCGCGCAGAAGCGTCGAGATGCGGGCGATGTCTTTGCGCACTTCACCCACGCGGTGGGTTTTTTCCATTTGGCCGGTGGCCGCCTGGAAACGCAGGTTGAACTGTTCCTTCTTGAGCTTCAGCAGCTCGTCGGACAGTTGGTCGGTCGTTTGCGACCGCAGATCGGCGATCTTGGTCATTAGGCGGCTACCTCGACATGGGCGACGCCGGCGTCGATACGGGTCACGACCTTGGTGCGGACCGGCAGCTTGGCGGCGCCGAGACGGAGCGCTTCACGGGCCACTTCGTCCGTCACGCCGTCGATTTCAAACAGGATGCGGCCGGGGTGGCAACGCGCGGCCCAGTGGTCCACGGCGCCCTTGCCCTTACCCATCCGGACTTCGGCCGGCTTGCCCGTGACGGGCAGGTCGGGGAAGACGCGGATCCAGACGCGGCCCTGGCGCTTCATCTGGCGGGTGATCGCGCGGCGAGCCGCTTCGATCTGACGCGCAGTGATGCGTTCCGGCTCCAGCGTCTTCAGGCCGTACGACCCGAAGTTCAGCGAGAAGCCGCCCTTGGCCGAGCCGTGGATGCGGCCCTTGAAGGCCTTGCGGTACTTGGTCTTCTTCGGTTGCAACATGACTTAGTTCTCACGTCCCCGGTCGCGACGCGGACCGCGGTCGCCACGGGGGCCGCCGCGTTCGCGGCCTTCGTTCGAGGACGGACCCGACGCTTCCTGGGCCCAACGCTTGTCCTGGGCCATCGGATCGTGCTCGAGCACTTCACCCTTAAACACCCAGACCTTCACGCCGATGATGCCGTAGGTCGTCTTGGCTTCGTAGAAGCCGTAGTCGATGTCGGCGCGCAGGGTGTGAAGCGGCACGCGACCTTCGCGATACCATTCCATCCGCGCGATTTCCGCACCGCCCAGACGACCCGAGACGTTCATCCGGATGCCCTTGGCGCCCAGACGCATGGCCGACTGCATCGAGCGCTTCATGGCGCGGCGGAAGGCCACGCGACGCTCGAGCTGCTGGGCGATGTTCTCGGCGATCAGCTGCGCATCGGTTTCCGGCTTGCGGACTTCGATGATGTTCAGGTGAACTTCACCTTCGGTCTGGGCCGAAATGTCCTTGCGGAGCTTCTCGATGTCAGCGCCCTTCTTACCGATCACGACGCCCGGACGGGCGGCGTAGATGGTGATGCGGCACTTCTTGTGCGGGCGCTCGATGATGATGCGCGACACGCCGGCGGCGGCCAGACGTTCCCGCAGCCACTCGCGCAGCTTCAGGTCCTGGTGCAGCAGGCGGGAATAGTCGGCGCCGGCGGCGAACCAACGGCTGTCCCACGTACGGTTCACGCCGAGGCGCAGACCGATCGGATTGATTTTCTGACCCATCAGGCGGCCTCGCCGGCTTCACGGACCACGATGGTGATCTCGCTGAACGGTTTCAGGATGCGCGACGAACGGCCACGAGCACGGCTCGCGAAACGCTTCATCACCAGGTTCTTGCCCACGAAGGCCTCGGCGACGACCAGGTTGTCGATGTCGAGGTTGTGGTTGTTCTCAGCGTTCGAGATCGCCGAATACAGGACCTTGCGGACATCGGTCGCGATACGCTTACGGCTGAATTCCAGCTCGTTCAGCGCCTTCTGAACCGGCATGCCGCGGATCGATGCGGCGACCAGGTTCAGCTTTTGCGGGCTGATGCGCACGTTGACCAGCTTGGCGCGGGCCTCGGTCGGGGCGACCCGACGAATGTTCTTGGTCTGGGCCATCAGTTACTTCCTTTTGGCCTTCTTGTCCGCCGCGTGACCCGGGAAGTTCCGGGTCGGGGCGAACTCGCCGAGCTTCATGCCGACCATCTCTTCCGAGACCGACACGGGCACATGCTTCTGACCGTTATGGACGCCGAACGTCAGACCGACGAACTGCGGCAGGATGGTGGAGCGGCGCGACCAGGTCTTGATCACGTCCTTGCGGCCCGACGTTTGAACGGCGTCGGCCTTCTTGAGCAGATACCCGTCGACAAACGGGCCTTTCCAGGAGGAGCGGGCCATTCTTAGCGAGCCTTCTTAACGTGGCGGGTACGGATGATGTACTTGTCCGTAGCCTTGTTCTTGCGGGTACGGGTGCCCTTGGTGTCCTTACCCCACGGCGTGACGGGGGTGCGACCACCAGAGGTCCGGCCTTCACCACCACCGTGCGGGTGGTCGATCGGGTTCATGGCGACGCCGCGGACGTGCGGGCGGAAGCCCATGTGACGCTTGCGACCGGCCTTGCCCAGGTTCTGGTTCATGTGGTCGGGGTTCGAAACCGCGCCCACAGTGGCGATACAGCCGTCCAGGACCATGCGCAGTTCGCCCGAGCCGAGACGGATCTGGGCGTAGCCCTGATCGCGACCCACCAGCTGAGCGTAGGCGCCGGCCGAGCGAGCCAGCTGGGCGCCCTTGCCCGGCTTCATCTCGATGTTGTGGATGATCGTACCCACCGGCATCGAACGAAGCGGCATGGCGTTGCCCGGCTTCACGTCGGTCTTTTCGCCCGCGATCACCGTGTCGCCGGCCTTAAGGCGTTGCGGCGCGATGATGTAGGTCTTCTCGCCGTCTTCGTAGGTCACGAGGGCGATGAAGGCCGTGCGGTTCGGATCGTATTCCAGACGCTCGACCGTGCCGACCATGTCCCACTTGCGACGCTTGAAGTCGATCTTGCGGTACAGGGTCTTGGCGCCGCCGCCGCGGAAGCGGACCGCGATGCGACCGCCCTGCCCGCGTCCGCCCGACTTGGTCAGGCCTTCGGTCAGCGACTTTTCCGGACGGCCCTTGTGGAGCTCCGAACGGTCGACCAGCACGAGGGCGCGACGGCCCGGCGAGGTCGGATTGTAATGTTTCAAGGCCATCTGATCAGAGCCCCGTGGTGACGTCGATCGACTGGCCGTCGGCCAGGGTCACGATCGCTTTTTTGATGTCCACGCGACGACCCAGGATCCCCCGGAAGCGCTTGGTCTTGCCCTTTTGAACCAGGGTGTTGACCTTCAGGACGTTGACTTTGAACAGGCTTTCGACCGCCGCGGCGATCTCGTCCTTGGTCGCCGTGTCGGCGACGCGGAAGACGACCTTGTTCTGCTCGGACAGGATCGTGGCCTTTTCGGTGATCACCGGAGCCAGGATGGTGTCGTAGTGCTTGGCGGTAGGTTGAGCGGCCATTACGCGGCTTCCTTATCGCTGAAGCGGGCTTCGATCGCCTCGATAGCGGCCTTGGTCAGCACCAGCTTGTCAGCCCGCAGGATGTCATAGACGTTCAGGCCGGCGTTCGGCAGCACGTCGATGTGCGGGATGTTGCGTGCGGCCAGGCCGAAGTTCGTGTCGACTTCCGGACCCGCGATGATGAGAGCCTTGGTCCAGCCCAGCTTGCCGAGCGTCTCGCGCAGCGAGGCGGTCTTGGCTTCCTTGACCGAGACGGTGTCCACGATGATCAGGTCGCCCGACTTCGCCTTGGAGGACAGGGCGTGACGCAGAGCGAGCGCGCGGATCTTCTTCGGCAGCGAGAAGCCGTGGTCGCGAACGACCGGACCAAAGGCGCGCGAACCGCCGACGAACTGCGGTGCACGGCGCGAACCGTGACGAGCGCCGCCGGTGCCCTTTTGCTTGTACATCTTCTTGCCCGTACGAGAATTCTCGTTGCGGGTTTGAACCTTGTGCGTGCCGGCGCGGCGCTTGGCCAGCTGCCAGTTGACGGTGCGGGCCAGGATGTCGCCGCGGATGTCGGAGATGCCGAAGACGGCGTCCGACAGTTCCACGTCGCCAGCGGCCTTGCCGTCGAGTTGGATGACAGAGAGTTTCATTACGCTTCACCGCCTTCGGTCGCTTCGACGGGGGCTTCTTCAGCCGGGGTCGAGGCGGGTTGAGCAGCAGACTTGCTCGACTTCAGCGCACCGGGGAACGGAGCGTCAGCCGGACGAGCCTTCTTGATGGCGTCACGAACCTTGACGTAGCCGCCGTCATGACCGGGGACAGCGCCCTTGATCAGGATCAGGCCACGCTCGGCGTCCACGCGGACGACGGTCAGGTTCTGAGTGGTGACGGTTTCGGCCCCGTAGTGACCGGCCATCTTCTTGCCAGGGAAGGTCCGACCCGGGTCCTGACGGTTACCCGTCGAACCGTGCGAACGGTGCGACAGCGAAACACCGTGCGTGGCGCGCAGACCGCCGAAGTTCCAGCGCTTCATGGCGCCGGCGAAACCCTTACCGATGGTCTCGCCCTGGATATCGACCTTCTGACCCACCACGAAGTGTTCGGCCGAAAGCTCGGCGCCCACGTCCAGCAGACCGTCCGCATCGACGCGGAACTCGGTCACATAGGCTTTCGGTTCGACTTCCGCCTTGGCGAAGGTCTCGCGTTGAGCCTTGTTGGTGTTCTTGGCCTTCTTCGTGCCAGCGCCCAGTTGGAGAGCGACGTAACCGTCACGCTCCTGGGTACGTTGGCCGACGACCTGGCAGCCGTCGAGCTGAAGCACAGTGACCGGTACGTGCGCGCCGTCATCGGCGAACACGCGGGTCATGCCCAGCTTCTTGGCGATCACGCCCGTGCGCATCGGATCCCGCCTCTTTCTACTTTAAATCTTGATCTCGACGTCCACACCGGCGGACAGGTCGAGCTTCATGAGCGCGTCCACGGTCTGCGGGGTGGGGTCGACGATGTCGAGCACGCGTTTGTGCGTGCGGATTTCAAACTGCTCACGCGACTTCTTATCGACGTGCGGAGAGCGGTTCACGGTGAACTTCTCGATCAGGGTCGGCAGCGGAATCGGACCGCGAACGGTCGCGCCGGTGCGCTTGGCTGTATTGACGATCTCGCGCGTCGAGAAATCGAGGACGCGGTGATCAAAGGCCTTGAGCCTGATGCGGATGCTTTGATCCATATCGGTGCTTACTTCCAATGCGGTCGGAGGACCGCGTCCCTGTGAACCATTTCAAAGACCGAAGGCCTTCGGGCATAGAGCCCTCAGGGAACGCAAATCCGCAAAAACGATCGGCCCACGCAGTCGCCTGCGAAGGCCGCTAAAGTCCTGGGTCACTGCAAAGAACAGGGTCTCAGGTCGTTCCTGCGAACCGCGTCTGCATCCGGGGATGCACAGCCGGTCCAACAAGAGTGGGGCTTATGCCTACCGATTCCATTTTCGTCAAGCGGCGAAACCGTGGCGGCGACAGGATTCCGTCAGGCCGGTTCCAGCGTCGCCGCAGGCTTCGAAATCGGCGCAGATCGCCCCGCCTCATCGACCGCCACCATGACGAATTCGGCCACGGCCGACCGCCGTCGTTCGCCGGTCAACAGCGCCTCCGCCCACAGCTCCACCTCTATGGCGACGGAGGAGCGGCCGACCCGCGTGACGCGCGACGCCAGTTCGATCATGTCTCCTTCTCTTATAGGCGACGAGAAGTCGATGCGGTTCGACGCCGCCATGACCATGACGCCCCTGGCCCGTCGCGTGGCGCAGATGAAGGCGGCCTTGCCCATCAGCTTCAGGGCGTCGCCGCCGTAGAGGGTGCCATAGTGGTTGGTCCAGGTCGGGAAGACCATCTCCGCCGTCCGCAGCCAGCCGTCCCCCGGCTCCTCCCCCTTGTCCGGAACCGGCGGCAGGTCGCCCTGCCCCGCTTCGCGGGGCGCCACCATGTTGAACACGCCGCGCGTACACAGGCGGCGCTCGCCGCTGACCGGCGCCTCGGCCCACAGTTCGACCTCGACCCCCATGGAGGTTCGGCCCACGCGCGCCACCCGACCCGTCGCCTCGACCATTTCGCCGATCCGGGCGGGTGCGGCGAAGTCGATCCGCTCGCAGCCGGCCGTGACCGTGTGCCGCCGCGCATGACGCGCGGCGGCCAGGAAGGCGACCTTGTCCAGGTGCGCCAGACCGACGCCGCCGAACAATGTGCCGTGGTGGTTGGCGTCGCCGGGGAACACCATGTCTATAAGCGTGACGCTCATCCCCCTACGGCCTCCAGGCGCGCGGCCTTCGCGGCCGAGACCATATTGGTCAGCGCCGCCTCGGTCTCGGCCCAACCGCGGGTCTTCAGGCCGCAGTCCGGGTTCACCCACAGCCGGTCCACCGGCAGCTTGCCCGCCGCCGCCGTCAACAGGGCCGCCATCTCATCCACCGACGGCACGCGCGGCGAGTGGATGTCATAGACGCCCGGCCCGATCTCGGCCGGATAGCGATAGTCGGAGAAGGCGTCGAGCAGCTCCATCCTGGACCGCGAGGTCTCGATGGAGATGACGTCGGCGTCCATGGCCCCGATGGACTGGATGATATCGTTGAACTCGGAATAGCACATGTGGGTGTGGATCTGGGTTTCGTCCCGCACGCCCGAGGCGGTGATGCGGAAACACTCGACCGCCCAGTCCAGATAGGCCGCCCAGTCGGCGCGGCGCAGCGGCAGGCCCTCGCGCAGGGCCGCCTCGTCGATCTGGATCACGACGGCGCCGGCGGTTTCCAGATCGATCACCTCGTCACGGATGGCGAAGGCGATCTGGCGGCAGGTCTCGCTGCGCGGCTGGTCGTCGCGCACGAAGGACCAGTTCAGGATCGTCACCGGGCCGGTCAGCATCCCCTTCATCGGCCGCTCGGTCAGGCCCTGGGCGTAACGCCACCATTCCACCGTCATCGGTCTGGGCCGCGACACGTCGCCATAGATGATCGGCGGCCGCACGCAGCGCGAGCCATAGGACTGGACCCAGGCGGCCTTGGTGAAGACGAAGCCGGACAACTGCTCGCCGAAATACTGGACCATGTCGTTGCGCTCGAACTCGCCGTGGACCAGCACGTCCAGACCCAGGTCTTCCTGCCATTTCACCGTCCGCGCCGTCTCTTCGCGCAGGAAGGCGGCGTAGGCGGCGTCGTCGATGACGCCCTTGCCGTGATCGGCGCGCGCCTTTCGAACCTCGGCCGTCTGGGGGAAGGAGCCGATGGTGGTGGTCGGATAGGCGGGCAGGTTCAGCCGCCGCTGCTGCACCGTGCGCCGGATCTCGAAGCTGGAGGTGCGGTTCGACAGGGCGGGGTCGGCGTCCGCGGCGCGCGCCTGGACCTTCGGATCATTGATGCGCGGCGAAGTGCGGCGCGAGGCGACGGCGGCGGTCGAGGCGTCCAGTTCGGCCTTCACCGCATCGCGGCCCTGGTTCAGGGCGCGGGCCAGGGTCGCCAGTTCGGCCACCTTCTGCACGGCGAAGGCCAGCCAGTTCCTGATCTCCGGCTCCAGGGCCGTCTCACGCTCCAGATCGATGGGGGTGTGGAGCAGCGAGCAGGACGGCGCCAGCACCACCCGGCGGCCCGAGGCGACCAGGGGCTCGACCCGGTCCAATACGGCGTTCAGATCGGCCTTCCACACATTGCGGCCGTCGATGACGCCCAGCGACAGCACCTGATCGGGACGCATGTCCGAAGCGACCGGGGCCAGTTGCTCCGAGGCGCGGATCAGGTCGAGATGCAGGCCATGCACCGGCAGCTTCAACGCCGTATGCAGATTGTCGCCCAGCGCCCCGAAATAGGGGGTCAACATCAGCTTGATCGGCGGCGTCACATCGGCCAGCACGCGATAGGCGTGATCATAGGCAGCCTTGGCCTCGTCGCTCAGGTCCGTGACCAGGCAGGGTTCGTCCATCTGCACCCAGGTCGCGCCCGCGCGCGCCAGCGACCGCAACACCTCGGCATAGACCGGCAGCAGGCGAGGCAGCAGGCTGAGGACGTCGAAGTCGGCCCCGCGCGTCTTGCCCAGCAGCAGATAGCTGACCGGCCCCAGCAGCACCGGTCGAGTGTCGATCCCCTGCCCCCTGGCTTCCAGATACTCGTCCAGCGCCTTGGTCGAGCCCAGCCGGAAGACCTGATCCGCCGTGAACTCAGGCGCGAGATAGTGGTAGTTGGTGTCGAACCATTTGGTCATCTCCATCGCCGGCGCGCCCTCACCGCCGCCGTGGACATGACCCTGTTCGCAGACCGGACTGTCGCCGCCGCGAGACCCCGGCGCTCCAGACCCTCTGGCCATGGCGAAATAGGTCGCCAGATCGACCCGATCCCCGCTCCAGCCATAGGCGGCGGGCACGGCCCCGACCATGGCGGTCAGGTCCAGCACCTGATCATAAAGAGAGAAGTCGTTCGACGGCACGATGTCGGCGCCCAGATCGCGCTGGCGCGCCCAGGTCAGGGCGCGCAGCTCGGCGGCGGTGGACAGCAGGGCGTCCCCATTGATCTTGCCGGCCCAATAGGCCTCAAGCGCGGTCTTCAGCTCGCGCTTGGGGCCGATGCGGGGAAAGCCGAGGGTGGCGACCTGGACAGTGTGGCGGGTCATGACGTTCGAAACCTGTGTTGTGGCTAGGTTTCGGACAGGGGCGCATCGACGCCGACGCGGACGTGCAGGGTCCGGCGGCGCGCATGCGGCCTGACCGGACACCCCGCCGGAGGACGTTATCTGTCGGGGCAGGTCTCCTGGCTCACGGGTCGACGCCTCGGATCCGGCCTTCCCGGCGCGAACGCCAGTGACACGAGATGGACCCTCGACTCGCCGCTTACAGTTGCGGGGGCAGCGCCGGTTTCACACCGGCTTCCCTCTTAGCTCCACGCGCCCCGAAGACCGCGTGCAGACCACGACCCGGGCACATGACCGCAATGAAGCGCAGCCGTCAATATATATAAGGATATGTTTATATGATTATATGATTTCGGCCCGTTAACCCCTTGCCGCAGGAAACGCGCGCGAGCGACACATTTCGACCACAAGGCGTGGCGGATGAGACACATGTCAGTTTCAAGACACTTATGTAACGACGGTTTATTGCTCAGCTTCTCGCGCCGGCTGGTAGCAGCCGCCCTCCCCGGGCCTCCACCCGGGCACAGACTGCTAAGGACAAAAGAAAATGAAGACGATCCTCCTCGCCTCGGCCGCCGCCACCCTGTTCGCCGCCCCGGCCTTCGCCCAGAACGCCATCGGTTCGGTCGGCGTGACCTACTCCAACCCGTCGATCGAAGTCGCCGGCGATGACGTCGACGCCGACGTCTGGACCGTGGACGGCACGGTCGCCCTGCCGGCCGCCGACTGGACCGTGACCCTGAACGGCGCCGTCGACTACACCAAGGCCTTCGGTGAAGAAGACGTCACCGGCGTCGCCGCCGCTCACCTGACCAAGATGTGGACCTCGGACGTCCGCGCCGGCGCCTTCGTCGCCGCCAACGACATCGGTTCGGGCAACGATCCCGTCTGGACCGTCGGCGCCGAAGCCCAGAAGTACCTGTCCAACGCGACCCTGACCGGCCTGGTCGCTTACACCACGTCTGACGACAGCGACGCCGACATCTGGACCGTCGGCGGCGACGCCGCCTTCTACGTCATGCCGAACCTGCGCCTGAACGCCGGCGTCAGCTACAACAACGTGGACGTGGCCGGCGGCGACGTGGACGCCTGGACCTATGGCGTGGGCGCCGAGTACGAAATCGAGAACACCCCGTTCTCGGTCGGCGCCGCCTACACCCGCGCCGACGTCGACTCGATCGACGTCGACACCTGGTCGCTGGGCCTGCGCTACAGCTTCGGCGGCGGTCTGCAAGCGCGTGACCGCGCCGGCGCCGGCCTGAACGTCTCGTCGATCACGAGCGTCCTGGGCGGCCTGTAAGCAACGGCCTCCCTCACGGGATGAGAAGAGCCCCGGCGGAGCGATCCGCCGGGGCTTTTTTCATGTCCGGATCGACGCACGAAAAAGGCCCCCAGGGTTCCACGACCGGGGGCCTTTCCTCTCGCGGCGAGATACGGGTCTTAACGCCCGATATGAAGCGTCCCTGATCCGACGACGGTGCGGGACACTGAGCCTGTGGCGGCGGCGACGCGGACGTTCCCCGAGCCGGCGATGGCGACGCTGAGGTCGCGGGTCGTTCCGCCGTAGCGGACGTCGCCGGACCCGCCGATGGCGACCGACAGCTTGTCCAACCGACCCTGGCGGACGTTCACCCCGCCCGAGCCGCCGATGGAGATGTCGCCCTGACCATTAGCGCTGGCGACCTCCACATTGCCCGAGCCGCCGACGGCGACCTTGAGGTCGCCGGTGCCGCCGGCCGAAACCGAGCCTGAACCGCCGACGCTGGCGTCCAGCGTCCGCGACGTCCCGGCGCGGATCGACCCCGAACCGCCGACGCCCAGCTCAAGGTCGCCGTCCACATTGGCGATGGTCCAGCCGCCGCAGCCGCCGCTGTTCAGTTCGACCGAGCGCGCGCCGCGTCCCACGGCGCCGAACACGGCGCCGCCGGCGCTGACATCCACGTTCCGCGGCGTGCGCAGGATGATCAGGGGCGCGTCCTCCAGCCGGATGCGGCCCAGATCGCGCACCTCGACCGTCGCGCCCTGGCCGGGCTGGGCTGCGTCTGCGCGGCCCGAGTTGCAGTTGCGTATGCCGTCGCCACGCCCCCAGAGGCCATTGCGGCGGAGCCCGCCGTCGATCTCCACGTCACGGCCGTTGCGCCGCACCTGTACGGCCGGCAGCCGTGACCGGCCCTGTGTCACCTCGACGGCGATGTCCTGGCGGTCCTCGACGATGACGACCACGCGCGCCACGGCGTTGCGGATCTCGACTTCGCCGGCCGATGCGGGCGCGGCGGCGGCCAACCCCGTCAGGGCGGCGACGGCGGCGGCGGCGATCAGAGCGGTTTTCATGGAGGCGTTCCCTTTCCCGGATATGAGGAAAAGGTGCGCGCTGGCGACCCGCGAGTCATTTTAACTCGAGGTCATGAACTCGAATTAACGGGTGGCGTTCAAGGCGCCCGCGCCGTCCGCAGCCCCGACCTCGGGCTGGAAGTCGCGCTCGAAGGTCGCGATCCGGCTCTTCATCGCCCCGGCCCGCTTCAAAGCGAGCGACGCGACCCAGCGCGCCGCCAACTCCGGCGCCGCCATGCCGTCGGTGAGGCGCGGCTCGCCGCCCCGGCTGCGGATCACGGCGTTGGTGAACAGTGCGCCGTTTCTGAACCGCGACGGCCAGGTCTGGAAATCCATCGACAGGCTGACGCAGAACCGGTCCAGGTTCTCCACACGATGCGGCGCATACAGGGGCCAGGTCAGGGCGCGGCCGGGCTCCAGATCCATGATCTGGGCGTCGTTCTCGAACGCCAGATCATAGGGCAGTTCCTCCGTCGTCTGGCGCGCGACGACCTGTTCCATGCTGCGCTCGGGCAGATGCCGCTCGTCGCCCGGATAGACGAACAGCCTCTTGCGCCCGCGCAGGTGGAACAGAACCACCCCCGCCGCATCGAAATGATAGGGCACCCGCGCCTTGGGCGAGGACAGGATCAGCTGGCCCGCGTTCCGCACAGCCCGCAGACCCGGATAGGTCGCCTGGATCGCGGCGAAATCCTTCATCGCCGCCGCCCACAATTCGGGCCAGGCCGTCTCGACCCCGCGCAGATTGACCCAGAGCCGGCCCTGTTTGATCGCCTCCAGGAGATCCTCGCCCGACAGCCGCCCCCGCGCGCCGGTGCGCAGGCTGACCTGGCCCGCGTCGTCGTAGTCGTACAGGTTGATGTCGAACAGTTCGGCCGGATAGCGGTCCAGCACGGCGGCCAGGGCCGCATCCTCGGCGAAGCCCTGTTCCACCAGGCTGTGCGGATGGGTATTGGCCTCGGCGATGGGGCCGGGATAGCGGGTGCGGCGGCCGCTCATGATCCTATCCTCAGACATGGGCGACGCGCGTGGGCGTCTTCCTGCGGGCGGCGGCCTTGCTGACGGCGGATCGAACCGCGACGGCCGCGCCGCGCAGCCGCCCGACCGGCGAGGCCTCGCAGGCCTCGATGGTGGACCAGCGACGGCGCAGCGACGCCCGCAGCGCCTCGCCCCGGCCGCCCGCCTTGTCCAGCACGCCTACCGCTGCGTCGCCCAGGGCCTGGGTCAGGCCGGGCCGCATCACCACCGCCTCGCGCACCGTCTGCCGGGCGTTGACGAAATACTTCTTGTAGCTCTCGCCCTCGAACCCGAAGTCGAAGACCCGGAAACCCTCGGCCGAGGCCAGCCGCATCGTGTCCATGCTCAGCAATATCCCCGGCGAGCAACGCGCCAGGCTGGGTTCATAGACCGGGAACCAGAAATGATAATGCCGACCCGCGTGTAGCGAGAACTCGATCGCCACCAGCTTGTCCCCCGCATGCATGGCCGCTATCGAGGCCCCGAAGTCCGGCCGGGGGTCCGCCATCAGGGCGTGGAGCAGGTCGCGCGTCCAGCCGCAGGCGAAAATGTCGTGCAGGCCCGACCGGCGATACTGGGCCGCCTTCAGATCGATCAACTGGTCCAGCAGGGCGGGGTCGCGCAGGCCGCGTTCGACCCGAACGGGGCCCAGCTCGGCCTCCAGGCTGCGACGGGCCCGTTCCTTGTCCTTGAAATATTTGCCGAAGGTCACGCGGCGCTCGGCGTACCAGGCGTCGAAGCCGGCGTCCGGCATGGCGACCTGAACGGTCTCACGCGCCTGGCCGGTCTCGGCCGCGCCGATCCAGCCGGGGACGTTCAACCGGCGTGCATGAAGCAGGTGCGCCACCTGTTCCAGCGTGATGGTCTCGCCCTCGGCGGCGATCACGCCATGATAGTCGTTCATCGGCGCACCCAGCGGCTGCACCGATCCGCCGCGTTTCTGATGCGGGAAGAAGCCGACGATCCGCCCCCCGCGCCGAAACACGGCCACGGCCGCGCCCGGACAGACGCGGGCGGCGATCTGCGTATAGTCCCAGCGGAAATAGGGACTGGTCAGGGCCGGATTGGTCGTCGTCCAGTCGCGCCACAGGGCGATCGCGGCGGCGTCCATCGCCGCCGCGCTCATGATCTCGACCTGCAGCGTTTCGGCCATGCGCGTCCTCATGCGACCCTTGGGAGCAAGGTCCATTCCAGAAACCATGCGCCATGGCCCGTTTCGGTATGGTTCATCGTCATGGTGAACGGGGTGATATCGCCACAGCCGGGAGCCCCGCCGGCCCGCGCGCGTTGCCATCCTGCGGAGGCCTGCTCCGCCAGGAGACCCCCATGACAGACGCACGCCCCGACAATCGCAACGTAGAGAACGAAAACCTGCGTCCGGACCACGACGGCGAACCGCCGCGCCCCGCGACCGAACCCAAGGGCTCGGAAGGCTCCAGCAACTCGGGCGAGACCGCGACCGATCCTGCGACGGGCGAGGAGAACTGAACCCGACGCCACCACGCCCTTGTCTGTCGCCTCCGAAAGCTCCCGAATGAACCGCCGTTTCGCCTGCCTCGCCTCCAGTCTCGCCGTCCTGACCTTGGCCGCCTGTTCCCCGCCCGCCGACAATGACCGAGATGCGGCGACGTCCCCCGCCGCCGAAGTCGGGCAGTCAGGCCCCCTGTCGCGCGACGCCATCGAGAACAGCGCCTATTCGCCCCCTGCGCCCGACGCGCCCCAGACGACGGCGCAAAATCCGGCTCAACCGGAACCGGCCCTGATCCGCGCCCAGATTTTGCTGGAACGGGCGCGGTTTTCGCCCGGCGCCATCGACGGACTGGCCGGCTCGAACATGCGTCAGGCGATCTCGGCCTTCCAGGAGGCGCAGGGTCTGCCCGTCACCGGCGAACTGGACGCCGACATCATGGGCCGGCTTCGCGCCGTGGGGATCGGCGCCGTGACCTCGACCTATCGGATCACCCAGGAGGACGTGGCCGGCCCCTATGTCGGCGTGGTTCCGACTGATCTGGAAGCCCAGGGCGAGGCGGCCGCCATGGGATACGCCAATATCGTCGAAGCCCTGGCCGAACGTTTCCACGTGACCGAGGGCCTGCTGAGGGCGATGAATCCGGGCGCAGACTTCAACCGTGTCGGTCAGCCCCTGCTGGTTCCGGCGGTGAACACCAAGCCCCTGCCCGCCGAGGTGGACCATATCGACGTCAACAAGGCCGAGGGGTCGGTCAAGGCCTTCGCCGCCGACGGCAAGCTGATCGCCTATTTCCCGGCCACCATCGGCAGCGGCGACAATCCGACGCCCACCGGCACGGTCAAGGTCAACGGCGTCGCCCGCAATCCGAACTATACCTACGACCCGTCCAAGCTGAGCTTTGGCGAAGGGAGCCGCAAGGTCGTGGTTCAGCCGGGACCGAACAATCCGGTCGGCGTGGTCTGGATCGATCTGAACAAACCCAGCTACGGCATCCACGGCACGCCCGACCCGCATCTGGTCGGCAAGACCGCCTCGCACGGCTGCGTCCGCCTGACGAACTGGGACGCCTGGATGCTGGCCGACAAGGTCAAGCCCGGCGTGACCGTGCGGTTCGTCTGACTACTGAACCGCGCCGAAAGGCGTTCCGTCCCAGAAGTCGCAGTGGTGGCGGCCGAAGAAGTCCCTATCCAGTCGGTCGCCCTGGGCCGTGAACACCCGCACCGGCCCCGCACCCTCGACGCGGGGCCATTCGGGGCCGAAGTCGCCCTGGCCGAAGCCGGCCCACAGCCGCTGTATCCGGTCGGACAGGGCCTTCTGTAGGGGTGTGAACCGCTTCACATCGGTGAAGACCCAACTGGTCCCAAACACATAGGCCAGTTCGCTGGCGTGATAGGCGCCCAGGTCGAGGCCGACCAGCCAGTCCGGCAGGACGAAGGGCGCGCCGCGATCCGCGAACTCATAGCCCCAGACCGGCACATAGCGGGACAACTGACGGCGCAGGGCCTGGGACGGACAGGCGAACCTCTGGTCGGTGAAGTTCGCAGCGATGGCGTAGGCCGGCCCCTCAGGACCGACCGGATAACGGTCCAGCACGCGCGGGCCGACATCGCCGTACATCCAGATCGTCTCCTTCTGGTAGCGATCCATATCCTTGACCTCGTTGGCGAACAGCCGCCCCTCGTCCAGGTTCGTGCCGACGATGACCGGCACGCGGGTGAAGCGGCCCTCATGGATCGCCAGGGCCGGGCTTTCCGGCACGGTCGCGTCGGTATGAACCGGTCCCCAGGATCCGGGCCCATTGATCCCGGCCCGCAGGGACGGCGCGCGCGCCAACCGCCAGGCCGGAAGGGACTTCAGACAGTCGATCTGATCGGGGCCGCCACACCCCAGGTTTTCCGCAAAAATCGGCCCGGTCCTGGCCGCCTCCTCCGCGCTGACCAGGGACGACGGCTCCAGACATCCGCCGCTTTGCATGATGACCCGCTGGTACAGGCCCTCGGATTTGGGCGAGGCCATCAGGTAGCAGGCCGTCCATGCCCCTGCGCTCTCGGCGAACAGGGTCACATTGGCCGGATCGCCGCCGAAGGCCGCGATGTTCCGATTCACCCATTGCAGGGCCGCCTGCTGGTCCATCAGGCCGAAATTGCCGCCGAAGCCTTCGCTCTCCGCCTGGAATTTCGGATGGGCCAGCCAGCCCAGGGCGCCCAGGCGGTAGTTCAGGGTGACGACCACCCGATCCTGATCGGCAGCAAGTTTCGACGGATCATAGTTGACGCCCGAGCCGACAGTGAAGGCGCCCCCGGGAATATAGACCATCACCGGCCGCAGCTCGGCGGCGTATCCGGCGGGCGCATAGATGTTCAGATACAGACAGTCCTCGCCCCCCACGACGAGGCCGCCGCCCCCGCCCAGAATGGCCTTGCGCCCAATGGCCTGGGTGCAGTCCGATCCCGGCCGGGTCGCATCGCGCACGCCGGTCCAGGCCTGGACCGGCTGCGGCGCGCGCCAGCGCAGATCGCCGACCGGCGGACGGGCGAAGGGCACGCCCAGAAAGGCGCGAACCCCCGCGCCCTGAACGCCTCGCACCGTCCCGGCCTGTGTCGCCGCCAGCACGGACCGGGCATCGCTGGCGAACCGGACCTGATCGACCTTGCCGGGATGGGTGGCGCAGGCCGCAAGCAGCAGGGACGCAAACAGAAGCGACAGAAAACGCATGAAGACCCTTGGCCGAGACGAGCGAGCTTAACGCGGCCGAAGCCAGAGCGTTTCGTTCGCGCCGAACGGCCGCGACATCAAGGCCAGAGGCGTTCGCGGCTCCAGGCGTCGCCGTCGCGCGTGAAGCGCAGCCGGTCATGCAGGCGGAATGGACGGTCGCGCCAGAATTCGACGCTTTGCGGCGTCACACGCCAGCCGGTCCAGCGTTCGGGGCGCGGCACCTCGTCACCCTCGAACCGGGCGGTCTCGCGCGCCACGGCGCCTTCCAGCGTCGCACGCGTGTCCAGCGGACGAGACTGGTCCGAGGCCCAGGCCCCGACCCGGCTCTCGCGGGCGCGGCTGGCGAAATAGGCGTCGGCCTCTTCCTTGCTGACCGGCTGCACCTGGCCGCGCACCCGCACCTGACGCCGCAACGACTTCCAGTGGAAGGTCAGGGCGGCCACCGGACGGGCGTCCAACTCCAGACCCTTGGCGCTCTCGCGGTTCGAATAGAAGGTGAAGCCGCGCCCATCCACATCCTTCAGCAGGACGATCCGGGCGTCGGGCATGCCGTCGGCGTCCACCGTGGACAGGGTCATGGCGTTGGAATCATTGACCTCGTGCGCCCCCGCCTCGGCCAGCCATTCGACGAACAGGCCGATGGGCTCGACCCGGTCAAAGATCGTCTCGTCGCCATTGGCGGCAAGAGCGGCGGCATAGTCGCGCGCGTACTCTTCGCGCGACGGGCTGGGCGGGATCACGGGGGGGGTCATGCGCCTGACTTAGCGCGGGACAGAGGCGGTGGAAATGATCGGGATCAAAACGGCCCCCCGGGCTCAAGGAGCGCGAGGCGCGGTAGCCCGACATGAATGGCCTCAAGGAGCGCGAAGCGCGGTAGCCCGAAAAGTTAAGTTAACCCGGCATTGACCCTAAGGCGCGAACGGTACGGGAATGAGCGCCATCCGTTCCACCTCCGACGCCGCCGCCGTTCGCGAAGCCCTGTCGATCCTGGGTCTGCACGGCGCGACCGACGCCACCGCCCTGAAGGCCGCCTTCCGTGCAGCGGTGAAGGCGGCGCGTCCGGACCAGGCCGGCGGAGACGCCGAACGGTTCCGGCGGGTGATCGCCGCCTACCGCCTGATCCAGGCCCACGCCCCTGCCCGTCCCAGCCTGGCGGCGCCCGTCGAACGCCCCACGCCGCGGCCGGTGCTGGGGCTCAGCCCGATGCAGGCCCTGGCCGGCGCGCGGGTCGAACTGAGGCTGGGCGCGCGCACGGTTCGGGTCGCCGTCCCGGCGGGCCTGCGCACGGGCGAGCATCTGCGGCTGCGCGGCGGCGCGACGGACGGTTCGGACCTGTATCTGGTGGTACTGATCCGGCCCGAGGACGGGCTTTCGGTCATGGGCGATGATCTGTTCATGACCTGGCCAACCCCCTCGCGCCTGCTGGACGAAGGCGGCCGGGTCGAGATCGAAACCCATGCGGGCGCCCGCTCGGCCTGGATCACGCCCGAGATGGCGGCCCCGGCGCGGGTGCGGTTCAAGGCCATGGGCCTGCCTGCGCGCGGTCCCCATCCGGCGGGCCATCTGTTCGTGACCCTGACCCCGTCGTCGGAGGCGCCCTCGGCCGCCGAGGATATGCTGGTCCGGTTCACCCGCGCCTGGGCGCCGGAGCGTCTGGCGGCCTGATCTTGAAGCGTCCCATCATTGAGCGCATCATCTGGTGACGTTTTTGATGAGGCACGCCATGCGGACCACCGTGACACTCGATGACGAACTGATGGAAATGGCGGCGGAATACTCCGGTCTGTCCGAGCGGTCCGCGATCATTCGTGAAGCCCTGAAGGCGTTCGTCGCCCGCGAGGCGGCGCGTCGCCTGGCCGCCATGGGCGGAACTGACCCCAAAGCCACAGCCGCGCCTCGGCGACGCCCCGAATTGGCCGAGGAATGATCCTGGCCGACAGTTCGGTATGGATCGCGCACCTGCGATCAACAGACCAGACCCTGGCTGAGCGGCTTCGTGGCGAGGACATCCTGTGCCATCCCGCCATCATCGGTGAACTGGCCGCTGGAAACCTCGCCAACCGTCGCGCCTTTCTCGACCAACTCTCGCGATTGCCGACCGCTGTCGCCGCCTCGCACCAAGAGGTGCTGACCCTGATCGAAAAGAACCGGCTTTTCGGGATTGGCGTCGGCTATCTGGATCTTCACCTCCTCGCCTCCACCCGACTGACGCCAGGCGCGCGGCTGTGGACACGAGATCGTCGGCTGCACGACGCCGCCCGGACACTGGACCTGGCCGCCGTCCTCGACCATTAGGTTGCGCCATGTCGCACAACACCTTCGGCCATCTGTTTCGCGTGACCACCTGGGGCGAGAGCCATGGGCCGGCTATCGGCTGCGTCGTGGACGGCTGTCCGCCGCTGATCCCGCTGACCGAGGCCGATCTCCAGCCCTGGCTGGATCAGCGCAAGCCCGGGGGTTCGCGCTTCGTGACCCAGAGGCGCGAGAGCGATACGGCCCAGATCCTGTCGGGCGTGTTCGACGACGGCGAAGGCCCGGTGACCACCGGCACGCCCATCTCGATCCTGATCCAGAACGAGGACCAGCGGTCCAAGGACTATGGCGAGATCGCCCGCGCCTATCGGCCGGGCCACGCCGACTTCACCTATCAGACCAAATACGGGGTTCGTGATCCGCGCGGCGGCGGACGGTCCTCGGCGCGGGAAACCGCCAGCCGGGTGGCGGCGGGCGCCGTGGCGCGCAAGGTGCTGGGCGACGGGATCAAAATCCGGGCCGGCGTGGTCCAGATCGGTCCGCACAGGATCGCCCCCGAAGACATCGATTTCGACGCCGTCCACGACAATCCCCTGTTCGCCGCCTCGCGCGCCGTCGTGTCCGCGTGGGAGGCCTATCTGGACGATATCCGCAAGGCCGGCTCGTCCATCGGCGCCGTGGTCGCGCTGGAGGTCACAGGCGTGCCGGCCGGATGGGGCGCGCCCCTGTACGGCAAGCTGGATTCCGAACTGGCCGCCGCCCTGATGTCGATCAACGCCGCCAAGGGCGTCGAGATCGGCGCCGGCTTCGCAGCCGCTGAACTGTCGGGCGAGGACAACGCCGACCAGATGCGGCTGGACCTGAACAAGCAGCCGGTCTTCCTGTCCAACCATGCGGGCGGGGTTCTGGGCGGCATATCGACGGGCCAGCCGGTGACGGCTCGGGTGGCGTTCAAACCCACCTCCTCGATCCTGACGCCGCGCCAGACCATCACCCGCGACGGCGAGGAGACCGACCTGCGCACCAAGGGCCGCCACGACCCCTGCGTCGCCCTTCGCGCCGTGCCGGTGGTCGAGGCCATGGCCGCCTGCGTCCTGGCCGACGCCCTGCTGCGCCACCGCGCCCAGGTGGGCTGACGGCCAAGGACTGAGGGCGGGTCGATCAGCCCGGTCGGGCGCGCAGCTTTTGACTGTCCGAAACCACTGTCGGGCGGACAGGCGCGCGCTCTTCCGTTCGTGCGGCCGTCTTCTCATCCTGTCGCATCAGAGCCATCAGGCCGGTTAGACCCGTCGTCATCACGATCATCAGCGACTCCTGCAACTGCGAACCGTTTGCAGGTTTGCGCACATCCGGGCGGCGTGCAAGAGAGGTTCGTCGGTGGCGCCGCACCCCAGGAGATCACCCGTGCGTGAAGACGGAAAATTGGACTACCTCGAACTGCCCGCCGCCAGCCTGCCCGAAACCAAGGAATTCTACAGCCGGGCCTTCGGCTGGACCTTCGTGGACTACGGCCCCACCTACGCCGCGTTCGACCAGGGACTGGATGGAGGTTTCGACGCCGATCAGGCCGAGCGGACCAAGACGCCCCTGCCCATCCTTTACGCCCACGACCTGGAAGCCATGCAGGCCAAGGTCCAGGCGGCGGGCGGCGTGATCCTGAAGCCGATCTACGCCTTTCCCGGCGGCCGGCGGTTCCACTTCGCCGATCCGGCGGGAACCGAAATGGCGGTCTGGTCCGAAAACTGAGATCGCCTAGCGGGCGTCGACCGACTGGGCGATCCGTTCGCCCTGTTCGCGGTCGGCGCCGTCCGGCGACGCCACCCAGACGTGGATTTCCTGCGGCGCGGTCGCACGCTGGAACAGATGCTCGATGGCCAGGCGGCGTCCGCCCTCGGTCACGACGATGGAGGCCCGTCCGCCGGCCTGGATCATCTGGCCGTCATAGATGGGAAACTGCGACGCCGGCCCCGCGTAGATCATGACCAGAACCGTGTCCCCGCGACGGACGGCGTAGATTCGGGCGTCAGCGCCGGCGCGCGACTGGGTCAGCACGGTTCCGGACGGCAGGTCCAGCGTGAACGGCAGGGCGGCCATGGCCGCAGCGTCCAATCCTTGAGGCCCGACGGGCGGCGCAGGCGCCGGGGCGACCGTTGACGGCGTCTGGGTTGGCGCGGGCGCAGGCGCGGGCCGCCCGGGACTGGCCTGAACCGGCGCAGGCGTCGGCGCGGCGGTGGGGCGCTGGACGACGGGGGCGGTCGATGGAGACCGGACAGGGGTCTGCGCAGGCGGCGGCGTAACCGGCCTCTGGGCAACAGGCCTCTGGGCAGCGGGCGTTTGGGCAGCGGGCGTCTGCGCCCCGGGCGTCACGGGCCGGGCGGTCGAGGCCGGCGCGCTGTTCAGGTCGCGGGTCAAGGTCGAGGGCTGGGGCGCAGGCCTGGACTGCGGGGCCGGCTCCACCCCGACGGGCGCAGGCGCAGGCGCAGGGGCGACCTGCGCGGGGGCCGAAACAGGAGCCGAGGTCGGGGCGGAGGTCGCGAACGGCGGTCCGCTGTTGAGATCGCGAGTCAGATCCGAGGCCGAGCGCGGCGTGGACGTGTCCTGCCCGGACACAAGAGCGACGGCGAGAGCGATGACGACCATGGCCGGACCATTACCCGGCGCCGAAGGAACCGCAAGCGTGCGGTCAGGCGTGCGGCAGATTCACCCAGAAGGTCGCGCCCTCGCCGGGGCTCGAGATCACGCCGATGGCGCCGCCCTGCAGTTCGACCAGTCGTTTGGCGATGGCCAGACCGACGCCGTGACCCTCCAAGCTGGATCGCTCCAGTCCCAGACGGTTGAAGGGCTCGAACAGCTGCGATTGCTTCTGTGAGGACAGGCCCGGACCGAAATCGACCACCTCGATGCGGATATGCTGGTCAGCACGAAGCGCCCGCAGAATCACCCGCCCGCCAGAGCCGCCGTATTTGAGGGCGTTGCTGGTCAGATTGTCGATCACCTGCGCCAGTCGCTGGGAATCGGCCACCGCGATCAGACCGTCGCCCTCGCAGACCACCTGCACATCCACCGACTGGGCTTCCGACCTGAGCATGGCCGCGCGCCTTACGTCTTCCAGCAGGCCGGGAATATCGGTCGGCCGCAGATCGACCTTGACCGCGCCGGACTCGGCTCGCGCCACATCGAGCAGGTCGTGGGCCAGCGCCTCCACCTGGCGCGCGGTCTTGACCAGCACGTCCGCCATTTCCGTCTGCTGGGGCGTGACAGGCCCGAGCTGGCCGGTCGACCACAGATTGCCGATGCCGATCACGCCGGCGACCGGGCTCTTGATCTCATGCGCCACATTGGCGAGCAGGCGCGACTTGGCCTCCGAGGCTCGCTCCGCCCGGACCTGCCCGGCTCGCGCCCGTTCGGACAGTCGGTCGCGCTCCTCCAGAAGGGCCGCGACCAGCAGGATCGGCATATAGCCGACCAGAACCTGGAGCTGGGCCGCCAGAACCTGTTCCGACCGGCTCAGGGTCTCGATATGGGGACCGTAGCCGAGCATGGCGCCCCCGACCGACAGCAGGGTGACGACCAGCAGGCTGAAGGCCGTGCCCGCGACGCCGAGTCGGACCGCGACCCCGAGCAACAAGGGGATCATCGCCACACCGATCTCAGCACGGCCGGTCAGGCCGAAGAACTGGACAGCCAGCACGCCCGCCAGCAACAGGCCGGCCTCCAACAGCGCGCCGGGGCGGGTGAGACGCGCCAGGGTGGACCAGGTCAGAGACAAGCCGAGCGTGCCTATGACGGCCAGGCCCAGCGCATGACCGAACCACCAGGTCTGAAACGTTTCCAGCACGTCGCCCGAACCGAACGGCGCCAAGGCGATCGACGCGAACACGCCCGCCGGGATCGGCGCGAGAGCCGCGGTGCAAATGAGAAACCGCGCCACGCCGTTCAGGCTGGACACGTTCAGCGTCGGGGCGAAGCGGCGCGCCAGAAGAACCGCCCCGATGATCTCCACCATGTTCGCCAGAGCGAACAGCAGGGACAGCATGGGCTTGTAGCCGGCGATCAACTCGCCGATCAGGATGCTGATCATCAGGACGGTGGCGAAGGCCACGTCGTGACGCCGCCCTCGCCCGGTCCGAAGCCAAACGGCGACCGCCACCCCGCACACGCCCCAAAGTCCCGTGATGAGCCCCAGACTATGGGCCCAGCCGATGGACACCGCCGCCAGAACAGCGACAGCCACGCCGGTCATTACGGGAATCAAGGGGTGGGCGAAGACATCGCCCCTGCCCGGCTCAGCCGCGCGCATGCGCGCGGCCGACGGCTGCGTCGGCGGCGCCGCGACATCGATGTCGAGCACACGGCTCAGGGTCATGCAGGGTCTCGAGGCGATTGATCGCGCCATCAAACCATGCGGTTCCTAATATCCCCTGAAACATGGTCACATGCTAATTATTCAATCTATGATTGAAGTCCTTAACCGCTGAAGCTGGACCTGCGTCGTAGGACCAGACCCCGGCGCTGACGGCGATGAAATCTGCGCCCGCACGCGCCACCTCCGCCGCCGTCTCGACGGTGATTCCGCCGATGGCGACGCAGGGCGTCTCGACAGTCTCCTGCCAGACCGTCAGGATCTCCAGACCGGGTCGGTGGACCGTCGTCTTGGTGTCGGTCGGATAGAAGGCGCCGAAGGCGACATAATCCGCCCCGCCCTCGGCCGCGTCCCAGGCCAGGTCGCGGTCGTCGTGGCAGGTCACGCCGATCATGGCGTCCGGTCCCAGGATGCGCCGCGCCTCGGCCAGCGAGCCGTCCTCCTGGCCGATATGAACCCCGTCGCAGCCCGTCGCCTTCGCCAGATCGGGTCGATCGTTCAGCAGGACCGCCACCCCATGACGCCGCGCGATCGGCGCCAGCCGCTCAACGGCCGCGCAAATGGCGGCGTCGTCGGCGGGCTTGAGCCGAATCTGCAGGGCGGCCACGTCGCCGGCGCCCAGGGCCTCGTCCAGGGTCGCGGCGAAGGCGTCCAGATCGGGAATCGCGGGCGGGGTGATCAGATACAGCCGGCAGGGCGGGCGGTCGGGAACGGTCGGGGTTCTGGCCATGGGGCTGACTTCCCTCTCCTGCGACCATTCGTCAACGGGTCCGTCGTCGCACACCCATGCGAACGACTTGCAATCGCCTTAAGGGGTGCTATAGCGAACCATTCTCAGTCGGTGGAACGCGTAGAACTCTCGTGTACGTCTGTAACTGCAATGGTCTTCGCAAGCGGGATGTGGCCCAGGCCATCGAGGCCGGCGCCTGTCGGCCGCGCGACATCTTCGCCAGCCACCAGTGCCAGGCCCAATGCGCCAAATGCGTCTGCGAGATGCGCCAGATGATCCAGGACAGCCGCGAAGCCTTCGCCATGGCGGCTGAATAGCCCCTCGCTTGCTGCCGAAAATCACTCGCACTATCAATGCAGTGATAAAAACTCGCAAATAAGCAGGGTCGATTTTACTGTGGTATTGCGTCGCTCGACAGACGGCGAAGGCGCCGTCGCAAGACCAAGGACACGGCCATGAAGGGCGACCCCGCTATCCTCCGCACGCTGAACGCGGTGCTCACCAACGAGCTGACGGCGGTGAACCAGTATTTCCTGCATGCGCGCATGTTCGAAAGCTGGGGTCTGGCCCACCTGGGGCACGTCATCTACGAAGAATCGATCGGCGAGATGAAACACGCCGACATGCTGATCAAACGCATCCTCTTCCTGGACGGCCTGCCGAATCTGCAGGATCTGCACAAGCTGAAGGTCGGCGAGGATCCGATCGAATGCCTGGGCGCCGACCTGCAACTGGAGCTGGACAGCCGCGTCGCGACCGCCGCCGCCGTTACCCTGTGCGAAGAGACCCGCGACTACGTCAGCCGCGACCTGCTGATGAAGATTCTGGCCGACACTGAGGAACACATCGACTTCCTGGAAAACCAGCACAAGCTGATCGAGCTGATGGGCGCGCAGAACTATCTGCAGTCGGCCATGAAGGAAATTGTCACCGACAACAGCGCCACCGGCGGCTGATCGATCCTCAGCCCTCGCGGCGGGCCAGGTGGATCATCGCCGCCGCGAGGACGACGAGACCCAGACCGCCGCCCAGCGTCAAGGCGGTCTGGACGCGCCACGCCTCGGTCGCCAGAATATTCACCGGCATCTGCCAGGGCATGAAGACGCCCTCTTTCGCCGAGGTCGCCACCACGCCGAAGAAGGTTCCGCCGATGCCCAGCACAAGGCCGGGCACGAAGCTGGCGAACCGGATCGCCGTCCAGAACTGAAGGGCGATCATCAGAACGGCGGCCGCCGCGATCTTGGCCAGGATCCAGGCATGAGCCGCGAGGTCCAGTCCTCCAGCCGCAGCCGCCTCCGGCTTGATGAGGCCGCCGAGGACCACAGCCCCGATCGTCATGGCCAGCACGGCCGCGCTCATGATCAGCACCAGGCCGATCACGCAGACCGCCTTTGACGCATAGAGGGTCCAGCGTGGCACAGGCAGGGCGCGCAGGTGATCCCAGCTGCGCGGCCCATGCTCCATATGGGCGATCAGGGCAGTCAGGGCGGTGACGCACATGGGCATCATGAAATAGGCCCAGATCGCCGTGGCGCTGCCGATCCACCTCTCCCATTCCCAAGGCGTCTCGGACCGTAGCAGCATTGAAAAGGCGAAGACGGCGATCAGAGCCGGAGCGGTCGCGGCCAACACAAGGGCCAGTGACCGGTTCAGCTTGCGGATTTCGACGGACAGAACGGCGAGCATCAGACGGACTCCGCAAAGCGGGATTGGGACAGGGCGGAAGCGGCGCGATAGACGCCCTCCAGCGAACGGGCGCGGGCGCCGATGGCGAACACAGCGACGCCTGCGGCCACCAGCTCGCGGTTCAGAGCAGCGCAGACCTGGTCGTGATCGTTGCCGGGACGCAGCCGCGCCACCAGGCCCCCCGCGTCTTCGCTCAGGGTCAGATCCAGCGACTGCAGCACCGCCCGCGCGCGCGCCGGGTCATCGACGCGCAAGCCGATCTCGGGCGCCAGTTCGGCCTTCAGCCTGGCCAGTTCGCCCTCGACCACCAGTCGGCCTTCGTGAATCACGCCCACGTGGGTGGCGGTCTGTTCGATCTCGCCGAGCAGGTGGCTGGACAGAAGGACGGTCGCCCCCGCGCGGATCGGCAGTTCGCGCAGAAACAGGCGCATGTCGGCGATCCCGTCGGGGTCCAGCCCGTTCGTCGGTTCGTCCAGCATCAGCACCGGCGGGGCCCCCAGCAGGGCGCGCGCTATGCCGAGCCTCTGACGCATGCCCAGCGAATAGTCGCCGACCCGGCGTCCGCCGTCGCGCGTCATGCCGACGACCTCCAGCACCCTGTCGATCTCGGTCGCCGCAAGTCCAAGAAGCCGGCGCGTGAGGTCCAGGTTCTCTCGTCCCGACAGGTGGGCGTAGAAGCCGTGCGCCTCCAGGAGGACGCCGATCTTGCGGGCCGCCCCCCTGCGATCCTGCGCGACGTCGACGCCGCAGACCCGAGCCACGCCCGAGGTGGGTCGCAACAGCCCGATCAGCATCTTCATCGTCGTGGTCTTGCCGGCGCCGTTGCGCCCCAGGAACCCATAGACCGCATGCTTGGGCGCCGTCATGGACACCGAGTCCACCGCACAACGGCGGCCGAACATGCGCGTCAGCCCTACTGTCTCTATGGCCGCCATAACCCACCCCGCGTTTAACTCTTAGATAAAGTTGCGCGAGGAGGATTTTTAAGTCAAGATTAAAGATACGACAGGTTCAGCTCCGCAGGGAAACCCATGGCCGCCGACGATCTCGCCCGTTTTCGCCGCATGTGCCGGCAGTTTCGCTGGCTCGCGGTTTTCATGGTTTGCAGCGTCGGCGCGATCCTGGCGCTGATGTATGTGATCGTGCCGGCGGTCTTCGCAGCACGCGGAGAACACAGAGACCTCACCCTCCTGCTTCGGGAGATCGTCTGGGCCTCGCCGACGCTTCTCTACCTGTTCGCCGTCTGGTCGATCGGGTCGGCGCTGGGGCAGTTGGCCAAGGGGCGGCTGATCCAGCCGACCCTGTCGTCCGCCCTGCGTCGTGTGGGGCTGGCGCTGGGCTTCGGCGGGCTGCTCAGCGTGTTCGGCGTCACCAATCTGATGCGGCTTCTGGGCGACGAGCGGAGCAGTTGGGCCTATTTCGACGTCGCCGGCATGACCCTGGGCATGATCGGCGGCGCCCTCTTCCTTCTGGGACGGGTGATCGATCAGGCGGGCTTGCTGCAGGCCGAGATGGACGAAATGATCTGAATGCCCGTTCGCGTGACCCTGAATGATCTGATGGTCCGCAAGGGCCTGAAGGCGCGCGATGTCGCCGCCCAAGTCGGCCTGAGCGAAACCCAGTTCTCCCTGTTCCGGTCCGGCAAGGTGAAGGGCATTCGCTTCAGCACCCTGTCGCGACTATGCGCCGTTCTGGAGTGTCGCCCCGGCGACCTGCTGGACTATGATTTCGATCCGCGCGAGATGGAACCGGTCGAGCCGGAAGAGGTCTGACGGAACCGCGTCCGGTCCCGGCCATTAGATTTCGACGGGCAAGCTGGAGCGGACCATGACTGACATCGACGACGCCATTGATGATGTGCGCGACGCGGCTGTGGACCTGCTGAACAGCGAGGGGCGCAGCGCCGGGCATGTGGCCATGGGCGTCGCCCTGACGGTGGGGTTCGCCTTGCTGGCGACGGGCATAGCCTCTGGCGCGCTGAGGCCGAAACGGTCCTTGAGACAGGTTCGCGACCGCGACCTGCCGATCACCGAGAAGCCCCACGGCGCCTTCAGTCTGATCCTTCCTGCGGTGTTCTCGGCCACCACCCTGTCGGCCGTGCGCGTCTGGAACGCCCCGCCGGCGCGCGAGCGGACCAGGGCCATGTGCCTGTGGGTCGCGGCCCAGACCGTCAACGCCGTCTGGCTGGGCCTGCGCCCGTCGTCGATGTGGAAACAGGTGCTGGCGGCCATGTCGTCCGCGGGCCTGGCCGCCGCCTTCGCCCACGAGGCGCGCAAGCTGGACGAAGGGGCGGGCAAGATGGCGGCGCCGACCGGATCGGGCGTGCGGATGGGCAATCTGCTTCATCGCAAGGCGGACGACGTCTCGGGCGGCCGCAGCCTGCATTAGGCCGCCTTGCCCTTTGCCGGGGCTTCCTCTAGGGATCGCGCCCTATTCGCCACGCCCCATCCGGGCGCGTGGGCGCAACCCCATTCCCGATGTGACCCCATGAAGATCAACGGCAACACCATCAAGCCCGGCATGGTCCTGCAGCACAATGGCGGCCTGTGGGTCGTCACCAAGGCCAGCCACGTCAAGCCCGGCAAGGGCGGCGCCTTCGCCAACGTCGAGGCCAAGAACCTCGAGACCGGCAACAAGCTGAATGAACGCTTCCGGTCGGAAGACAAGGTCGAGCGCGTGACCCTGGAGCAGAAGGACTTCTCCTATCTGTTCGACAACGGCGACAGCCTGGTCTTCATGGACGACGCCACCTACGAGCAGATCGAGCTGCAGAAGGACTGGGTCGGCGAAGAGCGCATCCCCTATCTGCAAGAGGGCATGAAGGTGATCATCGAGATGCACGAAGAGCGTCCGATCGGCCTGGAACTGCCGGATCAGGTCGTGCTGGAAGTCGCCGAAACCGAGCCGACCGTGAAGGGCCAGACGGCCTCGTCCTCGTACAAGCCCGCCATCGCCTCGAACGGCGTGCGGATCATGATCCCGCCCTATATGTCGGCCGGTGAACGCATCATCGTCGACACGACCAGCGGCGAATACGTCCGCCGCGCGGACTAAGACTCACTGCCGGCCTCATCCGGGGCCGTTCCCTTTCTTGCACTTCTCCGCATGTCCGGGCTCCCATCCTACTGAAGAATGGGCCTTTTCAGGACATGCGGACCAGGAGATCCGCCGATGGCCCTCGCTTCCGCCCTGCTCCAAGTCATGCTCGACGCGGTGCGCAAGACCGCACGCCCCATGCTGCGCGACTTCGGCGAGGTGTCGCAGCTTCAGGTGTCGCGGAAGGGGCCGGGCGATTTCGTCACGACCGCCGACCTGCGCGCCGAAGACACCCTGTACGAACTGCTGATGAAGGCCCGCCCGGGCTACGGCTTCCTGGGTGAAGAGCGCGGCATGATCGAGGGGACCGACAAGTCCCACACCTGGATCGTCGATCCCATCGACGGCACCACCAACTTCATGCACGCCATGCCGCATTTCGCCGTCACGGTGGGGCTGGAGCGCAGGGCGCCCGACGGTTCGAGCGAGATCGTGGCCGGCGTGACCTATAACCCCGTGATGAACGAGCTGTTCTGGGCCGAGAAGGGCAAGGGCTGCTATCTGAACGACCAGCGGATCCGCGTCGCCGGCCGTCGCGACCTGTCGGAGAGCCTGGTCGCCACGGGCCTGCCCTTCATCGGCAAGTCGGGCCACGCCCAGGCCATCAAGGACATCCACGCCATCGGCCAGCGCGTCGCCGGCATCCGCCGCCTGGGCTCGGCCGCCCTGGACTTCGCCTGGGTCGCGGCCGGCCGCTACGACGCCTATTACGAGCGCGGCCTGAAGCCCTGGGACGTGGCGGCGGGCATCCTGTTCGTCACCGAGGCCGGCGGGTCGGTGACCACCATCGAGGCGGACGGCGATCCCAAGACGGGCGTGTCGGTTCTGGCCAGCAACAGCGAACTGCATCCGCAGCTGCGCAAGGTGCTGCAGGCGTCCTGACGGTCGCACAGCCGCCTCTCCCTCCCCGACCGGGGAGGGGCGTCGCGAAGCGACGGGGTGGGGGCGGCAAGGCTGGCGCGCGATCAGGTCTGGGGGACTTCGCCCTGCCCGTCCCGCCCGGCTCCGCTGCGCTTCGCCCCCCTCCCCCGCAGGAGGAGGGAGAAACGCCGTCGTCATTCGGTTGTCGCGCGGCGTCCCTATCCAAGGAGCATGATCCGCGCCATCGTCACCGCCCTCGCCCTGCTCGTTGGAACGCCCGCCGTGGCCCAGCCCCTGATCATCGCCCATCGCGGCGCGTCCGGCGAACGGCCGGAGCATACGCGCGCGGCCTATCAACTGGCGATCGAACAGGGCGCCGATGTGATCGAGCCGGATCTGGTGATGTCCAGGGACGGGGTCTTCATCGACCGGCACGAGAACGAGATCGGCGGCACGACCGACGTGGCCGACCGGCCCGAGTTCGCGGATCGCAAGACCACCAAGACCATCGACGGCGCCGCCATCACCGGATGGTTCACCGAGGACTTCACCTTGGCCGAGCTGAAGACCCTTCGGGCCAGGGAGCGGCTGCCCGAGTTCCGGCCCGGCAATGTCGCCTATGACGGGCAAGAACCCATCCTGACCTTCGACGAGGTCGTGGCCATCGCGCGCGAAGCCTCCGCCCGGACCGGCCGCACCATCGCCGTGGCCCCCGAGCTGAAACACCCGACCTATTTCGCCGCCATCGGCCTGCCGATGGAGGACGCCTTCGTGGGCGAACTGGAGCGGCTGGGCCTGACCGGCGCCGACGCGCCCGTCATCGTGCAATGTTTCGAGGTCGGACCGCTGGAGCGGCTGTCGCAGAGGATCGACGTCCCGCTGGCGCAGCTGGTCAGTGCAGCCGGCGCGCCGGAGGACCGGCCGTCGCAGACCTACGCCCAGATGATCACGCCCGAAGGCCTGAAGGCCATGGCCGCCTATGCCGACTGGATCGCGCCGGAGATGACCCTGGTCCTGCCGCGCGACGCCGAAGGCCGCACGACCGCGCCCAGCGCCCTGGTCACGGACGCCCATGCGGCGGGGCTGAAGGTGGTGATCTGGACCCTGCGGGCCGAGAACGCCTTCCTCCCGGCCGAGCGGCGGCGGGGCGAAGGGTTCGCCGACCATGGCGACATGGCGGGCTACGCCGCCGCCTTCGCGGATGCGGGTGTGGACGCCGTCTTCTCCGACTTCCCGGCCCTGGCGCGATCCAGGTAGCCGGACCGCGCGTCTATCCGGCCCGGAACTGCAGTTCGGCCAGACGCGCGTAAAGCCCGCCCTTGGCCACCAGTTGGTCGTGGGTCCCCTCCTCCACCACGCGGCCGTCGTCCATGACGACGATGCGGTCGGCGCGGAGCACGGTGGCCAGGCGGTGGGCGATGACCAGGGTGGTGCGTTCCTGCATGGCCTGGTCGAGGGCGATCTGGACCAGGCGTTCGCTTTCGGCGTCCAGGGCGCTGGTCGCCTCATCCAGCAGCAGGATGGGCGCGTCGCGGACCAGGGCGCGGGCGATGGCCAGACGCTGGCGCTGACCGCCCGACAGGCTCTTGCCGCGTTCGCCCAGCGGGGTGTCGAAACCTTCCGGCAGGGCGTCGATGAAGCCCAGGGCCTGGGCCTTGTCGGCGACGGCGCGGGCCTCTTCCAGGGTGGCGGTCTCGCGGCCGAAGCGGATGTTCTCCAGGGCCGAACCCGAGAACAGCGGCGTCTCCTGCGACACCCAGGCGAAACGGTCGCGCACGGCGACGGGATCGGCCTGACGCACATCGACGCCGTCGACCGAGACCACGCCGGTCTGGGGATCATAGAAGCGCAGCAGCAGGCGGAAGACGGTGGACTTGCCCGCCCCCGACGGACCGACCAGGGCCACGGTCTCGCCCGGACGGACGGTCAGGCTGAAGCCCTTCAGGGCGGGCAGGTCGGGACGGCCAGGATAGGAGAAGCCGACGGCGGACATCGACACCTCGCCGCGCGGCGGCGACGGCAAGGTGACAGGCTGGGCCGGCGGGGCGATGTCGGGCTTGGCCTGCATCAGCTCCTCGATCCGCTCCATGGCGCCGGCGGCCTTCTGAACATCGCCCCAGCTCTCGCCCAGGGCGCCGACCGCCCCGGCAGCGAAGACCGACAGCAGCACGAACTGCAGCAATGCGCCGGGCGTCATCACCCCCGCCACCACGTCCAGCGCCCCCAGCCACAGCACCAGGGTGACGCCGCCGAACATGACGATGATGATCAGGGCGGTCATCCAGGCCCGCGCCCGCATCCGGGTCAGGGAGGCGGCGAAGGCGTCCTCGACGGCCGCGCCGAACCGGGCGATGGCGCTGCGTTCGCGGCCGAAGGCCTGGACGGTCTCGATGGCGTCCACGCTCTCGCCGGCGAAGCCGACGGCGTTGGCGAACCGGTCCTGAGAGGCGACGGTCAGTTTGCGCACCCGGCGGCCGAAGATGAAGATGGGACCCAGCAGGAAGGGCACGATCAGCATGACCAGACCCGTCAGCTTGGGGCTGACGAAGAACAACAGGGCGACCCCGCCGATCAGGGTCAGGAAGTTGCGCAGGGCATAGGAGACCGAGGTGGTCATCAGGGTCTCGACCAGAGCGATGTCGGTCGTCAGGCGCGACAGCACCTCGCCGGTGCGCATATGGGCGTAGAAGGACGGGTCCAGCGTCAGGATGCGGCCGAACAAGCCCTTGCGGACATCGGCGATGACGCGCTCCCCCGTGCGGGTGACGTAGAAATAGCGGGCGGCGGTGGCCAGGCCCAGGAAGAGGGCGTTGGCGCCCAGCAGCAGGAACCACAGGTTCAGATTGGCGCCGCCGGCCTCAAACCCGTGGTCGATGGCCCCGCGGGCCAGGACCGTCAGCCCCAGCGAGGCGGTGGTGGACAGCAGCAGCCAGAAGACCGCCATCAGGGCATGGCCCTTGTGGCGCATGGCGAAGGGGATCAGGCGGGCCAGGGGGCGAATGTCGCGGCGTTTGGCGCGTTTCTCGCCCGCCTCGGACATCTGCTCCATCAAAAGGGCCCCGGCGCTGGGTCGGCCTTCGGCCGTTCCGACGCCGGAGGCGCGCCCCGAAACGGCGGCGGAACGGGCGGGAGCGGCGGTTTGATCGGTCATTGCGCCCGCCTCTTGCCCCGGAACGCCCCCCGGTGTAAACGCCCCGCTCTTTCCCGCTGACTCTTTCGGCGGGATTCTCAATTTCACGCGCACCGACGGTCGGCATCGTCACCGCGCCAGAGACCGGACGACGACCAATGAAGGCCGATACGCACCCCGACTATCACTTCATCACCGTGGTGATGACGGATGGCACCTCGTACCAGACCCGCTCGACCTACGGTAAGGAAGGCGGCACGCTGAACCTGGACATCGATCCGCTGACCCACCCGGCCTGGACCGGCGGCAACGCCCACCTGCTGGACCGCGGCGGCCGCGTTTCGCGCTTCAACAACAAGTTCGCCGGCTTCATCAAGAAGTAAGCGCGTCCTGGCTGCGACACGTTGCAGCATTTGGGCAGCATCTGAGCAGCAATCGGCTCACGAAGAGCGCCGGTCCCGGGACCGGCGCTTTTTGTTTGCCGGGAACATCGGTAACATAAGCGGCGTTCGCACATACGGCGAAGCAAGGGCGTCGATCCACGGGGATCGACCCATCGGGAAGCGGACGGGTTATGAATAGACGGGAACTGGGTCTGGGCGTCGCGACGGCGACCGTGACCCTCGCCTCCACGGCGCGCGCGCAGCAGGTGACCGTGCAGCGCGGTTCGCAGGCGACCGCCTTCTACAACAGTTTCAACGACCAGATTTCGCGTCTGCCCGAGACGCAACAGGCCGACGTCCGCGCCTTCTATGAAATGAACGGCTGGCGGCCGGTGTGGACCGCCGATCGGCTGCGCGCCCTGAACGCCGTCGCCGGTCGGACCGAGCGGCACGGCCTGTCGGCCGGCGACTATTTCGACTTCGTCGGCCTGGCCGCCGATCCCGCCTCGTCGGATCTGCGCACCACGGCCGCAGCCCTGGCCTATGGCCGCGTCCTGGCCGAGGGCAAGGTCCGGCCCGAGACGGTCGAGGACCTGTGGGAGATGCAGAAGAACCGCGTGGACCTGCCGCGCGGCCTGAGCGACGCCCTGGCCCGCAACATCCTGCTGGACTGGTTCGAGGGTCTGGCGCCGACCGACATCGGCTATCAGAATCTGTCGGCGGGCTATGTCCGTTATCGTCGCCTGGCGGCCCAGGGCGGCTGGCCCGCCTTCCCGGCCGGCCCGACGATCGAGCCGAACATGAGCGACCGGCGCATCCTGGCCCTGATCGACCGGCTGACGGCCGAAGGCGACCTGACGGCGGCGAACGGCGCGCGGCTGAAGACCGAGGGCCTGACCTATGGGTCGGAGCTGCAACAGGCGGTTCAGGGCTTCCAGGTCCGCCACGGTCTGGGCGCCGACGGCCGCATCGGCACGGGGACCCAGCGTTCGCTGTCGGCCTCGGCCGAGGACCGCGCCCGCCAGATCGCCCTGAACCTGGAACGCCGCCGCTGGCTGAAGCGCGACGTCGCGCCCGAGCGGATCGAGGTCAACACCGCCGCCGCCATCATGGTCTATTGGAAGGACGGCAAGCCGGTCCACTCCAACCGCGTCATCGTCGGCTCGGCCGAAAACCAGACGCCCAGCCTGGAGAAGCCCTTCGCCTCGGTGGTCGCCAATCCGCCCTGGTATGTCCCGGCCAGCATCGCCCGCCGGGAGATCCTGCCCAAGGGGCCGGCCTATCTGGCCGCCAACGACATGTATGTTCAGAACGGCACGGTGATCCAGCGCGCCGGGCCGAAAGCCGCACTGGGCTATGTGAAGTTCGAGCTGCGCGACAGCTACGCCATCTTCCTGCACGACACCCCGTCCAAGGCGGCGTTCAACCTGTCAATGCGCCAGCGCAGCCACGGCTGCGTGCGGGTGCAGAATGCGGTCGAGTTCGCGCGGCTGCTGCTGTCGCCCGACCCGGTCAAGCTGGCGCAGTTCGACACGGCCCAGGACACGCGCGAGACGACCCGCGTCACCACCGGCCGCGAGATCTCGGTGCGCCTGCTCTATTGGACCGCCTTCGTGGACGGTCAGGGCCGGGTGGCGTTCCGCGAGGACGTCTATGGCCGCGACGACAAGCTGGCCCAGGCCCTGGGCATCGCCGTCAGCCTGCCCAAACCGGTCGACGACGGCCGCCGCGACGTCAACGACGTCGGGCCGTAAGGGGACAATCTTCTCCCTCCCCCTCGGGGGAGGGGCGTCGCTTAGCGACGGGGTGGGGGCGGCTAGGCAAGGCCGCACTCATTTGATTGAAACAAAGGTTCGTGGGACGTCGCCGTGCCGTTCCCACCCGGCTCCGCTTCGCTTCGCCCCCCTCCCCCTGCGGGGAGGGAGAAGTTCAGCGTTATACGCTTCAGCCCTTGAACGCGGCTTCCAGCAGGCCGTGCTGGCTGAGCACGGGATTTTGCGGCTGCTCTTCCTGGACGTCCAGATACATGCGGCGGTCCAGATATAGCGCCCGGTCGAACAGTTTCTCGGACCGGACCAGATATTCCACCAGGGCGATGGGCAGTTCCGCGTGGCTGGGTTCGCTCTCGATCTTGCGGTCGTTCAGGCGATAACGCGGCTCGCAGGCGGCGTCCGGCGTCATGTCGTCCTCGCGCACGGCCCGCTGGACCAGCAGCCAAGAGGCGATCTGCATCAGGCGCGTGGTCAGCTTCATGCTCTCAGCGGCATAGGCCAGGGCGGCGGCGCGGGACAGCATCTTGGAATCGCGGCGCCCCTCCCCGTCCAGATAGGCGGCGGTCTCCTCGACCAGCTCCATCCCTTCGCGGAAGGTGCGGTCGAACAGTTCCGAGCGGGCGAAGTCCTGCACCTTGCGACCGCGGTCGGCCTTGGAGCCCGTGCTCTGGGTGTCGCTCAGGGTCATGGTGGACATCATCATCGAGAGTGGACGCTTGTTCTGACTTTGGGCAAGGACGGCGCCCGTGTCGTCAGGACTGCAACCGTCATGCCACGGTTTCGATCCTTGCGCGATCACGCTCCAAATTTGAACAGGGCGTCGGCGGCGCTCTTCTTGGATTTCTTGCCTTCTATGGCCGAGCGGGCGCGCTGTATCTCATGGTCCAGCGCCTCGATCCGTTCTTCCAAGTCCTCGATCGAATAGAGGTCCAGATCTTCGCGCGCCAGGGCCGTCAGGGCCTCGCCGCGCCGGGGGCGGGGTTCGATATCCTCGAACATCGTCGTCGCCTTTCTTCATTCTGCCATGGCCGCGCACGGCCGGGGCGCCTATCTGAACGCCCGGACACGGACGATTGCAAGCGGAGCGACTATGCGGGTCATCGAGATCGAAGGCGGTTCAGGACCGGCCGAGGCGCTGCGGCCGGCGGACCGGCCCGACCCTGTGGCCCGCGCCGGCGAGGTGATGATTCGGGTTCATGCGGCGGGAATCAATAGGCCGGACCTGTTGCAGCGAAATGGAGTCTATCCGCCGCCGCCGGGGGCTTCGGACATCATGGGGCTGGAAGTCGCCGGCGAGGTCGAGGCCGTGGGCGAGGGCGTGACGCGCTGGGCCGTCGGCGACCGGGTCTGCGCCCTGCTGGGCGGGGGCGGTTACGCCGACAGGGTCGTGGTGGACGCCCGGCATCTGCTGCCGATCCCGGACGGACTGGACTATGTGCAGGCGGCGGTCCTGCCCGAGACGGTCTTCACCGTCTTCGCCAATGTGTTCGAGGCGGGCGGGCTGAAGGCGGGCCAGACGCTGCTGATCCACGGCGCGACCAGCGGCATCGGCGTCACCGCCATCCAGATGGCCAAGGCCGCCGGCGCGACGGTGATCGCCACCTCGCGCGGGGCGGACAAGACCGCCGCCGCACGCGCCCTGGGCGCCGACGTCAGCCTGGACGCCAAAACCGACGATCTGGCCGCCGCCATCGCCGAGGCGGGCGGGGCCGATGTGGTGCTGGACATGGTGGGGCGGGACTACGCGGAACTGAACCTGAAGGCGCTGAAGGCCGGCGGGCGCTGGGTGGTCATCGCCTCGCTGTCGGGGTCAAAGGTCGAGATCGACCTGATGCGGGTGATGCTGAAACGGCTGGTGCTGACCGGCTCGACCCTGCGCAGCCGTTCAGCCGACGAAAAGGCCCGGTTGACCGCCGCCGTGGAGGCGACGGTCTGGCCCTGGGTGGTCTCGGGGGCGGTCCGGCCGCCGGTGCAGGCGACCTTCCCGCTGGAGCGCGCCGCCGACGCCCATCGCGCGCTGGAGGCGGGCGATCACGTCGGCAAGTTCGTGCTGACGGCCTAGTAGCGACCGCCCCGCACCGGGCGCATCGACGAGATGCTGTCGTTGAAGCCGCCGCTCAGATTGCGGATGTCGCCTTCGACGATACGGCAACGGCCCCGGAACTCGGCGTCGGTGCAGACTTCCCACCGCCCCTGGACGCGCACCGAACTGATCCGGTCATTGAAAGGCGTGCGGCCCAGGTTGCGGTCCTCGCCGACGAATTCCCGCGAGGCTCCGCGGAAGTTCGAATTCTCATAGACGGTGATCGAAGACCGGCCCCAGCCGCCGCCGTTCCACCCCCCGCCGTGGCCGCCGTTCCAACCGCCGCCATTTCCGCCGTTCCAACCACCCCCATTGCCGGGCCCGCCGCCGGGCCGATCGGGCTGGCGATCCTCGTAGTCGCCCCGGAACCGGCCGCAGACCAACAGGCCGTTGTCGTTGCTGATCTCCTCATCGCCGCAGCGCGCCAGCTCGATCGAGGTGCCGCGAATCTGGCCGCGCATGTCGCGACAATCGGCGTACAGGCGGCCCCGGTGCGTATAGGCCTCGGTGCAGGACCGGGCGTAGCTGCCGCGCGGCGCGACCCGCTGGGCGGTGATGTCCTGGCCCGAAGCCAGGGCTGCGGCCATGGCGGCCCCAAGCAGAATGGACATGATGTTTCTCCTCTCCCGAAGGCGAAAGCCTCGACTACCGCGAAGGTTGCCTCGGCGCACATGAACCGTGGCTGTACGTGAATGTTCGGCGGCGTTTTCTTTTCGGGCGAATAGGCCTATATCGAAACCATAAGCGCCCGGTCGAAAGGCCGGGCGCCGTCGTATCCAACGCCAGCCGAACCCCCATTCGGCGGCCCCACCATTCCGGGACGAACGCCCCATGAGCGACATTCTTATGCCGAAGGCCACTGCGGTCTGGCTGGTCGACAACACCTCCCTCAGCTTCGAGCAGATCGCCGATTTCTGCGGCCTGCATCCGCTTGAAGTGCGCGGCATCGCCGACGGCGACGTGGCCCGCGACATCCGCGGCGTCGATCCCGTCACCGGCGGCCAGCTGACCCGCGAGGAACTGGACAAGGCCCAGGCCGACGAGAACTATCGCCTGAAGGCCATCGTCAGCCGTCACGCCGAATTGATGAAGTCGGCCAAGCCGGCCCCCAAATACACGCCGGTCTCGCGTCGCCAGGACCGTCCGGACGCCATCGCCTGGTTCGTGCGCAACCACCCGGAAGTGACCGACGCCCAGATCGCCAAACTGCTGGGCACCACCAAGTCCACCATCGAAAGCGTGCGCAACCGCACCCACTGGAACAGCGCCAACATCAAGCCGGTCGATCCCGTCACCCTGGGCCTGGTCGGCCAGCTGGTGCTGGACGAAATCGTCAAGAAGGCCGCCGACAAGAAGACCAAGGACGACCTGAAGAAGGGCGGCGGCACCATCCAGCCGGTGGAAGAGGTCGAGGCCGAACCCGAGTTCGTGCCGGAAGCCCGCCAGCGTCCCGGCGCCGAACCGACCGCCGCGTCGGTGTTCGGCACCAAGGACTGAGACGCGTCGCCTCCTCCCATCGCTACGCGACAGGGCGGAGACAGAACGAAAAACGGCCCCGGAGATCGCGCTCCGGGGCCGTCGTCATTTTCGGGAGGTCGAGCGCCCCTTAGTGGGCCCGCGCCTCCAGACTGGTGATTTCTTCCTTCAGCCGGAGCTTCTTCTGCTTCAGCTCCCTGACCTGCAACGTGTCCACGGACGGACGGGTGAGCTCCTTCTGGATCGTCTGATCCAGGGTGCGATGACGATTACCCAGTTCGCGAATACGAGCCTCGATGGTCATGGCTTGCGCCTCCGTAGGTTAGGGACCAGTAGAGTGAGCGCCCGGTTCGGCAGGCTGTGGAATCACATTCCAGTGACAGCCGGTCTCGCCGGACCCACGGAGGCTGACCCTTAAAATGGTCCATGATGTGAACGGAGCCATACGGAACCCTCCTTATCGGCTAGTCGTAGGAATTTCAGGGGCTTCCGGAGCGATTTATGGCGCACGGGTGCTGGACGCCCTGAAGGATCTCGGCGTCGAGAGCCATCTGGTGGTGTCCAAGGCGGCCCTGCTCACATTGTCGCAGGAGACGGACCTGTCGCCCGCCGACCTGACCGCCAAGGCGACCGTCGTCCACAAGATGGCCGACGTCGGGGCCACCATCGCGTCGGGGTCGTTCAAGACCCTGGGCATGATCGTCGCCCCCTGTTCGGTCAAGACGATGAGCGAGATCGCCACCGGCGTGACCTCGTCCCTTCTGACGCGCGCCGCCGACGTGACCCTGAAGGAACGTCGGCCTCTGGTGCTGATGGTGCGCGAGACGCCCTTCCACCTGGGCCATCTGCGGACCATGACGGCCCTGACCGAGATGGGGGCGATCATCGCCCCGCCCCTGCCCGCCTTCTACGCCCGGCCGGCGTCGATCCTGGAGATGGTGGACCAGTCGGTCGGCCGGTCCCTGGACCTGTTCGGCCTGGACTGGAGCGCCGTGCGGCGCTGGGAGGGGCTCAAGTGACGGCCGCTCAATCCGCGCCCCTGTGGGACTGGGCGGTCGCCGCCTATGGCGCGCCGGGCGTCAGCGAGGCCTGTGTGGCCTTGCAGGACAATCATGAGCAGAATGTGCCGGTCCTGCTGTGGTCCGCCTGGATCGCGGCCACGGGTCGTAATCCGGACGCCGAGACCATCGAGGCCGCCTGCGACACCGCTCGCGCCTGGGAGAGCGTCGTGGTGGCGCCGCTGCGTGCGATCCGTCGCACCCTGAAGGTGCCGATCCCCGACATCGACGACGAACCCCGCCAGGCCGTGCGCGATCGGGTCAAGGCGCTGGAGCTGCTGGCGGAGCGCCATCTGCTTGAGGCCTTGGAGGCCCTGGCGTTGGAGGCCCCGACAGGCTCGCCTCGCCCCTTTGTCGAGGCCCTGGTCGCGACGGCGCGGGTCTGGGCCCAGGTTACGCCGCGTCCCGCCCTGATCCGGCTGGCCGACGCCCTTCCGGCCTGAGACGCCGGTGGCTATACTCGTTTCGGGGATTGCACGATGAATGACGACGTTCCGGAATACAGCGAGGAAGAGGCGGCGCTTCACGCCCGCGTCAAACTGCTGCGCCTCGAACATTCCGACCTTTCCGCCTCCATCGACGCCCTGACCCAGGCCGCCGTTCCCGACCAGCTGATGATCGCCCGGCTGAAGCGCAAGAAACTGGCTATCAAGGACGAGATCGTGAAGATCGAGGACCAGATCCTGCCCGACATCATCGCCTGACCCTTCGGCGGATTGCGCCGAGCGCGGAATGTTGATAACGACTCGCAAAATAACGAGGGCGATCATGGCGACTGCAAGCACCGGCTGGGACGCGCGTTACGCCGCGACCGACGACTATGTGTTCGGCACGGCCCCCAGCCGCTTTCTGCTGAACCATGCGAAGGCTCTGACACCGGGCAGTCGGATTCTCGCCCCCGCCGACGGCGAGGGTCGCAACTCCGTGTATTTGGCGTCTCTGGGTCACGACGTGGTGGCGACCGACATCTCGCCTTCCGGCCAGGACAAGGCGCGAAGCCTGGCTCGCGAAGCGGGCGTGGAGGTTGATTTCAGGGTGCAGGACCTGCAGGACTGGGCTTGGCCCCAGGCCGCCTATGACGCCGTCGTCGCTGTCTTCATCCAGTTCGCCGCCCCTGATTTCAGACACCAGATTTTCGAGGGCATGAAGAGGGCCGTCAAACCCGGCGGCTTGATCCTGCTGCACGGCTATACCCCGCGCCAGATCGAATACGGCACCGGCGGTCCGCCCCAGGTGGACTACCTCTATACGCCGGAGCTGTTGCGCCAGGCCTTCGGGGATTTCGAGATCGAGACGCTGGACGCTTATGACGCCGATCTTCACGAAGGTTCGGGCCACCATGGCCGCTCGGCCCTGATCGATCTGATCGCACGCCGTCCCCCGGGCTGACGCTCTGCGACCATCCGCCGCCAGACGACGGCCCAAAAGTCGCCCCAGCCGCCGGGCATAAGCCGGCCTCCCCTGGGACGGCCGCCGCGAGACCGCGCCGCCGCGCCTTCAAATCCAGAGCGTGAATACGCTGGAGACGCCGCCGAATGCGACGCCTGCTGACCGACGCGCCCCTGGCGCGCTGCAAGAGCCTTCTGATCCACTCCGGCCAGACGGTCGCCTTCGCCGCCGTGGCCGTGCTGGCCGCCGCCGCCGCCCCCGGCGTGACGCGCGAGACGCCGCCGCCCGCCCTGGCCGCCGCCCCCGTGGCCCCGCCGGTCAAGGCCCAGGTCGAGGCGCCCGGTCCGGTGATGCGCCAGATCGTCTTCTCGGCCCCGGTGCGCGGCTATGCGATCAACTCGCCCTACGGCCTGCGCAAACTGGCGATCGAGGCCCGCGCCCGCGCCCACAAGGGCGTCGACATCGCCGCGCCCAAGGGAACGACCGTCTTCACCGCCGCAGAAGGCCGGATCGTCCGCACCGGCTATGACGCCGGCGGCTACGGCAACTTCATCGAAGTCCGCCACCCCAACGGCCTCAGCACCGTCTATGGCCATCTCAGCCGCATCGACGTGGCCAGCGGCGACGCGGTCACGCCCGGCCAGCGCATCGGCCTTGTCGGCTCCACCGGCTATTCCACCGGTCCCCACCTTCATTTCGAGGTCCGCCGCAACGGCGGCCAGGTGAACCCGACCAAGGTCATGGGCCGACATTTCGACGTGGCGGTGAAGGCCAAGGCCTGAGCCTGAGCAATCCGTTGCGACGCGGGCCGAGATCGTCCTAACCTCCCCTTTCTGTGGAGGGACTGGATATGAACAGATTTGTCGCCGCCGTTGTCGCGGCCGCCTTGTCAGCCGCCCCCATCGCCGCCTCGGCCCAGAACTACAACCGCTACAGCGACGCGGCGGCCCAGTCCGAACTGTCCCGCATCGCCGATGTCGAGATGGCGGTGATGGTTCCGATGCGGGACGGCGTGGGCCTGGCGACCAACATCTATCGGCCCAAGGGCGCCAAGGGGCCCCTGCCCACGGTCTTCGTCAGGACGCCCTATAACGAACTGGCCTACAACGCCCGCTCGACGCGCAGCGCCCTGACCTGGGTCAGCCGGGGCTATGCCCTGGTGATGCAGAACGAACGCGGCCGCTACTTCTCGCAGGGCGATTACGAGATCCTGGGCTATCCCCAGACCGACGGCTATGACGCCCTGACCTGGATCGCGGCCCAGCCCTGGTCGAACGGCAAGGTCGGCACCCTGGGCTGTTCCTCCTCGGCCGAGTGGCAGCTGGCCCTGGCCGCCCAGAACCATCCTGCCCACGCCGCCATGGCGCCCCAGGCGTCCGGCGCGGGCATCGGCAAGGTCGGCCGGTTCCAGGAACAGGGCAACTGGTACACGGGCGGCGTGCCCCGCAACCTGTTCTTCGTCTGGCTGTACGGCGTGGACAATCCGCAGCGCGCCCAGATCCCCGGCGATATCGATCCGGAAACCCGCGCTCGGATCGTCCGCTACAACGACCTGGACGCCGAGAAGCCGGACGTGAACTGGCCCAGCCAGATCCGCCACCTGCCCGTCAACGAGATGATGAAGGATCTGGGCGAGCCGCCGGCGACCTTCGAGGAACTGATCGCGCGCACGCCGAACGATCCGGCCTGGCGCGAAGGGGGCCTGTATCACGACGACATGGGCTGGGGCGTGCCGTCGCTGTGGTTCAACAGCTGGTACGACGTCTCCATCGGCCCGAACATGGAGTTGTTCAACCACGCCCGTTCCACCACCCAGGACCGCGAGGCGGCCGAGAACCAGTATGTCGTCGTCGGACCGAACAACCACTGCGCCTTCGGCGGCCTGGGTCCGAACTTCCGCTCGGGCGACCGGGACCTGGGCGACGCCAGTTTCGACAGCGACGCCCTGGTCGCCGCCTGGTTCGACCGCTGGCTGAAGGGCGAGGCCCGCGCCTTCCCGGCCACGACCCCGCACGTCCAGTATTTCAACATGGGCGAGAACAGGTGGCGCACCGCCGCCCAGTGGCCGCCGCAGGGCGTCGAGACGGTGCGGATGTATCTGCGCTCGGGCGGCGAGGCCAACAGCCTGAACGGCGACGGCCGCCTCAGCCTGGAGGCGCCGCCCGTCGGCGAAGCGGCCGACCGCTATCGCTATGACCCGATGAACCCGGTCCAGACCATCGGCGGCGGCGACTGCTGCAACGGCGGCCTGGTCACGGCCGGCGCCTTCGACCAGCGCCCGATCGAGGCGCGCAACGACGTGCTGGTCTATACGTCCGAGCCGTTGACCGCGCCGATGCAGGTGACCGGCTTCATCGATGCGGTGCTGAAAGTCTCATCGTCGGCGCAGGACACCGACTTCGCCGTCAAGCTGGTGGACGTGGCGCCGGACGGGACGGCCTATATCCTGGGCGACACCATCATGCGGGCCCGCTATCGCGACGGCTATGCCCGGCCGACGCCCCTGGTCCCCGGTCAGGTGGCGACGGTGCAGCCCACGCCGATAACCGTCAGCAACACCTTCCAGCCCGGCCACCGCATCCGGGTCGAGGTCACCAGCTCCAACTTCCCGAAATTCGTCCGCAACCTGAATACGGGCGGCCCGAACGAGACGGAAACCCAGGGCGTGATCGCAGACAACGCCCTCCACCACGCGGGCGAGGACGCCTCCTATATCGACCTGCCCGTCCTGAAGTAGGGGCGCGACGCCGAAGCGGCTGGCCTGAACCGCTTCGGCCTTGCTAGGCTGACTGCAACTACGGGGGGAGACGAGATGACGGCGGCGTTGACGCTGGAGAGCGTAAGCAAGCGGTACGGTGGCTTCGACGCCGTCCGCGATCTCAGTTTCCAGGTGCCCAAGGGCTCGATCTGCGGCTTTCTGGGCCCGAACGGGGCGGGCAAGACCTCGACCCTGCGGATGATCCTGGGGCTGCAGGAGGCGAGCGCGGGGCGGATCGATATTCTGGGCGCGCCCAATGGGCGGTTCGTGCGTGACCGGATCGGCTTCCTGCCCGAGGAGCGCGGCCTCTACAAGAAGATGACCCCGGTCGAGGCCATCGCCTTCTTCGGCGCCCTGAAGGGCCTGCCGATGAACGATGGCAAGAAGCGCGCGAAACTGTTGCTAGAGCAGCAGGGCCTGGGCGCGGCGCAGAAGAAGAAGATGAAGGAGCTGTCCAAGGGGATGGCCCAGAAGGTCCAGCTGATCGCCGCTGTGGTCCACAAGCCCGAGTTCGTCATCCTGGACGAGCCCTTCTCCGGCCTGGACCCGATGAACCAGCAGGGTCTGGAAGAAATGATCCGGGGGCTGGCGGCGGACGGGGCCACGGTCCTGTTCTCCACCCATGTGATGCAGCACGCCGAACGGCTGTGCGACAAGGTCGTGCTGCTGGCCCGGGGCAAGAAGGCCTTCGAGGGTTCGGTGGACGAGGCCAAGGCCACCTCGCCGCGCTTTCTTGATCTGGACGGCGCCATCACGCCCGAGGCGGCGGCGGCCCTGCCCGGCGTGGCGGGGGTCGAGACCCTGTCCGACCAGGACGGGGTGCGACGGCTGAAGATCGCCCTGGCGCCCGGCGCCGGCGGGCAGGAGACGCTGAAGGCGGCCTTCCTGAACGGGTTGGACGTGCGCGGGTTCGCCCTGAAGGAGCCGACCCTGCACGACGCCTTCATCGGCCTGACCGGGGACAATCCCGATCAAGCCGTCACCCCTTCGGAGGCGGTCCAATGAAGCGCACCCTGCTGATCGCCCGGCGCGAATATGTCGCCTACGCCAAGACCGTGGGCTTCTGGCTGTCGCTGCTGGCCTTGCCGTTGTTCGCCGTGCTAGGCGGCGGCATTCCCCTGCTGATCCAGTCGGCCGAACCGATCAAGGCCGTGGCCGTCGTCGAGGACGGTCCGACCGCCACGGGCCTGGCCGCCGCCGTGCGCGCCTCGCTCCAGTCCGATCTGGACCGTCAGAACGAGCGTCTGCGCGAAGCCGCCGAAAAGGGACAGGCCGGCGCCGGCCGCGCCGTCGCCTCCATCAGCGGCCCCAAGATCCGCCTGGTCGCCCCGCCGCCCGCCATCGCCGAGGCGACCGGCCCGGCCCGCGACGCCGCCATCAAGACGGCCCTGGACAAGGAGACGCCCAAGGACCGCCGCCTGGACGCGGTCGTCTTCCTGAGCCGCGTCGACGGCAAGCCCGCCGCCCAGGTCTGGACCGGCCGCGCCAATGACAACGACGTCTCCGGCTTCATTCGCGGCGCCCTGCGCGACGCCCGCCGCACCGAACTGCTGACCGCCGCCGGGGTCGCTCCGGCCGTGGCCCAGGAGGTGCAGAGCTTCCGCCCCGAGGTGAAGGCCTTCTCGCCCAACGCCGCCAGCGGAGGCGAGGTCTCGATGCGCGACCGCATCCCCTCCTTCATCGGCCTGGCCGCCGGCTTCCTGCTATGGTCCCTGGTCATCACCGGGGCCTCCATCCTGCTGAACAGCGTGATGGAGGAGAAGTCGAACAAGATCCTGGAGGTCCTGCTGTCGTCGGCCTCGGCGACCGAAATCCTGACCGGCAAGGTGCTGGGCGTGGCGATGCTGACCCTCAGCGTGCTGGTGGTCTGGGGCGGGATCGGAACGTTCGGCCTGCTGTCCGCCTCGCCCCAGACGGCGGCGACGGTCGGACAGGTGCTGATGCACGACGGCCTGGTCTTCTATTTCATCGCCTATATGGTCGGCGGCTATCTGATGTACGCGGTCCTGTTCGCGGCCATCGGCGCCTTCTGCGAGACGCCGCGCGACGCCCAGACCCTGATGGGACCGATCATGATGATCCTGGTCGTGCCCATGCTGGTCATGCAGATGGCCCTGACCAGTCCCGACGCGCCGGTGGTCAAGGTCCTGTCGTGGATCCCCTTCTTCACCCCCTTCCTGATGAGCGCCCGCGCGCCCAGCGATCCGCCTCTGGTCGAGATCGTCCTGACCCTGATCGGCATGTTCGCCACCGCCGCCCTGATGGTCTGGATCGCCGGCCGCGCCTTCCGGGCCGGCGCCCTGTCGGACGTCAAACTGAGCTGGAAGACCTTCGGCCGGGCGATCACCGGCCGGGGATGAGGGCGAGACGCGGTCTCCTCCCCGCTTCGCCGGGAGGAGGCAAAGAAAAAGGCCGCCTCCTTGCGGAGGCGGCCTCGAATCTTTTGGCCTGAGCCTGAGCCTTAGCGGCTGCCGCCAGCGGCGCCGGGGCCGGGAACCCGCGGCTTCGGCGGGGGCAGCAGGCCTTCGCGCTGAGCGCGCTTGCGGGCCAGCTTACGGGCGCGGCGGACAGCTTCGGCCTTTTGACGGGCGCGCTTTTCCGACGGCTTTTCGTAATGCACGTGGCGCTTCATTTCACGGAAGCTGCCTTCGCGTTGCATCTTCTTCTTGAGGGCTTTCAGCGCTTGATCGACGTTATTATCGCGAACGAAAATCTGTACCAGGTTGAACTCTCCTTTGGCCGCCCGCCGCGTCCTGTGAGGGAGACGGGCGAACAAAATAAAATTGTCTTCCGGAAGTCGGGCTCCCGGATGAAGGCGCGCTGATACACGAGCCGCCCCATTCTGTCCAGTTCGTCGCAACCATTCTTCGAGGCTCGAAAGCCCGATGAGACGGGCGTATGATCCGCCCATGACACAGAACGACGATTGGGCCGACCGGACCGAACAGACCGTGCTGGACGCGGCCGTCGCGCGCGCCCCCGCCCTGGGCTGGAACGCCCGTCTGGTGCGGGAAGCCTGCGAGGCCTGCGGCCTGTCGCGCGGCGACGAGGAACTGCTTCTGCCCAATGGCGCGCGCGATCTGGCCGCCCTGCTCTCGCGCCGCCATGACGCCCGTGCGCTTGAGGCCCTGGGCGTAGTCGACGCCAAGTCCTTGAAGATACGTGAGAGAATCGCCCGCGCCGTGTCCGATCGGATGGAGGCCGGCGCCGCCGACCTGGAGGCGACCCGTCGCTGCGCCGCCTTCCTGGCCTTGCCGACCAACGCCGACCTGGGGCTGAAACTGGCCTGGGAGAGCGCCGACCACCTGTGGCGCTGGGCTGGCGACGAGACCACGGACTGGAACCACTATTCCAAGCGCACCATCCTGTCGGGCATCCTGATCCCCGCCCTGACGATGCGCTGGTTCGACGGTCGCGCGCCGGCCGAGGCCTTCGTCGCCCGTCGAATCGAAAACGTCATGGCCTTCGAGAAATGGAAGGCCGGCAAGGATTTCGAGGCGCCGTTCCGCAGGGTGAGCGACGCCCTGAGTCGGATGCGCTACGGGGCGAAGGACCAGCCCGTGTCCTGATTCGCGCGTCGGCCGCGCCAAAGCCGCCAGCCTCCGCCCCACAGCAAAACGGCCCCCGGATCGCTCCAGGGGCCGTTCTGTTAGGCGACTCTGTCTCTCGGCCTATGCTCGCCTCGCGGAGGCTCGCGACTTGAGGCCGATTTCGATCCTCGATTACTCGATGATCTTGGCGACGACGCCGGCGCCGACGGTGCGGCCGCCTTCACGGATGGCGAAGCGCAGGCCCTGATCCATGGCGATCGGGGTGATCAGTTCGACGTTCAACTCGGCGTTGTCGCCGGGCATGATCATTTCGACGCCTTCCTTCAGCTGCACGATGCCGGTCACGTCGGTCGTGCGGAAGTAGAACTGCGGGCGATAGTTGGTGAAGAACGGGGTGTGACGGCCGCCCTCTTCCTTGGTCAGGATGTAGGCTTCGGCCAGGAACTTGGTGTGCGGGGTGATCGAACCCGGCTTGCACAGAACTTGGCCGCGCTCGACGTCTTCACGCTTGGTGCCGCGCAGCAGAACGCCGACGTTGTCGCCCGCTTGACCTTGGTCCAGCAGCTTGCGGAACATTTCGACGCCGGTGCAGGTCGTCTTCTGAACCGGGCGGATGCCGACGATTTCGACTTCTTCACCGACCTTGACGATGCCCTTTTCGACGCGGCCCGTGACCACGGTGCCGCGGCCCGAGATCGAGAAGACGTCTTCGACCGGCATCAGGAAGGGCAGGTCGACCGGACGTTCCGGCTGCGGGATGTAGGCGTCGACGGTTTCCATCAGGGCCAGAACGCGCTGTTCGCCGATTTCCGGGTTCACGCCGTCGGTCGCGGCCTTGGCCGAACCCTTGGTGATCGGAATATCGTCGCCCGGGAACTGGTACGAGCTCAGCAGCTCGCGCACTTCCATCTCGACCAGTTCCAGCAGTTCTTCGTCGTCGACCAGGTCGACCTTGTTCATGAAGACCACCAGGGCCGGCACGCCGACCTGACGGGCCAGCAGGATGTGCTCGCGGGTCTGCGGCATCGGGCCGTCAGCGGCCGAAACCACCAGGATCGCGCCGTCCATCTGCGCCGCGCCGGTGATCATGTTCTTCACATAGTCGGCGTGGCCGGGGCAGTCGACGTGGGCGTAGTGACGGTTGGCCGTCTCATATTCCACGTGCGCCGTGTTGATCGTGATGCCGCGCGCCTTTTCTTCCGGCGCAGCGTCGATGTCCGCATAGGCCATCGCCTTGGCGCCGCCGGCCTTCGCCAGCGTCATCGTGATCGCCGCCGTCAGCGTCGTCTTGCCGTGGTCAACGTGGCCGATCGTGCCGATGTTGCAGTGCGGCTTCGTGCGTTCGAACTTTTCCTTGGCCATGGCCAAACTCCTGATGGCCCGGGTTGAGGGGCGCGATGCTGATCAAAAAACCTGGAGCGGGTAGACGGGATCGAACCGACATCCTCAGCTTGGAAGGCTGCTGCACTACCATTGTGCTATACCCGCGCGGAGACTGCGGAAGTTCTTGGGGAACGCCGCAGCCGGTTCCTCTCCGTCGTCCTGATCCATCGTATCCGTCAAGGCGCGTGGTGGGGGAAGAAGGACTCGAACCTTCGAAGCTTACGCAGGGGATTTACAGTCCCCCCCCTTTGCCACTCGGGACATTCCCCCAGCGCGCCTTGTCGAACCGATGGACCCCTCGTTCCGCCCTTAATCAAGCGGGACGAAACAAAAGCCTTCGGCTTGTCGCCTCCTCTAGGATAGAGGGGGCGCCCAGACCCGAAAGCCCTTGGGGCTCCAAATCGGAGGGCGTCTTATAGTGTCGTCGAAAACAGAACGCAACGACCGTAAAAGCGGTAAAAAACCGGTCTTCGGAAACCGGTCTTCCGGCCCGCGCGAAAAGGGCCAAAAGCCCGTCACACAAGGCTTTTCCAGCCGCGAGGAGCCCCCTCGCGCGCCCCGTCCGGCGGACCGGAGCAAGTCCGACGCCGATAATTTTCTCTGGGGCCGTCATCCGGTCCTGGCCGCGCTGGCGAATCCCGCGCGTCGCGGCATGGGCCGGTTGCTGGCCACGGCCGAGCGCGCCGCCGAGATCGAACAGGGCCAACTGGCCCACGGCCACAAGATCGAGGTCGTCGAGGTTCAGGCCCTGACCCGGATGCTGCCTGCCGGCGCAGTCCACCAGGGCCTGGCCTTCAAGGTTCAGCCGCTGGATGGCGTTTCGCTGGACGAGCTGGCCGAGCCGGCCCAGGGCGTCATCGTCATGCTGGACCAGCTGACGGATCCCCAGAACGTCGGCGCCATCTTCCGCTCGGCCCTGGCCTTCGGCGCGCGGGGCATCGTCGTCCAGGACCGCCACGCCCCCGCCCTGGCCGGCGCCCTGGCCAAGGCGGCGGTCGGCGCGACCGAACGCCTGCCCCATGCGCGGGTGACCAATCTGTCGCGCGCCCTGGAGCGGCTGGCCGATCTGGGCTGGCGCGCCGTCGGCCTGGACGGCGCCGGCGAACAGACGCTGGAAGAGGCGCTGGACCGCCAGCCGACCGTTCTGGTCATGGGGTCCGAAGGCGACGGCATCCGCCGCCTGGTGGCCGAACACTGCGATGTCCTGGCCAAGATCCCCATGCCCGGCGGATTCGAGAGCCTGAACGTCTCCAATGCGGCCGCCGTCGCGCTTTATGAGGCGACGCGCGCGCAACGCGGCTGACAGACGGCCGGACCGGCGTTAAGGAGCGGACATGGAATTTCTCTCGTCTCCCGAACTCGCCAGCCAGGCCACGGCGCTGGGCCAGGTCCTGCTGATGGACCTGGTCCTCGCCGGCGACAACGCCGTCGCCGTGGGCCTGGCCGCCGCCGCCCTGCCCCAGGATCAGCGCAAGAAGGCCATTCTGATCGGTCTGGCCGCCGCCGTCGTCATGCGCATCGGCTTCGCCCTGATCACGGTCCAGCTTCTGGCCCTGGTCGGCCTGCTGCTGGCCGGCGGGCTGCTGCTGCTGTGGGTCTGCTGGAAGATGTGGCGCGAACTGCAGGAGCAGCGCACCCACGACCAGGCCGAGGCGGAGAAGGAGCTCGAGCTCGCCATGAGCATCGAGCACGGCACCGGCCCCTCGCCCGAAGAACTGGGGCTCAAGCGCAAGTCGTTCGGCGCCGCCCTGCTCCAGATCATGGTCGCCGACATCACCATGTCGCTGGACAATGTGCTGGCCGTCGCCGGCGCCGCTCATGAACATCCGTGGATCATGGTCTTCGGCCTGATCCTGTCTATCGCCCTGATGGGAGTGGCGGCCACCTTCATCGCCAAACTGCTGCACCGTTTCCGCTGGATCGGCTATATCGGCCTGGTCGTCGTGCTGTATGTCGCCCTCCACATGATCTGGGACGGCGCCCGCCAGGTGGTGGTCCGCACCGGCAATATGGATGAGTTCAACGCCTCCGCCCCGGCCTTCATCGAGATCAGTCCCGAGGAAGCCGCCAAACACCTGGGCCACAAGCGCACCGAGACCAGCCCGACCCCGGCCCCGGCCGAACCCGCCGCGCCTGCGCCGACGCCCGCGCCATGACCGTCGCCACGGTCGATGTCGAAACGGCCGCCGCCTGGCTGCGCGCGGGCGAGGCCGTTCTGATCGACGTGCGTGAGGCGGACGAGTTCGCCGCCGCCCGCATCGACGGCGCGATTCTGGCCCCCCTCAGCGCCATGCCCGCCGCCTGGGAGGCGCTGGACCTCCCGGCGGATCGCAGGATCATCGTCATGTGCCTGCGCGGCGGCCGCAGCCACCAGGTCTGCGCCTTCGTCGGCCCGACCGGCCCCGAGGGCCAGCCCCTGTTCAACCTGACCGGCGGCATCCAGGATTGGCGCGCCGCCGGTCTGCCGATCGTCGAGGCCTAGGCCGCTTCGGAATACTGGTCGAACGCCCTCAGGGCGTCGGCCGCGTACATCAGGGCCGGCCCGCCGCCCATATAGACGCACATCGCCATGGCCTCGGCGATCTCGTCGCGCGTGGCTCCCAGATCCTTCAGCGCCTTGGCGTGGAAGCCGATGCAGCCGTCGCACCGCTGCGTCACCCCGATGGACAGGGCGATCAGTTCCTTGGTCTTCTTGTCCAGCGCCCCTTCGGCCGTCGCCGATTTCGCCAGTTCCGAAAAGGCCTGCATCGGCCCCGGCTGCAGCCGGCGCAGTTCGCCGATGTAGGTCGAGATGTCGCGGGTCAGCGCCGCATAGTCCTTGGCCATGACAGCCTCCTTCTCAATTCATATTTTTACGATATGAGGCGAGCATGGAATGTAAAGACGCCATGACGGTGAAATTGTCCCACGCGCTTCCGCAGCGCGTGGACGACGCCTCCGCCTTTCTGAAGGGTCTGGCCAATCCGCACCGGCTGATGATCCTGTGCGCCCTGGCCCAGGGCGAGCGGAACGTCTCGGCCCTGATCGCCGAAACGGGCGTGGCGCCCGCCTCCATGTCGCAGCATCTGTCCAAGCTGAAGGACGAGGGGGTGGTGGATTGCCGCCGCGACCACCGCACCCTGACCTATTTCATCGCCCATCCCGCGACGATCCAGATCATGGCCGTGCTGTACGACCATTTCTGCGCGCGCGACGACGCCTGACCGGGCGCGGCTTTGCGCCGCCCCCAGGGCGCTCAAGCGTAGAGTTTAATCCGTTGTCCCTGCCTTCAGGGGGAACCGGCCGTTCGGCTTAGTCCGCCCCGCCGAACCGTTCGGACCATTCGGCCACCTGGGCGTCCTCGATCTTGGCGAACAGAACGCCCTGGGCCGCCACGGCCTGACCGACGGCCAGGCTGTTCAGCACATCCTCGTCAGCCCCGGGCCAGCTCAGGTCGCTGGACCCGACCGACGCCGCGATCTTCTCGGCCGAGAAGGGCAGGATCGGCGCCGCCAGACGCGCGAACAGGGCCACCAGATTTAGCCCGGTCCGCACACCCACCGCCGCGCGGTCGCGGTCGGTCTTCAACGCCGTCCAGGGCGCCGCGACCTGCAGATATTCGTTGCCCAGCACCCAGACGGCGCGCAGCGCGGACGCGGCCTTGCGGAACTCCATGGCCTCGAACTGTTCGGTCGCCTCGGCGATTCCCGCCTTGATGTCGGCTTCCAGCTGGATCTCGACCGGACCCGCCTCGCCGCCCTCGGGCACGACGCCGTCGAACTTGGACTCGGCGAATTTAACGATCCGGTTGACGAAATTCCCCAGCACATCGGCCAGGTCCTTGTTGGTCGAGGCCTGGAAATCCTCCCAGGTGAAGGCCGAATCCGCGTGTTCCGGCCCATAGGCCGTCAGGCGCCAGCGCCAGTAGTCGGCCGGCAGCAGCTCCAGCGCCTGGTCCATGAAGACGCCGCGTTTCTGGCTGGTCGAGAACTTGCCGCCGTACCAGTTCAGCCAGTTGAAGGCCTTTAGCTGGTCCACCGTCTTCCACGGCTCGCCCGAGCCGATGATGGTCGCCGGGAAGCTGACGGTGTGGAAGGCGACATTGTCCTTGCCCATGAACTGGACATAGCGGACGTCCTCGGCCCCTTCGTCCAGACGCCACCAGTCGCGCCACGATCCGCCGGTCGCCTCGGCCCATTCCTCGGTCGCGGCGATATATTCGATGGGGGCGTCGAACCAGACGTAGAAGACCTTGTCCTCCATGCCCGGACGCGGGAAGCCGTCCTTCAGCACCGGCACGCCCCAGGCCAGATCGCGGGTGATGCCCCGGTCGATCAGCCCCTCGTCCAGATGTTTGTAGGCGATGGACTTGGCCAGCACCTGCCAGCCGGTCTTGCCGTCCACCCAGGCGCGGATCTGGGGCTCGATCCTGGTCTGCAACAGATAGAGGTGACGCGTGTCGCGCACCTCAAGGTTCTTGGACCCCGACACCGACGAATAGGGATCGATCAGGTCGGTCGGGTCCAGAAGCCGGCCACAGTTGTCGCACTGGTCGCCACGCGCGCCGACATGGCCGCAGTGCGGGCAGGTGCCCTCGACATAGCGGTCGGGCAGGAAGCGGGCGTCGTCGATCGAATAGATCATCCGATCCACCCGCTCCTCGATCAGGCCGTTCTTCTCCAGGGCCTCGGCGAAATGCTGGGTCAGGCGATGGTTCTGCGGGTTCGATGACCGGCCGAACCAGTCGTAGCTCAGGCCGAAGGCCTGACCCGCGGCCTTCTGGATCTCGTGCTGCTCGTCGCAATAGGTGCGCACGTCCTGGCCGGCGGCGGCGGCGGCCAGTTCGGCCGGGGTGCCGTGCTCGTCGGTGGCGCAGATGTAGAGGACCTCATGCCCCTGCGCCCGCTTGAACCGCGCCCAGACGTCGGCCGGCAACATCGAGCCCGCCAGATTCCCCAGGTGCTTGATGCCGTTGATGTAGGGCAGCGCCGAGGTGATGAGGATGCGGGCCATGATCGTCCAGGAGTTCGGGGAAGCGCAGGGATATAGAGAGCGGAAGCGGCGACGTCACCTCTCCCTCCCCTACATGGGGGCGGAGATTCTATGGCAGGCGCCGCGCCACCCTGACGAACCGCCCGGTCAGCAGGACAGACGAGGCCAGGCTGGCGATCACCACCGCCCAGACCAGACCGTCCACGCCCATCCGGTGCGCCAGAATCCAGCCCAGCGGCATCATCACCGCCCCATAGGCCACGAAATGCATGATCGTGGGCCACCAGACGTCGCCCGCCGCCCGGTTCGCCTGGGCCGCCACCACCTGGATTCCGTCCGCGACGAAGAACAGGGTCGCCAGCACCAGGGCCGGGGCGGCGATGGCCAGCAGCACCGGATCGCGATTGTAGGCGCCCACGATCAGATGCGCGCTGGGCCACACCAGCAGGGCGACCACGAAGGTCATGGCCGTGACCACCCCCAGCCCGACCAGACCCGCCCGCAACACCCCTCGCCCGTCGCCCGCCCCATAGCTGCGGCCCACCAGCACCGCCGTCGCCGACGACAGGCCCATGGGCAGCATGAAGACGATGGCCGAGACGTTCAGCACCACCGCCCAGGCCGCCGTCTCGGCGGCGCCGATCTGACCGGCGAAGAAGGTGAAGCCGGAAAAGGCCCCGACCTCGATGAAATAGGACGCGCCGGCGCCCAGGCCGACCTTGACCTGTTCGCGCGCCGCCTTGGGGTCGCGTTCGGGCTTGTCGAAGATACCCAGCGCCCGCGCCTCGGGCAGGCGCAGGATATAGACCACCAGGAAGATCGCCAGCGCCGCCCGCGCCCCGAACGTCGCCCAGGCCGAGGCGAAGGCGCCGTCGAAGCCGATGCCCAGCAGGTCCGGCACCAGCACGATATTCAGCGCCAGATTGACCCCGTTGGCGATCCACATGGCCACCATGCCGGGCTTGGGCCGCCCCAGGGCCTCCAGGAAGAACTGGCCCGTCACCGAGATCAGATAGAAGGGCATGGACAGGGCGAAGACCACCAGAGCCGGCCCCGCCCCCTCGGCCAGTCCGTCCTCCAGCCCGATCTTGCCCAGGCCCCACGGCCCCACAGCGATCAGGGCGATCATCGACACCACCCCGATCTGCAGCGAATAGGTCATGCCCCGCCGCAGCACAGACCCGACCGCGTGCCGACGCCCCTCGCCCAGCATCCGGGCCGTCATCACCTGCACGCCCAGCATCAGGCCCACCGCCGTCGTCACCACGATCGAGGTCGGCGCCCAGGCCAGCGAATGGAAGGCCAGTTCCTTGCTGGAGAAATTCCCCACCACGATGGCGTCCGTCAGCCCCATGGTCATGATGCCGATCCGCGCCAGGATCACCGGCCATGCCAGGTGCAGCAGGTCGCGAAAGGCGGAACGGGTCTGGAAACTGAGCGCGATCATCGGAGCCGGCACAGGCCACGCCCGACCGCCCCGGTCAACACCCAAAAACCGTGCAGCTCTGGCCTACCAGGCGCCCAGTTCGCGAAGCTGGCGCACCAGCTCCTCCGGCGCCTCGCCCGCGTCGAGGTCGGTCAGATCGACCGGGGCGTCCTTGGGCTCGAAATAGCGCCAGCCCTGGAAGGGCCGGCGCGCCATCGGCGCCGTGCGAACGACCTTGGGCTCCAGCGTGATCTCGCACCGGCTCTGCTTGCCCTCGCCCAGGGTGGCGATGTCGAGCACGCGCTGGCGGCAGACGATCACGCCCTTGACCACCCAGTACAGCGACCCGCCGTCCTCGATCTCGGGCGCGCGTTTCGGCGTCATCCGGGTACGGACCACCAGCGGCCCGCCCTTGGCCGCACGGGCCTCCAGCCAGTCGACGTCGGGAACCCCGACGCCCAGTTTGATCATGTGAAGCGGCATGGCGCCCACGTAGTCGCCCTTATCCACCTTGGCCAGATTCTTTAACGACGAAGCCGGATCATGGCCCGCGCGCTACCGGACGCCACGGAACCAGTATGTACGGATTGATCACGCGCCTGACCGCATACCCGGGTCGCCGCGACGAACTCGCTCTGCTCCTGATGGACCCCGCCGTCAGGAAACACGGCTGTCATTCCTATATCGTCGCGCACGATCTGGTCGACGCCGACGTCCTCTGGGTCACGGAGGTCTGGGCCGATCAGCCGACCCATCTGTCCTGGAGCGAAGATCTGCGTCAAAGCGGCGCCTGGCGCCCCATCTACGGCCTGATGGCCAAGATGGACGACTCGATCCTGACCCGGCCGCTGGGCGGTCTCGGGCTTTAGTCCGCCGCCTTCACCACGGCCAGCACGGCCGCCTCGACCACCTGATCGCCCACAGCCGCCACATGCTCGACCACCCCGTCGAAGGGCGCCGTCAGGGCGTGCTCCATCTTCATCGCCTCCAGCACCACGACCGGCTGGCCCTTGGCGACGACGTCGCCCGCCTTGACCGGCGCGGCGACGACCTTGCCCGGCATGGGGGCGCGAAGGGCGCCGTCGGAGACCGCTCCCGCGCCTGAGCCCACGGCGGCGCGATGCGGAGTCACCCGGCGCGCCTCGCCGTCCACGAACAGGACGAAGCCGTCGTCGATCACCTGATAGCCGAACAGCGCTTCGCCGGCCTGCACCTGGTCGAATCCGACCTGGGCCGTCCTTCCCTCGGCGCCGCGCCATCCCGCCTCGACCGGGGTCACGGCCCCAGACACGCCCCGGCCGTCCACATGCGCCCAGACCATCGTCTGAGCGGGCGCGTTCAGACGAACCCCATACGACAGGCCCGGCTGGCCGCCCCAGGGGCTGAACCGATCAGACCCGGCCGCCTCTCCATCGCTCGCCGCCTCCGCGATCAGGGTCAGGGCCGCCAGCGTCGCCTCGGCGCTCTCGTCCGGCTGCAGCACCGCCTCCTCCGCCGCGATGAACCCCGTATCCACATCCCCCGTCACGAAGCGCGGATGGTCCAGGCAGCGTTTCAGGAAGCCCGCATTGGTCTTGACCGGCCAGACCTCAACCTCGCCCGCCGCCTCGGCCAGCCGCGCCGCCGCCGCCTCGCGGGTGTCCTCATGGACGATCAGCTTGGCGATCATCGGGTCGTAGAACTGGCTGACCTCGCCGCCCTGTTCCACGCCGGTATCGACGCGAATTCCGTCCGGCATGACGAAATGCTCCAGCCGCCCGATCGACGGCAGAAACCCGTTCGCCGGATCCTCGGCATAGAGGCGCGCCTCCATGGCCCAGCCGTTCAGCTTGATCTGATCCTGCTTCAGCGGCAGGGGCTCGCCCGCCGCGACGCGGAACTGCCATTCGACCAGATCGACGCCGGTCACGCTCTCGGTCACCGGGTGCTCGACCTGCAGCCGGGTGTTCATCTCCATGAACCAGATTCCGTCCGCCTTCAGCCCGTCCGAGGCGTCGGCGATGAATTCGATGGTCCCGGCCCCGACATAGTTGACCGCCTTGGCCGCCTTGATCGCCGCGCCCGTCACGGCGGCCCGCACGGCCTCGCTCATGCCCGGCGCCGGCGCCTCTTCGATCACCTTCTGGTGGCGGCGTTGCAGCGAACAGTCCCGCTCGAACAGATGAACCACATCCCCGTGCCGATCCCCGAACACCTGCACCTCGATATGGCGCGGGCGGGTGATGTAGCGTTCGATCAGCACCCGGTCGTCGCCGAAGGCCGCGGCCCCCTCGCGCTTGGCGCTGGCCAGACCGGCGGCGAAGTCGGCCGGATCATCGACCCGTTTCATCCCCTTGCCGCCGCCCCCCGCCACCGCCTTGATCAGCACCGGATAGCCGATCCGCGCCGCCTCGGCCGTCAGGGTCGCTTCCGACTGGTCCGCGCCCTGATAGCCCGGCGTCACCGGCACCCCGGCCTGGATCATCAGTTCCTTGGCCGCATCCTTCAGCCCCATGGCCCGGATCGAGGCCGGATCCGGTCCGATCCAGATCAGACCCGCCGCCGCAACAGCTTCCGCAAAGTCCGCGTTTTCGCTCAGGAATCCGTAACCGGGATGGATCGCCTCCGCCCCCGTCGCCTTGGCCGCCGCCAGCACCTTGGCGCCGTCCAGGTAGGATTCGCGCGCCGCCGCCGGCCCGATCCGCACCGCCTCGTCGGCCTCGCGCACATGCAGGGCCTGGGCGTCGGCCTCGGAATAGACGGCGATGGTGCGTAACCCCATCCGCTTGGCGGTGCGGAAGACACGACAGGCGATTTCGCCGCGATTGGCGACCAGGACGGACTTGAACATGACGCGTTCTTAGCGAGGCGCGGCGGCTGTGTCTTCACCTCCCCATCGGCGAAGGCCGATGGGGAGGACAGATCGCGCAGCGATCAGGCGGGGGCGACTCGGTCTCAGACCGACCTACGCCTTCACCACCCCTTCGCCCCTTCCTGGCGACCTACGGCCGCCGGTCCTCCCCGTTCGCCTTCGCGAACAGGGAGGTGAAGTTTCCCTCGCCTTCCGCTATCCCTCCCCCATGTCCCTGCGCCCCCTCTTCGTCACCCAGGTCTATGAAGCCTCCCTCGCCGAGGGCCGAGGCTGGGCCGAGTTCAACGAGCAACTGATCGACGTCGTCCGCATGATGGCCGAGGAGGACGCGGCCGGCCGCCGCTGGTGCCGCGACAACGCCTATCGCGGCTACACCTCCTACGCCTCGCTGAACGACCTGCCCCAGCGCTTCCCCGAGTTCGCCGAGTTGAAACGCCACCTCGACCGGCACGCCGTCGCCTACGCCAAGGCCCTGAATTTCGACCTGGCCCGCAAGCCCCGGCTCGACAATCTCTGGGTCAACATCCTCAAGCCCGGCGGCGGCCACACCAGCCATATCCACCCTCACGCCTTCCTGTCGGGCACCGTCTATATCGACATCCCCGACGGCGCCTCGTCGCTGAAACTGGAAGACCCCCGCCTGCCCTTCATGATGGCCCGACCCTCCGTCACCGAGGACGCGACCGAGGCCGAACGCCCCTTCGTCTATCTGACGCCCCGCCCCGGCACGATCCTGATGTGGGAAAGCTGGCTGCGCCACGAGGTCCCGACCAACCAGGCCAAGTCCGACCGCATCTCGATCAGCTTCAACTACGCCTGAGACGAACTTCCGCCCCATTCCAGCGTCGCCCCGATTGAATGGCGCGCTGTCTCGGGACCCCCGTAGGGGTGGAGGGGCTCTTGGCGCCCCACCAACTTTTCCGAAGCGTTTGCCCCCTCCGTCACGGCGCTTTGCGCCGCGCCACCTCCCCCAAGGGGGGAGGAATGCGAGCACCGAAATCCTCCCCCCTTGGGGGAGGTGGCGCGGCGCGGAGCGCCGTGACGGAGGGGGCCCGAACGGCGCCAACTGTCACAATGACGCTGGTCTCACCCCAGCGATTCCAACCCCTTGCCAGATTCTCGCCCCGACTTTCCAGCCAGGGCTCCCCCACCCCCTATAATCAGCCTCGGTCTCGTCGCTTGGAGGGCTCGCTTGGCCTGCGACCTTGCGGCGGCGGGAGCGGATGGAACGGGAGCGGGGGTGTGATCCCTCCGCGCCGGCGGCGTCTCAAAACGCCGCCGGAGGGTCGAGGGGGATACTCGATCGCACTCGGGACGGTTCTTCGCAGGGACCGCCGACCCGTCGCAGGCTTATGGGGTTAGGCGATAAGACCGCCACCGCTCGGCGCCCCGAGCTTGCAGGCCAACCATTCGCGCGGGGGCCTCAACCTTCGTCGAAACGGTACTCAAAACACCAAACTCCGGGCGAAGGCCCGGCGCCCCGCCCAGCCCTTCATAACTTCGCAGCGAAAGCGCGGGGACGATCAGTCGCGTCCGGTCTTTCTCAACAGCCTGTCCCGCGCCGCATTGACCCGCGTCGCCAGGCCCTCGGTTCCGCCCTGGTCGGGGTGGGCGCGGCCCATGGCCTTTTTCCAGGCCGTGCGGATCTCGGCCTCGGTCGCGCCGGGACGCACGCCCAGAACGGCGCGGGCGTCGGCTTCGCTGATCGGTTCGGATCGCACCACGGGCCGGATGCGCGACGACCAGGCCAGATACAGCCCCGCCGCCGCCAGCACGCCCGCCCACAGCCAGGCGCCGCGAAACGCCGACAAGGCGCCTCCGGCCAGCAGCACCGATCCCAGCAGGGTCGCCGTCACGCGCCAATGGGCCCGGCCGCGCCGCTCGGTCTGGCGGCCCAGCCGCACTAGGGCCCAGACGGCGATCGCAGCCAGGGCCAGCCAGATCAGGCCCATACGCTCAGATCGCCTTTCAGGCGGCCACGTCCAGAGGCGCCAAGGCCTGTTCCAGACCCATGGCCTTCATCAGATTGCGCAGTTCCTGGCGCGCCGCGACATGGGCCAGGGACACGGCCACCGGACGAATGTCGTTCGACAGGTCGGCGACGGTCAGGCCGAACGGGAACAGTTCGCGATAGATGACCCGGTCGCGCAGGCCCGGCCCGACGCGGAAGCCGACCCGTTTGGCCAGCTTGTTCATCCGCTCTTCCAGGCGTTTGCGGTTGCGCGCCTCGGCCACGGCCAGGCGATTGGTCACCACCAGCCAGTCGATGGTGGCGTTCCGGCCCTGGCTGATCGCCCGGACCTTGCGCGCCTCCCAGACGCTTTCGGAATAGATCGAGGGCTTCAGCAGATCCAGCGACACGGGGTCCACCTCGCCCAGCAGGTCGAAGTCGACGAAACTGTCGTTCATCGGCGTCACGATCTGGTCGGCCCGCGCGTGGGCCGCGCTGGACACGGCGGTGTCGCCGCCGGGGGTGTCGATCAGGATGGCGTCCACCCCGGCCGCCACGGCCTCGTCGAAGGCGCGTTCGAAGGCGGCGATCTGCTCGTCCACCCCGCCCTTGGCCAGGGCCTTGCCGTCGCCCATGTCGGGCATGAAGGGCTGGGGCAATTCCTGCCTGTTCGCCGCCAGCCAGGCCAGGCGATTGGTGAAGAACCGCTGCATCGACCGCTGGCGCAGGTCCAGATCGATGATCGCGACAGAGCGCCCCGCATGCAGCAGGCCGGTGACGATATGGATCGCCAGGGTGGACTTGCCCGCCCCGCCCTTCTCGTTGCCGAGGACGATCACGTGAGGCTGCGTCATGGAGGAAACCCTCTGTGGCGACCGACGCGACTCAACACTGCGCGGCCTTCGGACGGGGCAGAGTCGGCGCACCGGCCGCAAACGTCAACGAGGCGTTAACGCGTAGCTGTGGACTTCAGCCCGAAGTTCAGCCGGCGCGGCGGCACCACGGGTCCGCCACCTGGGCGGCGGCGCACAGGGCGGACGCGGCCTCGACCGGAATCGGCCCGACCTTCAGCCGCGTCAGGCTGCGGCCGTTGACCTCGACGCCCTCGAACACCGGCGACAGGTTCGACAGGCTGGCGCGGGCCTTCAGCTGCGTCCAGGCGGCCTGCGCCCCGGCCCGGCTGGAATAGGCGCCCAGCTGGACCATGCGGCCTTCGGCGCGCGGACCTGCATCAACGACGGCGGGTCGCAGCATGGGTGGCTCGCTCCGCGCGACAGCCTGTTCGACCATGGCCCTGGCCACGACCGGCGCAGCGGCGCGCAGGGCGGGCTCGACCGCCGGCTCCGCCATCCGCGTCACGGCGCCGCGCAGGCCGTCGTCGCTCTTGTCTTCGGCCAACGCCAGGGAGCCGCCCCGGCTCAGGACGTCCCGCGCATCCCACATCTGATGCGGCGTGAGCACCGCCACATGGACGGGCGAGAATTTGGCGGGACGCAAGCCCTGGGCCTGCGCTGTCTGACGCGACGCCGCGCCGGAACCGATGGCCTTGGGATCCAGCGGGACGTCGATGGCGGCCACGCGCTCGGCCATCGCCTGGAAACTCTGGCGGTCGCCCTCGGCCGCCCCACAGCCGGCAAGGGCCAAGGTAAGCGCGATCAGAACTGGACGGGTCGCTCGTGCTGGCGTCATAAGCACGACCCTAGTCGCCAGGGTTTGAAGTCTGGTGCATCAACACGCTTAAGCCAAAGGGTTAACCGCTTCACCATGACCGAGCCTGCGTCCCTCCCCGTCGTCCACACCGTGGCGGATTTGCGCGCCGTCGTGCGTGACTGGAAAAGACAAGGCCTGACCGTCGGCATGGTTCCGACCATGGGCGCCCTGCACGAAGGCCATCTGACCCTGGTGCGCGAGGCCGGCCGCCGCGCCGACCGCATCGTGGCCTCCAACTTCGTCAATCCGACCCAGTTCGCCGCCAACGAGGACCTGGGCCGCTATCCTCGCCGTCAGGAGGAGGACGCCCGTCTGCTGGCCAGCGCCGGCTGCCATCTGATGTTCGCCCCGACGCCGGAGGAAATGTACCCGCAGGGCTTCGCCACCAGCGTCGCCGTGGCCGGGCCTGCGCTTGGGCTGGAAGGCGATTTCCGGCCCCAGATGTTCGGCGGGGTCGCCCTGGTCGTGACCAAGCTGTTCAACCAGGTCCAGCCCGACGTCGCCGTGTTCGGCGAGAAGGACTATCAGCAGCTGATGGTGATCCGTCGATTCGTCCGCGACCTGGACCTGCCGGTCGAGATCATCGGCGCCCCGACCCAGCGGGATGAGACCGGTCTGGCCCTGTCTTCGCGCAACGACTATCTGTCCGACGCCGAACTGGCCGTCGCCCGCCGCCTGAACGTGATCCTGGCCGAGGCCGCCGCCGGCGCCGCCGCGGGCCGCCCCCTGCCCGGCGTCGAACGGGACGCCTATTCCGCCATCCTCAAGGCCGGGTTCGAACGGATCGACTATGTCGCCGTTCGCCATGCCGAGGACCTGTCGCCGTTCCGCGACGGCGTCGTCGACGCCCCGGCGCGCATCCTGGCCGCCGCCTGGCTGGACAAGACCCGGCTGATCGACAACCGCGCCGTCTGAGCTCGAGACAAAAAGAACCCGACGCGGACGCCGGGTTGAAAAAGGTTCGGTGATGGTGCGTCCCAAAAAGGGACAGGTCCTTCATTGGACGCTTCGGTTAACAACTTCCTAAGTTCGGCGCCCTAGGCGCCGCGATCCGGAAGCCAGACGGTCTGACGGCCGCTGGGTCCCGTCGGCCAGGTCAGTCGCCAGCCTTCGCCGGCTCGCACCGGGGTGAAGTCCGACTGGGCGCCCAATCCGGGAAAGGCGAACCGTGTCCCGTCGATGTCGATCGTGGCGGCCCCGCCGCCCGGCGCCCTGGCCCGCCAGCGCCCGCCCGGTCCGCGCATGACCTCCGCGCGCTCCCCGTCGATCAGAACGACCGGGGGCGCGCCGTTCGATCGGCCGGACACGATGACCGCCGATCCATCGGAATCGACCGCGTCCAGCGCGCCTTGACCGTCCAGCCGCACCGTCGCCTCGCCGGACGCGACCAGCACGATAGGCCCCGCCCCGCCCCGGATCAGCACCAGAGTCTCGGGAGAGGGCGCTGCGTCCTCGCCGACCTGAACCTCGGGCGTCAGCCGGATGTCCCCCGGGGCTGCCGGAACGCGCAGCTCGAATCGTCCCGTAGCGTCGGCGCCGACCGCCACCGCAGCCCCGTCGGCCCCGCGCAGCACCACGCGGGCGTCCGGCCCCGCCCGGCCCTGAACCAGGATCATCGCCCCGTCGCGCCTTGCCGTCTGAACATGAGGAGGCTGCACCCAGGGGGAGGTCGCCTCGGCGTCCGCCGCGCGCCGCGCGCCCTCGCCGTCCCGGGAACAGGCCGACAGGGCCGCGACCATAGTCACGGATACGGCGGCCATGGCGATGATCCGACGTTTCATCCTGCGTCCCGACGATATAAGGCTGGCGGCCAAGCGCCCGGGGATTCTGTTACCCCGACCGCCGCCGGTTTGGCCATGGGCCGACCCAGCATTCGTTCAGTTGAGGCTCCATGTCCCTGCCCCCCGTTTTGATCCAGCCCTTCGACGGCCCGTCCGTCTGTCTGTTCTGCGGCTCTTCCGACCGCGCCGATCCCGCCTACACCGAGGCCGCCCGCGCCTTCGGCAGGGCCACAGCCGAGGCAGGCTGGCGTCTGGTCTATGGCGGCGGCGGCGTGGGCCTGATGGGCGCCTCGGCGCGCGGCGCCCATGACGCCGGCGGCCGTGTCGTCGGCATCATGCCGGCCTTCCTGCGCAGCCGCGAACGCCTGTTCGACGAGGTCGAGACCGTCGTCGTCACCTCGATGCACGAGCGCAAACAGCTGATGTACGACCAGTCCGACGCCTTCGTCGTCGCGCCCGGCGGCATCGGCACCCTGGAAGAAGTCGTGGAACTGCTGTCGTGGAAACGGCTGGACCTGCACCAGAAGCCAGTCGTCTTCCTGAACCTGAACGGCTTCTGGGAAGGCTTCTTCGCCCTGATGCGCCACAGCGTGGAGGAAGGCATGACCCCCGCCTCCTTCCTTGACGCCTGGACGGTGGCGGAGTCGGTGGAAGAGGCCATGGTGCTGATCCAGGGGGCCCCCGACACGGCCGTGCAGCAATATGATCGCCGATAGGTGATCGGCGCTAACAAATAATGCGGGCGCGTCTTGACAGTTTTTATCGAAAACTGACATTGGCGCGACGGCACGACGCCGTTCTTCAATCCGGAGACTTGCTCATGCGCGCCCTGCTCATCGCCGCCGCCCTGTTCGCGGCCGCCCCGGCCGTGGCCCAGGCCCCCGCCGCCACCCGCCTGACCCTGGCCGATTCGGCCAAAGCGCCGGCCCGCGCCACCATCATCGACGGCGCCCGCTGGTCCTGCGAAGGCGCGGCCTGCACCGCCTCGGGCGGCACGGAACAGCCGGCGACGCGCGCCTGCCGCCGCGTGGTGCAGAAGTTCGGCCCCGTGACCGCCTTCACCTACAAGGGAACCGAGCTGAGCGCCGAAGAACTGGCGGTCTGCAACGCCTGATCGGGCGGGGGCGGCCTTAGGCCGCCTCGCCTTTCAGCCGCCGCTGAATGGTCTCACGACCGATCAGCGGCGCCATGGCCGCCATGTCCGGCCCATGCGCCTGACCCGTCAGGGCCAGACGCAACGGCATGAACAGGGCCTTGCCCTTGGCGCCGGTCTCGGCCTTGACGGCGTTGGTCCAGGCGGACCAGGCGGTGTCGTCGATCACTTCCGGCAGCAGGGCGGCGGCGGCGTCGATGAAGGCCGCGTCCTCGATCACCGGCTGGATCGGCCCGCGGACGATCTTCGCCATTTCAACCACATCGGCGAACCTGCTGAGGTTGCCCCGCACCACCGACCAGAAGGCCTCGCCCAGGTCGGCGTCCAGCGCCTGTAGCCGCGGCCGGGCCGTCGCATAGTCCATGACGTGCAGCGCCTGGGCGTTCAGCCGGTCCAGGTCCGCCGTGTCGTAGCGCGCCGGCGAACGTCCCATCTTGGTGAAGGCGAAACTGGCGCCCAGAGCCTGCACCGACTCGGCCACTTCCAGCGGGTCCGAGGTGCCGATCCGGCCCAGGTGGCTGGTGATGGCGATCGGCTCATAGCCCTGGTCGCGCATGTCGCTGATCGACAGCGAACCCAGACGTTTCGACAGGGCCGCGCCGTCGGCGCCGACCAGCAACGGCATATGGGCGAAGCCGGGAATCGTCGCGCCCAGGGCTTCGAAGATCTCGATCTGGGCGCCGGTGTTGGTGACGTGGTCCTCGCCCCGGATGATGTGGCTGATGGCCATGTCGATGTCGTCGACCACGGACGGCAGGGTGTAGAGGAACAGGCCGTCCTCGCGGATCAGGACCGGGTCGGACATGGAGGCGGTGTCGACCTCGGCATGGCCGCGCGCCAGGTCTTCCCAGGCGACCCGCTTGCCCTCCAGCTTGAAACGCCAGTGCGGGCGACGGCCCTCGGCCTCGTAGGCGGCCTTCTGATCTTCGGTCAGCTCAAGCGCGGCGCGGTCATAGATCGGCGGCAGGCCGCGCGACAACTGCACCTTGCGACGGCGATCCAATTCGTCGGCGGTCTCATAGGCGGGATAAAGCCGGCCGGACGCCTTCAGCCTGGCGGCGGCCTCTTCGTAGCGGTCGAACCGCTTGGACTGGTTGTAACGCTCGTCCCAGGTCAGACCCAGCCAGGACAGGTCGTCCTCGATCCCCTGTTCGAACTCGGGCGTGGAGCGCGCCAGATCGGTGTCGTCGATGCGCAGCACGAACGAGCCGCCCTGCCCCTTGGCGAACAGCCAGTTCACCAGGGCGGTGCGGACATTGCCGACGTGCAACTTACCCGTCGGCGACGGGGCGAAACGAACCTTGACGGACATGGGATAGCGACCTTGAAAGCGAGGCGGCTAGGTCGCGCCGCAACCCGGCGAAGTCAAGGCGCGGGTTGGACCGAAACACCCGTCATGATAGACTTATCGCCGTCATGAACGCTCCCGTGCAGATCAGGAAGCCCGAAGTCGCCGAACGACTACGCCAACGCGCCAAGAGCGAAGGCAAGTCGATCACCGAACTGGTGGAGACGATGCTGGCTGAGCGCATCGCGGCGGACGAAGCTCAAACATCCGAAGACGCCGCGCGCCGTCGCGCGGCGGTCGAAGCCATCCTGGCTCGCGTCAGCGCGATGCCGAGATTGGCGACATGGCCAACGGACGACGATTTTTATGATGAGGACGGCCTTCCAAAGTGATCGTCGTGGATGCGTCGGCTTTGGTCGCCATCCTGGCCGGCGAGCCGGAGGCAGACGCTTTTATAAAGTTGCTGGTTGAAACACCGTCGCTGTTGTCGCCGCTCGGGTTTTGGGAGACGACAGTCGCCGCGCGCCGCGTCCTCGGCCCCGACGGCCAGCAAAGTCTGCTCGCGCTGATGGATGCTCTTCGCATTGAGATCACTGCCGCAGGCGGAGAGACGGCGCGGATCGCGGTGGAGGCCGAGACAAGGTTCGGCAAACACACGCCAGCCAGGCTGAACCTAGGCGACTGTTTCGCCTACGCCCTGGCGAAGGAACGCAACCTACCCCTGCTCTACAAGGGCGACGATTTCAGCCGGACCGACATCGAACCGGCCTTGCCCGTCTGAGATCAGTCGTCGCGGTGGACGCGTTCGCGGCGTTCGTGGCGTTCCTGGGCCTCGACCGACAGGGTCGCCGTCGGGCGGGCCTCGAGACGTCCCAGGCCGATCGGTTCTCCGGTGTCCTCGCAATAGCCGTAGGACCCGTCCTCGATCCGACGCAGGGCGTCATCGATCTTGGAGATCAGCTTGCGTTGACGATCCCGGGTGCGCAACTCCAGCGCGCGATCCGATTCCGACGAAGCCCGATCCACCAGATCGGGGTGGTTTTCGGTCTCGGCCTTCAGATTGACCACCGTGCCCTTGGACTCTCGAAGGATGTCGTCCTTCCAGTCCAGAAGCTTTTTCTTGAAATAGGCAAGCTGCCGTTCACTCATGAACGGCTCGTCGTCAGACGGCCGATACGGACCGGTTTCGTCGGACACAACGGACGCCAAAGCGTTCATCGCACTCACGCTCTCTAAGCACGCCCCCCTGTGGCGTATGGGCCGTATAGTGGGGTCCGCGAGTCCCGGCAACGGCGTTCGCGATTCCGTGATCATGATTAGGCGAAGCGTTGAACCGCGTGACATTTGGCGCGCAGTTTTCGCGCTCCGATTTGAAATACTGAAGCTTTCAGCTTCAGGAGCCGCCGCGGCGCATCTCCGCCTTGGCCAGTTCCACCGATGCTCTCAGGTCGATCTGGTCCAGCAGGTCGTTCAGCCCTGCATCCCCGTCATCGGGCCGATCCTCGCGCAACGTCCGGGAGAGTTGCTGCAGCACGGCCTCGTCCGGCTCGCCGGACAACAGGGCCATCTTCATCTCGTCCAGCCGGTCCAGCAGACCTGCGCCACGCCTCACCGCTCGACGCCGCTTCTCCAGCGGGCCCTCGATCCCCTGGAGCGCCATCAGGGCCGAGACGTCATTGACCCCCGATGTCGCCGCACTGGCGGAGGCGGCGGACGGCGCGGCGGTCGCGCCGGTCTGGCCCAGCGAAAATCCGGCGCTGGCGCGCGCAGGCTTGCCGCCCGTCGGCGCGCTGGGTCCCGTAGTCCCTGTGACCTTCATCGGCGGAGGCTCCGTCTCATGAGGCCACCCTTTGGCGAACGGAATGACCTTTTGGTTAACGCCCAGGCAAAAACTGCCGCCGCTCCCGCTCTCACCACAGAACGAAGTCAGTTATTTCAGTAACTTGAGCCACGGCACGATCTTCGCATCATAATGAATGAAACGCCTTTGGGACGTCCGACCGATGCAGAATCTGCTTGCCCGCCTTGTCGCGCCTCTCACCGCCTTTGCTGCGCTGGGCCTCGTCGCGTCTCCAGCCCTGGCCCAGTCACGAATCAAGGATATCGCCGCCGTCGAGGGCGTTCGCGGCAACCAGCTGGTCGGATACGGCATGGTCATGGGGCTGAACGGAACCGGCGACTCGCTCCGCAACTGCCCCTTCACCCGTCAATCGCTGGAAGGCATGACCGAGCGTCTCGGGGTCAATATCCGCGGCGCCAACGCCAACACCAAGAACATGGCCGCCGTCATGGTCTCGGCCGAGCTGCCGGCCTTCGCCACGCCCGGCTCGCGCATCGACGTCAATGTGTCATCCATGTGCGACGCCAAGAGCCTCCTGGGCGGGGCGCTGGTCGTCACCAGCCTCCAGGGCGCCGACGGCCAGGTCTATGCGGTCGCCCAGGGTTCGGTTCAGACCGGCGCCGTCTCGGCTTCCGGCGGTTCAGGCTCGTCGGTGACGCGCGGCGTGCCGACCGCCGGCCGCATCGCCTCGGGGGCCTCGGTCGAGCGCGAGACCGGGTTCGAGATGTCCAATATGAACGAGGTGCGCCTGAACCTGCGCAACCCCGACTTCACCACGGCCCAACGCGTCGCCGCCGTGGTCAACGCCGCCTATCCCGGCACGGCCCTGGCCGAGAACGGCACGGTCGTCACCCTGCGCGCGCCCGGCCAGCTGGGCATGGCGGGCTTCATCAGCCGCGTGGAGAACCTGGCGGTCACGGTCGACTCGCCGGCCAAGGTGATCATCGACGAGGTCAACGGCGTCATCGTCATGGGCGATGCGGTGCGGATCTCGCGCGTCGCCATCGCCCAGGGCAATCTGACCATATCGGTCGATGAACAACTGTCCGTCAGTCAACCTGCGCCCTTCAGCCAGGGCCAGACCGCCGTCATCCCCGACTCCCAGGTCAGCGTCGAAGAGGATCTGGGCACCCAGATGCGGATCGTCGGCGGTGGAACCAGCCTGTCCACCCTGGTCAACGGCCTGAACGCCCTGGGCGTCAGCCCGCGCGACATGATCAGCATCCTGCAGGCCATCAAGGCGTCGGGCGCCCTGCAGGCCGACATCGAGGTGATGTGACCATGACCGACCTGTCTGTCCCTACCGACCTGATCCGCCCCGTGCAGGGCCTGGCCGCCGGCGTCGGCGATGCGACCAAGGCCAAGATCAAGGAAACCGCCGAGGCCTTCGAAGCGTCCTTCCTGTCGCAGATGCTGAAGCCGATGTTCGAAGGCCTGTCGACCGACGGCCTGTTCGGCGGCGGTCAGGGCGAAGCGACCTGGCGCAGCTTCCTGCTGGACGAGATGGCCAAGAAGACGGTCGCAGCGGGCGGCATCGGCCTGGCGGGGCCGGTGATGAACGAAATGCTGAAGATGCAGGAGGGCGCGCAATGAGCGACGCCGAACTCGCCACCGTCCGCGTCCGCCAGTTGCTCGACCTGACGCGCCGCCTGACGGATCGCCTGGCCGCCGAAACGCGGGCCTTCGAAGAAGGCAGGCCCCAGGACGTCGCCGCCAGTCTGGCCGAGACACAGGAGATGGCCAACCTCTATCGTCGCGACTCCGGCCATGTGAAAGCCAATCCCGCCCTGCTCAGCGGCGGCCTGGCGACCGATCGGATGGCGTTGATCGAAGCCACGCGCGCCTTTGACGCCGTTCTGTCTCGCCACGCCAGCGCAGTCGAGGCGGCGCGGAAGATTTCGGAAGGCCTGGTGCGCGCCATCGCCCATGAGGTCGCCGCCGCCCGCACGCCCGCTTCGGCCTATGCCGCCGACGGCCGCGCCGCACAGGGCGACGGTCGCGCCGTCGCCTTCAACCGCAAGGCCTGACTCCGGCACGTTTCGACAACCGCGGTCGTTGTCGCCGTTGCCGATTTTTTAAGCGCCGCCATGCATGCTGTCGGCATGTCGATGACTGCTCGCCTCCTGGGTCTGGCCTTTGCATCTGCGGATGCGCTCGTCGAGATCGACGCCAAGGGCTCCGTGGCCTTCGCCTTGGGGGCCGGGCCGTCTCCGGGCCAGGATGTCGGCGCCCTGTGGACCGGCAAGCCGCTGCTCGATTTCCTGCATGAAGGCGCAGGGGCCGTCGAAACTCTGCTGGCCACCAAGCCGGGCGGGCGCAGTCCCGCCACACAAATCCTGATCCGCGTCGGAACGGACCGGGTTCGACGCGCCTCGCTCCGGGCCTTCATCCTGCCTCAGCTGGCCCCCGCCATATCCTGCTCGATCTCCTATGAAGGTCCCGCCATCGCACTGGCGGACGTCGAGACCCCGCCCCTGTCGGATGCGGAAGGATTTCTGGCTCAGGCGGCCTGTATCGTCGAGGGCGCCCCAGGCTTGTCTCTGGCCTTTCTTGATATCAGAGGCCTCGAATGCCTCGGCGGCGAAGTCGCCGACAAGGTGTATCGCCGCATCGAGGCGACGCTGCAGTCCGCCGCCGCGCAGGGCTCGTCAGCCGCCCAGATCACGCCTGAACGTTTCGCCGTCCTGCGCCCCAGCGGCGACACGCGTGACCTGGCGGCCGAGATCGTCGAGGCTGGCCGCGCGGAAGGCGTGGACCTGGGCGCCGAGTCCTTTATCTCCAGCGTTCCCAAAGGCGCCGACACCCTTTGCGTGTTGCGCGCCATGCGGTTCGCCATCGAAGGCTGCCTCAAGGATGACGGCCTGGCCAATCCGCAGATCGCTTTCTCGGACTCGCTGAAACGCACCTTCCGCGACGCCGAGGCCTTCCGCAGCGTGGTCAAGTCGCGTGAATTCCAGGTTCACTACCAGCCCATTGTTCATCTCGCCTCTCGCTCGGTCCACCATTTCGAGGCCCTGGCGCGGTTCAGCTCCAACAACAACGGCCCGGCCAACGCCATCCGCATGGCCGAGGAGCTGGATCTGATCGAATCCTTCGATCTCGCCGTCGCTGAAAAGGTGCTGAAACGCATGCGGGCGCCGGGCGCCGGCCTGCTGAAGATGGCTATCAACGTCTCCGGATCCTCCCTGGGCGACGACACCTATGTCGAACAGCTGCTGCACATGACCGCCGGATCGCCGGCAGAGCGCAAACGCCTGATCGTCGAGGTCACCGAGACGTCAGCCCTGGCCGACATAGAGGCGGCCAACCGCCGCCTGGCCGCCCTGCGCGAAACCGGGATCAAGGTCTGTATCGACGACTTCGGCTCCGGCGCCGCTTCCTACGACTACCTCCGCAAGCTGACGGTCGATGCGGTCAAGATCGACGGCTCCCTGGTGCGCGATCTCGAGACGGACGAATTGGGCCGCGACTTGCTGCGCAATATCGTAGAGCTGTGCCGTTCCATGAAGCTCGAGACCATCGCCGAAATGATCGAGACCGAAGGCGTCGTGACCGAGTTGAAGGCGCTCGGCGTGGAATACGGCCAGGGTTGGCTGTTCGGCCGGGCCGAGGCGGAGCCCCGCACCCAGTTGGCCAGCGCCGCGCCCGTCCGCCGCCGTGGAGCGGTCGAAGCCTGGGGCTGAGATCAGGGATATGACGTATTGACCTGATCAGTCTTGACCGGGCTTGACGCGAATCGCTCCATATACCATCGGTATGCGCGGCCAAGTCCGGGTTGGATGCAGGCCTGAAAACGGCCCGTTCCGAACCTTCATTGGCTCCGGGGCGGGCCGTTTTGCATGACCTCACAGACCCCTTGTTTCACAAGGCCGTCCTTAGTGGGCCGCCACCGTCGGCAGGTGTTCCTTCTCGAACCGGCCCACCTGATCCACCAGGGTCCTGGCGGCCTGATTCATGCCGATGACCTCCACCTGGGCGCCCTGGCGGCGATAGCGGAAAACGACCTTGTCCACGGCGGCGACGCCGGTCAGGTCCCACAGATGGGCGTCGGTCATGTCGATCTCGACGCGCTTGGGATGGCCGTGGTGTTCGAAGCTGGCGGCGAACAGATCGGCTGAGGCGAAGAACAGCTGGCCGGTCACGCGATAGCGCAGCACGCCCTCCTCCGGGGTCTCGATCTCGGTCACGGCGATGGTCTTGCCGACCTTGCGCATGAAGAAGACCGCCGACAGCAGAACGCCCAGGATCACGCCCTTCGACAGGTCATGGGTGGCGACCACGGTGACGGTGGTGGCGATCATGACGACGGACGACTGGAACGGGGTCGAGCGCAGCTTCAGCACCGAGCCCCAGTCGAAGGTGCCGATGGAGACCATGATCATCACGGCGACCAGGGCCGCCATCGGGATCTGAGCGACCCAGTCGCGCAGCACCAGGATCAGGAACAGCAGGAACAGGCCCGCCCACAGGGTGGACAGCCGCCCGCGCGCGCCGGAGGTGACGTTGATGATCGACTGGCCGATCATGGCGCAGCCCGCCATGCCGCCGAACAGGGGCGACAGGATGTTGGCGATCCCCTGGCCGCGCGTCTCGCGATCCTTGTCCGACGGAGTGTCGGTGATGTCATCCAGCAGATTGGCGGTCAGCAGGCTTTCCAGCAGACCGACGAAGGCCAGGGTCGCCGAGATCGGGACAATGATGGCCAAGGTCCCCCAGGTCAGGGGCACGGACGGCAGGTGGAAGACCGGAAGCGTCGAGGGCATCTGGCCCATGTCGCCGACGGTGCGGACGTCCAGCCCGGTCATGATGACGAAGGCGCTGATCAGGACGATGGCGACCAGGGGCGAAGGCACCGCCCTGGTCAGGCGCGGGAAGCCGTATATGACGACCAGGGCGGCCCCGACCAAGGCGAAGGTCTGCCAGTTGGCGCCGATCAGCTCGGGCATCTGGGCCAGGAAGATCAGGATCGCCAGGGAGTTGACGAAGCCGGTCATCACGCTGCGGCTGACGAACCTGATGTAGCGGCCCAGCTTCAGCAGGCCGATGATGATCTGGAACAGGCCGCACAGAATGGAGGCGGCGAACAGGTATTCCAGCCCGTGGTCGCGGACCAGACCGACCATCAGCAGAGCCATGGCCCCGGTGGCGGCCGAGATCATGGCCGGACGACCGCCGACGAAGGCGATGGTCACGGCGATGACGACGCTGGCGTAGAGGCCGACGGCCGGATCGACGCCGGCGATGAGGGAGAAGGCGATAGCCTCGGGGATCAGGGCCAGGGCGACGACGGTCCCCGCCAGCAGGTCGCGGCGAGGGTTGGCGAGCCATTGCTGGCGCGCGGAGGCGATAAGGGACATGTGGGGTTCATCTGGGGTCTGCCGCCGACCTGGCGCGCGGCCATGGGTCGTGTGCGGCGGGTTTCCCGGCGGATCGGCGGCCGGGATAGCCACCCGACGCTTCAAACAGGCCGGGTCCAGGGTGAGGCGCGCCTGATGCCCGGTCCCGGCCCGAAAGGCAAGCCGCCTATCCGGCGGTCGGCTTGGCCAGCGACGGTCGCTCGGACGCCTTGGCGGCGGCGGTGGCTTCGACGGCGCGCATGACGCGCAGCAGGTTCTCGCCGGCGATCTTGCGGATGTCGGCCTCGGTCCAGCCGGCGTCCATCAGGGCGGCCAGGATGCGCGGATAGGCGTCCACCCCGGTCATGCCCTCGGGCAGGCTGCCGATGCCGTCGAAGTCTGCGCCCAGGCCGACATGGTCGATCCCCGCGACCTGACGCACATGCTGGATGTGGGCGACCACGTCGGCCAGGGTCGCCTCCGGCGTCGGATGGGCGGCGGACCAGGCGGTCAGCCCGGCCTCGACGGCGGTCGGATCGCCGGGGTTCAGGGTCTTCAGCCGCGCCTCCTCGCCCGCGCGGTCGGCGTTCCAGGCGCGGACCCGTTCGGAGACGAAGCCGGGGGCCAGATTGATCATCACGATCCCCCCGTCCTCAGGCATCATCCGCAGCACCCGGTCGGGCACATTGCGGGGATGGGCCGTGATCGCCCGCGCCGAGGAGTGGGAGAAGATGACCGGGGCGTCGGACACCCGCATGGCGTCCAGCATGGTGTCCTCGGAGACGTGGCTGAGGTCCACCATCATGCCCAGGCGGTTCATCTCGCGCACCACGTCCTCGCCGAAGGGGCTGAGCCCGCCCCATTTGGGGGCGTCGGTCGCGCTGTCGGCCCAGGTGGTGGTCTTGGAATGGGTGAGGGTCATGTAGCGGGCGCCGGCGCGGTGGAACTCGCGCAACAGGGCCAGGGAGTCGTCGATGGAGTAGCCGCCCTCCATGCCGATCAGGCTGGCGATCCGGCCCGAGGCGAAGACGGCGTCCACCTGATCTGCGGTCGTGGCCAGGCCGAAGACGTCGGGGTGGGCGGCGATGATCCGCTTGGCCGTGTCGATCTGTTCGAAGGTCTCCTCGACCGCCTCCAGCGGGGTCAGGCTGGCGGGGACATAGACCGACCAGAACTGGCCGCCGACGCCGCCGGCGCGCAGGCGGGCGATGTCGGTGTGAAGCCGAGTCGTCGCCTCGAGATCGGTCGTCAGATCAACGGCGTAGACGTCATTGCCGTACTGCTGGCGCAACGCCCAGGGCAGGTCGTTGTGGCCGTCGATCAGGGGGGTGGTCTTCAGGATCTCCATCACCCTGGCCTCATTGGCGGATTGGGCATGAGCGGCGGTGGCGAAGGCGGCGACGGCGACGGCGACGCCGGCCAGCAGATGACGGATCATGATGCGACTCCCTGATGTTGCGACGCACACTGACAGAGGATCCCGCACAAAAGAACCCTCTCCCGCTTGCGGGAGAGGTGGCCCGGCGTTCGCGCAGCGAACCAGGGTCGGAGAGGGGAGTATCGCTCAGTAGAAGACTTCCCCCATCGTCAGGCGTGTCGCTTCGCGCCACGACCTGCCACTTCCCCCGCAAGCGGGGGAAGGTCTAAGACGCACCATGAGCGACGCCGCCTTTTCCGATCCGCTCGACCTGAAGAAGGTCGAGACCCGCGCCTGGTTCGAGCATCTGCGCGACCGTATCCACTCCGCCTTCGAGGCGCTGGAGGATGCGGCGCCCGACGAGCTGTTTCCGGGGGAGCCGGGGCGGTTCGTGCGGACGCCGTGGGACCGCGAGGCAGGCGGCGGGGGCGTCATGGGGATGATGCACGGCCGGCTGTTCGAGAAGGTCGGGGTCCATGTCTCGACCGTCCACGGATCGTTTCCGGCCGACTACGCCAGGACCGTGCCGGGGGCGGCGGAGGATCCGCGCTTCTTCGCCACCGGGATCAGCCTGATCTGCCATCCGGTCAGCCCCCGGGTGCCTGCGGTGCATATGAACACCCGCTTCATCGCCACGACCCAGAGCTGGTTCGGCGGCGGAGGCGATCTGACGCCGGTGCTGGACGCGGATCGGCGCCCGGACCACCCGGACACCCTGGCCTTCCACGCCGCGATGAAGGCGGCCTGCGACGCCCATGATCCGGACTGGCACGCCAAGTACAAGGCCTGGTGCGACGAGTATTTCTTCCTGCCGCATCGGCAGGAGCCGCGGGGCACCGGCGGCATCTTCTACGACCACCACGACAGCGGCGACCATGACCGGGACTTCGCCTTCACCCGCGACGTGGGTCTGGCCTTCCTGGACATCTATCCGAAGATCGTCGCCGGGCGGATGGGCGAGGCCTGGACGCCGGAGGAGCGCGAGGAGCAGCTGGTGCGGCGCGGGCGCTATGTGGAGTTCAACCTGCTGTACGACCGTGGCACCATGTTCGGCCTCAAGACCGGCGGCAACGTCGATTCGATCCTCAGCTCCATGCCCCCGGTGGTGAAATGGCCGTGAAGTCCCCCCTTGCGAAGATCCTGCTGCGCCCCCTGGCCACCTCGGTCCTGTTTGCGGTGCTGTACGGGATCTATCTGACCCTGTCGCACCAGCCGCAGATCCCGCTGACCCTGTTCGTGGTGATCGGCTTCTACTTCGCCGCCTCGCTGCTGCTGGAGCGGTTCGTGTTTCCCCGGTTCGGACTCTGATCGAAAAAAAGACAGTCTAGATCGTCTAAATCGTCTGAATTCGGCGGCCCGCCCGCCCTTGAAATCGCGTCCCCGAATTGCCCGGCGCCGGCGAAAGCCGGTGCGATGCGCAAAAGCGTACAGTTTGGCGGCGTGTTTTCCGTTCGATTGTCAAAGACCTGGCGGCCAGTCTAACCGCGCCCGGAAGGGCGATGGGTCGATTGTGGGGATTTCATTGAAAGCCCTTAGAATTCAGAATGCGGTGGCGCGGAATTAGGGGTGCATCCCCCGTCCGCTCATTCCCATGGCGGAGACAAAAGCGTCGCCCGCCTTGCTGCGATAGCGTTCGCGATGCCGCAGCAGGCGGAACGGGCGTTCCGGCAGGCTGAAGGCCGCCGTGACCAGACGGCCGGCCGCGACCGATCCATAGGCCACGCTTTCGGACAGGGCCGTGGCCCCCGCCCCCGCCTCGGCCGCCGCCAGCACCGCCTCGTTCGACGGCAGGGTCATGGCGATGGACAGGGCGGCGGGGTCCACGCCCGCGTTACGCAGCGCCGCCTCCAGGGTCGAGCGGGTGCCCGAGCCCGCCTCGCGCAGGACCCAGGCCTGGGTCGCCAGGGTCTGGGCCTCCAGTCGGCGCAGTCCGGCCCAGGGATGGTCGGGCGTGACCAGAACCGCCAGCCGGTCCGAGCCCACCACCGTCTGATCCAGCAAGGGCTGGTCGATCTCGCCCTCGACCAGACCCAGTTCGGCCGCGCCGCCCAACACCCCCTCGGCCACCTCGCGCGTATTGCCGATGGCCACGTCCAGTTCGACGCCGGGATGGGCCGCATGAAAGGCGGCCAGTCGGCGGGGCAACCAGGCGCTGGCGATGGTCTGGCTGGCGAAGAGGGTCAGGCGGCCGCGCCGCAGGGCGCTCATGTCCGCCAGCGCCGCCTCGGCCGCCGCTGCGCGGGCCAGCACGGCCCTGGCCTCGGGCAGGAAGGCCTGGCCGGTCTGGTTCAGGACGACGCCCCGGCCGACCCGGTCGAACAGTTGGACGTCATGTTCGGCCTCCAGCGCCGCGATGGCGTTGGAGACGGCCGACTGGGTCAGGTTCAGCGCCCGCGCCGCCGCCGTCACATGCTGACGCTCGGCCACGGCGACGAAGATGCGCAGGCGTTCCAGAGTCACGATCAATCTCCAAATCGGATTGAAACGACCATAACAATCCGTTGGATCGGGGTCGAGGGGCGGCGCATCAAGCGGAACCATGAAGTCCGCCGCCCCTGACGCCGTTTTGAGTCCTCCCCTGCCCCGCATGATACGGTTGGGCGCGTTCGGGCGCGCGGTGTGGCCCGGCCTGATGATAAGCCTGGTGGTCGCCCTGGCGGCGGTGGGCCTGGGTGGCCTGGAACGCGGGGCGGTCGGCAAGGTCTGGCTGGAGCCGCTGGTGCTGGCCATCCTGCTGGGCGCCGGCGTGCGGGCGGCCTGGACGCCGGACGTGCGGTTCAGGGCCGGGATCGATTTCAGCGCCAAGATCCTGCTGGAGGTCGCCGTGGTCCTGCTGGGGGCCTCGGTCAGTGCGGCGACCCTGTCGTCGCTGGGGCTGGGGTTCGTGGCGGGGGTCTTCGCCCTGGTCGCGGCCGCCATTCTGGCCGGGTTCGGGATCGGGCGTCTGCTGGGGCTGAACCCACGCATGGCCCTGCTGGTCGCGTGCGGCAACGCCATCTGCGGCAACTCCGCCATCGCCGCCGTGGCCCCGGTGATCGACGCCGATGGCGAGGAGGTGGCCGCCTCCATCGCCTTTACCGCCGTGCTGGGGGTGGTGGTGGTGCTGACCCTGCCGCTGCTGGGCGGGCTGATGGGGATGAGCGGTTTGCAGTTCGGCGCCCTGGCGGGGCTGACCGTCTACGCCGTGCCGCAAGTGCTGGCGGCCGCCGCCCCGTTCGGCGCCGTCGCGACCCAGACGGGGACGGTGATCAAGCTGGCGCGGGTGCTGATGCTGGGGCCGGTGATCCTGGTGCTGTCGCTGATCTTCCGGGATCGGGCGGAGGGGGCGAAGGGGCCAGGTCTGCACCGGCTCCTGCCGTGGTTCATCGTCGGCTTTCTGGCGATGATCGCGCTGCGGAACCTGAACCTGATCCCGCAAGCGGCGCTCGAACCGATGGCGGCGGCGTCGGGCCTGCTGACCGTGGCGGCCATGGCGGCGCTGGGGCTCCAGACCGACATCCGGGCCGTGGCGCGGGCCGGCGGGCGGGTGGTCGCGGCGGTGGTGTTGTCGCTGGCGGCCCTGGTGGGGCTGAGCCTGGGGCTGATCGCGGTGCTGGGGGTTTAGCGCCTTCCCTTTCGTCATTCTCCGGCAAGCCGCGCCTTCGCGGCGCAGACCGGGGAACCCAGCGGCGCCGAAGGCGATGTGGCCGTCGCACAATGTTCGATATCTCGTCCGTGACAGGTTCGCGCTATCGCGCGCCGCTGGGTCCCCCGGTTCCGCTTCGCGGCCCGTAGGATGACGAAAGAAAGGTAGAGGCTAGATCCCGCTGCCTTGCTCTTCCACCGGCGGCGGGGTCAGCAGCAGGAAGGCGCGGATCCAGGCGGTGAGGACGGCGCGGTCGTTGGGGCGTTTCAGGCTGTCGAGCGCGGCCTCGGCCAGAGGTTCGGGGATGCGCGAGCCGCGCCGGACCTCGACCAGGGCGGCGGCGTAGTCGGGCTGGAACTCCGGGTGGCACTGGAAGGAGATGGCGTCCTGGCCCCAGGCCAGGCCGGCGTAGGGGGTGAAACCGCTGGAGGCGATGACGCGCGCATCGGGCGAGACGGCCACGACCTGATCCTGATGCGAGACGGGGATGGCGAGGGTGCGGGCGCGGGGGTGCATCCAGGGCTCGGTCCCGTGCACGTCGTAGCGGTGCAGGCCGACGCCCCAGCCCTTGTCGGACTTCTCGACCGCGCCGCCGAAGGCGTGGGCCAGGACCTGGTGGCCGAAACAGATGCCGACGATCCGGGTCCGGCCCCGCGCCGCGCGCAGCCAGTCGACCAGCTGGGGAATCCACGGCAGGTCGTCATAGACGCCGGCGGCCGAGCCGGTGACGATCACGCCCTGGAAAGCGGCGGGGTCGGACGGCAGATGGCCGGACTGGACGTCGAAACGGGTGGTGGGGACGTTTTCGCCCAGCAGGGCGCGGAACCGGGCCGGATAGTCGTCGAAACTGTCCTTCAGGGCCTCGGGCGGATGGCCGGTTTCCAGGATGGCGATACGGGTCATGACCCGACCATAGACGGCGGGCGCTTCGATCAGAAGGACCAGATTTCAGCCCGGCCGCCCGGATCGCCCAGACGGTCGGCGACCCAGCCGCAGACCTGGCGCGCCGCGTCCTCGGCGCCCGGCGGCGGATTGACGATCACCAGGGCGCAGCCGTTCATCTTCATCGGATTGGTCAGGGGTCGCAGGCGGGCCTCGGCCACCAGGGTCGGGCCGGCCTTGGGCTGCAGCCGGCGGATGAAGCCGTCGAAGGTCTCCAGATCCTTCAGCGGGGTCCAGATCGCCACGGTTGCGGTCGGGTCGCGACGGACCACCGCCAGGGCGGTTTCGGCCGAACGGATATAGTCGTCGGGCTTCTCGAACGGCGGGTCGATCAGGATCAGGGGCGCCTTGGCCCGCGCCGCCTCGGCCGTGGCCAGGGCGTAGCCGTCGCCCTCGCGCGCCTCGGCGTTGGCGCGATCCGCGAGGGCCTGATCCAGCAGGGCGCGGACGGGCGGGTTCAGCTCGAAGCCGACATAGGTTCCGCCCGCCCCGAGGGCGTCGGCGATCAGCAGGGGCGAGCCGGGATAGAAGCGGGCGCCGCCGTCGGGGTTCAGCGCCGCCACCCGATCCGCCAGCGCGCGCATCAACGGCGGCAGATCCGGGTCGGTCATCAAACGCGCGACCCCGGCCTCGGCCTCCTTCGACCGCACGGCGTCGCCGGACAGATCATAGAGGCCGGCGCCGGCGTGGGTGTCGAGCACCGTCAGCGGGCCCGCCGCCGCGCGGGTCTTCACCAGCCACAGGACCAGGGCGTGTTTGACCAGGTCGGCGAAGTTCCCGGCGTGGAAGCTGTGGCGATAATTCATGCCGCCTCGTGTCGCGCCGGGCGCGCGGGGTCAAGGGGAAGCGGCGGCTGGAACCCGGCGACCCCACCCGGCGTTCGTTGCTGGTCTTGGGGCGGGTCTGGGGCAAGTCGCTGAAAGACCAATGAAAAGGAAGGCCGCTGATGGCGGACGGATCGCATGGCGTGGATATTGCGGTCGAGGTTCCGCAGGGGCTGAGCTGGTGCAGCGACGACAACCCCGGCCTGACCCGCCGCCGCGCCGGCAAGGGCTGGTCCTATCGCGACCCCAAGGATCAACCGGTCAAGGACGCCAAGGTTCTGGACCGTATCCGCGCCCTGGCCATTCCACCCGCCTGGACCGACGTCTGGATCTGCCCCAAGGCCAACGGCCATATCCAGGCGACCGGGCGCGACGCGAAGGGGCGCAAACAGTACCGCTATCACGCCGGCTGGAGTTCGGCCCGGTCGGAGAACAAGTTCGACAAGCTGCCGGCCTTTTCGCGCGCCCTGCCGAAACTGCGGGCGCAGGTGGAGCATGATCTGGGCCTGAGGGGGCCGGTGAAGGCCAAGGTTCTGGCCACTGCCGTCCGCCTGCTGGAGATCACCCTGATCCGGGTCGGGAATGCGACCTACGCCCGCCAGAACCGCAGCTATGGGCTGACCACCCTGAACAAGCGGCATCTGGAGGTGGACGGCGCGGCCCTGACCTTCGAATTCCGGGGCAAGAGCGGCAAGGACCACCGGGTCAGCGTCCGCGACAGGCGGCTGGTGCGGGTGGTGCGGGCGCTGGAGGAACTGCCGGGCCAGCACCTGTTCAAATACCGCACGGCCGACGGGGAACTGTGCCCCGTCACCTCGGACGATGTGAACGCCTATATCCGCGCGGCCATGGGCGACCAGTTCTCGGCCAAGGATTTCCGCACCTGGGCGGGCACGGTCTCGGCGGCGCGGGCCTTGCGCGAGATGGAGCCTCCGACCTCGCCGACCGACGCCAAACGCAAGATCACCGTCTGCGTCAAGGCGGTGGCGGGCCTGCTGGGCAATACGCCGACGGTGTGCCGGACCTCCTACGTCCATCCGAAGGTGATGGCGCTGTACGAGAGCGGCGAGCTGAAGACCGCCCTGCCCGGCCCAGACGCCAAGGGGTTCGAGACGGCGCTGATCCGGCAGTTGGCCGCAGCCTGAGCGTCAGCCCTTCATCCGCCAGGTGGCGCCGTCGGGGCCGTCCATGACGACGACGTTCAGTGCGTTCAGGCGGTCGCGGATGCGGTCGGCCTCGGGCCAGTCCTTGGCGGCGCGGGCGGCGGCGCGTTGGTCCAGTAGGGCCTCGACCTCGATACGCAGGGCGTCGGAGACGTCGCCCTCCAGCCAGGCGGCCGGGTCGGACTGAAGCACCCCCAGAATGGAGGCGCAGGCCATGAGGCGGGCGCGGGCCTGGGCCACGGCGTCCAGATCGCCCGCCGTCATGCCGCGCTCGATCTCGCTGGACAGGGCGAACAGGCTGGCCATGGCGCCGGGGGTGTTCAGGTCGTCCTCGATGGACTTCATGAAGTCGACGGGGGGATCGAGATCCAGAACCTCGACGCCGCCGGAGCGGTGCAGGGCGCCGTACAGGCGATCCAGCGACTTCTTCGACTGGTCCAGCAGCCCCTGGTTCCAGTCCAGCGGCTGGCGGTAATGGGCCGACAGAAGCGCCCAGCGGACAACTTCGCCCGGCATGGCCTGGACCAGGTCGTGCAGCAGCAGGACGTTGCCGACGGACTTGGACATCTTCTCGGCGTCCACGGTCAGGAAGCCGTTGTGCATCCAGTAGCGGGCGTATTCGTCGTGGGCCTTGTCGCCGTGGGCATGGCCGTGGGCGCAGACGCCCTGGGCGATCTCGTTCTCATGGTGAGGGAAGACCAGGTCGATGCCGCCGCCGTGGATGTCGATGGGCAGGCCCAGGGCCTGTTCGATCATGGCCGAGCATTCGATGTGCCAGCCGGGCCGCCCCTCGCCCCAGGGCGACGGCCAGGACGGCTCGTCCGGCTTGGACGGTTTCCACAGGACGAAGTCGTGGGGGTTCTTCTTGTAGGGGGCGACCTCGACGCGGGCGCCGGCGATCATGTCGTCCAGGTTCCGGCCCGAGAGGGCGCCGTAGGACGGATAGGACGAGACGTCGAACAGGACATGGCCTTCCGCCGCATAGGCGCAGCCGGCGTCGACGATGGCCTGGATCTGGGCGACGATGGCCGGGATATAGTCGGTGACGTGGGGGGCGAGGTCGGGCGGCGAGACGTTCAGCAGGCCCATGTCGGCGAGATAAGCGGCCTCGTAGCGGGCGGTGACCTCGCCGATCGGCACGCCCTCGCGGGCGGCCTTCTGGTTGATCTTGTCGTCCACGTCGGTGACGTTGCGAGCGTAGATCACATGATCCGCGCCATAGGTCCGGCGCAGCAGACGCACCAGGACGTCGAACACCACCGGCGGGCGCGCATTGCCGATATGGGCGTAGTCATAGACCGTCGGGCCGCAGACATAGAGGGTCACCCGGTTCGGATCGCGCGGTTCGAACAGGCGCTTTTCACGGTGCAGGGTGTCGTGGATGTGCAGCGGCATAAGATAGGTGGACTTCGTTTTCTTGCAGGACGGAGGGTCCGTCCCATATAGCGGCCTGATATACAGTCCCGACGGATTGTAGAAGCTATACCGGGCGGCTCCGACCGCCCCGGCCGGAAAATCGAGTTCATGAGCGTCATCCCCGCCAAGCCCGTCCTCGTCAGCGACGAAACCGCCACGGTTCAGGAGTCTGGGCGCCCGTCGCGCGAGCAGGCGCTGGAGGCCGTGCGCACCCTGATCGCCTGGGCCGGGGACAATCCGGACCGTCCGGGCCTGATCGACACGCCCAAGCGGGTGGTCGACGCTTACGGCGAATGGTTCGACGGCTATGAGGCCGACGCGGCCAAGGAGCTGTCGCGCACCTTCGAGGACGTGACCGGCTATGACGACATGGTCATCCTGCGCGAGATCGAGGTGGAAAGCCATTGCGAGCACCACCTGGCCCCCTTCCTGGGCAAGGCCTACGTCGCCTATCTGCCCGGCGAGAAGGTTGTCGGCATCTCCAAGCTGGCGCGGGTGGTGGAGATCTTCGCCCGACGTCTGCAGAATCAGGAAACCCTGACCAACGACATCATCGAGGCCATCGAATCGCACCTGCAGCCCAAGGGCGTCGCGGTGATGATCGACGCCGCGCACCAGTGCATGACCACGCGCGGGGTGCATCACCGGCATGTTTCGACCGTCACCACCCGGTTCACCGGCGCCTTCAAGTCCGATCCTGCCCTGATGGACCGTTTCCTGAAGCTGGCGAAGGCGTAAAGCCTCGCCTGTCGCGGGTAATTGACGTTCCGGAACGCCGGATCGTTTAGAACCGCTTTACAAGCGCGCATCGGGACGCCAAGAACCGAACAAGCTCTCGGGCGATCCATAGGGAAATGTCGGCGCGGATCGCGGCCGGCGGTAACGGAGATTAGGCATGGCTGCGAAGATCGGCGGTTCCGGTGGGGACAAGCACACGATCGAACAGACGGCGGATATCAACATCACGCCGTTCATCGACATTCTGCTGGTGCTGATGATCATCTTCATGGTCGCCGCGCCCATGGCGACCGTGTCGATCCGCCTCGACCTGCCGCCGGCGACGCCGCCCACCGATCCGACCAAGGAAAAGGAACCGGTGTACATCACCATCCAGGAAAACGGTCAGCTGTTCCTGTCGGACAAGCAGACCTCGATCGACAACCTGGCCGCCGACGTCTGCACCGCCCTGGGCGGCGGCGCCTGCCAGGAAGAGCGCGTCTTCGTGCGCGCCCAGCCGGAAGTGAAATATTCTCAGTTCATGGAAGTCATGAACAAGATGCAGGAGAACGGCTTCTTCAAGGTCGGCCTGCTGAACGAAGACATCGAATAGGACCGAGGTTCTATCCAGGATCAGGGCCGCGTTCCGAAAGGGACGCGGCCTTTTTCTTTGCGGCGAGGCTTGCTCCCGCGCGCGCTGACCGCCTTGATGCCAAATCGGCTGTTCGAGGAGTCCGCCCATGCGTCGTCGCACCTTCCTGTCCGCCCTGCCGGCCGGAGCCCTGGCGGCGACGGCCGTCCAGGCGCGACAGTCGTCTCCGACCGCCAAGCCGACCGAGGCGGCCCCTGCCCCTGCCCGTCCCGCCGATCCCTACGCCGGAGTCGGCATAGGCGACCGGGTGACGGGACCGAAATTCATGGGCCGCTCGACCGTCTGGGGCGCGAACGGGGCGGCGGCGACGGCGCACCCGGCGGCCAGCCTGATCGGCATCGACACCCTGAGGCGCGGCGGATCGGCCATCGACGCGGCCATCGCCATCAATGCGGCCCTGGGCTTCCTGGAGCCGGTGGCCAACGGCATCGGCGGCGACGCCTATTGCATGCTGTGGGACCCGAAGCAGAAGACGGTGGTCGGGCTGAACGGATCGGGCGCCAGTCCGCGCGGTCTGAGCCTGGAGACGGCGCGGTCCAAGGCCATCGACGGCTATCTGCCCCGCTATGGCGCCGTGACGGTGAATGTGCCGGGCACGGTGGACGCCTGGTGGAGCGCGCACCAACGCTACGGCAAGCTGCCGTGGAAGGATGTCCTGCTGCCGGTCGCCGAGCTGTGCGAGCAGGGCGTCCCCATGCCCCAGGTCATCGCCTACTACCTGGAACGCAATATGGCGGCCTTCGACCGGGGCGTGATCCCCATCGAGGAGAACGACAACCGCAAACGCATCTGGGCCGCCGGCGGGACGACGCCCAAGGTGGGCGAGGTCTTCGCCAATCCCTTCCTGGGCAAGACGCTACGGATGATCGCCGAGGGCGGCCGCGACGCCTTCTATGACGGGCCGATCGCCGATCAGATCGAGGCCTATTTCAAACGGATCGGCGGCTGGATGACCCGCGCCGACATGGCCGCCCACCGCACCGAATGGGTCGAGCCGATCCAGACCAACTATCGCGGCGTGGACGTCTTCGGCCTGGGGCCCAACACCCAGGGCCTGTCGACCAACCAGATTCTGAACATCTGCGAACAGTTCGACCTGAAATCCATGGGCTTCCAGTCCGCCGCCTCGCTGCACGTCCAGGCCGAGGCCAAGCGGCTGGCGTTCGAGGACCGGGCGCGCTGGTTCGCCGACGACCGCTTCTCCAAGACCCCGGTCGAATGGCTGAACTCAAAGGCCTATGCCGCCGAACGGGCCAGGCTGATCCGGCCGGACCGGGTGATGGACCGGGTCATGCCCGGCGACGCCCCGCACCATGGCGACACCACCTATTTCAGCGTCGCCGACAGCGACGGGATGATGGTCAGCTGGATCCAGTCCAACTATCGCGGCATGGGCTCGGGCCTGGCGCCGGACAATGGATCGGAACCCCTGGGCTTCATGTTCCAGGACCGGGGCGAGCTGTTCGCCCTGAGCGACGGACATCCCAACGTCTATGCGCCCGGCAAGCGGCCGTTCCAGACCATTATCCCCGGTTTCGCGGTCAAGGACGGCGAGCCCTGGATGGCCTTCGGCATCATGGGCGGCGCCATGCAGCCCCAGGGCCAGGCCCAGATCATCATCAACATGGTCGATTATGGGCTTGAGCCCCAGGCGGCGGGGGATGCGCCGCGCTGGCAACACTATGGCTCGTCCGAACCGACCGGCCAGGCGCAGGAGGGGACCGGGGTGCTGCACCTGGAGAGCGGCGTGCCCGAGGCGACCAAGGCGCAGTTGCGAGCGATGGGCTGGACCCTGGGCGAGCCGGACGGCGGGTTCGGCGGCTATCAGAACGTCATGAAGCAGATGAACCCCGGCGGACGCTGGACCTATGGCGCGGCGACCGAGATGCGCAAGGACGGGATCGCCATCGCCTATTGAGGGCGGGGATGTTATGATCGGGTCATGAAGATCGGCGCTCAGGGTCAGGTCGTTATTCCGGCGGAACTGGTGGAACAGGCCGGTTTCGGGCCTGACGACGAGTTGTCAGTCCGGATCGACAGCGGCGTCCTGACCATTCGCGCGGCCAACGACCGACCGCACGCGGCGAAAGACCGCGGGCGCGCACTGATTGAGCATATGCAACGGTATCGTTCCGCCCTGGACATGACGACGGACGACGTCATGGCGATGACGCGGGGCGAATGAGGGTTCTGATCGACAGCAATGTGCTGATCGACCTGATCGACGAGACGCTGTCTTGGCATGACTGGTCAGCGAGCCAAGCCTCAGCGATCCTGAATGCGGAAGGGGCGCTGGTGATCAATCCGATCATCTATGCGGAGGTCTCAATTCCGTTTCTTAATGCAGACACGGTGGAAGCACTGCTGGCTCCGTTTGATCGCGAAGGCCTGCCGTTCGAAGCCGCCTTTCTGGCCGGCAAGGCTTTTCAGGCCTATCTTCGGCGGGGCGGTGTTCGGACTTCGCCCCTGCCTGACTTCTTCATCGGCGCCCACGCCCTGGTCGCCGGATACAGGCTGCTGACGCGCGACGGAGCGCGGTATCGTACCTATTTTCCCGAGCTTGAGCTGATCGCGCCATGACCCGTGACGAGGTCCGCGCCCTGCTGCTGTCGTTGCCCGGCGTGGAGGACGGCGTCTCCTATGGCGAGCCATCGTTCAAGGTGGCGGGGAAGTTCTTCACCTGGCTGCGTCCGAAGCTGGACGACAGTATCGTGGTGCATCTGGATAACCTGGATGAGCGCGAGCTGCTGATCGAGATGGACCCGGCGACCTTTCACTTCACCGATCACTACCGCGACTATCCGATCGTGCTGGCGCGGATCGCGGCGGTCGATCCCGTCTGGCTGAGGGCGGCGCTGGAAAGGCGGTGGCGCAAGGTGGCGCCGAAGCGGCTGGTGAAGGTCTACGACGCCGCTTGACCTGACGTTGGGGAAACCATGCAGGGTCCGTTGAAAATAACAACGGACAGAAACGACATGGGGCGGGCGGTTGAGGATCGGGTCATCAAGGCTCAGGACGGCTGGCCGCTGGAGGCGACGCTGTTCCGGGGCGATGCGCCGAGGATGGCGGTGCTGGTCTCGGCGGGCACGGGGTTTCCGCGCGGCTTCTATGCGCGGTTCGCGCGCTGGATGGCCGAGCGGGGCTGCGTGGTCCTGACCTATGACTATCGCGGAATCGGCGGGTCGCGGCCCGAGGATCTGGCGGCGATGGAGATGGACTATCCCGACTGGGGTCGGCTGGACATGCCGGCGGCGCTGAAGGCGTTGAAGAAGGCGGCGCCGGGTCTGCCGATCTTCCACGTCGGGCACAGCGTCGGGGGCCATTTCGTCGGCTTCATGCCGAACCAGGCCGAGATCGGGCGGCACGCCTTCGTCTCGGTCGGGACCGGATGGTGGGGCGGACACCATCGGACCTATAATCCGATCGAGCTGTTCTTCTGGTTCGGTTTCGGGCCGCACCATCTGCGACGCCACGGCTATGTCCGCGCCGGCAGGCTGTGGCGGGGGACCGACCTGCCGCGCGGGGTGTTCGAGACCTGGAAACGGTGGTGCCTGAAGCCCGCCTATTTCCTGGACGAGCTGAAGTCCGGCGCGCTGGAGCCCCAGGGGTTCGATGCGGTCCGGGCGCCGATCCGGTCCTGGATCTTTCCGGACGACCCCATCGCCACGCCGGGCACAGGGGCGACCCTGCTGAAAGCCTATCCCAACGCCCCGTCCGAGGTCGTGGTGCGTGACGGCCCCGACTATGGGGTGCGACGGGTCGGCCACGAGGGCGCCTTCCGCAAGGGGCTGGAGCCGCTGTGGCAGGAAATCCTGGATTGGTTCGACGCAGGGGTTACGAAGACCGTAGCCGGCGCCTAACTGTGCTGCTCCCGAAAACGAAGGATTTCCCCATGGCTTACGGCGATCAGCCCACAATCACCGTCGATGGCGTCGAGATCCCCCTGCTCGGCTTCGGCACCTGGCAGCTGGAGCCGGCGGACGCGCGCCGGATGGTCGCGGAGGCCCTGCGGATCGGTTATCGCCACATCGACACGGCCTGGATCTACAAGAACGAGAAGGCGGTCGGCGAAGGCATCGTGGATTCGGGCGTGGCCCGCGAGGACATCTTCCTGACCACCAAGATCTGGGTCGAGCATTTCACCCATGACGCCCTGCTGAAACAGGCGAAGGAGTCGGCCGAGAGCCTGGGGACCACGCCGGACCTGCTTCTGCTGCACTGGCCCCGGCCGACGCCGACGTTCGAGGAAACCCTGGGGGCGCTGAACGAGGCCAGGGACCAGGGCCTGACCAAGTCGATCGGCCTGTCCAACTTCCCCTCCAAGGAATTCCGCCAGGCCCAGTCCCTGTCCAAGGCGCGGCTGATCACCAACCAGGTCGAACACCATCCCTATCTGGGGATCGACCAACTGGTGGCGACGGCGGCCGAGCTGGGCTCATCGATCACCGCCTGGTCGCCCCTGGCCCAGGGCAAGATCGCCGACGATGCGACCATCTCCGAAATCGCCGAGGCGCACGGCAAGACCAACGGCCAGGTCACACTGCGCTGGCTGATCCAGAACCGGATCATCGCCATTCCGCGCACGACGAAGGAAAGCCGGGCGCGCGAGAATTTCGACATTTTCGATTTCGAACTGTCGGGTGAGGAGATGCAGCGGATGGACGCCCTGGATCGCGGCGAGCGGCTGGGCGACTGGCTGGACCCGACCTACCAGTGGGACAAGGCCGCCGCCTGATTGACGGCCTGATTTAGGGGGCGCGCATGGTGCGTGAACGGGATCGGCCGCGTCTGTGGCGGGCCGCCTTCGCCGTGATCGGCTGGGCGGCGCTGGCGCTGCAGTATCTGCTGCTGGCGGGGCCGGCGGACGGCTGGGCGGTGGTGACGCGCACCGTCCAGTACTTCAGCTTCTTCACCATACTGACCAACATCCTGGTCGCCCTGGCGCTGACCGGGCCGTTGCTGAAGCCCACAAGACCCCTGGCGCGCTGGACGGCGTCGCCGGCCTTCCGCGCCGCCGTGACGACCTACATCCTGATCGTCGGGGTGGTGTATCATTTCATGATCGCCCCCTACTGGAGCCCCGAGGGGCTGACCCTGGGCGTCAATCTGGTGCTGCACTACGTCATGCCCGCCGCCTTCCTGCTGGACTGGGTGTGGTTCACGCCGAGAGGCCGACTGCGATGGATCGATCCGGTGAAGGCGCTCGGGTTCCCGCTGATCTTCGGCGTCTGGACGCTGGTTCACGGACTTATGACCCACTGGTGGCCCTATGGGTTCGTCAATGTTGACGAACTGGGCCTGGACCGGGTGCTGGCGGTGTTCGCCGGCCTGCTGGTCTGTTTCCTGCTGGTCGGGCTGGCGCTGGTCGGGCTGGATCGGGCCTTCAGTCGAACGAGGCGTGACAGTTCGGCCCCGGCGCTTTAGGCGGAGGCATGGCCTACAAATCCCTGCGTGACTTCATCGACCAGCTGGAAGCCCAAGGCGAGCTGGTGCGGGTTTCCGAGCCGGTCTCGACCGTGCTGGAGATGACCGAGATCCAGACCCGGCTGCTGCGAAACGGCGGGCCGGCGGTGCTGTTCGAAAAGCCGGTCATGCCGGACGGGACGATCAGCCCCATCCCCTGCCTGGCCAATCTGTTCGGCACGGTGAAACGGGTCGCCATGGGGGTGACGCTGGAAGGCAAGAACCGCACGACGGCGGGCGAGCTGCGCGAGGTCGGGGAGTTGCTGGCCTTCCTGCGCAATCCGACGCCGCCGCGCGGCCTGGGCGACGCGATGGAGATGCTGCCCCTGGCCCAGACCGTCATGTCGATGCGGCCCAAGACGGTGAAGAAGGCGCCGGTGCAGGAGGTCGTGCTGAAAGGCGACCAGATCGACCTGACCGCCCTGCCCGTTCAGTCGTGCTGGCCCGGCGAGCCGGCGCCCCTGATCACCTGGGGGCTGGTCGTGACCAAGGGCCCCAGCGAGGACCGCGAGGACGACTTCAACCTGGGCATCTACCGGATGCAGGTCCTGGGCAAGGACAAGGCCATCATGCGCTGGCTGGCGCATCGCGGCGGGGCGCAACACTATGCGCGGCACAAGAAGGCCCGGCCCAAGGAGCCCCTGCCCTGCGCCGTGGTCCTGGGCGCCGATCCGGGCACGATCCTGGCGGCGGTGACGCCCGTGCCGGACACCCTGTCGGAATATCAGTTCGCCGGCCTGATGCGGGGCGCCAAGGCCGAGCTGGTCCCATGCAAGACCGTGCCGCTGATGGTGCCGGCCCAGGCCGAGATCGTGCTGGAGGGCCATGTCCTGCTGGACGAGTTCGAGGACGAGGGTCCGTACGGCGACCACACCGGCTATTATAACTCGGTCGAGAAGTTCCCGGTCTTCCAGGTCAGCGCGATCACCATGCGCAAGGACCCGATCTATCTGACGACCTTCACCGGCCGGCCGCCGGACGAGCCCAGCGTGCTGGGCGAGGCGCTGAACGAGGTCTTCATTCCGCTGCTGCGCCAGCAGTTCCCCGAGATCGTCGACTTCTGGCTGCCGCCCGAGGGGTGCAGCTATCGGATCGCGGTGGTGTCGATGAAGAAGGCCTATCCGGGCCACGCCAAGCGGGTGATGCTGGGCGTGTGGAGCTATCTGCGCCAGTTCATGTACACCAAATGGGTCATCGTGGTGGACCACGACATCGACGCCCGCGACTGGAAGGACGTCATGTGGGCCATCTCGACCAAGATGGACCCGGCGCGCGACATCACCGTGATCGAGTCGACGCCCATCGACTATCTGGACTTCGCCAGCCCCGAGAGCGGCCTGGGCTCCAAGATCGGCCTGGACGCCACCGACAAATGGCCGCCCGAAACCAAACGCGAATGGGGCGAGGAAATCCGCATGGACGAGGCGGTGGTCGAGCGGGTCAACGACCTGTGGGGGCGGTTGGGACTGCCGGGCGACGGAACGCCGATCTGGAAGTAACGCGGCCGCCATGTTATAACTTTGTTGCAACGGAGCGCGATCATGACCAGCAAGGTTCGCAAGATCGGGAATTCGGCCGGGATCATCCTGCCCAAACCGGTGTTGGCCGCGCTGGGCGTCAGCGAGGGCGCCGCCGTCGAGTTCGTCTATGAGCCCGGCAAGGTCACCATCGTGCCGGTGAAGCGCAAGGTGCGCGAAGGCTGGGCGGAAGACTTCGAGGCCTTGGCCAAGGAGGGGCTGACCGAAGAGGATCGGGAATGGCTGGATGCCGACCTGACCAGCGAGACGGACGATGAGTGGGACGCCTCGTCAGAAGAGGATATGGCGCGCATAGAGGCGCAACTGCGGGCTGACGGCGTGGTAAAGCCCTGAGATGGTCCAGCGGGGCGAGATCTGGTGGATCAAGCTGGATCCGACCGTGGGGCATGAGATCCGCAAGACCCGCCCATGCGTGATCGTGTCGCCGGATGCGATGAATCGTAGCGGAGCTTCAATCATCGTGCCGCTCACGGGCGGTGGAGCGCATCGGCGGTTTCGCGTTCCCGCCTCCGTTCAAGACAAGCCGGGCTCAGCCGCCGTCGATCAGGTCCGCACCGTCGACCATACGCGTCTGGGACGACGTATCGGCGAGGCGGACCCGCGCCTGTTGCGTGAAGTTCTCGCCGTCCTGCGTGAGATGTTCGAAGATTAGGTCGCGGAAGGGCGCCCGCGCTGGGCGGCGCGGGTCATACTTGTCAGGCCGAGGCAATCGGCTCACGAAAGGCCATGCGATCCACTTCCCTGATTGCGGCCCTTCTTGCCGCCCTTGCCTGTAGCGTGAGCCCCGCCATGTCCCAGACGCTTCCCAACACCGCGCCGTGGGACCAGGCCTTCCTGCCGCCCGCACCTCAATGGAACGGGGCGTCCAAGGCCTTGCTGCGCGACGCCTCCGATCCCTGGGTCACGGCGTTCGAGGCCGATCCGGCGCATGATTTCAGCCCGAACTACGCCGACACCCGCGCCTGGTTCGACCGGCTGGATCAGGCGAGCGACCTGATCCGCATCGAACAGTTCGGCGTCTCGCCCGAGGGTCGGCCGATCTATGCAGTGATCGCGTCCAAGGATGGCCCGACCTTCGATCCGGCCAAGCCGGTGCTGATGATCCAGGCGGGCATCCACCCCGGCGAGATCGACGGCAAGGACGCGGGCATGATGGTGCTGCGCGACATCGCCTTCTACGGCAAGGACGTCCTGCTGGACCGGGTCAATCTGATCCTGATCCCGATCCTGAGCGTGGACGGGCATGAGCGGGCCAGCGCCTATTCCCGCCCGAACCAGCGCGGGCCGCGCATTCAGGGCTGGCGCAATACGGCGACGAACCAGAACCTGAACCGCGACTATCTGAAGCTGGACCAGCCCGAGATGCGAGCGGTGCGGGGCCTGATCCTGAAATACCGGCCGGACCTGTATGTCGACGTCCACGTCACCGACGGCCTGGATTACCAGTATGACGTCACCTACGGCTTCAACGGCGAGGACGGGTCGTTCAGCCGGTCGCCGAACGGCTCGGCCTGGCTGGACACGGTGTTCAAGCCGGCGATGAACGAAGCGCTGGAGCGCGAGGGTCATATCCCCGGCGAGCTGGTGTTCGGCATCGATGACGACGAGCCCAAGAAGGGCCTGTCGGACGGCGGTCTGGGCGAACGGTTCTCCAACGGTTGGGGTTCGGCGGCCCATGTGCCGACCATATTGATCGAGAACCACAGCCTGAAGCCGCACGAGCAGCGGGTGCTCGGGACCTATGTCTTCATCGAGGAGACGATGCGGCTGCTGGCGGATCAGGGCGCTGCACTGAAGGCGGCGACGGATCAGGACCGGGCCCTGCGTCCCGCCGAAATCCTGGCGAACTTCGAGGCGGAAGAGGCCCCCTCATCCACGCGGCCGTTCAAGGGCGTTCTTTACGAGATGCACCACAGCCCGGCCTCGGGTCGCGACGAGGTGCGCTGGTTGGGCCGGCCCGATCCCGAGTTGTGGTCGATGCCCTTCTATGGGTCCAAGCCGACGCTGACCCTGAAGCGCCCGACGGCCTATTGGATTCCCAGCTATCGCACCGACATCATCGAGCGGCTGAAGATCCACGGCCTCGAGATGGAGACGGTCGAGGCGCCGCGCACGATCAACCTGTCGATGTTGCGCCTGGTCGAGCCGAAACTGGCGACACGGGCCAATGAGGGGCACGTCCAGGCCTCGGTGAAGACGGTCGAGGTCGAGCGCCGCGACTGGACCTTCCCGACCGGTTCGGTGCGCGTGCCGACCGACCAGCCGCTGGGCGACATCGTCGTGCTGCTGCTGGAGCCGCAGTCCAGCGAGAGCTTCTTCGCCTGGGGCATGTTCCCCGAGGTCATGAGCCGGGTCGAATATATCGAGGCCTACGCCATCGCGCCCCTGGCGGAGAAGATGCTGGCCGCCGACCCGGCGCTGAAGGCCGAGTTCGAGGCCAAGCTGGCCGCCGAGCCCGCGTTCGCCGCCGATCCGCAGGCGCGGCTGGCCTGGTTCTATGAGCGGACGCCCTTCTACGACGACCGCTATCTGCTCTATCCCGTCGGCCGCGAGGACTGATCGATGACCACACCCCTGATGCAAGCCGTCCAGGCCGCCGCCCTGTGGAGCGGCCTGCTGATCCTGCTGATGCTGGTCCTGTCGGGGATAGTGGTCAGCGGGCGGCGCAAGCACATGGTCTCGTTCGGCGACGGCGGGAACCCCGATCTGGCGGCCGCGACCCGCGCCTTCGGCAACTGCGCCGAATATGCGGCGCCGGGCATGATCGCCATGCTGTTGCTGGCCGCCGTCGGCGCTCCGGCGTGGATGGTGCATGCCGTCGGCGCGACCCTGCTGGTCGGGCGCGTGGTCCATGCCCTGGGCCTGCTGTTCCAGACAGGACCCTCGCTGGGCCGTGTCATTGGCATGTTGCTGACCTGGGTGGCGCTGCTGACCGCCGCCGTCGGCCTGATCGCCTTCGCAGTCGTCTGATCCTGTTGCAGCGCAACAGGTTGCGGCGCGGCGGGGCGTCCGCCATATCGGGGCATGACCGACACCCTAGATGCGCCTGTTTCCACCGATCTTCTGCCCGATCTTCTGAATGACATCGTCCAGGCGGCCCTGAGGGCCGGCGCCGACGCCGCCGAGGCGGTCAGCGCCGATCGTCGGTCCCTGTCGGTCGGGGTGCGCAACGGCAAGCTGGAAGACGTGGAGCGTGAGGAATCGCGCGATCTGGGCCTGCGGGTCTTCGTCGGCCAGTGTCAGGCCTCGGTGTCGGCGTCGGACCTGTCGCCCGAAACCCGCACCCGCCTGGTGGAACGCGCCGTGGCCATGGCGCGCCTCGCGCCGGAAGATCCCCACGCCGGTTTCGCCCCCGAAGATCGGCTGGCGCGCGGGCCCTTCGTCGATCTGGACCTGTTCGATCCCAGCGAACGGACCGCCTTGATTCTGGAACAGGTTTCCGCCGAGGCCGAGACAGCGGCCCTGGCGGTCGAGGGCGTCGCCCGATCCGAGGGCGGGCATGCGTCCTGGTCGTCCAGCCAGTGGCGACTGGTCACCTCGCACGGGTTCGACGGCGACTATCGCGGTTCGGCCTTTTCGCTGGGCGTCGGGGTGATCGCCGAAAAGGACGGGGCCATGGAGCGTGGCGGCGAGAGCCGTTCGACCCGGCATCTGGCCGACCTGCCGGGCGCCGAGATCATCGGGCGCACGGCCGGCGAGCGCGCCGTAGCCCGGACCGGGGCGCGCAAGATCGCCTCGACCACCGCCCCCGTCATCTTCGACAACCGCATGGCCGGCCAGATCGTCTCGCCGGCCATCGGCGCCATTTCGGGACCGTCGATCGCGCGGGGCACCTCCTTCCTGAAGGACCGGATGGGCCAGAGGGTGTTCGCCGAAGGGGTGACCCTGATCGACGATCCGTTCCGGCCGCGCGGCCTGGGATCGACGCCGTTCGACGACGAAGGGGTCGCGGTCGAGCGGCGCGCCCTGTTCGACGACGGCGTCCTGACCACCTGGCTGCTGAACAGCGCCTCGGCCCGCCAACTGGGGCTGCAGTCCACCGGTCACGCCTCGCGCGGCCTGGCGGGACCGCCGGGGGTCGGAACCCACAATCTGCACATGGAGCCGGGCGACCGCGATCTGGCCGGCCTGATGGCCGATGCGGGGACGGGTCTGCTGGTCACGTCGATGTTCGGGCCGTCGCTCAACGGAAACACCGGCGACTGGTCCGCCGGGGTGTCCGGCTTCTGGTTCGAGAACGGCGAGATCGCCTATCCGGTCAACGAGGTTACGGTGGCCGGCAAGCTGCCCGAGCTTTATCTGCGCCTCCAACGCGGGTCGGACCTGGAGTTCCGGGGCGGGTTCAATGTGCCCAGCCTGATGTTCGACGCGGTGGCCATAGCGGGCAAATGATCGATCTAGCCTCAGATCTGGAGCTGATCCGCCAGGCGGCGATCGACGCCGGGGTGCTGGCGGTCGCAGAGCGCGAGGCCGGGCTGAGGATCGAGTCCAAGGTCGGCGGGTCGCCCGTCACCAGCGGCGACCTGGCGGTGGACGCCATGCTGAAGGACCGGCTGCTGGCCGCCCGGCCCGACTATGGCTGGCTGTCGGAAGAGACGGCGGACACGCCCGAACGCTTGTCGAAGCGCCGGATCTTCATCGTCGATCCGGTGGACGGCACGGTGGCCTATATGAAGCGCCAGCCCTGGTGGTGCGTGCCCATCGCGGTCGTCGAGGACGGCCAGGTGGTCGCCGCCGCCATCCATGCGCCCGAGGTTCAGGAAACCTATGCGGCGGCGCGCGGCGGCGGCGCGCAGCGCAATGGGGCCGTGATCCGGGCGTCCGACGCCGAGACCCTGGACGACGCCTCGGTGCTGGGCGATGCGCGGATGATCGAGGGGTCTCATTGGGACGAGCCCTGGCCGGTGCTGCGGTTCGCCAAGCGCAACGCCCTGGCCTACCGGATGGCCCTGGTCGCCGCCGGCGCCTTTGACGCCGCCCTGGCCCTGACGCCCAAATGGGACTGGGACGTGGCCGCGGGCAGCCTGATCGCCGAAGAGGCCGGCGCCCGCGTCACCGACCATCACGGCCGGCCGTGGCGGTTCAACCGACCCGATCCGCGTCAGGCCAGCCTGGTCTGCGCCGCCCCGGCCCTGCACCCGCTGATCGTTCGGCGCTGTAAAAACGTGCCGCTATCGACCTAGGGCCTGGGTTGAAAAACCCTGTCATACATTGATCCTTAGGCGTTCTGGGCCTATGCCCCGGCAAAAGCTCTCCCCAGACTTCAAGGACACCCGATGGTCGATCAATCCTCCGTCCCGCCCCAGCTGCTTCACCTCGTCATCGGCGGCGAACTGCGTCACCTGGGCGAGCCGACGTTCCGCGATCTTTCGCAAATCGAATTCGTCGGCGCCTTCGGCAGCTACGACGAAGCCAAGAAGGCCTGGAAGGCCCGCGCTCAGGCGACGGTCGACAACGCCCACATGCGCTATTTCATTCTGCACGCCCACAAGCTGATCGACCCGCGCGGCGACGCGGCCTGATCCTGCGACATCAGGGAGCCGAACCGGCTCCCTGATCCGACGTTGAAGTCTGGATGCGAGGAAGAAGATGAACCTGGAACCGCAACAGATCTTCCAACTGGTCAGCCTGCTGGCGGTGCTGGCCCTCTTCAGCATCTCGCTGCGCGGGCAGATCGGGTATGCGCGCTGGTTCAAGAAGTGGGAGGCCGACCGCAAGGCGCGGCGCGACGCCGAGCTTGATGCGGAAGCCCGCGAACGCGGAGACCAGCCCCCGAAAGGCCCCTGGGGCTGAGCCGCCGCTCCTTCACGCCCGTAACCCGGACTTGTTCCTAGGGTGACGGATGCAGAGACAGCGTGGCCTACTCCCGCTTCAGCAACTTCTCGGTCAGCAGCGTGCCCCACCAGCCGGCCTTGAACTCGGCGCGGATCGCCTTGGGGTCGTAGTCGGGGCTGTCGATCCAGTCGATGAAACTGATCCCGCGCGGCTCGATCTCGCTGACGTATTTCTCCAGCGTATAGTCCAGCACGCCGGTGAGGCCCTCGCGCGAGTGGAGGTACTTCTTCGACAGTTCCGCCATGGCGACCGAGATCGGTTCGCCCAGATGGAAGTGGCGATAGAAGACGGCCATCATGCCCGCCCGGTCCGCACCCGACTTGCAGTGGATCAGCACCGGGTATTCGATGGTCGTGAACAGGCGACGCGCGCGGTGAATCCGGTCCGTCTCGGGCGGGTCGCGCGAATCCAGCGGCGCGTCGATCAGGGTCAGGCCCAGGCGTTCGCAGGCTTCCTTCTCCAGCCAGTAATAGCCCTCGTCCCGCTGGCCGCGCAGATTGATGACGGTCTTGACGCCCTTCTTCTTCCAATAGGCCAACTGGCGCGGCGACGGCTGGTTGGTGCGCACAAGGTCTGGACCCAGCCAGTGGGCGTTGGAAAACGCCAGGCGCAGGAAGGCGTGGTCCGCCCAGAAATAATGCCAATGCGCCCGGAAACGGCCCATCGCGGTCGAAAGATCAAAGCGCGCCATGGCCGCCAGATAGCGATCCTGAGCCGCCGCGTCATCCTCCGCTTGCGACGGGGGCCGTGGCGGCCCCGCCCCGCGGCGCCCGACCCTCGATCCAGAAGATGAAGATCGAGGCGCCGACGATCAGGGCGGCGCCCGGCCAGAACCAGATCGAGGGCGTCTGGCCCAGCAGAAGCCAGCCCACGAGACCGGCCAGCGGCGCTTTCAGATCGGCGAAGGGCTGAAGATAGGCCGCGTCGGCCAGCCTGTAGGCGGAGGCCAGAAGATATTGCGCAGCGGCCGTCAGGCCGCCCAGGGCCAGCAACAGCAGCAGACCCGCGCCCTGCGGCAGGGCGAAGGCCAGGTCCGTCGCCACCCCGGCCGGAAGGGCGAAGGAGAAGGCGTTCGCCAAGAGCAGAAGCGCTAGATGGCTGGGCGTGATCAGGACCAGCAGGGATACGGTCAGGGTTTCGGGCGTCTCCTCCCGGGCCAACCATCGGGTCATCACATCGGTGACGGCCCAAAGGGCGGCGGCCAGGACCGGGGTCAGGGCGGCCCATCCCAGGCCTTCGGCTCCGACGCCTGAGACAATGACGGCGCCGATGAAGCCGGTCACCGCTGCGCCGATCCGCGAGGCCGACACCCGCTCCCCCAGAAACAGGGTCGAGCCGATGATGACGAACAGGGGGCCGGTCGCCAACAGCGTCACCATCTGCCAGATCGGCACGCCCGAGACGAAGCCGTAGACGAAGACGTGCACACCCAGGGCCGATGCAAAGGCGCGGATCAGATGCGCCAGGGGCCGGCGCGTCTTCAGCTTGTCCAGTCCGATCCGCACCACGATCGGCAGCATCAGGACCGAAGCGATCAGATATTGCCAGAAGGCCATGCCCGTCGAACTCATGCCGAACTGGCGCGGCAGGACCGATTGCAGGGTGTTGCCACCGGCGAAGACAAGACTGGCCGACAGCATCAACAGCGCGCCCCAGGCGGCGGCGCGGGAGGAAGGCGAGGAAATCTGGTTCAATGGTCGTCCTTTCCGTAACCAGTTTTCCAGGGTTACGGGCGACGACGCGCCGCGCCCGCCGCTCAAGCACGAGCGACGAACGCCGCGAGGCGTTGGGTCCCGTTCTCTTTCATCCGGACTATACCGTCGGCCCCGGAATCACACCGGATCTGCTGACCTCCCCAAGCCGGGGGAGCGCTCGCGGGCTTGGCGTCGCCGCCTTACCGCCGGTGGGGAATTGCACCCCGCCCTGAGAACACTGCAGGCGAACCTGCGCACCCTACTTAGAAAAAGGCCGCTCGATCTTCAACCTGATCCGGGCCGACGAGGAGGGGCGTCCGCTGACGCCTTCGCCTGACAAGCCTTGACTTGAGGAGCGGCTCGGACGACCGAAGGCCGATGACCGCGCCCGCTTCCGAGACCATGCCCCTGCGCGCCCTGCTGGCGCGGATCTGGCGCGATTACCTGTCCCGGCACAAGGGATCGCTGATCCTTTCGGTGCTGTGCGCGGCGATGACGGGCCTGCTGACGGCGGCCCTGCTGAAGTTGCTGGAACCGGCGGTGAACGGCCTGTTCCTGGGCGGGACCGAACCGATCAGCCTGTTCGGGGTCGTCAGCTTCCCCGCAGACAGGGCCATCATCTGGATTCCGGCCGCCATCCTGGCGGTCGCGGTGATGCGGACCCTGGCGGCGCTGGGCCAGGCGGCCCTGGTCAACCGGCTGGGTCACACGATCGTCGGCGACATCCAGATCCGTCTGTTCGGGGCCATGATCCGCGCCGATCTGGCCCGGTTGCGCAGCCAGCATTCGGGCGGCTTCGTCTCGTCGGTTCTGTTCGACGCCAATATGGTGCGCGAGGCCTTCACCTCGGGCGTGGTCAACTACACCCAGAACCTGCTGACCCTGATCGCCGTGCTGATCTATATGGGCTTCATCGACTGGCAGCTGACCATGGTGGTGCTGCTGGGGGTGCCGCTGGTGGCGCTGGTGCTGCGCCGGTTCGGGCGCAAGACCCGCAAGGCCGCGCAAGGCGCCATGGCCGAGACCGAGAACCTGTCCACCGCCCTGATGGAGAATCTGGACGGGGTTCGCCTGATCAAGATCGAGAACCGCGAGGCGGCCGAGCAGGACCGCGTCGCAGAGGTGGTGGCCCGTCGCCAGCGCCACGTCATCAAGGGCGCCAACGCCCGCGCCTTCGCGGGACCGTCCAGCGATCTGGTGGCCTATATCGTTGTCGCCGCCGTCATGGCCTATGCCGGATGGCGGGCGCAGTCGGGCGAGATGACGGTCGGCGGTTTCGCCGCCTTCATCGGCATGTTGCTGGCCGCCGGTCAGGCCCTGCGGCAGGTCACGAATCTGGCGACGGTCATGAGCGAGGGCTTCACCGCCGCTCGCCGCCTGTTCGGCGCCCTGGACATTGAGCCGGAAATCCGTGAGGCGGCTGACGCCAAGGCCCTGCCGTCCGGCCCGGTCGAGGTGGCGCTGGATCAGGTGTCCTTCGCCTATGCGGGGACGGACGCGCCGACTCTGGATGCGGTCTCGCTGCGGGTCGCGCCGGGCGAGACGGTCGCCCTGGTCGGCCCCTCCGGCGGCGGCAAGAGCACCATCCTCAGCCTTCTGCCGCGCTTCTATGACGTCACGGCCGGGGCGGTGCGGCTGAACGGGATAGACATCCGTCAGGTGCGGATCAACGACCTACGCGACCATATCGCCCTGGTGACGCAGGAGCCCTTCCTGTTCGACGACACCATCGCCGCCAACATCGCCTATGGGCGGCCGGGCGCCACGCAAGCCCAGATCGAGGACGCCGCGCGATCCGCCGCCGCCCATGACTTCATCACCGCCCTGCCCGAGGGGTATGACACCCGCGCCGGCGAGGCGGGCCTGCGGCTGTCGGGCGGGCAGCGCCAGCGGATCGCCATCGCCCGCGCCTTCCTGAAGGACGCGCCGATCCTGCTGCTGGACGAGGCGACCAGCGCCCTGGACACCGAGAGCGAGGCCCTGGTCCAGGCGGCGCTGGAGCGGTTGATGGAAGGGCGCGCCACCCTGATGATCGCCCACCGTCTGTCGACCGTTCGCAACGCCGACCGCATCTATGTGATCGAGGCCGGACGCGTGGTGGAGGAAGGCCCGCACGTCGTCCTGGTCGCGCGCGGCGGCCTCTATTCCCGACTGGCCCGCCAGCAGTCTCTGGACGGGACGCCGCCCACGGTCGAGACCGTCGCGTGAGGCCGCTGCGCAACCCGGTGATCCAGTCCGTCCTGGCCTGGACGCTGGCGCAGTGGATGCAGTTCTGCTTCGCCACCATCCGCTGGACCCACGAGAACCAGACGGTCGCCGAACAGGTCTGGGCTCAGGGCGGCGGCGTGCTTTGCGTCTTCTGGCATTCGCGGATCGGCCTGGCCCCGGCGTCGTGGCCGCTGGAACGGGCGCAACCGGCGAAGGGGCTGATCTCGCTGTCGGCCGACGGCGAGTTCATCGCCAAGGCCGTGGCGCGTCAGGGCTTTCCCGCCGTCCGCGGTTCGTCGGCCAACAAGGACAAGGCCGACCGGGCCAAGGGCGGGTCGCAGGCCCTGCGCGACGGCTTGAAACAGTTGAAGATCGGCGCCCTGGCCGTGACGCCCGACGGGCCGCGCGGCCCGGCCAATACCATGGCCGAAGGCCTGCCCCTGATGGCGAAACTGTCGAAGGCGCCGGCCCTGTTCATAGGCCTGTCGTGCAATCCGGCGATCCGCCTGAACAGCTGGGACCGCGCCGTCCTGCCCCTGCCCTTCGGCAAGGGGGCGATCGTCTGGGACCGCGCCGAATTCCCCGAGGGCGGCGACATGGCCGCCGTCATCGAGGACTGGACGGCCCGCATGAACGGGGTCGAGGCGCGGGCTGACGCGATCACGGGGCTGAAGCCGTGACGCCCCTGCCGCTGCTGGCCTATCGACTGCTGACCCGCGCGCTGGAGCCGCTCGCCCCGCGCCTGCTGGACGCCCGCGCGCACAGGGGCAAGGAAGACCCCGCGCGCGTCGACGAGCGGCTGGGCTTCACCCGCGCCGAACGACCCGCCGGCGATCTGGTCTGGCTGCACGGCGTCAGCGTGGGCGAAACCCTGTCGCTGCTGCCCCTGGTCGAACGGTTCGTGAAGACCCGGCCGGACCTGACGGTGCTGGTGACATCGGGCACCGTGACCTCGGCCCGGATCCTGGCCGAACGGCTGCCCAAGGGCGTCATCCACCAGTATGCGCCGGTCGACGGGCCCGGCGTCGTGGCGCGGTTTCTGGATCATTGGCGGCCCAGCCTGGCGATCTTCGTCGAGAGCGAACTGTGGCCGAACATGCTGCTGGAGGCGCATCGGCGCGGCGTCAAACTGGCGCTGGTCAGCGCACGGATCACCGAGAAGACGGTCGAGGGCTGGGCGCGGTTTCCGGCCTCGGCGCGGGCGCTGACCGGGGTCTTCGACCTGGTCCTGCCCCAGGATCAGGCGTCGGGTGAGCGATTGGAGCGCCTGGGCGCGCGGATCGACGGCCTGGTCAATCTGAAGCTGGCGGGCGACGCCCTGCCCCATGACGCCGCCGCCTTCAGCCGCCTGAGCGCCGCCATCGGGGACCGGCCGGTGGTCGTCGCCGCCAGCACCCATGAAGGCGAAGAGATCGCCATTGTCCGCGCCCTGGATAAGCTGGCGGACCGCGCCTGCCTGATCCTGGCGCCGCGCCATCCGGAACGGGGACCGCATATCGCCACAGCCCTGCAGCGAGAGGGCGTGGCCTTCGCCATGCGGTCGCGGGGCGAGACCATCGGTCGAGACACCGACGTCTATCTGGCCGACACCCTGAACGAGATGGGGCTGTTCCTGCGGTTGGCGGATGTGGTGGTGATGGGCGGATCTTTCGCCCCTGCCCTGGGCCTGCCTGCGGTGGGCGGGCACAATCCGCTGGAGCCGGCGCGGCTGGCGCGGCCGACCATCACCGGACCCGACGCCTCCAACTGGGCCACCGTGACCTCGGCCCTGGCCCAGGCCGGAGGTTTGGTCCTGGTTCAGGCGCCCTGGGACCTGCCCGGCGCGGTCGAGCCCTTGCTGGCCGATCCTGCAGCGGCCAAGGCCATGGGCGAGCGCGCCCGGCGCGCCGCCGCCGAAGCGGGCGGCGGATTGGACCGGTTGTGGGCCTTCCTGTCGCCGCTGACGCCGAAAACGGCGACCAGGACGGGTTCTGGCCGATGAAGCTGAACACCCCCCGCTGGTGGTATGTCCGCGACCGCAGCCACGCCCGGCTGACCCGCACCCTGCTGAAGCCCCTCGGCTGGATCTGGGCCGGCGTCACGGCGCGGCGGATCGCGCGGGCGGTCCCGGTCGATCCCGGCTGTGCGGTGATTTCGGTCGGCAATCTGACGGTGGGCGGATCGGGCAAGACGCCGGTGGCGCGCGAGGTGTTGCGACTGCTGCGGACGGCAGGCGTAGAGGCTCAGGCCCTGTCGCGCGGCTACGGCGGGCGGCTGGAGGGGCCGGTGCGCGTCGATCTGCAGATCCATACCGCCGAGGACGTCGGCGACGAGCCCCTGATGCTGGCGCAAGCCTCGCCCGCCTGGATCGCGCGGGATCGGGTCGCGGGCGCGCGGGCGGCGGCGGCCGAGGGCGCGCAGGTGCTGGTGCTGGACGACGGCCATCAGAACCCCGCCTTGAAGAAGACTGTCAGCCTGATCGTCGTGGACGGCGAGACGCGCGAGGACGAATGGCCGTTCGGCGACGGCTCGGTGTTTCCATCCGGCCCGATGCGCGAGCCCCTGGCGGCGGGACTGGCGCGCGCCGACGCCGTGGTGGTGATGCTGCCCGCCGATGTCGCGACGGCCGATCCCGAACTGGTCGCGACCTTCGGCGTCCTGCCCGTCTTCCTGTGCCGCCTGACGCCCGAGGGTCCGCCGCCGGCCGGGCCGCAGGTCGGCTTCGCCGGCATCGCCAAGCCCTGGAAGGTCGAGCGGTCGCTGAAGGCGGCGGGCTGCGACCTGGCGGACTTCGTCCCCTTCCCGGACCATGCGGCCTATAGACCCGAGGACATGGCCTTCCTGCGGGCGCGGGCGGCGGTGTTCCAGGCCGGTCTGGTCACGACGGAAAAGGACTGGGTCCGGCTGACGCCCGACCAGCGGGCCGATGTGACGGCCTGGCCGGTGGTCGCCCGCTTCGAGGATCAGGCGGGGTTCGCCGCCTTCCTGAACGCCCGTCTTCAGTCGGCGCGATAGACGGCTCCGCCCTTCATCACGAACTTCATCCGCTCCAGCTCGGTCACGTCCGTCAGCGGATCGCCCGACACCGCGACGATGTCGGCCGGCATGCCGGGCGCGATCTTTCCGGCCTCGCTGGAAATCCGCAGATGTTCGGCGGCCCCGACGGTGGCCGCCTGGATCGCCTCCAAGGGCGTCAGGCCGGCGCGGACCAGAAGCGCGAACTCCTGAGCATTGTCGCCATGGGCCGAGACGCCGCTGTCCGTGCCGAAGGCGATCCTTACCCCGCCCTCATGCGCGCGGCGCGCCATGTCCAGCATCTTTGGCCCCGCCTCCAGCGCCTTGGCGGTCTGGGCCGGTGTGAAGAAGTTGTTGGGGCCCGAGGCGATGCGGGCGACGAAATCGCCGGCCAACAGCGTGGGCACCAGCCAGGCGCCGTTGGCCTTGAACAGGCGGATCGACTGGTCGTCCAGATAGGTGCCGTGTTCGATGGAGTCGCCGCCCGCGCGCAGGAAGGCGTTGATCCCGTCCACGCCGTGGGCATGGGCCGTGACCTGGCGGCCCATGCGGTGGGCGCTGTCGACGATGGCGGTCAGTTCGGGGTCGCTGAACTGCTGGCCCAGACCCGCAGCGGTGTTGGACAGGACTCCGCCCGTGGCCGTGATCTTGATGATGTCGGCGCCGGCCCGGACCTGGGTGCGGACGGCGCGCATACAGTCGTCCGCCCCCGAACAGATGCTCTCGGACGACAGCAGATGCATGACGTCGTCGCGATAGCCGTTGATGTCGCCATGGCCGCCATGGATGGAGACCGACGATCCCGACGCGATGATGCGCGGTCCCGGCACGTCGCCGTTCCGCACTGCGTTTCTCAGGGCGAAGATCGCCTGATTGCCCGCGCCCAGGTCTGCGACGGTGGTGAAGCCCGCCATCAGGGTGCGGCGGGCGTAGCGGGCGCCCACCATGGCCTGATCGGCGTCGGACAAGGTGACCTCTTCCAGACGGGAATTGGGGTTCTGCTGGCCCGTCAGATGGACGTGGCTGTCGATCAGTCCCGGCAGGACGAAGGCGGTCCGCAGGTCGATGACCTGCCCTTGCGCCGGGTCGCCGACGAAGCCGTCACGCACCTCGACGACCTGGTTCCCTCTGATCACGAGAGTTTTACCGCGCTGCACAACGCCGTTCGACGGGTCGGCCAGCAATCGCCCGGCCTCGACGAACATCGTCGTCGGCTCTGAAGAAACCCCAACCCCTGCGGGGCTTTGCTGCGCCGCCGCGCCTGCGGACAACGCCCCCCATGCCGCCATCGCCAGACCGAAACGCTTCATCGATTTCTCCCCCAAACAGGTGCGCCGCAAAATCGCCCCACAAGGCCAAGGTTGCTTCGCCCGTAACCATTTGAAACAAACACGCCTGAAGACCAACCGCAACGAGGGCGTCGCATGCGGCTATCGAGACGAGGGCTTATTCTGGGCGGATCGGCCATGTTGGCGGGTTGCGCCAGCGCGAGCGCCAAGGCCCCGCTCACCACCGCCGCGACAGTCGCGCCGGTCGTCCCCCCTGCGGCGCCGATCCAGACCGTAAGCGTGACGCCTCCGCCGCTGGATCCGCGGGGTCATGTCCGCAAGGAACTGATGGAACGCGCCATGACGGCGTTGGACGTCCACCACCACAAGATCCCGCTTCGCGACCGCATGTATCTGGTCGATTTCCAGAAATTCTCGGGCGAAGAGCGGCTGTACGAGGTCGATCTGGTCGCCGGCGAGGTCAAGGTCCTGCGCACCTGCCACGGTCGCGGTTCCGACCCCAGCCACTCAGGTTACGCCCAGCGCTTCTCCAATACGCCGGATTCCAACATGTCCTCGGTCGGCGCCTACGCCACCGCCGGCGCCAGCTGGGGGTCGCAACAGGGGCCGAACGTCCTGCTGGACGGGCTGGAATATTCAAACGACAAGGCCCGCGAGCGGGCCATCATCATCCACGGCGCCGACTACGCCGACCCGGACTTCCTGGCGCGCGAAGGCAAGCTGGGTCGCAGCTACGGCTGTTTCTCGGTCGCCCACACCGATCTGCCCGAACTGCGCGAACGCATGGGCGAAGGCCGGCTGCTGTTCGCCTGGGCGTAAGGCTCAGGTCCGGGTTTTAGCCTTTGGCTGACGGCCAAGGCCCAAACGCCATACGCGTAAACACCGGCACCTCGACGCCTTTGCTGCGGTCAAAACGCGAAACATGCACCGCCGGCGCGTTGACGTGCGCCAGCCATATGTCGCCGCCTCCAGGCCCGAACGCCTGGATTTCTACGATCTCGCCTCGGAAGACGTCCTCCAAAATTCCAACGGCTTCGGTAACGGCCTCCACGCGAACTCGCGCTCTTCGCAGGAAGACGAAGGCGCCACCGACCGATGGACCGATTACCACGCCAGTTTTGACGCCCTTGTCGCGCCAGATAAGCAGACCCTCGTCCCCGAAGACCTTCAGACGCGGAAGCGGCGACTGGTATTTGAACTCGGACGCAATCCGCTCAAGGAACTCGCCTGCCGTGAGTTTGCGACGAACTGACATGGGCCGGGTTGGAAGCTTTGCCGCTGTTTCGTCAAATCAAAACCGAAGGTTGGTTGTTGGAGTCAGCCCCGGTCTAGGGCCCGCCAGCCGATATCGGAGCGGTTGAAGCCGCCGGGCCAGTCGATCTTCCGGATGGCGGCATAGGCGCGTTCGCGGGCCTGGGCGATGTCGTCGCCCTCGGCGCAGACGTTCAGGACGCGGCCGCCGGCGGCGCACAGCTGGCCATCTTCGCGGCGTCGGGTCCCGGCGTGGAAGACCTGGACGTGGGGGCCGAAGTCCTGATCGACGCCGCGAATGATCGACCCCTCCAGCGGGCTGTCGGGATAGCCCTTCGCCGCCATGACCACGCAGATCACCGTCTGGGGCTTGAAGGCCGGGGACGGCAGGCCGGAGACGTCGCCCCGCGCGCAGCCCAGCAGATAGGGGACGATGTCCCCGGCCATCCGCATCATCAGCACCTGGCATTCGGGATCGCCGAAGCGGGCGTTGAACTCGACGACCTTGGGGCCGTCGGCCGTGGCCATCAGGCCGGCGTAGAGAACGCCGCGATAGGGGGCGCCCTCCTCGGCCATCTTGCGGATGGTGGGCTGGACGATGAGTTCGTCGGCCTGTTGCACCAGGTCGGCGGTGAAGACCGGGGCGGGCGAATAGGCGCCCATGCCGCCGGTGTTGGGACCGGTGTCGCCGTCGAAGGCGCGCTTGTGGTCCTGGGCGCCGCCGAACAGGACGGCGCGCTGGCCGTCGCACAGGGCGAACAGCGAGCCCTCCTCGCCGTCCATGAACTCCTCGATCACGACGCGGGCGCCGGCGGCGCCGAAGCGGCCGCCCAGCATGCGTTCGATCTCGGCCTCGGCGTCGGCGCGATCCGGGCTGATGGCCACGCCCTTGCCGGCGGCCAGGCCGTCGGCCTTGATGACATAGGGGGGCTTGAACACGTCCAGAGCGGCCTTGGCGTCCTTGACCGTGTCATAGACGCCGTAGCCGGCGGTGGGGATTTCGTGGCGTTCCAGGAAGGCCTTGGAAAAGGCCTTGGACACCTCCAGCTGGGCCGCCTTGGCGGTGGGGCCGAAACAGGGGATGCCGGCCGAGGCCAGACGGTCGGCGAGACCGGCGGCCAGGGCGACCTCCGGCCCGACCACGACCAAGTCCGCCTTGATCTCGCGGGCCAGGGCGGCGAGGCCCTCCGCGTCGTCGGCCTTGACCGAACGGAGCTCGCACAGCTTCTCGATGCCCGGATTGCCGGGGGCGGCGACGAGGCGGGTGACCAGCGGCGACTGGGCGATCTTCCAGGCCAGGGCGTGTTCGCGCCCGCCCGATCCGACGAGGAGAATAATCATGAAGTCGGCAATGACGGGCCTGCGCCGGGCGGTCAAGCGTCCGCCGGGCGGAAGCGTCAGAACAGGGCGGAAAGGACGTAGACGACCAGGCCGATCAGGGCGATCCCGCCGATGATCAGCCAGGGGCTCAAGGCGCCGCCCGCCCCGCTGCGACGCATGAGGTCGCGCTCGCGCGGGTCGCGGTCGTCCGGATCGGTTCCTTGGGGGTCGGCGGCCATGAAAGCCGAACGGGGCGGCGTCGATCCTGTTCCCGCAAGAGGCGACGCAGGCTAGGATGGGCCGATGAGCGACGACTCCTATGTGTTCGAAGGCCCGGCCGAGGCCGCCGCCCCGCGCGACAACAATCCGCCCCTGTCGATCTCCGAACTGTCCTTCGCCCTGAAGCGGACGCTGGAGGAGCGATTCGGCCATGTGCGGCTGAGGGGCGAGGTGTCCAAGGTCAATCGTCACGCCTCGGGCCACATCTATCTGACCCTGAAGGACGACAAGTCGGCCATCGACGGAGTGATCTGGAAGGGATCGGTGCGCGGCCTGGGCGTCCAGCCGGAGGCGGGGCTGGAGGTCATCGTCACCGGCAAGATCACCTCGTATCCGGCGCGGTCGTCGTACCAGATCGTGATCGAGAGCATGGAGGCGGCCGGGGCCGGCGCCCTTTTGGCGCAACTCGAGCGGCTGAAGGTCCGGCTGCGCGAAGAGGGCCTGTTCGAGCCGGGGCGCAAGAAGCCCCTGCCCCAGTTCCCCCGCACCATCGGCGTCATCACCAGCCCGACGGGCGCCGTGATCCGCGACGTCCTGCACCGGATCGCCGAACGCTGGCCCTGCCGGGTGATCGTCTGGCCCGTGGTGGTCCAGGGCGAGGCGGCGTGCGGCCAGGTGTCGAACGCCATCCGCGGCTTCGACGCGATGACTGTCGATGGGCCGATCCCCCGCCCCGACCTGTTGATCGTGGCCCGTGGGGGCGGCTCGGTCGAGGACCTGTGGTGCTTCAACGACGAGGGACTGGCGCGGACGGTGGCGGCGGCGCGGATCCCGATCATCTCGGCCGTGGGGCATGAGACGGACACCACCTTGATCGACTTCGTGTCCGACCGGCGCGCGCCGACCCCCACCGGGGCGGCCGAGATCGCGACGCCGGTGCTGGCGGACCTGAGATATGCGGTCGCCGACCTGGACCGGCGGATGGTCCTGGCGGGGGGGCGGCTGATCGAGGATCGGCGCACGCGGCTGCGCGCCGTGGCGCGGGGTCTGCCGGCGCGGCCGGAGGATCTGCTGGCCCTGGCGCAGCAGCGACTGGACAACGCCGCCAGCCGGCTGGGTTCGGGGCTGCAACGCAATGTCGCCCTGCACGAACGGCATCTGGCCGTGACGGGCGGCAAGCTGAGCCCCGCCCTGTTGCGGGCGCGGATCGAGCGAGGACAGGACCGGTTGCGCGGCGCGGGCGACCGGCTGGGCGCCGCCTTGCAAGCCGGCGTGGCGCGCGGCGAGCGGCGGCTGCTTCAGGTTTCGGCGCGACTGTCGCCCGCCCCCCTGCATCGTCGGCTGGACCAACGCGAGGCGCGGTTGCAGGCGCTTGGGGCGCGGCTGGACGGCGCCATGCCGCGTCGGCTGGAACGGGACGCGGATCGGCTGGCAGGCCTGACGCGCGCCCTGGCCACGCTGGACCCCGGCCGGCCCAAGCCCGGCTTCGCGCGGGTGGAAAATCCGGACGGCGACTGGATCACTTCCGCGGCGACGCTGGAGGCGGGCCAGGCGGTGCGTCTTGTGTTCGGTGACGGCGCAATGGGCGCGATCATCGACGGCGGCGACGGCCGTGCAGCGTCCGCCCCGGCGCGGCCGGCGCCTCGGCCCAAGCCTGCCGCGCCGGGGCAAGGCGACCTGTTCTGACCGGTTCCGTCCGTTTTCCGCTTCGCCCCGGCGGCGCTTCCTGCTAACCGCCGCCCCATGAAGATCCCTCGCATCGCCCTGGCCGCCTATGGCTTCGCCCTTCTGATCATCGTGCTGGACCAGTGGACCAAGGCCTGGATTCTGGGCCTGCCCGACGTCGCATCGATCAGCCAGATCCCGCCCGGCTATGTCTTCGCCGAGGTGCTGCCGCCGATCCTGCGCTTCACCTTTGTTCAGAACACCGGCGTCAGCTTCGGCCTGTTCGGCGGGGGCGAGGCGCGCTGGGGGCTGACCATCTTCTCAGTCATCGTCTCGGCCGGCCTGGCCTGGTGGGCGACCCAGTCGAATCGCCGCCTGCTGATCACCGCCATCGGTTTCGTCATGGGCGGGGCCCTGGGCAATGTCATCGACCGGGTCCGCTTCGGCTATGTGGTCGATTTCATCGACTTCTCCGGCACGGGCGTCTTCCCCTGGGTGTTCAACATCGCCGACAGCGCCATCACCATCGGCGTCATTCTGCTGATTCTGGACAGCTTCCTGTCCGACAAGGCCGCCAAGGCCTGAAACCGGCTTTCGACTGATCCAAAGCCCGTTTCACGGCCTCGGCGAGATCGCCGGCGCAGCGGATCAGGCTCGAAGGTTGGCGCGGCCCCCGAAAAGTCGTAATCACCCCGTCTTCACTATGCCAACAACGCCCGTAGAGGCGTTTCGAGCATCAGCCGATCAGAGCCTGAACCCATGCGTATCCGCAGCGTCGCCGTACTGACCCTCGCCGCCTCCGCCGCGCTCGCCGTGTCGGCCTGCGGCAGCCTCAAGCAAGGCATCGGCCTGACCAAGGTCGTGCCGGACGAGTTCGTGACCGTCTCCACCGCCCCGCTCAGCGTCCCGCCCGAGTACGGCCTTCGCCCGCCCGCACCCGGCCAGCCGCGTCCGCAGGAACTCGCGCCTGAAAGCGCCGCCCGTCAGATTCTGCTGGGTCAGCGCCAGGCCGTCACCCGCACCCCGGGCGAGCAGGTCCTGGTCGCCCAGGCCGGCGCCGACCAGGCCGATCCCCTGGCCCGTTACGTCGTCGACGACGAGTTCGGCGACATCGCGCACAAGGACGAAAGCTTCGCCAACCGCCTGATGTTCTGGCGCAAGGATGACGCATCGACCCAGGCGCCGACCGTCCGCCAGACCTCGGAAGGTCAGACAACGATCGACGCCACGACCGAGGCCGCGCGTCTTCAGGCCCTGACCGGCGGCCAACAGGCCATCACCATCACCCCGCGTCGCAGCGGCGGCTTCAAGCTGCCCGGTCTCTAAGACCTCTTCGCCTCTTTTCTAAGGACGCCTGCCACGGCGTTGGTCCTCTCGCTGTCGGAAGATAACTGATGCGTCGCGTGCTCTCCGCCCTGGCCGCCGTCTCCATTGCGGCCGCTGTCCTGCCCGTCGCCGCCGAGGCGCAGACCTCGCAGCGCCAGCGTGATCGCAGTTCCAGCGGCCAGCAGGCCGATGGGACTGAAAACGCTCCCAGCCGCGCGCCGCGCATCGCGCCCCTGCGCCGCCGGCCCAACGCCGGCCCCTGCCCCTTCGTGAAGGTGCTGTACGACGCCGCCCGCTACGTCGAGCTGGAAGGCGGCCGCGCGGCCGTTTCCAACGTCGGCTACACCGGCGAGATCGAAGGCGTGTCCGCTGACTGCGAATACCGTGAGGCCGATCCGATCCGCCTGGACATGGACATTCTGTTCGAGCTGGGCCGTGGCGAAAAGGCGGCGGGTGACCAGAAGACCTATCGCTACTGGGTCGCCGTGACCGAGCGCAACAACGCCATCCTGGCCAAGGAATATTTCGACCTGCCGGTGGATTTCGACGGCCAACGCACCGCCTCGGTCCATGAACAGCGGACCATCGTGATCCCCCGCGCGGGCATCGACACCAGCGGCGGCAATTTCGAAGTCCTGATCGGCTTCGACGTCACGCCGGAAATGGCCGAGTTCAACCGCTCGGGCAGCCGCTTCCGCGTCAACGCCGGCGTGCCGGCCCAAGCCTCTGCGCCGAACCAATAATGGCTGATCTGAAGACCGTCCTCAGCGAAGCGGTCGCCGCCGCCTTCGCCGCCGAAGGCGTGGATGCGGCCCTGGCTCGCGTCACCCCATCCGACCGCCCCGACCTGGCCGACTTCCAGTCGAACGGCGCCCTGGCGGCCGCCAAGGCGTTGAAGGCCAATCCGCGCGAGCTGGCGGGCAGGATCGCCGAGCGGCTGAGCTCCGACCCGCGCTTCGCCTCGGTCGAAGTGGCGGGACCGGGCTTCATCAATCTGAAGCTGGCCGATGCGCTGCTGGCCGAACGCGCCGCAGAGGTGGCCGCCGACGCCGAGCATGCGGGCGCCGCCGTGGTGGCCGATCCGCGCAAGGTGGTGATCGACTACGGCGGTCCGAACGTGGCCAAGCCGATGCACGTCGGCCATCTGCGCAGCGCCATCATCGGCGAGAGCCTGAAGCGGCTGTTCCGCTTCCGCGGCGACCATGTCACCGGTGACGCCCATTTCGGCGACTGGGGCTTCCAGATGGGGCTGCTGATCGTCGCCTGCGGCGATGAAGGCCTGGCGGAAGGCTTCCTGGTCGAGGGCGACGGCCCCTTCCCGGCCGACAGCCCCGTGACCCTGGCCGATCTGGACCGGCTGTATCCGCTGGCGGCCGGCAAGGCCAAGGAAGACCCGGCCTTCCGCGACCGCGCCCGCAAGGCGACGGCGGAACTGCAGAACGGACGTCCCGGTTATCGCGCCCTGTGGGCTCATTTCGTGGCGGTCAGCCGCGAGGCGCTGAAGCGCGAATACGGCGATCTGTCGGTCGATTTCGACCTGTGGAACGGCGAGAGCGACGCCGATCCCCAGATGCCCGAAATGCTGGCGCACCTGAAGGCGACCGGCCTGCTGGTCGAGGACGACGGCGCCCAGGTGGTGCATGTCGCCAAGCCCGGCGAGACCCGCAAGAAGAAGCTGGCCGACGGTTCGGTGATCGAGGCGCCCTCGCCCCCGCCCCTGCTGGTGATCAGCTCGGAAGGCTCGGCCATGTACGGCACGACCGACCTGGCCACGATCCTGGACCGCAAGAAGGCCCTGGCGCCGGACCTGGCGCTGTACGTCGTCGACGAACGTCAGGCCGAACATTTCGAACAGGTGTTCCGCGCCGCCTATCTGGCCGGCTACGCCGCGGAAGGTTCGCTGGAGCATCTCGGCTTCGGCACCATGAACGGCCAGGACGGCAAGCCGTTCAAGACCCGGGCCGGCGGGGTGTTGAAGCTGCGCGACCTGATCGACCAGGCGACGGACAAGGCGCGCGAACGGCTGCACGAAGCCAAGCTGGGCGACGACCTGTCGCCGGAAGAATTCGAGGCCATCGCGCACAAGGTGGCCATCGCCGCCCTGAAGTTCGCCGATCTTTCGAACGCCCGCACCACCAGCTACGTCTTCGATCTGGACCGGTTCATGAGCTTCGAGGGCAAGACGGGCCCCTATCTGCTGTACCAGTCGGTGCGGATCAAATCCCTGCTGCGCAAGGCCGCCGAACAGGGCGCGACGCCCGGCGCCATCGTCATCGCCGAACAGGCGGAACGCGATCTGGCCCTGACGCTGGACGCCTTCTCGACCGCCGTGTCGGACGCCTATGACAAGCGGATGCCGCATCTGGTGGCCGAGCACGCCTATCGCGTGGCCCAGTCCTTCTCGAAATTCTACGCCGCCTGCCCGGTGCTGGTCGCGCCGGACGAGGCGACGCGGGCTTCGCGCCTGGCCCTGTCAGCTGCGGCCCTGCGTCAGCTCGAGACGGCGCTGACCCTGTTGGGGATCGAGACGCCCGAACGGATGTGACCGCCGTTCTGTGACCTGAAAGACGCGGACTCCGCTGCGCTCCTCTGATTAACCTTTACGGGGGACAGGGGGCGGACGACGGATGGGGAAACCCTACGGTCAGCATCACGGGCGCATTCGCATGGCCGATGGGGCCATTCGCGGCTTCGGTCCCGGCGATTTCACGCCGCCGTTCCTGAAACGCCGCGCCGTCCTCTATGTCGACGGCTATAATCTGTTTCACGCCCTGCTGGACCAGAAGCGGCGAGAATGGTTGTGGCTGGATCTGCAGGCCCTGGGGCGGGGGCTGATCGATCCGATGGAGCGGCTGACCGACGTCGTCTGGGTCAGCGCGCACAAGCCCCAGGCCCGGGCGCGGATGGAGGCGCAGTTCCGCTATGAAACGGCGCTGAGAGCCCGGCGCGTGCGCTGCCTGATGGGCCATTTCGTCGTCCACGGCGAACATTGCCGTGCCTGTGGCCACGGCTGGAGTTCGGCGACGGAGAAGCAGAGCGACGTCAACCTGGCCCTGGCGGTGGCGGACGATGTGGCGGCGAACCGGGTCGATAGCGTCTATCTGCTGACCACCGACGGGGACCATGCGGCCACCGTGCGGTTCGTGCGCGAGGCCTATCCGGACAAGCGGATCGTCAGCGTCGCCCCGCCCGGCCGGCTTCACAACCGCCAGATCGCCAACTGGACCGACGAACTGGTCGGGATCGGCTCCAATCTGCTGGCCCAGTCGATGCTGCCCGACCGACTGAAGACGGCCAAGGGCTGGATCGAACGGCCCGAGGCCTGGAGCGCCCGCCCCATCCTGCCCCCGCCGCCCGATCCGCCGCCGACCGACGACGCAGGGAAGACCAAGGCTGGACATCTGCGGCTGGTGGTGTCGAACGCCTAGTCGGCATGGTATGATTGCCGTCGCCATGAACATCCATGTCCGCAATCTCGACGAAGAAACGGTCCGCGCCCTGGAACAGAGGGCCGCGCGCAACGGCCGCTCGGCCGAGGCGGAGGTGCGCGCCATTCTGACGGCGGCTGCGGCGGTCGAGACGCCGGACAGATCCGACTGGATCCAGACGTCGGATGAGCTGCGAGCGCGTTCGGCCGGACTCAGCCACACGCCGTCCGAAATTCTGGTTCGGGAAAGCCGCGACGAAAGATGAAGGCGGTCATCGACTCCAGCGTCGTGATCAAATGGTTCGTGAAGGAGGATGATGCGGACGCATCGCTCGACCTCCGTTTTCAGCCTTTGGCTGCGCCGGACCTTCTGCTCGTGGAATGGGCCAATGTGTTCTGGAAGAAGGTTCGGCGTCAGGAATACCACGCCGATGACGCGGCCTTAGCCCTGGGGGCGATCGAGCGAGCGAACATAAGCCTGTCGCCCGCCTATGGATTGGCCTTGCGCGCGTTCGATATCGGTCGCGCGCTGGACCATGCCGTCTATGATTGTTTCTACCTGGCCCTTGCCGAACGCCTGAGCCTGCCTTTGATCACCGCCGACGCCAAACTGATGTCCAAAGCGACGCTCGAGCGCGCATCGGTCCGCGTGCTCAATCTATCAAACTGGAAGACCGCCCTCGATGCCGACTGACCTGGACGCCTATATCGCCGGCCTGCCCAAAGCCGAGTTGCACCTGCATATCGAGGGCTCGCTGGAGCCGGAGCTGATGTTCGAACTGGCGCAGCGCAATGGGGTGTCCATCCCCTATGACAGCGTCGAGGCGGTGCGGGCGGCCTATGATTTCTCGAACCTGCAGGATTTCCTGGACATCTATTACGCCGGGGCCGCCGTGCTGCTGACCCGCAAGGATTTCGAGGATCTGGCCTTCGCCTATTTCCAGCGGGCGGCAGCCGATAACGTGCGCCACGCCGAGATCTTCTTCGATCCCCAGACCCATACTGATCGGGGCGTGGCCTTCGGCGTGGTGGTCGAGGGGCTGATCGCGGGCATGGACCGGGCCAAGACGGAACTGGGCGTCAGTTCGGGTCTGATCCTCAGCTTCCTGCGCCACCTGACCGAGGAGGAGGCGTTCGCGACCCTGGAGGCGGCCAAACCCTATCTGCATCATTTCATCGGGGTGGGGCTGGATTCGTCGGAGGTCGGTCATCCGCCGTCCAAGTTCCAGCGCGTCTTCGCCGCCGCGCGTGAGCTGGGCCTGAAACTGTGCGCCCACGCCGGGGAGGAAGGCCCGCCGGCCTATGTCCACGAGGCGCTGGACCTGCTGAACATTGACCGGATGGACCACGGCAACCGCTCGATGGAGGACGAGGCCCTAGTGGAGCGACTGGCGCGCGAGCAGATGACCCTGACCGTCTGCCCCCTGTCGAACCTGAAACTGTGCGTGGTGAATGACCTGAAGGATCACCCCGTGCCGGAGATGCTGCGCCGGGGCCTGCACGTCACCCTGAACTCGGACGATCCGTCCTATTTCGGCGGCTATGTGAACGACAACTACAGCCGGCTGGCGGCGGCGGTGGGGCTGACGCGGGATCAGGTGACGCTGCTGGCGCGGAACAGTTTCGAGGGGTCGTTCCTGGGCGAGGCGGAGAAGGCGGCGTATCTGGCGGAGGTGGAGGCCTACGCGAAGGCGGGCTGACGCCTCTTCTTTCGTCATCCTCCGGCAAGCCGCGTCTTCGCGGCGCAGACCGGGGGACCCAGCGGCGCCGAAGGCGATGCTTCCACCGCTCGATGTTTGAACACCTCGTCCGCGACAGGTTCGCGCTCACGCGCGCCGCTGGGTCCCCCGGTCTCGCTGCGCTCGCCGGAGGATGACGAAAGAGGGGTTTAGGCGAGGACGCTCGCCGCCCCACTCTCCACCACCCCCAGCGCCCGGAAACTGTCCTTCGCCGCCGCCTCGCTGTGCAGCGCGATCGCGCGGCTGGCGTCGGAGATGACCACGGCCTCGAAGCCTTCGCGCACCGCATCCTCGGCGGTGAAGCGGACGCAGTAGTCGAAGGCCAGGCCCGCGAGGAAGACCCGGCTCACGCCCAGGTCGCGCAGCAGGCCGGCCAGGCCCGTCGGGGTGCGATGGTCGTTCTCGAAGAAGCCGGAGTAGGAATCGACCGCCGGGTTGTAGCCCTTGCGGATCACGGCCAGGGCCTTGCGCACCGTGGGCGCGACGTCGGGATGGAAGTCGGCGCCGGGCGAACCCTGGATACAGTGATCCGGCCACAGCATCTGGCGGCCGTAGGCGACCTCGATCTCGGTGAAGGGGGCCGCGCCGGAGTGATTGGAGGCGAAGCTGATCTGGTCCGGCGTGTGCCAGTCCTGGGTCACGACCACGCGGGAGAACCGTTCGGCCAGCCGGTTGATCAGCGGCATGATCCCCGCCCCGCCCGCGACCGCCAGAGAACCGCCCTCGCAGAAGTCGTTCTGCGGGTCGATGACCAGGAGGACGTCAGTCGGACCGATCTGCATCACATGCCCGCGTAGGCGTCGATCTCGTTGGCCGAGCCCAGGGCGACCGGGATACGCTGGTGCAGATGCTCGGGCTGGACGTCCAGGATGGGCTGCACCCCGTCCGTCGTCGCCTTGCCCCCGGCCTGTTCGACCAGGAAGGCCATGGGATTGCCCTCGTACATCAGGCGCAGCTTGCCGGGCTTGGTCGGCTCGCGCTTGTCCCACGGGTAGAGGAAGACGCCGCCGCGCATCAGGATGCGGTGGACGTCGGCGACCATGGCGGCGACCCAGCGCATGTTGAAGTTCTTGCCGCGCGGGCCTTCGTCGCCCTTCAGCAGGTCGCCGATGTAGGTCTGCACCGGCGCGGACCAGTGGCGCAGGTTCGACATGTTGATGGCGAACTCCTTGGTGTCCGGCGAGATGGCGATGTCGTCGTGGGTCAGGATCCAGTCGCCGTCGTTCGACAAGGTGAAGCCCTTCACGCCGGCGCCGGTCGTCAGGACCAGCATGGTCTGGGGACCGTAGAGGGCATAGAGGGCCGCGACCTGGTTGCGGCCCGGCTGCATGAAGTCGGCCTCGGTCGGCGAAGCCGTGGCGGACTTCAGCACCGAGACGATGGTGCCGACCATGGCGTTGATGTCGATGTTGGACGAGCCGTCCAGCGGGTCGAACAGGGCCAGATATTCGCCGGTCGAATGGGACGCCGGCTGGACCTCGTCCATCTCCTCCGAGGCGACGCCGGCGACGGCGGGACAGGCCAGAAGGGCGTCGGTCAGCATGTCGTTGGTCATGACGTCGAGCTTCTTCTGCTCCTCGTCCTGGACATTGATCTGGCCCGAGGCGCCCAGAGCCCCGGCCAGGGCGCCGCCGGCGACGACCTTGCTGATGTCGGCGCAGGTGGCGGCGACGACGGTCAGCACCGCTTTCAGACCCTCGGGCGCGTCGAGCGCGGCGATATGGGCGTCGAGACGGGTGCGGTCGGCGGTCATGCGGTCGGTCCGGTGCGGCTGAGGCGGTTCCCGTTCTTGGCGGGCCAACGGCGCGAGGGCAAGGGCGACGCAACAACAGGCGATGCGAACGGCGACAATGACGCCGCCGGACGGCCTCCGAAAGCCGCCGACGCTTGACTTGGGCCCGGAGTCGGTGGCTTAGGTCGGATGCTCTCGCGGGAGAGTTCGGGACCGGCAGGCCGGCCCCCGACGCCGAAGGCGCAACCGCCCCGGAAACGCTCAGGCAAACGGACCGCGACAGCATACGGACGCTGGAAAGTCGCCCCCTTCTCGGGATCAGGGCGCGCCGACGGAGCAAGGCGGTCTGACCGCCGGAATCTCTCAGGCTTCAGGACAGCGGGGGCGCGAAGACGGCGGAGCTCCGCCACCAAACGCGACCGTGAAAGCCTGAACCATGACCGACCAAGCCCTGAAGACCCCCCTTCTTAAAACGACGCCCCTGAACGCCGCGCACCGCGCCCTGGGGGCCCGGATGGTGGGCTTCGGCGGCTATGACATGCCAGTCCAGTATGAGGGCGTCCTGGCTGAGCACCGCTGGACCCGCGAACACGCCGGCTTGTTCGACGTGTCGCACATGGGCCAGTGCAAGATCACCGGCGAGGACGCGACCGCCCAGTTCGAGCGGTTCGTGCCCGGCGACTATGAAATCCTGAAGGCCGGCAAGCAGAAGTATTCGCTGCTGCTGAACAAGGACGGCGGGATCATCGACGACCTGATGGCCGGCCGCCCGGATCACGACGGCCTGTTCGTCGTCGTCAACGCCGGCAACAAGGACGAGGATTTCGCCTTCTGGGACGCGAACCTGGAAGGCGACGCCAAACTGACGGTGCTGGACCGCGCCCTGATCGCCATCCAGGGACCGGAAGCCGCCGAAGTCATGTCGGCGTACGAGCCGCTCCTGGCCGAGATGGGCTTCATGGAATGCGCCCGGCTGATGCTGTTCGGCGTCGACTGCTATGTCTCGCGTTCGGGCTATACCGGCGAGGACGGCTATGAGATTTCGGTGCCGGCGGACCAGGCCGAGCGCGTCTGGAACACCATCCTGGAGGACGCCCGCGTCAAGCCGATCGGCCTGGGCGCCCGCGACAGCCTGCGCCTGGAAGCCGGCCTGCCGCTGCACGGCCATGACATCGACCCGACGACCTCGCCGGTCGAAGGGGCGCTGACTTTCGCCCTGTCCAAGTCGCGCAAGGAGCGCGCGGATTTCAACGGCGCCGAGCGGATCCTGAAGGAACTGGCCGACGGTCCTTCGCGCGTCCGCATCGGCCTGATCGTCAAGGAAGGCGCCCCGGCCCGTGAAGGCGCCGAGATCGCCGACGCTGACGGGAACGTCATCGGCAAGGTCACCTCGGGCGGCCCCTCCCCTACGCTGGGCAAGAACATCGCCATGGGCTTCGTGCCGCCGGCCTATGCCGCGCTGGGTACGGAGTTGAAGGTCGTCGTGCGCGGCAAGTCCGCCGCCGCCGAAATCGTCGCCATGCCCTTCGTGGCGCAACGCTATTACCGCAAACCGAAGACCGTCTGAGGATCAGATTATGAAGTTCACCAAGGATCACGAGTGGGTCAGCCTGGACGGCGACATCGCCACCGTGGGCATCTCGAAGCACGCCGCCGACGCCCTGGGCGACGTGGTGTTCGTGGAAACGCCTGAGGTCGGCAAGACCGTCGCCAAGGGCGCCAGCTTCGCCGTGGTCGAGAGCGTCAAGGCCGCCTCGGACGTCTACGCCCCCGTCTCGGGCGAAGTGGTCGAGGCCAATGACGCCCTGTCGACCGCCCCGGAAACCGTCAACGCCGCCCCGGAAGGCGACGGCTGGTTCGCCAAGATCAAGGTGTCGGACGCCTCGGAGCTGGACGCCCTGATGGACCAGGCCGCCTACGACGAGTTCCTGAAGACGCTTTGACTTCATCCGCTCATCCCGGCGAAAGCCGGGACCCAGTTCTTTCGCGAGGCAGGGTGCGTGGGATGAGCGGCTCTTCTTTAGATCGACGCGACCGATCGCCCAAAACACTGGGTCCCGGCTTTCGCCGGGATGAGCGGAATAGAACATGCGCTACCTCCCCCTGACGCCCGACGACCGCACGGCGATGCTCGCCGCCATCGGCGCGAAATCGATCGACGACCTGTTCGTGGACGTGCCCGAGGCGGCGCGACTGGACGGGCCGGTGGACCTGCCCCGCGTGGCCGGCGAGATGGAGGTCGAGCGCGCCCTGTCCGCCATGGCCGCCAAGAACGCGACGGCCGGCGCGGTGCCCTTCTTCTGCGGCGCAGGGGCCTACAAGCACCATGTCCCGGCGACGGTGGATCATGTGATCCAGCGGTCCGAGTTCCTGACCAGCTACACCCCCTATCAGCCGGAAATCGCGCAAGGGACCCTACAGTACCTGTACGAGTTCCAGACCCAGGTCGCGAACCTGACCGGCATGCCGGTGGCCAACGCCAGCCTCTATGACGGCTCGACCGCCATGGCCGAGGGCGTGCTGATGGCGACCCGCGTGACCCGCCGCAACAAGGCGGTGATCTCGGGCGGCGTGCACCCCCACTATGTCAAGGCGACCGAAACCGTGGTCCACGCCGTCGGCGTCGAGACCCAGGTCCTGGCCGCCGCCGTCGACGCCGAGGCCGCCGTGATCGACCAGATCGGTCCTGACACGGCCTGCGTCGTGGTTCAGACCCCCAACGTCTTCGGCACGGCGACGGATGTGACCAAGATCGCCGAGGCCGCCCACGCCGCCGGCGCCCTGCTGATCGTCGTGGTCACCGAGGCGGTGTCTATGGGCCTGCTGAAGTCGCCCGGCGAGATGGGCGCGGACATCGTCGCGGCCGAGGGCCAGTCGATCGGCAACGCCCTGAACTTCGGCGGCCCCTATGTCGGCCTGTTCGCCACGCGCGAGAAGCTGATCCGCCAGATGCCCGGCCGCCTGACCGGCGAGACCGTGGACGCCGACGGCGAGCGCGGCTTCGTCCTGACCCTGTCGACGCGGGAGCAGCATATCCGCCGCGACAAGGCGACGTCGAACATCTGCACCAATTCCGGCCTCTGCACCCTGGCCTTCACCATTCACATGAGCCTGCTGGGCGAGACGGGCCTGCGCAAACTGGCCCTGCTGAACCACGAGAAGGCCGTCGCCACCCGCGACGCCCTGGCCGCCATTCCGGGCGTCGAAATCCTGACCTCGCGCTTCTTCAACGAGTTCGCGGTGCGTCTGCCCAAGAACGCGGCCGAAGTCGTCTCGACCCTGGCCGATCACCATGTTCTGGCCGGCGTGCCCTACAGCCGTCTGGCCCCCGATGCGGGCATGGACGACGTCCTGCTGGTCGCCGCGACCGAGACGACGCTGGATGTGGACATCCAGATCCTCGCCAAGTCACTCTCCAAAGTCCTCGGCGCGTAAGGGATCCTGACCATGAGCACCATGAACACCGTCGGCCGTCCGACCGCTCCGAACGCCGTGACGACCAAGCCCGCCACCCTGACCGGCGGCCGCGGCCTGTTGCAGAACGAAGCCCTGATTTTCGAAGGCGACGGCTGGGGCAAGACCGGCGTCGATCTGGCTGAGCCCAAGACGGACGGCTCTGACCTGGGCGACCTGGTCCGCAAGGATCCGATCGGCCTGCCCGGCCTGTCGGAGCCCGAGGCCATGCGGCACTATGTGCGCCTGAGCCAGAAGAACCACGCCATCGACCTGGCCATCTATCCGCTGGGCTCGTGCACGATGAAGCACAACCCGCGCCTGAACGAGAAGATGGCGCGCCTGGCCGGCTTCTCGGACATCCACCCCTTGCAGCCGATCTCGACGGTGCAGGGCGCGCTGGAACTGATGGACACGCTGGCGCACTGGCTGAAGACCCTGACCGGCATGCCCGCCGTCGCCCTGTCGCCCAAGGCGGGCGCGCACGGCGAACTGTGCGGCCTGATGGCCATCCGCGCCGCCCACGAGGCCTCGGGCCAGCATGAGAAGCGCCGCAAGGTTCTGGTGCCCACCAGCGCCCACGGCACCAATCCGGCCACCGCCGCCTTCGTCGGCTACACCGTCGTCGAGGTCGCCCAGACCGAGGAAGGCCGCGTGGACGTCGCCGACCTGGCCGCCAAGCTGGGCGACGACGTCGCCGCCATCATGGTGACCAACCCCAACACCTGCGGCCTGTTCGAGCGCGACATCCTGGAGATCAGCCGCCTGACGCACGCGGCCGGCGCATACTTCTATTGCGACGGCGCCAACTTCAACGCCATCGTCGGCCGGGTTCGTCCGGGCGATCTGGGCGTCGATGCGATGCACATCAACCTCCACAAGACCTTCTCGACGCCGCACGGCGGCGGCGGTCCGGGCGCGGGTCCGGTGGTCCTGTCGGAGGCCCTGGCGCCCTTCGCCCCGGCGCCGTGGGTCGTGCACGACGAGGACGGCTATCGCCTGATCGAGCGCGAGGAAGACGAGGCGGTTCAGGCCTTTGGCCGCCTGTGCGCCTTCCAGGGCCAGATGGGCATGTATGTGCGCGCCCTGTCCTACATGATGTCGCACGGCGCCGACGGCCTGCGCCAGGTGGCCGAGGATGCGGTGCTGAACGCCAACTACATCAAGGCCCGCCTGTCGGACCTGATGAGCCCCGCCTTCCCCGATGGCCCCTGCATGCACGAGGCCCTGTTCGACGACGCATGGCTGAAGGGCACGGACATCACCACGCTCGACTTCGCCAAGGCGATGATCGACGAGGGCTTCCACCCGATGACCATGTATTTCCCGCTGGTCGTCCACGGCGCCATGCTGATCGAGCCGACGGAAACCGAGTCCAAGGCCGAACTGGATCGCTTCATCCACGCGATGCGCCTGTTGGCCGAGGCCGCGAAAGCCGGCGACGTCGATCGCTTCAAGGGCGCGCCCTTCCACGCCCCCTTGCGCCGCCTGGACGAAACCCGCGCCGCCCGCTCGCCGGTGCTGCGCTGGACCGCGCCGGCAGGGTCGAACCAGGCGGCGTAAGGGCGACGGATAGGCCCCGTCATCCCAGGGCTTGTCCCTGGGATCCATACTCCCAGCGCCAGACGAAGGCGCATTCTGCGGAAACACCGGGAGTATGGATCCTCGCCGCAAGGGCGAGGATGACGAAGGTTGAAGAGGGGTGACCTCCCCCTATTGTGTCCTGGAGGCAACAGCCAGAAGCCCTTGATCAATCATGACCAAAGCTTCACGCCGTAGACACGGATCGGCCATGGACACACGGTCTTAACGAGCCTGTGGCAGGCTGGCCACGGTCGCTCTTTCCTCTCCCGAGTCGGGATCGGGCGGTCGTGACGATCGTTGTCACAGGACCTCCCTCCTCTCTGTCTGGCGCCGACTTGACCTTCGCAACCGCGATCCGCCTTCCGTCCTACCGCGCGCGCAGCCGTACGCTTCGCGCGCTGAAGCGTTGGGCGCTGATGGCGGGCGGGCTGTTCGTGGTGCTTCTGGGAATTCTGATCGCGCCCCTGCCGGGTCCAGGCGGCATTCCCGTCATCGCCGTCGGCCTGATGCTGATCCTGAAGAGCTCCTTCTGGGCCAAGCGGCTGTTCATTCGTGCCCAGTACGCCCGGCCCAAATGGGTTTATCCGTTCCGGCGGCTCATGCGCAAAAAGCCGGAGTTCGCTCCTGTCTTCTGGCAGCAGGCCCTGCGCGCCGAGAAGGTCGTGCTTAAGAGACCCCGCCGACGTCTGACGCGGTTGCGGAAGATGCTTCGTCGCTATTTCCGGAAGCTTTTCCGCTAGTTGACAGACCGTCTCGCGGTTGCGGTGTCGCAACTGCTAACCACATCATCGTGAACGCCCTTCTCCCGCTACAGGCGTATTCTGTCTGGGCGTTATCAGAGAACCATCAAATGCGTTGGGAGGCGCTAAGGTCATGATGTCACGCGTACAAAAGGGCATGATCGCGGGCGTCGCCGCGACCGTCGCCGTTTCCTTGCTTGAAATACCCAACCTGTTCCTGAACTGGTTCGACCCGTTCCAGGGGGTCATCGCCACCATGATCGGCATGCCTGGAAACATGGCCGTCGGCTGGGCGATCCACGCCTTCAGCGGCGTCTTCATCCTGGGGCCGCTGTTCGGGGTGCTGTGTCCCCGCCTGCCTACCGACACCCCCGAGACCAAGGGCATCGTCTTCGCCGTCGGCGCCTGGGTGGTGATGATGGGGGCCATCCTGATGCTGGGCGATTACCGGACCTTCTCGGCCGCCGCCGGCTTCGGAACCATCGGCTGGCTGCTGATCACCCATGCGGTGTTCGGCATCGTGCTGGGCAATGTCTACGCCCGGCTGGTGACACGCGAGAAGCGCCAGGCGGCGCATTTCATGGGCGGCGCCACCGCCCACTGACAGCGGGGCACTTAGACACAAGAAAAGGCCCCCAGCGACGCCGGGGGCCTTTTTTCGTTCGGCTAAGCCAGCCGGCCTCAGTTCAGGCGATCGCCGATCTGGGCGATGGCGGCGTCCAGCAGCGGGTCCTTGGCGCCGCCGGCGAGGCGGGCGGCCAGGATCTGTTCCGCGGCCTTGGCGGCCAGGTCGGCGGCGGCCGCCTTGACCTCGGCCGAGGCCTGGGCCTCCGCCTGGGCGATGCGGGTCTCGGCCATCTTCTGGCGACGGGCCAGGGTCTCTTCCAGCTTGGCCTTGGATTCGACTTCCAGACGACGGGCGTCGGCTTCCGCCTGGGCCATCATCTCGGCGGCCTGATCCTCGGCCTCGGCCTTCTCCTTGCGGATCTGGGCCAGCAGGGCCTCGGCCTCGGCGCGCAGGCGGGCGGCCTCGTCCAGGTCGGCCTGGATCTTGGCGCCCTTGGCGTCCAGTTGGGCGGCGGCGATCTTGGGCACGCCGGCGGCGATCAGGATGCCGAAGAAGATCAGCAGGCCGATCCCGACCCAGATCTCCGCATTGGCGAAGCTCCAGATGCCGTGTTCGAAGATCAGGTTCATCAGACGGCTCCCTTGGCCGTAGCCAGCTCGCCCGAGGTGGCGGCCTTGCCGGTCAGGCGCTCGACCATGGCGGCGGCGGCGTCGGAGGCGATCACGGCGACATTGGCCATGGCCGCGTCGCGGGTCTTGCCGATGGCGGTCTCGGCCTCGGCGATGCGGGCGTTGACGACGGCTTCTTCCGCAGCCTGGCGGGCGGCGGCGTCTTCGGTCACGCGGGCCTTGGCGGCGGCGGCCATGGCGCGGGCGTCGGCGCGGGCCTTGGCGACTTCAGCCTGGGCTTGAGCAGCCTGGTCGGCGGCCTCGGCCTGGACCTGACGCGCGGTGGCGACGGCGTTGGAAATCGTATCGGCCCGCTCGTCCATCACCTTGCGAAGGCGCGGCGCGAAGACCTTGGAGACCAGAACATACAGGATGACGAACAGGATCAGCAGATAGCCGATCTGTCCCGCCCAGTGTTCGAACTGGAATTGCGGCAGGCCGCCCGAGCCGTGCTCGGCGGCGGTCGCCGTCTCGGCGTGCAGGTCCGCTTCGACCGAAGCCGGAACCGCATGATTGGTGTGGGTGCTGGCCATGAACCGTCTGCTGCAGGATCAGATGAAACGGCGCGCGGGCGAGCCCCGCGCGCCGGTATCGGCTGATATCAGCCGAAGATCATCAGGATGCCGAGCACGAAGGCCAGGATGCCCAGGGCTTCGGCGAGGGCGGCGCCCACGAACAGGTTGCCGACCTGGCCGGCGGCGGCCGACGGGTTGCGCAGGGCGCCGGCCAGGAACTGACCGAAGATGTTGCCCACGCCCAGGGCCGAACCGATCATGCCCAGGGTTGCGAGACCGGCACCGATGTACTTGGCGGCTTCAGCGTCCATGATTGTATTCCTAGATTTAAGTCGTTGGTGGTTGGGGTGAAGAGACTGGTCCTGCCCTTAGTGGGCGTGGTCCAGGTTGACCACATCATTCAGATAGATGCAGGCCAGAACGGCGAAGACGAAGGCCTGAAGGAAGGCCACGAGAAACTCCAGCGCAGTCAGCGCCACGACCATGCCCAGCGACAGGGCCGCGACCGGGAAGGCCAGCAGGCCGACGCCGCCGCCCAGGCCCAGCAGACCCAGGGAGACGACGAAGCCGGCGAAGATTTTCAGCGCCACGTGGCCGCCCAGCATGTTGCCGAACAGACGAAGCGCCAGGGTGACCGGACGCAGCAGGAAGGAGACGAACTCGATCAGGCCGACGACCGGGCGCAGCGCCAGCGGTGCGCCCATCGGCCAGAACAGCTTGAAGAAGCCCAGGCCGTTCTTGGCGAACCCGACCACCAGCACCAGACCGAAGGTGATCAGGGCGAAGGTGACGGTGATGGCCAGTTGCGACGTCGCCGTGAAGGTCAGGAACAGACCCAGGATGTTCATGCCCAGGATCAGGACGAACAGGGTGAAGACGAACGGGAAATACTTGCGGCCTTCGTGACCGATGATCGAGTCGGCCAGATTGTCGATGAGGCCGAACAGGCCTTCGCCGGCGGCCTGCAAGCGGCCCGGAACGACCTTGGCGTTCGAGGTCACGGCGGCCAGGAAACCGACGATCACGACGAAGGCGGCCGTCATGGCGATGTGTGAATTGGTCACGGCCAAATCGACCGTGCCCAGCACAGGCAGGGTCACGTCAGGAAGATCGATGACCTTCTGAATCTGAAACTGATGAATCGGATCGGCCATGAAGCCCTATCGTTCCCCGTCTTCGTCGGCCTCGACATAAGGATCGGCCGGAGCCGACGTCCCTAACGCCTTGGCCTGCGCCATCAACCGGTTGGCTGTGCGACGCGCCATGTAAATCGACAAGGCGAAGCCCAACAGGACCCCGCCGATCAAACCCCACGGACGGGTCCCGAAGACCCAGTCCGCGATGAAACCCGCCGCAAGACCCACGAAGACGCCGCCGAGAAGCTCGGCGATGATCTTGTAGGCCTGACCCGACACCTGATGGCCGGTCAGCTCGGCGGATTTCTCCACCGTGGTCCGCGCCTCCAATGCGGATGCGCTGTCTTGGAGGCGTTTGATCGCCTCTTCGCGCGATTCCGACATGGGGGACAGGACCTGTGCTCTCAGCGCTCAAACAATGTGTTTGGGCGGGTCTGAATTCGGCGCGGAAACTAATCGTGAGCGGCCAAGAGGTCAAGGCGTCGTGAACGGAGGTTAAATCTTTGTTCGAACTCGATTTTCGCCGGATAAGGCCTGACCGTGGCGATGCGTCGCTGTTCAGGACCAGGGATTCGGTCGCCCAGCATGGCGATATGTCACGCGAACGACTAGGTTGCGGCCATGAACATGCACGTCCCCGCCCCCTCGCCCGAACGCCGCCCCATCGCGGTGCGGCTGGCGACGCCGCGCGGCTTCTGCGCCGGGGTGGACCGGGCGATCCAGATCGTCGAGCGCGCCATCGAGAAATACGGCGCACCCGTCTATGTGCGCCACGAGATCGTCCATAACCGCCATGTCGTCGAGCGGCTGAAGTCCATGGGCGCGATCTTCGTCAAGGAGCTGGACGAATGCCCGGACGATCGGCCGGTCGTCTTCTCGGCCCACGGCGTGCCCAAGTCGGTTCCCGCCAACGCCCAGGCGCGACAACTGCTGTTCCTCGACGCCACCTGCCCCCTGGTGTCCAAGGTCCATGTGGAGGCGGAGCGTCATCATGACGCGGGCCGCCATATCATCCTGATCGGCCACGCCGGCCATCCGGAGGTGATCGGCACCATGGGGCAACTGCCGCCGGGCGCCATCAGCCTGATCGAGACCGAGGCCGACGCCGAATCGTTCGAACGGCCCGGCGACGCCCCCCTGGCCTATGCGACCCAGACCACCCTGTCGGTCGACGACACGGCGGGCATATTGAAGGTGCTGAAGCGGCGCTTCCCCGAACTGCCCGACCCGCACAAGGAAGACATCTGCTACGCCACCACCAACCGCCAGGACGCGGTCAAGGTGCTGGGCGAGGGTTGCGAACTGGTGCTGGTGGTCGGGTCCAAGAACTCGTCCAACTCGGCCCGGCTGGTCGAGGTGGCGATGCGCGCCGGCGCCCGTGACGCCCGGCTGGTCGACGACGCCTCCCAGGTGGACTGGAGCTGGTTCGACGGGGTCCAGACCGTGGGCGTCACCGCCGGCGCCTCGGCCCCCGAACCGCTGATCGCCGCCCTGGTGGACGCCATCGCGGAACGGTTCGACGCCACCGTCACTGAGGACGGGGGGGCGCGCGAGACCGTGACCTTCAAGCTGCCTCGGCTACTGACGACCTGACGCCCCTCTATCGATCCCGCCTAGCGTTCCTCGCCGACAAAGTCCTGCGCGAACTCCGGCGCGTCGTTTTCGTTCGTCAGACTGTCCTCGTCGACGTCCGCGCCTCGTCCCGGATCCGGCAGTTCGAAGCCGACGGGCAGCGACAGGTCCAGCAGGCCCGCCGCCTTCATTTCCTGCACGCCCGGCAGGTCGTACAGGGTCGCCAGGCCGAAATGCTCAAGGAACCGATCTGCGGTGGCGTAGGTGACGGGCCGACCCGGCGTCCGTCGGCGCCCGCGCAGACGCACGAACCCCATCTCCAGCAGCAGGTCCAGCGTGCCCTTCGACAGGGTGACGCCCCGCACGCTCTCGATCTCGGCGCGGGTGACGGGCTGGTGATAGGCGATGATGGCCAGGGTCTCCAGCGCGGCCTTGGACAGGCGGCGGGGCTCCTCTCGTTCCTCGGTCATCATGAAGGCCAGATCCGCCGCCGTGCGGAACCGCCAGCGGTCGGCGACGCAGTCCAGCTCCACGCCCCGCCCCTCGTATCGGGCGCGCAGGCCCGACAGGGCGCGGGCGACGTCGGCGCCTTCGGGCAGACGGCCGGCGATCTCGGCGGCGCTCAGCGGCCCGGCGGCGGCGAACAACAGCGCCTCGACCCGGCGCTCGATCTCGCCATCGTCGGGTTGGAAGGAGAGATCGCTCACGGCGTCAGCTCCAGCGGATGTCCGCCTCCACGGCGTTTCAGATACAGCTCCGCGAAGGGCGCCGTCTGGCGGATGTCCATGGCCCCCTCCTTCACCAGCTCCAGGCTGGCCGACAGGGTCGAGGCGGTATAGCTGGCCTGGCTGGGGCCGTCCGGGTCTTCGGGATGGGGCGCCACCTGGTCCAGCGGGGTCCAGTCGGCCAGGCGCGGCATGATCTCGCGCAGCCAGTCGCGCGCCGCCTCCAGCGGAAAGGCCTCGACCCGCTGGCCGGGCGAATAGCGCCGCCCCTCCTCGCGGCGGCGCTGGGTCACATAGGCGCTCATCAGGTCATACAGGCTGGCGTCGATCCGGTCGGACGGGACGATCACCGTCGCCTGGGGATCGCCCCGCGTGAAGACGTCGCGCTTCAGCTGGGGCCGCGCCATCAGCTGGTCCACCGCCTTGCGCATGGCCTCCAGCTTTTGCAGCCGGAAGGCCAGGGCGGCGGCCATGGCCTCGGCCGGCGGCTCCTCGCCCTTGTCCTTTTCGGTGCGCGGCAACAGCAGGCGAGACTTCAGATAGGCCAGCCAGGACGCCATCACGAGATAGTCCGCCGCCAGGGCGAAATTCCTGCGCCGCGCCTCGTGCACGAAGGCCAGATATTGTTCCGCCAGCCGGGTGATCGACAGTTTCAGCAGATCGACCTTCTGGGTCCGCGCCAGGGCCAGCAGAACGTGAAGCGGCCCCTCGTAGCCGTCCAGATCGACGACGAAGGCCTCGCGCTCCTCGACCTCGGCGGCGGCGCTGAAATCCAGATTGGGCTGAAAGGCGTCGGTCATTCTTGTTGGCCTACCGCGCTTCGCGCTGCTTGAGGCCGATCGGGTCCAGGCGGCTCATGCCTGCGCCTCTCCCACGTCCGGCCCCTTGGCCGCGTCCGTCTTGCCCGCCATCGCCCGGAAGAAGCGTTCGTGGCCCGCGACCGGATCGAGGGGTTCCGGAACACGGACGATCCGCGCCATCGCCGCCTCGGCCCGGCGAAGCGCCCCACCCTTCAGCGGTCCGACTCCCTCGGCGACCTGACGCATCTCATCCATATCGCCGTTCCAGTGGATCACGACGTCGCATCCCGCCTTGAGCGCCTTGTGCGCCCTCTGGGTCAGACTGCCGGACAGGGCGTTCATCACCAGGTCGTCCGACAGCAGCAGACCGCCGAAGCCAAGACGCTCGCGGATCAGTCGGATCGCTTTCTTGGACTGGGTGGCGGGGCGTTTTGGGTCGATGGCGGTGAAGACGATGTGCGCCGTCATGCCGATCGGCATGTCGGACAGGGCTTTGAACGGCGCGAAATCCCAGGCGTCCAAGGTCTCTAGATCGGCATGGACCGTCGGCAAGTCCTTGTGGGTGTCGGCGAAAGCGCGACCGTGGCCCGGCATGTGTTTGACGCAGGGCAGCACCCCGCCCGCTAGTAATCCTTCCGCCGCCGCGCGACCCAGCAGGGCGACGGTCTGCGGATCGCGGCCATAGGCGCGGTCGCCGATGATGTCGTGGGCGCCGGGCACAGGTACGTCCAGCACCGGCAACAGATCAATATTGATTCCCACCTCGCGCAGGTCGTGCGCCATCAGCCGCGCACCCAACCGCACCAGTTCTCGGGCGGCGTCGATATCTCCGGCCGCCTCCAGATAGGCGCTCGCGGGGGGGTATTTGGGCCAGTGGGGCGGTCCCATCCTCTGGACCCGCCCGCCCTCCTGATCGATCAGGATGGGCGCGTCGGCGTCGCCGATGGCGGCCCGCAGTTCGTCGGTCAGGGCCCGCACCTGTTCCGGCGTGTCGATATTGCGCCGGAACAGGATGAAGCCCCAGGGCCGCGCCTCGGCGAAAAAGGCGCGTTCCTCCTCCGTCAGCCGGTGGCCCGAACAGCCGTAGATGGCGGCGGAGGTCACCGAACGATGCAATCCCGTCCGGCGGCCTTCAGGGCGTTGCAGAAGGCGACCGCCCGCTCGCGCGACAGGCCCGAGAAGGTGGTGCGGTACAGGGTTGAACCGCTGGACGAGGTGACTTCGGTCACCCGCTTCTGGGCGCCCGAGGCGTACTGGCCGAAGCGACCCGCGACGGCGGCGTATTCGCGGTCGGCGATCTCGGTGGAGGAGAAGGCGCCGATCTGGACCGAGGCGGAACCCGTGGCGGCGCCGGCGGCCGGCGCAGGCGTCGCCGCTGCGGGGGCCGGGGCGGCCGGACGGGGCGCAGGGGCGGCCGGGGTTGCAGCCGGGGCGGCCTTGGCCGGCGGCAAGCCCTGTCCGGTCGGGGCGGCGGCGGGCGGCGCGGCCGGACGCGGCTGGGGCGCCTCGGGCGGCGGGGTGAAGGTGACGGGCGCGTCGGTCGTCTCGGCCTCGTCGCGATAGACCCGCACCCCGTCGGCCGGATCCACCGGCTGGGCGTCCACGGGCGGGGCGGTCTTCATCTCGCCGACGGGCTGGCCCACGGCGGGCGGCGCGTCGGTCGAGGCGCGCATGCCCGAACGATAGAAGAAGATCACGGCGATGATCAGGACCAGCAGGACCACCGCGCTGATGATCAAAGTCACCGGCGGCGCCTTGCCTCCGCCCGAACCGACATTGCGGCCGCTGCGCGGATCGTAGGAGTTGCGACGGAAGGGCAGGTCGTCGTCGGTCGGGGGCGTATAGGCGCCCCGGCCCGGTCGGTTTTCGTCATCGAAAGACATGGTCGCACTCCGCCGTGGGTTCGGCGCTGCGAATCGGCGCGCCGAATAATGAGTTTAACGCCCCGCCGCCGTCTTTCGAATCACAGATCGAGGGCCAGGTCGAGGCTGAACAGTTTCTGGTGGACTTCTATCGCGTAGCGGTCGGTCATCCCGGCGATGTAATCGCACACCGCGCGCGCCCTTTGGGTCCGGTCTTCGGTGGCCGCCGGCACGGCCCACTCCGGCGGCATCACCTCCGGCTCGGCCATGAACAGCTCGAACAACTGCGACAGCACCCGCCGCGCCTGGCTGCGGGTGCGGTTGACCCGGTAGTGGCGATACATCCGTTCGAACAGGAACTTGCGCAGGACCGCCAGGTCCGCGTGCATGGACCGCGAGAAGTCCACCATGGTCCGCGTCGCCGTGCGCACGTCCTCGGTCGAACCGATCCGGTCCTCCTCCAGCCGCCGCGCCGTCTCGGCCAGGACGTCCTCGACCATGACGCCGATCATCCGCCGCACGGCCTCGATCCGCAGCATCCGGTCGTCGATGGCCGGCCAGTCGCGCCGCACCTCGGCCAGCATGGGTCCGATCAGCGGCACCTGATCGAGGTCCTGCAGGGTGATCAGCCCCGCCTGCACCCCGTCGTCCACGTCGTGATTGTTGTAGGCGATGTCGTCGGCGATGGCCGCGCATTGGGCCTCCAGCGAGGCGAAGGTGCCCAGACGCAGATCCCAGCCCGCCTCCCCGCCCGTCCGATACGGCCGCACCACCGACCAGGCCGGTTCGTCCAGCCGGTGCGACACCGGGCCATTGTGCTTGATGACCCCCTCGACCGTTTCCCAGCTCAGGTTCAGCCCGTCGAACTGCGGATAGCGGTTCTCCAGCTCGGTGACGACACGGAAGCTCTGGACATTGTGGTCGAAGCCGCCGTGGTCGGCCATCTGGATCACCAGCTCGTCCTCGCCCGCATGGGCGAAGGGCGGGTGGCCCAGGTCGTGGGCCAGGGCCACCGTCTCGGCCAGATCGTCGTCCAGCCTCAGCGCATGGGCCAGGGACCGCGCAATCTGGGCCACCTCCAGCGAATGGGTCAGGCGGGTGCGGTAGTGGTCGCCCTCATGCGCCACGAAGACCTGCGTCTTCTCCTTCAAGCGGCGGAAGGCGGTCGCATGGATGATCCGGTCGCGATCGCGCGCGAAGGCCGTGCGGGTCCGGCTGGGCGGCTCGAAGAAGCGGCGGCCCTTGGTCAGATCGGCGCGTTCGGCGTACGGGGCGAGAGGTGTCTGGCTCAAGTCATCAACTTTGAGGCTGCTTTGATGCGGGCGGCCCTTTGCGAACGCCCTTGCGCGCCTCATATAGACAGCCGTGAGCACCGTCCAATCCACAGAACCGTCCACACCCGCCTTCAGCGTCGCCACGCGCGCGCCGGAAGGCATAGTTCTGGCCGCCAGCGCCGCCAAACGTCTCGCCAAACTGGGCGCGGCCGAGGGCAAGACCCTGATGCTGCGCGTGGCGGTGGACGGCGGCGGCTGTTCGGGCTTCCAGTACCGGTTCGAACTGGTCGAGACGGCCGAGGACGACGACCTGCGCATCCAGGCCGACGGCCAGACCGCCCTGATCGACCCGGTCTCGGTCCCCTTCCTGAAGAATTCCGAGATCGCCTATGTCGACGAACTGGCCGGCGCCCAGTTCGTGGTCCGCAATCCCAACGCCGCCTCCAGCTGCGGCTGCGGCGTCAGCTTCTCGATCTGACCGCGGTCAGCGTCGGCGCTGGACCAGGGCCCAAACGGTGACGATCACGGTCGAGGCCAGCAGGGCCGAAAAGACCGCATCCCAGACGCCGTCTCCCAGCAGGGCGCCGATCAGCCCCGTCAGGCTGAGCACGAAGACCGCGACGGGCGCGCCGAAGATGGCCCAGATAGTCAGGTCCTTGCGGCTCATGCCGGTTTCCGCCGTCCCTTGATCAGCCAGAGGTAGAGGCCGGACCCCAGGATGACGATGGTCGCCAGGTCCAGCAGCGCCCACAGGATCTTCAGCCCCAGTCCGCCATAGTCGCCGAAGTGCAGCGGCTGCGACAGCGACAGGGCCTTCACATACCAGGGCGTGGGGGCCACGGCGGCCAGCGCCCCGGTCCGGGCGTCGATCAGGGCCGGCGTGGTCAGATGGGTCGTCAGCGGCGTGTCGCCGTGGAAGAAGACGGCGTAGTGGTGATCGGTCGAATAGTCGGTGCCCGGAAACGCCACGAACTGAAGCGTCTTGCCCGGCAGCGCCTGTTTCGCCCGCTCCACCGCCGCATCCAGCGAGGCCCGCTCGCCGGTCGGCGCGGGGGCGTCATAGGCGACGGTCAGCTCCTTCAGCGCCGTGTTCTTCCAATAGGCCAGGATCGGCGTCGCCAGGGTGTTGACCACGCCCGTCGCCCCCACCACCAACAGCCAGGCCACGGTCACCACGCCCAGCAGGTTGTGATAGTCGAGCCACCGCGTTCGCGCCGCCTTGGTCGCGCGCACCGTGCCGAACGGCAACCGCCGCATGAAGGGGGCGTACAGCACCGCGCCCGACACCACCGCAACGATCAGCATCAGACCCATCAGGCCCAGGAACAGCATGCCCGGCAGGCCCAGGAACAGGTCCGTGTGCAGCTGAAGCAGGAACTCCATCACCGGATGGCCCGCCACCGGCGGGGCGACCGCGCCGCTGGTCTGGTCGATCGGCTCGAAACTGTAGCTCCCGGCCGGGCCGTTCGGATCGACGCTGGTGACGTTCACCACCGGCCGATCCTCGTCAAAGCTCATGAAGGCCGGAACCTCGCCGGGATGGCGCGCCAGGGCCGCCGCCAGCACTTCATCCAGGGTCAGACGCGGCCCGTCCGGATCGGCCGGGGTCCAGGTCTGCTCCAGCAAGACCTCTTCGATCTCGTGGGTGAAGACCAGCGGCAGGCCCGTGACGCACAGCATCAGCAGGAAGAGCGTGGAGACCAGGCTCGACCATTTGTGCGTCCAGGACCAGGCGCGGATGGTCCGCGTCTTCATCCGATCAGAATTCCGCCGAGACCGACAGGCGGAAGGTGCGCGGCGCGCCCAGGGTCAGATAGTTCGAACCCGGATAGCCCCCGACGGCGACCCACTGGTCCTCGTCCGCGAGGTTCTCGACCCGCGCCCGCACCGTCAGATCCTTGCCGCCGGCGACGAAGGCGTAGCGCAGGCCGGCGTCGAACCGGGTCCATTCTTCCAGCTCCAGCGTGTTGGTCGCATTGGCGGGCTGCGCGCCGGTATGGACCGCACGGCCCTCCAGCGTCAGGCCGCTGACCATCGGCACGTCCCATTCGACATTGGCGTTGATCTGGAAGTCCGGCACACCGATGGCGGATTTGCCCGCGTTCGCGGCGGTCAGCGAGCGGTTGATCTCGGCCTCCAGCCAGGTCGCGCCGCCGATCAGGCGCAGGCCGGCGACCGGCTCGCCATAGACGGTCAGTTCGACGCCCTGGTTCTCCTGCTCGCCGCCGTCGGTATAGACGCCTGTAGGCCGGGCGCCCGCGACGGGATCTCCATTGGAGGTGATCGAGACCAGCGCGCTGGGCAGGGTCGTGCGGAAGACGCTCAGCGTGCCGCCGAACGACCCCGCGTCATACTTCACTCCGACTTCGGCCTGTTCAGCGCGAAAAGGTTCCAGCACTTCGCCGCCGTTGCTGACGGTGACTGGCACGGCCGCGTCTCCCCAGCCTGCCACCACCGCGTTCGCCAGCGTCGGCGCGGTGGTTCCTGGCACGAGGGCTTCGGCATAGTTGGCGTACAGCGAGATCTTGTCGCTGGGCTTGTAGACCAGGGCGAAGGCCGGGGTGGTCGCATCGCTGGAATAACCCGAGCCGAAGGCGCCGTCGGCATAGGCGTAGGACTTGGTCTCGATCTCCTGATAGCGCACGCCGACCGTCGCCAGGACGCGGCCGTCTAGGAAGGACAGAACGTCCGCCACGGCGACGCTGGTGTTCTTGACCCGCTCGGTGATGTTCGGATCATCCAGATCGCCCGATACGCTGGTGATGGCCGGCGCAGGCGACAGGGTCGGGTTGCTCAGCGTCCCGAACGCATAGCCGCTGAAGCTCGAGGCCGCCCAGGCGTTCTTCGATTTCGACTGGATCTGCGAGGCCGAGGCCACCAGACGGTGCTCGACCGGCCCGGTCGTCAGGTCGGCGCGCACGCCGATATCGCCGGACCAGACCGTGTCCTCGCGGATGTTGTCAAAGCGATAGCCGCGGATCGCGCCAGCGGCGTCAGCGCGCGGATTGGCCAGGCTGTTGTCTTCCTTGCCCTGACGCCCACCGAAGGCCGCCCAGGCGGTCACGCTGTCGGTCAGGTCGAACTCGCCGCGCACCGCGCCGAACAGCTGCTCCTCGTCGGTGTAGGTCCAGCGCTGCGCGAAATTCTTGTCGGCCGACGGGGCGTCAGGGATGGCCGCCCCCGGCGTCACGCTGGGACGCGGCGCGTCGATGCGATGGTCCTGCCAGCCCAGGTCCGCCGAGAAGCGGGCGCGGTCGCCCCGGCGGTCCAGGCCAAGGCCGACGACGCGCAGCTGGCCGTTCTCGTTCTCCACCGAGCCCTCGCCGTCGCGGCTGACCAGGTTCAGGCGCGCCCCCCATTCTTCCTCGGCGCCGAAGCGACGGGCCAGATCGGCCGCGGCGTAGATCTCGTCATTGCCCGATACCCCTGCCGTCAGGCGCGTCAGGGGTTCGCCGGCGCGCTTGGGCGTCAGGTTGAAGGCGCCGCCTACGCCTGTCCCGCCCGGCGCGGCGCCGTTCAGGAAGGCGCTGGCGCCGCGGAACACCTCGACCCGCTCAACCAGTTCGGCGGCCACGAACTGGCGCGGCAGCACGCCGTACAGGCCGTTGTAGCTCATGTCGTCCGAGAAGACCGGGAAACCCCGGATCACATACAGCTCCTGGAAATTGCCGAAGCCCTTGGACACCCGCACCGTCGGATCGTTCTGCAGCACGTCGCCGATGCCGCGCGCCTGCTGATCGCGGATCAGCGCCTCGGTGTAGTTGCTGGTCGAGAAGGGCGTGTCCATCACGTCCAAATTGCCCAGCAGGCCGACCCGGCCGCCTCGCGCCACCTGCCCGCCGGCATAGGCCGAGGTCAGTCGCACCTGCGATCCCGTCACGACGATCTCGTCCAGTTCGGCAGGCGCGGCCGGCGCCTCCTGCGCCAGGGCAGGCGCGGCGACGGCAAGGGCCAGCAGGCTGGAGGCGCAGGCGAAACGGCGGGTTGGGCGGGTCATGACTTGCAAAATATTCTCAAAATCAGGGAGTGGCGGCTGCATACGCCCCGATGCGATTGCTTTGCAATGGCGAACGCCTCCTCGTGGCCGCGCGTCTTGCCGCACTCGACTTGCAATTAGCCATTTTCCTAATTAGAGTGAGGCCTATGAACGCCCTGTTCAAAGCCCTGTCGCATCCGGTGCGCCGCCGCATCATCGCCATGCTGCGCGCCGGTCCTTTGGCCTCCGGCGACATCGCCGCCGGCTTCGACATGAGCTGGCCCACGATCACCGGCCATCTCAACGCCCTGAAGGAGGCCGGCCTCGTCAGTCCCGAGCGCGAGGGCCAGACCATTCGCTACCGGCTGGAGATCTCGGCGGTGGAAGAGGCCTTGGCCTTTCTGATGGACATCGCCGGGACGGGCGAGACCGCCCAAGTCCTGCCCGTGGCCCAAAAGGAGCCCCGTCGATGAAGGATCGCCTGTCGCTGCTGGACTATCTGACCCTGGCCGTCTTCGCGCTCCAGGCGGCCTTCGCCCTGCATGTCGGCCTCAACGGCCCGACCACGCCGATGCCGATGCACTGGAACGGCCAGTTCCAGGTGGATCGGTGGGGCAGCCGGGTCGAGTTCGCGACCTTCCTCGGCGGCATGACCCTGATCGGCTTCATCGCCACAGCCGGTCTGGGCCTGGCCGCCCTGCGCGCCGTGTCGGAAGGCGACGCCTCGCGCGGTCGTTCCTTGCGGATCGGCCAGAGCATAAGCCTGTTCGTCTTCACCGTCATCGGCCTGCTGATCAGCTGGACAGGCTTGGGCAATGCCACCACCGAGACCGGGCCGGTCGTGACCATGGCGGGGGTATCGCTGATCCTTCTGGTCCTGGGCGCCTTCCTCGGCCGGGTCGCGCCCAATCCGGTGGTCGGGGTCCGCACGCCCTGGAGCTACAAGAGCCGCCTGGCCTGGGACCGCTCCAACCGACTGGCGGGACGCCTGTTCTTCCTGCTGGGGCTCGTCGGTCTGATCGCCGCACCCCTCGCGCCTCAGCCGCTCGGCGCCCTGTCCCTGATCGTCGCCGTCCTGATCGTCGCCGCCCTGTCGGTGTTCGAGAGCTGGCGCGTCTGGCGCAGCGATCCCGACCGCCAGCCCTTCTGAACCTCGTCCAACCAAGGAGACCGCCATGTTGATGCTGCCCCTCGCCCTGCTCGCCGGCCCGGTCTCCACCGAGATCGCCCTGCCCGCCCAGCCCGCGCCGCTGCACGGAACCCTGCTGGCCCCCCAAAGCGCGACCGCCGTCGCCGTCATCCTGCCCGGCTCCGGCCCGACGGATCGCGATGGGAACAGCCCTATGGGCGTCTCCGCCTCGACCTACCGACTGCTGGCCGAGGGGCTGGCGGCCCAGGGGATCGCCACGGTCCGCATCGACAAGCGGGGTATCGCCGCCAGTGCTGCAGCGGGTCCCGCCGAGACCGATCTGCGCTTTGACGCCTATGTCGCCGACGCCCGCGCCTGGGCCGCCGAGGCCGCCGGCCGCGCCGGCAAGCCCTGCGCCTGGCTGATCGGCCACAGCGAGGGCGCCCTGATCGCCTTGAAGGCCGTCGAAGGCGACGAAGACCCCGAATCCAGCAAGGTCTGCGGCCTGATCCTGCTGTCCGGCGCCGGTCGTCCGGCAGGCGCGGTCATTCGCGAACAACTGGCCGCCTTGCCGGAACCGATGAAGGCCCAGGCCTTTTCCGCCCTGACCGAACTGGAAGCCGGCCGCACCGTCGCCGATACGCCGCCCGCCCTGGCCGCCCTGTTCCGTCCCTCGGTCCAGCCCTATCTGATCTCCTGGCTGCCGCTGGACCCCGCCGCCCTGGTCGCCGCCTACGACGGCCCGGTCTTCATCGGCCAGGGGACCACCGACATCCAGGTCGGCGTCGCGGACGCCCAGGCCCTGGCCGCCGCCGATCCGCTGGGGACCCTGAAGCTGTGGGACGGCGTCAATCATGTGCTGAAGACGGCGCCCGCAGACCGGGCCGCAAACATCGCCGCCTATTCCAACCCCGACCTGCCCCTGGCGCCCGGCGTGGTCGAGGATGTGGCGGCCTTCATCCACGATCAGACGGGGCGCTGAAGCCCCCGAGGCGAGAACGGGTCTGGAGCCGGGACATCCGCCTCCCTATCTTGGCGCCATGCCCGTCGCCCCCCTGTCCTCCCGCGCCCTCGTCTCCGTCACCGGCGAGGAGGCCCGGCCCTTCCTGCACAATCTGCTGACCCAGGATGTGGAGACGCTGGGCGAGGGCGAACTGCGGTTCGGCGCCCTGTTGTCGCCGCCCGGCCGGCTGCTGTTCGACCTGTTCATCCTGGGCGAGGCCGAAGGGGTTCTGCTGGACGTGGCCGCAGACCGCCGCGACGCCCTGATCCAGCGGCTGTCGATGTACAAGCTTCGGGCGAAGGTCCAGGTGGCCGCCGACGACCGCCCGGTCTTCGCCGCCTGGCCGGACGCGCCCGCCGGCTTCATTCCCGACCCCCGCACGCCCCTGATGGGCGGCCGCCTGTACGGCGAAGCGGCTGCAGACGCGACCGAGGCCGACTACCACGCCCACCGCCTGTCGGTCGGCGTGCCCGATCCGACCGCCGACGCCCCCCAGGACAAAACCTATCCGATCGAGGCCGATTTCGACCTGCTGAACGGCATCGACTTCCAGAAGGGCTGTTTCGTCGGCCAGGAAACCACCTCGCGCATGAAACGCCGGGGCGCGATCAAGAACCGTATGCTGGCCCTGGACTTCGACGGCCCCCCGCCCCCCTTCGGCGCCGAGGTTCTGAAGGGCGAGCTGCGCGCGGGCGAGGTGCTGTCGGGCCGCGACGGTTCAGCAATGGCCCTGCTGCGCATCGACCGTCTCGACGGCGACCTGACCGTCGAGGGCCGCCCGGTGCGCTTGCGCAAACCCGCCTGGATGGGCCAGGACGTCCTCCCCTCCTCAACCGACTGAGACCCTCCCATGAAGATCGCCGACCAGATCGTCCTCGTCACCGGCGGCGCGCGCGGCGTCGGCGCCGCTGCGGTGCGCGCTTGCGCGCGTGAAGGGGCGCGCGTGATCATCAACTGGCGCGCCAGCGGCGCGGCCGCGACCGCCCTGGCGGCCGAGATCGGCGACCGCGCCGTCGCCCTCCAGGCCGACGTGACCGACCGCGCCGCCGTCGACGCCCTGGTCGCCGCCGCACAGGCCCATTTCGGGGCCCCGATCACCACCGTCGTCAACAACGCCCTGGACTACAGTTTCAACGGCGACGCCCGCTCGCAGATGACCGACATTCGCTGGGACGAACTGGCGGCCCAGTTCTCGACCGTGGTGCGCGGCGCCCTGAACACCATCCAGGCCACGGCGCCGGGCATGGCCGCCGGTCGGTTCGGGCGGGTGATCAACATCGGCACCAACCTGTTCCAGAACCCGGTCGTGCCCTATCACGACTACACCGCCGCCAAGGCCGCGCTCCTGTCCCTGACCCGCACCGCAGCCGGCGACCTGGGTCCCGACGGGATTACCGTGAACATGGTCTCCGGCGGCCTCTTGCGCACCACCGACGCCAGCGCCGCCACGCCGGAAGCCGTCTTCGACCTGATCGCCGGCATGACCCCGCTGCGGTCGGTGACGACGCCCGAGGAATTCGCCGACGCCGCCCTGTTCTTCGCCTCGCCCTGGAGCCGGGCGGTGACCGGGCAGAACCTGGTGGTCGATGGGGGTTTGGTCAGGGACTGAGCCGCAAGACCTTCCCCCGCTTGCGGGGGAAGTGTCAGGTCGTGGCGCGAAGCGACACGCCTGACGATGGGGGAAGTCTTCTTTTTAGCGACACTTCCCTCTCCGACCCTGGTCCGCTGCGCGGACGCCGGGCCACCTCTCCCGCAAGCGGGAGAGGGTCGCGCCCCTTCCCCCACTTCGAACAAACTGGCAACATCGCCACATGACCGACTCACACGCCTCGGGCCGTTGCGGCTGGTGCGGGACCACAGACCCGCTCTACATCGCCTATCACGACACCGAATGGGGCGTGCCGGAACGCGACCCCCGCGCCCTGTGGGAGAAGCTGGTCCTCGACGGCTTCCAGGCCGGCCTCGCCTGGATCACCATCCTGCGCAAACGCGAAGGCATCCGCGACGCCTTCGACGGCTTCGACCCCGAGATCGTCGCCCGCTATGACGAGGCCGACATCCAGCGCCTGCTGGGCGACCCCCGCATCATCCGCTCGCGCGCCAAGATCAACGCCGCCATCCGCGGCGCGCAGATCTGGCTTCAGATGCGTGATGACGGAGAAGACTTCTCCGAATGGCTCTGGTCCTTCGTCGGCGGCGAACCGATCCACACCCCCTTCGCCGACTACCGCCAGGCCCCGACCCAGACCGAACAGTCCGTCGCCATGGCCAAGGCCCTGAAGAAGCGCGGCTTCAACTTCTGCGGCCCGGTCATCGTCTATGCCTTCATGCAGGCCGTGGGCATGGTCAACGACCACCAGACGACCTGCTTCCGTCACGCCCAGGTTCGTGCGATGGCGGGCCATGGCTAAAGCCCCTGCGAATCCGAAAGCCTTCCCCACCCTGGCGCTCGAGACCGTGCTGATCCAGCGCGTCAACGGCCCCGTCTGCGGCGTGGACGAGGCGGGGCGTGGGCCCTGGGCGGGGCCGGTGTCGGCGGCGGCGGTGATCCTGAACCCCGACGACCTGCCGACGGGCATCGACGACTCCAAGGCCCTGACCGAAAAACGCCGCGCGGCGCTGGAGCCCGAGATCAAGGCGCGCGCCGTCGCCTGGGGCGTCGGGTTTGCGTCGGTGGAAGAGATCGAGGACCTGAACATCCTGCACGCCACCGGCCTGGCCATGTGTCGGGCGGTGGAGCAGTTGGCGGTCCAGCCGGTGGCGGCTCTGGTGGACGGCAATTACCGTTTCAAACTGCCGTGCGAGATTCAGACCGTGGTCGGCGGCGACGGCCTGTCCCTGTCGATTGCGGCGGCGTCGATCCTGGCGAAGACGGCGCGTGACCGGCTGATGATCGATCTGGACGCGCAGTATCCCGGCTACGGCTTTGCGCGGCACAAGGGCTACAACGCCCCCATTCATCAGGCGGCGTTGAAGACACTGGGTCCGTGCCCGGCCCACCGACGCGGCTGGTCGCCCATCAAGGCTTTGCTGGAACAGGTCTGAAGCGCGGAACCGCGCGTCAGATGTGCATGAAGCCGCCGAGCAATGCGCCCATCAGGGCGGCGACGGCGGCGCCCGCCAACATCATCATCCAGTGGGGCGGCTGCGCCAGACTGGGCTCCACGTCGTCCTGAGCGGTCTCGACCGCCACCGGCTCGCGCCGTCCATACCGTTCGGCGTTGTGGGTATAGATGCGCGACGCCAGCCGATCCGACGAAATCTCTATGACCGGTTCAGCCGAAATCCATGACTTCGGCTCGGGCGCGGACCGCAGGCGGTAATCCTCTTCGCGCGTGGAGGCCGGGGTGTGAGAGACGAGCGGTTGCATGTCTCTTCAACGACATCGGCTGTGTCGGGTTCCCGACAGAGTCTGCCAAAACCCATTTGTAATCAGGCGGCCACGGGAAGCTCGACCGGCCGATCCGTGACGACGAACAGGTGTTCGACGTTCTTCAGGCGGCCCACCTGGCCCACCTTGACCCCCTTGGGATTATGGATGCCGATCCGGGCGCCGACATAGCGGGGGTGGGCGATTTCGACCACCTGAACATGGCCGCGCGACGACAGCATCTCGACCAGGTCGGCCCGGCTCAGATAGCCTTCGTCGTTGAAACTGACGATCAGGTTGGGGGCGCGCAACCGTTCGATCACGGACCGCAGGGCCGGGCCGATGCCGGGCCGGCTGTTGAAGGCGCTCTTGCGCGTCCTCACGTCCACCCGCTTGTTGGCGACGCCGTAGGTTTCCGGCCGGTCCCACAGGACCAGGCTTTCCCAGCAATGGTAATTGCCCAGATAGGAGTGCTGGTTATAGGGCGGGTCGAGATAGACGAGGTCCGCCTCCACCTGTTCAGCCATTTCGACCGCATCCCCCTGGGTCGCGCGACAGACGCCGCCCACTGAAGGCAGGATATCGGGCATGCGCAGTTCAAGCGGCTTCAGCGCGCGCGGGGCCCACTGTTTCATATAGGCCATCTGAACCCCGGCGGTGGAATCCACCCGGTCGGCCGCCTCCATCAGGCTGACCAGGGCGACGGCCTTCAGTTCGGGCTCCAGACCCATGGCCTCGATCCGGTCGCGCATGGCGTCGATGCGCGCGCCATTGTCCGGGTGAAAATACCGGGCGTCGTGGCAGAAGGCCTGGGTGAACCAGCCGGCCTGGGGCGTGACCGCCCGCAACTCGCCCAGCACCGTCTCCGCCCGCTCGACCCAGCGCTCGCGATCCGCCTGGACATAGGCCGTCGCCAGGATGTGCGCATAGGCGTTGTGATCATTCGACCAGACCTGGAACCCCTGCTTTTTCAGGGCGTGACCCACGCGGGCCGTGCCGGAAAACAGGTCGCAGACCTGGCCGCCCTGCGGCAGAAGCCCCGCGACCACGCCGGTCACATGCCCCAGCAGGGCGCGCTTGGAGCCGATGTATTTGATCATTCGGGCCGCCGATTCATCAGCGCACAGTAGCGTTATAGTTCGCCCGCGCCAGCCTTCCGAAAAAGCCCCCCTCAGCCCTTCTTGCGCCCCTTGGCCTTGGCGGCCGGCGCATGGGCGAGACGCAGCAGATTGGCGGCGCCGGGCGCGCCGAAGGGCGTGCCCGCCAGGATCAGGATGCGTTGGCCGGGCTCGGCCAAACCGTATCGGACCGCCCCTTCCACGGCGTCGTCGGTGACGGCTTCCAGCGAATCGGGCTGGTCGCCCAGGCGCGGCTCCAGCCCCCAGACCAGGGCCAACCGGCGCGCCGTATTCGGATTGGGCGTCAGGACCAGGATCGGCTTCAGCGGCCGCTCGCGGGCCATCCGCCGGGCCGTACCGCCCAGGGTGGTGAAGACCACCAGACAGCCGGTCGACGGCGCGCTGGCCGCCATGGCCGCCGCCCCGACCAGGGCGTCGACGTCATGCTCGTCCATGCCGGCGTGTTCGGCGCCCATCAGCTTGGGCCACATCGGATCGCGTTCGACCCGTTCGATGATCCGGCTCATGATCTCGACCGATTCCAGCGGATAGTCGCCCGAGGCCGTCTCGGCCGACAGCATCAGGGCGTCCGCGCCTTCATAGACCGCATTGGCGACGTCGGTGGCCTCGGCGCGGGTCGGCGACGGGGCGCTGGTCATCGACTCCAGCATCTGGGTCGCCACGATCACCGGCACGCCGCGATTACGCGCCGCACGGACGATCTGCTTCTGCGCCACCGGCACGTCCTCGGGGTCCAGTTCGACGCCCAGGTCGCCGCGCGCCACCATGACCCCGTCGCAGTAGTCGAGGATGGCCTCCAGATCGGCCAGGGCCGCCGGCTTCTCGATCTTGGCCAGGCAGGCCGCCTGACCGTTCACGATCCGCTTCAGCTCGGCCATGTCCTCGGGCTTCTGCACGAAGCTGAGCGCCACCCAGTCCACGCCCTGACGCAGGGCGAAGGCCAGGTCCTCGCGGTCCTTGGGGGTCAGGGCCGACACGGGGATCACGGCCTCGGGCACGGCCACCCCCTTGCGGTCCGACAGTTTCGTGCCGCTCTCGACCGTCACATCGGCCCAGTCGTCGGTGCGGTCGTTGACCCGCAGCCGCACCCGGCCGTCGTCCAGCAACAGCAGCATGCCGGTGCGCAGGGCCTTGAAGATCTCGGGGTGCGGCATCTGCACCCGGGTTTCATCGCCGGGCGTCGGGTCCAGGTCGAACCGCATCTTGTGGCCCGGCTTGACGGCGATCTCGACGTCCTTGAACCGGCCCAGCCGCAGTTTGGGCCCCTGCAGGTCGGCCAGAACGCCCAACGGACGCTGCAGCGCCATCTCGGCCCCGCGCACGGCCTTCAGGGCGGCGGCGTGGTCCTCATGCGTGCCGTGGCTGAAGTTCAGGCGGAAGACGTCCACCCCGGCCTGGGCCAGGGCCTTGACCGTGCCGGGGGCGCGGCTCGCGGGACCGAGGGTCGCGACGATGCGGGCGCGGCGGGCTCTGTTCATGGGGACGTTTCCTGTTCGCTTCCGAGGCCGCCCAAATCACGCCCCGAAAGGGACGGTTGGACGATTTGCCCCCTTCTGCCGATGAAACGTCCCCGACGTAAGGTCACGCCCCCGCTGGGAAACACGAGTTTACGACGCGAAACAGGAGTTTATCGCGCCGGGCTGGCCTCCGTCGCCGGACAGTCGGCCACGGCGAAGCCATTCAGGTCGATACAGCGCCCCTCGACCTTGGGCGCCGGCACCCCGATCACATGCGCCAGGGTGGGGGCGATGTCGATGGTGCGGATAGGCAGGAAGCGCTCTTCGCCGGTCGCGCCGGGCCACCAGAAGATGATCGGCACGCGGCGGTCATATTCAAACGGGCTGCCGTGGCCGGCCAGGGTGCTGCCGACGCGGCCGCCTGCAACGACGTTCTGGGCGAAGGAAAACTGGATGTCGGGCGACCGCGCCGCCACGGTGGACAGACGCATCCGCTCGCGCAGGCTCATCATCTCGGGCTCGTTCGTGGCCGGCAGGGGTTCGGCCAGCAGACGGTCGCGCGTTTCGGCGAAACCGACGTCCGGAAGGGCGCGCAGCAGTTCGACGGCCGCCTCGGCCACCTGGGTGCGCAGCGGATCGGGCAGCGACCGATGCTGGGCGTCTGCGACCATCAGGCCGCTGCCGCCCGCCTGAAGCGGATCGGCGTCCAGATTGAAGCGGGCCTTCAGAACGTCATTCACGCCCTGGATCTCCGACAGGTCGGCGCGGCGCGCGTGGGGATAGCCGTGGTCGTGCAGCCGCTCGACGAAGTCCGAACCGCCATGGTCCGCCGTCAGCACCACCAGGGCGCCGCCGGGAACCTGGGCCAGCCGGTCCAGGAACTCGCCCAGGGCCGCGTCCAGCCGGTGCATCTGTTCGCACATCTCCGGCCCCTGGGTGCCGTACATGTGGCCGATCCGGTCCGTCGCCGACAGGCTGACGCCCAGCATGTCGGTCGTCGCGCCCTGGCCCAGCTTCTGGGTGTCCAGCAGGTATTCAGCGGCCTTCAGCGTCTGCTCGTCCAGCAGGGGCGAGGTGTCGAACTTCAGCCCCGCCGGCGGCAGGGTCGAATGGAAGGTCTGGCCGCGAATGGTCCAGTCCCCGGCCAGCGCCCGGCACTGGTCATTCGTGTAATCCCAGGCGACCGGCGCCAAGCTCATGCCCAGGCGGAAGTCGCGATTGAAGTCCGCCACGGGCGCCAGCTTGGCCTGCGCCGTCTCGCCCGGCTCGACATAGGTGGTCAGGCCGAAGCCCTCGGTGAACCAGAAGGCCTGCCCCTGATGGCCGGCCAGGTTGATCGCGCCCCGGTCCTTGCCCGAGACGGCGAAAACCTTGCTTTGCGGGCTGACGACCTTCAGCCAGTCGCCCAGGGTCGTGGCGCGCAGTTGTTCCGGGCCGACCGGGCCGTTGTCGACGTCGTCGCGTCCGTTCGCCAGGTGGTTGGCGGGCGCGGCCAGGCAATAGACTTCCTTGCCGGTCTTGCCGTCGATCCAGTCGTTGGCGGGGATTCCGGTCTCGGTCGGATGCATGCCCGTCAGAACCGTCGAGTGGCCGGGGCAGGTCTCGGTCAGGCCGTGGGTCTGATAGCCGTTGATCGACACCAGCCCCTGGTCCGCCATCCGGCGCAGGCCGCCCGTGTAGCGGCCGCGGTACTGGTCGAACAGATTGGCGCTGAACTGGTCCACCACGATGGTGACGATCAGCTTCGGAGGCGTCAGGGCCGCAACGGAGGCCTGTGGAGCCGGGGTCGGCGTCTGGCTCTGTCGCGCCATCGCTGGAACGGCGGCGCCGACAAGCGAAACAGCGGCCAGGGCCGCGAGGGCGGTGCGCGACAGGGACATGAGCTTACTCCGGAGACAGGCGTCGGGGTCTAGCGGGCCGGGATTGCAACAGCGTGACAGCTACGGCCCTGGGAGATTTAGTGCGCGGGCTTGGCCCGCAGCCGGCCCAGTTGATGGACCAGCAAGGCGATCAGGCCGCCGACGCTCACGCCGATGATCGCCGCCCCCAGGGCCGTCACGAACCAGCTGACGATCCCATGAAGCGGACCGGTCGCGGCCCCGACCGCATGGGCCAGATGCTCAAGCGGTTCGGCCGGCCAGTGCAGGCCCAGCTTATGGGTTCCGTGAACCAGAATGCCGCCGCCGACCCACAACATGGCGGCCGTGCCGATGGCCGACAGGGCGTCCATCACCACCGGCATTCCCTTGACCAGGCCGCGGCCCAGAGCGCGCACCCCGCCGTTGGGGCGCTCGGCCAGATGCAGGCCGATATCGTCCATCTTCACGATCAGGCCGACAGCCCCATAGACCGCGACCGTCATCGCGATCCCGACCACGGCCAGAACCGCCGCCTGGGTGAGGATCGGCTGGGCGGAGACGTCGGCCAGGGCGATGGCCATGATCTCGGCCGACAGGATCAGGTCGGTCCGAACCGCCCCCGCCACCGTCGTCTTCTCCAGGGTCGCCGGGTCGCCCACGACCGGGGCGGCGTCAGAATGGCCGCCGTGCCCGAAGGCCTCCATCAACTTCTCCGCCCCTTCGAAACAGAGATAGGCCCCGCCGCACATCAGCAGCGGCGTGATGGCCCAGGGAGCGAAGGCGCTCAGCAGCAGGGCGGCCGGCAGGATGAAGATCAGCTTGTTACGGAACGACCCAAGGGCGATCTTGCCGATGATCGGCAGTTCGCGGCTGGGCGACAGGCCGGTGACATAGCGCGGCGTCACCGCCGCATCGTCCACCACGACTCCGGCGGCCTTGGTCGAGGCCTTGCCCGCCGCCGCCCCGACGTCGTCGATCGACGCCGCCGCCATCTTGGCGATCCCCGCCACATCATCGAGCAGGGCGATCAGACCGGAAGGCATGCGGAAATCCCGAAATTGCGCCGCAACAAACGGCTCGCCTCCCGCCTAGGGCGCGCCGCCCGTTTTGTCGAGCGCATCCGCACAAGAGCGAAAGCCCCGCCGGCGAACCGGCGGGGCTTCCATTTCGAACGCATTTCCGATGTCGATTTTTCTTAGAACTTACGGCCTACCCCCACAGAAACGACCCACGGGTCCAGATCCACATCGCTCTTCAGAGCGCCGTCGTTGACGTCGGCGTCGATATTGACCCAGACCTTCTTGACGTCGACGTTCAGGTTCCACGGCCCCTGAATGCCGATGTCGGCGCCCGCTTGCAGGGCGTAGCCGAAGTTGTCGTCCAGATCGACTTTGAAGCCGTTCTTGTCTTCACCGCTGTAGAACAGCATGTAGTTGACGCCCGCGCCGACATAGGGGCTGAAACGACCCTCGGTCAGCGGGCGGTATTGCAGGGTCACGACCGGGGGCAGAACCCAGGTTTCGTGCACGGCGACGTCGGTGGCTCCGCCCTGGGCGCGGATTTCGTGCTTGGTCGTGCCCAAGATCGCCTCGACCGCCAGATGGTCGGTCAGGAAGTAGGTGAAGCCCAGTGTCGGCATGACACTGTCGCCCACATCGACCTTCAGGCCGGAATCGACGCCGGCGGCCGTGGTGATGGCGTTGTCAGCCTCAGAGAAGACATCCGTCACGCGGCCGGTGATGATCCAGTCGCCCTTCTTGGGCATCTCCCAGGCGGCCGGGCTCTGCGCCAGGGCCGGCGCAGCGAAGGCGGCGGCGGCGACAGCTGAGAGGATCAGGGTTTTCAGTTTCATCTTGCTCATCCCCGACGCCCGCTGCCGCCTCATGCGACTTGTCCGAGCGTCTTGACGGGGAAATGCGCCCCCTGCCCCGCCTCGGCCTTGATTTAGCGCAAACCCCGCCAAGGGTTGGACAATCTGTCCAATCAGACCACGCGGGCGTGGCGTTTCTCGATGTCGGCGGCGCCCGGATCAAAGGCGGCGCAGACGGCGCGGACGAACGGCCGGCCAAGATCCGTGACGGTCACGGTCGTCCCGTTCACCTCGATCAAGCCGTCCAGTTGAAACCGCTGCAGCCTCGGCCAGACCGCAGCGACTTCCGCAAGATCACGACCGTGCATGCGGGCGATCTCGGCCACGTCGACCGTGAAGTCGCACATCAGGCGTTCGATGATTTCGCCCACAAAGGCGTCACGCGGATTCAGGGCCACGCCGCGCGCGACCGGCAAGGTTCCGGCCGCGACGTCCGCGCGCCAATCCCGCTCCTGCGCATGGTTCTGGACAAAGCCCTGGGGGGTGCGGCTGATCGAAGAGGCGCCCAGGCCGATGAGCACCGGGGCCTCGTCGGTCGTATAGCCCTGGAAATTGCGATGCAGCCGACCGGCGCGGACGGCGGCGGCCATGGAATCATGCGGCAGGGCGAAATGGTCGAGACCGATGGCTTGCCAACCCTTCTGCACCAGATACCGCGCCGCCGCCTGACTCTGGGTGAAGCGCTCCTCGGGTCCGGGCAGATCGGCTTCCTTGATCAGTTTCTGGTGCGGTTTCATCCACGGCACGTGGGCGTAGCCGAACAGGGCGATCCGTTCGGGCCGCAAGACAGCGATCTGCGCCACGGTCGTGACGACATGCTCGGCCCCCTGAAGCGGCAGGCCGTACATCAGATCCAGATTGAGCGACGTGACCCCCTGGCCGCGCAGCGCCTCGGCCGCCCAGCGGATAGTCTCGAAGGATTCCGGCCGGTTCACCGCCGCCTGCACCTTGGGCGACAGGTCCTGAACCCCCAGGCTGGCGCGGCTCAGACCGATGCGGCCGGCCGCCTCGACCCAGCCCTGGGTCAGGACTTCGGGATCCAATTCAGCGGCGATCTCGAAACAGTCGCCCAGGTCGAACCGGGCGGCCAGACCGGCGAACAGCCGCTCCAGCTCCTCGGGGGGCAGCATGTTGGGCGTGCCGCCGCCCAGGTGGATCGAACCGACCCGCACAGGGCGGCCGATCCGTTCGAGCACGAGATCGGCTTCCTTCAGCAGCAGGTCCACATAGCTGGTCATGACCCCGACGCGGTTCATCGCCCGGGTGTTGCAGCCGCAGTACCAGCACAGCCGCTTGCAGAAGGGGATGTGCAGATACAGAGACGCCGCACGATCAAGGGGCGCGGCGCCGAGCCACGCCCCCCAATCGGCGGCCCCGACGGCGGGCGTGAACTGCGCCGCCGTCGGATAGGAGGTGTAGCGCGGCGCGTGGGCGTCGTAGCGGGCGATAAGCTCGCGCGTCGTCAGCGCGCCGGTGGGGCTAGAGAGGGACATCGACCTCTTTCGACGCATCGACCGACAGGCCCTCATCGCCCTCGTCGAACAGGTGGAACTCGTGCCACAGGCCGTTCAGCACGCCGAAGCCAACCGCCAGTCCGACACCCAGGATCCAGGAAAAATACCACATGGCTTGATGCTCCTTGAGCTCAGTAGAGGTCGGGGTTGGTCTTGAGGGCGGCGGTCGAGGTGCGGCCCCACAGGACGGAATAGACCCAGGTCGTGTAGATCAGGACCAGCGGCAGGAAGATCGCCGTGCAGATCAGCATGATGAACAGGGTCAGGTGGCTGGACGAGGCGTTCCAGACGGTCAGGCTGGACTGGGGATCGACCGAGCTGGGCAGGATGAAGGGGAACATCGACAGGCCGACGGTGGAGATGATGCCCACGGTCGACAGCGAGGAACCGCCGAAGGCCAGGGGGGCCGACCGAAGCCACATGCCGGCCAGACCGACCACCGCGCCGACAAAGCCCAGAGTCGGGGCGATCATCATCCACGGATAGCGGCTGTAGTTGTCCAGCCAGGCGCCCGGCGCGGCTTCGACCGTCGTGCGCAGCGGGTTGGAGAAGCCCTGCATGTCAACGGCGCCGGCGATCCGGAAGCCCACGCCGCCGTAGGCCATATAGAGGCCGCCGGCCGCGAACAGGACCAGAGCCAGGACGCCGGCGACGGTGCCGATCAGGCGCGTCCGGTCCAGCACGGGGCCTTTTTCAGCCTTGATCGACAGCCAGGCCGCGCCGTGCAGCAGCAGCATGGCCACCGACAACAGGCCGGCGATCAGGCTGAAGGGGGTGAACAGGCCCAGCAGATTGCCCTCGTAGAAGGAGCGCAGGTCGCTATCCAGGCGGAAGGGCGCGCCCAAGAGGACGTTGCCGACCGCGACGCCGAACACCAGGGCCGGAACGAAGCTGCCGGTGAACAGCGCCCAGTCCCAGAAGGACCGCCACTTGGGCGACGGACGCTTGGAGCGATACTTGAACGACACGGGCCGCAGGATCAGAGCCGACAAGACCAGGAACATGGCCAGGTAGAAGCCGGAGAAGCTGACGGCGTAGACGAAGGGCCAGGCGGCGAAGATGGCGCCGCCGCCCAGGATGAACCACACCTGGTTGCCCTCCCAGGTCGCGCCGACGGTGTTGATCACCATACGGCGCTCTTCATCCGTCTTGGCGACGAAGGGCAGGAGCGAGCCGACGCCCAGGTCGAAACCGTCGGTCAGGGCGAAGCCGATCAGCAGTACGCCGAGCAGCCCCCACCAGATCAGACGTAGGGTGGCGAAGTCGAGGGGAAGATCCATGGTCGGATGTCCTAAAATCTCTCTGGGTCAGGCCACGGCGGGCGCGGCGGGGCGCTGGCTGGGCGATTGGGCCGGGGCTTCAGGCGTAGGTTCGCCGAACAGTTCCTGCTCGTGGAACGGCCCCTTCTTGATGGCGTAGAGGAGCAACCGGACCTCGACCACAGCCAGGGCGCCGTACAGGGCGGTGAAGCCGATGATGGTCGCCCACAGTTGGGGCACGCTCAGGGACGAGGCGCCGAGGAAGGTCGGCAGCACGCCTTCGACCGCCCAGGGCTGACGTCCGAACTCGGCCAGGATCCAGCCGAACTCGATGGCCACCCACGGCAGCGGCAGGCACAGGACGGCCAGACGCAGGAACCAGCGGGTCTGATGCTTGCGCACGGTGCAGAGGTAGAAGGCCGTGGCGAAGAACAGGATCATGAACATGCCGATGCCGGCCATGATGCGGAAGCTCCAGAACAGGGCCGGCACGTTCGGCACCGTTTCCCACGCCGTCTTCTGGATCAGCTCAGGCGAGGCCATGCGCGGATCGGCGACGTGACGCTTCAGCAGCAAACCATAGCCCAGGTCGCGACGATGGGTTTCGAACACGCCGCGAGCGACGGGATCGGCCGGATCGGCCTTGACCTTCTCCAGGGCGTCATAGGCGATGACGCCGGATTCGATACGGTCCTCGGCGGTGGCGACCAGTTCGAAGATGCCTTCGACCGGCTTGTCGATGGTGCGGGTCGCGATCAGACCCATGACCCACGGCACATGGACGCCGTAGTGGGTTTCGCGATCCTTCATGCTGGGAATGCCGATCAGGGTCAGGCCAGCCGGCGCAGGCTCGGTGTGCCACATGGCCTCGAGCGCAGCGAGCTTCATCTTCTGGTTATCGGTCAGGTTATAGCCCGACTGGTCGCCCAGGACGACGACGGACAGCGAAGCCGCCAGGCCGAAGGCCGAGGCCACGGTCATCGAGCGCTTGGCGAAGCCGACGTGCTTGCCGCGCAGCAGGTAGAAGGCCGAGACGCCCAGAACGAAGACCGAGGCGCAGACATAGCCGGCGCTGACGGTGTGGACGAACTTGGCCTGGGCCACCGGGTTGAAGACCACGGCCATGAAGTCCGTGACTTCCATTCGCATGGAGTCCGGATTGAAGGCCGAGCCCACCGGGTTCTGCATCCAGCCGTTGGCGACCAGGATCCACACAGCCGACAGGTTGGTGCCGAGCGCCACCATGAAGGTGACGAACAGGTGCGCCGACGGCTTCAGCTTTTCCCAGCCGAAGAACATCAGCCCGACGAATGTGGCTTCAAGGAAGAAGGCCATCAGCCCTTCGATGGCCAACGGGGCCCCGAAGATGTCGCCGACATAGTGGCTGTAATAGCTCCAGTTCATGCCGAACTGGAACTCCATGGTGATGCCGGTCGCGACGCCCAGCACGAAGTTGATGCCGAACAGCACGCCCCAGAAGCGGGTGATCGTGCGCCAGATCGGCCGGCGGGTCATGACATAGATCGACTCCATGATGACCAGCATGAAGGACAGCCCCAGGGTCAGGGGCACGAAGAGGAAGTGATAAAGGGCTGTCAGCGCGAACTGCAGCCTGGATAGGTCGACGACCGCGAGGTCGATCATGGCTCAAGGCTCCTTGTAGCCGGCCCCGACGACCGACGTTTCATACGCCCTTAAACGAAGGCGGGGCGGTCGCCTTGATTTCGATCAAAGCCCTCTGTAGCCCCAGGTCGTAGTGGACTGATCGTCCTTGGACATTTCGCCCAACGACGGTTTGTCCAATGGCTTTTGGGGCCGCCCCACGGCTGGAGTCCGCAAATGACATCGGCGCCGATCACAGCCTCCTCCCCTGCGGCCTGGCTGAAACAGACGGCGGCGCCCTGGCGTCGACTGACGATCCTGGCGGGCCTTCTGGCTGTCGCTGACGTGGCGCCGGCCGTGGGTTTCGCGGGCGGCCTGGCCATGACGGTCGCGACCTTCGGATCCTCGCCCTTGGCCGCCCTGCCCTGGCTGCTGTTGGCCGTGTTCAGTCTGATGGCGCGCGGCCTGATCGGCCAGGCGGCGGTGGTGGTCGGCGCGCGCCTGGGCCGGTCGATCAAGACAGACGTGCGCGACCGGCTGCTGGCCGACCTGTTCGGACGCGGCGGCCGCGCCGACGACCGGCTGACCGCCGTAGTCGAGGGCGTCGGCGCGCTGGACGGCTATGTGTCGCGGTTCACGCCTCTGAAGATGGCGGCGGGTCTGTCGCCCCTGCTGATCATCGCCGTGGCCGCCGTCGCCAGCCCGTTTTCGGCCGGCATATTTCTGTTCACCCTGCTGCCCTTCATCTTCGGCATGATCCTGGCCGGCACGGCTGCGGCGGGTGAAAGCCGCCGCCAGTTCCAGGCGCTGGAGCGTTTGTCGGGGCTGTTCGTCGATCGGGTGCGCGCCCTGCCCGCGATCCTGGCCTTCGACGCCCGCGCCCGCACCACCGCCGACATCGCCCGCGCCTCCGACGAGTTGGAACGCCGCACCAACCGCGTGATGCGGATCGCCTTCCTGTCGTCCGGCGTGCTCGAGTTCTTCTCGGCCCTGGCCGTGGCCCTGATCGCCGTCTACTGCGGTTTCAACCTGCTGAAGCTTCTGCCCTTCCCTGCGCCTGAAACGCTGGACCTGCCGCGCGCCTTCTTCGTTCTGGCCCTGGCGCCCGAAGTCTATCAGCCGCTGCGCCGACTGGCCGCCGCCTATCACGACCGCCAGGCCGCCGAATCCGCCGTGCCCGCCCTGGTCACGCCGGAAAGCCCCACGCGGGATCGCCACATCCTGCCCGAGGAGGCGCCGGCGATTCGCTTCACCAAGGTCGCCATCGCCTATGGCGAGGCCGCGCCGGTGATCGCCGATTTCGACCTGGAGGTCCGTCCCGGTCAGATCGTGGCCCTGATGGGCGCCAGCGGCTCCGGCAAGTCCAGCCTGCTGCATCTTTTCCTGGGCCTGTCGCCCCTGACGGCCGGCGAGGTCGTGGTGGGTGGGGCGCGCCTGAGCGAGGCGGGGGATTTCGCCGGCCAGATCGCCTGGGCCAGCCAGAACCCCATCGTCGTGCCCGGCAGTCTCGGTGACAATATCCGCCTGGCCGACCCGTCCGCCTGTCCCGGCCGCATCCTGGTGGCCGCCGGTGAGGCCGGCCTGTTCGGCGATCTGGACCGGCCCATCGACGAACGCGGCGGCGGCCTGTCGGGCGGCGAACGTCGGCGGCTGGGCCTGGCCCGCGCCATTCTGAAACGCGCGCCCATCCTGTTGCTGGACGAGCCGACGGCCAATCTGGACCCGGCCTCCGAAGAGGCCATGCTGGACCTGATCCGCCAAGCCACGCGCGGCCGCACGACCCTGATCGCCACCCATTCCGCCGCTGTAGCGGCCATGGCCGACCGCGTGGTGCGCCTGTGACCAAGACTGTGAACACGACCTCGCCCTCGCGCATCGGCGAACTGATCGCGGCCCAGCGGCGCGCCCAGCGCGGCCGCCTGCGCATCGCCGCAGCCGGCGGCGCGTTCGTCGCGGTGGCCGCCACCTGCCTGCTAGGTCTTTCGGGCTGGTTCATCACAGGCGCCGCCATCGCCGGCGTCGCCGGATCGGCGGCGGTCCAGGCCTTCAACTATATGATGCCCAGCGCGACCATTCGCATGTTGGCCATATTGCGCACCGGCGCCCGCTATATCGAACGGGTCGCCGGTCACGAGGCTGCGTTGAAAGCCCTGGCGCGGCTGCGTCCGCAACTGTTCGACGCCCTCGCCTCCGCCCCGCCCGCCCAGGCCCTGGCCTTGTCGTCCGGCGAGGCCTCGGCCCGACTGGTGCAGGACGTGGATGCGGTCCAGACCCTGTTCGTGCGTCTGTCGGCGCCCTGGGCCTTGGGTGCGGGCGCCGTTTCGGCCGCCCTGCTGGCCGGCATGGCCAGCCCCATGGCGGGCCTGATGCTGCTGCTCGCCATGGGACTGAGCGCGGCGGGTTCGGTGCTGATCGCCCGTCGCCTGGCCGCCCCCGCCGGACGAGAGGTTCAGATCGCCACGGGCGTTCTGAAGGATCGGCTGACCGCCCTGGAAGCCGTTTCTCCGGAACTGAAGGCCTATGGCCTGGACCGCTGGGCGGCCGGCGAGGCGGCCCAGGCCGCCGCCCGTCTCGACCGAAGCCAGATCGTCCTCAGCCAGGCCGGCGGCTGGATGGCCGCCTGGCAGGCGACGGTCACGGGCCTGGCCGTCGCCGCAGTCGTACCCGCCACCCTGGGCGCCGCCCTGCCGATGACGGCCCTCGCCGCCCTGGCCGCCGTCATGGGGATCGAGGCCGCCGCCGGCCTGGTCGGCGCCCTGCAACAGAACGGCGCCGCCGTTGAAGCCGCCCGGCGGCTGGACGCCCTGGCCTCGGCCCCGTCGCTTGCGTCTTCGCCCGCCCCCTCGGAGGCGAGCCTGGTCCTGTCGGCGGACGGCGTTCAAATGGCCCCGCCGATACGCCTGGGCCTGATCGGCCCGTCCGGGTCGGGCAAGACCACGCTGGCTGAACGACTGGTCGGCCTGCGCGACGCCCTGGCGGACGAGGCGCGCTTGGGCGGATTGGACATCGCCGGCGTCGCCCCGGACGACCGCCGCCCGCTGTTCGCCTACGCCGCCCAGGACATCCGCCTGATCGACGGCACGATCCGCGACAATCTGCTGCTGGCCGGCCCCGCCGAAGACGGCGCGCTGTGGCGCGCGCTGGAGGATGCGGCCCTGGCCGAACGGGTCCGCGCCGATCCGGCCGGCCTGGACGCCCGCGTCGGCCCCAATGGCGAGAGACTGTCGGGCGGCGAGCGGCGACGGCTGGGGCTGGCTCGCGCCTATCTTCGGTCCGCGCCCTGGCTGGTGCTGGACGAACCGACCGAAGGCTTGGACCCGACGACCGAGGCCCAGGTGCTGACCGCGCTCGACCGGCGTCTGAAACACTCGGGCCAGGGCCTGATCGTCGTCAGCCACCGCCCCGCCCCGACACAGCTGTGCGACCGGGTCATCCGGGTGGAGGGGATCGCCGAAGACGGAAAGGTCCGCCTGACCGTCACGCGTCAGCTGGCGCCGGTCTAGACGGTTCTATCGCTGGACGACGAAACGGGTTTCAGACTTCGCCTTCGGCGATGTCGCGAAGGCGGTCGGGCTGTTCGATCCGCAGTTCGTTCAGCGACAACAGACGGATCACGCCGGTCGTCTTCAGCTTGGTCAGAACCCGGCTGACGGTCTCGATGGTCAAACCCAGATAGTCGGCGATTTCAGACCGGGTCATCGGCAGCCGGACCTGATCCTCGGTCGACGGCCGCAGGGGATCGCGCGTCGGCAGGTCCAGCAGGAAGGAGGCGATCCGTTCCTGGGCCGTCTTGCGGCCCAGCAACAGCATCTGATTCTGCGCCGCCGCCAGTTCGTGGGTCGCCCGGTCCAGCAAGGCCTCTTCCAGCAAGGGCCGCTCACGGATCAGGGCGCGATAGTCGGTCTTGCGGAACCGGCACAGGGTCGCGTCCTCGATGGCCTCGCCGGAAAAGGCGTAGTCCTGGCCCGTGGCCAGACCGACGAAGTCGCCGGCGAACAGGAAGCCCGTGATCTGGCGCCGCCCATCCGGCAGCAGCTTGTAGACCCGCACTGAACCCGAGGTGATGTTGAACAGATGGATCGCCGGATCGCCTTCGCGGATCAGGGCCTCGCCCGCCTTCAGCGTCACCCGTTCGGCGATGGCGTCGAGACTGGCCAGATCGGAGGAATCCAGGCTGCTGCACACGCTGAAGGCCCGCGCGCCACAAGCGGAACACACCGACTCCTGTCGGCGTTTGGCGCAGTCCGTGGGCAGGGATCGGAGTTCGAGCATGACGAGGGAGGTTAGACTTCGTCACCGACGCACGCAAACGGATTGATGGAGATCAAGGCGGCCATTTCGTCCATGGCCTATCGCGGCGAAAATGAGCGCCCTCCAGTATCGCCGCCTGAACAGCGACGAAGCCGACCAAGCCTATGTGTTGGCCCACATGGGGAACCCCAGTCTGACTCTGGAATCCTGGCGCGCTGTCGTGGATTCGGCCCCGTCCGTCGGCGGGGTCATCGCGGCCGTGGCGAATGATTGCGTCCGGGCCATACTGGCCTATTCCATCTCGACGACGTCCTCAGGCGAGCGGCAGTTCATGGTCGACACCCTGGTCGCCTTCGATCTGTTGCGGCCGGAAAAGCTGATCGAACCGCTCGTCTCCGCCGCCTGCGATCTGGCGCGCAAGGGGTGCAGCTCCATCGGCCTTTCCAGCCGAATCGACGCGCCGGGCTATGACGCCGTCATGCGCCAGATCTCCGACGCCGCCGTGCTTCACCGCGTCATTTGATCCCGTCCTGCGCCTCCTGGCCGTAGCGTCGCGCCAGGACCGCACAGGCGAACAGCTGGATCTGGTGAAACAGCATCAGGGGAATGACGATCAGGCTGACGCTCTGCGCCGCAAACAGGATGGCGGCCATGGGCAGGCCGCTGGCCATGCTCTTCTTCGAGCCGCAGAAGACGATGGCGATCTCGTCCTCGCGCGAAAAGCCCAGCCGCCGGCTGACCAGGGTCGTAACCGCCAGAGCGACCGCCAGGATCATAACGTCCAGAACCACCACCAGCCCCAGGTCCAGATGAGACAGGCGGGTCCAGACCCCGGACACCACCCCGGCGCTGAAGGCGACATAGACGACCAGCAGAATCGAACCCCGATCCACCACCGAGGTCAGACGGCCGTGCCGCGTCAGCCAGCCGCCGATCAGGGGCCGCGCGGCCTGCCCGACGACAAAGGGCGCCAGGATCTGCAAGGCGATGCCTTCGATGGACGACAGCGACACGCTCGCGCCGCCCACGGGCAGCAGCAGCATCACCAACAGGGGCGTGATGACCACTCCGGCCAGATTGGACACCGAGGCGGCGCACAGGGCGGCCGGCACATTGCCCCGCGCGATGGCGGTGAAGGCGATGGAGGATTGGACCGTCGACGGCAGCAGGCACAGATAGAAGAGGCCGATCCTCAGATCCTGAGCCAACCACGGCCCCGTCGCCCAGAACACGGCCAGGCCCATCAGCGGGAACAGCAGGAAGGTGGAGGACAGCACCATCCCCTGCAACCGCCAATGCGACAGTCCCGCCCAGACGGCGCCGGGCGACAGGCGCGCGCCATAGAGGAAGAACAACAGGCCGATGGCCGCCGTCGCCGCCCCTTCGGCGACGTTCGCGCCCGCGCCGCGAGCCGGAGCCAGGGCGGCCAGAACCACCGTGCCGATCAGCATCAGCAGGTAAGGGTCGATCCATCGGCGCAACGCGTTCATGGCCCGGTCCTAGGCCGCGCCTCAGGCGAACGGCAAGCCCCGCATCAGATCGTCATCGGAGGCGAACCGATTCTGATCGTTCAGTTCGCACGCTCGGATCGGGCGACAAAATAGGGCAACAGCCCCGCCACCACCCGCCGACTGGCGTCCTCGTCCTGGTCGAGCATGTTCCTGAGCGGAGTTCCGATCAGGGCCTCGCCGAACGCGCTCAGCGCGATGAAGAGGACCGCCGAAGACAGTCGGTCCCGGCTGGCGTCGGACGGATCGCCCAGTTTCTCCTGAATCACGTGGACCAGCCCGTTGACGGCGTCCCGAACGGGTTCGAGATGTGAGAGATCGCCCTTCAGCACGATCCAGGCCGCCAACTTGCCCGCCCCGCCTTCGGCGAAGGCGTCGAATACGGCGGTGACCAATTCCAGCGGCGCCCCCTCATCGGTACGCAGGCGCGCGATCGCCGCCTCGAGGTCGCGAGACAGATCCGCCACCATCGAACCCATCAAGGCCGACTGGAGCCCCTCGGCCGACCCGAAGTGATGGATCAGATTGGCGTGGGTCATTCCGAGGTCATCGGCGACGGCCTTCAGGGTGACGGAGTCCGGCCCTCCGGACAGCAGTCGCGCACGGGCGCAGACCAGGGCCTCCAGACGAGCTTCATCAGGGGTGCGACGACGACGACGAACGCGTTCTATTGACATCAGTGTTAGTTACATCCATGTAGATAGCAACTGGTTAAGCTCAGTCCCGGGAGAGAGCAAGTGACAGCCGAACTAATGGTCGCGGACGCCAAATTCGATCCGCAAACCCGCACGCCCAGCCGGCTGCGTCCCCGACGCGTCGAGCCGCTCCGGGCGCTTCGCGCCTTGCGCCGTCTCATCGCCGACAAGGAAGATACGACTCAGGTGTTCGAGATCATGAACGCTCTGGCCGGGCGTTCCGTCCGCCGGGGCTATGAGAAGATGCTCGAACAGCCTGAAGGCGCTCGGCAGGCCTATATAATGGTGGAATTGGCGGACCGGCTGCATGATCGGGCGTGGCTGGAGTCGCTCCCGCCGGGCACGGTCGGCCGCGCCTATCTGGACTTCATCGACGAGCGGAACCTCTCGGCCTACGGTCTGGCCGGGGAAAGTCGCAAGGTCGCGGACTCCGAGATCGAAGCGGCTCACCCCTACGCCTGGTATGCGCGCCGACTGCGCGACGTGCACGATCTTTGGCACGTTCTCACCGGCTATCGCACCGACGCGCTCGGAGAAGCCTGTGTGGTCGCCTTCTCTCTCCCGCAGACGCGAAGCGCGGGCTTTGGTCTGATCGCGGCCGGTGTTGCGATCGAAGCCGCCCGGGCCCGCACGGGCCACCCGTGTGCGCGCGCCGTTCTTCAGGCCTGGCTTCGGGGCCGCCGGGCGGCCTGGCTGCCGGCGCTGGACTACGAGGCGCTGATGTCGGTGCCGCTGGAGCAGGCCCGCGCCCGTCTCGGCCTGTCCGGTCCGACCCTCTACGACCGGATTCCGGTCGAACTTCGCAACAGCCTCCTGGTCGCGGCTTGATGGCGCCCCTTTCAGCCGTCCTGATCGCCGGACTTCTGTGCACGGCGGTTGCGGGGCCGGCTGCGGCGGCGGACAGTCGGCTTTTGGGACGATGGCGCACCGCCGCCCAGGGGGGCGTGGTCGAGATCCACGCCTGCGGCTCGGCCCTGTGCGGTCGGCTGGTCGATGCCGCGCCGCTCCGGCGCAATCCGGACCAAAGGGATGTTCGCAATCACGATCCCGCGCTGCGCGACCGTCCGCTGCGCGGGCTGAGGGTTTTGGAGGGATTTCGGGGCGGCCCGACGACCTGGACCGGCGGACCGCTTTACGACCCGGACAGCGGGCGGCGCGCCGCCAGCGGGCGTCTGGTCCTCATCGATCCCGATCACCTTGCGGTGCGAGGCTGCATCGCTCCCCTGCTCTGCCGAACCCAGACCTGGGTGCGGCTGCCCTAGGGCCGCCGGTCAGGCCATGGCCCGACCGGCGGCGCGACCCGTAAAGAGGCATCCGCCCAGGAAGGTGCCTTCCAGGGCGTTGTACCCATGGGCGCCGCCGCCCCCGAACCCCGCAGCTTCGCCGGCCGCGTACAAGCCTTCGAGCACTGTTCCGTCAGGCTTGAGAACGCGACTGTCCAGGTCGGTCTGAATCCCGCCCAGGCTTTTGCGCGTCAGGACATGCAGCTTGACGGCGATCAACGGACCGGACCGGGGATCGAGAAGGCGATGCGGTTTTGCGACCCGGGCGAGACGATCGCCCAGGTATCGGCGGGCGTTGTGAACGCCCTGGATCTGGAGGTCCTTGGCGTAGGGGTTGTCGATCTGCGCGTCCCGGGCCGCGATCACCCGCCGCACCCCCTCGACGTCCAGCAAGGGCGTCGGGGTCAAAGCATTCATCCCGGCGACGAGGTCGCCGAGTGCGTCGGCGACCACGAAGTCGGCGCCGTGCGCCTTGAACGCCTCCACCTCCGGCGACGCGCCCTTGCCCAACCGGGTTCTGAGCACTCTCAGCCAGTCTCCAGAGGTGATGTCGCCATTCTGCTCCGATCCGGAGAGCGCGAACTCCTTTTCGATTATCGCCTGGGTCAGAACGAACCAGGAGTGATCGTGCGCCGCCAGGTCGGGCGTGGTGCGCAGGTGGCGAAGAGTCGAAAGCGTATCGTAGCCCGGCAGGGCCGGGAACGGCAGGCGGCGCCCAAGGGCGTCGAGCCAGAGGGACGACGGTCCGGGCAGGATCCGGATGCCGTGCCCTGGCCAGATCGGGTCCCAATTCCGCAGACCCTCGACATAGTGCCACATCCGGTCACGGTTCACGACGCGGGCCCCGGCCGCCTCGGCGATTTCCAGCCCCCGTCCATCGACATAGGCGGGCACGCCCCTGACCATCTCGCGGGGGGGACTTCCCAGGCGCGCGGGCCACAGACGCCGCACCTTGTCATGATCCCCGCCGATCCCGCCCGTCGCGATCAGCACCGACGGAGCCCGCAGGGTGAAGGACCCCACCGCATCCCGATTGGAGGCCCGGCCGCGCCCGGCCGCGTCCGGCGCCAGTCGAACGCCTGACACCCCTGTGACCCGCCCCGCTTCAACGATCAGGTCGTCGACGCGACAGCGCGGGTGATACGCCAGCCTGCCGCGTGTGTCGGCATCGCGCACGCGGGCTGCGAACGGGCCGCTCACGCCCGTCCCGGTGCCCCATGCGACATGGAACCGGGGGACCGAATTGCCGTGACCATCGGCGCGACCGTCCCCCCGCTCGGCCCAGCCGACCATAGGCGTCAGTCGTATCCCGTGACGCCGTAACCAGGCGCGTTTCTCGCCGGCCGCGAATTCGACATAGGCCTTTCCCCACCGCACCGCCCACTCATCCTCGGCAAGCGGGCCGTCCAGCCGATCCCAGGCCGCGCTGCCCCGCCAGTCCGACCAGGCGAGATCAAAGCCGTCGCGGACGCCCAGGCGACGCTGCTCGGGGCTGTCGACCAGGAACAGGCCGCCGAATGACCAGTGGGCCTGCCCGCCCAGGTTTGCGGCGTTCTCTTGATCCACCAGCGCCACTCTGCGGCCGGCCTGAACCAGCTCGTTGGCGGCGACCAGGCCCGCCAGTCCGGCGCCGACGATCACGGCATCACAGTCCATCCTGTTTCCCCTTTTTCGCGACGCGCGCGGGCGAAGATCGACATCCGAACTCCCCCGTTCCGGATGACCGTCAACCAACACTGCTGTCAATATGTATTGACATGACGGTGAGTAGTGCGAAGTTGCCGACAACCGCCGGTGGCCCCGCCCCGTCGAGCGGAAACATCAGGCGGGAGGAAACGCACATCACGCGCCGCCGACAGACCGGCGCGCTTCGGGAGGATTTCATGGCTTCAGCGGTCAGCATTCGCGCGCGCCTCGCGCTCTCGGTATCGGCGACAGCCTTCCTGATGACCGGCGCGCCCGCGCTGGCGCAGACAACCCCACCTCAGCCGGATTCTGCTCCCGTCGTCGTGGACGACATCATCGTCACCGCCCAGAAACGCGAACAGTCGGTGCAGGACGTGCCCATCGCCGTCACCGCCCTGTCGGCCGAGGCCCTGCAGTCGCGTCAGATCGATGGAGGTTCGGAACTGCTGCGCGCCGTGCCGAACGTCACCTTCTCCAAGTCCAACTTCAGCATGTACAACTTCTCGATCCGCGGGATCGGGACCAAGGCCGTCTCGGCCTCCAGCGATCCGGCGGTGGCCGTCAGCTTCAACAACACGCCCCTTATCCGCAACCGCCTGTTCGAGCAGGAATATCTGGACGTCGCCCGAGTCGAGGTGCTGCGCGGGCCGCAGGGCACCCTGTACGGCCGCAACGCCACCGGCGGCGTCGTCAACATGTTCCCCGAACTGCCCAAGTTCCGATCCGAAGGCTTCGCCGCGGGCGAACTGGGCAACTATGACAGCCGGCGCGGCCAGGCCATGCTCAATGTCCCCTTCGGCGACACATTCGCCGTGCGCGGCGCCTTCGGCTTCACCCAGCGGGACGGCTTCGACTACAACAGCTTCAACGACACCCATGTGAACGACCGCGACCTGTTCACCACGCGTCTGTCCGCCCGGTGGGAGCCGACGGCGCGGTTCCGCGCCAATGCGATCTGGGAGCATTTCGAGGAAGACGACAATCGCTCGCGCACCGGCAAACAGCTGTGCACCACCGATCCGGGTCCGACCCAGGTCGGATCGGCGTCCATCACCACGGCCTACACCCAGGACCAGCTGAGCCAGGGCTGCCTGCCCGGCTCTCTCTACTCCGACGCGGCCTATGGGGCGCCCAACGGAGGATCCTTCGGGCCGGTTCGCCTGCTCGGCACGGGGCCGAACCTCGGCTTTGGCCCCAATTTCGAACTGATCAACCTGATTCCGCTCGGTTTCGACCCCTATGAAGGCGTGGTCCAGTCCCGCGATCTGAGAGAGATCGCCACCAGCTATGATCCGGTGTTCCGCGCCGAAAACGATGTGGTGCAGGTCAATCTGGAATTCGATCTCAGCGACACCCTGACACTCTATTCCCAGACCGCCTATGCCAAGGACGACTATTATGCGTCCCAGGACTATGCCCGCTACGTCTCCAACCCCGCCTTTGTGGACAGCAACAGTGTCTTAGACATCTTCGGCGATCCCGCGCCGTCGACCGCGACGCCGGGCGGGGTCTACACCGACCCTCAACTGGGTCCGTCGGACCGCATCCTGGCCGTGGACATCAGCCAATCGGACAATCGGCAATGGTATCAGGAGTTCCGCCTTCAATCGAAAAACGACGGGCGGTTCAACTTCAGCCTCGGCGCCAACTATCTCGATTTCAAATCTCAGGACGACTATTACGTCTTCAACAACACTTTCTCGCTGATCGCCGAATATTTCTACAATACCGACTTTCTCCCCAACGGCGGGATCGGGACGCGGCCGTGCGACGATACCCAGCCGTTCGAATGCGTCTATGTCGATCCCAATCCGCTCAGCGAGATTAATGGAGAGGGGCACAACTACTTCCGCAGCAAGAACGTCATTCACACCCGGTCCTGGGCCGTCTTCGGTGAAGGATATTGGGATCTGACGCCTGAGCTGAGGCTGACCACCGGCCTGCGCTATACCGAGGATCGCAAGGACACGACCCCCTATCCCAGCCAGCTGCTGCTGGGCGCCAATCTGAATGGCGATCCGGGCCTGGCCACGGGCGGCTATGTGCGCAGCGGCTATTACGCCCTGCCCGACGTCGAACAGAAATGGGAGGCGGTCACCGGTCGGATCGTGCTGGACTGGACGCCGGACCTGTCCTTTACCAACGACACCCTGGTCTATGCGTCGCTGTCGCGCGGCTACAAGGGCGGGGGCACCAATCCGCCGCGCCTGGACCTGAACCCGACCGTGGTCCAGTACCAGCCGCTGGCCGGCACCTTTGAGCCAGAATACGTCAACGCGTTCGAGATCGGGACCAAGAACTCGCTTCTGGACGGCATGCTCCGACTGAACGCCACCGCCTTCTACTACGACTACAAGGACTACCAGGTCTCCCAGATCGTCGATCGCATCTCGCTGAACGAAAACTTCGACGCCAAGATCTGGGGGCTTGAACTCGAGACCGTCTACAAGCCCACGCCCAACTTCCAGATCGACGCCAATTTCGGGTATCTGAAAACCCGCGTTGCAGATGGCGAGGGTTCGATCGACGTGATGAATCGGACGCAGGGCAACGAAGACTGGATCACCCTGCGGCCGTGGATCCAGGTGCCGTCGAACTGTATCGCGCCCAGAGACCTGGCCGAGCAGATCCTCAACAGCCCGTTCGGAACTGAACTCGCGATCTTCTCTCTCAGCGCCCTGTGCGCCGGGTCGTCGCGGTTCGGGACCTTCAATCCCGACCTGGCCTCCAGCCTGCCCTTCTGGCAGTTCTACGGCTTCACCTACGATCCGCTCACCGAGGCGCCGAACGGCGGGCGGGGCTTCGAGGCCGACCTGAGCGGCAACGAACTGCCCAACTCGCCCAACTGGACCGCCAACATCGGGGCCCAGTACAGCTGGTTCCTGGGGGATTGGGACCTGACCCTGCGCGGCGACTACTATCGCCAGGGCGAGAGCTTCTTCCGCGTCTACAACACGGAATATGACCGGCTGGAGGGCTGGGACAATCTGAACCTGTCGGTGTCCCTGACCAACGAGGCGCGGGGCCTGAAGCTTCAGGCCTATGTCAAGAACGTCTTCGACGATGCGCCCATCGTCGACGCCTTCACCAACTCGGACGACACGGGACTGACGACCAACGTCTTCACCCTGGACCCACGGCTGTTCGCCGTGCGGCTGACCAAGTCGTTCTGAGATCGCTGACAGGCCGGTCGACGACCGGCCGCACTGCAAGGCCGTCCCCCCGGCGTCGAAAGACGCCGAGCGGACGGCCTTATTTGGCATTATACTATTGAAAAATATACGTATTTTCCCTTGACTCCAGGTTGCTTACGGCGCTGTAAGTAGGTTGCCCCTAGCGGGTGAACACACGCTCAACGGGTCCATCCAAGGACCCACTCAAAGGGAGGACTATCATGATCAAGACGCTTTCCATCGCCGCCGCGGCGCTCGCTTCCGTCGCTCTGGCTTCCCCCAGCTTCGCCCAATCCTTCTCGCCCAGCTCGGGCAGCGTATCGGGATCAGGCTCGGTCGTCCTGTCTCAGACGACCGTCGTGACCTGCAATGTCTCCATCACCGCAAGCCCGCTGAGCGCGACCAGCGCGCCCATTCCGACCCGCAGCATCACGCCCGGCAGCGCCCTCTGCTTCGCCGTCGGACCCTACGGATCCTGGAGCGCCGCCGTGGTGCCGGGATCGACCACCTCGATCTCCCTGACCATCGGCGCCAACACCGTGGCCAACGATCCCTGCTACGGCACCGTCGTCGCCGCCTGGAACAATGCGACCAGCACGGCCACCTTCAGCAACAATGTGCTGCCGCCCGTGAACGCCGGCGGTCGCAGCTGCACGATCCGCAGCGGCTCGATCCGCATTCCCGGCCTGCAGATCCTTTAAGCCCGGCGCTCCCCTGGATCCCAAACCTGAAAAACCTCGCCGGGCGTCTCTGACGCCCGGCCCTTTTCGCTTCCCCCCTCGGCGAGGCGAACTGGATCCTCATGCCGTGATCAAGGCCGCGTATTTCATGGGCCTTGCGATCCAGGACGGGGGTTGATCGTCCATGCTGGCCCTTCTGGCTCTCATCGCCGTCCAGGAGGCGCTGCCCGCTCCTCCCTCGCCCGCCCAACTGGAAGAGGTCGAAGTGGTCGGGCGACGCGGTGCGGCCAGGGTCGCGCCAGAGCAGGAGCTTGGGCCCGAAGAAATCGACAACCTCGGCGCCTATGACATAGGCGAGGTGATCGCTCGCCTCAGCGAACGTCTGGGCTTCCAGCAACCGCCCGTTGTGATCGTGAACGGCCGCCCGGTCGTGGACGCCCGAAACTTCACGGGCTTCCCGCCCGACGCCCTGGTCCGCGTCGAAGCCCTGCCGCCGCAGGCGGGCGCCCTCTACGGCGGCGATCCTGGGCGGCGGGTCGTCAACATCGTTCTTGAGCCCGAGTTCAGAAGCCGTGACGCTCTGGCGAAGGCGTCCCGGCCGACAGCCGGCGGAACGACGACCCTCTCGCTCGACGCACGCCAATCAGAAATCCAGGGATCCTCGACCTTCCAGATGGGCCTTCAGGGCGCGAGGACCACGCCGCTCTGGGCGGACGAGCGGCCAGGCTATGGTCGAGACCATCCGGGCGGCGGCGGAAACACGCTCCGCCCGCAGGCGCAGACGGCCTCGGTGAATCTATCGGCGACCGGAACCCTGTCAGACTGGTCGACCTCGTTCAGCGCAAGTCTGCAGACCCGGCAGGACCGCTTCGTCTCAAGTTCGGTCGCAACGGCGGACAGGGCGGAAACCCGACAGGAAACAGACGCCCTGACCATGGCCGGGGGCCTGGCGGGACGCGCCCTGGGATGGTCGGTGAGATGGGGGCTCGATGGTCTGGTCTCGGAAGGCCGGCAAAGGGGCGCGACGGATGTGACGGCCCGCACGGTGTCGGCCGTCGCGAAGCTCTCGGCCGACCGGACCCTGATCGACCTGCCGGCCGGCCCCGCCCAGATGACGGTCGATACGCAGTATCTTCGCTCCAGATCCGACATCAGGGCCGCCGGCGTAACCGCAACCCCCTCGTCTCGCGCGCTCGAGCTCCGATCCGGCCTGACGCTGCCGGTCTCGTCCTCGCAGTCAGACGGGGACGGACCCCGGCGGTTGCTCGGCGACCTGGCGCTCAATCTGGGCGGCCGCCTGAGACTGCTCGACGAGGCCGACGCCCAGGGGACGGGGCTGAACGCCGGCGTCGCCTGGGCGCCGTCCGGGAGAGTCCGTCTGGGCACGCAATTCGCTCAGGCGACCGATGCGCCCACCCGTGAACAGCGGTTCGACCCGATCCGCTATGGGCCGCCGCGCACCTTCTATGACTTCCGCCGCGGCGAAGCCGTCGAGATCCAGCCGATTCTCGGCGGCGCCCCGGATCTTCAGGCCCAGGAGACGCAGACCCTGTCCCTCTCGGGATCGACGGGCCCCTTCGGCGCGTGGGGTCTTCAGGCCAGTGTCGATCTTCAGAACACGCGGACGACGAATGCGATCGGGGCCCTTCCCGCCCTGACGCCGGCGACCGAGACGGCCTTTCCGGACCGTATCCTGCGCGACGCCTCAGGCCGCCTGACGGGCATCGACCAGCGGCCGATCAATCTCAAGGCGATCTCGTCCCAAACCCTCTCGTCGGGCCTGACCGCCAATATTCCGCTCGGGAGCGGGGCGCCGGAGGCGTCCAGGCGGGGCTCCGTCCAGGTCGCCTTCAACCACACCTGGCGGCTGGAGGATCGCATCACGATAAACGAAGCCCTGCCCCGCCTTGATCAACTCGCCGGAGACGGCGGCGGCCTGTCGCGTCATCAGTTGGCGTTGCGGCTCGACGGACGATACGCGCGATGGGGTTTGAACCTTGCGGCGACCTGGCGAAGCGGCGCGCGCCTTCGTCGCGATCTGGGGCAGGACGGCCCTGACGATCTGCTTCTGTCGCCCCTGACCCTGATCGGCTTCACCCTCAGCACCGTCCTGTCGTCGCCCAGGAGCGAGGCCTCGGACACGGGGCCGCGCCGTCGCACCCAGGGCTTGCGGCTTGAACTGGGGGTGGAAAACCTCTTCGACGCGCGGCCGACCGCGACCCTGGGGGATGGTCGCCCGGCGCCGGCCTATGGTCGCGATGATCAGGACCCCCTGGGCCGCGTCATTCGCCTCAGCCTCAGCCGACGCTTCTGAGCCTCGAGCCCGGCCCCGCCGAGGCGGCCCGGCCCGGCCCGGCCCCTAGCCTTACCTCGACTTGCGCGACGCAAGGCTTTCGTAGACGGCGTCGCGCAGAGACTTGAGGCGGATGTTGAGATCGCTGAGTTCGGGCATGGTCTGGCCTGAGGCGTCCAGCAGGGCCTCGCCCAGACACCCCGCGCGTTCACGCAGGGCTTGGCCCTCGCTGGTCAGGGTGATCACCACCTGGCGCTCGTTCGCGGGGTTGCGCGCCCGCCGGACAAGGCCGGCGACCTCCAGCCGTTTCAGCAAGGGCGTCATGGTGCTGGGCTCCAGCGCCAATTCGTCGGCGATATCGCCGACCGTCCGGCCGTCCTCCCGCCACAGGACGTTCATCACGAGATACTGCGGATAGGTGACGCCCAGATCGTCCAACAGGGGCTTGTACGCCCGCTGGATGGCCATGCCGGTCGAATAGACGGTGAAGCAAAGCTGGTCCTCCATCGGGACCGGACCTTTGGATTTGGACATTCCGACCTACTCGCTCCTGCACAGGACGAAAGTTATATCGCGATAATTATTCTCTTAACAAGACCGATGACCTGCCTCGCCAGGCCCGTCTCGTCGTGGGCCGGTCGCGGGATTGGATGCGGCGCGCTTCGGAGTGGACGCGCGAAAGGTGCAGCCGGCGGGAATAATTGGCCCTCTTGAGACGTCTAACGTCAGAGCCGCCCGCCCGAGCCAAGGCTGACCATGCCGACCACCTTACTTGTGCATATCCGCAGCGGCCCTCGCAGTCCTGCGACGGGTGGTGGACCAGCCGCCGCTCTTGGCCAGCTTGGCGTTCATTCCGACCATTACGGAGGGCTGACGCCATGCCCGGCGCCCCGCCTCAGACCGGGAGGCGACAGAAAGTTATATATCGCGATAAATATTGGCTTGACAGAACTCCGGCGCTTCATGCATCTTCTTTTAGCGCGATAACTGTTATCGCGATGTCACCTTCACTCTCACGTCCGCCGCCACCATCCCAACCCAGCTCCAAAGGAAACGACCATGATCAAGTTCCGCAACATCCTCCTCGCCGCCGTCGGCGCCGCCAGCATCGGCGGAGCCGCTCAGGCCCAGTCCGTCCAGACGATTCCGGCGGCTCAGACCGTCCGCAACGTCGTCCTGGTTCACGGCGCCTTCGCCGACGGCTCGGGCTGGAGGGCCGTCTATGACGACCTGACCGCTCGCGGCTACCGGGTGACCATCGTCCAGAACCCCCTCACCTCCCTGGCCGACGACGTGGCCGCCACGCGGCGCGCCCTCGCCCGCCAGGACGGCGGAACCATCCTTGTCGGCCACTCGTGGGGCGGCGTGGTGATCACCGAGGCCGGCGTCGACGAAAAGGTGAAGGGCCTGGTCTATGTCTCCGCCCTGACCGCCGATGTCGGCGAGACGGCCGGGGACCAGTATAAGGGCTTCGGCATCCCCTCGACCTTCGTGATCGAGGAACAGGCCGACGGATTCGGCTTCATCAGCGCCGAACGCTTCCAGGAAGGGTTCGCCGCCGACGTCAGCGACGCCGACGCCGCCTTCATGCGCGACTCTCAGGTTCCGATCGCCATGTCGGCCTTCGCCACGCCGGTCACCCAGGCCGCCTGGAGGACGCGCCCGAGCTGGTTCATCGTCGCCACCGAGGACGCCGCCATCGCCCCGGCCATGCTGCGTCAGCAGGCCGAGAAGATCGGCGCCGTCAAGGTCGAGATTCGCGCCAGCCACGTCCCGATGATCTCACAACCGCACGCCGTCGCCGATGTGATCGACCAGGCCGCCCGCAGCGCCGGCGACCGGCCGAACTGACGCCTGCAAACCGACCGAAACCCTCGCCTTCAAACCACCCTCTCAAAGGACATAGCCATGACTTACCTGACCCTCTCCGACGACACCCGCCTGTTCTACAAGGACTGGGGCCCCAAGGACGCTCAACCCATCGTCTTCCACCACGGCTGGCCGCTCAGCGCCGACGACTGGGACAACCAGATGCTGTTCTTCCTGGACAAGGGATTTCGCGTCATCGCCCATGACCGCCGCGGCCACGGTCGATCGGACCAGACCGACACGGGCAATGACATGGACACCTACGCCGCGGACGTCGCGGAACTGGCCGAGGCGCTCGACCTGAAGAACGCCATCCACATCGGTCACTCCACCGGCGGGGGCGAGGTCATCCGCTACGTCGCCCGCAGCCGGCCCGGCCGCGTCGCCAAGGCCGTGCTGATCGGCGCCGTGCCGCCGATCATGCTGGCTACGGCGGCCTATCCCGGCGGTCTGCCGATGGCGGTGTTCGACGGGTTCCGCGACGCGTTCAAGCAGAACCGCGCGCAGTTCTTCCTCGATGTGCCGTCGGGTCCCTTCTACGGCTTCAACCGAGAAGGGGCGGCGGTGAGCGAAGGCCTGATCCGCAACTGGTGGCGCCAGGGCATGGCGGGCGGCGCAAAGGCCCAATACGATTGCATCGCCGCCTTCTCCGAGACCGACTTCACCGAGGACCTGAAAGCGGTCTCTCTGCCGGTGCTCCTGCTGCACGGCGAGGACGATCAGGTCGTGCCGATCGACGCGTCCGCGCACCAGGCTGTCAAGCTGCTGTCGAACGGAACGCTGAAAACCTATCCCGGCCTGTCCCACGGGCTGTTCGCCACCCATCCGGACGTCGTCAACGCCGACCTGCTGGCGTTCATTCAAGGATAGGCAGGGTCTAGCGGCCGAATGCAGGGAACCGGGCCTCTCTGCATTCGGCCGTCGCCCTTCGCGTGAAAGCAGCTGGCCGAGGCGTCGGGCCAAAACCGCGACAATTTGGCCGTTCATTTGAGCAATATGATGGTCTGGGCGGCTAAGCGCCCAGACCATCTGGTTTCGCCCTCAGGCGGCTGGGGCGACAGGCTGAGGGACGACGGTCGTGCGCCATGCACGCTCCGGCGCAAGGTACTGACGCGCGAGTTCCTGAACACGGGCTGGGGTCACCGACTCCAGGTCCGGGATGGTGTTAAGCGTTTCCTCCACAGCCCCTGGTTTGACGCCCACGTCCGCCAGCTGGCCAGCCCACCAGAAGTTGGTGTTCATGCCGCGCCGTGTCGCTTCGATCATGGGCGCGCGCGCGCGGGTCAGTTCATCCTCGGTAATCGGATTTTCGATCAGATCGATCGCGATTGCGTCAACGGCGGCGAAGAAAGCTGGCAGGTTCCGTGGCGTTGTAGCGGCCTGAACAGCAAGGTAGCCGTAATCCGGATAGACGTCCGAGAAAGTCGACGACACGCCAGGCGAATAGGCTAGGGCCTGCCGTTCCCGTATTTCGGCCAGCGCTCGCAGTTTGACGACCTCAGCCAGCACGGCCACCTGCCGCGCCTCAGTGCGGTCGCCGATGACATCGATCGTCGGCCAGGCCACCACGCCTAACGCCTGTTCCGAGGTCCCATCATGATGGAGCACGATGGGCGTTGCGGTGGGAGCGGGAAAGCGACGTTGCGCAGCGCCGGGAGCGGGCGGGGGCGCGGGCTGACGGGCCGGCAGGGCCCCGAAGGTTTTCGCCGTCGCCGCAACGGCCTGATCGACGGTCACATCGCCCACCACGGTCAGACGCAGCGGTCCTTCGGACAGCAGTCGCCTGAGATCATCCCTGAGCGGCTCAATGCTCCACTGGCTGACCAGTTCAGGCGGCGGCGGCGCCTTGCGGCGGTCCCCGCCCGCCAGCAGGGGCGCTGCATCCATACCGAAGACGCCTCCCGGGGTGGCCCGGGTCATCGCAATCGCCGCCGGATAGTTGGCCTTCATCTGGTTGAACGGCTGGCTGCGGAACGCCGGATCGGTCAGCAAGGCAGTCAGAAGCTGCATCTCGAGCTCGAGATCTTGGGGGCGCGTACCGCCGGAGAAAATGAACCGATCTTCGGCCGTGCTCAAACCACCGCCGACCACGCGGCCGGTTAGCGCATAGCTCATCTCGTCCGCCGTCATCCGGCCCAAGCCGCCCGATCTCAGGGTCCCGATCGCGGACTGTCGCGGATCGTCCTCCGATGGCGAAAAGGCGAGCTCGCCCCGGCCTGTCGACACCAGGACCTGGATTTCCTCGTCCTTGAAGTTCGTCTGCTTAACCGTGAGTTCGACGCCGTTGTTGAACGTAACAATTGTGGTGCCCAGTTCTGGCGCCTCGCGGCTGGCGACAACCTCACCAGCCGGACCGAAGTCCGTATAGGGCCACTCCATGCGAGTTATGGGTTTAGGCGGCGCAACGGCCACCTGAGAGGAGGCGTTGAGAACGGATGCAATACGCGACTCTCCCCCTTCTACTGGATCAGGGGAGGTCATCATTGTCAGCGGGCCGTCGCCGTCGAACGCCTTGCGGACAGCCTCGTTGACCGCCGCGGGCGTCAGCCCCTGCACCGAGGCGTTGAAAAGGTCCAGATCGGTGCGAGGCGAGGTGAAGACACGCTGGCCGTTGACCGAGCCGAGCAGCCCTCCAGCGAGTGCGGAGGTTTGGCGCGTCGCTGCGGACGCAACGCGATTTTCCAACGTGGTGCGCCAGTTGTCGATCTCACGTTGAAGCTCCGCTTCGGAGACGCCGAACTCGATCAGCCGGTGGCGTTCCTGGTCGAGGGTCTGCAGCGCCCGCTCCCACTGCCCGGGAAGGTAGGTTGCGGAAACTGTGGAGAGGCGGATGCTCTCAACCAGATCGTCAGCCGAGACTGCGCCAGTCAGGAGCGGTGCGTCGTCCATGCGCGACAACTCGCCGATCCGACGATTGAAGACGGCGAAACCCAGGGCGCGAACTACGCCCTCACGCCTCTCGGCGATCGAATCCAGATCCTTGTCTGGCGCGCTCGACCACGACATGCTGATGGTGTGCGACAGGCCCGGTGCGACGATGAGTTTGGTCGCAGGCGTCCGGGGCGAAACGACGCCAAGGTCCGGCTCCGGACCCGGCTCCCCTTTGGCGGTCCAGTCCCCAAACCCGGCGACGATCTTGCGCTCCATGGCGTCGACGTCGAAGTCGCCCACCGCAATCATGGTGGCGCGTTCAGGGCGGTAGTAGGCTTGGTAGAACTCGACGAAGCGATCGCGGGGCGCGGTGCGTATGACCTCCATGTCTCCGATCGGGAAGCGCTCGACCAGCTTCAGACCCGGGGCCAAGAAGGCCAGTTGCTCATGGCTGGCGCGGGACTGCGGCGTGTTGCGCAGCCGTTCCTCGCCCTCGATCACGCCACGTTCGGCGTCGATGTCCTCAGGGTCCATCAGCGCGCGCGAAACCTGCTCGCGCAGAATGTGCAGGGCCGTGTCGACCGTCTCGTCATTCGAGCGCGGCAGTTCGAGGACGTAGGCGGTTTGGTCGAAGCCGGTGAAGGCGTTGGTGTCGGCGCCGAAGGCCAGGCCCAAGCGCTCGAGGATTGCGAGGAGCTCATTTTCTGGGACATTGGTGGTCCCGTTGAAGGCCATATGCTCCATAAAGTGCGCCAAGCCGCGCTGATTGTCGTTCTCCATTAGCGAACCCGCGTCGATGTAGAGACGCAAGGCCGCCTGTCCGGGAGGTGTTGCGTTGTGCATCACCGCATAGCGCATGCCGTTGGGCATCAGGCCGAACCGAACCGCTGGGTCTGCCGGAACATCGCTGGCGGCGTGAGCCCACGGATCCGACGCCGGGGGCGTCTGAGCGGCGGCCGGGAAGACGGCGCTGAGTGTCAGCGCCGAGGCGGCGGCGAGCAGGATTTGTCGACTCTTGAAACGCATTCTGTTGATCTCTCCCTGAGCGTGGATCGCTCGACTGCTTACGGGCGCGCCATCCTGAATGGACGCGCTCCGAAGCCCCCGGGAGACGACGTTTCTGGAAAGACGAAGAGCTGCGCAACTTACTCAAAAATAATGTTTTAGAGCACAAGGAAGTCTCACAGCCGCTCGTCTTTATGCTGAATACAAGATGAGATTTCGTCGGGGGCGGCGGCATGCGCGATGACTCAAGACAGCGGCTCGTCGCCTGGGTGGCGTCCCAGGTCATGCCACATGAACCGATGGTTCGCAGTTGGCTGCGGCAGCGACTTCAGTCGCCAGACGACATCGACGACTTGATCCAGGAGGCCTACGCAAAACTCGCCGCAATGTCGTCCCTCGAGCAGATCAAGCGTCCCGACGCCTTCTTCTTTCAGGTGGTGCGTAATCTTCTCGTGGACCAGATTCGGCGCAGTCGGGTGGTCCGTATAGAAGCGGCGGCGGAGCTCGACGTCCCGTCCTTCTATGCAGATGAGCCGACACCGGAACGGATCGCCGGCGCTCGGCGTGAACTGGCCCGCGTTGGAGAACTGATCGACGCCCTGCCGGACCGATGCCGCCGTGTGTTTATCCTGCTCAAGATCGAGGGCCTGTCCCGAAAGGAGGTAGCTTCGCGACTCGGCGTCAGCGAGAGCGTGGTGGAGAACCAGGGGGTCAAGGGCCTCCAGAAAATACTCAAGGCGATGAGAGAGGAAACCGGCGATAACGACTATCGCCTCAAGGTGCGACATGAACGTTCGACAAAGCGCCAGTGAAATAGAGGCGGACGCGGCTCGCTGGGTCATGCGTCTAGACCGCGACGGCCGAGAGGCGGTCCGAGCGGACCTTGAGGCTTGGCTAGAAGGCGATATCCGACGCGCGGGCGCCCTGCTGCAGGCGGAAGCAGCCTGGACGCGGCTCGACCGGGCTGCTGGAACGGTCAGCCGGGAGTCCCGCAAAGCCCGACGCGGGGCATGGCGTATGCCGTCGCGTCGCATTCTACTTGGGGGTTTCGCGGCGGCCGCGGCCACCTTCATCGCCGGTGTCGCTATAATCCCGCAGCAGCCGCGGAGCTATGTGACGACCTTGGGCGAAATCCGTCGGCTTCCGCTTGCGGACGGATCGACCGCTTCCATCAACAGCTCCAGCCGTATGAACGTCGACTTCAAGACGGACCTTCGACGTGTCGCGCTTGAGCGGGGCGAAGCCTGGTTCCAGGTCGCGCGTGATCCATCGCGGCCTTTCCGGGTCGAGATTGGCCGGGTTCGCGTACAGGCCGTAGGCACAGCGTTTTCGGTGCGCCGGCTCCACGACGGCGTCGAAGTACGGGTTACAGAGGGTGTGGTGAAGGTTTGGGTCGAAGGCACAGCGGGCCGGACCGTCGAACTGGCTGCGGGAACGACCTCTTTCGTGGGCGAGGGCCGCGACAGCGCTTCTCCCCCCGTGGTGGCCCCCACGGAGATTGATCGCGATTTGGCATGGCGTTCAGGGCAGATCGATCTTGCCGGCGAGACGCTTCAGGAAGCGGTCGCCGAATTCAACCGCTACAACGCCCGAGCGCTGGTCATCGGCGACGAGGCTTTGGCCTCCGAACGGCTCTACGGCGTCTTTCGCCTCGACGATCCCGAAGGCTTTGCCCGGAGCGTCGCCGTTAGTCTCGAGGCTACCGCGACATCGGACGCGGCGGAAATTCGGCTAAGTCGTCCGCAGACAAACCGTTAGCCGTATCGGCGGCGCTATCCGCGCCGCCGACGATGTCGCCTAGAACCGCTTTGTGAGCGCAATATTGAAGTGTCTCAGACGCGGGTCGCCATACCGACTGTAGAAAGAGCCGGTTGTGATATCCACCGGCGGCTGGGTGTTCAGCACATTGGTAACGCCACCGCGCAAATCGGTGTCCTCGCGAACGGCCCACGTGGCGAAGACGTCATGGTAAATCTGGCTGGGTATGCGGGCGCTGCCTTGAAGCGGCTGCACGCTGTGATCCTGACGCAGGTAATAGTCGTTCGAAAAGCGCGATCTCCACCCCACAGACCAGGTGTCGTCCTTGACGAACGCCACGGTGGAGTTGCCTTTCCAGGTGGTGCCGCCGGAACCGCCGAAGCCCGCCGCGAATGCGCCCGTGGCGACGCCCGCCCAGTCCAAGGCCGGAGTGTTCTCTGACCGCTTGATCGACAGTTCGGCCAAGTATGTCGCGTCCGCCTTCAAATCCAGGCGCCCCCCGAAGAGATCGCGACTGTATTCAAGAGCGAAATCCCAGGCCTCAACCCTGACGCCTGCGAGATTGGCGATCGACATGTCGGCGGCGATGATGGGGCCGACGGCGAAGCCGTCGCTCGCTGGCGCGCGGATAAAACGTTCCGGGTGCTCTCGCAGAAAGTCCTCAAACAGCCTTTGCCCGTCGGTGTCTCCAACCTGTGGCGCCAGAAGGGCGCCCGGACTGAAATAGTTGTCCTGCTTTTCTGTCCTGGTCCAGTCAACCGACACACGGACCCCCTCGATCCAGCGCGGCGTAGCGATTATCCCTACAGAGAAGGTCTCTGAACGCTCCGGTAACACATCGGGATTGCCGCCAAGGAAATTGCCCGGTCCCTGAAGGATGTTGAAGCCCGGAAGCAGCGGGGTGCCAATCGGTTCCCCCCCCGTTCCGGATCCGTGACCCTGACAATCTGGACTGGCGTCGCCTGCCGGATCAGCTGATGCAGAAAAGGCGGCAGATAGCCGGTGCCGTAGCTTCCGCGGAAGGCCAAATCCCTGAGGGGCGCCCACTTGGCGCTGTAGGTTGGATCTGTGCGGGAGGACGTGGAGGTGGCATAGTCCGGCGACGCGCCGTTTGCGGGGCAGGGTGTCGACAGCTCCGCCTCAGTCAGTGGACGGGGCACGCTGAGGCAGTTGATGCCTACTAGTCCTCCCCTCCCCTCGATCTCGTCGTACCGCGCCGAGGCGCCGAAGCCGAGTTCATAAACGAGGGGGATATTGTTCTCCGAGCCAATCAGGGGCGCCCAAAACTCGGCATAGGCGCTTTTGGTGTCTTGCCAGCGCTCGGGCGTAAAAAGAACGATAGAGGATTCGGCAGTGCTCTGGGCCGTTCTGGAGTCTCCGTTCCACAACTCCGTTCTCTCGATCAGGGTGCTGAGAGTCGGATAGCCGCCGGGCAGCTTGATGGGCAACGGTCCAGCGAACCTTAAGCTAACAATCTGGGTGGTCGCCTCCGCCGGGCTTCGCATGGAGCCAAAATCGAGGAAGGCATAGTCGATCGGATCAGCGTTGATATCCCGAATTACATCGATGTCGCCGCTACGCAGCGCGGTCAATGTAGCAACGTCGATTCCGGGCGCTGCAAGATTGTCAGTGAAACGGTTCCAGTTGTAGGTGTAGTCGAGGTTCGCCTGCCATTTGAACGGCAGCTGGATAATGGCGCCCGCGAGGAACCGGCGTGTCTCGCTCAAAGACTCGCCTTCGGCGTCCACGCCGATATGGGGCACCGTGACCTGAATAGCTTGCTGAAAGGGGTTGTTCGGGGCGTTGGCTGCAAGGGCGATCGTCGATAGCGCCCTGAGAACACTGCTAGTCGTTCGCGCTTCACTGGCTTGAACCTCGCCGTACAGACGTAGCCAGGAGGTAAGCTCGTGTCGCACGGCGAACGAGCCGCTGAAGCTCTCTTCACCCGATGTGAGCGTCACTCCCTCGCCAAGCGAGTTTCGCGCGGGATCGAGGTTATACTGTCCAGCGTTTGCGACCAGGGCGGCGATTCCATCCACACCGACGCCGCGGAAACCATAGGGTGCAAACGTGTGGTTCGCCCCCAGCGAACCGCCGCCAAAGGCAGGATCGAGGGTCAGATTGGCTCCGTTCTGGCTGCGGATGTTGGGTGTCGCGCCGAGGATCAAATTCTGGTCGAAGTACGGGCTGCCGGCAGCCCGTATGTGCTCATAGCCCTCCGACAGGAAACTCCTGTCTCCCATACGCAACGGGCTGGCGTCCCGATAGCTGGCCGACACCGAGAGGTTTGTCTTCCCGCCGGCGAGATTCAACCCGCCGGAAAGATCAAACCGATAGTCGGGGGCGTCTCCGTCCCATACGTCCGCGTAGACTGTCGTCGTCTCCAGACCGCGGTAATCGCGTTTCATAATGATGTTTATGACGCCGCCGGTGGCTCCGCCGCCGTAAACAGAAGAAGCTGACGAAGGCAGAACCTCAATTCGCTCGATCTGGGCCATGGGTATGCCGACGATGGTCGGCTGCTCCAGAAAGCCGGCCCCCGTGTTGACGCTGGCCAGACGACGGCCGTCCTGAAGAATTAGCGTCTCATTTGTGCCGAGCCCCCTGAGGCGGAGCTGGCTGCGGCCACGGGTGGAGTCAGATGCTTGATCGCTCGAAACGGGCGAAACGCTGGCCGCGAGATTGTCGCGGAAGAACTGTTCCAGGCTTACCGCGCCCGACCGGCGCAAATCTTCCTGAGTGAAGATCTGATAAGGCTGGGCGTCATCCTCGGTATGGCGCACGCTGGTGTTCAGAGACCATCCAGCACCGCCCTGCACAAGAACCTCGGGGAGCACCGTGACCTGATTCCCGGCTTCTTCCGGAAAGGGCACCACCACATAGGCCCCCTCCGAGGGATGTGCGACGGTCAGTCCGGTGCCCTGGAGAAGAGCGGCCAAGCCTGACCGCACCGTATACTGACCGACTACCGGATTGGTTCGACGTCCCTCGGCGTGGCCGGCCGAGATGAGGATTTGCACGTCGGCTTGGCGAGCGAAAGCAGCGACCCCGCTGCTGGCAGGCTGGGCTGGAACGTTGAAGGTCCGGGTCTGGGCCCAGGCGGCGCTCGCCGACAAGACCGCGATAGAAGCGACAGACGTGAACAAGGCGCTGCGCGCGCATGGGCCGAAGGCGTTCATATGGCATCCCCCAAGAATAAAGGGCCCCTCAGCCCCTTTGAACTAGACGGGCGGGGATCGACATTCCTTTACCTCGTTCGAAAATTTGTCAGAGAGCGGTCAGTTCGCCTTCTCCCTGGGGCGCGCGTGGGCTTGCATATTCGCCCGCAGAGCAGGCGGGGGTTATTTTCCACCCCGCTGAGCTTCCACGTGGCTTCGACGGTGGATTTTCGAGGGGTCGGACTTCGGCCAGCAAAAAGCCGCTGAGCGTTATGCTCAGCGGCTGTTTTGTTTGGGTGCGGGAGTAGGATTTGAACCTACGACCTTCAGGTTATGAGCCTGACGAGCTACCGGGCTGCTCCATCCCGCGGCAAGCGGTAGTCGTGAAGGAAGAACGGTTCGAGAAGCCTG
>NZ_JAFCXI010000004.1:0-533145 GCF_049898245.1 Brevundimonas sp. TSRC1-1
AACCGGGCGGTGGACGCCATGCGCACCATCGCCGACAAGATCGGCATCGTGCAGGAGATCGCGCGTCAGACCGACCTGCTGGCCCTGAACGCGGCGGTCGAGGCCGCCCGCGCCGGGGAGCACGGCAAGGGCTTCGCCGTCGTCGCCTCGGAAGTGCGCAAACTGGCCGAACGCAGCCAGACGGCCGCCGCCGAAATCGGCGCCGTGTCGGGCGACACGGTCAAGGCGGCCCAGGAAGCCGGCGAGATGCTGCAACGCCTGGTGCCGGACATCCGCAAGACCGCCGAACTGGTGTCCGAGATCAGCGCCGCCTGCCGCGAGCAGGACGTCGGCGCCAGCCAGATCAACGAGGCCATCCAGCAGCTGGACAAGGTGACCCAGCAGAACGCCGGCGCGTCCGAGCAGATGTCGGCCACCTCCGAGGAGCTGGCGGCCCAGGCCGAGGAACTGCAGACCTCGATCGCCTTCTTCCGCACCGACACGACCGGCGGCCGCAGCGGCGCCCGCGCTCCGGCCCGGGCTCCGGCCCGCGCCTCGAGCTTCAAGGCCCCGGCCAAGCCGGCGGCCCGCCCGACGCCCAAGGCTGCGCCGGCCAAGCCCGCCGTCCACGCCCAGCAGGCCCGCGCCAAGGGCTTCGCCCTGGACATGGCGGTCGGCGGCGCGGACGACGAGGACATGGACTTCCGGGAGAGCGCCTGATGTCCGAAACCGCCAAGGGGCAAGGCGCCTCTGAGGGGCAATATGTGACCTTCGGCCTGGGCGATGAACTCTTCGCCGCTCCGGTCGGCCTGGTGCGGGAGATCCTGACCTATCAGGCGCCCTCGCGCATTCCCAACAGTCCGGACTATCTTCTGGGCCTGACGGACGTGCGGGGGCAGGGGGTTCCCACGGCGGATCTTCGGATCCGCCTGGGCATGGCGCCGACCGAGCCGACGCTGAACACCCGGATCCTGGTGCTGGACATTCCGCTGGAGGACCGGGTGCTCAGCCTGGGCCTGGTGGCGGACCGGGTGTTCGAGGTGGCGGTCTTCAGCGCCGACCAGATCGAGCCGTCGCCCGACATCGGGATCAAGTGGCGCTCGGACTATATCTCGGGCGTGGTGCGGCGCGAGGACGGCTTCGTCGTCCTGATCGACCTGCCCCGACTGCTGTCCAGCACCGACACCGTCTCTCTGGCGTCCTTCCCCGACGTCGATCGCGCGGCCTGACGGTCGCCGCCGGTTTCTCAGAAAGAGCATCGCCTTGTCCCACGCCGCGCTGGAACAGTCCTCGCCTCCCGTCGATCAGATCAGCGCCCGCAATTTCGAGCGGATGGCGGCCTATATCTACGACTACAGCGGCATCAAGATGCCGTCGTCCAAGCGGACCATGCTGGAGGGGCGGCTGCGCCGCCGTCTGCGCAGCACGGGCTATGCGACCTTCGACGACTATTGCGACTATCTGTTCAAGGAGGACGGGCTAGAGGCCGAGTCCGTCTTCCTGATCGACGCGGTGACGACCAACAAGACCGACTTCTTCCGCGAACCCCGCCATTTCGACTATATGACGTCCCACGTGCTGCCCGAGTTCAAGGCGGCCGGGATGCGGCGGATCCGGGCCTGGAGCGCCGCCTGCTCGATGGGCGCCGAGCCCTACACCATGGCCATGGTCATGCAGAAATTCGCCGATGAACAGGGCGGCCCCGACTATCAGATCCTGGGCACGGACCTGTCCACCGATGTGCTGGAAACCGCGCTGCGCGGCGTTTATCCGAACGAGATGCTGACCCCGGTCCCCGCCGAAATGCGGCGCTGGGTCATGACCGCACGCAACAGCGGACGGCGCGAGGGCCGTATCCATCCGTCGCTGCGGGCGAAACTGTCGCTGGCGCGGGTCAATCTGATGGATGAGACCTATTCGGTCGGCGATCCGTTCGATATGATCATGTGTCGTAACGTTATGATCTATTTCGATAAACAGACCCAGGCCAAGGTTCTGAAACGGCTGTGCGACCGGCTGAAGCGCGGCGGCTATCTGTTTATCGGCCATTCCGAGAGCATCACCGGCATCGAACTGCCTCTGGTGACTGTCGCCAACACCATTTTCCGAAAGACCTGATCCCATGCCCAAGGTCCGCGTTCTGGTCATCGACGACTCGGCCAGTGTGCGCCAGACTCTGGTCGACGTCCTGTCCGCCGACCCCGGCATCGAGGTCATGGGCGTGGCCTCCGACCCCTTCGTCGCCGCGCGCCGCATCGCCGAGGACGTGCCCGACGTCATCACCCTGGACGTGGAGATGCCGCGCATGGACGGCATCACCTTCCTGCGCAAGCTGATGGCCCAGCGGCCGATCCCGGTCGTCATGTGCTCGTCCCTGACCGAGGCCGGATCCGAGACCCTGATGCAGGCGCTGGAGGCCGGCGCGGTCGACATCATACTGAAGCCGCGCATCGGGGCGGCGGACCATCTGGCCGAGAGCGCGGATCGCATCCGCGATGTGGTCAAGGCTGCGGCGCGCGCCCGGCTGGGCGCAAGGCGAACGACGACGCGGACGCTGGATCCCGGAACCAAGCTGACGGCTGACGCCATGCTGCCGCCCCCGACCGGGGCCGCCATGGCGCGCACGACGGAGATGGTGGCCTGTCTGGGCGCCTCGACAGGCGGGACCGAGGCGCTGCGCGAGGTGTTGCAGGCGCTGCCGGCCAATGCGCCCGGCATCGTCATCGTCCAGCACATGCCGGCGGGCTTCACCGCCGCCTTCGCCAAACGGCTCAACAGCCTGTGCGAGGTCGAGGTCAAGGAGGCTCAGAACGGCGATCCGGTCCTGCGCGGCCACGTCCTGATCGCGCCGGGCGACAAGCACATGCTGCTAGAACGCCACGGCGCCCGCTATCAGGTGGCGATCAAGGACGGGCCGCCCGTGTCGCGCCACCGCCCCTCCGTCGACGTCCTGTTCCGCTCCGCCGCTCGGGCGGCCGGACGCAACGCCATGGGCGTGATCATGACCGGCATGGGCGATGACGGCGCACGCGGCCTGCTGGAGCTCAAGGAGGCCGGGGCCGTCACCGTGGCGCAGGACGAGGCGACCTCGATCGTCTTCGGCATGCCCAAGGAAGCCATTGCACGCGGCGCCGCCCAGAAGGTCACGGCGCTGGAGCATATCGCCCGCGAGATCATGAACGTCGATCGGTCTCGCTGACGGCGGCCCGGCGGCCCCGCGGACAGACAGACAGACAGGCAGGCAGACGGACGGGGCGAGGCCTGCGCCTATCGCGCCCGACCCCCGCCCGGATCAGAACAGAAGGTCGTCGAATTCGTCCTCGGCGGCGGCCGTTTCACCGGCTGTTTCCGTCGTCGTCGCCTCGTCGGTCTTGTCGGTCTCGGTAAAGACCGCATGGGCCGCGTGGACCGTCCGCTCGCGCGCCATGGTGTAGCAGCGCCCGATTTCGGTCATGGCGGCGTCCACCACTCCGGCGATATCGGTCAGGTCCTCGACCACCGGTCCGGCGGCCTCGGCCAGGGCGATGGCGGCGGTGTGCAGGGCGTCGCCCAGGTCTTCCTTCAGGCCCAGCTGGTCGGCGGCCAGGGCCAGCGACCGGGCGGTGGCCTCGCCATGGGCGCCCAGACCGACCAGATCGTTCTCGACCACGTCGGCGGCGCGGCGCAACTGACTCTGCACCCCGTTCAGCCGTCCGGCGTCCACGTGCGCGTCGCCGGGTTGGGTGGTCTCCATCCCGTTGGCCAGGCCGGCCAGGGCGGTCAGGGAACCCAGGGTCTGATCGGCGGCGTCTTCCAGATGGCTGGCGTGGCTGCTCAGCTCGATGGCGATGACGCTCAGGGGCTTGCCGATTTCCCCCAGACGATTGCAGCGCAGGCTGCTGTTGATCGCCATCTGCTGGATGTCGCGTTTGACCTTCTGGATGGCGTCCACCCGTCGGGCCAGGGCCTCGACCGCCGAGACGGTCTCGCCGCTGATGCGCTGGGCGTTGGTCATGGCCGCTGTGACATCATCGATCAACAGACCGGCCCGACCCAGACTGATCTCGAGGTCGCGCAGGTCGCCCCCGCCGTCGGACAGGCCGTGGATGACCATGATCTGTTTGGTGTCCTGGGCCATGCCGGACAGGCTGTGGACGACCTTGGCCGCTTCGGCCTCGAAATCGGTGGCGATGTCCGCCATCTGGTCGGCGACCATGTGCAGCAGGCGGCGTTCGGCCCGGTCGCGCGCCTCGGGCGACAGGTCCGCCTCGCGAACCGTGCGGGCCGCGACCTGGATGCCCAGCTGGACGTGTTCGATCCGCTGGCGGGTGATGTCCCCGATCTGCAGGGCCATCAGGGCCTTGCCGACCTTCATCTGGATATCGCGTGCGATGGCGGCGACCGAGGCGGCGACCTCGGCGATGCGGGCGTGGTTCACGCGGAGCGTCTCGGCGTCGAGCGCCAGCTTGTCCGGCACCGCCGGAATCAGCTCCTTGTACTTGCCGCCCAGCCCCTCTTCGAAGGTCAGGGCGCCGTCCAGTTGGCGTGCGAGCCGCGTAAGCTCCTCGGCCAGCTGATCCAGTTGCGACACGCCGAAGTCCAACTGTTCACACATCCGCTCGGCGAAGCCGGCGAACTCGTCTGCGGCCCGGATGGTCGCGCCGGCCGTGATCTTCACGTTCAGGGCGAAGGCGCGCAGATAGCGCAGCGTGGTGCGCATCACGTCTATATCGGCCTCCAGCAGGGCGCCGGCGGTCTTCAACTGATCCAGATCCGCCACCCGCCGTTTCTGCGTAAGGGGCAGGGCGTTCAGGCTTTCCGCCGTCGACAGCAACTCGTTGCTGGTGTGCGAGACCGATTCGACGTTCAGCGTCAGGCCCAGCCGGTCGAGCGCCTCGATCAGCCGGCCGACCATTTCGAGCGATCCGGCCAGGCGTTCGCCCGCATCGGAAAAACGGCTCTCGACCAGGGCGCGCGCCGCTTCGAGCTGATCCGTGACGTCAGAAGCGACGACGGGCGCGAAGAAGGGGGGGGCGGAATCAACGCCTGAATCGACGACGGCGTCGGCGGTCGCTGCGGGATCGAAAGGCTGCGCTTGCGCCTGCATGCTGGGTCTCATTCTGAGAGTCATGAACCCAGGTTACGCGGCACAGGAAAACCGACCGTAAACGCCGACTCGAATTTCTGCGCTGGGCGGAAGAGATCAGGGCAGGCGATCCCAGGCGATGGCGTGAACCTTGTCGCGGCCCAGGACGGCCGTCAGGGGCTCTGTGGCAAACAGGCCGGCGATGACGGGGTCGCGCACGTTCAGCCCGCCGGTGAAGGCGCCGAAAGCGGGCAGGATCAGGCGCGATCCGTCGGTGACGAAACAGGGACGACGCACGCCGCGGCCGTAGGCGACGACGCGGGCGGCGGGGTGCAGGTGGCCGGCGACCTCGCCCTGGCGGTCGTCCCCCGGCGTTCGGGGCTCGGGCTCGTGGGTCAGGCGCAGGGCGCCCAGGGCCATGTCGCCCACGATCCGGCCGGGCAGGGACGCCTCGGTCCGGGCGTCGTCGGCCAGGGCCTTGTGGTCGTGATTGCCTTCCAGCCACAGCCAGTTTCGGCCGCTCGCCAACCGGTCCAGCCGCGACCGGTCCTCATCCGCCATCCGTCCGATGGCCCGGGCGTCATGGAAGCTGTCGCCCAACAACACGACAAGGCCGGGGTCGAGGTCGGCGATCTCGGTCTCCAGCTGGTCCAGGGTGGCGCGGCTGTCGTAGGGCGGCAGCATCTGGCCGCGCGCGGCGAAGGCCGAACCCTTCTCCAGGTGCAGGTCAGCGGCGATCAGGGCGCGATGGGCCGGGAGCCACAGGGCGCCCGAACAGCGCAGTACGCAGGTCTCGCCCGCGATCTGAACGCGCAACGAACCGCAGGGCTTGCGCGCGGGGGACAGGGTCTGGCGCAGGGCGGCGTTCATGGCGCGTCCTCGTCCATGACTTCGGCGATCAGATGTTCGGCGCTCTCGTCCAGGATCATCTCCGCAGCGTCGCCGCCGACCCGTTCGCGCCCGATCTGGACCAGGACCGGCACGCAGAAGGGCGAGGGACGGGTCAGGGCCTGATGCCGGATGCGGCCCTCGATCCGCGCCAACATCTGGCCCAGCCGCGCCACGTCCAGCAGGCCGGAGGCGGCGTCGGCGCGGGCGGTCTTCAGCAGCAGATGGTCGGGCTGGTGGCGGCGCAGCACGTCGTAGATCAGGTCGGTGGAGAAGGTGACCTGACGCCCGGTCTTCTCGGCGCCCGGCTGGCGGCGCTCGATCAGGCCCGAGATCAGGGCGCAATTGCGGAAGGACCGCTTCATCATGAAGCTTTCCTCCAGCCAGGCTTCCAGGTCGTCGCCCAGCATGTCGGACTGGAACAGGGCGTCCAGGTCGATCTGGTCCATGGGTTTGATGGACCAGATGGCCAGAGAATAGTCGGTGACGACAAAGCCCAGGGGGCCGACGCCCAGCCGGTCCAGCCGTCGCGTCAACAGCATGCAAAGCGTGGTGTGGGCCAGATTGCCCTCGAACGGATAGGCGACCAGGAAATGCCGACTGCCGCGCGGAAAGGTCTCGACCAGCATGGATTCGGCGTCGGGGATGGCGGATCGCTCGGCCTGAAGCGCCAGCCATTCCTGCACGTCCGGCGGCAGGACGCGCCAGTGGTCCGGGTCCTGCACCATGGTCCGCACCCGGTCGGCCAGAGAGGTGGACAGCGGGAATTTGGACCCGCCCCAGGAGGGGATCTTCGGTTCCTTGTCATTGGCGTGGGTGACCAGGGCGTCGGTCCCGACAATGCCCTGAAACGCCCAGACCTGGCCCGCGAACAGGAAGGTGTCGCCGGGCGTCAGCTGTTCGAAATACCATTCCTCGGCCTCGCCCACCTTGCGGCCGGCGACCAACTGGCGCGAGGCGCCGCCGCGACGGCCCGCCACGCGCACGTTCAGGGTTCCCGCCGAGACGATGGCGCCGACATTCATCCGGTGGCGCTGGGCGATATCCTTGGTGCGGGCCTTCCAGCGGCCGTCCGGGGTGCGGACGATACGGGCGAACCGATCATAGGTGCGCAGCGCGTATCCGCCGGTGGCGACGAAATCGACCACCTCCTCGAACTGCTCCCACGCCAGGTCGCGATAGGGGCCGCAGCCGGTGATTTCGTCATACAGGGCCTGCATGTCGAAGGCTTCGGAACAGGCGACGCCCATGACGTGCTGGGCCAGCGCATCCAGCGTGCCGATATGGATCGGCTCCCAGTCGAAGGCGTTGTCGGCCACCGCTTCGCGGGCCGCCTGGCATTCCAGCATCTCGAACCGGCTGGCGGGCACCAGAAGGGCGCGCGACGGCTCGTCCAGCCGGTGGTTGGCGCGGCCGATCCGCTGGACCAGACGGCTGGAGCCCTTGGGCGCCGCCATCTGGATGACCAGGTCGACGTCGCCCCAGTCAATGCCGAGGTCGAGGGTCGAGGTGCAGACCACGGCCCTGAGGTCGCCGCGCGCCATGGCCGCCTCGATCTTGCGCCTCTGTTCGGCCGCCAGGGAGCCGTGGTGCAGGCCGATGGGCAGATTGTCGTCGTTGATCGCCCACAGTTGCTGGAAAACGAACTCCGACTGCCAGCGGGTGTTGACGAAGATCAGGGCCAGGCCCGCGCGCTGGATAGCGGCGTAGACTTCCGGGATGGCGTGGCGGCCGGTGTGGCCCGCCCAGGGGACCTTGCCCTCGGAGATCAGCACGTCGATCACGGCCGGGGCGCCGGGGTCGCCTCGGACCAGGGCCACATCCTCGACGGCGGGGGTGGGGCTGAGCCACCCCCGGATCAGATCCGGATCTTCGATCGTCGCGCTCAGCCCGACCCGCCGCATGCCCGGCGAAAACTGTTGTAACCGCCCCAGTCCCAGCGACAGCAGATCGCCCCGTTTGCCGCTCCAAATGGCGTGCACTTCGTCCAGAACGACGCATTTCAGGTCGGCGAAATACGATCGGGCGCCCTCCCAGGCGCAGAACAGGGCCAGCTGTTCGGGCGTGGTCAGCAGGATGTCGGGCGGGAAGTCGCGCTGACGCTGGCGCTTGGACTGTTTGGTGTCGCCGGTGCGGGTCTCGACGTGGATGTTCAGCCCAATCTCGCGGATCGGGGTCGTCAGATTGCGTTCGACGTCGGTGGTCAGCGCCTTCAGCGGCGACAGATACAGGGTATGCACGCCCGACCCCGGCCCGTGCTGCGGCCTTGGCCCCCGTTCGGCGAGCTCGATCAGGCTGGGCAGGAAGCCGGCCAAGGTCTTGCCCCCGCCGGTCGGCGCGACCAGCAGGGCGTGCCGGCCGGACTGACCTGCTGCGACCATTTCCAGCTGATGACGCCGGGGCGACCAGCCGCGCCCGGCGAACCAGTCGGCGAACAGCGGCGGAAGCGTTGCGGGAACGGCGGCGGTCGTCACGAACGGCATATAGCATGTTCCCGTTCCGTTTCAGCCCCGACGTCGCTATCTATCGGCTGTGTCCGACGAATCCGTCATCGCTGAATCCCGCCTGACCGGCGCCGAACCCTGGCTCGACCTGCCGCCGGCGCTCGCCACCCCGCCGGGGGCGGGGGCGGTCTGCGACGAGGCGGGGGCGCGCAAGATCGGGCGGGGGGCGGCCGAGGGGTTCTTCACCGGCGGGCCGGTGCTGGTGGCCCATGCGTCGCTGACGGCGCGGCGGCTGGGGCTGACGCCGCCGCCTCGGTCGGGCGAACTGATGGATGTGCTGGAGCTGTACGCCTTCGTGCGGCCGGCGCGATTCTGCGCCCCGTCGCCGACGGGGCTGGCCCTGTCGCTGGGTCTGGCGGAGCCGAAGTCGCCCGAGGCGCAGGCGGCGGTGTTGCGCGAGGCGGCGGCCGTGCTGTTGCGTGAACTGGCGGCCCCCGCCTATCCGGAACGCGAGGCCGCCTATGTCCTGGCCCTGACCCTGCAGCGCGCCGGCTGGGCCTGGGGCGACCGGGTGGTGCAGGCGCTGAAGGACGGCGGGGTGCGCGCGCGTCAGCATCGCGGTTCGGGCCTGGACGTCTGGACCCGTCTGACGGAGTGGGAGGACGAGGCCGCGCGCGGCGAGGCGGGGTCGGCCCCGGTCGATAGCGAGAGCGCGCGGATCCGGCTGGCGAAACTGCTTCAGGCCTCGGGTCTGGACGAGACGCGGCCGACCCAGTCGGACTATGCCGCCGAGGCCGCCTTCGCCTTTTCGCCGCGCAACGAGGAGGGCCGCCCCCGCATGCTGCTGGCCGAGGCGGGCACGGGCACGGGCAAGACCCTGGGCTATCTGGCGCCCGCCTCCCTGTGGGCCGAACGGAACCAGGGAGCGGCGTGGATCTCGACCTACACCCGCGCCCTGCAACGCCAGATCGACCGCGAGAGCCATGCCCTGTGGCCCGACCCGGAAGAGCGCAAGAAGAAGGCGGTGATCCGCAAGGGGCGCGAGAACTATCTGTGCGTCCTGAACCTGCAGGACATGGTCCAGGCGGCCCAGCTGGGGAACGGCGACCTGGTCGGCCTGGCGCTGGCGGGACGCTGGGCCGTGCACACGCGCGACGGGGACATGACGGGCGGCGACTTTCCCGGCTGGCTGCCGGGCCTGTTCGCCATGCCCGCCGCCCATGCGGCGGGGGCGGCCAATCTGGTGGACCGGCGCGGCGAATGCGTCCACGCCGCCTGCCCCCACTATCGCAGCTGTTTCGTCGAAAAGACCATTCGCGCCAGCCGCCGCGCGGACCTGGTCATCGCCAACCACGCCCTGGTCCTGACCCAGGCGGCGTTCGACGGCGCGCGCTCGGCCCGGGGCCAGAAGCAGGACGGCGAGACGGCGGCCCTGAAACGCATCGTCTTTGACGAGGGCCACCACCTGTTCGACGCCGCCGACAGCGCCTTTTCCGCCTGTCTTTCGGGGCAGGAAGCGGCCGAGCTGCGTCGCTGGATCCGCGGTCCGGAAGGGCGAGGCCGGCGCGGTCGCGGTCTGGAGCAGCGGCTGGGCGACATGGTCGGGGACAATGATGCGGCGCTGAAGGCCTTGCAGGACGCCATCCGCGCTTCGGCGGCGCTGCCGGGCGAGGGTGTGTCGGGTCGGGTCGCCCCGGCCTCGGGCGAGGTCAATCCCATCGGGCCGATCGAGGCCTTCCTGGCCGCCGCCCTGGATCAGTTGCGGGCGCGCACAGCCGAGGCCAACACATACGGCGGGCCGGAGTTCGGCATGGAGTGCGCGCTGAAGCCGGTGACCGATCCGGTGGCCGAGACCGCCCGCGCGGCCGCCCAGGCCCTGGCCGCGTTGGAAGCGCCGCTGCTGGCCCTGTCGCGGCATCTGGAAGACATTCTCGACGACGAGGCGGCCGAGCTGGACGGGGCGCAGCGGTCGCGGATCGAGGGGGCGTTGCGCGGGCTGGACAGGCGGGCGCGCATGACCCTGCCGGGCTGGCGGTCCATGCTGGCGGCGCTGGAGGACGGCGGAGACCAGCCCGATCCCGACTTCGTCGACTGGCTGTCGGCCGAGACGGCGTTCGGCCGCATCCATGACGTGGCCTTGCGCCGTCACTGGATCGACCCGACCGTGCCGCTGGAAGCCGCCGTGATCGTGCCGGCGCACGGGGTGCTGGTGACCTCGGCCACCCTGTCCGACCCCTTGCAGGAAGACCCGTTCGACCTCGCGCGTCTGCGCACCGGCTCGGCCCGGCTGATCGAGCCGCCGCGCACCCTGAAGGTCGAGAGCCCCTTCGACTATGCGTCCAACAGCCGGGTCATCGTCGTCAACGACCTGGTCAAGGACGATCCGCGCCAGACGGCGGCGGCGATGCGCGAACTTTTCCTGGCCGCCGGGGGCGGAGGGCTGGGCCTGTTCACCGCCATCCGCCGGTTGAAGGCGGTCTATGAGCGGCTCGGCCCGGATCTGGCGAAGGCCGGCGTGCCCCTGTACGCCCAGCACGTCGATCCGCTGGAGGTCGGGGCCCTGGTCGACATGTTCCGGGTCGAGGAGAACTCGTGCCTCTTGGGCACGGACGCCGTGCGCGACGGGGTGGATGTGCCGGGTCGGTCGCTGCGGGTTCTGGCCTTCGACCGCGTGCCCTGGCCCCGCCCGGATCTGCTGCACAAGGCGCGGCGCGAACGGCTGGGCGGCCAGTTCTCGCAAGGGAGAGGCTATGACGACGCCCTGGCCCGCGCCCGGATCGCCCAGGCCTTCGGGCGGCTGATCCGGCGCGGCGACGACAAGGGGGTCTTCGTGATGCTGGACGCGGCCACCCCCACCCGCCTGTTCGCCAGCCTGCCGCCGGGCACGGAGGTCCAGCGCATGGGTCTGGCTGACGCCGTGGCGCTGACCCGCAGTTTTCTGAACCCAGAGACGACGATCTGAGATGTCGAAGACCACGCCCGCGACCGTCGCCCTGACCAAGGCCGGGGTCGCCTTCGAACTGTTCGCCTATGACTATGATCCCGACGCGCCGCGCGTGGGGTTGCAGGCGGCCCAGGCTGTAGGAAAAGCCCCGGAACAGGTGTTCAAGACCCTGATGACCCTGGTCGACGGCGCGCCTGCCTGCGTCATCGCGCCGTCCGACTGCGAGATCAGCATGAAGAAGCTGGCGGCGGCCATCGGCGGCAAGTCGGCGCAGATGATGAAGCCCGTCGATGCGGAACGGTTGACCGGCTACAAGGTCGGCGGCGTCAGCCCCTTTGGGCAGCGCAAGACCGTACCGACGGTGATGGACGAGACGGCCGTTCTGTTTGATCAGATCCTGATCAACGGCGGCCAGCGCGGGCTGTTGCTGGGGATCGCGCCCGAAGCGGCGGCCCGGGCGGCGGGGGCCAGGCTGGTCGACATCACGGCCTGAACGCCTTGGGCGGTCGTCCTTCCTTGGGCTATAGCCGTCTCGACCCCGGAGTTTGAATGACCGACGCACCGACCCAGCGACCCAGCCGTGCGGGCCTCTACGCCCCCTTCATCATCGTGCTGATCGCCCTGGCCGCCTGGACCGGCTGGTGGTTCTATCTGACGCGCCAGATCGACGCCGGCCTTGAGGCCCAGTCGGCCGCCCTGCGCCAACAGGGCTGGGACGTGCGCTACGCCGACAAGCGGATCGTCGGCTGGCCCTTCCGCGCCAATGTGAAACTGACCCATGTGACGATCGCCGCCCCGTCCGGTCACGCCATATCCGCGCCGGAGCTGAACGCCGAGGCCAACGCCTATCAGCCGACCAAATGGGTCGTGGTCGCGCCCGAAGGTCTGGTCCTGACCCGGGCCGGCAAGGGCAAGGTCGCCATCAACGGCGACGCCATCCGCATGAGCGCCAGCGGCATCGACCAGCGCTGGCCCAATCTGGCGCTGGAACTGGTCAATCCGATCTTCACCGTCCATCCCGACGGCGAGCCCTTCCCCATCGCCCGGGCCGCACGGATCGAATTCTATTCGCGGCCCCATCTGGAAGGCGCGACCGCCCCGAGCGACGCCATCGACGTGATGTTCCGGCTGGTGGACGGCCAGGGACGCCGCGACGGACCGGTCGAGGGCTTCGCCCAGGACGGCCAACTGACCACCCAGCTGGAGGCCACCGTCGGCCGGGCCGACCTGCTGAAGGTCGGGGATGCGGCCGGGGTGTTTTCCCAATGGACCCAGGGCGGCGGGACCTTCCGCAATCTGCGCGGCGATCTGCAGGCCGGCGACAGTCGCGCCACTCTGAGCAGCGACGTGCTGCGGGCCGATGCGGACGGGCGCCTGGTCGGCCAGGTGGCCCTGCAATCGCAAAAGCCCTTGCCGGCCCTGTCGGGCCTGTTGGAGTCGCGCCAGGGGGCGGTGAACCGGGTAGGGGCGGCTGGAGTCGCCGCTGCTGCGGGGGCGGCGGATGCGGCGGGGCGTGAGGATGTGGCCCTGACCCTGGTGTTCCGCGACGGTCGGACCTGGCTGGGACCCTTCCCCCTGGCCCCGGCCCCCAAGCTGTTCTGATGGGGCTGCTGGAAGCGGCTTCGCCGGACGAGGACCTGCTGGGGTTGGACCAGGCGGTGGCGGCGGCGGTGCGCGCCCGTGTCGCCGCCGGGATGGCGGACCGGTTCGACGCCTCGGTCATCGTCCTGCGCGGCCTGCTGGCGGACGCCGGTCCGGCCGAAGCCGCCGCGCTCAAGGCGGTCTGGGGACGGATCGAGGCGGCGGCCGGGCCGGCGCTGACGGCGAGCGGCGGCATGGCCCAGATCCTGGCGGCTGACCGCTACGGCCTGGGCGTCCGGCCCCTGTCGGCCGACGCGGCGCTGAAGGCGGTCGAGGGCGGCGGGCGCGCCCTGATCGACCTGTCGTCCGATCGGCCCTGGTGGGGGCGCCTGCTGGCCCGGCCGGACCTGAGGATCGTCGCCGCCCTGCCGGACGACCGTGACGCCCGGCCCCAGGCGGTCCTGGTGTCGAAGGCCGTCTCGGGCCCGACGGGCGACGACCGCAGCTTCTGGGTCACTGACAGCGGCTTGTCCGACGCCAGGATCGTCGAGGCCCTGGGCGAGGCCGGACTGGCCGCCGAACCCCTGGCGGCGGCGGGCGGCTTGAAGCTGTTCCTATTGGCAGGCTATGTGCAGGCCGAGGACGGACGGCTGAGCGCGGCCCCCGGCCGCCTGACCGGCGTCATCGGCGCCGCGCCCGTCTTCTGACTTCCCCTCATCTTCCGAGTTCAAGGCTTCCCATGACCGACGCGCCCCAAGGACCCCAGGCAAAGCCCGGCATCCTCGACATCGCCCCCTATGTCGGCGGCAAGTCGTCCATCGCCGGCGTCGCCGAGCCGATGAAGCTGTCTTCCAATGAGAACATGCTGGGGGCCGGGGAAAAGGCGCGCGCCGCCTATGAGGCCGCGATCAAGTCGATCCACATCTACCCGGACGGTCGGGCGACCAAGTTGCGCGATGCGGTGGCGGACAAGCACGGGCTGGAGCCCGAGCGGCTGATCTTCGGCAATGGCTCGGACGAGGTCTTCGCCCTGCTGAACCAGACCTATCTGACGGCGGGCGACAATATCGTCTGCGGCCAGTATGGCTTCCTGGCCTATCGGATCAGCGCCCTGGGCTGCGAGGCCCAGGTCAAGCTGGCGCCCGAGCCGAACTTCAAGGCCGAGGTCGACGCGCTGCTGGCCCAGGTCGATGACCGGACCAAGATCGTCTATGTCTCCAACCCTTCGAACCCGACCGGCAGCTACAACACCGGCGAGGAGATCCGCCGCCTGCACGCCGCCCTGCCGGCTCATGTGATCCTGGTGGTCGATGAAGCCTATGCCGAATATGTGACCGAGGCCGACTGGGAGACCGCCTTCCCCCTGGCCAAGGCGGCGGAAAACATCGTCGTGACCCGCACCTTCTCCAAGATCCACGGCCTCGGCGGTTTGCGCATCGGCTTCGGCTATGCGCCGCTGAAGGTGGCCGAAGCCATCGACCGCATCCGCCTTCCGTTCAACGTCTCGGTGCCGGGGCTGGAGGCGGCGACCGCCGCTCTGTTCGACGAGGCGCACCAGACGGCCTCGCGTGAGCTGGTGTCGAATTGGAAGCCGCGCCTGACCCAGGCCCTGCGCGGGTTTGGCCTTGAGGTCCTGCCCAGCGCCGGAAACTTCGTGCTGGTCGTGTTCGACGGGGCCGAACGGGCCGCCGCCGCCAATGATTATCTGAACGGCAAAGGGATCATCGTGCGGCCAGTCGGCGGCTACGGCCTGCCTCAGGCCTTGCGCATCACCATCGGGACGGAAGACCAGAACCGGGCCGTGATCGATGCGCTGAGCGAGTTTGCGGCGCAATAAGCATGGGCTTGCGGTCGGTCGGGGTGTTGGGTGGAGTGATCGTGCTGAGCGTGTCCGCCTGCGCCACGCCCTTGCCGCCGCTGCCCACTGACCCGGCTCAGCGATGCGAAGCCCTGGGCGGCCTCGTGCTTGAGGGGCCGCCTATTCAGACATCCGACAGCAAGGTGGAGCGCGGTCAGTTCCTTGGGTGCAACCTAGACCCTCACACGAGCGAAAAGGATGTACGCCAAGCCCGGCGGGCTTGGCGAGAGCATCACAACTCGGGAGGCTGACGCGGATCAGCCGCCGAAGCGGCGGGCGAAGAAGACGCCCGTGCGGAGGGTGTCGTCTTCCTGCGACAGGGGGCTGTCGGCCACGTCGCCCAGGCGGCGTTCATAGTTGACCAGGGCGCCGGCGCCCCATTTGTCGTTGATCGGGACCAGCAGGAACAGGCTGGCGCCCGCGCCTTGCAGGCCGCTGCCCGGCGAATAGGCGTCGATGCCGTTGCGGGCGGCCTCGGCGGCGCTGACGCCGTAGTAGGCGTCGGCCAGCTTGGCGTCGCCGCCGCGGGCGTAGACCGAGACATTCATCAGGCCGACCGGCGTCACGCGCTGATGGCCGACTGAGGCGTAGTATTCCGTGCCCTCGCTGACGTCCGTCACGTCGCGGCTGACCCGGCCGCCGACCACGATATTGCCGGGCAGGCGTTTGAAGGCGTAGGCGGCCACGTCGGCGCCGAAGTCGGGACGATCCAGGTCCAGACCCTCGATGTCTTCGGGCGAGAAGCGCGGACGCAGTTGCAGGCCGGCGCGGAAATCGTCGGTCTTGATCGCGTTCCAGCCCAGACCGTCGATGGCGCTCAGATAGACGACGTCGCGGTAATTGGCGGAGACCCAGGGCACGACCCGGGTCTCGGAGCCCGTGTCGCCGCCGCTGTCCTTGCTGTAGAGGGCGCCGACGCCGAGATCGACGGTCCAGCCGTCGGGCGCCGGGCGCATCTGCTCATAGGGCTGGGACTGGGCAAGGGCTGAGCCGGCGAAGGCGGTTGCGGCGGCGGCTGTCAGGGCCAGGGTGCGCAAGGACATTTGGAGCTTTCTCGTACGGAATAGGTCAGTCCATACGTTCGAGCTGGGCCTTTGGCTCCAGCAGGGCCGCAGATGCCGTCTCTATGCGACTTTCCAGCAACGCCATCATCGCCCCGCGCTTCAGGCCGGCGGGGATCGGCTCCAGGAATTCGAACACCACCTTGCCCGGATAGCGGCGGAATCCATGGGCCGGCCAGTGGACGCCGGAGTTGGTGGCGACCGGCCAGCAGGGGCCTTCCAGATCCCGGTAGATGGCGGCGACGCCGGGCTTGTAGTCGCCGGGGACGCCGGGATCATTGCGCGTGCCCTCGGGGAAGATGACGATCTGGCGGCCTTCGGACAGGCGCTCGCGGGCCTGGCGGGTCATGTCCTTCAGCGCCTTGGCGTGGCCGGCGCGGTCGACGGCGATCATCTTGGCCTTCCAGGCGAACCAGCCGAAGAAGGGCAGGGGCATCAGCTCCTTCTTCATCACGAAACAGGCGTCGGGCAGGACGGCCAGCAGGGCGACGATGTCCAGCATCCCCTGGTGTTTCGACGCGATCAGGGCGGCGCCCGACGGGGCGTGCTCCAGCCCCCGCACCTCGACCTTGACCCCCGCGATCCAGCGCAGGCCGAACAGCACGATCTTCGCCCACAATTTGCAGACGCCCTGCACATAACGGTGCGGCGCAAGCAGGATGGGCGACAGGCCGACGGCGACGATCGGCATCGACAGATAGAGCCAGGCGGTGAAGAGCAGGGAACGCAGGATGTTCACTTAGGCAGGGGCCTTTTCGGCGGAGGGTTCGGACGCGGGGGCGACGCGGCTGAGGCGGCGAATCCCCTCGCGGCCCAGGGCGGCGAGATATTTCATATATTCCAGCGTCATGCGCCGCGCCGTCACCGTCGCGCGCCACCAGTGCCGATTGTCCAGCGACGGGGTCGAGACAGCGTAGGGGGTCAGTTTCACGCCCGGCAGCTGGCCTCGGATCTCCACCAGCGAGCGCGGCATATGATAGTCGGAGGTGACGACGATCAGGTCGTCATAGCCCTTGGACCGGGCCCAGGCCGCGATTTCCTGGGCGTTGCCGACGGTGTCCTCGGCCTCGAAGCCCAGATCGACGCAGCAGTTGAACAGACGGCTGGAGCCCGGCGTCAGCTCACGCAGCTCGCGACGGCGGACCTCGCGATTGACGCCCGAGATCAGCACGCGCTGGCCCTTGCCCTGCTCCAGCAGGCGGATGGCGGCGTTGACCCGTTCGGCCGAGGGGCCGGTCAGGGCCACGATGGCGTCGGCCGGGGCGGGATCCTCGGCGGGCGTCAGTTCGCGCACCCGATGGGCGAAGGCGAACAGGCCGACCAGCCAGATCAGGGCGACAATGCCGATGACGACGAGCAGTCTCATCCCTACCCCCGACCTGAACCCAGAACCTGCATGGCGGCGAATCTGGCCGCGACAAGCGCCACCGTAGCCGCCAGCAGCGGACATGGCGAGAGCAGCAGCAGGTCGCCCCAGGTCACGGGCAGGGCCTGGGTCAGACCGTCCGATCCGCCCAGGAACCGCAGGAAGGCCAGGAGCAGCCCCGCCAGTCCCGCCCCAATGGCCCCGGCCCCGGCTGCGATCAGGGCGAAGCGGCGCTGAAACAGCCAGGCGATGCGGCCGTCGGTCGCGCCGTTCAGGCTCAGGGTCTCGATCACCCCGCGCCCGGCGGCCAGGCCGGCGCGGGTGGCGTAGGCGATGGCGGCGGCGGCGGCGAAGGCGGTGGCCAGGAAGGCGGCGCCGGCCAGGGCCGTGATCAGGGCGGCCGAACGTTCGACCTCGCCGCGCCAAAGGCTGTGGTCGTCGACCGTGGCGTCCAGCCCGGCCTCGGCCAGTGCGCGGCTGAGGCTGACCGCGCTGGCGGGGGCGTTCGGGTTCAGCCGCACCGTGACCAGATGGGGCAGGGGCAGGTCGGGCAGGACGGCGTCGCCCAGCCAGGGCCGCAGCAGATCCTCGGCCGCCTTGCGATCCAGGGCCGCCGCCTCCTCGACCCCGGCGACGCCGGACAGGGTCTCGGCGGCGCGGGCGGCGGCGGTGTCGCCGGTCTCGCCGACGCGGGGGCGGACCTGCACCGTCGCCTCGGACCCGAGCTGACGCGCCCAGCCGTGGGCGGCGCGGTCGGCGGCCGAGGCGGCGACGGCGGCCAGACAGGCCAGGAAGCACAGGACGGCGATGACGGTCATCAGCCAGGGCTCGCCGGCGGCCGCCGGGGGCAGCAGGCCGGGACGTCCCCGTGAAAGCCGGAAGTCGGACAGGCGGATCATGCGGCGGCTCGGGCGGCTTCGGTCAGCCGGCCCTGGTCGAGCCGCAGGACCTGGGCGCCCGAGCGCTCGGCCAGGGCCTGGTCATGGCTGGCGATCAGGACGGTGGCGCCCAGCCGGTTCAGCGACTGGAACAGGCGCAGCAGTTTCTCGGCCATGACGGCGTCCACGCTGCCGGTCGGTTCGTCGGCGACGATCAGGCCGGGGCGGGTGATGACGGCGCGGGCGATGGCCAGCCGCTGTTTCTCGCCCCCGGACAGGGCCGGGGGGCGGGCGTCCATCCGGCGGCCCAGGCCGACCCATTTCAGCATTTCCTCCACATCGGCGGCGTAGTCGGCTTCGTGCCCGCCCGCCAGCCGCAGGGGCAGGGCGGCGTTGTCGAAGGCGGGCAGGTGGTCCAGCAGGCGGAAATCCTGGAACACCACCCCCATGCGGCGGCGAAAGGCCGGGATGTCGCGCCGGTCGATGTCGGACACATCGGCGCCGAACAGGCGAATGGTCCCCGTGGTCGGCCGATCCACCAGGGTTAGAAGCCGCAGAAGCGAAGACTTTCCGGCGCCGGACGGTCCGGTAAGGAAGTGGAAAGAGCCTCGCGTCAGAATGAGGTTAACGTCTCGCAGCACGTCGGGCGCGTCCGCATAGCCGAAACCCACGCCCGACAGGCGGACGGTCTCGGTCACAGGGGCGGAATCGACGGCGCTGGGTGGCGAGGACGGCATTGAGATTTGTTTCAGGGACAGGGCGCGAAATCGCGCCTTACAGGAGGGGGCGACAGCCTCGCAGTCAGCCACATGATACTGACCTGCCCCGCCTGCGCCACCAGCTATTTCATTCCCGACGACGCCGTGGGCGCGAACGGGCGCAAGGTGCGCTGCAAATCGTGCGGCGAAGTCTGGCGCGCGACCAGCGACGAACCGCTGGAACTGAGCGTCGCGCCCGAACCGCGCGTCATCTCCACGCCCGAGCCGGAACCCGCGCCCGAGCCCGCCAGCCTGGCCGAGACCCCGGCGCCGGAACTGCCCAAGGCCTTTCGCGCCCGCGCCGAACAGCAGCGCCGTCTGCGCCGCGCCGCCACCCATGGCGTGGTGTGGGCGGGCCTGGCCAGCGCCTTTGTCGGCCTGATCGTCTCGGCCTTCCTGTTCCGGGTCGAGGTGGTCGAGGCCTTCCCGCGCGCCGCCGCCGCCTATGCCGCAGTCGGGACGCCGGTGAACCCGGTCGGCCTGGACTTCGAGGCGATGACGGCCAAGGAGGTTCCCAATCATCCCGGCATGGTTCTGGTGTCCGGCGCGCTGCGCAATGTGCGCGACGCCGAGATCGTGGCCCCGCCCGTCCGGGTCGCCCTGCTGGACGAGCATGGCGCAGAGGTCGGGTTCAGGATCGTCGCCATCGACGCCGCCCCCGTCCTGCCCGGCAAGGTCCAGGGCTTCGCCGTCCTGATCCCCGATCCCGGCGGTCATGCGGCCGACATCGGGGTCAATTTCGTGACGCCCGACGCGCCTCACGCCAAGCCGGCCGCCGCTCACGCCGCGCCCGCCGAAGCGGCGCCGGCGGCGGATCACGGCGAAGATCATGCTGCGCCTCAGGCGGCTCCTCATGCTGCTCCTGCCCACGAGCCCGATCACGCGCCCGCCGAAACGGGCGGCGGTCATGCGCCGGCGAACGCTCATGCGGAGCTTGCGCCCGCCTCCAACGGCCTGAGATCGGCGGTCGCGCCGGGCGTCGCCGCGCGCAACGCCCAGGCGCCGATCGAGGCCCGTCCGATTCGCGTGGTGGACAACGGGCACGGCGAGGCGGTATCCGCCTCGCATGGCTGATCCCTCCCCCAAGCCGACCGTCCTGCTGGCCGAGGCCGACATCGCCCGCGTCGTGGCGGACCTGGCCGCGCGCATCGCCCCCGTCATCGACGACGACACCGTCGCCGCCGTTCTGCTGACCGGCGGTCTGTGGTTCGCCGCCGACCTGACCCGCGCCCTGTCGCGACTGGGCCGTAATGTCCGGTTCGACGCCCTGTGGCTGGCCTCTTACGGCGACGACAAGACCAGCCGGGGCAAGATCGACGTCTACGCCCCGTTCCAGCGGCCCATCGCCGGGCGGCGCGTGCTGATCCTGGACGATGTGTTCGACACCGGCCTGTCCCTGGCCGAGGCGGGACGGATCGCGCGCGAGACCGGGGCCTCAGAGGTCCTGACCTGCGTCTTCGCCCGCAAGCCCTGGCCCGCGCCGCGCGCCCCCGAGCCGGACTTCGTCGGCTGGGAGGCCCCGGACCGTTTCCTGGTGGGCTACGGACTGGACAACGCCGGCGGATTGCGTGGCCTTCCGGACATCTGCGCGCTGGATTAGAGATCTCAGCGATAGAGAGAGGCGCGATCCAGCGGCAAGCCCGACTTACCGGCGCGTCGCTTCTGGGCCACGGTCTGGTAGACCAGCGTGCCGCCGCGTTCGAAGCCTTTGGCGAACAGGGCGAAATAGATCATCCACAGCCGCGACCGCGCTTCGCCCGCCAGAGCGTAAGCTTCTTCACGACGGGAATAGAGTCGGGCTGTCCATTCACGCAGCGTCAACTCGAAATGCTCGCGCATGTCTTCGACGTCCAGAACTTCGAATCCTAGTCGGCCCATATTGGTGACTGTCATGCCTATCGTGTCCAGTTCTCCGCCTGGGAAGATGAAGCGCGTGATCACCTTGGTCGTGGGGGTCGGCTTGATCATCCCCTTGCCGCCGCGCCGCACCGAGGCTTGGTGGAAATATAGGCCGCCGGGCTTCAGCACTCGCCGCATCTGGTTGAAATGGCGTTCGTGGTTGGCGAAGCCGGCGTGTTCGAACATTTCGACCTGGGCGATGGCGTCATAGGCCTCGACCGCGTCGACTTCGCGATAGTCCTTCAGCTCCAAGGTGACGCGGTCTTGTAGGCCCAACCGATTGACTTTGGCGCGGGCGAAGTCGAGCTGGGCTTGGGACAGAGTCACACCATGGACTTGGACGCCATAGTTCGCGGCGGCCCAGCATGACAGGCCGCCCCAACCGCACCCGACATCGAGCAAGGTCTGGCCGGGCTGGAGCCTCAGCTTCCGGCAGATCCGGTCCAGTTTCTCGCGCTGAGCGGTTTCCAGGCTGGCTTGATGGTCTGGGAAGTAGGCGCTGGAATAGACCATCTCTGGATCGAGGAAGAGGGCGTAGAAGTCGTTGCCGACATCATAGTGGAACTGGATGAAATCCTGATCGCGCCGCCCCGTCCGGTCTCGGCCCACGCCGTCGTCCCCGGTTGCGTCCCAGGCGGGCAGTTCGCACGCGCCCAGATCATCGTTCTTTGTCAGGAAATGCAGGGCTGCGCGCAGGATGCGTCCTTTGTCGAGCCGTTTGCTCAGATGGACGGCGCGGCCGTGGTCCCAGCGGTCGGCGGCTTCCAGCGGGCTTCCGCCCTCAACCCGCAGGTCGCCTGACGCGAACAGCTCGAACAGGGTCATAAGGCCGGGTTTTAGGAGCAGCCGCCGCACCGTAGAGGGGCGGGCGATGACGATCTGGATGTCGTCACGCGCCGCAGGTCCCAGCGGGATGACCTCGCCGTTCCAAAGCCGTAGCGACAGGTCGGCCTGAAGATGGGTGGAGACTTCGGCCGCAATCCGCCGGGCGGCCGCAATGCGCGGATCCCGGCCGCGTGTAGCGACGGTGTTCATGTGATGGAGCCCCCGATTTCATTAAGGTTATGACCTTACCGGATTGATCGAACGGCGCTAGATGACGGGGTGAAATGCTGCGACGCTTGAATTTCCGCCGTGTGCAGCGTTGACTCCGAGACGCCCTTCCGTATATGTCGCCGCTCTTCGCCCCCGGGGGTCTCTCCGGAGGGCGTATTCATTTTTGCGTTTGCGCTGAGGCTTCAACATGTACGCGGTGATCAAGACCGGCGGCAAGCAGTACCGGGTCCAACCGGGCGATACGATTGTCGTCGAAAAGCTCGATGGCGATGCCGGCTCGGAGCTGAAGTTCGACAGCGTCCTGATGCTGGGCGGCGACAAGGGCGTGACCCTGGGCGCTCCCCTGATCGACGGCGCCTTCGTCGGCGCCACCCTGGTCGAAACCCGCAAGGGTGAGAAGATCAAGATCTTCAAGAAGACCCGTCGTCAGGGCTATCGCCGCACCAACGGCCACCGCCAGATGGAATCGGTCCTGCGCATCACCGGCATCGAAGGCGCCGGCGAGACCGCCAAGTGGGACGGCAAGGTCGATCTGACGACCAAGGCCGAGATCAACCTGCGGGCCCGCAACCTGGCCACCCGCGGCGCGACCTCCGCGCTGGGTTCGATCGAGACGGTCGTGACCGACGTGGACGGCGCCGAGGTCAAGGGCGTCGTGGTCGAGAGCTCGGCTCCCGCCAAGAAGGCCCCGGCCAAGAAGAAGGCCGCGCCCAAGGCTGAAGCCGCCGGCGACGAAGCCTAAGACATTTCACCGGCGCTTCACCGCGCCAAACGGTATCACGGACGCGCTCAAGTAGGCCGAAAGGCCGGTAGCGCACCAAGAAGAGACGGAGCGGCAAGATGGCTCACAAGAAATCCGGTGGTTCGTCGCGTAACGGTCGCGACTCCGAGTCGAAGCGCCTGGGCGTGAAGAAGTTCGGCGGCGAGCGCGTGCTGGCCGGCAACATCATCGTGCGCCAGCGCGGCACCACCTTCCATCCGGGTGAGAACATCGGCATGGGCCGCGACCATACCCTGTTCGCCCTGACCCACGGCGCGGTGAAATTCACCAAGAAAGCCGGCGGCCGATGCTATGTGTCGGTCCTCGCGGCCAACGACGACGCCGCCCAGGCTATGGCGGCCGAGTAACGCAGTCTGGAACACTCCGGATCGCGTTGCTCCTGAAAGCAGCCGATCCGGACCAGGGAAGATATTCCGCGGGGAGTCTGGATCACCAGGCTCCCCGTTTGCGTTTCCCCGCCTCGTAGCCCGCCCGAGCCCTCCAAGGTGGCGGTCCTTACGAAGAGGCGACTGTCATGTGCGTCATCGAAACCTCCCCCATCGTCGAGACGCGGCGTCTGGTGCTGCGCGCGCCCGCGCCCCAGGACGCGCCGCGCATCGCCGCCCTTGCCAATGATCTGGACATCGCGCGCATGACCAAGCGGATGCCGCATCCGTTCCGGGTCGAGGACGCCGACGACTTCGTGCTTCAAGTCGCGTCGCAGGATCCTGCGCGGGCCAACACCTTCGTCATTGAACATGAGGCGGCCGGCCCCGTCGGGGTCATCGGCCTGTTCGAGAGCGAGGATCGGGTTCCGGAGGCGGGATACTGGATTGGGCGCGACTACTGGGGGCGGGGCTTCGCCACTGAGGCCCTGGACGCCGCCCTGGTCTGGGCCAGCCGCAAGTGGCGGCGACGCGCCCTGGTGGCCGGGCATTTCGCCGACAATCCCGCCTCGGGCCGGGTGCTGGAGAAGTCCGGCTTTCTCTACACGGGCGAGACCCGCCGGGCCTGGAGCCGGGCACGGCGCGCCGAGATCGAGACGCGGATGATGGTGTGGCTGGCCTGAGCGGCCAGCCCTAGCCCAATCAGCCCGCCAGGCTGGGGCCGAAGACGGCGGCGGCTCCGACCAGGCCGGCGACCAGCATGGCCACGGCCCCGGCGACGAAGGCCGTGGCCGTGCGCGCACGACGGCGCCGTGCGCCGCCGGCGCGGTATTTGCGGATCAGGATCATGGGGCCTCGGGTAAAGGCCTCGGACCCGATGATGTTGTGCTGGGACAAGAAGGCGCTCCCCGACTGTCTCTTGAGCAGGGATCTGTCCGGGGTCGGAGTGGTCAGAAGATGGCGATCCGCGTTACCGGGGTCGCATCTTCGTGAGGCGCGGACGCTTTAGAGGCGTCGCGACCTCGGTCAGCCGCAGAAGACGAGCCGGCCGTCATAGGTGCGATAATAGCCGCTGGCCGGGTCGTAGGAGCGATAGACGCTGCGGCACCAATCCACCCGGCGGGCGTCTCGATCATGGCCATAGGCCGAGCCCCCGCCGGGATAGACCAGGTCCGGCCGGCCATAGGCGCCGGGATAGACGCCGGGGCCGCTGGAATAGCTGTAGCCATAGTCGGCGGAGCGATAGCGCCGCGCATAGGTCGGCCGCTGGTCGCGCCAGGCGGCGCCGCAGTCGGTGCGGGCGGCGTCCCAATAGGCGTCGCAGCGATAGTCGCCGGGCCGGTCCGTCTGGCCGTTGAAGTCGTATCGAGCGCCGGAACCATAGGTCTGGTTGCGTCCATGGGGACGATAGGCGTCCCGCCCCTGATACGCCCCGTCACGGGGATGATCATAGCGGGGCGGGGCGTCGTGCCCGGTCTGAGCCACAGCCGGGGCGGTGGACAGGGCCGCGGCGACGGCGGCGATCAGAGCGAGTTTCATGGTTAATCCCCAGTACGGCCGTCCGGGCCGGGCGGATGGGAACGCTTGGATGACGCCTACTGTATCGAACGACGACTTACAGGCCGGTGCTACAGGCCGGTGTTACAGGGCGACATTGACGACACGGCCGCCCCGGGTGTCAACGCGGCGCATCAGCACCAGGGGGGCTTCGTCGCCTGTCCGGACCGGGACGATCAGGAACCAGCCGCCGTCGGGCAGGCCGCTGAACCGGAAACGGCCGTTTTCGCAGCGCGTGTCCCGGACGAAGCCGCTGTAGTTGGCGTTGGCGTCCGGCACGGTGCGGGCGCGGACCACGGCGGCCGGCACGGCGGCCCGCTCGGTCGAGCCGTACAGGGTGCGGAAGCGGGCGCGGGTGTAGGGAGTGTCGGGCGTCAGGCCGGCCGAGGCGACGCAGGCGTAGGCCTTGCCGTCCTGAGCATAGGTGACGCGGCCTTCGATAGCGGCCTGGCCCGAGCGTTCCGACCAGGCGAAGTCCGCGGTGTTGAAGGCGGCGGGGCCGCCGACGGGGGCGCCGGTCGGGAAGGTGGTGGGGGCGCAGGCCGACAGGGCGGCGGCAGCCAGACCCAGGACCAGGGCGGCGGGCTTCAGGGAACGGATCGACATGGGGCTTCCTCCGGAAATCCGGACCGCCCTGGGGGAGGCGGGGCCAGAAATGATCGTGGACCGGTCGCGGGGGTGCGACGGTCCATCTATCGCACGAGCGACAACGCGACTGCCACGGTCAAGGTTGCGCCCTCTGGACCGGGAACCGACAAAGCGCGAAAGAAGCGCGAGAAAATTCGTCGAGCGATCGCCCGGCGGCAGAGTGGAATCCGATCATGACCGTCACCTTCGCCGATATCCAGGCTGCTCAGGGCCGAATCGCCGGTCAAGTGGACCGCACCCCCACCCGCCATTCCCGCAAGCTGTCGCAGCTGACCGGGGCCGAGGTCTGGGTGAAGTTCGACAATCTGCACTTCACCGGCAGCTTCAAGGAGCGCGGGGCGTTGAACCGGCTGCTGATGCTGACGCCGGAAGAGCGCAAGCGCGGGGTGGTGGCGGCCAGCGCCGGGAACCACGCCCAGGCCCTGGCCTATCATGGCGGACGGCTGGGGGTGCCGGTGACCATCGTGATGCCGGAGGGGACCCCCTTCGCCAAGATCAACGGCACCCGGTCCCACGGGGCCACGGTGGTGATCGAGGGGCTGGACTTCACCGGCTCGACCGAGGCCGCCAAACGGCTGGAGGCGGAGAAGGGCTATGTCTTCGTCTCGGCCTTCGACGACGAGGGGATCGTGGCGGGCCAGGGGGTCTGCGCCATCGAGTTCCTGGAGGACGCGCCGGATCTGGAGGCCCTGCTGATCCCCATCGGCGGGGGCGGGCTGATCGCCGGCTGCGCCATCGCGGCCAAGGCGATGAAACCGGACATCAAGGTGTTCGGGGTCGAGGCAGCGCGCTATCCGTCCTTCACGGCCCGGCGAGCCGGCAAGCCGCCGGTCTGCACCGGCCAGACCATCGCCGAGGGCATCGCCATCAAGGCGGTGGGCGACATCCCCTTCGCCCTGGCGAACCCCTTGGTGGACGAGGTCTTCGTCTGCGAGGAGGCGGACTTCGAACGGGCGGTGGCCTCTTACGTCACCTATGAGAAGACGGTGGCGGAGGGGGCAGGCGCCGGCGGTCTGGCGGCCCTGCTGGCCTATCCCGAGCGATTCAAGGGGATGAAGGTCGGGCTGGAGCTGTGCGGCGGCAATATCGATGCGCGGATGCTGGCCGTGGTGCTGAATCGCGAGATGGTCCGTGAACGGAGGTTGCTGGTTTACCGGATCCTGGGCGACGACCGGCCGGGCATGTTGTCGGCAATGGCGGCGGTGATCGGGGGCCTGGGCGGCAATATCATCGACGTGGTCCACAACCGCCTGGCCCTGGACGTGCCGGCCAAGGGCGCCGAGTTCGACATCATGGTCGAAACGCGCGATAGCGCCCACGCCGACGAGATCGGCGAGGCCTTGAAGGAACGCGGCTATGAACTTCGGATGGGGTAGGGCGGCCGTCGTCGCCGTTCTAATGCTGGTCGGCTGTGGCCGGTCGGAACCGGTCGATCCGAACGCGGGCAAGGCCGAAGCCGCCGCCTTCATGGAGAAGAACGCCGGTGAGGAGGGCGTCGAGACCCTGCCGAGCGGGCTGCAGTACCGGGTGGTCCAGGCGGGTCCGGCGGGCGGCGTCAGCCCGGACCGCAACGACCTGGTCAAGGTCGATTACGAGGGCAAGCTGGTCGACAACAGCGTGTTCGACAGCTCGTTCGCGCGCGGCGCGCCGGCGGTGTTCACGCCCGAGGAAGTGGTCAAGGGCTGGACCGAGGCGCTGCAGAAGATGCGCGTCGGCGACGAATGGCTGCTCTATGTGCCGCCCGAGCTGGGCTATGGCGAGCGGAGCAGCCCCAAGATCCCGGCAAATTCGGTGCTGATCTTCCGGCTGAAGCTGCTGGACGTGGCCAAGGTTCCGGGCGGCGGATCCGGCGCAGGGACGGCGATGGGGTGATCCCGTCTTCTGCGCGAGGCCGCTTGCGCAGAATTAGGCGCTCAGGCCCTGCCATTCGCGCAGAACCTGGGGGTCGGTCTCTTTCGTCGCCTGACGCAGGACGGCGAAGTCGGCGGGGGCCATCAGACGCGACAGGGCCCAGACGGCGGCGCCGCGCACCAGGGCGGCGGGGTCGGCCAGCAGGGCTTGCGTCGGGGCGATCAGGGCCGTGTCGTTGGAGTTGCCGACCGCATAGAGGACGTTCCTCAGGAACCGGTCGCGGCCGATCCGCTTGACCGGGCTCTTGGTGAACAGGGCGCGGAAGGCGGGATCGTCCAGCGCCAGCAGGTCGGCCAGGCGCGGGCTTTGGAAGGCGGGGCGGGGCGCCAGCCGGATCTCGCGGGCTTCCTGGGCGAACTTGTTCCACGGACAGACGGCCAGACAGTCGTCGCAGCCATAGATGCGCGACCCGGTCAGGGTGCGGAATTCGACCGGCCAAGGGTCGGCGAACTCGATGGTCAGGTAGGAGAGGCAACGCCGGGCGTCGAGCTGGAACGGGGCGGGGAAGGCCTTGGTCGGACAGGCGTCCAGACAGGCGGTGCAGCGGCCGCAGTGTTCGGTCTCGGCCGCGTCCGGTTCGATCTCGGCGGCGGTCAGGATCGTGCCCAAGAACAGCCAGTTGCCGTGGGTGCGGCTGAGCAGATTGGTGTGTTTGCCCTGCCAGCCCAGGCCGGCGCGCTGGGCCAGGGGCTTTTCCATCAGGGGGGCGGTGTCGACGAAGGCCTTGATGTCGGCGCCGTTGCGGGCCGCGATCTGGCCCGCCAGCTGTTTCAGCCGACCCTTGATGACCTCATGATAGTCGTCGCCCCGCGCATAGACCGAGATATAGGCGGCGGAACGGTCGGCCAGCTGGTCCAGCGGGTTGTCGTCGGGGCCGTAGTTCATGCCCAGGACGATGGCGGTCTTCGCCTCGTCCCACATGGCGGTGGGGTGCTGGCGGCGGTCCAGGGTCGTTTCCATCCACTCCATGTCGCCATGCCGGCCCTCGTCCACGAAATGCCGCAGCCGCTCGCCCGCCGGCCAGGCGTCGGCGGCCGAGGCGAAGCGGCAGACGTCGAAGCCGAGCTCGGCCGCGCGCTGGCGGATGAAGGTTTTCAGGCGGTCGGACACGGGGCGGGGGATAGCACAAACTATCTACATCCTCGCGCTTCCTGAAGCGGAGTAAGATTATACCAACGTGTCCTACGTGTGAGCTCTAAAGACTGCCAGCCACAGGTGGTGGGGGCGGGGTTGCATTGTCGCCTCCAGTTGGTTCGCGGGTCAGATAGTGACACCAAGCAGTCAAAGGCAGATTGACAGCGTCTGGAGGACGCTGACCAGTGGACGTATTCTTAATTTCTAGCGCGCAACCATCGGCCGTTCGTATGTGACGGACGGCATAGCTCGCACCACTCTGGGGCATGAAGGAAGTTAGCGTAATGCAGTTGCTGAGCTTTGAGGTAGGGCCAGTTACTGGGACGTAAGTCGTATTTACCGTGATAGTAGCGCCCTGCAGGAAAGCTGCGCTACGCGAGGGGATGCGTACCGAAACTTCTCGCGGCGCATCGAATGCCAGCCCAGCTAGCCCGCTAGGCTGGCCGTGGTCATTACATTCGGGATTGTCATAATACTTGAAGACTGGAACAAACTGACGAGAGATCGATCCTCCCGAATCCCGCGAGAACATGAGCGTAGCATGCGGTTCGTTGAGGCTTGGTTGTTCGAAATTGCCTACGCCTGTCGAACACGCACAAACTACGGGCAGCAAGGCCGATAGTGGAAGAACTTTTCCAAACTGCATTCCATCCTCACAACTAAAATCGCATAGACCTTAGCGAAGCAGTTTCACTGTTATGTGACGGTGAGCCTTGCTTCGCTGGCTCCACCCGGTCCTTGCGCGGCCTTTCCCTCCCCCGCAGGGTAGGGAAAGGCCGCGTCGTCACTCGGTCAATGAAGCCTCGCCGTCGAACAGTTCCAGAATCTGGGCGTGGATGTCTGTAGGCCAAGGCGCGATCAGGGCGGCGAGCCTGGCGCGATCGCCGGCGAACAGGGCGCGGCTGGCCTCTTCGAAATCGGGGGCGTCGCCGGCCATCTCGACCATGAAGCCATAGGCGGCGTCGGTGCGGCGCCGCCGCGCGTCGTCGTCCGCGCCGGTCTTGCGGGCCTGGTCCACCAGACGTCGCAGGGCGGCCGAGGCGCCGCCGGGCTGGGCGGCCAGCCAGTCCCAGTGGCGAGGCAGCAGCGTGACCTCGCGCGCGGCGACGCCTAGGCGCGGGCGACCGCGCTTGGGAGCCGGAGCCGCTTCCCTCTCGCGGAGGTCCAGGTCGACCGGGCGGCCGGTCGCCAGATCGAACACGCGCAGCGCGGCCTGAGGCGAGGCCGCCAGGGCCTTGCGGAAAGCGGCCACGACAGCGGCGTCCGAGCCTCTGGCGATGCGGTTGGGGCCGTCGAACAGCACCAGATCGCGATCTTCGTCGCTCATGTATTTACCCGGATAAAATTAGCTGTCATGTTTATACCCGGATAAATAAGAGAGCGCCATGACCCAGACAAATCGCAAGAGCCTGATCGCCGCATACAAGGAGCGGCCCACCATCGCCGGGATCTATGCCGTGATCTGCAGCGCGACGGGACAGGTCTGGGTCGGCAAGAGCCGCCACATCGACACCGAACAGAACGGGATGTGGTTCGCGCTGCGCCACGGCGGCAGTCCGTACCGGTCGCTTCAGGCGGCGTGGAAGGCGCACGCGCCCGAGGATTTCCGCTTCGAGCAGCTGGATCGCTTGCCGGAGGATATCTCGGACCTTCGTCGCAAGGACGAACTGGTCAGCCGGGCGAAGCTGTGGATCGCGCGGTTGGGTGCGGAGGCGTTGTAGAGGGGGCGAGCTTTTTAGAAATCCAGGTCCGCGTACCAGGCCGACGGCGGCACGCCGACGAAGCGGTCGGCCAGCAGGGGGCGGAAGCAGGGACGGGATTTGAGTTTGGAGTACCAGGTCTTCAGCGACGGCCAGTTGGCCCACTGGACCTCGCCGAAATAGTCGAGCACCGACAGGTGTGCGGCGGCGATCAGGTCGGCCTGGCTGAGGCGGCGGCCGGCCAGCCAGTCGCGGGCGGCGACCAGGTCTTCCAGCATGGCGAGGTGGGATTTCAGGGCGTCGCGGCCGTGGCGCAGGGCGCGGGCCTCGGGCGGGCCCAGCTTGAGCAGGGGTTTCTCCATCCGCTCGTGCAGGAGGACGGCGTCGACTTCATCGGTGAAGCGGCGCTCGAACCAGCCGGTCAGGCGGCGCGCCTCGGCCCGTTCGGTGGGGTCGGCGGACAGAAGCAGGGGGGCCTTCTGCTGATCCTCGATCCAGCCCAGGACGGCGGGCAGTTCGCACAGGGTCAGGGGGCGGCCGCGATCCGTGGTCTGGACGACAGGCGGCAGGCCCGAGGGGTTGAAATCGTTGACCGGACAGTCGTCCTCCCACGGTCGGACCGGGGTGTCGGTCCATTCGATACGCGCCTCGCCCAGAGCCAGACGCGCGGCGCGCGAGGCGGGCTGGAAGGCGAAATGGAACAGGACGGTGGACTCGGACATCGCCGCTTGATGCGCCGACACCCGTTAATGTCCATTTACCGGATCGCGATCAGGACAGGATCAGGACCAGGGGCCTTTGGGCGGGGCGGTCGTGGGGGCGGCGGTGCGTGGTTCGGCGTCAGCTGTCGATACCGACGCATCGGGTGCGGCGAGCGGCGGCGTGTCGGCAGAGGGCGGGCAGACCCGGCCGCGCGGATCGGCGTGAATCAGGATGTCGGCGGCGGGAAAGTGGCTGAGCACCCGGGTCTCGGCTTCCACCACGATGGCGTGGGCGGCGTCCAGCGTCAGGTCGGGGTCCAGATCGACGTGCATCTGAACCATCATCACCTGGCCCGCCATGCGGGTGCGCAACTGGTGGACGCCTGAGATGCGCGGGTCGGCGAGGACGGCGTGGATGACGGCGGCGCGGTCCGTCTCGGGCACGGCGCGGTCCAGCAGATGGTCGGCGGCGGCCTTCAACATGCCGGTCGCCCCCCAGAACAGCCAGACGGCGACCACCAGGCCGGCGGCGGCGTCCAGGCCGGGCGCCCCCAGGAAGGCGCCCGAGATCACCCCGATCAGCACCACCAGATTGGCGGCCAGGTCGGCGGCGTAGTGGGCGCGATCACCGGCGACGGCCATGGAGCCGGTCTTCTTAAGGGCCCGGGTCTGCATCCAGACCAGCCAGGCGGTGATGGCGATGGAGACGATCACCACCCCGGTCGCCCAGCCGCCGGAGGTGACGGGACGCGGATCGAAGATGCGCTGAATCCCCTCCCACCCGATGAAGATGGCGGAGGCGAAGACCAGACCGGCCTGGACCATGGCGGCTAGGGCCTCGCCCTTGCCGTGGCCGTAGCGATGATCCTCGTCCGCCGGTGTGGCGGCCCAGCGCACGGCGAAGAAGGTCGCCAGCGAGGCGACCAGATCCAGCACCGAATCCGTCAGCGTCGCCAGGATGGAGACCGAACCGGAGGCGCCCAACGCAAAGGCCTTCAGCACGATCAGCACCAGAGCGACCCCGACCGACAGTCGCGTGATGCGGCGAGTGGCCAGATGAGCGTCTTCAAGGGGCGCGGGTGCGGGAGGAGGAGCGGGCGACGTCATTCCCGCCTCTTGTCGCGCAATCGTGGCGGAATGCCAACCGCAGGCCCTAATTCGAGCGCCTCCTTTGGATTGCGGCGTGCGTTAGCGTTAAGGACACACAACGGCGCTATGTCGAACGCCGTACATAGTTGATGGGCATCAGTCGTGGGGACGACATGAGCGCTGACGAACGCTGGATCGCGCGGAGCGAGGCCCTGACCCGGCTTGGGGTCAAGGCCCAGACCCTGTACGCCTATGTCAGTCGCGGCCGGATCGCCGCCCGACCCGACCCCACCGATCCCCGACGCAGTCTGTACGCCGTCTCCGACGTGGCGCGGCTGTGCGGCGAGGGCGGCGCCGAGGCGGACGGCCCCGAAGTGCGGGCGCCGGTCATGGGGGCGGCGGCGCGGGGCGAGGCGGACATCCAGTCCTCGGTGTCGCTGATCGCCGACGGTCGGCTGTTCTATCGCGGTCTGGACGCGGTGCAACTGGCGGAGACCGCGACCATAGAGACGGCGGCGCGCGCCCTGTGGGACGCCCGCGAGACCAATCCCTTCGCCGATCTGAAGCCTCGCATCGACCCCATCGTCGGCGGATCGACCCAGAGGCGGGTCCTGGCCGTGCTGGGCCGCCGCGCCATCGAGGACCGGGCGCTTCGGACCCATGACCCCGTCAGCCTCAAGCGCGAGGCCGCCTCTCTGCTGAGCGAGGTGGTGGACAGCGTCTCCGGGCCGGGACCCCGCCTTTATCTTCACCAGCGGCTGGCGCGCGGCTTCAAGGCGGCCGAACGCGACAGTCATCTGATCCGTCGCGCCCTGGTGCTGGGCGCCGACGCCGGCCTGGACGACGCGGTCCTAGCGACGCGGGCGGCGGCGGGCGGGGGCGCGCCCCTGGCCGGCGCCGTTCTGGCGGGCGCGACCACCCTGGGGGGGACGCCGCTGACGGAAATCGACGATGTCGTGGCCTATGTCGGCGAGGCGCGGCGCGATCCGATCGGCGCGGCGCGGCGCTGGATCGGGCTGAAGGGGTGCGCGCCGGGCTTCGCGGCGGATACGGAATTCGGCCGGGTCGATCCGCGCGCCCCCGCCCTGTTGGATGCGGCGGACCTGACGGCGGACCTGAAGGCGGTCTGGACCGAGGGCGAGGCGGCGGGCGGACTGCCGCCGGGCTTCGGTCTGGCCCTGGCCCTGACGGCGCGCCGACTGGACCTGGGTCCGACGGGGGCGGGGGACCTGTTGATGCTGGGGCGTCTGATCGGCCTTCTGGCCCATGCTGTGGATCAGGCGGCGGACGGCTCGCCTATCCGGGCGAGATTGCGCTATGTGGGGCCCGAGCCGGGCTCCCACTGACGTTTTTCGGTCAGGCGGGCCGGCCCCACGGGGATATCATGTCTGACTGGCTTGCAGCGATCATTCTCGGTCTGGTCGAAGGACTGACCGAGTTCATACCGGTGTCCTCCACCGGCCACATGCTTCTGCTCGGCCATTTCATGGGCTTTCAGAGCTCGGGCAAGACGTTCGAGATCGTCATCCAACTGGGCGCCCTGCTGGCCATCGTCAGCGTCTATTTCAAACGGCTGTGGACCCTGGCGACGCGCTGGCCCTTTGATGTCGAGGCGCGGCGGTTCCTGATCGGTCTGCTGGTCGCGTTCGCGCCGGCGGTGGTGATCGGTTTTATGGCCTATGGCTTTATAAAGGACGTGCTGTTCGAGACGCCGCAGGTGATCTGCGTCGCCCTGATCGTCGGCGGGATCCTCCTGCTGCTGCTGGACCGGATGGACAAGCGGCCGCAGTGGCTGGACGCGAACGCCTATCCGATGCGGGTCTATTTCCTGATCGGCCTGTTCCAGTGCCTGGCCATGATCCCCGGCGTGTCGCGATCCGGCGCCACCATCGCCGGCGGCCTGCTGCTGAAGACCGACAAGCGGTCGGCGGCCGAGTTCAGCTTCTTCCTGGCCCTGCCCACCATGGGGGCGGCGGTGGCCTATGACCTGCTGAAGAACCACAAGACGCTGGATTTCAGCGACGTCGGCCTGATCGTGGTGGGCTTCGTCACCGCCTTCCTGACGGCGCTGGTGGTGGTGCGGTTCCTGCTGGACTTCGTGTCCAAACACGGGTTCGGCCCCTTCGCCTGGTGGCGGATCGTGGTTGGAGTGGTCGGTCTGGCGCTGTTGCAGGCGGGGTTCTGAGTCCCGCGACGCTGGCGAATTGCAGCGTCTGCCTCTAAGGGGCGGGCATGACCACGCTTCTTTACGGCCGACCGCCGGTCGTCTTCGATCCTCCCAGCACTGGAGCGGGCGCCGCGATCCAGACCTCGCCTCTAATCCCCGGCTCGACCGCGCTGGAGAGCGTGGCCGAAGGCTCGGTCGACGACATCATGATCTACGCCCCGCCCGGCGTGCTGGAGCGGCGCTACGCCCTGGCCCTGGCGCTGAGGGCGCTGAAGGTCGGGGGGCGGCTGGACGTGATGGCCCTGAAGGACAAGGGCGGGTCGCGGCTGAAGAAGGAACTGACTGGCTTCGGCGTCGAGGTGGGCGAGACGGCCAAGGCGCACCACCGCCGCTGTATTGTGATCAAGCCCGAGACCCTGACCGGGATCGATGAAGCCATAGCCGAGGGGGCGGCGCGGATCGTGCCGGGGCTGGAGGCCTGGTCGCAGCCGGGGATTTTCGCCTGGGATCGGATCGACGCGGGCTCGGCCCTGCTGGCCCAGCATATGCCGGCGCCGAAGGGGGCGGGCGTCGATCTGGGCTGCGGCTATGGCGCGCTGGCGACGGTGGCCCTGCGGTCGGCGGCGGTGACGTCGCTGCGGCTGATCGACCTGGACCGCCGGGCCGTCGAGGCGGCGCGGAAGAATGTCGAAGACCCCCGCGCGAGCGTCGAATGGGCCGATGTGCGGACGATGGCCGCAGACGTCGAACTGAACTTCGTCGTCAGCAATCCGCCCTTCCACGACGGCGGGGCCGAGGATCGCCGGCTGGGCCAGGCCTTTATCAGGAAGGCCGCCGAACTGCTGAAGAAGGGCGGTGTGGCCTGGATCGTGGCCAACCGGCATCTGCCGTATGAGGCCGAGCTGAATACGGCGTTCAATCGGGTGCGGCTGGTCGCGGATGCGGGCGGGTACAAGCTGTTCGAGGCGGTGAAGTGAGTCCGCGCTCAAGCAGCCCGAGGGGCGATAGCGCATGAAAAAAGTCCCCACCTCCCGCGTCGACCGTCTGCTGGGGTCGATGGGCTATGGCTCGCGGGCCGAGATGGCGCGGATGGCCAAGGCCGGAGGGATCGTGCTGGACGGGGCGGACCTGACGGATGTGTCCAGGCGGATCCCGGTGACGCGCGACCTGCCGACGCGGATGGAGATCGACGGCGAGCCGCTGGATCCGGTGCAGGGTCTGGTGATCCTGCTGAACAAGCCGCTGGGCATGACCTGTTCGCACAAGGAAGAGGGGGCGCTGGTCTATGACATCCTGCCGGGACGGTGGCGCGCGCGCGATCCGGCCATCTCGACCATCGGACGGCTGGACAAGCAGACCACGGGCCTGTTGCTGCTGACCGACGACGGGGATCTGCTGCACCGGGTGATCAGTCCCAAACGCCATGTGGCCAAGGTCTATCGCGCCGGGCTGGCGCGGCCGCTGACGGGAACGGAAGGGGCGCTGTTCGCCTCGGGCGAACTGGTGCTGGAGGGCGAGGACAAGCCGCTGGCGCCCGCCGTGCTGGAGGTGGTGTCCCCGACCGAGGCCCTGCTGACGGTGACGGAGGGCCGCTATCACCAGGTGCGCCGCATGTTCGCCGCCGCCGGCAACCACGTCGAGACCCTGCACCGCGAACGGCTGGGCGGGCTGGTCCTGCCGGCTGACCTGGCGCCCGGACAGTGGCGGTTGCTGACGCCGGAGGAGATTGCGTCGATCTTCGTCTGAGCCGAGATTGTGGACTTTTGACGCCAGATGGCTATCTTGATGGCCATGTCCAGCTATTCCGTCGCCGAAGCCAAGAACAACCTGCCCAAGCTGCTGGATCGCATGCTGGCGGGCGAGGCCGTGACCATCACGCGGCGCGGCGTCCCCGTCGCGCGGCTTGAGCCTGCTAAGGCGGCCGTCCCGACATCCGGCCCCATCGACATGGCCTGGTTGGAAAAGGTGCGCATCAAATCGGAAGCGCCCATGGACTCCGTCACCCTGGTCCGGCGTATGCGGGATGAAGAGATTTGACTCTCTATCTCGACACCAGCGTCCTGGTGTCCCTTTTCCACGCCGATAAGCACACGCCACGTGCTTTGGATTGGATCGCCGGTGTCGATGATTTCGTGCTTAGCAGCTGGGCGTTGAGTGAGTTTTCTTCAGCCCTCGCGGTGAAGAGCCGTATGCGACATCTGCTCGACAAGGACCGTCGCGCCTTGGAACGGCAGTTGGATCAGTGGTTGAAGACGCGCACAGTTCTGTCGGTGATCGACGGCGACATCGTGGAGGCGCGTGTGATGGTTCGGAGTGATGCAAGGCTGCGCGCGCCGGACGCCTTGCATCTGGCGATCGCGGCGCGGAATGATTGCGTCGTCGCCACCTTGGATGCGGATATGGCGGCAGTGGCCTGCGACCTCGGCCTAGAAGTCGTGATCCCATGACGACGGCTATCAAAATCTGCGGCCTGACGACCGCCGACACCCTGGACGCCGCCCTGGACGGCGGGGCGGATTTCGTGGGGGCGGTGGTGTTTCCCAAAAGCCCACGCCATCTGGCGCCGGAAGCCGCGGCGCGTCTGTTCGAGCGGGCGCGGGGGCGGGCGAAGATCGTGGCGGTGACGGTCGATCCGGACGACGCCCTGCTGGAAGAGATCGCGCGGACGCTGAGGCCGGATTTCGTGCAACTGCACGGATCCGAGACGCCGGCGAGGGCGGAAGGCGTTCGGGCCCTGACCGGGGCGGGGGTGATCAAGGCCCTGCCGATCCGGCATGGCGACGACTTCTTCGCCGCCGACGAATGGGATTATCACGCCGATCACCTGATGTTCGACGCCAAGCCGCCCGAGGGTTCGGTTCTGCCGGGCGGGGTGGGGCACAGCTTCGACTGGACCCTGTTGGCGGACCGGGCGTTCCGCCATGACTGGTTCCTGGCGGGGGGGCTGAATCCCGATAATGTGGCCGAGGCGCTGAGGATCACCGGGGCGCCGATGGTGGATGTGTCCTCTGGCGTCGAAAGCGCGCCGGGTGTTAAGGACGCCGACCGGATCGCGGCCTTCATCCAAAACGCGCGCCGGTCGTAATTACGACGCCTCCCTGCGTGAAAGTTGGACTCGTGAACGCTCAAACCCCCATCCAAGCCCTACCCACTGGCCAGCCGTTGTCCAACGCCTACGCCTGGCCGGACGCGCAGGGCCGGTTCGGGCCCTATGGCGGGCAGTTCGTGGCCGAGACCCTGATGCCGCTGATCCACGAGCTGGACGCGGCCTATAAGGCGGCCAAGGCGGACCCCAGTTTCCAGGCCGAGCTGGACGGTTTCCTGACCCATTATGTCGGGCGCGAGAGCCCGCTGTATTTCGCCGAACGCCTGACCGAGCATTTCGGCGGGGCGCGGATCTGGCTGAAGCGCGAGGACCTGAACCATACGGGCGCGCACAAGATCAATAATTGCATGGGCCAGATCCTGCTGGCCCGCCGCATGGGCAAGACCCGGATCATCGCCGAGACCGGCGCGGGTCAGCACGGCGTGGCCTCGGCCACCGTGTCGGCGCGGTTCGGCCTGCCTTGCACCGTCTATATGGGCGCGGTGGATGTCGAGCGGCAGCAGCCGAACGTGTTCCGCATGCGTCTGCTCGGCTCGGAAGTCTTCTCGGTCACGGCCGGCGCCGCGACCCTGAAGGACGCGATGAACGAGGCGATGCGCGACTGGGTGACCAATGTCTCGGACACCTATTACATCATCGGCACGGCGGCGGGTCCGCACCCCTATCCGGCCATGGTGCGCGACTTCCAGTCGGTGATCGGCAAGGAGATCAAGACCCAGTCGATGGCCCGGATGGGCAAGCTGCCCGAGGCCGTCGTGGCCTGTATCGGCGGCGGGTCGAACGCCATCGGCGCCTTCCACCCCTTCATCGACGACGCGACCGTGCGGCTGATCGGCGTCGAGGCGGCGGGTCACGGGCTGGATACGCCGGACCATGCGGCGTCGCTGAAGGGCGGGCGGTCGGGCGTGTTGCACGGCAACCGGACCTATCTCTTGCAGGACGAGGACGGAAACATCGTCGAGGGCCATTCGATCTCGGCCGGTCTGGACTATCCGGGCATCGGGCCGGAACACGCCTGGCTGCACGACATCGGCCGGGCCGAGTATCGCTCGGCGACGGACAATGAGGCGCTGGAGGCGTTCCAGCTGTGCTCGAAGCTGGAAGGCATTATTCCGGCGCTGGAACCGGCCCACGCCCTGGCGCGGACGGGCGAAGTGGCGCGCGAAGTCGGCAAGGGCGGCGATATCGTCCTGCTGATGTCGGGCCGGGGGGACAAGGACATCTTCCAGGTCGCCAAACATCTGGGAGTGGAACTGTGATCCGCAGCTTTCTGGCGGCGACCGCCGTCCTGAGCCTTTCGACCGCCGTTCAGGCCCAGGCGCCTGCGCCCCTGGCCGCTCAAGGCCAGCCGGCCGATGTCGGCTTGCTGCCGGGCGCGGAACTGTCGGCCGATTGCGGCGGGCTGAACAATCTGGCCGGCCGCGCTTGGTGCGTCACCGCGCCCCTGGGGGAGGTCGGCGCCCTGGCCGACGCCTATATCGCCGATCTGGCGACCAAGGGCTGGCTGGCGGCGGGCGGCGACGAGAACCGCGTGGTCTTCGTCAAGCGCCGCGAGGCCGGCGGCTGCGACGGCATGCAGATGGTCGCCTTCTACGACACCTCCAAGACCGCCGTCGCCGAACTGCCCGCCTATCTGGGCTTCGCCACCATCCCGGGCGACGTGTGCGCGACTGCCGCTGCGACGCCGCCGGCCGGTCAGGTTCCTGCACGGCCCCAATGAACCGCATTGTCATCCTCGGTTTGGTGGCTTTGCTAAGTTCTTGTGCGTCGTCACCGACTGAAAAGTCGGTGGAAGTTGTGACCCAGATTGTCGCCCGATCGGCTGATCTGGTCGCCTGTGGCAAGGATGGAAATGTGCGAACTATCGAACGTGCACATGTCCGCGATCAGATGGTGTGTGACCGACACCTGATCCCATCAGCGCCTGGTGTCGCATACGGCTCTCAATGCTATCCAATCGAAGACTTCCAATGGTTCGCAGCCTCCGTAGAGACCCCGCGAAAATCCTGTCAGGTAACTAAATGACCACCGCCCGTATCGACGCCAGTTTCGCCGCGCTGAAGGCCGAGGGCCGTGCGGCCTTCATCCCCTATGTGATGGGGGGCGATCCGTCGCGTGAGGAGGCGCTGGCGATCCTGAAGGGCCTGCCCGCCGCCGGGGCCGACATCATCGAACTGGGCTTTCCGTTCAGCGATCCGATGGCCGAGGGACCGCCGATCCAGCGGGCGGCGATCCGGGGGCTGGCGGCCGGATTCGGTCTGCGTTCGACCATGGATCTGGCCAAGGAATTCCGCAAAGGCGACGACGCCACGCCGATCGTGCTGATGGGCTATCTGAATCCGATCGAGAGTCTGGGCTATGACGCCTTCGCCGCCTATGCGGCCGACTGCGGCATAGACGGGTTGATCGTGGTCGACTGTCCGCCCGAAGAGGCCGGGCCGCTGATCGAAGCGCTGGACAAGGTCTCGATCTCGCTGATCCGTCTGGCGACGCCGACCTCGGACGACGAACGGCTGAAGATCGTGGTCCAGGGCACCTCGGGCTTCGTCTATTATGTCGCCGTTGCGGGTGTCACGGGTGTCAAGGAGGCGAACGCCGAGGTGGTGGCGCCGGCGGTGGAGCGGGTGCGCAAGGCCTCGGGCCTGCCGGTCGCGGTCGGGTTCGGGGTCAAGACGCCGGAGCGGGCGGCCGAGATCGCGCGGGTGGCCGATGCGGTGGTGGTCGGGTCGGCCCTGGTGGACGAGGTGGCGGCGGCGTTGGAGGCCGGGGAACCGGCTGCGCCGCGCGTTCTGGCCCGGGTCAAGGCGCTGGGCGATGCGGTTCGGTCCGTGCGCACTGGTGCATCCCTGACGGAAACCGTCTAAGAGCCCGCCCATGGTCGACAAGAACAAACCCCAGGAAAAACGCGGCGGCTGGCTCAGCCGTTTCGCGCCCGGCGTCCGCAAGATCGTTTCGCGCCGCGACACCCCCGACAATCTGTGGGTCAAGGACCCCGACACCGGCGAGATGCTGTATCGCTCGGATCTGGAGGCCTCGCTGTGGGTCACGCCGTCGGGCCGCCATATGCGGATCGACGCGCCGACGCGGCTGAAGGCTACGTTCGACGGCGGTCAGTATGAGTCCATCGACACGCCGGACGTGCCGGAAGACCCGCTGAAATTCTCGGACGGCAAGCCGTACAAGGACCGGCTGAGCGCCGCGCGCAAGGCGGCGGGGCGCAAGGACACCATGGCCATCGGCTATGGCGTCGTCGGCGGCCAGGAAGCTGTGGTGATCGTCCAGGACTTCACCTTCATGGGCGGGTCGCTGGGCATGGCGGCGGGCGAGGCCTTCATCAAGGCGGCGCGCGAGGCCGTGGCCCGCAAGGTTCCGATGGTCTGTTTCACCGCCGCCGGCGGGGCGCGGATGCAGGAAGGCGCCCTGTCGCTGATGCAGATGGCGCGCACCACCCTGGCCATCCAGGAGCTGAAGGCCGCGACCCTGCCCTACGCCGTGGTCCTGACCGATCCGACGACGGGCGGCGTGACCGCCTCCTACGCCATGCTGGGCGACGTGCATCTGGCCGAACCGGGCGCCCTGATCGGCTTCGCCGGTCCGCGCGTGATCGAGGCCACCATCCGCGAGAAACTGCCGCCGGGCTTCCAGCGCGCCGAATATCTGCAGGAAAAGGGCATGGTTGACCGGGTGGTCGTGCGCGCCGACCTGCCGCGCGTCCTGGGCCAGATCCTGTCCATGCTGATGGGCGGAAACCGCCAGGCGGCCTGACGGCCTTGGACCCGATTTCCGAGCGGCTGCGCGCGCGACATCCGCAGAGGATCGATCTGTCGCTGGATCGGATGAAGGCCCTGTGCGCGGCGCTGGGCGATCCGCAGCACAGACTGCCGCCGGTGGTTCATGTGGCGGGGACGAACGGCAAGGGCTCCACGGTCGCGATGATCCGGGCCATCGCCGAGGCGGCGGGGCTGAGGGTGCACGCCTACACCTCCCCCCATCTGGTGCGGTTCAACGAGCGAATCCGGCTGGCGGGTCGGCTGATCGAGGACGATGCGCTGAACGCCGTGCTGGACCGGATCGAGGCCGCGATGGCCGAAACGGGCATCGAGGCGACGGTGTTCGAGAGCACCACAGCCGCCGCCTTCCTGGCCATGGCCGAGACGCCGGCCGACCTGGCCATCGTCGAGGTCGGACTGGGCGGGGTGCTGGACGCCACCAATGTGATCGAACGGCCGCTGCTGAGCGTGATCGCCCCGGTCGACTACGACCATGCGGAGTTCCTGGGCACGGACCTGGCCGGGATCGCAGCGGAGAAGGCCGGTGTGCTGAAGGCGGGGGCGCCGGGCGTGATCGCACGCCAGCAGGAGGCGGCCATGGCCGCCATCGAACGCGCCGCCCAGGCGGTCCATGCGCCGCTGACGGTCATGGGCGTGGATTTCGACGCCTGGGCCGAGCGGGGCGGGATGGTGTTCCAGAACCAGGAACGGTTCCTGGACCTGCCGGCGCCGGGCCTGGCGGGCGCGCACCAGATCGACAATGCGGGCGTCGCCGTGGCGGCGGCCCTGGAGCTGGACCTGCCCGAGGCGGCGATCGCGCAGGGGCTGAAGGCCGTGCGCTGGCCCGCGCGGCTGCAGAGGATTTCGGCCGGTCCGTATGGCGAGGCGGCCAAGGCGGCCGACGCCGAACTGTGGCTGGACGGGGGGCATAATCCCCACGCCGGGCGGGCGCTGGCGGCGTTTCTGGCCGAGCGTCAGACGCGGGCGCCGCGTCCGCTGGCCCTGATCTGCGGCATGCTGGCGAACAAGGACGCGGGTGGTTTCTTCGCCGCCTTGAAGGACACGGGCGCAACGGTCTTCACCGTCGGCTTCGACGGGGCGGCGGCCGAGCCGGCGGCCCTGGCGGCCGTGGCGCGCGGGCACGGGCTGGCGGCGACGCAGGCCGGATCGGTCGGCGAGGCGCTGGACCTGGCGCTGCGGTTCGGCGCGGGGCGGGTGGCGATCTGCGGGTCGCTATATCTGGCCGGCGAGGTGCTGGGGGCCAGCCGCGAGACCTGGCCGGAGTAAGCGCCGACTTCTCCCTCCCCCTGCGGGGGAGGGGCGTCGCGCAGCGACGGGGTGGGGGCGGCAAGGCAAAAGCGCACTGATCTGACTTGTGATGCGTCGCCCTGCCGTTCCCACCCGGCTCCGGCTACGCCTCCCCCCCCTCCCCCGCAGGGGGAGGGAGAGTCTGGTGTGCTGTCTTACTTGCTCATCCAGGGGCGGGACTTGCCGGCGGCGATGCGGGCGTTCTGTTCGCGCTGGAACCGGCCGCCGCGCGGGGCCTGGGGACGGGCGTCGAGCGCCGCCTTCTTCAGGCGCAGGGCGCGCTGGACGGGGGTTTCGCCGGGGATGTCGTCAGCCGGGATCGGTGTGTCTTCGTCGCTCATGAGACCCTCCTAGCATGAAAAACGCCCGCCGGTCGGAACCAGCGGGCGCTTGATCTTCAATGGAGCGAGACGATCAGGCGTCGGCCTTGACGCCGGCCTCGGCCAGCCATTCGACGATCTTACCCTTGGGCATGGCGCCGACCTTCATCGAGGTCATCTGGCCGTCCTTGAACAGCATCAGGGTGGGGATGCCCTTCACGCCGAGCTTGGACGGGGTCATGGGACTGTCGTCGATATTGATCTTGGCCACGGTGACCTGCCCGCCCAGTTCGTCGGCGATCTGTTCCAGCGCCGGGCCGATCTGTTTGCAGGGGCCGCACCATTCGGCCCAGAAGTCCACCAGGACGGGGGTGGAGGATTTCAGAACGTCGGCGTCGAAGCTTTCGTCCGTGACTTTTACAGTCGCCATGAATGGCTCCCTGGGGCGCTATCGCTCGGCCCGCGGGCCTCGCTGCTTGAGCGCATGTTGATGTTGGCCGGAGCGTCCGGGTTCGGAGGCAGATGTGGGAGCGAATCGCGGGCAATTCAACTGTTCGCCAACGCCGCGTCCAGCATGGCCTGCGGGATCGGCATCAGTTTGGGGCCATCGGTCCAGACCAGGGCGGCCTCGACCGGGCGGTCGGGGTAGAGGCGTTTCAGCACGGCGACATAGACGGCGGCCTGCAAGACATAGGCGGGATCGACCCGGTCCAGGGCGTCGGGGGCGGGGCGGTTGGTCTTGTAGTCAATGACCAGCACCCGGTCGGGCGTGACCACAAGCCGGTCGATGCGGCCGTTGATCGCCACGCTGGACGGGCCAGGAAGGGCGCCCGTCAGGGCGACTTCGGCGCGGGAGCCGGGGCCGAAGACGGGGGCGAAGCGGGCGTCGTCCAGCACCGAGAAGGCGGCGGCGATCATTTCGGCGCGCTGGGCCTCATCCAGATCGGTCTCGCGCGCCAGAAGGCGGCGCGCGGCGTCGGGGCGGTCGGCGGGCGCGATCTCGGGCAGGCGCTCCAGCAGCCGGTGGATCAGGTCGCCGCGCCGGAACCGGCCCAGCGATGCGCCGCCGGCCGCGCTGCGCGCCAGGGGCGAGGGGGCGGGGATGCGGATCGAGCCCTCCATCCGCGACGGCGCGGCGAAGCGGGCGGCGGCGTCGGCGGGGGGCGGTGTGGCTGCCCAGGCGGGCAGGGCTGCGGTCGTGCGGTCTTGGGCGGCCTGCGTCGGGCGATGTTCGGGGGCGACGCCGAAGCGGCGGACGCCGTTCTCGACCTCGCGCACCTGATCCCCCAGCCGGTCGAAGGTCTCCTCGATCACCGACCACCAACTGCCGGGTTCGGCGCCCCGGCTGGAGGCGCGGCCCATCACGATGACGCGGTCCCGCGCGCGGGTCAGGGCCACATAGAGCAGGCGCAGGGTCTCGTCGTCGGTGCGGGCCTGGCGCGCCGCGCGGGCGTCGGCCGAGGCGGGGCAGTCGTCCTTGGCCGATCCGGGCGCCATCAGCCAGGCCTCGCCTTCACCTTCATCGGTGACGGCGGGCATCAGGGAAGGGCCTTGAGCCTTCGCCTTCATCGTGGTGTCGGGCAGGATGACGATGGGCGCCTCCAACCCCTTGGCGCCGTGGACGGTCATGACGCGGACCTCGCCGCGCGCCCCCTCCAGTTCGCGTTTCACCTCGACGTCGGCGGCTTCCAGTTGGGCCAGGCAGGTCTCCAGGTCGATCGCGCCGCGGTTCTCGGCCGCCAGGACCTGGTTCAGGGTCTCGTCTATGGCTTCTTCCGCCTCGCGGCCCAGCCGGGCCAGGATGCGGGCGCGGCCGGAGCGACCCGTGTCGTCCACCCGGTTCAGGGCCTGGGAGAAGAAGGCGAAGGGATCGCCGCCCCGTGCATCGACGGCGGCCTGGAGCGCGTCGCGGGCGCGGGCCCATTCGGGGCGTTCGTGCGCCCGGTCGCGCAGGTCGCGCCACAGCTGGCCGGCCTTGCGGTTCTCACGGCCGGCCAGGGCGTAGAGGCCGTCCTCGTCCACGTCGCACAGGGGGCTGCGCAGCACCTCGGCCAGGGACAGGTCGTCGTCGGGGAAGAGAGCAAATCGGGCCAGGGCGATCAGGTCGTCGAAGACGATATGGCTGGACAGCTTCAGCCGGTCGGCCCCGGCGACGGGGACGCCCTCGGTCTTCAGGGCGCGAATGATCTCTTCGAAGGTGGCGTCGCGGCGGCGGACCAGAACGATATAGTCGCCGTAGCCGGCGGGGCGCAGGTCGCGGGTGCGGCTGTCGAAGACGGCCAGGCCGCTTTCGACCTGGCGGCGGATTTCGCGAGCCAGGTCGCGGGCCAAACGTTTCCTGGCGCTGCCGGCGCTCTCCTGATCGACCGGATCATCCCAGGCGTCGGTCTCGGGCGCGGGCTCGTCGAGGAACAGGGGCCACAGGTCCACCGCCCCGTGCTGGCCGATGCGGGCGGGGATGTGACGGGCGATGTCGCCCTGGGGTCCGGTCAGGGCGCGGGTGCGGTCGGGATCGGCGAAGACGGCGTCGACAAAGGCCAGCACCTCCTCGGTCGAGCGGTAGGAGGTGTTCAGCTCCGGCCCGGCGAAGGGCTCGCCGGCGCCCTCGGCCAGGGCCAGGAAGTCGGCCCGTTCCTGGCGCAGCCGCTCCGGCCGGGCCCCCTGGAAGGAGTAGATCGACTGTTTCTCGTCGCCGACGGCGAAGACGGTGCGGCCTGACGTCTGGCCCGAGTAGAACTCTCCGGTCAGGGCGCGGACGATGGCCCACTGGTCGGGGGCGGTGTCCTGGGCCTCGTCGATCAGGACGTGATCGACCCCGCCGTCCAGCTTGTACAGCACCCAGGCGGCGGCCCCGCTGCGGGTCAGAAGGGCGGCGGCGCGGGCGACCAGATCGGGGAAGTCGAGCGCGCCGCGCTGGGCCTTGGCGGCCTCGTAGAAGGCGGCGTGGGCGCGGGCCAGGGTCAGGACCTTGACCGTGTCGTCGGCGACCTTGGCCTTCCTCAGGGCGTCGCGGGCGGCGAGATATTTGGTCTGGAGGTCCAGCAGCCAGCCGACCGCTCCTTGCGGCGCCGACCTGGTGCCCATGCTCTTTCGCGGCTCGCCCGCCTGGGTGCAGAAGACGCCCGCCAGGGCGGCGAAGCCGGCGTGGGGCGGGGCGGCGACGCTCATGGCGTCGGCGATCTTGCGGTCGTTGGTCGAGCCGGTCTCCATGGCCTCGGCCATGCGGTTCCATTCGGCGGGGTCGATCCAGGCGACGAAATCCCGCTCCAGGTCTTCCGGGCTGCGGCCCGCCTCAGCGCCGGCGAGGGCGTAGGGGTCGGGCGCGGTCCCCGCCTCGGCGCGGTCGATATAGTCCAGCAGATCGGCGCGCCTGGCCTCCATCATCGACAGCAGGGCCTGGAACATCCGCCAGTCCAGCTCGACGGCGAAATGGCTGTAGGCCTGGCCGATGGGACCGTCCGGGTCGGCGACGGCGGCGCGGGCCAGGTCCTCGCGCGCGGCATGGCTGAGGGCGGTCGCGGCCTGATCTTCCAGAACCGTGAAACGGGGCGAGACCCCGGCTTCCAGCGGAAAACGACGCAGCAGTTTTTCGCAGAAGGCGTGAAGGGTCTGGATCTTCAGCCCGCCGGGCGTCTCCAGGGCGCGGGCGAACAGTTTGCGGGCGCGCGACAGGGCGGCGTGGTCGAGGGTCTGCGGATCGCCGTCGTCCAGCCGGGCCAGCTCGCGCGACAGGGCGGCGTCGTCCAGCACGGCCCAGCCGCCCAGCTGGTCGAACAGCCGGGCCTGCATCTCGGCGGCGGCGGCCTTGGTGTAGGTGACGCACAGGATGGCGCCGGGATCGACCTGGTCCAGCAACAGCCGCGCCACCCGGTTGACCAGGGTGGTGGTCTTGCCCGAGCCGGCGTTGGCGGTGACGAAGACGGTCAGGCGCGGGTCGGCCGCGACGATCTGGGGGGACACGCTCATTCTTCGTCCCCGTCGCCGATCACCGACCATTCCCAGACGCGGGCCAGGTGATCGTAGTTGCCGCCCTGGTTGCCCATGAACTGGGGGGCGGCCCAGGAGACGTAAGGCGTGTTCTCGTCGTCGAAGCGGGCGACGCGGCGCTTCAGCCCGTCCAGCGCCGCCTGGGCCAGGTCGGCGGCCTCGGCGCCTGAGGCGCGGGTGATGACCTCGCCCGCCGTCTTGCGCCCGACCACCCGGACATAGGTCAGTTCGTCGGGCGTGACCGGGCCATTGGTGCGTTCGAACCCGCCGTCGGCCAGGATGGCGGCGGTCAGGGTCAGTTGCGGGGCGAAGCCGGACTTGACCTGTTTGGCGGATGGAGCGGCGCCGGTCTTGAAGTCCATCACCGCCGCTCCGTCCGAGGCCAGCTCGATCCGGTCGGCGAAGGCCTTGACGGTGAAGGGGCCGGCGGGGGCGTCGAAGGTCATGGTCCCCTGTTGCTCGACCAGGATGTCGATGCCCCGCGCGCGGCGGCGGCGCTCGAAATCGGTCAGCCAGCGGGCGCAGTTGCGGGCGAGCGGCGCCTCGCGCGCCATGGCCGCATCCTCGAACCCCCGTGCGCCCAGTTCACGCAGTAGATGGTCGTGCAGGACGGCTTCGCAGTCGTCGGGCAGGTCGTCGGGCCAGTCCAGGGTCAACCGTTCGATGGCGGCGTGGACGGCGTCGCCACGGGCGAGCGCTTCGGCAGAAGCGCCGGGACGCTCCATCGCCTCCAGCCCCAGCACCCACAGGGCGTAGATGGCGTAGGGATCGCGCACCCAGCGTTCGATGCGGGTGACATAGAGGCTGCGGGGGCGGCGATGCACCGGCGGGCGCGGCTCGGGCCGTTTGGCGAAGCGCGGCGGGCCGGGCGGAGGGGCGTCCAGGGCGCGGGTCCAGTCCAGGACGGTGCGGGGGCGGGGCAGTTCGATCGGCGTCTCGGCGGAATGGGCGCCGCGGGTCAGCATCTCCAGCCGCCACAGCCAGCGGGACCGCACGGCCGGCTGGCCGCCGCGCCGTTCGCTGTGGACCAGGATGACCTCGTCGGCGCAGGCGGCCTGGACGAAGTCCTGGGCCGTCTGGCCCAGGCGGCGTTCGGGCGGGGGCAGGCCCAGGGCCTTGCGCATCGGACGCGACAGGAAGGGGTCGGTCGGGGCGGCCTGGGGCCAGACGCCTTCTTCCAGCCCGGCCAGGATCATCCGGTCGGCGCGCACCAGCCGCGCCTCGATGGCCCCGAGGATCCGCAGCGACGGATGGGTCGCGCCCCCGGTGCGGACGACGGTCTCGCGCACCAGGGACGTGGTCAGCTCGGCCAGGTCGGTCTGGTCGATGCGGCCCAGCGAGGCCCCGCCCTCGATCAGGCCGGACAGAAGGGCGGCGGCGGCCTCGCCGTCGGGACCGGCCCAGGCGTCCTGGCCGGCCAGGGTCTCGATAAGGCGTGTAAAGGCCGAGGCGGCGGCGTTCAGGTCGGCCCCATTTCGCTCGGTCTGGGGCAAGAAGACGGCGGTCGCGGCCTCGATGGCGGTTTGCAGACGCTCGACAAGGCGGGTGGCGGCCGACAGGCGTTCCCGTTTCCACTCGGGCGGGGCCTTGCCGCGCCGGTCGGGTTCGACCGCCTCGAGCAGGCGACGGCGGATCGCGGCGAAGTCGCGCGGGCGAGGACCGCGCAGGGCGTGTTCCTCCAGCGCGGCGACGGCGGCGGCTTGAGGGGCGTCGCCCAGGTCGAACCGGACCAACGGATGTTTGACGATCGCCAGCAGCAGATGGGGCTGGACCGGATCGGCGATCCAGCGGGCGCACAGATCGACCAGGGCGCCGGCGGGCAGACGCGACAGGGGGACGCCGGCAGACGAATCCGGGATGACGCCCCAGCGTTCCAGCCGGGCGGCGACGCGGCGGCCCAGGGCCTGGTCGGGCGTGACGAGCGCGCAGGTGCGACCCGTTCCATCAGGATTGGGCGTTTCCAGCGTCTCGCGCATCATCAGGGCGATGGCGGCGGCGGCCTCTTCCTCGGCGCGGACGGTGAGCAGGGACAGGCCTTGCAGACCTTCGGCGATGGGGTCGCGGGCTTCGCCGCGCGCGGCGGCGGTCGAGCGAAGGTCGCGGATGGCGCGGCGCCAGTCGTCGGTGGCCTCGGCGGGGCGCAGGGCCTCGTTGACCAGGCGCTGGCGGGCCTGGCCACGGGCGAGGGCGGCAGGGGGCTGGGACGGGGCGAACCAGGGGCGGACATCGGCGCGGGCGACCTCGACCCGGTCCAGCAGTCGTTTCATCGCGCTTTGCGGATGCTGTTCGTCCAGCCGGTCCCAGACCGCCGCGTCCAGATCGAGATCGAGGCCGGGCAGGACGACGCAGCCCAGCGGCGCCCTGGCCACGGCCATCAGCACGTCGCCGGCGGCGGGGACGGTGCCGGTCGAACCGGCGGCGATGACGGCCTGGGCCGGGGGGGTGTGGTCCCAGAGTTCAGCAAGGCGGCGCAGCAGGGTGGCGCGGCGCCAGGCGGGATCGACCAGGCCCAATTCGGCCAGGCGTTTGGGCCAGGCGGTGACGGCGAGACCCAGGAACTCGGCTGACCGTTCCCAGTGTTCGGCCATTTCGCCGTCCACCAGTGTGGCGATCCGTTCGGGGTTCTGGACCTCTTCCAGCTGGCAGGAATCGAGGAAGCCGCCGAGCGCGTCCGCCAAGTCCAGGGCGCGCATCGGCGTCAGGCTGTTGTCGAACTGTTCGACGATCATCCGCGCCATCTCGAACCGGCGGGTCAGGGCGGGGATGGCGGGCGGCAGGTCGAGGCCGAGGGCGCCGGGGGTGAAGGGGGGCTCGTCCTCCTCCAGATCGCCCAGCGGCCGGACCTGGGGCAGCAGGATGGGGCGGCCCTGCGAGAGTTTCGACAGGGCGCCGGTGAAGGCGCGGGCGGCGCGACGGTTCGGCAGCAGGATGGTGGCGTCGGACAGGGTCTCGGGCGGCAGATCGCCCAGCCAGGCCAGGACGCCGGCGGCCAGGTCTTCAAGGAAGGGCCGGTGGGCGGGGACGGCGTACCAGCGGGGGCTGGACGCGGCGAAGGGACCGAAGGCGCTCACGCGTCTCCCGCCAGTTTCGCCTCGGCCTGATCCCGCGCCTGGGGATCGCCGACGTGCATCCAGTCGCCGTCCAGGACGCAGCCGAACAGGCGCCCCTCGGCGGCGGACCGACGCCACAGGGGGCTGAGGGAGAAGGGGCCGTCGGGGCCGTGGTCGGCATAGCCGGGGCGGGTGATGTGCACGCCCATATAGGCGAAGGGGGCGGACGGGGCGTCGCCGCGGAAGGTCAGTTCTCCGTCCTCGGCCAGGAAGAAGTCGCCGTCGCCCTCGAAGCCGATGGAGCCCTCGCGGCGGGCCAGCAGCAGGGCGGCGTCCATGGTCTCCGGGTTCCACAGACGGATCAGATCGGTCAGGGCGTCGCCACGGTCGATCCAGACGCTGTCGATATTGGCGACGAAGATCGGATCGTCGCCCAGCAGGGGGCGGGCCTTCTTCAGACCGCCGCCGGTTTCCAGCAGTTCGGCCCGTTCGTCGGAGATGAGTATCTCGGGGGCGCGTCCGCGCGCGGTCAGATGACCCTCCAGCCGATCGGCGAACCAGTGGACATTGACCACGGCCGTCTCGACTCCCGCGTCCGCCAGCCGGTCCAGCACATGGTCGATCAGGGCGCGGCCGCCGACCTCGACCAGGGCCTTGGGCCGGTCGTCGGTCAGGGGGCGCATCCGGGTGCCCAGGCCGGCGGCCAGCACCATTGCGGTCTTGGGAGCGGTCATGCGCGCACCTCGGCGGGGACATGGCGGTCGAACCAGCGGGCGACGGGCGCCAGGGCCGGCTGTTCCAGATTGGCGTTCAGATGCCGCCACATGCGCGGTAGGAACTGGCGGTAACGGGGCTTGCCGTCGCGGGCGATCAGCCGGGCGAAGATGCCGATGATCCGCGCCTCGTTCAGGGCGGCGAGCCCGGCGTAGTCGGCCATGAATGCGGCGCGGTCGACCTGGGGGCGCAGGGCGAAATAGCGGTCCAGGGCCTCGGCCTCCAGCGCCGGCGAGACGTCGCGGCGGGCGTCCTGAAGCAGGGAGTGCAGGTCCCAGGACGGGTGGGCGCGCACCGCGTCCTGGAAGTCGATCATGCCGACGCGGGCGGGGCCGTCGCGCTCGGGCAGCCAGATCAGGTTCTCGGCGTGATAGTCGCGGTGGGCCATGACCGAGGCGCCGCCTGCGCCCGAGGCGACCAGGGGCGCCCAGGCCTCGCGCCACGCCATCGCGGCGGCGGCGTCGAAGGCGACGCGGTCGTCCAGACGGGGCAGCCATTCGACGAACAGGTCGGCCCCGCCCTGAAGCGCCGTCTCGTCATAGGTCAGCAGGGGCCAGTCGCCGCCGGGGCCGTGCAGGGTCTGCGGCGGGTTTCCGGCGTCGTGCAGGGCGGCCAGGGCCTCGATGGCGGTCAGATACAGCGGCGTCTCGTCGGCGCCGTCCTCGATCACCCGGGCGAACAGGGTGTCGCCGAAATCCTCCAGCACCGCCAGGCCGTTGGGGGCGTCCAGGGCCGGGATTTCAGGGGCGGACAGGCCCAGCGCCTTCAGATGGGCGGCGACGGCGGCGAAGGCCTCTATCCGTCCGGCCGACAGACGGGCGACGGCGTTCCAGCCGGCGGCCTGACGCTGCTGCGGCGTCCAGGCCGGGTCGGCGGGGGGGCTTTCGGCCGCCGGGGCCTGGTCCATCAGCATCAGGCTGGGGCCGTCGGCCGGGGTCAGCCGCTCGTAGCGCCGCGTCGAGGCGTCGCCGGGCAAGGGGGCGCGGGCGGCCTGGGCCAGGCCGGCGGAGGCCAGGAAGTCGAGGCGAAGCTGTTCGCGGTCAGAAACGGACATGGTCGATCAGGTCTTCCCACCGGCCTGCGCCGGAAACGGTCGCAACACGGCCGTCGCCGTGTTCGGAAATTTCGATGACCAGCCGGTCCGGCCCCAGGAACCGCTCGGGCGCCTCGCCCAGACGCTCGGGCCATTCGATGATGGCGCAGCCCTCGTCCAGGGTCTCGTCCAGGCCGATCTCGAACGCCTCCTCCGGCCGGGTCAGGCGATAGAGGTCGAAATGGGCGACGGGCGGGTCGCTCTCGTAGAACTGAACCAGGGTGAAGGTCGGGCTGGGCACGTCCTCGTCCGGCGTGGTCAGGGCGCGGATCAGGCCGCGCGCCAGGGTCGACTTGCCCATGCCCAGCGGCCCGTACAGCAGCAGGCTGTCGCCCGGCGCGAGAAGAGGGGCGATGGCGTGGCCCAGACGAGTAGTGGCCTCGGCGTCGGGAAGTTCGATCTTCATGGGAACACCGCGTCGGGATCGGCGGCCAGGGTCCGTTCGGTGAACTGTTTCAGGGCCAGGGTGGCCTTGACGGCGTCCACGTCCAGGCGTTCGGGCGGGATCGGCTGACCGACCACGACGCCGAAGGGCTTGCCCGCCTTGTTCAGCAGTTCGTGGAACAGGGTCACGTCGCGCAGTTCCTGCGAGATCTTGTCGAACAGGTGGAACAGCCGGCTGTAGGGGCCGGTCACGTGCATGGGAATGACCGGAGCGCCATATTTGCGCGCCAGGGAGGCGGCGGTGGGCGCCCATTCGGGATCGGTCAGGACGCCGTTCTGCTCGCGGGCCAGACGGCCGGCGGGGAACATGACGACGCAGCGTTCGGCCTCGAAGGCCTCCTTGGCGGCGTTCAGGGTGGCGCGGGTCTTTTCGCGGGTGCGCTTGTCGTGAACCCATTCGACGGGGATCACTGTCTCGGCCAGTCGCGGCGAGACGCGCAGGGCGTCGGCGTTGGCGAAGAAGATGGCGTCGGGGCGGCGCTGTCGGACGGCGTCATAGACCGCCACCCCGTCGGCGATGCCGGTGGGATGATTGGCGACCACGACGCACCGGCCGGTCGCGGGCAAACGGTCCAGATGGGCGGTGGAGACCTTCAGGTTCAGCAGGTCCGAGACATAGTCCAGGGTTTCGGCGCCTGACAGGTTCTGGATGGCGTCGGCCATCCGCACCGCCGCCCTGTAGTTCAGCACGGAATACAGGGCCGGCCGCACGACCGGCCAGAAGGGAGAGGCGGTCAGACGCGGGGCGCGCTCGGCGATGAGGACATCGACGATATGGGGCGAGCGGCGGACGGGAAGGGCGGCGGAATTCATGGACGTCCGCTTGTCGCCGGTTCGGCGAAAGGGAGCAAGCCTACCAGAGGCGCGCCACGCCGAAGCTGTCGAACACCTGTTCATTGGAGACGAGCGTCAGGTTGTTGATCAGGCCCTGGGCGATCAGCAGCCGGTCGAACGGGTCGCGGTGCGTATGGTCCAGCCGGCCGGCGTGGGACGCCTCGCGGGCGGTGATCGGCAGGATGTCAAAACCTTCGAGATCGACCTCGGCCTCGAACCGTTCGGCCAGCAGCCCAGCCTTGGGCAGTCGGCCCATGCCGTGTTTCAGGGCGATCTCATAGGCTGACACAGCGCTGACGAAGACATGGGCGTCGCCGTCCCTTATCGCGGCCTCTGCGGCGCGGCTGAGCCCGGCTTCCCCCGACATCCACCAGATGAGGGCGTGGGTGTCGAGCAGCAGCCTCATTCGCCTCGGCCCTCCCACAGACGCAGTTCGTCTTCCGGCAGGGGGTCGAAGAAACGATCATCCATGGCGACGAGGCCCTTCAGCCGACCCGGCTTGCGCTCGGGCTTGGCCGCCGGCTGGAAGGGCACAATCCGTACTGCGGGCTTGTCGCCGCGCGCAATGACGACCTCTTCGCCGCGTTCGGCGGCGGCGATCAGTTTGGAGAGATGGGTCTTGGCGTGGTGGACGGTGACAGTGGTCATGTCGCGCTCCTTGGTCCAAGTAACTTAGCTAACTTCTGAGCTGTCAGCAACTTTCGCCCGGCGAACGGTGGTGCTACGCCTCGCCGCTGCAAGTTTTGCGAGGAATGCCCCATGCGCCACCGTTCTCTCTTGTCCGCCGCCTGCGCGGGAATTGCCTTGTCGGGCGCCCTGATGAGCGCCGCTCCGGCCCTGGCCCAGGTTCCGCCCGCGCCGGTTCCGGCTGCGCCCGCGACGCCTGACGCCTTCACCTATAAGGATATGATCACGGCCAACCGGCTGGGGGATCCGCAGGTGTCGCCGGACGGGCGCTACGTCGTCTATTCGGTGACGACGACGGATGTAGAGGCCAACCGCCGCGCCGGCAGCCTGTGGATGCTGGATCTGGAGACGCCGGACGTGGCGCCGCGCCGACTGGCTATCTCGGACCAGGGCGCCAACACCGCCCGCTGGGGCGGGGACGGCAATCTGTATTTCCTGTCGGGCAAGTCGGGCGCCAGCCAGGTCTGGCGCGTGGCCTCGCCCACGGCGACGCCGGTGCAGGTGACCAATCTGCCGCTGGACGTGAACGCCTATCGGATCAGCCCCTCGGGCGACAAGGTGGCCGTGTCCCTGGCCGTCTATCCGGACGCGGCCGATCTGGACGCCTCGGTCGAGATGGGCAAGGCCATGGCCGAGCGGAAAACAACCGGCCAGGTCTATGACCGGATGTTCGTCCGCCACTGGGATACGTGGAACGACCACACCCAGAACCATCTGTTCGTCCAGTCGATCGGTCGCAACGGTCAGGCGACCGGAACTCCGGCCTGGGTGACCAAGGGCTTCGACGGCGACACTCCGTCCAAGCCGTTCGGCGACGAGAGCGACTTCGTCTTCACTCCTGCCGGCGATTCCATCGTCTTCTCGGCGCGCCTGGCCGGCAAGACCGAGCCGTGGAGCACCAATTTCGACCTGTGGAAGACCAACGGCCTGACCGGCGACGGGACCTTCACCAACCTGACCCAGGACAATCCGGCCTGGGACGCGGGGCCGGTGTTTTCGCCGGACGGCCGCACCCTGGCCTATCGCGCCATGGCGCGTCCGGGCTTCGAGGCCGATCGCTATCAGATCGTGCTGATGGATGTGCAATCGGGCCAGAAGCGCGAGATCGCGTCGAACTGGGACCGTTCGGCCGACACCCTGCAATGGTCGCGCGACGGCCAGACCCTGTACACGACCGCCGGCGACGTGGGTTCGACCAGGCTGTTCGCCGTGGACACGCGCAACGGCGTCGTCACCCCGGTCACCGGCCCCGGCCATGTCTCGGCCTTCCAGCAGACGCCGTCGGGCTTCGTCTTCGCCCAGGACAGTCTGAAGTCACCCAGCGATCTGTATTTCAAGACCTATCTGGGTCGTGAAATGCCGCGTCGCCTGACCCAGGCCAACCCGGCCTTCGACGCCAAGGCCTTCGGCGAATACGAGCAGTTCAGCTTCCCCGGCTGGAACAACGAGACGGTCCACGGCTACGTCATCAAGCCGGTCGGCTATGAGGAAGGGAAGAAATATCCGGTCGCCTTCCTGATCCACGGCGGGCCCCAGGGCTCGTTCGGGGACGGCTGGTCGTATCGCTGGAACCTCGAGACCTACGCCGGGGCAGGCTATGCGGTGGTGATGATCGATTTCCACGGCTCGACCGGCTACGGCCAGGCCTTCACCGACGCCATCAGCCAGCACTGGGGCGACCGGCCGCTGGAGGATCTGCAAAAGGGCTGGGCCGCCGCGCAGCAGAAGTACGGCTTCCTGGACGGTTCCAACGCCTGCGCCCTGGGTGCCTCGTACGGCGGCTATATGATCAACTGGATCGCCGGCAACTGGTCGAACGCCTTCAAATGCCTGGTCAACCACGACGGCGTCTTCGACACCTTCGGCATGGGCTATTCGACCGAGGAGCTGTGGTTCACCGAGTGGGAATACGGCGGCACGCCGTGGGACAAGCCGGAAGGCTATCAGAAGTTCAACCCCGCCAACCATGTCGAGAACTGGAAGACGCCGATGCTGGTGGTGCAGGGCGACCACGACTTCCGCATTCCGACGGCCCAGGGCCTGTCCACCTATACGGCGCTGCAGCGCCGGGGAATCGACAGCCGCCTGATCGTCTTCCCGAACGAGAACCACTGGGTGCTGAAGCCGGCCAACAGCCTGCAATGGCACAATGAGGTGTTCGGCTGGCTGAACAAGTATCTGACCCCCGCCCAATAGGGCCGGGGCGCCGCAGAAACGAAGGAAGGGCGCAGCCGCAAGGCCGCGCCCTTTTTCGTTAGAGACCTGCGCGGGTCTCGGCCAGTTGGTTCAGACGGGCGTATTCGCGCGCCGTCATGCAGCGCGGCGTGGACCAGGTTTCGCCGTTCGAGCGGGCGTTCAAGGTTTCGCGCGCGCTGACGAAGACCGGCTGAACGCCGAACTCGCGCTGGTAGGCGCGACGGGTGGCCGCATCGGTCGCGCAGATCATGACGATCTGTTGGGATTCGGCGCGCTGCGGCTTGGACGTCTCGGCCAGGCTGGGGGTCGCGGTCGCCGCAATGGCGGCGAGAACCAGCGCGGGCGATGCAAATCGGGTCATTGAGCGGGTCATCGGGCATCCTCCTGTGGCCTGAATTAAGATCAGGGCTCTGATGAAATATGCGCCGAATTTTCGCGTTGTAAAGTTTTTGCGACAACTGAGCGCATAACTGACAAAATTTTAGGCCGGGAGAGGTCGGAGGGGACCGGGCGGCTCCAAACCGCGACTTGCGCGTTCTGTCTGGCTCACGGAGCCGATTGTTTGGCCAAGATGCTGAAGTGGAACGAATTGTGGTCGGACCTGCGTCGCAGGGGCATAGATCCGGCTGTGGCTCGCGCGCGAAGCTTTCACGATTGGGTGCGGCGGAATGACCCGGTGTACGCCGCCGTCCGACGGCCCGGTCGCGCCGAGGCCTGGGCGGGGAGCGTCGGCCTTCTTCTGATCGGCCTGGCCGTTCTGGCTCTGATCCTGTTCGACTGGAACATGGTGCGCGAACCCATCGGACGCTGGGCCTCGGCGGCGTATGATCGCGACATTGCGCTTCAGGGCGACCTGGACGTCCATCTGTTCAGCTGGACGCCTTCGGCGGTGGTGCGGGGTCTCAAGATCGGCGGGCCGGAGTGGGCGCGGGATCGCGATACGGCCGATGTGGACGAAATCCGCGCCTCGGTGCGGCTGCGCAAACTGTTCGCCGGCCAGATCGAAATGCCGTTGCTCAGCTTCACCCGCCCCCGGCTGGTGCTGATCACCGACAAGGACGGCCGCAACAGCTGGGACCTGAACCCCGAAAGGCCCGACACGGGCGAGGGGATGAAACTGCCGGTCATCCAGCAGCTGGTCATCACCGACGGCAGCCTGGTCTTCGACGAGCGGAGACGCGGTCTGAAACTGGAGGCGACGGTCGATGCGCGCGAGGGGCAGGGTGACGACGCCGGTTTCGTGCTGGACGGCGAGGGCGAGGTCAATGGCTCGCCGCTGACGCTCCGCGTCCGGGGCGGCCCTTTCATCAATATCCGTCGTGATCGACCCTATGACTTCGAGGCGAGCGTCAGCGGCGCGGGCTCCAGCCTGACCGCCAAGGGGGCCGTGACGCGGCCGTTCGACCTGGGCCGGTTCGACGCCACCCTGAGCTTGCAGGGGCGCGACCTGTCGGACCTGTATCTGCTGACGGGGGTCGCCCTGCCCAACACCCCGCCCTATCGGCTGAAGGGCGCGTTGAAGCGGAACGAGAATATCTGGACCTTCAGTGATTTCGACGGCCGGGTCGGGGCCTCGGACCTGTCCGGCGATGTGCGGGTCGATGCGGCGAAACGGTTGCGGGTCGATGCGGAACTGACGTCGCGCCGCCTCGACATCGACGACCTGGCCGCCGTCCTGGGCGCCCGGACCGTGACGAATGCGGCGGGATCCAATACCGAGGCGCCCGTGGCCGTCGGCGGCAAGCTGCTGCCCGACGCGCCGCTGCAGACCGAGCGGCTGCGGGCGATGGACGGAAGCCTGAGCTATCGGGCGGTCGCGGTGAAGGCCAATGACCTGGATGTGCGGGCGGTGAACCTGGGCGCGGAACTGAAGGACGGCGTCCTTGATCTCGATCCCGTCAGTTTCAACTTCAATCGGGGCGAACTGAACGGCACGGCCCGGATCAATGCGACGCGCGACATCCCCTACAGCGTCGTCGATTTCCGTCTGGCCGGCTATCCGCTGGAATCCATCATTCCCGCGCGCGACGGAACTGCGCCCCTGACCGGGCGCGCTCTGGGCCGTGCGCGGCTGGAAGGACCCGGCGCCTCGATCCATGATTTCGCAGCGGCGTCCAAGGGCTCGCTCAGCCTTGTGGTGCCCGACGGTCAGATGCGGTCGGCCTTCGCCGAACTGCTGGGCATCAACGCCAGCGCCGGCCTGCTGAAACTGTTGCGCGGAGACCAGTCCACGGCCCAGATCCGGTGCGCCGTCGCCGATTTCGACGTGCGGGGCGGCGCGGCGACGGTCAAGACCCTGGTCATCGATACGGATGTGGTTCTGGCCCAGGGCACAGGCACGATCGACCTGGGGGCCGAAACCCTGGACCTGCGTGTGGATGGCGAATCCAAGAAGCCGCGCCTGCTGCGGGTCTGGGCGCCCATCACGGTCAAAGGGGCCTTGACCGCCCCCCAGGTCGGCGTCGATGTCCGCGCCCTGGTCGGCCAGGGCGGGGTCGCCGGTCTTCTGAGCGCGGTGGTGGCGCCGGTCACGGCCCTGTTCGCCTTCGTCGATCCGGGCCTGGCCGAGGATGCGAACTGCGGCCGGCTGATCGCCGGGGCGCGATAAATCTGCGAAGGGTCTGGGCCGAGCGAGGGGCGACGACGTATTGGAAGCCATGGACTGTATCGCATGACCCGGCGCGGCCTGTTGGCGCCCATTGCGGGCCTGATGGCGGCCGCCTGTTCACCCCTGGGCCTGCTCAACAGTCTGGGGCCGAGGGACGGGGGCGTGCGACGGGTGGCGCGCGACATCGCCTATGGCGATGATCCCCGCCAGAGGCTGGACCTGTACGCCCCGACCGCGCCGGGGACCTATCCGGTCCTCGTCTTCTTCTATGGCGGCGGCTGGGATTCAGGGTCGCGCGACCTCTATGGCTGGGCGGCCCAGGCCCTGGCCGCCCAGGGGTTCGTCGTGGCCCTGCCCGATTACCGCGTCGTGCCCCAGGTGGTCTTTCCGGCCTTCATCGAAGACGCCGCCGTCGCCACGGCCAAGGCGGCGGATGTCGCCGCAGCCTATGGCGGCGATCCGGAACGAGTGGGGGTGTTGGGCCATTCGGCCGGCGCCCATCTGGCCCTGATGATCAGTCTGGACCGCCGCTATATGCAGGCGGTCGACCGCCCTGGACTGATCAGGGCGGCGGCGGGTCTGGCGGGCCCCTATGATTTCCTGCCGTTCGACGTGGGGGCGTCCCGGAACGCCTTCGGCCGCGCCCCCGATCCGACCCTGACCCAGCCCGTCACCTTCGTGCGCCCCGACGCGCCGCCGATCTGGCTGGGTCACGGCACGGCCGACGTCGTGGTTCACGCCGAGGACACGACCGTTCTGGACCAGAGAATGAAAGCGGTCGGCGGTCGGTCTGAGGCGAAGCTCTATCCGGGTCTGGACCACGCCGACCTGATCGCGACCTTCTCGCCCCTGTTCCGCAAGAAGGCGACGATTCTGGCCGATGTGACCGGCTTCTTCCACCGCGAACTGGGCTGATCGCCGAGCGGGGACTTTTCAAGAATGCGACTTAATGCCAATATGTCGGCTGGTCGGATTTTAGTATTCGTACCGATCATTCACGGCCCGTTCCGAACCTGTCTGGCTCCGGCGCCCACGCGTGCCGAACCTGCTGGCTCCGGGGCGGGCCGTCTTCGTTTCCGCGCCATATGGCGGCGGGAAGACTCACCGACAGGAAGGATGGTGCGGGCGGCCGGGGTCGAACCGGCACTCCTTTCGGAACTGGATTTTGAGTCCAGCGCGTCTACCAATTCCACCACGCCCGCAGCGGAGCCGGTCTCATGCCACAAGGGCATGAGCCGGGTCCAGAGGGTCTTCACCGCATCATGAAGTTTACGCGGACGGCCGTCCTGTGCGGGGCGCAGCCGAGCGCCGCAGGCGGATTTCGGGATCGCTGCAATGATGGGGCCCGATCAGGCCGCCACCTCCACATGGCTGTCGGTCCCGCCGGCCAGCACCCGTCGGGCGCGGATGTACATCTCGACCCGCTGCAGGACGATCAGTCCCATGGCGAAGACCAGGAAGGCGTCGGTGACGGCCATGGCGTTCAGACGCCAGTCGGCGGCGTGGGTCTCGATCAGGTCGCGCAGGCCGGCGCGGCCCGCGAACAGCACGACCAGCAGGATCAGGCCCAGCGGCGAAGCCTGGGCCATCAGCGAACCGTCCGGCTCCTTCTCTATGGTGACGGTCTTGCCGCGATACCAGCCGGCCAGGCCGCCCAGGACGGCGCCGATGGCCAGCACGGCCCAGGCGCCGGGGCCGAACGGCGCGTGGACGGCGCGAGGACTATAGGTCGAGCCCCAGATGCCGAGCCCGATCAGGGGCACGACGATGGCGGGCATGATCCACAGGAACTGCGGCTTCAACGGCCGCTTGCGCCGGTTCTTCAGCAGCACCAGGACCAGCACGGCCGGGAAGACCAGCAGCGGTATGAGTTTCTCGGGCGGCATGTCGTTCTCCAGGCCTCCCCCGAGGCCGACATCGGTCAATCTGGCGTGGTCAGGCGTCGCGCGGAAGCGGCTCCACCGTCTGCTCGATGGCCCCGAAGATCGAACGATGCTGGTCGTCCATCATCTCGATCCGGACCGTGTCGCCATGGGCCAGGAAGGGGGTCTCGGCGGCGCCGCGCAGGATCGTCTCGACCGTGCGGACCTCGGCGATGCAGGAATAGCCCAGGCCGCCCTCGGCGACCGGCTTGCCGGGGCCGCCGTCGGCGTCGCGGTTGGAGACCGTGCCTGAACCGATGATCGTCCCGGCCGACAGCGAGCGGGTCTTGGCCAGATGGGCGATCAGGGTCCCGAAGTCGAAGGTCATGTCCACGCCCGCGTCGGCGCGGCCGAAGGGCTGGCCGTTCAGCTGGACGGTCAGTTCGCCGTGCAGCTTGCCGTCCCTGAAGCGGTCGCCCAGCGCATCCGGCGTCACGAAGACGGGCGAGAGGGCGCTGGCGGGCTTGGACTGGACAAAGCCGAAACCCTTGGCCAGTTCGGCCGGGATCAGGTTGCGAAGCGACACGTCGTTGACCAGGCCGACCAGGCGGATGGCGGCCAGGGCTTCGTCGCGCGTCGCGCCCTGGGGCACGTCGCCGACGACCACCACGATCTCGGCCTCAAGATCGCAGCCCCAGGCGGGGTCGGCCAGGGGGATGGGATCGCGGGGCGCCAGGAAGCCGTCGGAGCCGCCCTGGTACATCAGGGGATCGGTCCAGAAGCTGGCGGGCATCTCGGCGCCCCGGGCGCGGCGCACCAGCTCGACGTGATTCACATAGGCCGAGCCGTCAGCCCACTGATAGGCGCGGGGCAGGGGGGAGGCGGCGTCGCGTTCGTGGAAACGGCCGCGCGGCACGGCCTCGTGCTCGAGGCTCTCGGCCAGGGCATGGAGCCGGGGGCCGCAGCGGTCCCAGTCGTCCAGCGCGGCCTGGAGGGTGGGGGCGATCAGGAAGGCGTCGGTGAACCAGTGCAGGTCCTGCGAGACGACCACGAGGCGGCCGTCGCGGCCGTGCTTGAGCGAGGCGAGTTTCATGCCCAAGGCCTAGACCGATTTCGCGCCGGGGGGAACAGAGGGGCGGTCAGTGACGGGGGAGGGGCGGGGCGTCGTCCTTTTCCACCTTGGGCGGCAGGGTCGTTGCGAAGGCGCGCTGGAGGGCCGAGAGTTCTGAAATCCGGCTGGCGCGATCGCTCCAGTAAATGTGGAACGCCTCGACCGCTTGTCGGATCTGGATGCGATGGGCCGCCACAAGCTCCTGGGGGGACGGGCAGGGCGGGGGCGCGGGCGGAGGGGGCGGCGCGGCCTCCGTCACGACATAGCCGTCCTCGACGCCCGTTCCGCAGAGGCCGGACGTGAGAACCTTCGCCTCTTCCAGCTTGTAGCTGATCGGGACCGGTCGCACAGGGGGCGGGCTCGGTTCCGGGGGCTTCGGCTTGGGCTTGTCGGCCGCCTTGCCCTCCAGCGCGTCATCCAGCTTCTTGAGCGGAAGACCAGAACAGATGGTCAGAACAAATCCCAGTTCGCGACGGACGGTCGCCACAAGCTCTCGCGCCGCCGGCTCTCCGTCGCCGACCGCGCGAATGGCGCGTTCTGACGCTTGCAGAATGATCTCGTACTTGCGCTTGATGATCGTGACCAGGACGACTTCCTGTCGCCGGCGCTCTCCGTTGACGCCCAGCCAGTTCGCAATGACGGCCGCCGCCACGGCGCTCAGGATCGAAAGGATGAACGCGGTCGCGCCGTCCCAGATCACGGGCGTCGCAACAACCTCGGCGGGAAAGTCGGTTTGTGTCGGCAGCATTGTCATCCCCCACTCGCCACATCATGCCGCAGCGGCGAAGCTGGGCCAAGTGAAAGGTTAACGATGTTCGGTGAGCAGGGCCTTGGCCTCGGCGCCGGCGCGGGCGGCGGGGTCGCGCACCTCGACCTCGACGACCACCCCGCCTGCGGGTTCGACCGCCCACAGATAGCGGCGCTCCACCTCGACCTCGCGGCCGGACGGGGCGAAGCCGACATAGGAGTCGCCCCAGGGGGTGATCTTCTTCAGCTCGACAAAGGGCATGGCGCAGGCGGCGTCCAGCTCTTCCTCGGCCATCTTGGTCAGTTCGTCGTCGGTCGGGGTCATGGGGTCAGTCTTACAGGAGGGAACGGCTTTTTGCTTTCGTCATCCTCCGGGCCGCGAAGCGGAACCGGGGGACCCAGCGGCGCCGGAGGCGAAATCCATCCGCCGCAAGAACGCTAAGGGGCGAGTCCGCGACAGGTTCGCGCTCGCGCGCGCCGCTGGGTCCCCCGATCTGCGCCGCTGCGCGGCTTGTCGGAGGATGACGAAAGAGGAGGTCAGTCTTCGTCGGCATAGATAGCGACGTGGGGCGGCGTATTCGAGGACACCGCCCCCCGATACATGCCCGAGGTGTTCATGGCGAAGGCCGGGGCGCCGGTCAGACCCATGACGATGACGCCGCCGTCGCCGCCGATTGAGCCGACGTCGGCGATCTCGGCTTCGGCCGCCGCCTGGACGGTCGCGCCGTCGGCGGTGCGGCGACAGATGTCGCGGGCCACGGTGGAGCGGATGAAATACTCGCCCGAGCCGGTCGCCGAGACGGCGCAGCCGTCGGCGTTGGAGGCGTAGGTTCCGGCGCCGATGATCGGCACGTCGCCCACCCGGCCCCAGCGTTTGGCGGTCATGCCGCCGGTCGAGGTGGCGGCGGCGAGGCGGCCCCGACTGTCCAGGGCCACGGCGCCGACGGTGCCGAACTTCCTCTCGTTCAGCGGCGGGGCGACGGCGGCCTGGGCTCCCGGCGTCGATACGTCGGCGGGACGGGCGGGCAGGGGCAAGCCGGCCTCGGTCAGGGCCTTGATCAGGCCCTGCCAGCGGCGTTCGGTGAAGAAGAAGGCCGGATCGACCTGTTCCAGCCCGGCCTGGGCGGCGAAGGCGTCGGCGCCGGGGCCGATCAGCATGACGTGGGGCGACTGTTCCATCACGGCGCGGGCGGCGGCGACCGGGTGGCGGGTGGTGGTCAGCCCGGCGACGGCGCCGGCGGTCAGGTCCGCCCCGTTCATGACGGCGGCGTCCAGCTCGTTGCGGCCGGCCGCGGTGAAGACGGCGCCCCGCCCGGCGTTGAACAGGGGATCGTCCTCCATGACCTGAACGGCGGCCTGGACGGCGTCCAGCGCCGAGCCGCCCTGTGACAGGACCGCCGATCCGGCGTCCAGCGCCCGTTGCAGGGCGGCGCGATAGGCGGCGTCCTGAGCCGGGGTCATGTGGTCGCGCTCGATGGTCCCGGCGCCGCCGTGGATGGCGAGAGACCAGCGGGGGGCCGCGGGGGTCTGGGCCAGCACAGGGTTTGAGAGTCCGAAAACCGCGAAAACGACTAAGAACGCGTGGCGGAAGTGTGCGTATCGTCTGGATGACATGGACATACCTCTTTCGCCTCGGGAAACGCAGACGGGAGTATAGCCCGGTTTGGCAGGGGTGTTGGAAAACCGTCGAAATCAGGCCCTCGCCGCGCGTCCGCCTCGACCCCCGGCGGGCTCCAATTGCAGGCCTGTGCCGTGTATGGCTCCCCGATGACCAGCGAAACCGTCACTCTTGCCGACTCCGATCCCGCCGAGTTCGCGATCTTCAAGACCGAGTTGCAGGCCGCGTTCGCCGTCGCGGTCGTCGATGAGTTCGGCAACGAGCCGGATGAGCCGATTCCCCCGGACGAGGTGTTGGACGGCGCCGCCAGGGCGCCTGGCGCCGTGGTTCTGCGCATCGTGTGCGATGGCCGGAAGGTCGGCGGCGCCGTCGTCACAATCGACCCCGTGACCCATCGTAACTCTCTCGACCTGTTTTTTCTGAAGATTGGCGAGGAGGGGCGGGGGCTGGGCCTCAAGGCCTGGCGCGCCATCGAGGAGCGCTTTCCCGAGACGATCGCCTGGCAGACGCACACCCCGTATTTCGAGAAGCGAAACATCCACTTCTACGTCAACAAGTGCGGCTTCCGGATCATCGAGTTTTTCAACAGATATCACCCCGATCCCAATCATCCCGGGGCGCAGGACGACCTTCCCGGAGACGGGGATGCGTTCCAGTTCGAGAAGATCATGCGGACGGCAGGGTCGGAACCCTGAGCCGATCGGGGGGAGCGCTTTCCGCCCGTCTCCGCACAGGCCTACCGCCTGTGATGCAGTCGCTTCCACAGGCGGTAGGCGATGATCGGGGCGAAGCCGCAGACCAGGGCGACGGCGAGGGTCGGCCAGAAGCCGATTTCCAGCCAGTAGCCGACCCCGCCCCCGGCGCCGGCCGCGAGGACCGGGCCGAGCCAGGGCAGCCAGGTCGGCGGCCGCATCCGCATTCAGGCGTCGACCTTGATGACGCCGCGACGGATCTGGTCCAGTTCGATGGAGTCGAACAGGGCCTGGAAATTGCCGTTGCCGAAGCCTTCGTTGCCCTTGCGCTGGATGATCTCGAAGAAGATCGGGCCAAAGGTGTCCTGGGTGAAGATCTGCAGCAGCAGGCCCTCCTCGTCCGAACCGTCGATCAGGATGCGGTTCTTGCGCATCCGCTCCACGTCCTCGCCATGGTTGGGCAGGCGTTTGTCGATCAGCTCGAAATAGGTCTCGATCGTGTCCTGGAAATCGACGCCGCGCGCGCGCATGGCCTCGACCGTCTCGAAGATGTTCTCGGTGGTCAGGGCGATGTGCTGGATGCCCTCGCCGTTGTAGCGATGCAGGAATTCCTCGATCTGGGAATTGTCGTCCTGGCTTTCGTTCAGGGGGATGCGGATGGCGCGGTCGGGCGCGATCATGGCCTGCGAGAACAGGCCGGTCGCCTTGCCCTTGATGTCGAAATACTTCTGCTCTTCGAAATTGAACACCGAGCCATAGAAGCCCGACCAGGTCCGCATCTGGCCGCGACGGACATTGTGGGTCAGGTGGTCGAGGATCTCGAGACCCATGGAGTTCTTGCGCTCGGCCTCTTCCCAACCCTCGATCTCGTCCCAGGCGTCATACAGCGAGCCGGCGTCGCCATACTGGTCGATGACGTACAGCAGCGAACCGCCGATGCCCTGGAGGATATAGGGATAGTCGCCCAGCGCCCCGCCGTTCGCATCGGTCGCCGCCACGGCGCCGCGTTCCAGCGCGCCCTCGTAGGCGGCCTTGGCGTCGCTGGTGCGGAAGGCCATGCCGTTGGCCGAGGGGCCGTGGTCGGCGGCGAAGGCTTGGGCCTGACCGTTGGGCGTGCGGTGGACCAGGAAGGAGATGTCGCCCTGTTTCAGGCGTACGACGTCGGTCTTCGGGTTCACGTGGGTCTGGGTGAAGCCCATCAGTTCAAGGCGCGTAATCATCGCCTTGGGTTCCGGGCCGGTGAATTCGACGAATTCGAATCCGTCGACGCCGAGGGGGTTTTCCAGGTTGATCTGTTCCGCCGTCGTCTGGGCAGGGGCCTGATCAGAGGTGGGGGTCATGTCGTTCATGGCGCGTCTCCCGCGTAGCTTCTGTGGCGGGCTTAACCGAAAGGGGCCGCCGATTGGCGCGGAACCTAGTCGCGGATGACGACAGAGCCAAGGCGGTCCCACGGGGTCGTGATGGGGGAGGGAGTTCTGATGGACATCCGCAATCCTGGCGTGTCAGATGGGTGGCCATTGGGGGAGACAGACATGGACTATCTAAAACGCGCACCGTTTGGCGGACTGTTCCTGGTCACATTCACGGTGGCGGCGACGTTTCAGGTGCTGATGGCCCTGTTGGGACTACTTCTCGCATTTCTGTCGCCTGGTCTGTTCTTCATGAACGGCGCTCCGGCCACTTCGCCTGTGCAGGCGGTCGGCGTTCTCCTGTTTCTTCTGGTCGTCGGACTGGTCATCAACGCCGGAATATCGGCTATCGGCGCCCTGTTGTGGATGGGCGTCCGGATCGCACTGCCAAAACCCGCCTCCGTTTAAGAAGGGGGTCAGCCCGGCAGAAGCCGCGTCGCCCATTCGGCGCCCAGCAGCAGGCCGGTCGCCACCACGCCCAGGAGCGTCAGCCAGGCCGTCGTCACCGCCGCGCCGGCGATCACGAACAGGCCGTCGCGCTGGATCAGGCCGACCGACAGAAGCGCCAGGGCCACGGAGGGGATGGTGTTGGTCATCGGCAGGACGATGGTCAGGGTGGCCAGGATCATGAAGACCGCCGCCAGCTTCTCGCCCGGTCCATCGGCGAAGCGACGCAGGCGGGGGCGGGAGAACCGGTCGATCCAGCCCAGTTTCGACTCGGCGAAATCGGCCATGGCCTTGAGCCACGAACCCCTGGCGCGCAGCTTCAGCAGCCAGCGCGGCAGCCAGGGCTCTTCCCGGCCCACCAGCATCTGGCCGGCCAGCAGGATGACGGCCACCCCGACCACCTGGGGCACGCCGTAAAGGCCGGGGACCAGGCAGGGAATCGACAGCAGCAGGATCAGCAGCCCATAGGCGCGCTCGTCCAGGCGGTCGCGAATTTCTTCCAGGGTCAGGCCGGCCTCGCCCCCGTCGTCGGACAGCCGACGCAACAGGCGAGCGATGTCGTGGCTGACGTCGTCGGCGTGGCCGGACGGAGAGGGGAGGGTCATGCCGCCTCCTTTAGAGGCGTCGGGAACGGACGGCGAGGGCTTCGATGTCGCGGCGCGTGACGTCGGACGCAGGTCTTGCTAGGGCGTCGCCCCTGCCAGGGGATTTCCATGCTTCGCAAGCTCTATGACGGCGTCTTCAATCTGGCGCGAGGCCGCCACGCGACGCCCGCCCTGGCCATGGTCGCCTTCGCCGAGAGTTCCTTCTTCCCCATCCCGCCCGACGTGATGCTGGCGCCGATGATCCTGGCCCGGCCGGAGAAGGCTTATTTTTACGCCGGGGTCTGCACCCTGGCCTCTGTCCTGGGCGGGATTCTCGGCTACGCCATCGGCTATTTCCTGACCGATCTCGGCCTGGCGATCCTTCGGGTTCTCGGCCATTCGGACGGGCTGGATCATTTCCGCCAATGGTTCGCCCAGTGGGGGCTGTGGGTCATACTGATCAAGGGGTTGACCCCCATTCCCTACAAGCTGGTGACCATCGCCTCAGGCCTGGCGGCCTTCAGTTTCCCGGTCTTCATGGGGGCGTCGGTCGTGACCCGGGGCGGCCGGTTCTTCCTCGAGGCCTGGATCCTGAAGCGCTGGGGCGCGGCCATGCTGGCCCAGGTCGAGAAACGCCTGGCGCTGTGGTCCGGGATCGGCCTGGTGGTGTTGATCGCCCTGATCGTGATGCTGAAGCTTCTGTAAGTCGACGGCGACGCCTTGGCGGGTTAAGACCGCTGCACGATGAGAGACATCTATCGCCTGATGACCCGTTGGTGGACCGCCTTCGCCCTGGCCGCGTCGCTGGCCATGCTGGGCGCGGCCCACGCCTTCGAGCGGTTCGCGGGCCTGGCGCCCTGCAACCTCTGCCTCAAACAGCGCGAGGTCTATTGGGGCGCGGTCGCCGTGGCGGCGGTGGCCACCGCCTGGACCTTGCTGAGCGGCAGCCGGCGCGGCACGCCCCGGATCGCCGCCTTCCTGCTGGCCGCCGTCTTCGCCACCGGCGCCGTCACCGCCGTCTTCCACATGGGCGGCGAGTACAAGTGGTGGAGCCTGCCCGCGACCTGCATGGGCGGGGGCGGCGTCGATCTGGAAAGCCTGACCGCCCTGGCGCTCGGCACAGGGCCGGCCCAGAGGGTGGCCATGTGCGATTCCGTGGCCTGGAGCTGGCTGGGCCTGTCCATGGCCGGCTGGAACGCCCTCCTCTCCCTCGCGTTGGCGGGGTTCAGCCTGCTGGCGGCCAAACGCCCCAAGGACGCCCGCGCCCCCCGGATCGAAAAGGCCTGACGCCATGACCGACGCGGCGACCCCCGACTCCCGGCCTCGTCCCCCTCTGCCCCGGCCAGGCCGCGGCGCCGACAAGGCGCGGATGGATGAGATCCTGCGGGTCGATCACGCCGGCGAATATGCGGCGGTCCTGATCTATCGCGCCCAGAAGGCCGTGTTCGAGGGCCGCAAGGCGCACGGCGGCATGGTGCGCGACCTGGGCGAGATGCAGGATCAGGAGGCCGTGCACCTGGCCCGGTTCGAGCGGCTGCTGAACGAGCGCCGGGTGCGGCCCACGGCGATGACGCCGCTGTGGCGGATCGCGGCCTCGGCCCTGGGCGCGGGCACGGCCCTGATGGGCGAGAAGGCGGCGCACGCCTGCACCGAGGCGGTCGAGAGCGTGATCGAGAAACACTATGCCGAACAGATCGCCGAGATCGGCGAGCGCGATCCCGCGCTGGCCGCCGAACTGAAACAGTTCCGCGACGAGGAACTGGCCCACCACGATCACGCCATCGAACACGGCAGCCGCGAAGCCCCGGCCTATCGGCTGCTGAGCGGGGTGATCAAGGCCGGCTGCCGGGTGGCGATCAAGGTCAGCGAGAAGGTTTAGACGTCTCCTCCCCCATCGCTACGCGACAGGGAGGAGACGGGAACCTCAGAAGATCTCGAATAGCCCCGCCGCGCCCATGCCGCCGCCGATGCACATGGTGACGACGCCGTATTTTGCGCCGCGCCGCTTGCCCTCGATCAGGACGTGGCCGGTCATGCGGGCGCCGGACATGCCGTAGGGGTGGCCGATGGAGATGGCGCCGCCCGAGACGTTCAGCAGTTCGTCCGGGATTCCCAGGGTGTCGCGGCAGTAGAGGACCTGGACGGCGAAGGCCTCGTTCAGCTCCCAGATGCCGATGTCGTCGACCGTCAGGCCGTGACGTTTCAGCAGTTTGGGCACGGCGTAGACCGGGCCTATGCCCATCTCGTCGGGTTCGACCCCCGCAACCGCCATGCCGCGATAGGCGCCGAGCGGCTGGAGATTGCGCTTCACCGCTTCGCCGGCCTCCATGATGACGCAGGCCGAGGCGCCGTCCGACAGCTGGGAGGCGTTGCCGGCGGTGATATATTCGCCCTGCTGGACCTCCTCGCCGCCGCCGAAGACCGGCTTCAGGGTCTTCAGCCCCTCCAGGGTGGTTTCAGGCCGGTTGCCCTCGTCCTTCGACAGGGTGATCTCCCGGGAGGTGGTCTCGCCGGTCGCCTTGTCCGTAACCAGCATGGTGGTGGTCATGGGCACGATCTCGGCGTCGAGCCGGCCTGCCGCCTGGGCCGCCGCCGTGCGCTGCTGGGACTGAAGCGCGTATTCGTCCTGGCGGTCGCGGCTGATGTCATAGCGGCGGGCCACGACCTCGGCCGTCTCCAGCATCGACATATACATGTGGGGCGCCAGCTTCAGCAGGGCCTCGTCCTTGGCCCGGTACAGGTTCATGTACTGGTTCTGGACCAGGGAGATGCTTTCGAGCCCGCCGCCGACCGCCATTTTCTGCTGGTCGAACATCACCTGTTTGGCCGCCGTGGCGATGCCCATCAGGCCCGAGGCGCACTGGCGGTCCAGACTCATGCCCGGAACCGAAGAGGGCAGGCCGGCGGCCAGGGCGATCTGGCGGGCGACGTTGGTGCCGGTCGAACCCTGTTGCAGGGCCGCGCCCATGATCACGTCCTCGATCTCGGCCGGATCGACGCCGGCGCGCTGGACCGCGTGTTTCACCGCATGGGCGCCCAGCTGCTGGGCCTGGGTGTCGTTGAAGGCCCCGCGATAGGCCCGGCCGATGGGAGTGCGGGCGGTGGAGACGATGACGGCTTCGCGCATGACGGAGATCCTTCTGTGTTGGGCGGGCCTGTCGCGCCTTACGCGCGACTTGGACCAGAACGGTTTCCTCTGCGACGAACTTAGGCCCCTCACGTGGCGTCAACGCAAGCCGGGACACGGCACGAGAGGCGCGGTTTCCCGACCCTCGTTCGCTCATTGTGTTGAAACGGCGCCACAGTCGCCACATTCATCTCAGGCGGGCGGAACAACCGGCCAGCGATGCCGTTTGGCTCGGGAACGTCGGGCAGCAGCTCGGCTTCAGGCATTTTACAGATTGAGGAAGCTATGAAGCTCAAACTTCTCGCCTCCGTCGCCGTCGCAGGGCTGTTCGCAGCTGGCGCGGCCTCGGCGGAACCGAACGGTTGGTACGGCGCGATCGACGCCGGTTACCACATGATCGACGACATCAACGCCGAATCGTCGACGACGGGCGCCAACTGGAACTATGAAGTGAACGACGGCTGGGCGGCTTTCGCCCGTCTCGGCTATCGCTTCAACCCCAACTGGCGCGTTGAACTCGAAGGCGGCTACCGCTCGGGCGACATCGGCACCGTGCGCGCCGTCTCCGGCACCCAGGGCCTGTGCAACCTGACCCCGGCGACCGGCGGCTGCTTCTCTCCGGAAGGCGACATCGAGTCGGCCACCCTGATGGCCAATGTCATCTATGATTTCGGCTATGAAGCCTGGGGCATCCGTCCCTTCGTCGGTCTCGGCGCCGGCGTGAACCGCGTCACCACCGACACCAACGGCAACCTGCGCGCCAACCGCGGCGCCACCTTCACCGCCGATGACGACTCGACCAAGTTCGCCGCTCAGGCGATCGCCGGTCTGGCCTGGGCTGTGGGCGACCGCACCAATATCGACCTGACCTACCGCTATCTGACGGGCGACGCTTCGTTCGCCTCGACCACGGTGGGCGGGACTTCGTTCGGCGAGTGGGACGGCGACTACGATCAGTCGCACACCGTGACCCTGGGTCTGCGTTACAGCTTCGGCGCTGAAGAAGCTGCACCGCCCCCGCCCCCCCCGCCGCCTCCGCCCCCCCCGCCTCCCCCGCCCCCGCCGCCGCCCCCGGCTCCGGTGGCCCAGGCTCCGGTCGCTCGCCAGTTCGTCGTCTACTTCGACTGGGATCGCTCGGACCTGACGACGGAGGCCCGTTCGGTGGTCAGCCAGGCCGCCTCCTACGCCAAGTCGGGTCGTCCGACGCGCGTCCTGATCGTCGGCTACACCGACACCTCGGGCTCGGCCGCCTATAACCTCGGCCTGTCGAACCGTCGTTCGCGCACCGTCGCGGACGCCCTGGTCGCCCAAGGCGTCAACGGCGGCGTCATCGCCCTGGACGCCAAGGGTGAAACCGCCCTGGCCAAGCCGACCGCTGACGGCGTGCGTGAGCCGCTCAACCGTCGCGCGACGATCGACATCAACTTCTAAGACCTATGACCTCCGGCCCGACGAAAGTCGGGTCGGGGGCGCGGGACATTGAGGTACGTCTATCGGACGGATCAGAAACCGTCGTCTTCGTTAGAGGATGGCGGTTTTTCTATGTGGAGAGACGGTAACGGTTGGTCGAAATCGCGCCGCATTATGGAATTTGGGTTGATCCGACCTCTGGAGCGAGCGAGATAAAGCCCAATGCTCACAGTCTCCGCCAAACGCCCCGATTGCATCGGCGAAGAGTCGTTCCTTGACCCGTCGCGCCGCTTGAAGCGCATTGGGGATCTGTAAAATGGTTGATCTTCGCCAGTCGCATCGACAGGTCACGGGACGCCGACGGCGGCGGTACCGGCTTCGGGCGGACAGCCCCCCGACCGTCCAATCGCGGCTTCGCGCACCGCCCCCGACGCCTGCGTACGGCGGCGAGGTGACCATCCTGCCTGTCGGCGTCCGTCACCACAGTCAAAGCCTGTCCGGCCGACGATTCCTGATCGTGTCGGCGCCGTTCGGCGGATTCGGCGTCGCTCTGGCGCGGACGTTGGAGGCGCGGGGCGCGACGGTTCAGCGGATGATTTTCAACGCCGGCGACGCCATGAATTGGCGCCGCGCCGGCGGCGTGGTGTTCAAGGCCGCAGCGGAAGTCTGGGCCGAACGGTTGGCGGAGGTGGCGGCCGATTTCACCGATCTCCTCCTGTTTGGCGAAGGCGGCCCCTATAATCGCGCGGTCCTGTCGGCGACCGAAGCGCTCGATGCCCGCGTCTGGGTGCTCGAGAATGGATATTTCCGCCCAGACTGGATCACGGTCGAGTTGAACGGCGTCAATGCGTCCAGCGGCCTTCCCCGTTTTCGCGACGGCTATCCCGCGCCGGAACCCGTCCTGCCGGATCCTGTCCCCGTGGGCCGGATTCTGCCTCACCATGTGGTCAACATAACCGCCTACCATCTGGCCCAGACGCTGGGCGCCTTCCTGTTTCCGCTGCACGCCAACCATTACACGGCCTCGCCCCTGAGCCAGTGCCTGGGCCATGTGCGGCGCTATCTGGGCCTGGCTATGCGGCGTGCGTCGGAGAACGACGTCGATGTCATCGCCGCGCGGGGCGAATTCTTCATCGTCTGTCTCCAGCGTGAAGGCGACGCGCAACTGCTTCGCTATTCGCGATACGCCGACAACACCGCCTTCCTCGCCGAGGTCATGACCAGTTTTGCGGCCCATGCGCCACGGAACGCGCGGCTGGTGGTGAAGAACCATCCGCTGGATCCGGGTCTGATCGATCTTTCGGCGGTGACGCGGCGTCTCGTCATAGAGCGCGGTCTGCAAGGCCGGGTCGATTTCATCGATGGCGGAAATCTGGCCCAGTTGTGTCGCGCCTCTCAGGGCATGGTGGTGAACAATTCCAGCGCCGCCCTGTCCGCCCTGGGCTTCCATACGCCGGTCAAGGTTCTGGGCGACGCCTTCTTCGACTTCGACGGATTGACCGACCAGCAGGCGCTGGACGACTTCTGGTCGGCGCCCCAGGCGCCGGATACGGCCCTGTTCACCCGATTCCGCGCCCATGTGATCGCCCAGAGCCAGGTGAACGGCAATTTCCATGAACCCCGGGCGATCGGGCGGACAGCGCAAGGCGTCGCCGACATGTTTGAGCGGATTTTCTAAGCAATCCCCCGTAGGGCGGCATGAATGTTGCGAAGGGGCCACAGCTGGGCCTTGTCATATCGCTGTCATATAACTGTCGCCTGACATTGCAACACCCGACGTAGATGGGGCCAGATTTCGGCAGGCGACCCCGCCTGTCGCCTTTAGGGGCCTGTCCGGCCTTCATCTGGGGATAGATGCAATGATCAACCGCAAGCGCCTCTTCTGGGCGACCACCGCCATCGTCGGCACGCTGGCCGGCGCCGGCGCCGCCTCCGCACAATCGACCGGCACGGAAGCCGCCGAACTGGGCGATATCGTCGTCACTGGTCAGCGCGGCCCGCGCAACATCGACGGCGCTATCGTGGCTGAAACCGTGTCCAAGTCGCGGGCGTCCGTGACCGAAGAATATATTTCGACCCAGGCTCCCGGCCAAACGATCCTGAACTCGATCAACCTGCTGCCCGGCGTGAACTTCACCAACAATGACGCCTTCGGTTCGTCCGGCGGCGATCTGACGATCCGCGGTTTCGACTCGGCGCGCATTTCGCTGACCCAGGACGGCGTTCCGCTGAACGACACCGGCAACTACGCCATCTATTCGAACCAGCAGCTGGATCCGGAACTGATCAGCCGCGCGACGGTCAACCTCGGCACGACCGACGTTGACAGCCCGACTGCTTCGGCGACGGGCGGCACCGTGAACTATTCCACGCGTCGTCCGGAAGAGAAGTTCGGCTTCATGCTGCAGCCCTCGATCGGCGAAACCGGCTATCGTCGCTTCTTCGGCCTGGTGGACACTGGCGCTTTCGGGCCCTGGGGCACGACCGCCTGGTTCTCGGCGTCGAAAACCCAATATGACCACTTCATCGGCGCCGGCGGCGTCGATAAGACCCAGTACAACGGCCGTATTTACCAGGCGCTTGGAGACAACGGCGACTTCCTGTCGCTGACCGCCAACTACAACGAGAACCGCAACAGCTTCATCGCCCGTAAGACGCTGCAACAGTTCAACGACGGCGTCGCTTACAACTCGGGCAACTCGCTGCCGTCCACCCTGGTGAACATCAATCCGTCGAACACGGGCAACATCCGTGGCGCCTCGCGCTTCACGCTGCGTGACAATCTGGTCCTGACGATCGACCCGTCCTTCCAGTATGTTCTGGCGCACGGCGGCGGCACTCAGACGATGAGCGAGACGGATCCGCAGCTGATCGGCAACTCTTCCGCAGCCGGCGCTGATCTGAACCGCGACGGCGTGATCAACGGCGCCACGCGCGTCACCCTGTTCCGCCCGAACATCACCAACACGCACCGTTACGCCCTGACCAGCTCGCTGATCTGGGACATCAACGACAACAACCGTCTGCGCGTCGCCTACACCTACGACAATGGTCGTCACCGTCAGACGGGCCAGTTCGGTTACATCGACGCCAACGGCAAGCCGGAAGACCCCTTCGCCGGCCGTAACGGCACGCCGGTCAAGCTCGACGACGGCACCATCCTCCGTCGTCGGGATCGTCTGTCCTACGCCAAGCTGAACCAGATCGCCGCCGAATATCGCGGCAACTTCTTCAACGACGCGATCAGCTTGGACCTGGGCGTTCGTGCGCCCTACTTCGACCGTGAGCTGAACAACTACTGCTACCAGCGCGACACCTTCAACGCCTACTGCACCACCCAAGTCGGCACGCCGGTCGCCGGCACGGATTTGGTCACCTTCCCGGCCTCGTCGATGAACAGCAGCGCGTCGAACAGCTACGGCAAGCCCCGTTCGTTCAGCAAGAGCTATGATGCGGTCCTGCCGAACGGCGGCGTGACTTGGCGCTTCGCCGATAACAACTCGGTCTATGCCAGCTATGCCGAGGGCTTCTCTGCGCCGCGGACGGACGACCTGTACGACAAGGTCGACGTGAACCCCGAGCCCGAGCGCACCAAGTCTTACGACATCGGCTATCGCTACCAGGCTCCGGGCCTGCTCGGCTCGATCGCCGTGTGGAAGACGGACTATTCGAACCGCATCGTGCGCACCTTTGATGAGGCGGCGAACCTGTTCCTGACCCGCAACGTCGGTGATGTGACGCTTCAGGGCTTCGACGGCCAACTCGGCTGGTCGCCGTTCGAGAAGTTCAACATCACCGGCTCGGTGACCTACACGGACAGCGAAGTTAAGAGCAATCTGCCCAACGGCGTCGTCAACGGCGTGCCGGTCTTCATCCAAACCGCCGGCAATCAACTGGTTGAAACGCCGGAGTGGCAGTATGGCATGCGGGTCGCCTATACCGTCGGTCCGTTCGATCTGGGGTTGCAGGGCAAGCGCGTCGGCGACCGCTTCTCGAACGACGTCAACACCGAAGTGGCTCCCGGCTACACGACCTTCGATCTCGACGTCCGCTACAACCTGGCGAGCGTCGGCAACGGGTCTTCGTACATCCAGTTCAACGTGATCAACCTGTTCGACACGGAATACCTGGCTGACATCTCCACCTCGACCACGGGCACGGCCAGCTATCAGCTGGGCGCCCCGCGCACGGCGATGGTGACCCTGCGCGCCGCCTTCTAAGGCTTAGCCAGACTGAAACGACGAAGGGCGGTCCGTTCGCGGGCCGCCCTTTTTCTTTGCGTAAAGCCCGCCGTTGAAGTCGGGGGCGGTTGGGGCCATATGGCGCGGCTCGCGGGTCGCCCGCCCGCTCCGTTGGACCCCAGACAGGACCTGCCCGCCGATGACCGCTCCCATCTCCGCCGCCATTCCTGCCGAGTGGGCTCCGCACCGCGCCATGTGGGTGGGCTGGCCCAGCCATGCCGAATACTGGTTCGAGGCGCTGGAACAGGCGCAGGACGAGGTCGAGGGGCTGGTGCGGGCCCTGGCCGGGCCGGGGCGTGAACAGGTCAAGCTTATGGTCGGCAAGGCCGAGGTGCTGGCGGACGCCCGGGCGCGCTTCGCCGGGGTCGAGAATGTCGAAGTCGTGCCGGGCGAGTTCGGCGACATCTGGCTGCGCGACACCGGGCCGATCTTCGGCGAGGGGTCGAAGACGGCGGCGGCGTTCAAGTTCAACGGCTGGGGCGGGAAATATGACATGCCGGGCGACGAACGGGTCGCCGGTCAGATCGGCGAACATGCGGGCGTGGCGCTGACGTGGAACGACTTCGTCATGGAGGGCGGGTCGCTGGATCATGACGGGGAGGGGACGGTGCTGACCACCCGCCAGTGCCTGCTGAACCCGAACCGCAACCCGGCCTGGAACCAGGACGAGGCGGTCGCGACCGCCGCGCTGGAGACGGCCATTGGCGCCAAGGCGGTTCTTTGGCTGGGCGACGGCCTGTTGAACGACCACACAGACGGACACGTGGACAACCTGGCCCGCTTCGTCGCGCCGGGCGTCGTGGCCTGTCCCATCGCCTGGGGGCGGAACGACCCCAACGCCGAGGTCTATGACGCCACGGCGCGCGATCTGTCGGGCATGACCGACGCGGCAGGGCGTAAGCTCCGTGTACTGCGAATCCCGTCTCCGGGCCTGGTGCTGGACGAGGACGAACGCCCGATTCCGGCCAGCCACATGAACTTCCTGATCGCCAACGGCGCCGTGGTGGTGCCCACCTACGGCGACGACGCTGCAGCCGATATGGCGTGCAAAGCGTTGAAGGACGCCTTCCCTGATCGCGAGATCATTCCGCTGCCGTCCAAGGCCATCCTGACCGGCGGCGGCTCGTTCCACTGCATCTCCCAGCAGGAGCCCGCATGACCCGCACCATCACAGTCGCCGGCATCCAGACCTCTTATGGCGAGGACATGCAGGCGAACATCGCCAAGACGATCGACCTCGTGCGCGAGGCGGCGGGCAAGGGCGCGCAGGTGATCCTGCCGTCGGAACTGTTCCAGGGGCCGTATTTCTGCGTGTCGCAGGAGGAGCACTGGTTCAGCCAGGCCTATGAATGGCGCGAGCATCCGTGCGTCACGGCCATGGCGCCGGTGGCCAGGGAACTGGGCGTGGCCATTCCGGTCTCGATCTTCGAGAAGGACGGGCCGCAGTATTACAATTCGCTGGTCATGCTGGACGCGGACGGCGAGGCGCTGGGCGTCTATCGCAAGAGCCATATTCCCGACGGTCCCGGCTATCAGGAGAAGTATTATTTTCGGCCGGGAGATACGGGCTTCAAGGTCTGGAAGACGCGCTTCGGCAAGGTCGGGGTCGGCATCTGCTGGGACCAGTGGTTCCCGGAAGCCGCGCGCGCGATGATGCTGATGGGCGCCGACGTGCTGATGTATCCGACCGCCATCGGCACCGAGCCGCATGACGCGACCCTGCATACGGCCCAGCCGTGGCGGCGCGCCATGCAGGGGCACGCCGTGTCCAACGCGGTTCCCGTCGTCGGGGCCAACCGGATCGGGCATGAGAGCGTGACCGAGGTCGGCCAGACCTTCTACGGCCATTCCTTCATCGCCGATCAGCAGGGCGATCTGGTCGAGAGCCTGGGCGCCGAGGAGGAGGGGGTGCTGGTGCACCGCTTCGACCTGGATGAACTGGACAAGTATCGCGCCGCCTGGGGCTTCTTCCGCGATCGGCGGACGGATCTGTATGGGGTGTTGACGGGGGGGAAGTAGCCACAAACCTTCGTCATCCTCGGGTCAAGCCCGAGGGTGACGAAGCGAGGGGGCGCGGGGGGGGCTTAGCCCCGCATCCCCTCCACCGCCGCCACCAGCCGGTCGAGGTCCGCCGGCGTCGAAAGCCGGTGGTCGCCGCCGTCGATCAAGTCCAGGCGCACGTCGCCGCCCTTCAGCCGCTCGATTAGTTCGACCTGATGGCGCCAGGGGACCACGTCGTCGGCGCGGCCCTGGAGGATGTGGACCGGGGCGGCGATGTCGATGACGCCGTCCAGCAGCAGCCAGTCGCGCGCCTCCTCGAACATGCGTCGGGTCAGGACGTATTCGCCCAGGCCCGCCTCGACGATCAGGGTCTCGCCCTCGCGCAGGATGGCCTGGCGCTCGTGATCGGCCAGGCCGGGCCACATCAGCCGTTCGGTGAAGTCCTGGGCCGGATTGACCAGGACCAGGCCCTTGATCCGTTCCGGCCGCGCCAGGGCCGCCAGCAGGGCGACCCAGCCGCCCATAGACGAGCCGACCGGGATGATCGGGCCGGACAGGCTGTCGATCAGGGCGACCGCATCCTCGCGCCAGCGGCCGATGGTGGCCCGGCGCCAGTCGCCGGAGGACTGGCCGTGGGCGAAATGGTCGTAGCGGACGAAACTCCAGCCGCGGTCGTGCGCCGCCGCGTCCAGGGCCAGGGCCTTGGTCCCCTCCATGTCGGAGCGGAAGCCGCCGACCCAGACGACGGTCGGGCCGCCGCCCTCGATGCGTTTGAAGGCCAGGGTTTCGCCGTCGGGGCGGGACAGGTGCTGGATGTCGGTCATGGGGGCGTTCTGCCCGGACTTTCCTTCGCCGTCACCCTTGACCGCGCCGCGCGATGGCGGAACACAGGCCCATGTCCGCACCCCAGGTCCTGTTCGTCACCTCCAATCGCATCGGCGACTGCGTCATCTCCTCGGGCGTGATCCGCGAGATTTCACGTCAGGTTCCGGGCGCGCAGATCACCGTCGCCTGCGGCCGGCCGCCCGCGCCCTTCTTCCGCAATGCGCCCGGCGTCGTGCGCACCATCGTGCTCGACAAGAAGAAGAGGGCCGGACACTGGGTCGATCTGTGGAAACAGGTGCGTTCGACCCGCTGGGATCTGGTCGTCGACATCCGGGGCTCGGCCTTGGCCTATCTGATCCCGGCCAAGCGACGCGTCGTCTATAACCGCTCGTGGGAGACGGGGCTGCGCAAGGTCGAGATGGTGTCGCGGCTGATGGGATCGCCGACGCCGCTGGACCCTGAAATCTTCCTGGACGATCAGGCGCGGGCCGAAGCCGCCGCCGTCATCGATCCGCAGCTGGCGGGCGGCGCCGGCCCTGGTCCCATCATCGCCCTGGCCCCCATCGCGCACCAGCCGGGCAAGAGCTGGCCCGCAGACCGCTGGGGCGCCCTGGTCGAGAAGCTGAAGGCCGAGCCGCGTTTCGACGGCTGGCGCTTCATGCCCGTGGGCGGGCTGGGCGACCGGCCGCCGGCGACGCCGGCGCTGGTGGCCGCAGGCGCGCGCGGGATCGACTTCGTGGGCAAGGGCGACATCCTGGCTTCGGCCGCCGCCATCGACCGGGCCGATCTGTTCGTCGGCAATGACTCCGGCCTGATGCACGTGTCGGCGGCGCTGGGGCGACCGACGCTGGGCCTGTTCGGGCCGACGGAATGGTGGCTGTATGGTCCCTGGGGGCCGAAGACGCGCACGGCGGCCTCGAACGAGACGCGCGGGGAGTTCGCCCCCATCGAGGCTCTGAGCGTCGATCATGTCTTCGAAGCGGTGCTGGCGCTGCACGACGCCTATATCGCCGAAACGCCCGCCAAGCCTTGAAAAACCGGGCTTCTGGGCGCATATTGCCGTCATGAGGGGAACGTGGCGACAGCCGCGTACATTCGCTCATCACGACACACGCCTTCTTTGACCACATAAGGAAACGACGCCCATTCGCCGTCCCATGCAAGCGCCACCCGTGAAAGACGGGCCGCGTATGAACCAGGATATCCGCGCCCCTCGCGTTCTGCTCATTGATCAGAACGGTGAGAAACAGGGCGTCATGCCCACCTCTTCCGCGCTCGAAGCCGCCGAAGAAGCCGGGATGGACCTGGTCGAGATCGTCTCCACCTCCGAACCGCCGGTGGCCAAGATCCTCGATTACGGCAAGCACCGTTTCCAGGAACAGAAGAAGAAGGCCGAGCAGCGCAAGCGCCAGAAGGTCGTGGAGCTGAAGGAGATCAAGCTCCGTCCGAACATCGACACCCACGATTATGAGGTGAAGGCCAAGGCCATGCACCGCTTCTTCGACGAGGGCGACAAGGTCAAGGTCACGCTGCGCTTCCGCGGCCGTGAAATGGCCCACCCCGAACTGGGCATGAAGCTGCTGAACAAGGTCCAGGCCGATTTCGATGAAATCGCCAAGGTCGAGTTCGCGCCCAAGATGGAAGGCCGCCAGATGATCATGATCCTGGCGCCGCGCTGATCGGCACGATCCATCGCTGATCTGGAAAGCCCCGACCGGACCCGGTCGGGGCTTTCTTTTTTTTGCGCGTGGGGCGCGGACCTCTTGCAACTTGCGGGCGGGGCGTCCGAAAAGGAGGTTCGACTCGGGGGAGGACGTGCGTGGTGTTGAGTTCGGTGGGGAAGGCGGTCGCCGTGGCGATCGCGATGGTTCTGTGCGGAGGCAGTGCGGCGGCGCGGATTCAGCCGGACGCTGCTGAACCCTCGCCGCCGCCGCCCCTGGAGGCTTACAGCGCCACGCCGGCGGTCGAATACATGGAGGTTTCGCCGAGCGGCGATCTGATCGCCCGGATCACTGTCGTGGGCGAAATCCGCGCCATCGCGGTGACGCGGATGACCACAGGGGAGCATCTGTTCGCCGCGGCCATCGGCGACGCCAAGGTTCGCGATCTGCGCTGGATCGGCGAGGGGCATGTGCTGGTCGTGACCTCGCAGACGCAAGGCATCCCGTTGCTGGGCGTGTCGCGCCGGGAGTTGTTCTTCGGTCAGGTGCTGGACCTCGAGAAGAAGAAACTGGTTCAGGTGCTGGATCGTACGCCGGACGTCCTGGCCGTTCTGATCGGCCCGGCTTCGATCCGCCGGACCGAAGAGGGGCCGACCCTGTTCGCGCGGGGGTTCAATATCACCACCGGCCAGATCGACCTGCACCGGATCAACCTGACCACCGGCCGCGGGCGGTCGGTGGAATCCATGGATCGCGAGATCGAGGACTATGTGCTGGACGGCGACGGCAAGGTGATCGCCATGGCCCGCTATGTCGAGCGCGGCGGGCGGTGGTCGCTGCGATTGCCCAAGGGGCATGGGTTCAGCGAGTCCTGGGCGGTGGACGCGCCGGTTGATACGCCCAGCCTTATGGGCATGGGGCGGACGCCGCGTACGATCATCGTCGGCGCGGACCGGCCGGATCTGGCCGCCGAGGACGAGGATTCGGAGACGGCCGACGTCTTGTTCGAGGTCAATGTGGACACCGGCGAATGGAGCCGGTTGCCGTTCGAGCATCATCCCGATTTCCTGGTCCATCATCCGCGCACGCGCCTGTTGGTCGGCGGCGGTCGCATGGAGGAGGACGGCACGCACTATGAGTTCGTCGATCCGGCTGCGGCGCGGCGGTGGGGCGCCATCGAGCGGGCTTTCGCTGGCAAGAGACCGGTGCTGACATCCTGGAATGACGCGCAGAATCTGATCGTCGTGTTCAACGACATCGGGGAGCCGGGGCTGTACCAACTGGTCGACTTCACGCGTGGCAAGGCCGATGTTCTGGCCGAAGCCTATCCGACCATACCGACCGATCTGGTCGGCGAGATGCGTCCGATCCACTATGCGGCGGCCGACGGGCTGGACATTCCCGGCTATCTGACCCTGCCGCCGGGGGTTGAGGCGCCGTCTGGCCTGCCCTTGATCGTGCTGGCGCACGGCGGGCCGGCGTCGCAGGACGAGGCCGGCTTCGACTGGTGGGCCCAGGCCCTGGCCTCACGGGGCTATGCGGTGCTTCAGGCCAATTTCCGGGGGTCCACCGGCTATGGCCTGGCCTTCCTGGAAGCGGGCTACGGCGAATGGGGCCGCAAGATGCAGACCGATCTGTCGGACGGGGTGCGCTGGCTGGCGGCCGAGGGGATCATCGATCCCGAACGGGTCTGTATCGTCGGCGCCAGCTACGGCGGCTATGCGGCCATGGCGGGCCTGACGCTGGACGCCGGGGTCTATCGCTGCGGCGTGGCCGTCGCCGGGGTGTCGGACCTGCGCCGCATGGTCAACTGGGAGGCGCGGCAGGAGGGCCGCAACGACAGCCAGACGGTGCGCTACTGGAACCGGTTCATGGGGGCGGCGCGACTGAACGACCGGGCGCTGGACGCCCTGTCGCCGGCCCGGCTGGCCGAGACGGTCGACCGGCCCTGCTGCTGATTCACGGCAAGGACGACACGGTGGTGCCCATCGAACAGAGCCGGGTCATGGCCGAGGCCATGCGCCGGGCCGGCAAGCCGGTGGAGTTCATCGAACTGCAGGGCGAGGACCACTGGCTGTCGCGCGCCGACACCCGCCAGCAGATGCTGCGCGAGACGGTGCGGTTTCTGGAAGCGAACAACCCCGTCGGGCCGAACTGAGCGGTCGAGTGGGCGGCGACGCGAGGGCGCTTCTCGCGGACCAAGCGTCGCGCTAAGCGTGGGACATGATCCAGACGCCTTCGCCTCCCGCCGTTCGCGCGCCTGCCCTGGCGGTCCTGTTCTCGGTGGTGTTCATCAATCTGGTCGGGTTCGGCCTGGTGGTGCCGCTGTTGCCCTTCTTCGCCCAGAGCCTGAAGGCCGAGGCCTGGCAGATCACCCTGATGTTCTCGGCCTATTCGCTGGGCCAGTTCTTCGCCGAACCCTTCTGGGGGCGGCTGTCGGATCGGATCGGGCGCAAGCCCGTCCTGCTGGCGACGCTGGCGGCCAATGCCGTCGGCTATCTGATGCTGGCCTTCGTGCCCAATATCTGGCTGGCCATCGCGGTGCGCCTGTTCACCGGACTGGGGGCGGGCAATATCTCGACCGTCCAGGGCTATGTCGCCGACGTCACGCCGCCGGAGCAGCGGGCGGGGCGGATGGGGCTGATCGGCGCGGCCTTCGGCCTGGGCTTTATCGTCGGGCCGGGGCTGGGCGGCCTGCTGACCCAGCCGCAGCTGGGACGGCTGGGCTATCAACTGCCGATCTTCCTGGCTGCGGCCCTGGCGGCCCTGGCGGCGGTCGGGGTGATCGTCTTCCTGCGCGAGAGCCGGGCCAGGGCCGATCCTGCGGCGGCGCGTCCGCCCTTCCTGGCGGGGCTGAAGGACGCGCGGACAAATCCGGTGGTGTCGCGGGTCCTGGTCGTGACCCTGGTCTATATGGCCGGCTTTTCGGCGATGGAGAGCGTGTTCGGCCTGTGGTCCGAGAGCCGCTACGCCTGGGGCGCGCGCGAGGTGGGGCTCAGCTTCATGATCGTCGGCGTGATATCCACGCTGAACCAGGGCTTCTTCGCCGGGCGTCTGGCGCGGCGGTTCGGCGAGGCGCGGGTGCTGGCGACGGGGATGCTGCTGTTCGGCGCCTCGCTGGTGCTTCAGGTCCTGGCGCCGGTCGCCTGGTTCCCCGCGACCCGGCTGGAGCTGGGCGGCCTGATGATCCCCCTGGTCCAGGGCTGGGTCATTCCCCTGGTCATGACCGTCGGCGCCTGCGGCATGTCCCTGGCCATGCCCAATATCTCGGCCATGATCAGCCGCGCCTCTCCGCCCGACCGGCAGGGCGCCATGCTGGGCCTGAACATGGCCTCCAGCTCGGTGGCGCGGATCTTCGGACCCATGGTGGCCGGGGCGCTGTTCTCGGGCCTGGGGCACGACTGGCCCTTCCTGGTCGGGGCCCTGCTGACCATCCCGGCGGCGGTGATGGCGATCAACGCCGGGCGGGCGATCCGCCGGGGTCAGGTCGCTGCAGAAGCGCCCGCCACGTCCTTGTCCTGACTCATCTTGCGTCGGCCGGCGTCTTCGCTTACAAGCCGCGCCTTCGCGTACCGAACCGCCGGGCGAACAGGCATGCCTAGGCGGTTCATAACTCTGGAGAGACACCTCATCCAACGGGCTCAAGTAGTCCGAAGGACGGTAGCCCCTCCAACAAGGAGATCGAAATGCCGAAACTGAAGACGAAGTCGGGCGCCAAGAAGCGCTTCAAATTCACGGCCACTGGCAAGGTCAAGGCCGGGGTTGCGGGCAAGCGTCACCGCTTGATCAGCCACAACTCGAAATACATCCGCCAGAACCGCGGCACCTCGGTCATGGCCGACGCCGACGCCAAGAAGATCAAGTCCTACATGCCGTACGCCTGATCGGCGCGCGCTGTACGACAGATCTCAACCCAAAGAATTTGAAGGAATAGCGACATGGCTCGCGTTAAACGTGGCGTAACTTCGCACGCCAAGCACAAGAAGGTTCTGGAGCAGGCCAAGGGCTTCTCCGGCCGCCGCAAGAATACGATCCGCACGGCCAAGGCCGCCGTCGATCGCGCCGGGCAATACGCCTATCGCGACCGTCGCGCCAAGAAGCGCAACTTCCGCGCCCTGTGGATCCAGCGCATCAACGCCGCCGCGCGTATCGAAGGCTTCACCTACAGCCAGTTCATCAACGGCCTGAACAAGGCTGGCATCGAACTGGACCGCAAGGTCCTGGCCTCGATCGCCGCCGACGGTGCGGGCTTCAAGGCCGTGGCCGACAAGGTTCGCGCCGCCCTGGCCTAAGGGCGCCGGGCCAAGGCCCGTCCGCGTTCGAAAAGATCAACGCCCGCTCCGGTCTTCCGGGGCGGGCGTTCTTCGTTTCAGGCCTCAAGCCCGGTTCGGGGCGGACTCAGGCGGCTTGCGGCACGGGGGCGGTCTGAGCCGCCGCCAGCACCAGGCGGATGGCGTTCAGCAGGGCGTCGGGCTGGATCGGCTTCTGGGCCACGCCGTTCATGCCGGCGGCGATATAGTCCAGCTCGTCGCCTTCCTCGGCGTTGGCGGTCAGGGCCAGGATCGGCAGGCGCGAGGCCGGGCCGGACAGGGCGCGGATGGCGCGGGTGGCGGCGACCCCGTCCATCACCGGCATCTTGATGTCCATCAGGGCGAGATCGAACGGGCGAGCCTGGACGGCGTCCAGCGCCTCCTGGCCGTTCTCGGCCATTTCGGCGGTGCAGCCGAACATCTCCAGCAGCTTGGCGGCGACGAAGCGGTTGGTGGCGTTGTCGTCGACCACCAGCACATGCAGGGTTTCGTGCGGCGTCGGCTCGGCCATGACCGGACCGACGGCCCCCGCGTCGGCGGCGCAGGCGCTCAGCGGCAGCCGGACCTGGAACCGCGCCCCGCCCATCGGCGAGACGCCCAGGCTGATGCCGCCGCCCATCCGTTCGGCGATCTGACGGCAGATGGCCAGCCCCAGTCCGGCGCCGGCGCCCTCGCGTCCGGCCTTGCCGATATTGAAGGGGTCGAAGATGGTCGCGGCCGCCGCCTCCGGCACGCCGGGGCCGCTGTCGTCCACGGTCAGTTCGACGCTCAGGCCCGTGTCGGAACTGCGGCTGACCAGGGTGGCGGCCACGCCGCCGGTCTGGGTGAATTTCAGGGCGTTTCCGACCAGGTTGTTCAGCAGCTGTTTCACCCGCATCCCGTCCGCCAGGACCCAGGGACCGGCCTCGAGGTCGGTGCGGACGGTCAGGTTCAGGCCCTTCTCCTCGGCGCGCGGCCGCCACAGAGCGTCGATGTCGAAGGCGACGGCGGACAGGTCCAGCGGTTCTTCCTCCAGGGTCAGCATCCCGGCCGAGGCGCGCGACATGTCCAGGGCGTCGGTCAGCAGCCGCAGCAGGCTCTGGCCGGAATCGATGACGGTGCGGACGTAGGGGCGAAGCTCTTCCTGTTCGAGCTTCCGCTCCATCAGGGCGGCGACGCCCAGGACCCCGTTCAACGGCGTGCGGATCTCATGGCTCATGACGGCCAGGAATTCGGACTTGGCGCGGCTGGAGGCGACGGCTTCGGCCTCGGCTATGGCCAGGTCCCGCGCCAGGGCCCCCATTTCCTCGGCCCGCTGGCGGTGCAGGGCGGCGCCGGCCTGGACGACCTGCAGAGCCGTGCCGACGCCGACATAACGTCCCTCGGCCACGACGATGAAGCCGCCCAGCAGGGCGCCCAGTTCCGCCGCGCCATAGGCCTGAAAGAAGGCCTCGGCGCTGGTCCTGGCCTCCGCAATGGGGGCGTTGCGATCCATCAGGCTCTCGGCCGGCTTCTTGGCGTAAAGGGCGCGCCCGAACTCGGCCGCCATGCGCAGGGTGAAGGCGTTGCGCTCGATGATGCCGACCGGGCGCCCGTCATCGTTCACGACGGCCAGGGCCAGGGTGTTCGGCTCGGTCTGGAAACGTTCGAACACCTCGGCGCCCGGCGTGGACGGAGCCACCGGCGCGATCAACTCAACGAAATCACCGATCAGCGGCATTCGGCCCCCCTTATGTCCACGAGGGCGGGCTTAACCAGTGATATTTAACAACCGCTTTGCCGATCATGAACCTTTCGCGGCGCGTTGCGGACAGTTGATCCGTGAACGGACGATAACAGCGCCGGTTCCCATGCGCGGAAGTCCGGACTAGTCTGGCCTCATGGCGATACGTATCCTGATCTGCGGTCTTGCGGCGGTCGCCGCCCTGGCCTTCCCGGCGGCGGCTCAGGACCGCCGCATCGCCGTGACCTTCGACGACCTGCCCTATCAGGCGTCGGAGACGGCGCTGTGCGATCCCGCCGAACTGATGCGGCTGACCACGGATCTCGTGGCCATGCTGAAGCCGCTGGACACGCAGGGGACGGCCTTCGTCAACGAGGGCAGGGTGTGCGAACCGACCCGCGTCTCGACCCTGCCGACAGCCTTGGGCGTCTGGCTGGACGGGGGGCTGGATCTGGGCAACCACAGCTTCAGCCACATCAATATCCACCGTAAGACGGCCGAGGCCTATCTGGCCGATGTGGACGCCGGCGCCCCGACCACGCGCGCCGCGCTGGAGACGCGCGGGCGGACCCTGCGCTGGTTCCGTCATCCCTATCTGTTCACCGGAGAGACCCAGGAGAAGCATGACGCCATCGCCGCCGGCCTGGCCCAGCGCGGCTATACGGTCGCCCCCGTCACGATCGACAACAACGACTGGATGTTCGGCGACGTCTATCGCAAGGCCGAGCAACTGGGCGACGAGGCGCTGAAACGGCGGATCGGCGAGGCCTATGTGGCCCATATGACCACGGTGCTGGACTTCTTCGAACCCTATAGCGCCGAGCTGACCGGCGGGCGCGAGCCGGCCCAGATCCTGTTGCTGCACGCCAACAGCTTGAACCAGGCCTATTATCCGCGGATCCACGCCCTTTATCTGGCGCGCGGCTACCGGTTCGTGACGCTGGAACAGGCCCTGTCGGACCCGATTTATGCTCATGAAGATCGCTATGTCCGTGCCAACGGGATCTCCTGGCTGCACCGCTGGACCAGCACCGAGGGAAGGCCCATCCGCTGGGAGCCGGAACCGCCCGCCTGGATCGTCGCGGCGAACAAGGCGCCGGCCGACCAGCTTGCCGCCATCGCCTCCGCGCCCTGATCAGTCCTGCCGCGCGCCTTCAAGGGTGACGAACGCGCCCCGGCCCGCTAATGCACGGGCCAAATGACCGATCTCGCCACACTCGAACTCGACCTGATCAACGCCATCGGCGGCGCAGAGAGCGTCGCCGCCCTCGAAGAGGTGCGCGTCGCCGCCCTGGGCAAGTCCGGCTCCGTCTCCGGGCTGCTGAAGGGGATGGGGGCCATGAGCCCCGACGAACGCCGCGAACAGGGGCCGATGATCAACGGCCTGCGCGACCGCGTGTCCGCCGCCATCGCCGCCAAGAAGGCCGAACTGGAGGCCGCCGAACTGGACGCGCGGCTTCAGGCCGAGCGCGTCGACCTGACCCTGCCGGCCCGGCCGCGTCGCAAGGGCGGGGTCCACCCGACCATGCAGGTGATGGACGAGATGATCGCCCTGTTCGCCGAAATGGGCTTCGCCGTGGCGGAAGGTCCGGACATCGAGGACGACTTCCACAATTTCACCGCCCTGAACTTCCCGCCTAAGCATCCGGCGCGGGAGATGCACGACACCTTCTTCCTGAAGCCCGATCCCGAGACGGGCGAGCGCAAGGTGCTGCGCACCCACACCTCGCCGGTGCAGGTCCGCACCATGATGAGCCAGACGCCGCCGATCCGCATCATCGCGCCGGGTCGCACCTTCCGTAAGGACTCGGACGCCACCCACACGCCGATGTTCCACCAGATCGAAGGCCTGGTGATCGACCGCGACATCCATATGGGCCACCTGAAGACGACGCTTCAGACCTTCATCGCCCGCTTCTTCGAGCTGGACGAGGTTCAGGCGCGGTTCCGGCCGCATCACTTCCCCTTCACCGAGCCCTCGGCGGAGATGGATATTCGCTGTGACCGGTCGGGCGGGAAACTGGTGTTCAACACCGGCGACGACTGGCTGGAGATCCTGGGCTGCGGGATGGTGCATCCCAATGTGCTGCGGAACTGCGGCATCGACCCGGACGAATATCAGGGCTTCGCCTTCGGCATGGGGGTGGATCGCCTGGCCATGCTGAAATACGGCGTGCCGGACCTGCGCCCCATGTTCGACGCCGATACGCGCTGGCTGGCCCACTACGGCTTCTCGGCCTTCGCCGCCCCCAATCCGGCCTCGGGCCTGAGCTGATATAATGACCGATACACACGCCATCACCCTCGACGCCATCGGCCCCGGGCCGGAATATCGCAACGGTTCGATCTGGCTGCCGCAGCTGTTTCTGGAAACCCGCCGCGCCGGCCATGCGAATATCGAGGGCCGGACCTTCATCGAATGCCTGATTGAAGGCCCCGCCGTCCTGCTTCCCCTGTCGGGCTGCAACTTCGACGGCTGCAATATGGGCGACGCTCAGGGCGACCCTCGCAGCCTGATGCTCAAGCCCGTAGGCTCCGAGCGGGTGACCGGCACGGTCGCGATCAGGGACTGCAAATTCATTCGCTGCCGCTTCCTGGGCGTCGGTTTTACCGGGCCGCAGAGCTTCCTTGACGAGATGATCGCCGGTCTGGGCGGGGCCGCAGCATGAAGTTCACCCTTTCCTGGCTCAAGGATCACCTCGAGACCGAGGCCGACGTCCATCAGATCGCCGAGGCCATGACCATGGCCGGGCTGGAGGTCGAGGAGGTTCTCGACCCCGCCGCCAAGCTGGCGCCCTTCACCGTGGCCAGGATCCTGTCGGCCGAACGTCACCCCAACGCCGACCGGCTGCAGGTCTGTCAGGTCGAGACGGTCGATGGCGTGAAAGAGATCGTCTGCGGCGCGCCGAACGCACGGGCGGGCCTGACCACCATCTACGCCCCCATCGGCGCCTATGTGCCCGGCCTGGGCGTGACCCTGGTCGAGAAGCCCGTGCGCGGCGTGGTGTCGAACGGCATGCTGTGCTCGGCCTCGGAGCTGGAGCTGGCGGATGAGAGCGACGGCATCCAGGAACTGCCGCCGGAAATCCCGGTCGGAACCCCGGTCGCCGGCCTGTTCGGCGCCGAGCCGGTCATCGACTTCGAAGTGACGCCGAACCGGCCCGACTGGCTGGGCGTCGCCGGCATCGCGCGGGATCTGGCCGCCGCCAGCGTCGGCAAGCTGAAGCATTTCGACATCGCCGTGGTGCGCGGGGCCTTCCCGTCGCCGATCACCGTGCGGCTGGATGCGCCCGAGATGTGTCCGGTCTTCGCCGGCCGGGTGATCCGGGGCGTCAAGAACGGGCCGTCGCCGGCCTGGCTGCAGAAACGCCTGACCGCCATCGGCGTCAAATCCCATAATCGGCTGGTCGATGTGACCAATCTGATCGCCTATGACCGCGCCCGCCCGCTGCACGTCTATGACGTGGCCAAGCTGGTCGGGACCGAGATCGTGGTGCGCGGCGGACAGGTCTCGGCCGGGACCGCCCATATCGAGGGCGGCGAGCCCGAGCATCTGATCGCCCTGGACGGCAAGACCTATACGGCCTCCGCCGCCGACTGCGTCATCGCCGACGCCGGGGGCGAGCGCCCCATCGGCTTGGGCGGCGTCATGGGCGGCGAAAGCACCGGCTGCGACGAAACCACGACCGACGTCTTCATCGAAAGCGCCTGGTTCGATCCGCTGGTGATCGCCCAGACCGGCCGTGCGCTCGGCATCCATTCCGACGCCCAGTACCGGTTCGCGCGCGGCGTCGATCCGGTCTCGGTCACGCCCGGCTTGGAGCTGGCCACCCGCCTGATCCTGGACCTGTGCGGCGGCGAACCGTCTGAGATCGTCTTCGTCGGCGCACCCCCGGCCAGCCCGGCGCCCTTCGCCTTCGACCCCGCCTATGTGAAGCGCCTGACGGGCATGGACCTGGACGACGACCGGATCGGCACCATCCTGGGCCAGCTCGGCTTCCTCGTCACGGCCGCCCCAGCCGGTCAGGCCGAACCCTGGACCGTGACCCCGCCGTCGTGGCGGCGCGACGTCGAGGGCCGGGCCGATCTGGTCGAAGAAGTCGCGCGGATCGAGGGTTTCGACAGCCTGCCCGACACGCCCCTGCCCGAGGTCGCCCGTCCCGCCGGCGGGGTGCTGAGTCCGCGCCAGGCCCGCGTCCGCACGGCGCGTCGCGCCCTTGCCGCTCTGGGCTACGCCGAGGCCGTCACCTGGTCCTTCACCAAGCAATCGACCGCGGCCCTGTTCGGCGGCGGGGATGACCGGCTGGTGCTGGAGAACCCGATTGCGGCCGATCTGGACTGCATGCGCCCCTCGGCCCTGCCGAACCTGATCCAGGCGGCGGCGCGCAACGCCGCGCGCGGTTTCGACGACGCCGCCCTGTTCGAGATCGGCCCCATCTATCTGGGCGACGGCCCGAAGGATCAGCGCACGGTCATCGCCGCCCTGGTCGCCCCACACGCCGCCCGTCACTGGGCAGGCGCCGGTGAGGACGCCCTGTTCGCCCTGAAGGCCGATCTGACCACCCTGCTGGAAGAGATCGGCGCTCCGGTCGCCTCGTTGCAACTGGCCCAGGGCCAGAACCGCGACTGGTGGCATCCCGGCCGTTCGGCCCGGCTGCAACTGGGGCCGAAGAATGTGATGGTCGAGTTCGGCGAACTGCATCCGCGCGTGCTGAAGGCGCTGGACGCCGACGGCCCGATGCTGGGCTTCGAGATCGTGCTGGACGCCGTGCCCGAGCCGCGTGGCAAGTCGGGCAAGGCGCGGGGATCGGCCGACCTGTCGGCCTTCATGCCCCTGACCCGCGACTTCGCCTTCGTGGTCGAGGACGCCAAGCCGGTCGGCGATCTGGTCCGGGCTACGGCCGGCGCCGACAAGGCCCTGATCGCCGATGTCCGGGTGTTCGACGTCTATCGCGGCAAGGGCGTGGACGACGGCTTCAAGTCCGTCGCCCTGGAAGTCGTGATCCAGCCGCGCGAGGCGACCCTGGCCGAGGCCGAGATCGAAGCCCTGACCGCCAAGATCGTGGCGGCGGTGGAGAAGCAGGGCGGCAGGCTGCGGGCGTAGTTTCGCGGATTGAGGCGGCCTTCGGATAACCGCCGTAGGCTGTTTCCCGCCTATTGATCGAGAAGCACGCTTACCGGGCGGCCGTCTTCAGGCTGGCAAAAAACACCGCTGTGGGCGTCTGTCTTCCAATCATAGGCATAGCCCTTGTTTCGAATCTGACCGACGCCGCAGCGACGCATGTTGCTCGGTGTCTGAGCCCGATTGACACGGGCGCCAGGGTAGCCGGCCTCGGCGAGGTCGCGCCGGGCGGCGTCCAGCCTCGTTCTTGCGGGCTGGTTCAGAAAGTAGGCGAGGGTGATTATGACGGCGATCCCGACTGGAACCGTGATCCACGGGGAAACTGCTCGGCGTGGCGTCTTGGGGGGCATAAGACCGACGATAGCCAAGCGGACGCTGTCCGGCCAGCTGTTGCGTCTCCCGGCCTAACCTTCCCGCAGGCGGCCCTCCCCGTAAGTCCCCGTTAACCTTGAAGCCGCAAGGCTGCCGCAAAGGTCGGGGACTCTGTCACAAAGCCCGGCGTCCCCGCTGGCTGTCCCTCGCCGCCTCTAGGAGCGCCCCATGCATCGCCGCCAACTGATCCTTTCCGGCCTGGCCACCGCCGCCGGCGCCTCGTCCGTCGGGGCCTGCGCCACGGCTCCGGCCAACCCGAATTATCCGATCCGTTCGGACAATACGGCGCCGGCCTACAGCTTCGACGAACTGGTCGCGGCCGGGTCCAAGGAGCTGGGCATCGCGGCCGAGGTCGTGGGCGGCGCCATCGAGCGGGTCTTCGCCGACCAGGGCGACCGCCCCACGGCCTATATCGCCGGCGAAGAAGGGTCCGGCGCCGTGGTCGTGGGCGCGCGTTATGGGCGGGGCGCTTTGCATATGAAGGACCTGTCGGCCTCGCAGGAGGTGTTCTGGCAGGGGGCTTCGATCGGCTGGGACTGGGGCGGCAACGCCAGCCGGGTCTTCACCCTGGTGTACGGCCTGTATCACCCCGACATGATCTATCGTCGCTATCCGGGGGTCGAAGGTTCGGCCTATCTGATCGCCGGCCTGGGCGTGAACTATCAGCAGGCCGACGGCATCGTCCTGGCCCCCATCCGCACCGGCGTCGGGCTGCGTCTGGGCGCCAATGTCGGCACCATGAGCTACAGCCGTCAGCGCAACCTGCTGCCGTTTTAAGCGCGCTATGCGCGCGACCGCATTCACCCGTCATCCTCGGGCTCGACCCGAGGATGACGGCGTGATCAACTCACCAATCGCAACGGCGGCGGCGTCTCCAGCATCGTCGCCAGCCCCTCGCGCCAGGTCGGATATTTCGGACGCCAGCCCAGTTCCGCCTTGGCCAGGGCGTTCGAGACCCGTTTGGAATCCAGATAGAAGCGCCGCATGGCCTCGCTGACGCTGTCGTCGGTCCAGTCGATCTCGGGCGGGCGCGGCAGGCCCATTTTCGCGGCGGCCCATTCCACCACCACATCGGCTGCGGCGGGTTCGTCGTCGGTCAGATTGTAGGCGGCGCCGGGCCGCGGCCGGTCCATCGAGGCGAACAGGGCCGAGACCACATCGTCCACATGGATGCGGTTGAAGACCTGGTCCGGTTTGCGCACCAGTCTGGCCGTCCCGTCGCGCAGCCGTTCGACCACGCTGCGGCCGGGGCCATAGAAGCCCGGCAGGCGGAAGATTTGCACCGTCAGCCCCATGCCCTGACCGCCGTCCAGCCAGTCGCGCTCGACCCGCACCCGCCGCGCGCCCTCCAGGCTGGCGGCGTTCAGCGGTCCGTCCTCGAACACCCAGCCCCCGGCCCGGTCGCCATAGACGCTGGTCGAGGAGACGTATCCGATCCAGTCGGGCCAGGCCTGGGACGCCACCGGCCCCAGGGCGCGCAGACCGGGGCAGCCGTGGGCGTCGGGCGCGGCCGTGACCAGAACCGCCGTGGCGGCCTCCAGCGCGGTCTTCAGGGCCTCGGGATCGGCGGGGTCGATCGCCGTGATCCCCTCGGCCGACAGGGACCGGCGGCGTTCGGCGTCGCGCGAGGTGGCGACGGCCCGCCCGCCGCGCCGGATCGCCTCCAGCGCCGCCGCCCGGCCCAGATAGCCGCCGCCGAAGACCAGCAGGCACGGCTCGCGGCCGGACGAAGGAGCGGGGGCGGCGTCGGGCATCGATCTACTCAGGCAGACAGGACTTGGGGCGGCGCATACGGCCGCGCTTCATTTTCCAGCGCCTCGGCCCGGCGTTGGTTCCAGGCGGAGACACAGGGCACCCGCGTCAGGTCGGCCCGGTCGGCGTAGTGGCGGGCGATCTCCGTCACCTCGTCCATCAGGCCCTGGGCCAGGGTGATGGGCTTCAGCCCCAGGTCGCGAAACTGGTCGTTGGCGACGACCAGGTCGTTCTCGTCGGCCTCCTGGCGCGGATTGGCGACGTTGTGGACCACGGCGCCGGTCTTGTCGGCGATCATGGCGGCCAGGTCGCGGACCCGGCGGCTTTCGGTCATCTGGTTCAGGATCTTGACCCGATCGCCACGCTTGGGCGGGTTTTTCAGGGCCAGTTCGACGCAGCGCACCGTGTCCTGGATATGGATGAAGGCCCGCGTCTGGCCGCCCGATCCGTGGACCGTCAGCGGATAGCCGACCGCCGCCTGCATCAGGAATCGGTTCAGCACCGTGCCATAGTCGCCGTCATAGTCGAACCGGTTGATCAGCCGCTCGTCCAGCTTGGTCTCGACCGTCTGCGTCCCCCAGACGATGCCCTGGTGCAGGTCGGTGATCCGCAAGGCGTCGTTGCGGGCGTAGAACTGGAACAGCAGGGCGTCCTGCGTCTTGGTCATGTGATAGATGCTGCCCGGATTGGGCGGGAACAGGATCTCCTGTTCGGCGGGGCCGTGGTCGGTGTCCACCGTCACCTTCAGATAGCCCTCGGGGATGCGCAGGCCGGCGGTGCCGTAGCCATAGACCCCCATGGTGCCCAGGTGGGCCAGATGCACGTCCAGCCCGCTTTCGACGATGGCGGCCAGCAGGTGGTTGGTCGCGTTGATGTTGTTGTCGACGGTGTAGAGCTTGTGCCGCGCCGACTTCATCGAATAGGGGGCCGCCCGCTGTTCGGCGAAATGCACCACGCTGTCGGGCGCCAGGTCGCGGATCAGGGCGACCAGCCGGTCGAACTCCTTGCCGACCGTCATGTTGACGAAGCCGATGTCGCGGCCCGACACCTCTTTCCAGGCCTTGATCCGCTCGCCCATGGTGCGGATCGGCGTCAGGGACTGGACCTCCAGCTCGTTGTCGATGTTGCGCCGGCTCAGGTTGTCGACGACGGTCACGTCCCAACCTTTGGCCGACAGGTGCAGGGCCGTCGGCCAGCCGCAGAAACCGTCGCCGCCCAGAACCAGAACGCGCATGAAAAAAGCCTCGTCGTCGTCGCAAAGGTCATGCCTAGCCCAGCGGAGGGCCATCGGCAAAGCGGGGCTGTTAGGCGTGGGGTGCGACGCTTTGACGAAAACCCCTTGGAATGGGACGGCGCACAGGCTAAGTCTCCTTCGTCTCCCACTCAAACGCAGCTTTCCGGGCCTACACCCGTCTGTTCGCGGCTTGAGCCGATCATGACGGTCGGTCCCGAAAGGACCGGCGCACCATGCGGGCGACAAGGCATTCCGACAGTTCGACAATCGGGGATCGGCCCCGAGCGAGACGGAACCACGAAACGGACGGACCCGGCCGCTGGCCTGGGCTCCATCCCTGCACACGGTAGCGCGAATGAGAGATTTCAAGGGCATGAAGCGTCAGCGCGGACGCAATCGGAACAAGGCGGGCGCCTCAAACGCCAACAGCGCCAATCCGAATCGTTCGTGGGACTCGCAAGGCCCCGAAAACATCAAGGTCCGGGGCAACGCCCAGACCGTGTATGAGCGCTATCAGCAGCTCGCCCGCGACGCCTCGTCCGGCGGCGACCGGGTGCTGGCCGAAAACTATCAGCAGCACGCCGAACACTATTACCGCGTCCTGCGCGCGCTTCAGCCGCAGCGGTCCTTCTCCGACATCGCCGCGCGCGAACAGTCGAACCAGGGCTTCGACATCGATTTCGAGGACGAATCCGGCGCCCAGGCCGCCGCCTTCGTCGCCGCCCAGCAGGCCGCCGACCGTCAGAACCAGGACGGCGCCGAGCGCGACCAGACCCAGAACCGCGACCGCAACGACCGGGACCAAAACCGGGATCGCGATTTCAACCGCGACCGCGACCCATCCCAGAATCGCGACCGGGATCGTGATCGTGACCGGGATCAGACCCAAAACCGTGATCAGAACCGTGATCGCGACCGCGACCAGAACCGCGACGCTCAGCCGCCGCGGGAACCCCGCGAGCCGCGCGAAGACGGCGAGGCCCGCGCCGAGGGCGAGGGCGGTCGCCGCGAGAGCCGTCGCGAACGCTGGGAGCGTCGCCGCGAGGAACGCAACCGCCGCTTCGAAGGCCAGGAGAATGCAGGTTCGGACGAAGCCGCCGACGGCGTCAAGCAGGACGCCGCGCCCGTGGCCGAGCGCGCCGAGCCGGTGGTCGACTCGCCTGCCGTCGAGGGTCCGGCCGCAGAGGAGCGGCCCGCTCGCCGCACCCGTCGTCCGGCCGCCGCCGCCGCAGCCTCGGATGACGACGCCCCGACCGCCCTGCCGGGCTTCCTGACCCGTTCGTCCGCCCCCGCGCCCGCCGCCGAGGCGGCCGCGGACGCCGAAGCCGCGCCGCGTCGCCGCGCCCCGCGCCGCAAGGTCGAGGCTGTCGCCGACGGCGAAGACTGAGGCGCGCCCTGATCCGATGGGCGTGCGGCCTTGACGGCGGCCGCCCATACGGCGCCTAAAGGGACGACTTCGCCATAAGGCCCGGCCCTCCAGAGCGTCGGGCCCGACCAGCGTTAAGGGAAGCTTTGATGCGTCAGTTCGTTCAGTCTCGCCCGACCGTCCGCACCCTCGTCCGGGGTCTCGCCCTGACCGCCGTGGTCGCCGTCGCGGCCTGCGCCTCGACCCCGCCGCCTCCACCGCCCCCGCCGCCGCCCGGCGGCTCCGGCGCGGTGCTGATGGACTGGCGCGGCGTCATCACCGCGGCGGACCGCGACCGGTATCAGCGTCGCGACGCCGCCTGGACCCTGGCCCTGCAACAGGCGGCTCGCCAGCGTGGATCCGGCGATCTGAACAGTCTGGGCGATCTGATCGATCCCAGGGCCGGCCGCGCCGACGTGGCGCCGCCGCCCGGAAACTACCGCTGCCGCACCGTCAAACTGGGCTCCCAGGGCGGCGAGGATGGTCTGGGCTATGTGATCTACGGCTGGTTCGCCTGCCGCATCGAACAGACCTCGCGCGGCCTGAAGTTCACCAAATTGACGGGGTCGCAGCGTCCGTCGGGCCTGTTGTTCCCCGAGAACGACCGCCACATGCTGCTGCTCGGCTCCATGGCCCTGGCCCAGGAGCCGGCCGCCAACTCCTACGGCCGCAATCCCGACCGCGACATGGTCGCCGTGCTGGAACGGATCGGCGAGGCGCGCTGGCGGCTGGTCCTGCCCTGGCCGCAGTATGAGTCCAATCTGGATCTGATCGAACTGGTCCCCGCCAGCGGCGGCTGACTGAACCTTGCGGCGGCTCGGCCGTTAGGGGGGCGTATCCCACGGAAGCTCGATCATGCGCCGCACCCCGCTCGTCTTCGCCCTCGCCGCCACCGCCGCCCTTGCAGCCTGTGGTGAAAACAGCCCGAACAGCGCGGCTGAGATTTCCCCCGCCGTCTCCGAACCCGCCGCAGGCGTGCCGGCCCGCGCCGCGCCGCCCGCCCGGGCGACGCCCGAACAGCAGGCGGCGACCCCGACCGGCGGGGTCCAGGGCGGGACCGACAACTGGCGCAGCGTCTCTACGCCGGGGGACGCCAGCCTGCTGGGGCGGCTCGATCAGGCCTGGCGCATGAGCCGCGCCGAGGCGGAAACGGCCGGCTTCGCCCGTCAGGTCGAGGCCCTGGGGCCTCTGGTCGATCCCAACGCCGCCCAGACGGGCCAGCTTCAGCCCGCGCCCGGCGACTACCGCTGTCGCACAATCAAGCTGGGACGCCACGCCGAGGGCCAGGGCGCCGCCTTTGTCGAACAGCCCTGGGCCGCCTGTTCGGTGGAGATGACCCCCGGCGGCGATCTGATCCTGGCCAAGACCGCCGGGGCGCAGCGGATGCGCGGCCTGCTTTATCCGGATACGGATCGTCGCCTGGTCTATGTCGGAGCCCAGGCCGTGGGCGAGGCGCAGAAGACCGTGCCCGCCTATGGCCAAGACACCGCACGCGACCAGGTCGGGGTGCTGGAACGGATCGGCCAGAACCGCTGGCGGCTGGTCCTGCCCTGGCCCAGGCAGGACGCCAAGCTGGAGCTGGTCGAGATCACGCGCTGATCGGCTAGACCCGCGTCAGCTTCAGATCCTGGTAGTCGTAGGAGAAGTCGATGTCGGGCGACACGCCCTTCATCGTCGCCGTGGCCGGCTTGGCGGTCTGGATGTTGAAGGTGACGAAGGCGTCCTCCTCGCGCTTGTCCGGGAACCGGGTGCGGAAGGTTTCGCCGTCATAGGGTTCCAGCCAGCCTTGCAGCGCCGGGGTGTGGGTGAAGGTCAGCCACAGGCCAGGCTTCCGGTCGCGGCCCCTCCCGCGAGTCTTCGGCACGATGGTGATGTCGCCGTACCAAGGATCGCGCCAGGTTCCGGCATAGGCCTCCAACGGCATGCTCGGCGCCGCGCCCGCCGCCTGTTTGGCGTCGATCTCGGCGGCGGCGGCGATGGATTTCACATTGCCCTCGGCCTCCAGCCGTTTGGAGTCCGCGATCCAGTCCACATCGACCTTGCCCATGCACAGGTCGGCGATCCCCGACCGCAGGGCGCGCAGCAGGAAGCTTTCCTCGGCGTTCGAGAAGATGCTGAAACCGGTCTTGCGGCCGGGGATCAGCACCGTGGCCGAAATCCCGCCGGGCGAGCCGCCGCCGTGGCTGATCAGTCGCTCGCCGCGATAGTCCTGAACCTGCAACCCCATCGCATAGGTCGAGGCGATGGCCCGGTTCGGCAGTTCCGCCGTCGGTCCGGGCGAGCTTCCGACGATGATGTTCGGCTTGAACATCTCGCGCGCCGCCGCTTCCGAGAACAGCCGGGTTCCGTCGGGCAGCAGGCCGTCGTTCAGCCGTACGGCGATCCACTTGGCCCAGTCGGTCGGGGTGGTGCAGATTCCGCCCGCCGCCGCCGCCGAATCCCAGTTCCACACCTCGACGATCGAGTCTGCGATCGGCGTCATCGCCCCCTGATAACGCAGCGGCGGTCCGACCCGGCCATGGGGCAGGGCGGACCTGGCCGGATCGGCCAGCCGCGCCAGGGGCACGGTCTCGCTCATGCCGACCCGGTCCAGGATGCGGGTCTGGATGAAGTCTTCCCAGGTCAGGCCCGACACCGCCTCGATCACCGCCCCGGCGACCACGAACATCAGGTTGCAATAGTGATAGCGCGCCCGGAACCCGTCCTCGATGGGCACGAAGGCGGCCTGGGCCAGGACCTCGGCGCGGGTCCGGTCGCTGTTGGGCCAGAACAGCAGGTCGCCGGCGCCCAGGCCGAACCCGGCGCGGTGGCTCAGGGTGTCGCGCACCGTGATGTGTTCGCCGATATAGGGGTCCGACAGGGTGAAGCCGGGCAGATAGGTGCGAACGGGCGCGTCCCACGCCACCTTGCCCTCGTCGACCAGGATGGCCAGGGCGGCGGCGGTGACGTTCTTGGTGTTCGACGCGATGGCGAACAGGGTGTGTTCGTCCGCACGGGCGGGCTTGCCCTGAAGCTTCACGCCGTAACCGCGCGTCAGCACCGGCGTTCCGTCCTTGACCACGGCGATCCCCAACGCCGGCTGGTCGGGCCAGGCCGCCATGGCCTGGGTCACATAGGCGTCCACCGCCTCGGCCAGACCCGCATCGTCATTGGCCGCCAGCGCCCAGACGGGACCGCCGGCGGCTTGGGCCGCCAGCGCCGCCGCGCCTCCGGAAGCGAACAGGGAACGGCGCGACAGGCGAAGGGACATCAGGAAAGGCTCCGGCGAAGACTGCCGTGACGCTAACGCGCCTTTCCCCTCTAGACCAGCCGCCAGGCCTGCAGATGGTCCAGCACGTCGGCGACGATCTGGTGGCGGGTGAAGCCGGTCACGTCGCGCGGCCGGGTCCCCTCTCCGGTCTGGGCCGTCATGCGCCACTCGATGGCGCGGCGCCCCTCCGGCGCGTCCAAGGGGGTGATGGCGGGGAGGGGGCGCGACCGTGCGCCCAGTCGGTACAGGAAGTCGCGGCCCTCGGCGTGGGGCACGACCAGCCAGACCGCCTGTTCGTCCGCCTCGACCCGGCTCTGGTCCAGGCCTTCGGCGACGAGGGCCTCGCGCACCTCGGTCAGGGCGGGGACGCCGTGACGCTGCATCTGGCGGGCGATGTCGCGGCGGCTGGCCGGGGCGAAGATCCGCTTCAACCGCTCGCCCAGCGGCGGCGTCTCGGTCTCGACCGTCTCGCCCTTCAGGTCGGCGTTCATCTGCCGGATCAGGGCCAGACACAGCAGGATGATGATGACGGTGAAGGGCAGGGCGGCCATCAGTGTGGCGGCCTGGAGCGCGCTCAGCCCGCCCGCCAGCAGCAAGGCCGCCGCCGTCAGTCCCTCCAGCGTGCACCAGTAGACCCGCTGCCAGCGCGGCGTGTCGTCCGCCCCGCCCGAGGCGATGGTGTCGATCACCAGCGACCCGCTGTCGGCCGAGGTGACGAAGAAGACCGCCACCAGCAGCACCGCCAGGGTCGAGGTGATCGCCGCCCCCGGCAGGTTCTCCAGGAAGTGGAAGATGGCGGTCGACAGATCGGTCTGCACCGCCTGCGAAATCGCGCCCGCCGCCTGGCCCATGTCCAGGCTGATGGCCGTGTTTCCGAACACCGTCATCCACAGGAAGGTGAAGCCGGTCGGGACCAGCAGCACGCCGATGATGAACTGCCGCACTGTCCGGCCGCGCGAGATTCGGGCGATGAACATACCGACGAACGGCGACCAGGCGATCCACCAGGCCCAGTAGAACAGGGTCCAGTTGGCCATCCAGCCGCGCGGCTCATAGGCGTAGAGGTTGAAGGTGCGGACGAAGAAATGGTCCAGGTACAGGCCGAAATTCTGCACCAGGGCCTTCAGCAGAAAGCCCGTCGGCCCGACCACCAGCACGAACAGCATCAGCAGCACGGCCAGGACCAGGTTCAGCTCCGACAGGCGCCGCACCCCCTTGTCCAGCCCGGTCAGGACCGAGGCGGTCGCCGCCGCCATGACCAGGGCGATCAGCCCCACCTGCATCCAGGGCGTATTGGGCAGGCCGGTCAGATAGTTCAGGCCGCTGTTGATCTGGGACACGCCCAGGCCCAGCGAGGTGGCGATGCCGAACAGGGTGCCGCAGATGGCGAAGATGTCGACGGCGTCGCCGATCGGCCCGTTGATCCGCTTGCCCAGCAACGGCGACAGCCCGGACCGCAGCGTCAGCGGCAGCCCCTTGCGGTGCGCGAAATAGGCCAGGCTCAGCCCCACCATGGCATAGACGGCCCAGGCGTGGACGCCCCAGTGGGTGAAGGTGATGACCATGGCCTCGCGCGCGGCGTCCAGGGTGCCGGGCGCGGCCTCGGGCGGGGCGGCGTAATGCTGGATCGGCTCGGCGACGGCGAAATACATCAGACCGATGCCCATGCCGGCGGCGAACAGCATGGCCAGCCAGGAGACATAGGGGAAGTCGGGCTCGGCGTCGTCGGGCCCCAGCTTCAGCCGCCCCATCGGCCCCAGGGCCAGATAGGCCGCCACCGCCAGGGAGCCGGCGACCGAGGCGACATAGAACCAGCCGAAGGTGTCGATCACCCAGGCCTGAGCGCGGCCGAAGAACAGGTCCGAGGCGCCGGGCGCGACCAGGGCGACCAGCAGCAGGGCCCCGGCTATGGCGCTCGCGCCCCAGAAGACGCGCGGGTTCATCTTGGATCTCAGCATCGGCTGAAAGCGTATGGCGAAGCTGGAGGTTCCAGCCCCGCCGCGCGGAAGGCGACCGGCGGCGAACGCCCCGCGATTGGACCCGCCCCCCGAGGCGGCCTAGGCCTCGGGCCGGAGGCATGGATGGGATTTCTGACGAACGGGCCGGTCGATCCAGGCGTGATCCTGCCGTTTCTGGCGGCGGTCGTCCTGATCGAGCTGACGCCCGGTCCCAACATGGGCTGGCTGGCGCGGGTGTCCCTGTCGCAGGGCCGCACGGCGGGGCTGGCGGCCGTGGTGGGCATCACCCTGGGCCTGACCCTGTGGATGCTGGCCGCCGCCTTCGGCCTGACCGAGATCGTGCTGGCCTGGCCGGCCCTGTATCAGGCCATTCGGTGGGCGGGCGTGGGGTTTCTGTTCTGGCTCGCCTGGGAAGCCTGGAAGGGCGAGGGCGGTCCGGCCCGCCCGGCGCCCCAGACGCGTGATCGTCGTCGAGCGCTTTTCCTGCGGGGCCTGACCGCCAATCTGCTGAATCCGAAGGCGGCGCTGTTCTATATCGCCCTGCTGCCGGGCTTCATGCGTCAGGACTACGGCCCGGCCCTGCCCAGGCGCTGACCCTGGGCGGGATGCATGTGGCGGTCAGCGTGGCGATTCACGGCCTGATCGTCGTCACCGCAGCCCGCGTGAGCCGTTTGGGCGCCGTCAACCAGGGCGCAGGCGGCCGCGCCCTGATGGCGGGCGGGCTGGTGCTGATCGCGGCCTGGACGGCCTGGGAGACGCGGCTCTAGGCCGGCTCGCGTCTGCGGCCCGGCCGTCGGCCAGGGACGACAGACGGCGCCGCCGCAATTGATTCCGGTCAAGGCGAACCCTCGACCGTCGGGGGCTCTTGTGTGGCCGGTTCAACACACCCACTTCCTCTGGCGAACGGACGCGTCGCTTGCTCCAGAGGGCGCGTCGGACCATTTCCGCCTCACGAGGGGACACGACACGATGAATCTCGATCTCTACTCCGACCGCGCCAAACAGGCCGTCCAGTCCGCCCAGTCTCTGGCCCTGGCCCGCCGCCACCAGCAGTTCGCCCCCGAACACCTGTTGAAGGTGCTGCTGGAGGAGCGCGACGGCCTGGCCCGCAACCTGATCACCGCCGCCGGCGGCGACGCCAAACGCGCCGAGGCCGACACCGAGACCGCGCTGAAGAAGCGCGCCCAGGTCACCGGCGGCTCGGGCCAGCTCTATCTGGACGGCGACACCGCCCGCGTCTTCGCCGCCGCCGAGGAAGCCTCGAAATCCGCCGGCGACGCCTTCGTCACCACCGAACGCCTGCTGGCCGCCCTGGCGCGCGAGGGCGGGGTCGCCGCCGAGGTGCTGAAGGCCTCGGGCGCCACCGCCGACAAGCTGGACGCCGCCATCGCCGAGGTGCGCAAGGGCAAGACCGCCGACAGCGCCGCCGCCGAGGACGGTTATGACGCCCTGAAACGCTACGCCCGCGACCTGACCCTGGCCGCCCGCGACGGCAAGATCGACCCGGTCATCGGCCGCGACGAGGAAATCCGTCGCACCATCCAGGTCCTGGCCCGCCGCACCAAGAACAACCCGGTCCTGATCGGCGAACCCGGCGTGGGCAAGACCGCCATCGTCGAGGGCCTGGCCCTGCGCATCGTCAACGGCGACGTGCCCGAGAGCCTGCGCGACAAGACGGTGATGGCCCTCGACATGGGCTCCCTGATCGCCGGCGCCAAATACCGGGGCGAGTTCGAGGAACGGCTGAAGGCCGTCCTGTCCGAGGTCTCGGCGGCCGAGGGCGGCATCGTCCTGTTCATCGACGAGATGCACACCCTGGTCGGCGCCGGCAAGGGCGACGGCGCCATGGACGCCTCCAACCTGCTGAAACCGGCGCTTGCGCGCGGCGAACTGCACTGCGTCGGCGCCACCACCCTGGATGAATACAGGAAGCACGTCGAAAAGGACGCCGCCCTGGCCCGCCGCTTCCAGCCGGTCTTCGTCTCCGAACCGACGGTCGAGGACACGGTCTCCATCCTGCGCGGCCTGAAGGAGAAGTACGAGGTCCACCACGGGGTCCGCATCTCCGACAGCGCCATCGTCGCCGCCGCCACCCTGTCGAACCGCTACATCACCGACCGCTTCCTGCCGGACAAGGCCATCGACCTGATCGACGAGGCCGCCAGCCGCGTGCGCATGGCCGTGGACTCCAAGCCCGAGTCCCTGGACGAGATCGACCGCCGCCTGGTCCAGCTGAAGATCGAGCGCGAGGCTCTGAAGAAGGAGACCGACCAGGCTTCCCAGCACCGGCTGGAAAAGCTGGAGGACGAGATCGCCGATCTGGAAGGCCAGTCCGACGACCTGACCACCCAGTGGAAGGCCGAAAAGGACAAGGTCGGCCAGGGCGCCCAGCTGCGTGAAACCCTGGACCGCCTGCGTCTGGAACTGACCAACGCCCAACGCGCCGGCGACCTCGGCCGCGCCTCCGAAATCGCCTACGGCCAGATCCCCCAGATCGAAAAACAACTGGCCGAGGCCGAGGCCAATGAAACCTCCGGCAAGGGCCCCCTGACGCCAGAAGTCGTCGACGCCGAACAGATCGCCGCCGTCGTCAGCCGCTGGACCGGCGTCCCGGTCGACAAGATGCTGGAGGGCGAGCGCGAGAAGCTGCTGAAGATGGAAGAGGCCCTGGGCGGCCGCGTGGTGGGTCAGGACGAGGCCCTGGCCGCCGTCTCCGACGCCGTGCGCCGCGCCCGCGCCGGCCTGAACGACCCCAACCGTCCCCTGGGCAGTTTCCTGTTCCTGGGCCCGACCGGCGTGGGCAAGACCGAACTGACCAAGGCCCTGGCCGAGTTCCTGTTCGACGACGAGGCGGCCATCACCCGGCTCGACATGTCCGAATATATGGAGAAGCACAGCGTCTCCCGCCTGATCGGCGCCCCTCCCGGCTATGTCGGCTATGACGAGGGCGGCGCCCTGACCGAGGCCGTGCGCCGCCGCCCCTATCAGGTCGTCCTGTTCGACGAGGTCGAAAAGGCCCACCCCGACGTCTTCAACGTGCTTCTCCAGGTGCTCGACGACGGCCGCCTGACCGACGGTCAGGGCCGCACCATCGACTTCCGCAACACCCTGATCATCATGACCTCCAACCTGGGCAGCCAGTATCTGGCCGAACAGGGCGAGGGCGACGACGTCGAGGCCGTCCGACCCTTCGTCATGGACGCCGTCCGCGCCCACTTCCGGCCCGAGTTCCTGAACCGGATCGACGAGATCATCCTGTTCCACCGCCTGGGCCGCGAACAGATGGGCGGCATCGTGCGGATCCAGCTGTCACGGTTCGAGAAACTGCTGGCCGACCGCCGCCTGAACCTGTCCCTGGACGACGCGGCTTTGGCCTGGCTGGCCGACCGCGGCTACGACCCGGCCTATGGGGCGCGGCCGCTGAAGCGGGTGATCCAGAAGGAGCTGGTGGACCCGATTGCGCGCAAACTGCTGGCCGGCGAGATCGAGGACGGCGGGGTGATCGCCGTCACCGCCGGCGAGGGCGGGTTGGAGATCGGGAAGGCGCAGGTGCATTAGATGTTTGCCCAAGACATTAAAACTCAAAGCGTAAGGGACTTCGTGTTCCCAATCGGAACTGTGGAGAACGGCCTGTTTACACTAAACGGCACCGCATTTTTCATAGGCGGCGATGGTGTTGCCGTAACCGCTGGTCACGTGTGTCGCGATTTGGCTACGGGAAACGATCCCGTGGCGCTTTTTGCAACCGAAAATGGGTTTTTTCCTATTCGTGTATTGGATTTCGAGCAGCATCCGAACGAAGATGTTGCTGTAATCAAGCTAGAAGGAAGTTGGCACTCGATCATCGAAGTCTCGGTAGCATCGGAGAATGCGTCTTGTGAGTATGAGCTTTGGGGATACCCCGAGCGTGTCGCTCATGAGATCCGATCATCTGCAAGAAATGCGGAAGACGCCGCTAATGCAGTCAGGCCTGATCTAATCTACAATAAAGGTTACGTACGGCGGCGGATCAGTCAGCCGATGCCGGTGTCGGTCTATACGGGAGAGTGCTTTTACGAGCTAAGCGAAGTCGCTGGTTCGTGTTGTTCAGGCGCGCCTGTTATCAAGCGGCAGCGAACCCCCGGGCCTTGGCGGGCGTTTGGCGGTTACATTGGCGAGGAGACTGCAAGCGGCCATAATAGTGTTGGCTTTAGCACGCGCTTCGACGCCATAGCGTCATGGATCCCGCGCCTTGTTGGTGTTCCTCTCGGGGATGTTAAGGCGACTGTGCGTTCTTGACCTGAACCTTTCGTCATCCTCCGGCAAGCCGCGTCTTCGCGGCGCAGACCGGGGGACCCAGCGGCGCCGAAGGCGAAATCCATCCGCCGCACGATGCGGGAGCACCTGGTCCGCGACAGGTTCGCGCTCACGCGCGCCGCTGGGTCCCCCGGTTCCGCTTCGCGGCCCGGAGGATGACGAAATGATTTGCGCGGGATAGCATCCACTTTCGGGTAGAGGGCTGGGTCAATGAAATTCACATACGCCTTTGCGGCCCTTGGCTATGAACTCACGTCGCCTAGGACGGATTGGAGCGCTGAGCGCGAAAACGGTGTTTGCCTGTCCCTTTGGTCTCGCGAGATCAGGTGGGGGCGAGGCGAGGGGGCGTTTGACACCCGTCATGACGCAATGCCGATTGACACTTGGAATCACAAACCGGGCTTCAAAAAGCGTTTGCGACATGTCCAGCGCGCGGTCGATGAACTGGGCGGGCGGATCGATGTCGTGTTGGTGTCCGGCCAACCTGGCCACGGCTATGGGGACGCAGACCCCTGGAAGCCTGAGTTGCGCAAGGCGGCTTGGATAATCGAGTACTTCGAACCGGACACGGGGCATTTCGTTGCCCGGATGACGGCCCTTTAATCCCACACCTTTCGTCATCCTCCGGCAAGCCGCGTCTTCGCGGCGCAGACCGGGGGACCCAGCGGCGCCGTCAGGCGAAATCTCTCCGCCGCACGATGCGGGAACACCTGGTTCGCGACAGGTTCGCGCTCACGCGCGCCGGAGGATGACGAAAGAGAGAGGGGCGTGGATGACGAAAGGTCATACGTCGTATAGGTTGTGCGAATGCCGACCCATCGCACCTTCATCGCCACCTATATCATGGCCAGCGGGCGGAACGGGACGCTCTATGTCGGCATGACCGCGAACCTGACGGAGCGGGTGTGGAAGCATCGGACCGGCGCCTTCGACGGCTTCGGCAAGGCCTATGGCTGCACGCGGCTGGTCTGGTTCGAGCAGCACGCCTGGGTGGTGGAGGCCATTCGCCGCGAGAAACGGCTCAAGAAGTGGCTGCGGGACTGGAAGCTGAAGCTGATCGAGGCCGCCAACCCCGATTGGCGCGATCTGGCCGAGGGCTGGTATCCGGTCAATGACCCGAGCTGGACGCCGCCCGTCGAGGATGAGGGCTTCCCCGGTTCCGCTTCGCAGCCCGAAGGGTAACGGGACGCCGCACAGGCGCCAGCGCCCCTAATTCCGCCGACGAACCCGTTGGTTTTCAAAGCTCTGACAAAAATTCACGCCGGTTTCCCTACCAGGGTTCGAAACCGTGGGATGATGACGCCGCGCCTCCGCATCGGGCGGGCGGCGTCGGCGGGAGGGCGGATTTCAGACTATTCAGACTATTCAGACACTGTTTTTTCGGTGCGAGTCTGAAATCTCACTCCTGCGGGATCGGATTGGTCCTCGGGTCCGGGCCGTTGGTGACGACGCGGTCGCGTTCGCCCAGGTCCTTGATCACCTTGACGTCGGCGAAGCCCTGGGCCTCGAACAGGGCCTTGACCTGGGGCCCCTGGTCCCAGCCGATCTCGACGGCGAAGACGCCGCCGGGCTTGAGGATTCGCTTCACCTCGGGGGCCAGGTCGCGATAGGCCTGAAGCCCGTCGGGGCCGCCGTCCAGGGCCAGGTGCGGGTCGTGGTCGCGGACCTCGGGGTCCAGGGTCGGGATATGGTCGGTGGGGATATAGGGGGGGTTGGACAGCACCAGGTCGAAGCTGGCGTCGCCGAAGCCCGCCGCCCATTCGGTGCGCAGGAAGGCGGCGCGGTCGTTCAGGTCCAGGTTGGCGGCGTTCTCCTTGGCCACGGCCAGGGCCTCGGTCGAGATGTCGGTGCCCACGCCGTGGGCCGCCGGCCGCTCGGCCAGCAGGGCCAGCAGGATGGCGCCCGAGCCGGTGCCCAGGTCGATGGCGCTGAAGGCCTGGGTTTTGGCGAAGGCCAGCATGGCCACGTCCATCAGGGTCTCGGTGTCGGGGCGGGGGCTGAGGACGTCGGGGGTGACGTTCAGCATGATCTTCCAGAAGCCCTTCTTGCCGACGATGCGCGACACGGGCTCGCGCTTCAGGCGGCGGTCGATCATGGCCTCATAGGCCGTGTGCTGTTCGGGCGTGACGACGCGGTAGGGGTCCGTCAGAATGTCCATGCGGCTGGCGCCGGCGGCGGCTTCCAGCAGCAGGCGGGCGTCGATGGCGGGGCTGTCGATGCGGCCGCCCTTCAGGCGGGCCTGGGCGGCCTTCCACACGGTCAGCAGGGTCGCGGCGCCGTCGGACGGCTTGGGGGAGAGGGGCTCGGTGGTCATTTCGGGTGATTGGCCCTTCGCGGCCGTGATTTCAAGCGCAGCCGATTTTCGGCGCCTCGGGAACGTCGCGCCAGCTTCGCCGTTGGCCTCCTGATGTCCAAGCCCAAGCCGTCCGCCGCCGCCGCCCTTCGCCGCCTGATCGCCGCCCGGCCGCAGGCGCGGCGCGGGCGCCCTGCCGGGGGGCTGGGCCGCCTGTGGAAATTCGTGGCCGCGACGGCGGGCGGCCTGGCCGCCGGCGCCGGCGCCGCCCATCTGCTCTACACCCAGGGCCACAAGGTCGGGCTGGAGCTGCGCCCGCCCCGTCCCGAACCCGCCCCGCCGGCCCCGCCGACGCCCGAGGACTACGACCTCAGGGAGCCCGGTCGCGGCCGCCTGGCCAAACGGCCCGAACAGATCCCGCACAAGGGCTGGAGCGACATCCTGTGGCGCACCGGCGCCTCCTACTTCGGCGACCGGGTCGGCTTCGTCGCCGGGGGCGTGACCTTCTTCACCCTGCTGTCGCTGTTTCCCCTGCTGGGGACGTTCGTCACCCTGTACGGCCTGTTCGCCGACCCGGCCGACGCCTGGAGCCGGCTCCAGTTCCTGTACGGCGTCATGCCCAGCAGCATCGCCGCCTTCCTGGGCGGCGAGATGGAGCGGCTGGCCGCGAACTCGAACGGCCAGCTGACCTTCACCCTGATCTGGACCCTGGCCCTGTCGCTGTGGACGGCCAACGGCGCGGTCAAGGTGCTCTTCTACGGGCTGAACATCGCCTATCATGAGGTCGAGCGGCGCAATATCGTCCGCTACAACCTGCTGTGCATGGGCTTCACCCTGGGGGCCGTGGCCGCCGTCCTGTTCAGCTCGCTGCTGGTGGTGGGGGTGCCGGTGGTGGTGGGGCTGTTCGGACTGCAGGAGGAATGGGGCCTGCTGGCCCTGTTGCGCTGGCCCCTGCTGCTGGTCGGCTATGTCGCCGCCCTGACCCTGATCTACCGGTTCGGCCCGTGCCGGCAGAAGGCGCGCTGGCGCTGGCTGACGCCGGGGGCGATCTTCGCGGCGGTGGTCAGCCTGACGGTCTCGTTCGTGTTCAGCTGGTACCTGACCAACTTCGTCCGCACCGACTCCTACGGCCCGCTGGCGGCCATGATGGGCTTCCTGCTGTGGACCTGGCTGTCGGTCCAGGTGATCCTGATGGGGGCCGAGCTGAACGCCGAGATCGAGCATCAGACGGCCCTGGACACCACCACGGGCAAGGCCATGCCGATCGGCGAGCGGGGCGCCAAGGTGGCCGACAGCATCGGCGCCAAGCGCGGCAATCCCGCCGCCCTGGCCTTCACCCAGCGCCACGCCGAGGCGGTCGCCGACCGGCTGATGCGCCGCCGGGACCGCCGCGAGCGCGAGGCCGCCGCTAAAGAATGAACCGGCTCAGATCGACGTCCTTGGTCAGGAGGCTCAGCTTGTCGCGCACCGCCGCCCCGTCGAAGTTCACGGTCTGGCCCGCCAGGTCCGAGGCCTTGAAGCTGGTCTCCTCCAGCACCCGCTCCAGCACGGTCTGAAGCCGCCGCGCGCCGATGTTCTCGACGGCGGAGTTGGCCGCCACCGCCGCATCGGCCAGAGCCTCGATCGCGTCGTCGGTGAAGGTCAGGGTCACGTCCTCGGTGGCCAGCAGGGCCTGGTTCTGACGGATCAGATTGGCCTCGGGCTCGGTCAGGATTCGCTTGAAGTCGTCGCGCGTCAGGGCCTTCAGCTCGACCCGGATCGGCAACCGCCCCTGAAGCTCCGGCAGCAGGTCCGAGGGCTTGGCGACATGGAAGGCGCCCGAGGCGATGAACAGCACGTGGTCGGTCTTCACCGGCCCGTATTTGGTCGAGACGGTGGTCCCCTCGATCAGGGGCAGCAGGTCGCGCTGCACCCCCTCGCGCGAGACGTCGGCGCCGGAGGCCCCCTGGCGCGCCGCCACCTTGTCGATCTCGTCCAGGAAGACGATCCCCTCGTTCTCGGCCAGGATCAGGGCCTCCTTGGTCAGGCTGTCCTGATCCAGCAGCTTGTCGCCCTCTTCGGCGATCAGGGGGGCGGTGGTGTCGCGGACGGTCAGCTTGACCGTCTTGGTCCGGCCGCCGCCCATCTTGCCCAGCATCTCCGACAGGTTCAGCAGGCCCACGGCGCCGCCGCCGGGAATATCCAGCCCCTGGATCGGCGAGGCGGTGTCGGCCAGGGCGATCTCGATCTCCTTGTCGTCCAGATCGCCGGCCCGCAGCTTCTTCCTGAAGCTGTCGCGCGTCGTCGGCCCGGCGCCGGGGCCGACCAGGGCGTCCAGTATCCGGTCCTCGGCCGCGCCCTCGGCCCGCGCCCGCACCTCGCCGCGGCGGCGATCGCGCACCATGACCAGGGCGCTCTCGACGAGGTCGCGCATGATCTGATCGACGTCGCGGCCGACATAGCCGACCTCGGTGAACTTGGTCGCCTCGACCTTGAGGAAGGGCGAGCCGGCCAGCCGCGCCAGCCGCCGGGCGATCTCGGTCTTGCCGACGCCGGTCGGGCCGATCATCAGGATATTCTTGGGCGTCACCTCATCACGCAGATCCTCGGACACGCGCTTGCGACGCCAGCGGTTGCGCAGGGCCACGGCCACGGCGCGCTTGGCGTCGTCCTGGCCGACGATATAGCGATCCAGTTCGGAGACGATTTCGCGGGGGGAGAGGTCAGTCATGGGATGCAGATAGGGGGTCGGGAAGCCGAGCGGGAGGGGGCGGGGCCGACGGGGCGTTCCGGGGCGAGACCAGACTCCATCCCCCTTCGTCGATTGTCCCGGAGGCGGCGGAGGATTTCAGACGGCGCGGCGAAAAAACAGCGTCTGAATAGTATGAATTGTCTGAAATCGGGGCCGGGGGAAGTCGCACTACGCCCGCGAAACCGTGCTGCGTGTACAATGGTGCAATGAACGGGCCTCCCTTTCGCTACCGACAGCCGGGAGTATAGGCCCGCGGGAACGGGCGGGTGGTTGGGAGCTGACTTTTCAGTCAGGCGGTTGTTTTGCCGACAGCATATTTTCGGAATTAGGATGGCTGGTGTCTTCGCCGACGTGCGAGCACGGCGGAGGTCCGAAACCCCTCGTGCGCCTCTAGCCCCTGCCGTTGGACGATCGAGTCCGCGACAGGTTGGTTGCTCCGCGCCGGCCTTCGGGTCGCCCACTGGCGCGCTGCTGGGCTCCCCGACTTTCCCCCTGAATGACGGAGATAGATCATTGTAGAAAAGACCGTCCGACGCCGAAAGCGGATATGCTGAAGGTCGGCAAAGGGTGAAGTGCGGACATCGGCTTGCCAGAACGCATCGACTTTGCCTGGAGCGATGAGTTGAGGTAACTTGGGCCTGTCGCGAAAATGACAGCCTCGCCTTGTCTGTCGCACGCATCTCGGCCAGCCACATGCTGCCGAGCCAGCGGCTCCCATAGCAACTGCCTGACCTCCGGGCGGCAGAAGGAGCGCGACCATGGCTAAAACTATCTCAATCGTCGGCGCAGGCCTTGGCGGACTGGTGCTTGCCCGCGTGCTGAACCTGCACGGCGTCCCCGCCACTCTTTTCGAGGCGGAAGCATCCGCCACCGCCAGGGGCCAGGGCGGCCTTCTGGATCTTCACGAGGACACTGGCCAGGCCGCCATGAAGGCAGCCGGCCTCTTTGACGCTTTCCTAGAACGCGTTCGGCCCGGCGAGGACGCCAAGCGGATCATGGACAATCAGGGGCGCATACTGTTCGACAGGCCGGGCAGCGGTCGCGGCGAGCGACCGGAGATCGACCGGGGCGATCTCCGCAACATGCTGATCGACTCGCTTCCAGAGGACGCGGTCCGCTGGGGGCAAAAGGTGACTGCTGTCGAGGCGTGCGGAGACGGCCGGCATGAGATCGTATTCGTCAATGGCTCCAGAACTGTGGCGGACCTGGTCGTCGGGGCGGATGGCGCATGGTCAAAGGTTCGCCCACTTTTGTCCGGATCGACTCCCGCCTATTCCGGGACGTCCTTCATCGAGACGATCATCCTCGACGGCGACAAACATCTGAAAGCGAGCGCGGATGCAATCGGCGAGGGCACCTTGATGGCGGTCATGCCCGGCAAGGGCATCCTCGCACACCGTTACTCGGATGGCCGGCTGCACACCTATACCGCTCTGAACAGGCCGGAGGCATGGTTTTCCGACCTTGATCCCGGGGACCCCCAGGGTGTTCTCGACAAGGTCGCGGGCCAGTTCGCGGGTTGGGCGCCTGAGCTCACCGCCCTGATCACCGAGAGCGATACAGCGCCGGTTCTGCGTCCGGTCCATGCGCTTCCCGTCGGTCATAGCTGGCTTCGGACGCCAGGGCTGACCCTGGTCGGCGACGCCGCGCATCTGATGTCCCCGTTCGCCGGAGAAGGCGCCAATCTCGCCCTACTGGACGGCGCCGAGCTGGCGCTGGCGATCACAGACTCGCCGGATGTCGAGGAAGCGCTGGCGAATTACGAGCGCAGGCTCTTCCCCCGCAGCGCGAAAATCGCTGAGGAAACCGCATTGCACCACGAGCGTTTCTTCGGCCCTGGCGCGCCGCTTAGCATCGTCGCATTGTTTGACAGACGCCACTAGCGAACGGCGGCCCCGAGCGACAGCCAGGGGGTGCAAATGTCCGCAACGGGGCGACGTCGGCCAAAGGCGTCACGCCCGGACGCCGACATCGGCGCCAAGCGGAATATCGTCTTTCAGACAGGTCGGGCGTGACCGGTCCCGGCGCTTGCCGGACCTTTTCCGCCGGATGCCGATCCGCTTCCCTCCGAACGGTGATTATCCCGCCGTCCGCGTGCAGCGGCGCTGATAAGCGATGCCCTTGAGAAAGCCGCGGCGGACCAGGCCTGCACGGATCGCCGCCTGAACCTCCCGATCATGGGCCGCCGCGCCCGACAGGCGACGCACCCAGCTCCTCAGCGGGATGAAATCCGTGGCGGTGTCGCGAACCATGTCGAGCGCGGCATTGGCGGCCTGGTCGCCCGTGCCGGTCGCCGGCGTCGGCTGATCGACATCCGGGCCGAGGGCCTCGTCCAGGGCGTCGATCTGGGCGACGACGGCCGAGCAACGCTGAAGGCCCGCCGTCGCATAGGGGGCGCGGCGCGCGGCGATCAGAACCTCTGGCACCTCCTGTCGCCGCAGGTTGAGATCGTCCAGTGGAGCCGTCGCCGCCTGGCCCACGCCCTCGCCAAAAGTCTTTCCGCCCTGGGACGCTTGATCCCGGTTCAGCTCGACGCCCGATAGGCCAGGCATGGAGGCGCAGGCCCCAAGGCCGGACAGGCCCAAGGCCAGGATTGGCGCGACGACGAGGGGACAGGCGATTTTCAAAGGACCATTCCAAGCGTGACTATAGAAGACACAGCGTTCTGATTGCAGGACAGTTCCGGCGGCCGCCTTGATCAGGCGCAAACCAGACCTGTCGAATGGCCGTGGGGGGCGGTTCCCGATGTCTGCCTCGGGTCGGACCACGACATCGACACCAGCCCGGAAAACGGACGTCGGGCCCACAGCCCAAAAGCGGACGTGCCGAACTGCCGCTAGGGGTGGGAAGCGGACTTCGTCACGCTGCGGCTTTAGACTTCCATCGTCTCGACTTTGTGCAGAACGCCGTCGAGCAGCCGCGTCCATCCGGGCAGCAATGGCTGAGCAAACCGGATGCTAATCGACAAGTCACGGTATGGAACGCGCGCTCGACATTCCCAGCCATTAGGAGCGCAGAATATGGATGCGCCACCGTATCGATGCCGAATGAAATACATTCCGTCACCGCCACCACCTATTATCGGTGTCAGCCCACCATGCACTTCATCGCCGACAACGCCGCCATATCGCTTCAGAGCAGCGATGGCGGCGGTGATGTCCGGCTGCCGACCGTCTTGGATCTGGACGAAAAGGCGCTCATCGTCCGCGTCGCGATCAAGCAACTCGGAATCTGAGACGCGCATGTAGATCGCCAGAGAGTCTTCGGTAGCATTGACGACGACATTTCTAGGAACACGGAAGCGGTGCTCACCGACCTGATAAGGTTCGGTCACCGGGGTCGGTTTGTTGGAACATCCCGCCGCAAGCGCTGCGCTGATCGCGATCCAAGTGCCGTAGCGCACGCCTCCGCTCCTTGCCTTGTTGGTGTCCCGCCACCTTGAACCGGCACCACGGGCACGAGATTGCAGCGATTGTTAAGGACTGCAACGGGTCGATTGCGGTCATGGTCTTCTACGCCGAAAGCGGACGTTGGCCTCCAAGCCAGAAAGCGGTCGCGGTCGACGTCAGCTAGGGGTGGTTTTCGGTCATCGCTGGACGCTATTGCTGCGCCGGCCTTTAATGCCGCTATGAAACGGTTGGGTGTCTCGATTTTCGCTGCTTTGATTGTCGGTTCGGGGTGCCGCGCAGTTGAGCGTGCCCCGGAGAGCAACCCGCAGCACTTCGCTAGTCGTGATGGTAGAGCGGAAGCTTTGGCGGACCAGCATGCGGGCAAGCCCATTTTACTATACGGCCATGTGACCGACGGAATTGTCGCGGGGATGCGGTCCACGGTCGCGATTTCAAACTGCGAGGCTACGCACTACCTTCCCGATCTGTTTATTCGCGAGGGGGCGATGAAGTCGGAGGCTGAACTTCAACTGATGGACTCTGCTTTAAAGTTCGCGGCGGACTACAACATGACCACATTTTCAGAACGCCGAGCCGAGGTCTTAGAGCGATGCCCGGATGCGAAGCTAGAGTCTCTGGGGAGTTTCAATGACCGCTAAGGGTCGGTTTGCGAAATCGACGGCAGGCCGGAAAGCAGACTTTGGCGCGCGCCCGTCTCCTTCGGGCGGGAGGAGATCGCCCATGGGCCTGGCCTAAGCGAGCGCGAGGGCAGGCGTGGCGGGCAGGGGTTCTGGGCGTCGCAGAGGCGCCGGTCTTGCGGGGGCGCCCCCTCCGTCACGGCGCTGGAGAAGCGCCGCGCCGCCTCCCCAGAGGGGGAGGAGACGAGAGCCTGGATCAGGCGGCCTTGCCGGCCTTCTTGGCGGCCAGCTTGTCCTGGTGGGCCTGCATGCCCTTGGCGATCATTTCGGCGGCCTCGCCGGCGTCGCCCCAGCCCTTGACCGTGACCGACTTGCCCTTCTCCAGATCCTTGTAGTGGGTGAAGAAGTGTTCGATCTGCTCGATCAGGATGGCCGGCAGCTGACGATAGCTGGCGACGTCGGTGTAATAGGGGTTCAGCTTGTCGACCGGCACGGCCAGGATCTTCTCGTCGCCGCCGGCCTCGTCCACCATCATCAGCACGCCGATGGGGCGCGAGCGGATGACGCAGCCGGGCACGACCGGCGTCGGGTTCAGCACGATCACGTCGCAGGGGTCGCCGTCGTCCGACAGGGTGTGCGGGATGAAGCCGTAGTTGCCGGGATAGTACATGGCGGTGTGCAGGAAGCGATCGACGAACAGGGCGCCGGATTCCTTGTCCATCTCGTACTTCACCGGCAGCCCGCCCTGCGGGATTTCGATGACGACATTGACGTCCCAGGGAGCGTTCGGGCCGACCGGAATAGCGTCGAGGTTCATGGCGGGGTCTTTGCTGCGTCTGCGAAATTCTGTGAGGCGCGCGTGATAGGACGCGCGCGCGGCCTCGGCAAGCGCGACTTGAGTCGGCGGACTTGCGCCACAGCGGCGACTGGGCTCAATTCGCGCGATGACCTGGGTTGATTGGGCCGCGCTGGCGCTCTTCTTCATCTGCTGGCTCGGCTATGCGCCGATCCTGAAGTTCATCGGCCGCCACGGCGGTTCGCTGAACGACGACATGAGCCATGTCCGCCGGGTCTGGATGGCGTCGATGACCCACCGCGAGATCCGCCTGGTCGACAGTCAGCTGATGGGCCATTCGATCAACTCGGCCTCCTTCTTCGCCTCGACCAATCTGCTGCTGATCGCGGCGGTGGGCGGCATCCTGTTCGGGGGCGAGAGCAAGCTGGAAGGCTTCGCCGCCGTCGGAGCGGACAATGTGCCGACCAGGATCCTGGAGGCCAAGCTGGCCCTGGTGCTGATCTGCCTGGCGCGCGGCTTCCTGGATTTCATCTGGGCCCTGCGCCAGATGAACTACACCCTGGCCCTGATCGGCTCGGCGCCCGAGATTAACAAGGAGATCGACCGCAAGGCGTTCGGCGAGGCGGCGGCCGAACTGCTGAATCCCGCGCTCAGTTCGTTCAGCCAGGGGGTCCGGGGCTATTATTTCGCCCTGGCGGCGGCGGCCTGGCTGTTCGGCCCGCTGTGGCTGGCCCTGGGCGTGGCCTCGTCCTTCGGCCTGCTGATCTATCGCCAGGAGGCGTCGCCCGCCGCCCGCGCCATCCGAAATGCGCGGCGCCTGCTGGGTGAATGACGGTTATTTTGCAGGTGCGACAGGGGACGTCCTCTCCTGCCCCAGTGCGTCGAATTGGGGCGAAAGCGCCGTAATTGCGTAACATGCCGTGACCCGAAAACCGCGCGCAACGCTTGACCGATTGTGCATCGCAACCTAGATTGACCTTCGACGCCTCCGGGCGTCTTGCCCTTCCTGGGCGTTTCCTCCCTATAGACTTTTATGCCGCGCCTCCGGGCGCGGCTTTTTTTCGTCCCGCGCCGATCCGCGATCCGGGGGCAGGGGGCCGGGGTCAGGCCGCCCCGTCGTCCGCGCACAGGGCGGCGATGACGCGATTCAGCGCCTTGCGGGTCGCGGCATGGGCCGCGTTGGGCGTCTGGGTCGCCTCGTCCAGATACAGTTTGCGGCTCAGTTCGATCTGGATCGCCTCATAGCCGTCCGCCGGCCGGCCCCAGACCTGGGTGGACCAGCCCCCGGCGTAGGGATGGTTCAGCGCCACCCGCCAGCCCAGTCCCTCGAACAGGTCGCGCAGTCGCCGGGTCAGCCGCGCCTGGCACGACGACCCGTGCCGGTCCCCCAGCACCACCTCCGCCCCCACCGCCCGCGTCGGCATCGAATGCCAGTCGATCAGCACGGCCCGGCCCCGTCGCGCCCGCGTCCGTTCCATCAGTTCGGCCAGGGCCGCATGATAGGGGGCGTGGGCGGTCCGGATGCGCGCCTGGGCCTCCGCCAGGGACAGCCGCCGATCATACAGGGCCAGGCCGTCGCCCGACAGCCGGGGGATGACGCCGTATCCGGCGCGGGTCTTGGCCCCGACGGGGCCCTCCGCATCGACGATCAGGTCCGGATCCAGTTCGCCGGGGTCGCGGTTCAGGTCCAGATAGGCCCGGCCGATCCGCCCCTCGATCAGGGGCGCGCCATGGGCCGGCCCTTCGCGCACCAGGGCGGCGACCAGGGCGTCCTCGGCGCTTTTCAGGCTGGCGCGGGCCAGTCCGGCGACGGCCCCCATGTCGTCGGGATAGGTCTCGCCCGAGTGGGGCGAGGCGAAGACCAGGGCCGTTTCCGGGGCCGCGGCGGGCGGCAGGCTGATCGCGAAACTGGCCCCGTCCGTGGTCATGATCCCCGCATAACGGGTTTCGCTGTGGAAGGAAGACGTTCGACCGGTGAATTTCATCGCCGGTTTACGCTTGTCGGCCTAGGTTGCGTGCCTGATTAAACGGGCACTTCTCGAATGGCGCGCATCCTTTTGGCCGAAGACGACAGTTCGCTTCGCGGTTTCCTCACCCGGGCGCTCGAACGGGCGGGACATCATGTCGTCGACTGCGAGAACGGCGACGACGCCATCGACGCCCTGGAACACGGCCCCTACGACCTGCTGCTGACCGACATCGTCATGCCTGGCGCCGACGGGATCGAGGTGGCCCGCGTCGCCGCCGCCCGTCAGCCGGGCCTGCGCATCATGTTCATCACCGGCTTCGCCGCCGTCGCCCTGACCGCCGCCCAGGCCTCGCCCCAGGCCAAGGTCCTGTCCAAGCCGGTCCATCTGCGCGATCTGGTCAGCGAAGTCGAACGGATGGTCGCGGCCTGACGCTGAACCTGAGCGACGCGTTTAACGTCGTTCTCCCAAAAATCGTAATCTGGCCGTGAAATCGGCTTGATGCCGCCAGGCCGGGCCGCTATACGACCGCTCTTCCCGCCCCGGGGCGATTTCCCGGGGCCCTACGGCGGATGCGTAGCTCAGCGGGAGAGCACCTCGTTGACATCGAGGGGGTCACAGGTTCAATCCCTGTCGCGTCCACCATTCTTTTTTCCTGCCATTACGACGTTCAGCCTCGCCGCAAATTTGCGCAGACGGGTTGGTTTCCAGAATGGTTTCCACAATGCTGGCGTTTCTGGTCTCCAGAAGTGCGAAAATCCCTGCCCTCCCAAATGAGGGCAGGACAGGATATGTTCGGCGCATGGTGTTCGAATTCACCCCCATTCCACCCGGCCCAAGCGCCTAAAAGGGGGGCGTTGGAGATCATCCATGACTGAACCCCAGGATCGGCATGGAGGCGACGACGAGGCTCACGCCCAGCCCTATCGGCCGGAAGACTTCACCAAGCTGCAGTATGTTCCGCCCACCCACTTTCAACGCGCCGTCGCCAAACTGAAAATCGTCGGGGCCCTCACCGGCCTATTGATTGTCGTGGCGCTATGCGGGCGGGTCGCTGGGATAGCTTGAAACCACGCGAGGCCCCCCCCCCCGCCGAAGGGACGGCCTCGACGCCGAGATCACCCCGCACTGGCTCCGTCACACCTGCGCGACCTTGCTGCTGGAGGGTGGCGCATCGCTCTGGGACGCGGCAGCCTACACCGGCATGACCATGAAGGCCCTTGAGAACTGCTACGGTCACCATCGGCCCAATCACCAAAGCGGCGCGCGTCAAGCGCTGGGAGGAAAGCGATGAAGTTCGAATATGAAACCGAGGTGATGGGCGCGAACAGAGCGCCCGGCCGGCACGAGGGCCCCTCGTTCTCCGCGTACGAAACGCCCGAGAGCAGAGTCCCTCGCCTGGGGGAGACGTACGGCTACGCGCGGGAAACAGTGCGGCGGCTGTCGGTCGAGTATCAGAACGCCTTCGACACTGCAGTGCTTCAGCTACATGACTACAAAGGCACACTTCAGATCACCTGGCGAGATCACGAATCGCGGGTGATGTTCGGCGGCGTAATGGCTGGCGCCTGGGAGCATAATGGCGAGCACATGGTCGAGCATCACCTCGCGGAGACCGCCTGATGGATGCCCCGCTATACATTGATGTAGAAGCAATGCTGCGCTCGGCAGGTGGCGGCGACCTCGCAGCCAAGGGCCTTGCGATGACCCTGGTTTTTGGTGTGTGGGAGCCGGGCCGTCAGCCGTTCGCCTACGACCCCGACCAATTGTTCGAACGGCTATCGGCCGGCGGCCATACGGGCATCACACGTGACGAGTTGGAACAGAACAAGGCGGGAGCGCAGAGGTACTTCGTTGTCCTGGACGACGGACGCTGGGTTCCGAGCCCGGAGTTCTTCTCCGTCACCGATGGAAATCCCGGAGGCAATGTTGTCTGATGAAAAATCCTACTGCTCCCGAGGCGTTTGTTGAGGACGTGATGAACTCGGCTATCAAGGTGCTGAGTGACTACTCCGCCGACAGCTACTTCCGCGAAGCCATCGCCAAGGTAGCCGTCCAGAAGCTCGTCTGGGGCCTTCTCGATGCGTTCAAGGCAGACGGCGATCCGCTCCACGACATCATTGCTGACGACCTCGAATCTCTGGCAGCAGTCGTGCGGGACGACGGCAGGAAAGGGCCTTCCAATGGCTGACGATCTGGCTGCACTGAAGCGCCTCCATGCCAAAGGCGTCAGCTTCATAGCGAACGTTCCCACCGTCTACGGCGGCAAGGATCTGATCATGGGCCCCCAAGAGGCCTATGAGTTCTCGCTCGACCGTGACGCCGCTGCAGCTCGAATGATGGGCGTAACGAAAGAGGTCTACGTCGAATGGCTTGCCGCTGGCGGGGATGTCCAGTGCGCTGGGACGACCAAGTCGGGGCGGCGATGCCGCAATTCGATCTCGGGCGGCGCTATCTACGACCCTGTGGAATGGGAACGGGAAATACGTATCAACGCCAAGTGCGTTATTCATGGCGGCCCGCCCGGAGTAGATCAGTAGTTGGTTTCAAGATTGTTGCCGAATGGTCCGTTTTCACCGCAAACGAAAACGGAAACTACTGAAGTCCAAAGCCCGGAAACGCTGGGCTTTGGCGTGATGCCCCGTTATTGACATCGAGGGGGTCACAGGTTCAATCCCTGTCGCGTCCACCATTCTCCCTTCTACAGTCAGTCTTCTTCACCCTCTACGGGCGCCTGTCCGCATGGGCCGGATACAGGCTGCCGATCCCCGCCAGGGTGGCCCGCACGGCCTCGTCGAGCGGGGTGCGCGGTTCGGGGCCGATCAGGGCCTCCAGCCGGGCGTTGGTCAGGCGGACCGGGCGTTTCCACAGATAGGCCATCTCCATCAGTTCGCGCATCAGCGGCACGAAGGGCGCGGCCAGACGCATCACCAGCCAGGGCATGGGCTTGATCGGCAGTTTGGGCTCGCCCAGGACGCGGCGGATGGCGCCGGTCATCCGGGTTCCGTCGGCGTCCCACTGGCCCTCCATGTGGAAGCGGGCGAAAGCCTCCAGGTCGTTGCGTTCGACCAGGCGGACCATCACCTCCGCCACGTCCGGCAGATAGGCCCACTGGTGCCCGACGCCCGGCTGGCCCGGATAGGTGATCGCGGTCGGCCGTTCGCCGGCCTTGACCAGACCCTGGCTGAACCAGTTGTTGGCCGCTTCAGGCCCGAAGAAGTCGCCGGCGCGGACGATCAGCACCTTGGCCCGGCCGCGATCGGCGGCCGCCTTCAGGCGACGTTCCATCTCGAACCGGATGCGGCCCTTGCGGGTCCTGGCGTTCTGGGGCGCATCCTCGGCGATGTCGGGGAAGGCGTCAGGGCCGTAGTTATAGACCGTGCCGGGCAGCAGGATGCGCGCGCCGTTCCGTTCGGCCGCCGCGATGGTGTTGTCCAGCATCGGCAGGACCAGGGTGTTCCAGTTGCGATAGCCGGGCGGATTGACCGCATGGACGATCAGGGACACGCCCTCGGCCGCCGCCGCGACGTCCGCCGCCGACATGGCGTCGCCCCTGATCCAGGCGATCCGCGCGTCGCCGCGCACGCCCTCGGGTCGGCGATGCAGGGCGCGCACCGACCATCCCGCCTTCAGCAGCCGCTCGGCCACCGCCCCGCCCGCGCCGCCCGTGGCGCCCAGAACCAGGGCTGATTTCGTCGTCATGTCGCGCTCCATCCGTTTGATGAAGCCTGTATCGACCGAACGCCGGATCAACGGAATTGTCGAAATATCTGCACCTGCTATACGAAAACCAATGAACAGTGAGCCGAGCTGGGATCTGTATCGCACCTTCCACGCCGTGCTGCGCGAGGGGTCGCTGTCCGGCGCGGCGCGGCGTCTGGACATGAGCCAGCCCAGCATCGCCCGCCATATCGACGCCCTGGAGACGGCCCTGGGCGCCAAGCTGTTCCTGCGCACGCCCCGGGGCCTGTCACCCACGGACGCGGCGCTGGAGCTGAAGCCCCTGGCCGAGCGGCTGGCCGCGACCTCGGCCGCCCTGCGCCGCACCGCCGAGGGTGGGGGCGGGGGCGGCGCCCTCTCCGGCACGGTGCGGATCAGCGCCAGCGAGGTGGTGGCGGTCGAACATCTGCCGCCCATACTGGCCCGGATGCGTCAGGCCCATCCGGGGCTGGCGCTGGAGCTGTCGCCGTCCAACGCCCTGGACGACCTGTTGCAGCGCAAGGCCGATGTGGCCGTTCGCATGGTCCGGCCCGAGCAGCAGGCCCTGGTTTCGCGCCATGTCGGCGCCCTGGTCATCGGCCTGCACGCCCATCGCGACTATCTGGCGCGACGCGGGACGCCCCGGACCCTGGCCGATCTGAAGGATCACGACCTGATCGGCTATGATGTCGAAACCCCTGCGATCCGGGCTGCTGTCCAGCAGTATCCGGCCCTGAGCCGCGACGCCTTCGCCCTGAGAGTGGACAGCGACGTGGCCCAGCTGGCGGCCATCCGCGCCGGGTTCGGGATCGGCATCTGCCAGGCCGTCGTCGCGGCGCGCCAGCCGGATCTGGTCCGCGTCCTGCCCGACGCCTTTCATATGGCGCTGGAGACCTGGATCGTCATGCACGAGGATCTGCGCGGAAACGCCCGCTGCCGCACCGTCTTCGACGCCCTGGTCGAAGGCCTGTCGAGGATCGTCGGATCCTCGGCGCGGTAGGGCGCGGTAGTCAGTCGGTCCTGAACAGAATCACGGCGGTCAGGCCGCCGCCGGGCGTGGTCTCCAGGCGGACGCTCGCGCCCATCTGCTGAGCCAGGGAACGGGCGATCGCCAGGCCCAGACCGGAACCGCCGGTCTCGCGGCTGCGCGACGCCTCGCCCCGCGCAAAGGGTTCGAAGGCCTGGGCCTCGAACGCCGGCGACAGGCCGGGACCGTGATCGACGACCGTCAGCCGCCAGCGGTCGTCGTCGCGTTCGAAGCCGACCTCGGCGGAACCGGCGTAGGTCACGGCGTTCTCGATCAGGTTCTCGAGAATCCGGCGCAGGCCGCCCGTGTCGGCCTGGACCCGTCCCGCCTCCAGCCGTCCCAGGGTCACCGCCTGGCCCAGGGCGGCGCGTTCCCGCACCAGCTCCGTCACCAGTTCGGCGACATCGACGGGGGCGAGGACAGCGGGTCTTTCCTCGCCGCGCGCGACCAGCAGCACATCCTCGATCAAGGTGGCCATCAGGGCCACGTCCCGGTCCGCCCGCGCCCGCTGGTCCGGGTCTTCGATCAGGGCGACCCGTAGCCGAAGCCGGGTCATCAGGGTCTTCAGGTCGTGCGCCGCGGCGGCCAGCATCCGCATGCGCTCGCTGACCAGGGCCTTGATGCGCGCCCGCATGCGGTTGAAGGCCGAGGCCACGCGGCGCGCCTCGGCATGGCCGGTCTCGTCCATCGGCGGGGCGCCGAGATCGCGGGCGAAACGGTCGGAAGCGTCGGCGATGGCCTGGAGGTCGCGGGTCGCCCGATGCACCATCCGCCACACGAGGAAGGCGGCCGTCAGCCCGACCAGCAGGCTGAACACCAGGGCGGCCATGGCCATGCTGCGGCGACGTTGCCCCAGGCCCGGCGCGACCACCAGCCTCTGGCCGTCCGCCAACGCGACCGACACCGCATAGACGGCGGTCTGTCGTCGCTGGACTTGAGGGCGGAAGCGGCGGCGCTCCTCGGGAACCAGCAGGCGGACGTCGCGCGCGCCCAGCGCCGCGCCATAGCTGCGCAACAGCGCGGGCAGGGGGCCGCCGTGCACGCGATAGCCGGCCGGAACCCCGTCGGCGATGAAGAAGCGGGTGGCGTCGCCGTTCAGGGCCACCAGCAGGTCGTCCCGCTCTTGCGACGGCGTGCGGTCCAGGGCGGCGGCGGCGGCGGCGATCCGCACCGGCACAGGCAGGCGCCATTCGTCCTGATCGCCGCGCTGGAACCTCATCAGGCCCAGGACGCTGACCGCCTGCAGCGCCACCACGACCAGGACCAGCGTCAGGGTCAGGCGGTTGGCGAGGCCCAACCGTCTCATGACTGGACCTCGACGTCTGCGGTGAACAGATAGCCGGCGTTGCGCACCGTGCGGATCAGCCGGGGTTCGCGGGGATGGTCGCCCAGCTTGCGGCGCAGGCGCGAGACCTGGATGTCGATGGAGCGGTCGAAGACGTCGGCCTGGCGGCCCTTCAGCACGTCCATGATGTCGTCGCGAGACAGGACCTGCTGCGGACGCCTGACGAAGGCGGCCAGCAGGTCGAACTCCCCGCCGGTCAGATCCACCGCCTGGCCATCCGCATCGGTCAGGGCGCGGGAGGCGAGGTCCAGGCGCCAGCCGCCAAAGGCGAGACGGCGGGCCGGCGGCCGGGGTTCGGCCCGGTCGCGGCGACGCAGCAGGGCCTTGATGCGGGCGACCAGCTCGCGCGGCACGAACGGCTTGGCGACATAGTCGTCGGCCCCGACCTCCAGCCCCACGATCCGGTCCATGGGCTCGCCTCGCGCCGAGGCGATCAGCACGGGGACGGCGCCCTGGATGCGGCGGCAGACCGACAGGCCGTCCTCGCCCGGCATCATCAGGTCCAGCACCACCAGGTCCGGTCGCTGGACCGCCCAGGCTCGCCAAAAGGCTGCGGCGTCGGGGAAGGCCGCGCAGTCCAGACCCTCGCGCGCCAGCAGGGCGCAGACCAGGTCGCGGATTTCGGGGTCGTCCTCGACCAGATGGATCAAAGCCGTCGTCATGGGCCAAGCTTTGGCGCAACCGCCTCCGCCCCGCCAGTAGAGGATACACGCTGTTACGCACGGGCGCCGGGGCGACACACCCCGGACGGGCCGATCTGTCAGTCTGCAGTCGTCCGGAACAGGCCGGACCTCGCACAAGGAGCCTGCCCATGACCTCCCGTCGTCCCTTCGCAGCCGCCGCCCTGACGGGCCTGCTGGTGGTCGCCGGCCTCGTCGCTGCGGCCGACAGCGCCATGGCTCAGTCGGTTTCCCGCCACCGCTCGGCCAGCGTCACCGGCGCCCAGCACAGCGCCATGCGCGGCGCGGATATCTATCGCAGCCCCGGCTCGGCGTCGGTCTCCCGCTATGGATCAGTGGACGGCCAGGGCTGGTCCAGCGCCCGCGCCAGGACCACGGTGGACACCGGGAACGGCTACGCCACGACGGCCGTCCGCACCGGCCCGGCCGGGAACACCCAGACCCGCGCGGCTTCGACCGCCTACGGCGACGACCACTACAGCCGGTCGTCCACCGTGCAGACCTCGCACGGCTACGGCTATGAACGCCAGATCGACGCCTATCGCGACGACGACGGCGTCACCGTGAACCGCACCGCCGCCGCGAACAATGGCGCCACGCGCAGTTCTACAGTCACCCGCCCCTACTGACCCCCTTTCCAGGTTCGGGCGGAGCGCCTCACCCCCGGCTCCGCCCGTCGCCCCGGCCGCGTCCCCCCAACCGTGCGGCCGGGGCCCCTTTTCCGATCGAGAGCCCGATGAAAAGCCTTGTTCTGTCCGTCCTGTCCGCCGCGGCGATCGCCGTCGTCGCCACGGCCGCGCCCGCCCAGACCCCGACCGGCGCCGGTCGCGCCCTGTTCCAGCAGGCGGACGTCAATAATGACGGGCGCCTGTCGCGGGTCGAGTTCGACGCTGCGCGCGAGGGCCGGTTCGCCCGGGCCGACGCCGATCGCGACGGCCGTCTGACGATGTCCGAACTGCGCGCCCTGCGCCCGGACGGCGCGCCCGCTCCGCAGCGGCGACCCAGCCGCGAGCAGATTCAGAAGCTGCGCGCCATTGACCGCAACAATGACCGCGCCGTCGATCTGAACGAGTTCCGCGCCCTGAACGGCGACCGTTTCGCCGCCGCCGACCGCAACCGCGACGGTTTCATCACGCGCGACGAAATCGCCGATCTGGCGCGCGCCATGACCCTGGGGGGCTGAGGCCCCTAACCCCTGTGCCGCAGGTCCAGCACGTCGGGGGGCGGCGCGGGCTTGCGGGTCAGGGGCACGCGCTTCAGCCAGAGTTTCAGCGCCTCCCAATGGATGGCGGCCACGACCTTCAGCGTCAGCAGGGGCATGGACAGGGCGGCGGCGATCAGGGCGCGGTCGGACATCGGCCGACGCGCGCCGCTCATGCTGGTGGCGATCAGCAGGCCCTCGCTGTCCGAGCCGTTGATGACCAGGGCCAGGGTGTCGCCCGGCGTCTGACCCTGGAAGTCATAGGTCATGTCCATGGCCATGAAGGGCGAGACATACAGGCGCTTGTCGGTCCGTTGCCGGAACCGGCCGGCCTGGGCGTCGGCCGCCAGGACGGGCAGGACATAGGACCGCCGCTCGCCGAAGGTGCTGGTGACCTCATAGACCATGGCGGCCAGCCGCCCGTCTTCGTGATGGCAGTAATAGAGGCTGATCGGGTTGAAGACGAAGCCGAAGACGCGCGGCATGGTCAGAAGACGGATCGCGCCCTGGCCGACGTCCACCCCGACCTCGGCCAGCCGCGTCTCGATCTGGGCCCGCAGCGGACGGTCCGAGCCGTCGCCGTGGTCCCGGTCGTGGAAGGACAGCAGGTTGAACCGGTTGCGTGAAAAGGTCTTCAGCCGGCCGTGCAGGGCGTCGATCTCGGCCAGGTCCAGCATCAGCCAGAAGACGCGGTAGTTCAGCCGGTGCGGCGTCGGCCGCAGACGGGCGTGAAACACCTTGCCGACATAGAGGGCCGAGCCTGTCACGCCGCCGGTTCCATCTGGACCGAGGGTGAGGACAGATGGATGCGGCCGCTCTCGTTCTCGACGGTCCAGGGACGACGCACCCCGCCCAGTTGTTCGGCCACCGCCAGACCGGACTGAAGCCCGTCCTCATGGAAGCCGGCCCCGAAATGGGCGCCGCAGAACCAGACGCCGCCCTGGCCCTGCAGGCTCCACAGCGACTTCTGCGCCTTGATGGCGGCGGGGTCGAAGATCGGGTGCTCGTACACTTCGCTGCGCAACAGGGTTCCGGCGGCCGGCGGGCGCGGCGGGTTCAGGGTGACGAACAGGTCCTGGCCCGGCAGGCCCTGGAGCCTGTTCATCCAGTAGGTGACGCACAGGCCGCCGTCCGCGCCGATATAGTTCCACGAGGCCCAGGCCCGCCGGCGCCGGGGCATCAGGCCCGCGTCGGTGTGCAGGATGGTCAGGTTGCGGCTGTAGCGGAAGGCGCCCAGCAGTTCACGTTCCCGCGCCGTGGGGTCTGCCAGCATGGCCAGGGCCTGGTCGGCGTGGGCGCCGATGACGACATGGTCGAACCGCTCCCGGGCGCCGGTGGTGTCGTGGACCACGACGCCGCCGTCGACGCGCTGGACCTGGTCCACGCCGCGCCGGAGCCGGACTGCGTCGCCCTTTCGCCCGGCCCCGACCTGACGGGCCAGTTCCTCGACATAGGCCCGGCTGCAGCCGACGACGGTGCGCCACAGGGGCCGGCCGACCAGTTTCAGCAGGCCGTGGTTGCCGCAGAAGCGCAGGAAGGATTCCGCCGGATAATCCATCAGCGTATGGGCCGGCGACGACCAGATGGCGGCGGCCATCGGCAGCAGATGGTCGTCGCGGAAGGCCTCGCTGAAGCCCTCGCGCTTCAGATACTGGCCCAGGGTCACGTCGCTGTCGCCCAGGGCGGCCATGCCGCCGGGGGCCGAGCGATAGAAGCGCAGGATCTCCTTCAGCATCGACCAGAAGCGCGGGCGGAACAGGTTGCGGCGCTGGGCGAACAGGGCGGGCGCGGCGTATTCGAACCGGCCCTGATCCAGGGACACGGCGAAGGACATGTCGGTGGCCCGCGTCTCAAGCCCCAGATGGGCGAACAATGCGATCAGGTTCGGATAGGTGGCGTCGTTGAAGACGATGAAGCCGGTGTCCACCGCCGTCTCTCCGGTCGGGGCGCGGACGTCCACGGTGTTGGAATGGCCCCCCAGGCGGTCGTCGCGCTCGTAGATCGTCACGTCGTGGCGCTTCGACAGCAGCCAGGCGCTGGACAGGGCGGCGATCCCCGAGCCCACCACCGCGATCCGCAGGCGCGGACCGGTCTCGCTGGAAGGGGACGACAAGGACATAGAGACTCCGAAGGCGGGCTACAGGTGGCGAAGATACGCGGCGAGCGCGCGGCCGGATCACGAAATGATCCAGACTTTCGTCGGAACCGTACTAGGTTCCATGGATGGACAGGTTTCAACGCTTCAGCGGATTCGGCCACCCGTGACGGCTATGGGCGGCGAGCATGACCGGCTGATCGAGGCGGTGGCGTTACGGCGGGACCGCGAGGCTTTCGCGCGCCTGTTTGAACATTTCGCGCCGCGTCTGAAGGCCTATCTGATGAAGGCCGGCGCGCCTGCGGGCGCGGCCGAGGACTTCGCCCAGGACGCCATGCTGACCGTCTGGCGCAAGGCCGAGCTGTTCGACAGCTCCAAGGCGCGGGCCGCGACCTGGATCTTCACCATCGCCCGCAACCGGCGCCTGGACGTGCTGCGCCAGGACGCCCGGCGCACCCCGATGCCCGAGATCGAACTGTTGCAGGAGGAGCCGGAACGGCCGGACCAGCTCGTGCTGATGGCCGAGGATGCCGCACGCCTGAAGACGGCCATGGCGCGGCTGACGGCGGATCAGATCGAGGTCCTTCGCCTGGCCTTCTTCCAGGACAATCCCCATTCCGAAATCGCCCGGCGGCTGGACCTGCCGCTGGGCACAGTGAAATCCCGAATACGCAAGGCCATGATCAAACTGCGCACCCTGTTGGACGACGCCGGAGGCGAGGCATGACCGGCGGTCACAACCCCTCCGAAGAACGGCTCCTGGCCTATGCGGCCGGCACCCTCAGCCCGCCCGAGGCCGTGGTGGTCGCCGCCCATCTGGCGATGCGGCCGCAGAACGACGCCTGGGTCCGCACGCTCCAGTCGGTGGGCGGCGAGTTGCTGAACGATCTGGAGCCCGAGCCGATGCCGGACGACGCCCTGGCGCGCGTCCTGGCGCGGGCCGAGGCCGACGCCGGACAGGTTCTGGCCTCCACGCCGTTGAACGACATGGTCGGCCTGCCTGAGCCCCTGCGCCGGTACGCGCTGGGACCGTGGCGATGGCTGGGACCAGGCATGCGCGCCCGCGACGTCCATGCGCCGCGCGACGGCGATTGCCGCGTCATCCTGCTGGAGATCGGTCCGGGCCGCGAGACGCCGCGCCACACCCACGGCGGGATCGAACTGACCTGCGTCATCCACGGCGCCTACGCCACCGAAACCGCCCGGTTCGACGTCGGCGACTTCGAGGAGGCGGACGGCGAGGTGCTGCACCAGCCGCGCGTGGTCTCGCCCGATCCCTGCCTGTGCGTGGTGGCGCTGGACGGGCAGATCGAACTGGACGGCTGGCTGGGCCGGCTGATGCAGCCGTTCATCAAGCTATAGGCGAGACCGCACCGAGACCGACCATGTGAAGGTCCGGATAGGGGCCCGGAAGGCCACGGCGAACGCCGCACCCCAAACGCCCTTCGCATGGACGGGGGAGGGCGCCCCACCTCCTGGCGGCTCCCCCTAGGACTTCCTCAACCGCTTGGCGTTGGCGACGGCGGTCTTGTGGATGGGCGTGAGGGCGTCGGTCTGGGCTTGGGTCAGTTCGGCGTTCAGGGTCAGGGCCTGGCCGGCGGCGCGGCTCCACCAGCCCAGGGCGTAGCGGAACTGGGCCTGGGCGGCTTCGGCCGGGGTCCGGGCGCCGGCGATTTCAGTCGCCGCCTGCAGGGCGCGTGCGCCTTCGTCCAGGGCGGCCTGGCCCAGGCGTTTGCCGACGGTCCCGGCGCTGGCGGCGAGCGCGGCGGCGGAGGCGGACAGGGCCTCGGTCTTTTCCGAGCTCATCAGCGACAGTTCGACCCTGTCCTGGCCGGCCGGATCGGTCAGGCCGTGGACCATCAGGGTGGTGCGCGCCGCGATGACCTCGGCCGAGGCGGACAGCATTTCGGCGCCCAGAACAGCCGGTGTTGGAACGCCGGTGGCGCAGGTCTTGCGGGTCAGGACGCGTCTCCGGGCCGGGCCTCGGCGGCGAAGGCCGCGACGTCGGACAGCAGAGCGGGCACGGCCAGGTCGATGATGCGGCGGCCCTTTTCGGGGCTGGCCTGGGCCGGGTCGGAGCCGATGCGGCCGTCGGGGAAGCGGGCGCGATAGTCGAGGGCGTCGCGGATCGGGCCGCTGGGCGCGATCTTGGGGGCGTATTCCGCCGTCTTGATCCGGTCGGGATAGGCGGCCTGGGTCACGGCGATCTCGGACGGGGTGGCGTGCATGCCGTGGCCGGTGGGGAAGATCGAGTTGCACAGGCCCTGGACGCCCGGCAGGTCCCACCAGTTCTTCAGCTTCAGGATGAAGGGCGGCGCCTCCTCCATGAAGCTCCACTCGGCGTAGATTTCCGAGAAGGTCGCCTCGATGGTGGCGACGTTTCCGCCGTGGCCGTTGAGGAAATAGATTCGCTCGAACCCGTGGCGGCTGAGCGACGAGACCCAGTCGGTGATGGCGGCCATGAAGGTGGAGGGGCGTAAGGAGATGGTGCCGGCGAAGGCCAGGTGATGTTGGGCCATGCCGATGTTGAAGGTGGGGGCGACCATCAGGGCGGCGTCCGAACGCTCGGCCTCGTGGGCGATGATCTCGGGGCACAGCCAGTCGGTGCCCAACAGGCCCGTCGGCCCGTGCTGCTCGTTGGAGCCGATCGGCACGACGACCGTCTTCGACAGGGGCCGGCCCGACGCGATCTGGGCGTCGATCTCGGGCCAGGACGACAGGTGGATCAGCATGGGCGAACTCCTCTACGCGGCGGGTCTCACCTAGCGCGATCCTGGCCAGGCGCATAGGAGGTCGGCGCATAGGCCGCGACGAAGACCCGTGCGGCCTCGCGGGCGCGGCGGAGGCGGTGGTCGGCGTCGATCTGGGGCACGTTCAGCATGGCCCGCAGATGGCCGTGGCCCAGGACCAGGCCCGAGAACATCTCGGCGGCCTCGTCGGGGTCGGGCACGGCCAGCCGGCCCGCGCGGGTCTGGTCCGCCAGCCAGGCCGACAGCAGCTTGAGGCTGCGCAGGGGGCCCGCCTCATAGACGGCCTGGGCGATCTCGGGGGCGTCGGCGGACATCAGAACCACGCCCCGCATCGAGCCGACCTTGTCCGGGTGGCAGATGCGCTCCAGCAGGCTCAGGGCCAAGGCCTCCAGCACCGCGGCAGGGTCGCCGGGCGCCTTCAGCGGCGCCGCCACCGCGTCGGACCTCTGGCTGGCCATGGCCCGGGCGATCTCCAGCTTGGAGGCGAAGCGGTTGTAGACCGTCTGTTTGGAAACGCCGGCGACGCGGGCGATTTCGTCCATCGACACCGCCAGACCCTTGTCCGCGAACAGGGTCGCGGCGGCGTCGAGGATGGCCTCGCTCTTCTTCTCGTCGACCTGGCCCCGGCGGCGGGCCATCAGTGGGCGTCCGAAGGCGGGGCGCCCGGTTGGGCCTTGACCGGCTGGGCCAGCAGGGTGACGAAGGCGGCGCCTGCGCACATGATGCCCAGCAGGGCGAAGGCGTCGCCGAAGGCCATGGTCGTGGCCTGTTTCTGCAGAATCCCATAGACGGCCTTCATCGCCGAGGCGGCGGGGTCGATGGTGCCGGTGAAGCGCTGGGCCATGCCGGCCATCATATTACGCATGGCCTGGTCGCCCTGGGCGATGCCGCTGGTCAGTTCGCCGATATGGACGGCGGTGTTGGTGGTCAGGCCGGTGTTCAGGATCGCCAGGCCGAAGGCCCCGCCGACGTTGCGCGACAGGTTCACCAGACCCGAGGCGTTCTTGACCATGTGCGGCGGCAGGGTGGCCATCGTCACCTGCTGCGAGGCGATCATCGCCAGCATGACGCCGACGCCCCGGAAGGCCTGGACCGAGGCGAACTGCCAGAAGCCCCATTCGTCCGTGACCAGCCGCGCCTCCCACATGCCCCAGGCGCACATCATGAAGCCGCCGAACATCAGGATGCGGGCGTCCATCTTGCGCACCAGTCGCCCGGCGAAGGGGGCGGTGGCGAACATGGCCAGGCCGGAAACCACCATGGTGGTGCCCACCTCGGCCGACGAATAATCACGCACCCGGCCCAGGAACAGCGGCAGCAGGAAGGTGCCGCCGAACAGGGCGAATCCCACCGTGAAGGTCATGATGAAGCCGACCAGGAAGTTGCGGTTGGTGAAGGCGCGCAACTCGACGATCGGCTGGCGATAGGTCAGAGAGCGCCAGACGAAGACCGGCCCCGCCACGGCCGCGACCACCGCCAGCAGCAGGATGGAGGTGTCGTCGAACCAGTCGTTCCTGGCGCCCTCCTCCAGCACATACTGCATGCTCATCAGGAAGACGGCCATGAAGCCCAGGCCCCACCAGTCGAAGCCGTTGGCCAGGGACGGGTCGCCCTTGTCGAAGTTTCCGTAGCGGCCGACCAGGAAGAGGACCAGCAGGCCCGGCGCCACATTGATGAAGAAGAGCCAGCGCCAGCTGAGCCATTCGGTCAGGTGTCCGCCCAGGGTCGGGCCGACGGTCGGGGCCAGGGTGACGATCAGGCCCATGACCACGCTGGCCGTGACCCGCTTGTCCGGCGGAAAGGCGGTGAAGGCCACGGCGAAGACGGTCGGGATCATGGCCCCGCCGACGAAGCCCTGGATGGCCCGGAACAGGATCATCATGTCGATGGAGGTCGACAGGCCCGTGGCGATGCTCATCAGGACGAAGCCGGCGCACGAGGCCAGGAACAGCCGCTGGGTGCCCCATAGCCGCGACAGGAAGCCGGACAGGGGGATCATCACCACCTCGGGGATCAGATAGGCGGTCTGGATCCAGCTGATCTCGTCCGCCGAGGCGCCGACGCCGGCCTGGATCTGGGGCAGGGAGGCGGCGACGATCTGGATGTCCAGAATGGCCATGAACTGGCCCACCACCATGCCGGCGAAGCCGAGCAGCAGCATGGTCCAGTTGATCTCGGGATGGCCGGCGACGGGGCTCTGCGGCGTGACCCCGCCCCCAGCCGCAGCCGGGTTGGCGGTGGTCACGGGCGAGGCGTCCCGATGGAGGCCTCGGCGAAGCTCTGGCCGCCCTGGCTTTTCAGATCGACCTTGACGTCCACCGACAGGCCGGGACGCAGGGCCAGGCTGCGGTCGGCGCCGCTGACGACGATCCGCACGGGGACCCGCTGGGTGATCTTGGTGAAGTTGCCGGTGGCGTTCTCGACCGGGATCAGGGCGAATTCGGAGCCGGTGGCGGGGGCGAAACTGTCGATCCGGCCCTCGATCTTGCGGCCGGGGAAGGCGTCGGCGGAAATCTCGACCGTCTGGCCCAGTCGCATCCGGTCCAACTGGGTCTCCTTGAAGTTGGCGACGATATAGGTCTGGGTCAGGGGCACGATGGACAGCAGCTGGGTCCCGGCGTTGACGTATTGGCCGGGCCGGACGCTGCGGGCGCCGACGACGCCGGCGATGGGGGCGCGGATGACGGTGCGTTCCAGGGCGATGCGGGCGGTTTCGACCACGGCGCGGGCCTGTTCGACGGCGGCGACGCTCTGTTCGCGCGTTGAGCCCAGCACCCCGGCGGTGCGCTGTTCGGCGACCAGGGCGGCCTGGGCCTGTTGCACGCTGGCGTCGGCGGTGGCGGCGCCGGCGCGTTCGGTCTGGATCCGTTGCTGCGAGACCCAGCCCTGCTGGGCCAGCTTGCCGTAGCGGTCGACCTCGGCGCGGGCGAGGCCCGCCTGGGCGCGGGCCTGGGTCACGGCGGCGGCGCGGGCGGCGATGGCGGCCTTCTCCTGCTCGGCCTGTGCGTCGACATTGCCGACGGCGGCGATGGCGGCCTGGAGATTGGCCTCGGCGCGGGCCAGTTCGGCGCGTTGATTGGCGTCGTCCAGTCGGACCAGGATCTGACCGGCCTCGACCCGCTGGTTGTCGCCGACCAGGACCTCGGTCACCCGGCTCGCCAGCTGGGGGCTGATCAGGGTGGTGTCGGCCTGGACGAAGGCGTTGTCGGTGCTTTCCCACCTCTGGCCGTTGATCCACCAGACGATCCCGCCCGCGACCAGGGCGAGGCCGACGAGAATGGCGGCGAACAGGGGCAGGCGTTTCTTCAGTTCAGGCGACATGGGACATCCGGGGGGAGGGTGCGGCGTTTTGAAGCGGGGCTAAAATGGACGTCGCCGTCCAAAAATCAATGTCCAATCGCGAAGAGGCCGATCAAAGCCTCTTTTCGTGTATGTCCTCGGCCCATGAGCGACCGCGCCCGAGCCTCCAATCCGCTGCCGTCCCAGGTCGATGTCGTCGTGATCGGCGCGGGCGCGGCCGGGATCGCCGCCGCACGCCGGCTGATGCGGCCCGGCCTGTCGGTTCTGGTGCTGGAAGCCCGCGACCGGATGGGCGGGCGCGCCTGGACGGCGCGGGTCGAGGGCGAGGGGCTGGACATGGGCTGCGGCTGGCTGCACTCGGCCGACGACAATGTCCTGGCCGGGCGGGTCGAGGCCGAGGGGCTGACGCTGGACCAGACGCCGCCTCCGTGGCGGACCCAGGCCTTCGACCACGAGATCACGCGGGCCGATCTGGCCGAGTTCGGCGAGGCCTTCGCCGCCTTCGACCAGCGTGTGACGGAAGCGGCAGGGCGGGGCGAAGACCGGCCCGCGTCCGACTTCTTCGACCCGGACTGTCGCTGGAACGCCCGGATGGACGCCATTTCGGGCGCCCTGAACGGGGCGCGGTTCGCCGAGGTGTCCAGCCTGGATTACGACGCCTATGGCGACACCGGGGTGAACTGGCGGGTGCGCGAAGGTTATGGCCGGCTGATCGCCCGTCTGGGCGAGGCGGTGTCCGACGTCGTGGTGCGCGACTGCGCCGTGCGCCGGATCGACCGGTCCGGCCCCCTGCTGCGGCTGGAGACCAGCAGGGGCGAGCTGACGGCGCGGGTGGTGATCCTGACGGTTCCCAACAGTCTGATCGCCACCGAGGCGGTGCGGATCGATCCGCCCGTTCCGGCCTGGCTGGAGGCGACGGCGGGCGTGCCTCTGGGGCTGGCGTCCAAGGTGCATATGACGGTGCGGGGCGCGGGCGATTTCCAGCCTGACACCCAGTTGTGGACCCGGATCGATACGGCCGAGACCTGCGGCTATCACCTGCGGCCGTTCGGGCGGCCCATGATCGAGGCCTATTTCGGCGCCGACCTGGCCTGGGGGCTGGAGGCGCAAGGCCCCGCCGCCCTGGTCGATTTCGCCGTGTCCGAACTGGTGGCGGCCCTGGGGTCGAACCTGCGGCGGCGGTTGGAGGCCGTGGCCGTGTCGAACTGGGGCGTCGATCCCTGGTCGCGCGGCGCCTATTCCCACGCCCTGCCGGGCCATGCGGGGGATCGGGCGAAGTTGCGGACGGCGGTCGAGGATCGGATCTTCCTGGCGGGCGAAGCCACGGCCCCGGTCTATTACGGCACGGCCCACGGCGCCTGGATGGAGGGCGAACGGGCGGCGGATGCGGCCCTGACCAGCCTGGGTCTTGACCCGCGTCGCGACGACGGCGACAGCGAGGCATGACGCCGCCCAAGGCCCGAAAACCTGTCGCCAAGTCCAAGATCCCCGGTCCGAAACGCCCGGCGGTCATGACCGGCGCGTCCGTTCCGGTGCTGCGCTGGCCGCCGGACGAGGACCGGGTCGAGGCCATTTTCGAGCGTCTGTCCGGCGTCATGCCCGAGCCGAAGACCGAGCTGAACTTCTCCAACCCCTTCACCCTGGTGGTCGCCGTGGCCCTGTCGGCCCAGGCGACGGACGTGTCGGTCAACAAGGCGACCGAGCGGCTGTTCCGGGTGGCGGACACGCCGCAGAAGATGCTGGCCCTGGGGGAGGAGGGGCTGATCCCCTACATCGCCTCCATCGGCCTGTATCGCGGCAAGGCCCGCAATGTGATCGCCCTGTCCCGCCTGGTGCTGGAGCAACACGGCGGCGAGGTTCCGCTGAACCGGGCCGATCTCCAGGCCCTGCCGGGCGTGGGGCGAAAGACGGCGTCGGTGGTGCTGAACGAACTGGGGATCGAGGCCGCCATCGCGGTGGACACCCATGTCTTCCGCGTCTCGCACCGGCTGGGCCTGGCCAATGCGGGCACGCCGGACAAGGTGGAGGCCCAGCTGTTCAAGGTCGTGCCGGAGCAGTGGCTGCCCAAGGCGCACCACTGGCTGATCCTGCACGGACGCTACACCTGCACGGCGCGGAAACCGAAATGCCTGTCTTGCGTCATCGCCGACCTGTGCCCGTCGCGGGCGGGGCTGATGGCGCTGGGCGAGGCGGGCTAGGACGGTTTCGCGGCCAGGCCTGGATGGACGGCCAGACGCGCCGCCAGTTTGTCCAGCACGCGCTGGGCTGTTTCCAGATCCGCCTGTGGAATATCCCCGAATATGCGGTCGCGCATTTCGGAGGCGTGGACGTCCAACTCCAGCAAGGCTTCGCGTCCGGCCGGCTCGATCATGATCAGACGCACCCGGCCGTCTCCGATCATGCGGCGCCGGCTGACGAAGCCCAGTCTCTCGAGCTTGTCGAGTTGCCGGGTCAGGCTGGGGCCGGAGATCTCCAGACGGCTCGCCAGCTCCGTCTGGGTCAGGCCTCTGGGAGATTCCTCCAGGAAGTAGAGCAGACTGGTCCGCGCCGCCTCCTGGCCGCAGGCCTGTCGGGCTTCGGCGGCTACGGTCTGGAAACGCCGGGCCGCCAAGGCGACGGAGAAAGCGATTTTCAGTTGCAAAACTTGGCGGGGCGATAGTGCTGTAGAAAGCAACTGTAACAATGGCAGGTCCTTGGATTGCGATATTCAGGGTTGAATGATCGCCTATCGTGATTTGCCGCGCTTATTCCAAATACGAGTGGATGCACTATTTGGATGCTTGTCTAGGCTAAATACATGGGCGCCGCGTCGTAACGAATTGATGTCACGCTTCAGGACATCAACTGCTCGCGTAGAACGTCCGTCATGAAATCCTTCTTCCAGCCCCGCCCCTCCCCCGATGCGGCGGAGACCGCTGAGCTGCGCAGCATGATGGCGGCGGTTCAGCGGTCGCAGGCCGTGATCGAGTTCGAGCTGGACGGCACCATCATCACGGCCAATCCGAACTTCCTCGCGGTGATCGGCTATGAGCTGGCCGAGGTTAAGGGCCGCCATCACCGCATGCTGATGGACCCTGCCGAGGCCGCCTCGCCCGCCTACACGGACTTCTGGCGTCGGCTGAACGCGGGCGAGTTCATCGCAGACAAGTTCATCCGCTACGGCAAGGGCGGCGCCCGTGCAGTGATCGAGGCCAGTTACAACCCGATCTTCGGCGCCGACGGAAAACCCTACAAGGTCGTCAAGTTCGCGACCGACGTCACGGCTGCGGAGGTCGAGCGCGAGCGCCGCGCCGAGGCTGATCGCGTGGCGGCCGAAGTTCAGGCTTCCGTCGTCCAGGCCACGGGGCGCGGCCTGTCGGCCATGGCGGCCGGCGACCTGTCGTATCGGATCGGCGAGGCCTTCCCCGGCGACTACGCCATTCTGCGCGAGGACTTCAACCGCGCCATGGCGGCCCTGGATGAGGCGGTCGCCGTCATCCGCGGCAACGCGGGGTCCATGCAGTCGGGCGCCAATGAAATCAGCAGCGCAGCCGAGGATCTGTCGCGTCGCACCGAACGTCAGGCCGCCGGTCTGGAGCAGACCGCCGCCGCCCTGGACGAGATCACCGCCACCGTCCGCAAGGCGGCTGAGAACGCTCAGGCTGCGGATGTGGTCGTGGGTCAGACCCGCACCCAGGCCGAGACAGGCGGCGCCGTCGTCCAGCGCGCCATCACCGCCATGGGCGAGATCGAGAAATCCTCCGATCAGATCGGCCAGATCATCGGCGTCATCGATGAAATCGCCTTCCAGACCAACCTTCTGGCCCTGAACGCCGGGGTCGAGGCGGCGCGCGCGGGCGAAGCCGGTCGCGGCTTTGCCGTGGTGGCGTCCGAAGTTCGGGCCCTGGCCCAGCGGTCGGCGGACTCGGCGCGGGAGATCAAGACCCTGATCTCGACCAGCAGCACCCAGGTCAAGAGCGGGGTCGTGCTGGTCCGCGAATCCGGCGAGGCCCTGTCGGCCATCGCCGTGCGCATCAACGACATCACCCATCTGATGGGCGAGATCCGCGCCTCGACCCAGGAACAGGCGTTGGCCCTGGCCGAGGTCAATACGGCCGTGAACGAGATGGACCAGGTCACCCAGCAAAACGCCGCGATGGTCGAGGAATCGACCGCCGCCAGCCTGAGCCTGAGCCGCGAGGCGTCGGACTTGACGCAACTGGTCGGACGGTTCCAGGTCAGCGAAGGCGGCGCCGACCGCGCCCCGGCCCCGATTCGTGACGCCCACGCCCGGATCGCGGCCTTTGCGGCCGATCGGGCGCCGGCCCGCTCGCGTCAGGCGGGCTTCTAGCCGCCCAGCCGTTCGCCGACGGCGCTGGCGAACCCCGCGCCGTCGGCCGGATCATGGTCCAGATAGAAGTCGGGCTCGATCAGTTCCGCCTCCATCAGCACCCAGCGCCCGGCGTCGTCGCGCGCCAGATCGATGCGGGCGTAGAGCAGCGGTTCGTCGATGGCGGCCAGCACCTGTTCGGCCAGGGCCATGGCCGCCGCGTCGGGCGTCACGGCCGTGTAAAGGCCGCCGAACTGCATCTGGATGCGGAAGTCGCCGGGAACCGGCCGCTTGTTGACCGCATGACTGAACCGGCCGCCGAAGAAGAGCAGCGAGGTCTCGCCCTCGGTCTCGATGGATTTCAGATAGGGCTGGATCATCGCCGGGCCTTCCGGCGCATCGGTCAAAGCCTGGCCGGGCGTGAGACGCAGGGTGCGGAAGGCGCCGGCCGAAACCGTCGGCTTGACGATCAGCACCGGGGCTCCGGTTTCCGCAAAGGCCGCATCCACCTGGTCCTGAGTGATCGCCTCGCTCCACCGCGTCGGCGGAATGGGCACGCCCTTGTCGGCCAGTCGCGCCAGATAGGTCTTGTCCGAGTTCCAGCCCAGCACCGAGGCCGGATTGGCGACCGGCAGGCCCGCTTCGGTCCAGGTCGCGCAGGCCTTCAACCAGCGGGCATGGTCGCGGTGATACCCCCAGGCGATGACCGGCAGGATCAGGTCATAGGCGGCCAGACCCGAGGCCTCCTCGATGTGATCGGTCCAGGGCGTGGCCGTAACCGTCGCGCCGGTCCCTTCCAGCGTCGCCGTCAGCCGTGTCAGCACCTCGGGCCAGCGGCCGATGTAGGATGTGTCGGTCGGATCGGGGGTCAGGACGGCGATCTGGATCATGACGCCTCCGTATCGCAACCCGCCGACGCATATAAGGGCTTCCTTATATGTTTTCGGGTGACGTGCGGGCCTTCAACCGCTAAGGCGCGACCATGACCCAGAACACCGCCCAATATGACGTCTGCGCTGTCGGCAACGCCATCGTCGACGTGCTCAGCCCCTGTGACGCCGCCTTCCTGACGGCCCAGGACCTGGCCCCCAACTCGATGCAGCTGGTCGACGCCGAACGCAGCGCCGCCCTGTATGACGCCATGGCGCCGGGGGTCGAGGCCTCGGGCGGATCGGCCGGCAACACCGTGGCGGGCGTCGGCTCGTTCGGCGGCCGGGCGGCCTATATCGGCAAGGTGGCCGATGATGTCCTGGGCGAGGTGTTCAGCCACGACATCCGCGCCGCCGGCGTCCATTTCGACACCCCGGTCCTGAGCGGCGGAGCGGACAACGGCTTCGGCACCGGCCGTTGCCTGATCAACGTCCTGTCCGACGGCGCGCGGACCATGGCCACCTTCCTGGGCGCCGCCAACCAGCTGTACGCCGACGACATCGACGAGGCCCTGATCGGCGCCAGCCAGATCGTCTATCTGGAAGGCTATCTGTTCGACCCGGCCCCGGCCCGCGCGGCCTTCGAACGCGCCGCCGCCGCCGCGCACAAGGCCGGTCGCAAGGTCGCCATCACCCTGTCCGACACCTTCGTCGTCGCCCGCTGGCGCGCCGAACTGCTGAGCTTCATCGAACAGTCGGCCGACATCGTCCTGGCCAACGAAGCCGAACTGGCCGCCCTGTTCGAAACCGAAGATTTTGACGCCGCCGCCGCGAAACTGGCCGCCATCGTAGAGATCGCCGCCGTGACGCGCGGCGAGCACGGCTCGGTGGTGATCGCCGGCGACGAGCGGGTGACGGTCGCCGCCTATCCGGTCGCCAAGGTGATCGACACCACGGGCGCCGGCGACCAGTACGCCGCCGGCTTCCTGCTGGGCGTCGCGCGCGGCCTGACGCTGGAAGAGGCCGGCAAGCTGGGCTCGCTGGCGGCGTCCGAAGTCATCGCCCACTGGGGTCCGCGGCCGATGGTGAAACTGGCCGACCTGGCCGGTGAAGCCGGGTTGAGGCTGTAAACGATTCTTCCTTCTCCCCTTGCGGGAGAAGGTGGCCGAGCGCAGCGAGGTCGGATGAGGGGTCGGCGGATGCACGACGACCCTGTCCGACCCAACATCTAACAACCCCTCATCCGGCCCTTCGGGCCACCTTCTCCCGCAAGGGGAGAAGGAAGCGGATTCAGCTCTTCCACCGCAGCGTCGTGGGCTGGATCGGGTTGACGAACGGCCGCCCCTCAGCCCGGCTCTTCGCCCATTCGCGCTTCAGCTGCTGGTACCATTTGGCCTGTTTGTCGGCGTCGTCGATCCAGATCAGGGCGGGGTCATAGCGCAGGCCTTCGTTCTGCAGGTTCACCATGCCGCCGTCCTGTTTCAGGAAGGCGACCACCCCCATCCGCAGGAAGGGCTTGGCCAGGTCGAAGACCCAGTGGTCCGACCAGAAGATCTGGGTGATCCGGGTCCTGGTCTCGCTGATCGGGGTCAGGCAGGTCAGGGCCAGGACCTGTTTCTCCCCGACCTGGATATGCTCCCAGCGATAGCCGGGCAGGCGGAAGGTGATCTCCGTCGCCGGGGCGCCGCCCAGGATCCTGTAGAGCCGGCTGTTGGACGAGGGGGCGTGGCGCACCATGGCCCAGCCGAAGTCGGCGGGGGCGAAGGCCTTGGCCTTTTCGTGCATCGAATGTTCGGACCGCCACCACCATTGCTGGTGGACATAGGGGCCGTGGGCCGGGTCCATCAGGCCGACGACGGCGTGGTCGATATGGCTGTCGAACTCCATGGCCTCGACCAGTTTCGGGCCGGAGCCGACCACGCCCGGGAAGACCGGGGGCTCGTGGTCCGGCTCCATGGGATTGCGGGCGTCGGACGCCATCCAGACGAAGACCATGCCCTGGCTCTCGCGCACCGGAAAGGCGCGCACCTTGATGCGGTTCGCCTCGAACGCCTGGTCCTCGACCAGGGACGGAATGGCGGCGCAGACCCCGTCGGGGCGGAAGCGCCAGCCGTGATAGGGGCATTCGATGGTCTCGCCCTCGCCGGGCTTTTCGACCAGTTTCCCGGCTGACAGGGGCGCGGCGCGGTGGGGGCAGATGTCGCGCATCGCATAGACGGCGCCCGCGCGTGTGCGGCCGATCAGGACGGGCTCGCCCATGATCTCGTAGCGTTTCAAGCCGGCCGGAGCGACGTCGCGGGACAGGGCGACGAAGTACCAGGCGTCGGCGACGAATCCCTTGCCGAAGGGCTGGGCGCCCGCCTTTGAGGGGGCGGCTTCAGCTTGAGGGGACTGGACGGGGGGAGCGTCTACAGGCTTCATGAGCGCCTTCTAACAGAGGGACGCGGGGTCTGTCCCTATGGAGCCTATAGAGAACTTTACATAACAAAGTGAAGGCGGCATAAGGGTCGCCTTGCAGGGGAGTTTCATCATGTTTCGCGCCTTAGGTTTCGCCGCCATGCTGTTCGCCGCCACCGCCGTCCAGGCTCAGGACGGGCACGGGGCCCATCCCGACAGGGGCCATGCGCACGGCCATCATCACGCGGATTTCACCTCCGACCGCATCCATGTCCGGGTGGACGGCGAAGCGGGCGGTCGCGACATCATCCTGATCCCCGGCCTCAGTTCCTCGCCCGAAGTCTGGCAGGGCACGGTCGATCATCTCGGCGCGGGGTGGAGAGTGCACCGGATCCATGTCCAGGGCTTTGCGGGGGCCCCGGTTGAGGGCAACGCCCAGACAGGCGCGACGCCGACCCCGGTGGCGGCCCCGGTCGCCGAGGAGATCGCCCGCTATATCGCCGAACAGGGACTGGAGAAGCCCGCCGTGGTCGGCCATTCGATGGGCGGGACCATCGGCCTGATGCTGGCCGCGCGTCATCCCGACAGCGTCGGCAAGCTGATGGTGGTGGACATGATCCCCTTCATGGGCGCGATGTTCGCGCCGCCTGGCGCTTCGAATGAGGCGATCACGACGATGGCCGATCAGGTCTACGCCGGCATGGCCAGTGTTTCCCGCGCAGAGTACGACCAGCGCGCGACAGTGTCGCTCACGGGCATGATCGCGACCGAAGGTTTGCGGGCCGGCCCTCTGGAAGACAGCCGCACGAGCGATCAGAAGGTCTCGGCCGCCGCCTTCCGCGAACTGATCGTGACAGATCTGAGGCCTGAATTGTCCCGTATCGTCGCCCCGACCGAGGTGATGTACGTCAAGTTCAACGATCCGCGCATGACGCCCGAGATTACCGATCAGATTTTCCGCAGCAGCTTCGCCAACCTGCCCGGCGTGACCCTGAAACGGATCGACGACAGCGCCCATTTCATCATGCTGGACCAGCCCCAGGCCTTCTACGGCGAACTGGACGCCTTTCTTTCGGCGAAATAGCCGCTCACGGTCGCGTGATATCGACGGGGCCGTTTCGGCGGCGGTTCATACGCGATACATGTCCGTAGAGCTTAATCCCGCTGAGCGCGGCATCTGAAGGAAAGTCATGGCGGGTCCAGGGTTCGGGGGCGGGCAGCAGGGCGGCGCAAAGCCGGCTCGCACGCGGCTGCAACAGGCGCTCTACTGGGGCGCGGTGCTGGCCGTCTGGGGACTGATCTTCCTGGTGGTCTTCTTCGCCGTGTTCGCGCGCGGCCTGCCCGACACGTCCAGCCTGTATAATGTCGATCGTCAGCCCTCGATCACCTATCTGGACCGCAACGGCGCCCTGATCGCCACCCGGGGCACCCAGATGGCGCCGCCTGCCGATCTGGACGCCCTGCCCGACTATGTGCCGGCGGCCTTTATCGCCATCGAGGACCGGCGCTTCTATCACCACCCCGGTTTCGACCCCATCGGCATGATGCGGGCGGCGGCGACCAATATGCGCGCCGGCCGGGTGGTGCAGGGCGGTTCGACCCTGACCCAGCAACTGGCCAAGAACCTGTTCCTGACGCCCGACCAGAACCTGCGCCGCAAGGTGCAGGAGCTGATGCTGGCGGTGTGGCTGGAGATGAAATTCTCCAAGAAGGAGATCCTGGCCCTGTATCTGAACCGGGTCTATTTCGGCGCCGGCGCCTATGGGATCGAGGCGGCGTCGCAACGCTATTTCGACAAGTCGGCCAAGGATCTGACGGTCGGCGAGGCCGCGCTTCTGGCCGGGCTGCTGAAGGCGCCCTCGCGCTATTCGCCCGTGTCCGAGAGCGAGCGGGCCGCCACCCGCGCCACCGTCGTGCTGAACGAGATGGAAGAGGCCGGGGTCATCACCGCCGCCCAGCGCGAGGAGGCCGTGACCCAGCCGATCATCGTGTCGCGCACCCTGGCGACCCAGCACGCCCAGTATTTCATCGACTGGCTGGACCAGTCGATCCGCGGCCTGGTCGGCGAACCGACCGAGGACATGGTGGTCGAGACCACCCTGGACCTGACGCTGCAGACGGCCGCCGAACGGTCGGTGCGCCGCATTCTGGACCGTGACGAGCGCAAGGGCGTCGAACAGGCGGCCCTGGTCGCCCTGGACGGCGACGGCCGGGTGCGGGCCATGATCGGCGGCGGCTCCTATGCCGACAGCCAGTTCAACCGCGCCGTCGAGGCGCGTCGCCAGGCGGGCTCGGCCTTCAAGCCCTTCGTCTATCTGGCGGCGGTCGAGGCCGGCTATACGCCCCAGACCCCGGTGGTCGATCAGCCGATCACCATCGGCAACTGGTCGCCCAAGAACTATTCCAACACCTTCAGCGGAAACATGACCCTGGCCCAGGCCGTGGCCCAGTCGACCAATACGGTGGCGGCCTATGTCGCCGACCAGATCGGACGCGACAGCGTGGCCCGCGCCGCGCGGCGCCTGGGCATCGAGAGCCGCATCGGTCTGGAGCCCGCCATGGCGCTCGGCGCCGTCGAGGTCTCGCCGCTGGAGATGGCCACCGCCTATGACGCCTTCGCCAACGGCGGTCGCCGGGTCGAGGCCTATGGCATCAGCCGCATCCGCACCCCCCAGGGCCGGGTCATCTATCAGCGGGCCAGCGGCCAGAGCGGCCAGGCGATCAACAATCCGTCGCTGTACTACATGAACCAGATGTTGCGCGGGGTCATGACCTCGGGCACCGGGCGCAGCGCGGCCATCGCCGGGCGCGATCTGGCGGGCAAGTCGGGCACGACCTCGGACTACAAGGACGCCTGGTTCGTCGGCTACACCGGCGGCTTCGTCACCGCCGTCTGGGTGGGCAAGGACGACAACACCGCCATGCGCGGCGTGACCGGCGGCTCGTCGCCCGCCGCCATCTGGAAGGGCTTCATGGAGGCGGCCCTGCCGCGCCTGAACGCGCCGCGCATCCCGGACGGCCCGCCCATGCCCGAGGGCTGGACCGCGCCGGATCCTGTCGGCGATCTGATGTCGGGTCTGGGCCAGGGCGGTCTGGACGAAGGTGGAGCCCCGGTCGAGCCGGTCGATCCGAGCCTGGGCGACCCCTATGTGGAAGAGCCGGCCCAGCAGCCGTCTCAACCGGCGTCGAGGCCGCCGGTCGTTCGCCCCACCTCGCCCCAGCCCGCCCCGCGCGACACGCCGGACCAACAGCTCGAAGGCCGTTTGCCGGCCGAGAAGCGAAGCGACCCGTTGTTCTTCTGATCCTCCCCCGTCGGGGGAGGGGGACCGCCGCGCTCTTCGCGCGGGGGTGGAGGGGGGCGACACAGGCCCGCCATTTGTGGAGGCGCCGCCTTAGCGGCGCTCTCTTGCCCCCTCCGTCTCGGCGCTACGCGCCGATCCACCTCCCCCAAAGGGGGAGGAGTGGGTTCTATCGCCCTACCGCATGAAGCGCGGCGCCATAGTCCTTCAGCCATTTGCGCCAGGGCTTGTGGTCGCCGACCAGGCGTTCGACGACCGACCAGTAGGCCGGGCTGTGGTCGGCGTGGACCAGGTGGGCGACCTCGTGGGCGGCCAGATAGTCGATGACCGGCGGCGGGGCCATGATGACGCGCCAGGAATAGCGGATGGTGCGGTTGTGCGGGCTGCACGAGCCCCAGCGGGATCGGGTGTCGGCGATGGAGACCGTGACCGGCGTCTGGCCCAGGGCGCGCAGATGGTGGTCGGTGCGGTCCAACAGGGTGCTGCGCGCCTCGCGCTTCAGCAGGTTCTCGACCCGGCGGGCGTAGGCCTCGCCCTCGCCGCCCGAGCGGATGACGGTTCCGTCTTCGACCAGGCGGGCGGCGCCGGCGCCGGGCGTCGCCTCCAGGCGGACCGGGCGGCCGCGCAATGAGATGACCTGGCCGGGCTCCAGCGGTCGGCCCTTGGGCCGCACCGCCAGGCGTTCGGAGATCCAGACGCTTTTCGAACGGGCGAAGGCCACGGCCTGGGCCAGGCCGCGCTCGGTCGGGGCGATCACCACCGCCTCGCCCGCGCGCGCATCGATCCGCACCGACAGACGCCGGGCGCGGGGATTGACCGACAGTCTCAGTGTGGGGCCGGAACCGGAGCCCAAGCCCCCGTCGTCAAGCGGCAGACGCTGACCGTTGCGATACGCCACCGAGGGCCTCGTTCTGGGCGATGAAATCGCGGACGCGGGGATAGATCTCGTCACGGAAGCGACGACCGTTGAAGACGCCGTAATGGCCCACGTTCGGCTGGACGTACAGCACCCGTCGGTCCTCGGGGATGTTGGGGCACAGGCCGTGGGCCGCCTGGGTCTGGCCGACGCCGGAGATGTCGTCCTTCTCGCCCTCGACCGTCATCAGGCCGATGTCGGTGATCTTGGTCAGATCGACCTTGCGCCCGCGATGCTCCAGCAGGCCGCGCGCCAGCAGATGCTGCTGGAAGACGATGTCGATGGTCTGGAGGTAGAATTCCTCGGTCAGGTCCAGCACCGACAGATATTCGTCGTAGAATTCCTCGTGCTTCTCGACCCCGTCGCCGTCGCCGTCGATCAGGCTGTTGAAATAGTCCCAGTGGGCGTCGCGATGGCGCTCTTCGTTCATCGACATGAAGCTGTAGAGCTGGACGAAGCCCGGATAGACCCGCCGCCCGAACCCCGCATAGGGCAGGGGCACGGTGTGGATCATGTTCGACCGGAACCAGGTGAAGGGCTTTTCCTCCGCCAGCTGGTTGGTCACGGTCGGCGACAGCCGGGCGTCGATGGGCGAGCCCATGAAGGTCATGGAGAGGGGGCGGTTCTCGTCGCCGTCCTCGGCCATGATCGCGCAGGCCGCCAGAACGGGCGGGCCGGGCTGGCAGACCCCGACCACATGGGCCCGGCCGCCGATCTCGGCCAGCATCCGCCGGACGTGGTCGATATAGTCGAAGAAATCGAACCGGCCTTCCAGCACCGGCACCTGGCGGGCGTTGATCCAGTCGGTGACATAGACGTCGTGGTCCTGAAGAAAGCCCTCGACCGTGCCGCGCAGCAGGGTGGCGTAGTGGCCCGACAGGGGGGCGACGACCAGGACGGCGGGGCCGGAGGCCGGCTTTCCGGCCCGTTTCAGGTCGCCGATATTGCGGGCGAACCGGACCAGGCGGCACCAGGGGCTCTGCCAGATCACCTGTTCGACGGTGCGCACCGGCTTGCCGGCGATCTCGATGGTTTCCAGCTTCCAGTCCGGTTTGCCGTAGCGACGCGTGACGCTCTCGAACAGTTCGGCCGAGGCGTAGGCGGTGCGTCCGACCGCCGTGTCCGCCGCCGGATTGAACGGCGAGGTCCAGAAGCGCCGGGCCATCTGGGCGCCGACCCGAAACGGCAGGGCCGACTGATAGGCGAGTTCATGAAAGGCGTAGAGCATGACGATCCATTGCGGGTCTTGCCGGGGCCGAAAACCAGGTTCCGGCCGTTTGCTGCATAGCAGCATACAGGGTTTGAGCTCAGCGCGGCAGTTATTCGCAATCCTGTCCAATTCCCGCCCGGGTTCGATCTTCTCCCCGTCGTCGGAACGTGATCTGATGTCGGCGATGTCCGGGGGGATGTCTATGGAGCCTTCCCATGTTGGTCCTGCTGACCATCGCCAGTCTGCTGCTTCAGCACGCGCCGAACGTCGGCCTCGTCTCCTACGAGGAGGCGGTGCGCTGCGCCGGCCTGACCCAGGCCGCGTCCGAACTGGAAGGCGGCGAAAGCGCGGAGGGCAGACGCCTGTACGACGCCGCCCTGTTCTGGTCGCTGGCGGCCATGCAGGCCGCGACCGCCGCCGGCAAGCCCTCGCGCGCGGCCGAGGCCGACCAGACCCGCGCCCGGATCGAGGCCGTGCGTCGGCTGAACGCCGACGCCTCCGAGGCCCGCGCCGCCCTGCAGCGCTGTCGCCAGAAAACCCCCGATCTGAATTGACGAAATCATCCTTAAGGCCAGGCTGAACCCCCTTGGCGGCGTCGCGTTTGCATTGGAACCCCAGGGGGACGCATTGGTCGTCCCGAAGCGGGATTTAGAGGCGTCCATCGCATGTTCGAGTTCGGCCGAGACCTTCGCAAGCTGTTCGCCCAGGCCCGCGAGAGCGAGGATCTGGGCTGGGTCGAGCTGATCGGCGTCGATCTGCTGGCGGCTGAGGCGCGGCGCGAAACCACCGACGCCGGTCGCGTCTCCTGCGCCCGCCCGTTCGAGACCGAGAGCCGCGCCGCCGCCCTGTGGCGCGAACACGCCCGCCGCAGCGGCGCCGTCGACAGCCTGGACCGCGCCGACCGTTGCGCCGACAGCCTGGTGCGCGCCGCCGTGGGCGAGGACCGGGCGGCGCGGGCCGCGATCGACAAGGCCCAGGCCCTGATGCTGCGCTTCGATCTGTGCGGCGATCCGATTCACCTGGATCGCGCCTTGGCCGCGCTCGACGCCGCCGGGCGGCCGCGTCGGTCCCATGCCGCAGGCGAGCTGTCCTCGATCCATGCCCGGCTCAAGACACGCAAGGCCCGTCTGTCCGGCGATCCCGCCGCCCTGATGGACGCCGCCGCCCTGATGGACCTGGCCCTGCACGAGGCGGGGGCGAACGACGTCGAACTGCGGCTGGATCGGGCGGGACTGGCGCTGGAGACCGGGGTGATCAAGCGGGACGCCCGCCTGCTGGACCAGGCCGGACGCGATCTCGGCGCCCTGGTCGAGAACGCCTCGCCCGACTATCGCCCCCTGACGCGCGCTCGCGCTCTGGCCCTGTGCGGCGCGGGTCTTTCGGCCCTGGCCTCCGTCGCCGATCATGCCGAGGCCCTGGCCCAGGGACGGATGATGTTCGACGCCGCCGCCGATCAGTTCACGCCCGACCACAGCCCGCTGGACTGGGCCGTCATTCAGGTGCTGCGCGCCGGCGACGACGCCACGCCCCTGATGCTGTTGAACCAGGCCGAGGCCCTGACCCAGGGGCGCGGCCTGATCATCGGCGCCCTGGTGCGCGAACGCCGGGTATCGCGCGAGATCGCCCTGGCCGAGGCTGTGCGCGACCTGGCGGGGCTGGAGCTGATGGAGGCCCGCCTGCACGACCGGCTCGCCGCCGCTGCGCCGCTGGACTGGGCCGCCGACCAGATCGGTCTGGCCGAATTGGCCCTGGCCCGTCATCGCCTGGGCGGCCCTGCGCCCGCCCACCTGCACCTGATCCTGAATGAAGCCGTCCTGACCGCGCGCGAACTGGGCGTCCCGGCCCTGGCCGACCGGGCCGGGATGCTGCTGTGGAAGGCGGGGCTGTAGGTTTAAGCCTCAGCCGCCCATGGCGACGAAAGGGCCGTTGAGGAATTTGGGCTTGCCGTAGGCCAGGCGCTGGCCGTCGTCGGCCAGGACGCGGCCGCCGGCGGCTTCCAGCACGGCCTGACCGGCCGCAGTGTCCCATTCCGAGGTCGGGCCGGAGCGCGGATAGGCGTCGAAGCGGCCCTCGGCGATCAGGCAGAATTTCAGCGAGGAATCCGTGCCCTGCCAGCGGGTGCAGCCGTGGCGGGCGGCCAGACGCGCGGCCTCTTCATCGGTGACGCTGTGGCTCAGCAGGGCCATGCCCTCCTGCGGGCGGTCGCGGACCTTGATCGGCCGCCATTCGGCGCCGGCGTGGGCCTCGCCCTCCTGCTGCTCGCCGTACTGGCGACGGAAGGCGCCGCCGCCCGGCGTGTCCGTGCGCCAGGTCGTGGCCGTCGCCGGAGCCGTGACCACGCCCGCGACGGGATAGCCCGCATGCATCAGGGCGATGTTGACGGTGAAGGCCTCGCCGCCGCGCACGAACCCCTTGGTGCCGTCCAGCGGGTCGATCAGCCAGAACCAGTCCTCGGCCGAGGCCGGGGCGCCGTTCGCGGCCACCGCTTCTTCGGCCACCGTCTGGACGCCGGGATAGAGGGCGGCCAGCCGTTCGAGGATCAGGGCCTCGGCGGCGCGGTCGGCCTGGGTGACGGGACTGTCGTCCGACTTGGTCTCGACGGCGGTGTTGCTGCGCCAGTAGGGCAGGATCAGGCGCGCGGCGTCTTCGGCGATCTCGGCGATGGCCAGGGCCAGGGCGCCGGACTCCAGGTCGAGGGCCAGGGTGTTCGTGGGGGAGGTCGTCATTATGGGCTCGATAGACCATTGCGGCGGTTCCATGAACCGGCAAATCACGTCAGCTTCGCGCACGACATGAACTGTGACCTGAACGCCGACGAGAGTATGCTGGCCTCCATGAATTCGACCGACGCCGCCAAAGCCCCGCTGGACCTGCCTGTCGACGGAATCGAACTGGCCACCTACGTCGCCGCCAAACTGTGCCACGACTTCATCAGCCCGTCGGGCGCGATCGTCTCGGGCCTGGATCTGATGCGCGATCCTTCGGCCCAGGACATGCGCGAGGACGCCCTGTCCCTGATCGAACAGAGCGCCCGCAAGATGGTCGCCCTGGTCCATTTCGCCCGCGTCGCCTTCGGCGCGGCGACGACCAGCGAACGGTTCACCGCACGCGAGCTCCAGTCGCTGGTCACGGGTCTGACCGAGGGCGGGCGCGCCTCGCTGGACTGGCGCATCCACGAGGGCGAGTTTTCCAAGCCCCAGGCGCGCGCCCTGACCAATCTGGCCTATCTCACCGTCGGCGCCCTGCCGATGGGGGGCGATGCGGTGATCCAGTCGCGCGTCGAGAACGGCTTCCTGTTCATCGAGGGATTCGCCGAGGGCGCCCGCGCCCGGCTGAAGCCGGAAGCGGTCACGGGCCTGGCCGGCGAGCGCCTGATCGAAGGGCTGGCGGGGCAATGGATCCAGCCCTACTGGCTGTGGCTGACCGTGGTCGAGGCCGGCGGCTCGCTGCATGTGACGGTCGAGGACGGCCGCATCGTCCTGGTCGCGCGAATGCCCGTGTGAGGCTTTCCCAACGACTCGTTAACTGGAATCGGGCGATGCTGCTACGACGCGTGACTTCTGCTGAAGGTCCGGCGCCGGGGAGCCCGTCTTGGATTTCAAAACCTGCCTCATCGTCGATGACAGCCGGATCATTCGCAAGGTCGCCCGCCGGATCGTAGAGGGCCTCGGTTACGAGGTCGACGAGGCGGCGGACGGCGCCGAGGCCCTGGCCTATTGCTCAGGCGTCATGCCCGACGTGCTGCTGATCGACTGGAACATGCCGGTGATGGACGGGCTGACCTTTTTGCGCCGCCTGCGCGCCTCGCCCGGAGGAGATGTTCCGAAGGTGTTGTTCTGCACCATCGAAACCCGGCCTGAGCGGATCGCCGAGGCCCTGGCCGCCGGCGCCGACGACTATGTCATGAAACCTTTTGACGGCGAAATTCTTCAGTCCAAGCTGATGGAGGTCGGCGCGATCGCGGCATGACACCCGAGGACTTCGACAAGCTTCAGGGACTATTGGCCACCCGCGCCGGCTATCGGCTGGCGCGGGATCGCATTCACCTGGCCGAACACCGGCTGGGACCGATCGCGCGTCGTGAAGGCTACGCCAATGTCGAGGCCCTGCTGACGAATCTCTGGGCCAATCCGGTCGCCTCCCTGGGCTGGGCTGTGATCGAGGCCCTGCTGAACGCCGAAACCTGGTTCCGTCGCGATCGCACCCCGTTCACCGTGCTGGAGAAGGAGCTTCTGCCGGCCCTGTCGCGCGCCCGGCCGAACGGCCGGGTCAAGGTCTGGTCCGCCGGGTGTTCGACGGGCCAGGAGGCCTGGTCGATCGCCATGGCGGGGCTGGACATCGGCGTTCCGCTGGATCTGACGGCCACCGACCTGTCGCAGCGTGCGATCGAGAAGGCGCGTTCAGGCCTCTATACCGGCTTCGAGATCCAGCGCGGTCTGACCGCCAAGACCATGCTGCGCTGGTTCGAGCCGGCCGAGGACAACTGGCGCGTCCGCGCCGAACTGGCCGACACCGTCCGTTTCGGACGCGCCAACCTGCTGGACGAGCCGACCGACGAGGCCCGTTTCGACGTCATCTTCTGCCGCTACGTGCTCGGGGACATGGAGCCCTCGCGCCGCGCCCGCGTGCTGGACGGGCTGGAACGCCGCCTGGTCGACGACGGCTGCCTGTTCCTGGGCATGGATGAACGGCTGGAAGGCGAGACCGTCGCCTTCCGCCCCGTCACCGGCCGCAAGGGCCTGTATGTGAAATCCCCCTCCGCCGCGCGCAGAGCCGCCTGAACGGCCGCTTTGAACCGCCACGTGGATTCAGCCCGCGTGCAGTTCCTGCTTCACCCGTTCCGCCAGGGTCTTGATGTCCAGAGGCTTGGGCAGGAAGGAGACCCCGACCTCGTCCTGCAGCAGGTCCGAGAAGTCGCTTTCCGCATAGCCTGAGATGAACATGACCGGGGCGTCGCCCAGGTATTTGCGCGCCTTCTTCAGCAGGGAGGGGCCGTCCAGGCCGGGCATGATGACGTCGGAGATCATCATGTCGATCTGGCCCGCGTATTCCTCGGCCAGGATCAGGGCCTCCTCGCCGTCGGCGGCCTCGATCACCTCGTAGCCGCGCTGGCGCAGCAGGCGAGCGGCGATGCCGCGCACGGCGTCCTCGTCCTCGACGAACAGGATGCGGCCGGCGCCCGACAGGTCGCGCGGCGCCTTGACCTTGACCTCGACCGGCTGAACCTCGGCCAGTTCCGCCTCGCCAGCGGCCGGCAGGAAGATGCGGAAGGCCGCGCCCATGCTCATGCCGTGCGGGCCCTCGATATTGCTGACCGAGATATGGCCGCCGGCCTGCTGGGCGATGCCGTAGACGGTGGCCAGGCCCATGCCGGTGCCCTCGTTCACCGCCTTGGTGGTGAAGAAGGGTTCGAAGATCTTGTCCACCAGTTCAGGCGGCACGCCGGGGCCGGTGTCCGACACCTCGATCAGGGCGACCTCATCGGTGGGAGCGTCGGGCCAGCCCATCTCGCGCGCCTGCTGGGCGGTCAGGCGGCGGGTGGTGATGGTGACGACCGCGTCGCCCGGCTCGACCACGCCGCGCATGGCGTCGCGGGCGTTGACGGCCAGATTCATGACGGCGGTCTCGAGCTGGCTCTTGTCGGCCAGGACCACCGGCAGGTCGCGGCCGTAGTCGGTCTCCAGCCGAACGTCCTCACGCAGCAGGCGCCGCAGCAGGATGGCGAACTCCCCGACCAGTTCGCCCAGATCCAGCCGCTCACGCCGCACCGTGGACTTGCGCGAGAAGGCCAGCAGTTTGCGCACTAGGTCGGCGGCGCGAATGGCGGTCTGGCGGATCTCGTTCAGCCCCTCATAGGAGGGGTCGCCGACCGGATGCCGCTCCAGCAGGCCCGACAGCTGCAACTGGATGGCCGTCAGCAGATTGTTGAAGTCGTGGGCCACGCCGCCGGCCAGCTGGCCCACGGCCTGCATCTTCTGGGCCTGCGACAGCTGCAGCTCCATCGACTTCTGCGCCGAGACGTCGAACAGCCAGATGCGCTTCTGTTCGCCCTCTGGCGCCACATAGAGGTGCAGCATCTTGTCGGGATAGGCGCGGGCGACCAGTTCGATGGGGCCGGACGACCCGGCCGCCAGCTTGACCCGCGCCTCGGCCACGCCCGTCGGGTCGAACAGATGGCCGAAGGCGGCGTCGCGCGCGGCGTTGGGGCCGGTCAGCACGGCCAGGGCGGCGTTGGCCTCCTGCGCCCGGCCGGCGAACAGGTCGGGGCCGTCGATCACGGCCGAGCCGAAGGGAGCGCCGGCGGCCATGGCGCGGGATTCGCCCGTCGCCGCGCCGTTCGTCGGAGCCGTCGCCACGGGCAGGGGCAGGACGGCTTCGGGCGCGACCCGCATCAGATACCGGTCGGGGCCGGCCTTGCCGATCACCACCTCGACCTCGCGGTCGCCGATCTGGACGATGGCGTGGCCCGGCTCGCCCCGGCGCGCCTGGGCGAAGGCCATGTACAGGGCCTGGGCCGACTTGCCGCGGGGCAGGGCGGTGGTCGTGCCGTTGGACTGGGCCCAGGCGCCGTTGAAGGCCAGGACCTGGCCCGTCTCCCACACCAGGGCCGCCGGCTCCGCCATGGCGTCCAGCATGTCCACGGCCACGTCGCTGGACGGCTTGACCGTCTCGGCGCGGCGGAAACCGAACAGGCCGATCAGGGCGATCAGACCCGCCGTGACGATCAGGATCATGCCCGGCCCCGACATCGGATTGGCCTTGAAGGCCGGATAGGCCAGGGCCGCGACGGCCACGACCACGCCGAACGCCGTCGCAACGGAGAGCAGGTCGAACGGAAGGCGACGGTTGGGCTTCATGCGGCCTCGCGAATCAGTGGTCTGATCATACTCCCAAATCCGGCGCCAAGCCTTACGGGGGTCTTACCGACGTTTGCGGGACTGGAACACGAAGCCGATGATCTTGGCGGCGGCCTCGAAATGTTCCTTGGGAATGACGGCGTCGATCTCCACCGAGGCGTAAAGGGCGCGGGCCAGAGGGACGTTCTCGACGATCGGCACGCCATGTTCCTTGGCGACTTCACGGATCCGCATGGCCAGGGCGTCGACCCCCTTGGCCACACAGACCGGCGCCCCGTCGCCCTCGCTGGGTTCGTAGCGCAGGGCCACCGAATAGTGGGTCGGGTTGGTCACGATGACCGTGGCCTTGGGCACATTGGCCATCATCCGCTGGCGGCTGCGCTGCATGCGGATCTGCTTCAGCTTGGCCTTGATGTGAGGGTCGCCCTCGGACTGTTTGTAGTCTTCCTTCAGTTCCTCCTTGGTCATCCGCATCCGCTTGGCGAAGCGCATCTTCTGCCAGATGAAGTCGGCGCCGGCCGTCGCCCCCAACAGGATGATGGCCGCCACGAACAGGGCCAGGGCCATGTCCCGCGCCAGGGGCAGCAGGGCCGCCGGGCTCAGGGTGACCATGTTCTCGAACTCGCGGACATGGGGCTTCAGCACCATCCAGCAGACGACGCAGACGGCGATCAGCTTCAGGAAGGTCTTGACGAACTGCATCAGGCCGTCGGGGCCGAAGATGCGCTTGAACCCCGACATCGGGTTCACCGACGACCATTTCGGCTTCAGCTTTTCGGCGGTGAAGATCAGGCCGGACTGGGCCAGGTGTCCGCCCGCCCCGCCGATGATGGTCGCCAGCATGACCGCTCCCAGGAAGGGGGTCATGGCCCAAAGAGCCTGGGCCAGAATCTGAGCCCCCGCCCCCGAATCCAGCATCCCCAGCATCTGGTGAGGGGCCGCGATAAAGGGCAGCAGCTGTTGCGTCATCGACCCGGCGAACCAGCCCCCGGCGCCCAGGATCACCGCCGCCGCCCCGGCCAGGGACAGCACCTGGCCGACGTCCTGAGACTTGGCGACGTCGCCCTTCTTGCGGGCGTCCTCGAGTTTTCGGGGGGTGGCGTCTTCTGTTTTCGACTCGGGATCGGTGTCGTCAGCCACCCGCCCCTCCCCCGAAGGCGCCGGCCGCGAACACCTCGGCGAGGCGGCGGTAGCGGTCGATGAAGACGGTGCCCAGGGCGCCCAGGCTGAGCGCGAAGATCGACAGGCCCAGGATGACGCTCAGAGGCGCGGCGGCGAAATAGACCTGGAACGACGGCATGACCCGCGCGATCAGGCCCGAGGCCAGGTTGAAGATCAGGGCGAACACCAGAACCGGCGCCGCCAACTGCACCCCCAGCAGGAAGCTGTCCCCCAGTGTCCGCACCGCCATCTCGGTGAAATCCCCCATGATCAGGGGCTTGGCCGGGGCGATCAGACTGTAGGAACCGACCATGCCGGCGATGAACAGGTGGTGGGTGTCGGTGGCGAAGATCAGCGTCACCCCGAACAGCAGCAGGAACGAACCGACCGTCGACCCCGGCTGGGCCTGTAGCGGATTGGCCGTCTGGGCGAAGCTGAGGGTGGTCTGCAGCGAGACGATCTCGCCCGCCGTCATCAGCGACGTCAGGAACATGCGCAGCAGCATGCCGATCATCAGGCCGACCACCACCTCGCGGATCACCCACCCGGCCATGCCGCCCAGGGTCTCGGGCAGGCCCGGCAGGCTGTCACGCACCACAGGCCACAGCGCCAGGCTGATCAGCAGGGCCAGCGACAGGCGGATGCGCGGCGGCACATAGGTTTCCCCGAAGCCGGGGATCAGCATCAGGATCGCGCCGATGCGGGCGAAGATCAGCCCCCCGGCCCAGACCTGATCGGCGGTGGCGTAAGCCTCCACTACATGCCCGCGATGCGCGCCGCGATCTGGCGCATGAACCCGCCGAGCAGGGCGCCCATCAGCGGCAGGAACAGCAACAGGGACACGAAGATGGCGATGATCTTGGGCGCATAGATCAGGGTCTGTTCCTGAATCTGCGTCAGGGCCTGGAACAGGCCGATCACGACGCCGACGACCAGGCCGACCAGCAGGACCGGCAGGCACAGCTGGATCGTCAGCCAGATGGCGTCGCGCCCTACATCCAGAACTTCCGCGCCGTTCATCGGCCCACGCTCCCGCAAATCACTGGGCAGAAAATGCCGGGAGGATGGTTAACGGGGAGATAATTTTGGGGCTTCGACGCTGCAATACCATGTCGGCGTCGGAGAAGCCGTCGGCAGCGAGCTTGCCGTCATAGGCGACGCCGCGTCTCAGGCGCGGATGCTCGTCTCTTTGCTATTCCGGAATGAGGATTGCGCGGCGGAAGGGCACGCGACGAGGCTTAGAAATCTCCGTGCGCAGACAATCCACAAGTGTGTCGTTTTGGGACGAAAATTCAGGCAATTCACTTTAAAAGATCAATCTAAATAGGGATTTAGAAAATAGGTATATTTACCTATATAGTATTTGAGGTCGGTTTAACTGTCGTTGAGACTAATCATCACAAGTTGTGTGGCGGTGCGCCGTGCGAATGAGGTGAAGATGACCGAACGCATGATTTTTGATGCGGCCTTGAATGTCAGGCGTCTTCGCCAGTCGATCGCGACGGTCGATAATCTGGTCAGTCTCCGGATAGCTCCAAACATCGCTCGAACCGACGCCGGCCTTCTGGTCGCCGAAGCGGGCCAAGGGGCGCGTCGGGCCAACGCCCTCGCCGACTTATCTTCCCTCTTCAATCCTCAACGGGACGCCTGCCAGCCGGTCGCGTCCGCAACCCGCCGCTGACCGGCTCTTCGGGAAACCATGAAATGCGACTGACCATCAAGGCGAAACTCACCATAGTATTTACGGTCTTGATCCTTACCCTGGCCGGTGTGGTCGGAGTGGCGGTGACGCGGCTGGGCAGCTTGAATACAGCCATCACCGAGTTGATTGCGGGCCCGGCCACTCAGCTTAGTCGTTCGCAGTCCATCGCCATCGCCTTCGGGGCCGTTGTCCGCCGCGAACGCGCCATGGCGCTGACAGACGATTTGCAACAAACTCGGAAATATGACGAAAAAGTCCAACACAATAGCGATGAACTCGAAGAAGCGCTGAAGGCGGCCATCGCCGCTTCTTCCGAACAGCACAAATCCGACTGGTTGAAACTGCAATCAGCGTGGAATCGGTACAAGCCCCTGAGCGAGGAAATCCGCCGCCTGGCCCTGGCGAACGAGAACGCCGCCGCCGCCGCCCTGACCCTGGGCGAGGGGAGCCGCGTCGGTGAAGAGGTCGAGACGGCTTCGGACGCCATCGTGAATCTGAACCATCAACTCATGAAGGAGGCGGATGAGCAGACCAATGCCCTCTACGCTTCCGCCCGGAACATTCTCATTATCGCCGCTGTCGTCGCCCTGTTGCTGGCCATCGCCGGCGGCGTCTGGATTTCCATGGTCATCAGCCAGGGCCTGAACCGCGCCAATCAGGCGGTCGGCGCCGTGGCCGAGGGGGATCTGACCCAGACCGTCGTCATCACGACTCAAGACGAAATCGGCGACATGTTGGGCAACGTCAATCTGATGATCGAACGTCTGCGCGCCATCGTCAGCGACGCTCTTTCGGCTGCCGATAATGTTTCCGGGGGCAGCCAGGAGCTTTCGGCGACGTCGGAACAGATGAGCCAGGGGGCGACCGAACAGGCCGCCGCCGCCGAACAGGCCTCGGCCTCGATGGAAGAGATGGCCGCCAACATCAAGCAGAACGCCGACAACGCGGCCCAGACCGAGAAGATCTCGCGTCAGTCGTCCAAGGACGCCGAGGCCAGCGGCGAGGCGGTCAACCGGGCGGTCGAGGCCATGCGCACCATCGCCGACAAGATCGGCATCGTGCAGGAGATCGCCCGTCAGACCGATCTGCTGGCCCTGAACGCGGCGGTCGAGGCCGCTCGCGCCGGGGAGCACGGCAAGGGCTTCGCCGTCGTCGCCTCGGAAGTGCGCAAACTGGCCGAACGCAGCCAGACGGCCGCCGCCGAAATCGGCGCGGTGTCGGGCGATACGGTCAAGGCGGCCCAGGAAGCCGGCGAGATGCTGCAACGCCTGGTGCCGGACATCCGCAAGACCGCCGAACTGGTGTCGGAGATCAGCGCCGCCTGCCGCGAGCAGGACGTCGGCGCCAGCCAGATCAACGAGGCCATCCAGCAGCTGGACAAGGTGACCCAGCAGAACGCCGGCGCGTCCGAGCAGATGTCGGCCACCTCCGAGGAGCTGGCGGCCCAGGCCGAGGAACTGCAGACCTCGATCGCCTTCTTCCGCACCGACACGACCGGCGGCCGCAGCGGCGCCCGCGCTCCGGCCCGGGCTCCGGCCCGCGTCTCGAGCTTTAAGGCCCCCGCCAAGCCGGCGGCCCGCCCGACGCCCAAGGCTGCGCCGGCCAAGCCCGCCGTCCACGCCCAGCAGGCCCGCGCCAAGGGCTTCGCCCTGGACATGGCGGTCGGCGGCGCGGACGACGAGGACATGGACTTCCGGGAGAGCGCCTGATGTCCGAAACCGCCAAGGGGCAAGGCGCCTCTGAGGGGCAGTACGTCACCTTCGGCCTGGGCGACGAACTCTTCGCCGCCCCGGTCGGCCTGGTGCGGGAGATCCTGACCTATCAGGCGCCCTCGCGCATTCCCAACAGTCCGGACTATCTTCTGGGCCTGACGGACGTGCGGGGGCAGGGGGTTCCCACGGCGGATCTTCGGATCCGCCTGGGCATGGCGCCGACCGAGCCGACGCTGAACACCCGCATCCTGGTGCTGGACATTCCGCTGGAGGACCGGGTGTTCAGCCTGGGCCTGGTGGCGGACCGGGTGTTCGAGGTGGCGGTCTTCAGCGCCGACCAGATCGAGCCGTCGCCCGACATCGGGATCAAGTGGCGCTCGGACTATATCTCGGGCGTGGTGCGGCGCGAGGACGGCTTCGTCGTCCTGATCGACCTGCCCCGACTGCTGTCCAGCACCGACACCGTCTCTCTGGCGTCCTTCCCCGACGTCGATCGAGCGGCCTGACGGTCGCCGGCCGGTCAGGCGGCTCGGATACTCGGACCACGTTTCCAGGTCCCCGGGGGGGCCAAATCGGTCGCCGCAGCGTAATGGACGGGAAGAAGGATTTTCTTTCTCGGCTCCGCTTCGCTAATAGGCCCGCAATGACTGATGCGCCCCCGACCGCCTCCCGACTGACCCAGGCCGACGCCGAGGCCGCCGTCCGCACCCTGATCGAATGGGCGGGCGACGATCCCGACCGCGAGGGTTTGCTGGAAACCCCGGCGCGGGTGGCGCGCAGCTATCGCGAGCTGTTTTCGGGCTACGAGGTCGATCCCCTGTCCTATCTGGAGAAGACCTTCGAGGAGACGGGCGGTTACGACCAGCTGGTCGTGCTGAAGGACATACGGTTCGTCAGCTTCTGCGAGCACCATATGCTGCCGGTCGTGGGCAAGGCCCATGTCGCCTATCTGCCGACCGACCGCGTGGTCGGCATTTCCAAACTGGCGCGCGTGGTGCGCGGCTTCGCCCGACGCCTGCAGATCCAGGAGAAGATGACGGCCGAGATCGCCGAGGCCATCCAGACCGTCCTGAAGCCCCAGGGCGTGGGCGTGGTCATCGAGGCCGAACACAGCTGCATGACCTTGCGCGGCGTCAACGCCCCCGGCGCCAGTCTGTCGACCAGCCACCTGATCGGCGTGGTCCGCGACGATCCCCGCACCCGCGAGGAGTTCCTGCGCCTCGTGCGCGGCTAGGGGGCCCACTACGGCCCGGCTCTTGCGAGATCGGGGTCATAGGAGGCGTTCGCCGTGCCCTGGAGCCTGATTTCGACCCGAAACGAGACAACCCCGATCGCCCGTGGCGGCTGGCTGGACGCGCTGCGTTTCATTGTGGCCTTCCTGATCATCCTGCATCACTTCCAGGGAGCCGGGCCGGTTCCTCTGGCCGAGGCCGTGCATCCGGTGTTCTCGCGTGGCGGCTTCCTGCTGACCAACTTCTTTCTGATCGATTCCGGCTATGTGCTGATGCGGGTCTATGGGGCCGCCGTGGGCCAGGGCCGGATGTCGGCGGGCGACTTCGTGCTGAAGCGGGTCCTTCGCGTGGTCCCCGCTCATCTGATCATGGGGCTGTCGCTGGTCGCCCTGGTGTTGCTCGGTGCGGCGGCGGGCGCCGCGCCGCGCAATCCGGAATGGTTCCGCTGGGACCAGCTGCCGGCCCAGTTGCTGCTGTTGCAGTCCTATGGCGTGCCCGGCGGCCTGGGCTGGAACGCCCCGACCTGGTCGATCTCGGCCCTGATCGGCTGCTATCTGTGTTTCCCTTGGATCCTGCGCGGTCTGACGCGACTGGGGCCCTGGGGCGCCCTGGCCCTGGGCGTCGCCGCCTATCTGACCGCCAACCAGCTGTGCTGGAGCCTGCTGGGCCATCCCGTCTACCAGATGCCGATGGGCTACGGCTTCGTGCGCGCCCTGCCGCTGTTCTTCCTGGGCATGAGCCTGGCCTGGTTCGCCCAGAAGATCTGGATCGACCCCCGCCTGGCCGGCTGGGTCGGCGTCGCCGCCTTCCTCGGCCTGGCGCTCGCTCAGGCCCTCGGCAAGAACGCCCTGATCTCCCTGGCGATGATCTCCCTGATCATTCTGGCCGCCGGCGCCGTGCCGGTGCGTCGCCCGTCGAAATGGGTGGAGACCGCCGCCATGGTCTCCTTCTCGATGTTCATCTCAAATGAGATCGTCCGCATCGCCTGGTTCGGGTTGGTCAATGCGGCTGCGGCCCGCTTCGCCCTGTCGGCGCCCGTGCAGTGGGCGCTCTGGGGCGGCGGGGTGCTGGCGGCGGTCGCCTTCGCCTTCGCCTTCCATTTCGCGATCGACGACCGGATCCAGTCGCGGATCCGGTCCTGGCTGAAGCGCCGCCGTGGCGGACGTCGAACGACCCCGGTGGAAGCAGGGCCTGTGGTCTCGCTCGAGGGATAGGCCGTCAGTCCTCGTCATCGTCCTCGGGCGCGTCGGGGATTTCCGGCGTGACGATGGCGGGGGCGATGGTCTTGATCTCGCCCAGCTTGGCGCCGGGGAAGGCCAGAAGCACCGCCTTGATGAAGGGGTCGGCCTCGACCTTCTCGCGCTCGGCGGCGCGTTCCTTCTTCTGACGCTCGATCAGGGTCTCGCCGCCGCCCTGGCCGTTGGCGGCGATCAGCCAGGTGCGGCCGGTCCATTCCCGCAGCCGCCCGGCCAGGCGCCGCGCCAGTTCGACCGGCGCGCCCTCGACGCTTTCATAGACGATGGCGCCGGGCTTGAACGAGACGGGTTTGACGAACCGTTCGACGTCCATCTGAAGCCCGACTTCCCGTTTCTCGCCGATCAGGGCGACCACCTGCTCGAAGGTCTGCGGGTCGGGCAGGGCCGGGGCCATGACTGGACGCGCGGCCAGCTGGGCCGATGTCCCGCCTCCGCCGCCCCCGCCGCCCCCACGTGGCGCAGAACCGCCGCCGAACGGTTCGCCCGACTGAAGTCGCTTCAACGCCTCCTCCGGTCCCGGCAGGTCGGCGGCGTAGGCCAGGCGGACAATGGCCATCTCGACCGCATCGGCCGGATTGGGCGCGCGGCGCACCTCGTCCAGCGCCTTCAGCAGCATCTGCCAGGTGCGCGACAGGGTTGCGGCCGGAATGGCGGCGCCCAGGGCCGCCAGCTTCTGCGCCTGGTCATTGGGCAGTCGGGTCGCGTTCGGACCCAGCATCTTGGCCACCGAGGCGGCGTGGCAGTGTTCCAGGAGGTCGTTGGTCACCTGCACCGGATCGGCGCCGAAGCCGTACAGGGTGCGGAAATTCTCCAGCGCCTCGGGCGTGCGGCCGGCCATGACGGATTCGAACAGGGCGATGGTCTGGCTGCGGTCGGCCAGGCCCAGCATGTCGCGGACCGTCTCGGTCTTGACCATTTCGCCGCGCTCGGCCTGGACCAGGGCCTGGTCCAGCAGGGACAGGCCGTCGCGCACCGAACCCTCGGCCGCGCGCGAGATCAGGGCCAGGGCGTCCTGTTCGATCTTCATGCCTTCGCGCTCGGCGATCCGGCCCAGGTGGCCGATCAGGATCTCGGGCTCGACCCGACGCAGGTCGAATCTCTGGCAGCGGCTGAGGATCGTCACCGGCACCTTGCGGATCTCGGTGGTGGCGAAGATGAATTTGGCGTGGGGCGGCGGCTCCTCCAGCGTCTTCAGCAGGGCGTTGAATGCCTGCGTCGACAGCATGTGGACCTCGTCCAGCACGTAGACCTTGTAGCGCGCCTCGACCGGGGCGTAGCGGACGCTCTCCAGGATGTCGCGGATGTCGTTGACGCCGGTGTGCGACGCGGCGTCCATCTCCATCACGTCCATATGCTGGCCCGCCATGATGGCGGCGTCGTGCCGGCCGTGGGCGGTCAGGGTCAGGGACGGCCGGTCGATGGTCTCCGTCTCGTTGTTCAGGGCGCGGGCCAGCAGGCGGGCGGTCGTCGTCTTGCCGACGCCGCGAACCCCGGTCAGCATGAAGGCGTGGGCGATGCGGCCGGTCGAGAAGGCGTTGGTCAGGGTGCGGACCATCGCCTCCTGTCCGATCAGGTCCTCGAAGGTGCGCGGCCGGTATTTGCGCGCCAGCACCTGATAGGCGGACCCGTCGTCGGCATGGGCCTCGACGCCGGCGTGGGCCTGGTCGGAGGGGGGCGCGGGGGCGGTCACGGCTGGGGGCGGTGCGACGGGCTCGGGCGTGGAGGCGGGCGCACCGAACATGTCGTCGGTGTTTTCGTCGCGCGCGAGGACCTCGTCCTCTTCCCAGGGCGGGCCGTCGAGATTCGTGTCGCTGTCCGTCATGGGCGAAGTCTTACAGCGGGTCAGGTCTGCAGCGAAGCGATTCTCGGTCTCCTCCCCGCTTTGCGGGGAGGTGGCGCGGCGCGTCTTCGCGCCGTGACGGAGGGGTCTTCACCGCATCACGAAAGTCAGTGGGGCGTCGAGAGCCCCTCCACCGCTTCGCGGTCCCCCTCCCCACTGCGTGGGGAGGAGACGGTGCGCGCTCAAGCAGCGAGCGACCGCGTCGTGAGCGATAGCGCAAAAAAGAATGAAGTAGAGACCGCGCGACCCGAAGGGGAATTCGTTGTGGCTGCTGCCTTCCGGCCCTGACCAGGTTGGCGAAGCCTTCGCCCGCGCGATCTCCGAGAGGGGATATGACGGGTGCGGCGAACGGAATCAAGGGTTACAAGGCCGCATGGCTCATCAGAACATCTTCGCTGGCAATCCCCTGGATCGGGCCGGCGACCTGCGCAACGATTCCGAATGGCTGGCCGAGCAGGAGGCCAATCCCGAAGCCCAGTCGATGGTGCTGTGGGAGGGGCGGCCGCTGGTCGAGGAGACGGCCGAGGGGCCGCGCCTGGCCTGGCTGTCGCTGAAACACGCGCGCGACATGGTTCCGGACCGCGATGTCTTCCTGGGTCTGTGGGCCGGGGCGCCGGTCTTCGCCATCGAGTTCGAAGGCTCGATCGATCCGGCCGAAGGGCCGGTGAGGGGATTGGGCGCCTTCCACGAGATGCGCAGCGCGGCGGCCATGCTGCCGGCCCAGGACGCGGCCATGGCGGGCGGGGCCAAGAGCCTGTTCGACTGGCGGCGCAAACATGGCTTCTGCGCCAACTGCGGCACGCTGAGCGAGACGACCTCCGGCGGATGGAAGCGGCGTTGCCCGGCCTGCGGGACCGAACATTTTCCGCGCGTCGATCCGGTCACCATCATGCTGCCGGTCTACAAGGGCGGGCCTGAGCCGATCTGTCTGCTGGGCCGCCAGGCGGCCTGGCCTGTCGGGCGGATGTCAGCCCTGGCCGGCTTCCTGGAGCCCGGCGAATCCATCGAAGAGGCCTGCGCCCGCGAGGTGAAGGAAGAGGCCGGCCTGACCGTGATCGACACAGCCTACCACTCCAGCCAGCCCTGGCCCTTCCCGTCGCAACTGATGATCGGCCTGATCGCCGAGGTGTCGGACGACCAGGCCCGGCCGGATCAGACCGAGCTGGAATCGGTGGCCTGGCTGACGCGGGCCGAGGCCAAGGCCGTGATCGCCGGCGAACATCCGACCATCCAGGCCCCGCCGCCCTTCGCCATCGCCCACAGCCTGATCAAGGCCTGGGCGGAGGAGGGGTAGGGAGACTTTTCCCTCCCCCTGCGGGGGAGGGGGGGCGCGAAGCGACCGGGTGGGGGCGGCAAGGCAAGGCCGCACCTATCTGATTTCAACTTAAGTCCGCGAGACGTCGCCCGGCCCTCCCCACCCGGCCTCGCCTACGGCTCAGCCGCCCTCCCCCGCAGGGGGAGGGAGACGGATTCGCGTTCAAGCCAGCGCTCGCGCCGCCTCCAGGTCCGCCGGATTGTCGACGGACAGGGGGGCTTCGTCGATGACGGCGGCCCAGATCTGCATGCCCATCTCCAGCGCCCGCAGCTGTTCCAGCTTCTCGCGCCTCTCCAACGGGGACGGGGGCGCGGCGCAGAAGCGGTTCAGGGCTACGCGGCGATAGCCGTAGACGCCGATGTGACGCCAGATCGGTGCGTCGCCGTACAGGGTCGAGCGGGTGAAATAGAGGGCGCGGCCCTGGCGTTCGTTCTCGCCCAGGGCCAGGATCGCCTTGACCACGTCGGGATTGGTCCTGTCGGACACATCGGCCTCGGCGGCGACCAGGGTGGCGATGTCGCAGTTCGGCTCGCCGTGCAGAATGGCGGCGCAGGCGGTCGCCAAACCGGGATCGGCGAAGGGCATGTCGCCCTGGACATTGATCACGGCGTCGAAATCGCCTTCCGGGTCGATGGCGTCGACGGCGGCGCGGATGCGGTCCGAGCCCGAGGGCAGGTCGGGATCCGTCAGAATGGCCCGGCCGCCGATGGCCTCGATGATGGCGACGATCTCGGGATCGCCCGCGGCGACCGCGACCGGCAGGCCCGAGGCCTCGGCCTGCTGATAGGCCCGCAGGATCATGGGTTTGCCGCCGATATCGGCCAGGGGCTTGTTCGGCAGACGGGTCGCCGCCATGCGAGCGGGTATCAATATCAACGGATTCATGAGTCTACTCGGAGCCTGCCTGGATCAGCCGCCGCTGTTGGAGCGTTCGCGCCGGTTGCGAACCCCGCGCTACCGTGTAAGACCTGATCAGGCAAGGAAGGCTTCGCTGCGTAAGACGGCGGAGGTGGGAAACCTTAGGGACGGGATGAGACGACGCGCATGAGCGGCGATCTGAAATGGAACAAGATATTCGGTGCGGCCCTGGGGACGGCGTTCGTCATCCTGGTCGTGCAACAGGCGTCGGGCCTGATCTATCATTCCGCGCCGCCGGAAAAGATGGGGTATTTCGTCGATGCGCCTGATGAGGCCGCCGGCGCTGAACAGGCCGAGCTGCCGCCGGATTGGGGCACGGTCCTGCCGGCCGCCGATCTGGCCGCCGGCGAGGCCGCGTTCGCGCGCTGCCAGGCCTGCCACAATGCGGCGCAGGGTGGTGCCGACGGCATCGGCCCGAACCTGTTCGGCGTGGTCGGCGGCCCGGTCATGCACCGGGCGGGCTTCGCCTATTCGGACGCCATGGCCAAGCACAAGGCCGAGGCGCCGACCTGGGGCTATGACGAACTGAACAGCTTCATCACCGCTCCGGCTCGCTATGTGCCGGGCACCAAGATGTCCTTCGCCGGCATTCGCGATACGCAGACGCGGATCAATCTGATCGCCTGGCTGCGGAACCAGGGCTCGGGCGGCTTCGCCATTCCGGCGCCCGATCCGGCCCGTCAGCCCGGCGCGACGGCCCCGGCCGAAGGAGAAGCGGCGCCTGCCGAGGGCGCGCCTGCGACCGAGGCGACCGGCGAAACCCCGGCTGTCGGCGCTGCGCCCACGACCCAGCAGACCCCGGCGGCTCCGCCCGCTGCGACCAGCGCAGCGCCGCCGAACACCTGAGATCGACTTCGCATGGTCGGAATTGAAGCGGGGCGGCCTTTGCAGGCCGCCCCGTCGTCTTTTGGGGCCCTGATCGCGGGTGGTCAGAGAACCTTCGCCGCCTGCTCGAACGACAGGCGCGGCGAGCGCGGGAAAAGGTTCTCTTCCGTGCCGTAGCCGAGGTTGAGGATGTAGTTCGGCTCGACATTGCTGTCGGGGAAGAATTCCGCCTTCACGGCGGCGGCGTCGAAGCCGGACATGGGGCCGACGTCCAGGCCCAGGGCCCGGGCGGCGATGGTCAGATATCCGCCCTGAAGCGAGGCGTTGCGGAAGGCGCTCTCGCGACGTCCGGCCTCATCGGCGAACCAGGCCTTGGCTCCCGGCGCGTGCGGGAACAGGGCGTCCAGATGCTCGTGGAAGTCGATGTCCTGGGCGATGATCAGGTTCACCGGCGCCTGCTGGGTCTTGGCGCGATTGCCCTCGCTCATCAGCGGGATCAGCCGCGCCTTGGCCTCGGGCGAGGTGACGAAGACGAACCGGGCGGGGCTGGCGTTGACGGCCGTGGGGCCGAACTTGGTCAGGTCGTACAGTTTGTGCAGCAGTTCCGGCGCGACCGGGCGGTCGCTCCAGGCGTTGCGGGTGCGCGCCTCGGTGAAGAGTTGCGACAGGGCGGCGTCCGACAGCGGGGCGTCGCGTTGGGTGGCGGCATCATAGGCCATGGGAAGGCGTCCTGATCATGAAAAGCAACAAGTGCAGGTGCTGATTTAGTCGCTTCAGCAACTGTTTCAAGTGCAAATTAGGCAATCCATCGTTTCCAAGGGGACGCACGTCATCCGGGCGAAACACCCCTGTCGCACCGGCCGGCTTCGTCTTATCTAGGGGGCATGAAAGACCTTACCCAACTGATGCAGCAGGCCCAGGCGATGCAGCAAAAGCTGCAGGACGCCCAGGCGAAGATGGCCGAAACCTCCGCCGAGGGCTCCTCGGGCGGCGGCCTTGTGACCGTGGCCCTGAAGGGCGCCGGCGAGATCACCGCGATCAAGATCGACGACAGCCTGCTGACGCCCGGCGAGGGCGAGATCCTGGCCGATCTGATCGTGGCCGCCCACGCCGACGCCAAGCGCAAGCTGGACGAGGTCAACAACGCCCTGATGCGGGAAGCCGCAGGCCCGATGGCCGGGATGAATATTCCCGGAATGCCGAAACTGTTCTGATGGCCGCTTCCGCCGGGCCGGAGATCGAGCGGCTGATCTCCCTTCTCGCCAAACTGCCAGGGCTCGGCCCGCGCTCGGCCCGGCGCGCGGCCCTGGCCCTGCTGAAGCGGCGCGAGCAATTGCTTGTGCCGCTGGCGGCGTCCCTGGCCGAGACGGCCGAGAAGGTGGTGTCCTGTTCGGTCTGCGGCGCGCCCGACACCCGCGACCCCTGCGCCATCTGTTCGGACGGATCGCGCGACAACGGCCTGATCTGCGTGGTCGAGGAGGCCGGCGCCCTGTGGGCCATGGAGCGGTCCGGCGCCTTCCGCGGCAAATACCATGTGCTGGGCGGCCTGCTGTCGGCCCTGGACGGGGTCGGCCCCGAACATCTGCGCATCGCCGAACTGGTCGGCCGGGTCCGACACCAGAACGAGGGGGGCGGCGCCGTGCGCGAGGTCGTCCTGGCCCTGCCCGCCACCGTCGACGGCCAGACCACCGCCCATTATGTCGCCGAACGCATCTCGGGCCCCGACGTCCAGGTCACCTCCCTGGCGCGCGGCGTGCCGGTGGGCGGCGAGCTGGACTGGCTGGATGACGGCACCATCGTCCAGGCCATGCGGGCGCGCCGGCCGGCGTAAAGACGCCGCTGGCGGCTTTTCCGGGAAGGCGACTCCCGCTAGGAACGGAGCATGAACATGCTCGCGCTGATCCTCGCCGTTCTCGCCGCCGCCCTGGGGGGCGGATTCCTGTGGGCCTTCATGGGGTGGCAAAGAGCACAGGGGGCGCTGTCGGCGGCCCTGGCGCGCATTGATCTGGTCGAGGAGAGCCGGGTCACCATGGGCGAACTGCTGAAGGCCCAGGCGGCCCAGTCGGCCCAGGTGGTCGCCGACCAGATGGTCAGCCGCGCGACCGAGACCTTCCGCGCCCAGGACCAACTGGCGCGCGAGCGGATGGCGGCCCAGCTGAAGCCGGTGGCCGACACCCTGACGAAGTTTCAGGAACATGTGGCGGCGCTGGAGAAGACCCGGGCCGAGGAGACTGGCGGTCTCAAGGAACAGCTGACCCAGCTGATGGCCGCCTCGTCGGCGACGCGGGACGAGGCCCGCAAACTGACCGAGGCCCTGCGCGGCAACACCGGCCGACGCGGCCGCTGGGGCGAACAGACCTGCCGCAATGTGCTGGAGGCCGCGGGCATGGCGGGCCGGTTCGATTTCACCGAACAGACCTCCAGCGCCGACGACGACGGGCGTCAGAACCGGCCCGACTTCCTGGTGCGTCTGCCGGGCGGCGGCCTGTTCGTCATCGACGCCAAGGTGTCCCTGGCCTTCGATGACGAGGAGGGCGACGAGGAGGCGCGCGCCCGCTCGGTCGGCCTGCGCATCGCCGCCAGCCTGAAAACCCATGTGCGCCAGCTGTCGTCCAAGGCCTATCAGGACCAGTTCAAGCCCAGCCCCGATTTCGTCGTCCTGTTCGTGCCGGGCGACAGCTTCCTGTCCACCGCCCTGGACCATGCGCCGGACCTGCTGTCGGACGCGATGGAATCGCGGGTCGTCATCGCCACCCCCTCCACCCTGTTCGCCCTGTGCAAGGCCGTGGCCTATGGCTGGCGGGCCGAGGAACAGGCGGCCAACGCCGACAAGGTCGCGGCCCTGGGGCGCGAACTCTACAAGCGGCTGTCGGTCATGGGCGGCCACGCCTCGGCGGTGGGTCGGGCGCTGGATCAGGCGGTCGGCAAGTACAACCAGTTCGTCGGCTCGCTGGAGAGCCAGGTCATGGTCTCCGCCCGCCGTTTCGAGGATCTGCAGGTGGATCACGAGGGCAAGGAAATTCCTGCGCTTGCTCAGGTCGAAACCCAGCCGCGCACCATCAACCGGCCTGAGCTGACGGGCCCCTCAGACAACTAGGCTTGTCGTTTTGACAAGGTTGCTTGACGGGCGCGGCGGCGGAGGTAAAGTGACCTTGTCATAAAGACAAGGAGGGACGACATGGGCCCGCGTCTGAAGTCCGTACTGTTCTATATCGGGGGCATGCTGTTGCTCGGCTTCGTTTCCGGCCTCGCCGGCGGATGGGTGGCCTATCTTGAAGCCTCCGATCCGGCGCTCGCTGCGCGAATCGCGCCCTTCGAACTGGTCAGTATTGCCGTGCTGGGCGTGGCGGGCATGGTCGTCGCTCTCGTGGCCAGCGTGCGCTGGATGCGCGTGATCGACGAAGCGGCACGCGAAGCGCACAAGTCCGCATGGTTCTGGGGCGGATCCGTAGGCCTGCTCGCCGCCATGCCCATTCTGATGATGGCGGTGTTGCCACAAACCGCCGACTGGCGTCTGCCCGATTGGTTCTTCGGTCGTACAGATCCGATGGCCTATGCGGCCATGGGGGCCTGGGCGCTGGTCAGTCTCATGCTGCTCGGCTACGGCGTCGCCTGGGCCTGGTGGTGGTGGAAACGCCGTTGAGGGCTGAACCATGAACAACCGTCTCAAGGTGCTGCGGGCCGAGCGCGACTGGTCCCAGGCCCATCTCGCCGAACTGCTGGGCGTCTCGCGACAGACCGTCAATGCGCTGGAGACCGGCCGCTACGACCCGTCCCTGCCGCTGGCCTTCAAGATCGCCCGCATCTTCGATCAACCCATTGAATCCATCTTCTCGGAGGACTGACCATGTCGAGCGTCGAAGATCCGAAAATGTCCTGGCCGGTGCGTATCGGCGGCCTGTTTTTCCTCGGCCTGGCCGGGGCCGGGGTCGGCTATCTGGTCGGCGGTCGAATGGATGTCGAAGACCTGCGTTGGGACGACGCCCTGGCCCTGGTCATCGCCGCCCTGCTGCTGATGACGGGGGTGATCATGGCGGCGATGGCGGCCATGCGATCCAGCAAGCTGCCGCCGGCCTGTGGGCCGCTCCAGGCTCTGGTCATGCTGATCGCGGGCGGTCTGATGGTCGCCCCGATCTGGGGGCCGAACCTGGCCTCGCCCGACGTCGTCTTCATCGGCCTGGTCCTGCTCAGCCTCGTCCAGTCGGTCGCCAATCTGATGCTGTGGCGCCGCGCCGACGAAATGCTGCGACGGGTGATGGTCGAGACCAGCGCCCTGGCCTTCTGGGCCTCGCAGATGGCCCTGTTCCTCTATGCGGCGGCCGAGCGCCTGGGCCTGACCGGCGGGGTTTCAGCCTGGGGCATGATGGCCGTGCTGATGACGATCTACCTCCTGGCCTCCACCGTCGCCTCGATGCGGCGCGGCCTCCACTGAAATCGTTCAAACTGAAGGAAACGCCCATGACTCTCGCCAAACGCCTGAAATCCTCCGTCTCGAACCTCGCTCAAGGCGTCGTCGGCGTCGCCGCCGGCCTGGCCCTGGTCTTCGCCATCGCCGGGGCGCCGGCTCAAGCCTGGGCGCAGGTCGCCCCGGCGCCTGCTGCCGCTCCGGCCGCGACACCCGCCATCCAGGGCCAGGGACCGGCCCTGTGGGTGATCAAGGACGCGGATTCGACCCTCTATCTGTTCGGCACGGTCCATGTGCTGCGACCGACCGTCGGCTGGCTCAGCCCCAAGGTCGAGGCCGCTTTCGATAGCTCGGACCAGATATGGTTCGAATTCAGCAATCCCGACGACCAAGCCGCCGTCATGGCGGTTATCCAGCAGCATGGCTATTCTTCGGATAGACCCCTCTCCAGCTATCTCACGGCGGATGAACGCATCGGGCTCGAAGCCGCTGCGGCCAGCATCGGCGTGGCGGCTGAAGCGATGGAGCCGATGCGTCCGTGGTGGGCGGGGATGACCTTGGCCTTGGCGCCTCTGGCTAAGGCCGGCTACGATCCGATGTCGGGCTCCGAACGGATTCTCAAGGCCCGCGCCGACGCAGCAGGCAAGCCGTCGCATGGTTTCGAGACGATTGAGCAGCAGGTTCGGGTCCTGGCGGACCTGCCCGAGGCGGTGCAGGTCGATCTGGTTCGAGAAGGGATCACGGACTATCAGCGAGGCGCTGAAATGCTGGATGGCTTGGTGGACGCATGGGCTAAGGGCGACGTGAAGGCGCTGGAGGCCATTACGGTCGCTGAAATGAAGGCCGATTTTCCTGCTCTTTACGGCCGCCTGATCGTCGACCGGAACACCGACTGGGCCGACCAGATCCAGACCCAGCTCCAGGGCTCCGGCACCGCCTTCATCGCCGTGGGCGCCGCCCACCTGACCGGCGACGACAGCGTCCAGTCGATCCTGAAATCGCGCGGCGTCGCCGTCGAAAGCGTCGAATAGTTGTCAAGGGCGGCGGCGCTCAGGCCTGATTGACGCCCCAGGCGAAGATCACCCACAGCGCCGCCGCCGCCACGCCCGCCAATATCGTGGCTGCAAGACAGCCGAAGCCGAGGCCGCCCAGGCCGCCGCCGTCGTTTCCTCGCCGCATTTCGCATCCTCCCCGACAAGACCTTGCCCCGCCGCCTTGAGCCGCGCCAGACCTCCGTCTAAGGAAGACGTTGCGCGGGCGTAGTTCAGAGGTAGAACGTCAGCTTCCCAAGCTGAATGTCGTGGGTTCGATTCCCATCGCCCGCTCCAGTTATCAATACCTTGGCAGCGCTCGCCGATCGGCTCATCCGCGAGCGCGCCAGTGGTTTTGCGAAGAATTCCCCGCTTCGTCCGCTGTGCGGACGCAACGCGTTCCGATTCTGTTCGGCGGAGATGGACGCGCTTCTGAGGAATCGCCTCTCGAGGGGGCCCGGGCGGTCGCTGAAGCAGGCGTCATCCAACCTTCATGCTTCGTCCCTATCGAAGGCGGCGCTCGGGTTCGGCTCGACGAGGACTAGCCTTCAGATCGGATCACACCGAGTGGCGTAGCATGATGGACAGCCTGCACCGCAGATATCATGCCGATCTGCTGAAGGCCTTGCGCCGGCGTTTCGGCGTCGATCACGACGGGCTGGAGGACGCGATCCAGACCGCCTTCCTGCGCTTCGGCGGCTTGCCGGACCGCCGCTCGGTCGGCAATCCTCGCGCCTTCCTTTTGGTCATGGCGCGAAACCTGGTCCTGAACCAGATGCGCCACGCGGCCGTGGCGCAACGCACGCTTGATCAGGAGGCGCAGGCGCCCCTGCTTCCGATCCTGGAAGAACGAACCCCCGAAAGTGTCCTTCTGGAGAGGGAAAGGCACAGGCGATTGAATCAGGCGATCCTTGACCTGCCCGAAGAGGAGCGCAGCCTGCTTGTTATGAGCCGGATTGAAGGCATGACCTACGATGAGATTTCGAAGCGGACCGGTCGGTCTCAGGCGGACATCAGCCGCCGGATTTCGCGCGCCCTCTCCACACTCAAGGCGCGCATGACCGCCGAACTGGACAGGAGCGTGCGTTGACCGCGCCCGTCTTCCCCGATGAGGCGCCCGATGAGGTGATGGACGCCGCCTTCGACTGGCTGTCGGAGTTGAACAGCGGCGCGCCTCTGCCGGCCGAACGGCGGCGGGCGCTGACGACGTGGCTGGAGGCTCAGCCGGCGCATGCCGACGCCTTCGCTGAAGCCCGCGGGCTTTGGGCGGATCTGGACTGGTCCGAGGCCCTGAACGCGGCCGTCTTGCCGGCGGAACCCGTGGCGACGCCGGATCGACGGCGGCTGCCCCGTCGCGAGACCCGTTCAGGGCGCTGGAAACGCTGGGGCGCGCCGGCGGCCGTCGCCGCGGCCATGCTCGGCGCCGTCATGATCGGACCTGATCTGCATCGCCAGGTCATGGCGGCGCTTTGGGTCAGAACCGTGGAAACCGCGACAGGCCCGGCGGAAATCCGCCGCATCGTCCTCTCCGACGGCAGCCGCGTGACCCTGGGTGGTCGATCGACCCTGCGCGTCCGAATGGAAGACAACAGGCGCAAGGTCGAACTTCTGGAAGGCGACGCCTTCTTCGACGTCGCGGCGGCGCCCCAGCGTCCGTTCACGGTCGCGGCCGGTGATCTGACCGTCACCGTCATCGGCACGGCCTTTGAGGTGAATCGCGGCAGCCGGGGCGCCCATGTCGCGGTGTCCCGAGGACGGGTCAGGGCCGCGTCGGCCGAAAGCGTCGCCATCCTGACGCCGGGAGAGGCCGCCACCGTGCGCCCCGACGGATCGCTCGCCGTCCAGACCTTCGACCCGGCGAGCGCGGGGCGCTGGCGCGACCAGCGCGCGGCCTTCCGCGACGCGCCCCTGGGGCAGGTGGTGGAAAGCCTGAACCGCTATCATCCGGCTGGCGTGGTCCTGGAGGATCCCAGTCTGGCCGACCTGCCGGTCACAGTGGCCTTCCGCTTCGATCAGATGGAGATCGCCCTGACCGCCCTGGCGCAAGGCAAGGGTCTGAGCGTGAGACGAGACGCCGCCGGACGCATGGTCATCGGCCGCAAGCGGGGGGCGTAAGGCGAAGTTTTTGTGAAATCTTGCGCCGGCCTGAAACGCCGGTCTTCGTCCGCTGTCCTGTGTAGGTGAGGCGCGCCCAAAGGGAAGCGCCCGCCCCGCGTTCCAACGCGGGATTTCACACGGGGGACTTCATGAAATCTCATTGTTCGAGCCTGAAGGGCTTGTTCCTGGCTTCGACCGCCGCCGTGCTTGCGGCGGGTCTGGCGACGACGCCCGCTGCGGCGCAGGCGGCGTCGGGCGCGTCCGCACAGGGTCGCGCCATCACCATTCCGGCCCAGCCGCTCGGCGCGGCCGTCCAGGCGCTGTCGGAACAGACCGACGCCGTGGTCATCGCCGCCGGCGTGCGGCTGAACGGCCGCCGTAGCGCCGCCGTCTCCGGCGCCGGCACCGTCGAACAGGCCTTGACCACCTTGCTGCGCGGCACCGGACTGGGCTGGCGGCGCGATGTGAACGGGGCCTATGTGATCGCGCCGGCCGCCGACGAGCCGGTGCGGCGCCGTCAGACGACCGCGCCCGCCGCCCTGTCGGCGCCGCAACAGGCGCGCCCCGACGTCGCGGCGCTGGAGGACATCGTCGTCACGGCGCGGCGGATGGAAGAGCGGATCATCGACGTGCCGGTGGCCGTCTCGGCCTTCTCGGCCCAGCAGCTGGACGACCGCAAGGTCGAGGGGGGCGCGGAACTGCTGCGGATCGTGCCGAACGTCAGCTTCTCCAAGGACAATTTCACCAGCTACAATTTCTCGATCCGCGGCATCGGCTCAAAAGTGCTGGCCACCACGGCCGACCCGGGCGTGGCCGTGTCGTTCAACAACACCGCCCTGCTCAGAAACCGCCTGTTCGAGCAGGAGTATTTCGACGTCGATCGGGTCGAGGTGCTGCGCGGCCCGCAGGGCACCCTGTATGGTCGTAACGCCACGGCGGGCGTCATCAACATGCTGCCGAACCTGCCCGAGCTGGAGCAGTTCTCGATGGACGCCCAGTGGGAGGTCGGCAATCACGACAGCCGCCGCGCCAAGGGCATGATCAATATTCCGGTGGGCGACACCCTGGCGGTGCGCGGGGCCTTTGCGGTGACCCAGCGCGACGGTTTCGACTACAACACGGTGACGCAGAAGAACGTCAACGGCCGCGACCTGTGGGGCGCGCGCCTGGGCGTGCTGTGGCAGCCGACCCAGAACTTCAGCGCCAACTTCCTGTGGGAACGGTTCCGCGAGGACGACGACCGCTCACGCACCGGCAAGATGCTGTGCACGCGGGGCACGGCGCCGGACAAGATCGACTGGACGGCGCCGGACGGCACCGCCATGTCGACCTCGGCCAAATCCTACTGGACCTCGACCACCATCACCCCCAGCTGCACCTCGTCCTCGCTTTATGATGATGCGGCCTATGGGGTGCCGGACGGGCGGGGCTTTGCGATGACGGCGGGCCTGGTCAGTATTTTCCCCTTCGAAACCTCTCCCCGGAGACCCGGCGACACCGCCAGGCAGAACTCCCAAAACAACACCAATCAGGCGAACGGTTACGACGGCTCCTATCTGTTTCCCCTGTATATCGATCCCTTCGCTACAGAGGGCGATCGACAGGTGGCGGATCTGCGCACCGTCTCGACCGCCTATGATCCCAAATACCAGGCGGACAATGATCTGTTCCAACTGAACCTGGAATGGAAGCTGACGCCGGGCCTGACCCTGTCGTCCCAGACCCTCTATATGGAAGACGGCTATTCGGGCTTCCAGGACTTCTTCCGTTCCTATGCGACCGGACAGATGTATTCGAAAGACCAGGTCGGCCGATACAATGGTCAGGCGCGGGTGCTGAAGCCTCAGTGGGCGCCCTGGATCGGGAATTCGGTGGCGAACGGCAAACCCGTCTATGTCGTCTATAAGGACTCCAGCGGTGCTCTTCAATGCGGTCCCCTGCCGGACTGCGGCTTCCCGACCGGGGGCACCTTCCTGGACCCGCAGCTGGGCGCCACCGACCGGCTGATGGCCCTGGACCTCAGTCAGGCGGACAGCACCCAGTGGTCGCAAGAGTTCCGGCTGCAATCCCACGGGGACGGTCCGTTCAACTTCAACCTCGGGGCCAATTGGCTGAAATACAAGACCGAGGAGAACTATTGGATCTTCTCCAACGTCTTCACCCTGATGGCGATTTACGCCAATGAAGGCGCCGGCAAACTTGGAGACTTCGATCAGTACGGTCGGCTGACGGAACAGGGCCAGGCCAAGGCGGCGACGGCGGCGGCCGGCGATTTCGACGCCAGCGGCCGGCTGACCGCCCAGGGCTTGGCCAAGGTGGCGGCCGGCAAGCTGACCGATCCGAATGCTGCAGTCTATATCGATCCGACGCCGCTGGCGGGCCTCCTGAACGGCGAGGGGGGCGACGGCCACAACTATATCCGCAGCACCAGCATCAGCCGGACTGAATCGTGGGCCGTGTTCGGTGAAGGCTATTGGAAGGTCCGCGAGGATCTGCGGCTGACCCTGGGTCTGCGCTATACGGACGACACCAAGACCATCACCCCGGTGCCGGGCCAGTTGCTGGCGGCCACGCCTGACGCCGTCGGCGACACCTCCACCGGCCTGGTCGGGCGCGGCTATCCCCGCTATCCCGACGAGAGGATGAACTGGGGCGAATGGACCGGCCGGGCGGCGGTGGACTGGAAGCCGGACCTGGCCTTCACCGACGACACCCTGGTCTACGCCTCCTATTCGCGGGGCTATAAGGGGGGGGGCGGCAATCCGCGCGACCGCGACTACAACCCCGCCTTGGTCAATTCCTCGGTCCTGCCGTCGCGCTATGATGCCGAGTTCGTCAACGCCTATGAGGCGGGGGTGAAGAATATGGTCGCGGGCGGGCGGTTGATGCTGAACGCCACCGCCTTCTATTACGACTATAAGGATTATCAGGTCGCCCAGATCATCGAACGGGCGGTGCACAACGAGAATTTCGACGCCAAGATCTGGGGCGCCGAGTTCGAAACGGCCTGGGCCCCGACCCGTCATTTCCGCCTGGATGCGACCCTGGGTCTGTTGCGGACGCGGATCGCCGACGGGGAGGAATCCATCGATGTGATGGACCGGCTGCAGGGTCATGACGACTGGGTCGTGGCCCGTCCCTACCCGGGCAGTCCCTCCACCTGCGTCGTGCCCAAGGCTATCTTGGGCAGGATTTCTTACACCAACGACGGACTTGCGCCGAACGCTCAGCCAAACGTCTTGGGAAGTATTGCTGCCATGCGGTCCCTCTGCCCGTCCATGTATTTCGGCGGCACCTGGGTGCCGGGTAGCGGATCGCGATACAACTACGCCAATGGTCATAGAGACCAGTGGCAGGCCCAGTATCCGATCAGCTGGAACCCCCTGACCGACGCCCCTAACGGCGGGCGCGGCTTCGCCGCCGACCTGTCCGGCAATGAACTGCCCAACGCCCCGCACCTGACCTTCAATCTCGGGGCCCAGTACCGGTTCGAACTGCCCCAGGGCTGGGACGTCACGGTGCGCGGCGACTATTATCGCCAGTCGGACAGCTGGATGCGGGTCTACAACAGCCGTCCCTATGACCGGCTGAAGGGGTGGGCCAACGCCAACCTGTCCCTGACCCTCAGCAACCGTAGTTCCGACTTCACCGTACAGGCCTATGTGAAGAACGTCTTCGACGACACCCCGATCGTCGACGGCTTCACCGGACCGGACGACCTGGGCAATTCGACCAATGTCTTCACCCTGGACCCGCGCATCATCGGAGTATCGGTCAGGAAATCATTCTGAGTAAAAATTTTACTGTGAGCTGATACTGGCGCCGGACTGCTCAGCAGTCCGGCTCTTCAGCATGTCTAAATTTTCTATATTCAATATAGCTTATTCGATTTCATGAAGATGAATCGCGATTGTCGCAATCTAAATCTAAGGTTGATTTGTCGCCAAACGGCGACGGAGCTCCAAATGGAAAGTGCGTTTTCTATCAACCCTAGAAAAGGACTTCGACCATGACTCATCTGTACAAGGCGGCTGCGGCCGCCGTCGCCTCCATCGCCCTGATCGCCGGCGCCTCGGCCGCTTCGGCCCAGAGCCTCGGCTTCAACCTGGCCGGCCAAGACGTCACCGCCACCGGCCAGTTGATTCAGAACGTCGACTATCCGGGCGTCATCCAGACGACCTGCGACGTCAGCATCTACGGCACCGTGGCCGCAGACGGCTCCAAGATCGTCTTCTCCAGCTATGACGGCGCCAAGGCCCCCGGCGACGGCGGCAATCTCGCCTGCAGCGAGTCGCTGAAATTCCCGATCACGGTGACGGCCTCCGCCGCCAACCAGATCAACATGGATGATTTTGACGTCGGCACTCGCGGCGGTCCGTGCCGTGAGCTGAACTATAAGCTGGCCTATTCGGGCAATACGGCCACCTTCAGCGGCCAGCCCTTCGGCTACCAAGGTCTCTGCAACGCCTCCGGCGGCCTGACCCTGACCGCCGACTCCAACGGCGCTGCGGTCAACATCGTCACCCTGCCCTAAGAGGCTGACGTCCGACCTGAAGCAAGGCGCGCGCTCCCCCGTCGCGCCTTGCTTCTCCCTTGTCCGGCGATCTGGCCGCAGCGTATCCGCCTGTGACGACGCAGGCGCCTGCGGCGCCGAGACCACCCGAAAATCCAGGAGATTTCCTCATGATGCGTTTCACCAAGGCGGTCGCCGCCTTCGCCGCGCTGGCCCTGACCGTCGGCGCCTCCGCCGTCTCCGCCCAGAGCTATGGTTTCACCCATCCAGGCGAACTTGTCACCGCGCGCGGCCAGATTGTCGAAAATCTGTATATGCCGGGAACCGTAGAAACAATCTGCAACATCGAAGTGTATGGCGCCGTAGCACCGGACGGGAAGAGCATGATTTTCGACGCTTATGACGGCGTTCAGGCCCCCGGCGACAGCGGCAACCTGGCTTGCTACGGCGCCGTGGACTTCCCCATCGTCGTCACGGCGTCATCCGCGAACCAGGTTAATCTGGACCAACTCTTTGTCGGCACGCGTGGTGGTCCATGCCAGGAAGTCAATTACAAGCTGGCCTATTCGGGCAATACGGCCACCTTCTCAGGCGCCTACTTCGGCATCCCGGCGATCTGCCGCGCCGCCGGCAGCCTGACCTTGACCGCCGACTCCAACGGCGCCGCGGTCAACATCGTCACCCTGCCCTAAGGGCTGACGTCCGACTTGAAGCAAGGCGCGCGTCCCTCGTCGCGCCTTGCTTCTCCCTCTCCAACTGATGAGGCTTGGCCCTGACGGCGTCCGATTCGGACAACGCACGGGAAACCCGGGCGGCGCAGAAGAGGATCTCGACGTGGCTGGTCTGGCGTTCGTTCTCCTGACCTTTTCGGCCGCCGGGCTTGCGCCGCAGTCGGCGGCCCCGGACGCGATCCCGCCCGTCGTGCTGGACGATGTCGAGGTTCTGGCCCAGCGAGGACGCGCCCTGGTCGCCCCCGAGCGGGAGCTGGACGGGGCCCAGATCGACGCCCTGGGCGCCTATGACATCGGCGAGGCGATCCGGCGCCTCAGCGAAGACTACGCTCTGGGCGAGGCGCCGATGATCGTCGTCAACGGCCGGCGCATGGCCGACCCCGGCGTCTTCTCCGGCTTTCCGCCCGACGCCCTGGTGCGGATCGAGGTGCTGCCGCCCGAGGCGGCGGGCCTGTACGGCGCGGGCGATCCCGCGCGTCGGGTGGTCAACATCGTGCTGCAGCGCCGTTTCGCCAGCCGCGACGGCCGGGCCGAACTGAACCGCCCCACCGCCGGCGGGACATCGCGCGCCGCGCTGGACCTGCGGCGGTCCTCCATCATCGAGACCCGCACGAGCCAGTTGGGCCTGAAGGCGGACCGGACGACGGCCCTGCGCGCGGGCGAGCGCGACCTGACGCGGGATTCGGCGCCGGGGGGCGATGCGGCCACCCTGCGGCCGGCCTCCGAAAACTACGCCGCCGACCTGGTCCAGACCGGGGCGTTCGGCGACTGGTCCGCCAGTCTGAGAGCCAACGCGCGGGCTCAGGAGAGCCGGACCGTCTCGGTGCGCGACGGGGAGCCGGCCGAGAGCCGGCGAAGCCAGCAGGGCCTCAGCCTGACGGGCGGGCTGAACGGCGCACTGGCGGGCTGGTCGACCCAGGTCATGCTGAGCAGCCTGTGGTCGCGGGGCGAGCAGTCGGGCCTTTCGCCGTCCCAGTCCGAACAGCAGTCGATCTCGGCCAACCTGGCGCTGGGCCGTCCCCTGCTCGACCTGCCCGCCGGCCCGGTGAGCGTCAACCTGTCGGGGCAGGCGTCGCGCGCCCGTTCGGTCGTCGAACGCCCGCAGGGGGAGCAAACCTCGACCGGGCGAACGCTCGGCCTGAACGGCGGGGTGTCGATGCCCCTGGCGCGGCGATCGGGCGACGGGGACGACGGCCTGTGGGGCGATCTGCTGATGACCCTGGGCGCCGACCTGAGCGAGAGCGATTCCGGCCGGGGCGAGGGGCTGAACGCCGCCCTGTCGTGGACGCCGATGTCTGCCTTGAGGTTCAACGCCAGCCTTTCCAGCGCCCGGCGCACCGTCCCCGACCTCCAGCGCTTCGAGCCCGAGTATTATGGCGAACCCGTCGTGGTGTTCGATTTCGTCAGAGGGGAGTCGGTCGAGGTGCTGCCGATCCTGGGCGGCGATCCCGGCCTTCGTCCGCCCCGCTCCGACCACCTGATGCTGTCGGCGGCGGCGGGTCCCTTCACCGCCCTGGCGCTGCAGGGCGGCGTGAATTTCGAACGGGCGGAGGCGGTGGACGACATCGGCGCCCTGCCGGCGCCGACGCCCCAGCTGGAGGCGGCCTTTCCGGAGCGGTTCCAGCGGGACGCCTCCGGCCAGCTGGTCAGCATCGACCAGCGGCCCCTCAACATCCGCTCGGCGCTGAGCGAAAGCCTGAGCAGCAGTCTGACGGCCAACGTGCCGCTGGGGGGCGAGGGCGCAAGGCGGGGCGTGCTGCGCGTGACGCTGAACCACAGCTGGCGATTGACGAACCGGACGACGATCCATGAGGCCTTGCCGGAGCTGGACCGGCTGGCCGGCGACGGGGGGGGCGTGTCGCGTCAGTCTCTGGGCTTGTCGATCGATGCGCGGCGAGGGCGATGGGGCGTCAATATCGGCGCCCGCTGGCGGGACGGATATCGCTTCAGGCGGGATTTCGGACGCGACGGCCCGGACGATCTGCGCATTGCGCCGTTCAGCGCCGTCAATCTCAAGCTGACACGCAAGTTCGAGCGCGCCATCGCCGGTCGGGATGAGGGGATGCGGCGCGGCGTCGGTCTTCAAGTGGAGCTGGAAATCGCCAACCTGTTCGACGCCCGCCCCAAGGCGCGCCTGGGCGACGGACGCCCTGCGCCCGGCTATGGACGGGATGATCAGGATCCGCTGGGACGCACGGTTCAACTGAGCCTGAAGCGCCGATTTTGAGGCGGTGGTCGATGTCGCCCGATATCAGGCTGAATGTCGGGGTTCGATCACCCCAACCCGCTTCAGGCGCCCGCCCGCGTCTTGAGGATCAGCGCCGAGGGGCCGAACGCAGCCTGGCCGAACGGCCAGCGCCGCCGCGTTCCGCACTGAAACGGCACAGGTAGCGGCGGAACAGTTCGCCCTGTTGGTAGGCGGTCTCTTTCGTGGTCGTGTCGCCGGTCACGGCCGCTTCGCCGTCATCGCCCAGCACGCGCCAGTTCCACAGGCCGGGGCGGACCTCGGCCAGATGCAGGGCGAAATCGGTGTGTTGCGCGGCCATGCCTGATCCGTCCCAAAGCGAGAAGCTGGTCCGGCGTGACGCAATTTTGCGGCCACCCGTGGATCAGCTCAGGTCGGGGGCGGGGCGGCCGCCCGGTTCAGCGCGGGGCGCGCTTGGCCAGGATGCGTTGCAGGGTGCGGCGGTGCATGCCCAGGCGACGCGCGGTCTCCGAGACATTGTGGTCACACAGTTCATAGACGCGCTGGATATGTTCCCAGCGCACCCGGTCGGCGCTCATCGGATTGTCCGGCGGCTCGGGCGCCTCGTCGGCCGTGGCCAGCAGGGCCTTGACCACGTCGTCGGCGTCGGCGGGCTTGGACAGATAGTCGACGGCCCCGGCCTTGACTGCGGCCACGGCCGTGGCGATGGCGCCGTATCCGGTCAGCATGACGATGCGGGCGTCCGCGCGCCGGTCGCGCACCGCCTCGACGACCTTCAGGCCGTTGCCGTCCTCCAGCCGCATGTCCAGCACGGCGAAGGCCGGGGCCTTGTCGCGCAGCAACCGGGTGGCCTCGGCGACGGACTCGGCGGTCGTCACCTCGAAGCCGCGCGCCTCCAGCGCCCGCCCCATTCGGGTGCGCAGGGCCTGGTCGTCGTCCAGCAGCAGCAGGGACTTGTCGGGCAGGGCGGCGATACGGGCGTCTATCTCGGGCATGGGTCTCTCCTGCCGGTTCAAGTCGGGGCGGGGCGGGTCGGGGTCAAGGCCAAGGTTCAACCCTGCGACTCTTCGACCCAATACGCAGGTTGGGCGGGACTGGACCCTTTCAGGCCGCCACCTCCAGGGCCGGGCGCGCCCACCGCACCGCCACGCGGGCGCCGCGCGCAGGGCTGCGGGCGTCGGAAGGGACTTCGGGCCGCGGCAGACCCTGGCCGACGCTGACCACCCCCCCGGTCCGCTCCAGCAGGGTGCGGGCGATGAAGAAGCCCAGACCCATGCCGCCCTGGCTGGGGGCGATGGGCGTCTCGGCCCCGGTGTTGCGCCGCCGGGACGTGGCGGCGGCGATCTGGGCGGCCAGGGCCAGGCGCGCCTTGCCCTGGGGGCGGCTGGTCACATAGGGCTCGCCCAGCCGGGGCAGGATGTCGCTGGCGAAGCCGGGGCCGTCGTCCAGGATGGCGATCTCGATCCAGCCGGCGTCGACCAGGGCCTGGACCCGCACGGTGGAGGCGGCGAAATCGGCGGCGTTCTCGACCAGGGTCGACAGGCCGTGGACCACCTCGGGCATCCGGCGCACGCGCGGGGCGGGCTGGCCGGGCGGGGTCTTGACCAGAACCTCGAAGTTCAGATCGAACCCCCGGTGCGGCTCCACCACCTCTTCCAGCAGGGCCTTCAGCGCCACATCGGCGTACAGGGCGTCGTCGCCCTCGGGCTGTTGCGAGAGTTGGGTCAGTATGCCCCGGCACCGCTCGGCCTGTTGCAGGATCAGGGCGGCGTCCTCGGCCGCGTCGCTGTCAGGGGCCGAGGCTCGCTGAAGCTCCTTGGCCACCACCTGGATGGTCGCCAGCGGCGTGCCCAGCTCGTGCGCCGCCGCCGCCGCCAGCCCGCCCAGGGCCGCCAGCCTCTGCTCACGCTGCAGCACGTCCTGGGTCGTGGCCAGGGCCAGTTCCAGCTTCTCGGCGTCGGCCGCCACCCGCCAGGCGTAGCCGGCGGTGAACACCACCCCGGTCACCAGGGCCATGGCCATGCCGAGCCGATAGAGCAGGGGCAGGTGGAAATTCTCGTGGGCGCGCCAGGGCAGGGGCTCGGACCAGAAGAACAGCACCCCCACCGCGATCAGGGCCAGCAGGCCCAGCAACAGGGCCTGGCGGGCGGGCAGGGCCGCCGCGGCGATCGTCACCGGCGCCACCAGCAGCAGGCAGAAGGGGTTCTCCAGCCCGCCGGTCAGGCCCAGCAGCAGGCCCAGCTGGAAGATGTCGAACCCCAGATGGACGGCCGTGGTTCGCCCGTCCGGCAGGCTGGCCTCCAGCCGTCTCACCCGCGCCATGGCCCCGACATTGACCGCCGCGCTGACGGCGATGACGATCAGGCAGGGCCACAAGGGCAGGGGGAAGTGCAGGCCCTGCGACGCCGTCAATATGGCCACGCTCTGGCCCAGGATCGTCAGCCAGCGCAGGACGATCAGGGTCCGCAGCGAAAAGCCGCGTCCCCGCCGCGGCGCCTCGCGCCAACCCGCTTCGGACAGGCCGGCGTCGGCCAAGGAAGCGCCGGACAGACTCCCCTCCGATGGAGGCGGGGGCGCATGCGGCGCGATGCGGTCTTCTGTCGAGGTCACGGGCCTTCTATAGACCGGGTCTGAGGTTTTCGTCAGAGGTCGTCATGCCGCGTCGTTCCATCCTGCTGTTCGCGGGCGCCTGTATCGCCATCGCCGCCGCCCTGGCCATCGTCACCGTGGTGGTGGTGTCAGGCCGTGGCCCGGCGGCTGGCGAGGTCTCCTCAACCGGCCAGCCGCTGGTCGGCGGCGACTTCCAACTGGTGAACCAGGACGGGGCGCCCGTCGATCAGACGATGCTGAACGGCAAATGGAGCCTGGTCTTCTTCGGCTTCACCTACTGCCCCGAATTCTGCCCCACCACCCTGGCCGAGCTGGGCGCGGTGCAGCAGCGGCTGGGCGACAAGGCCGACGACCTCCAGATCGTCTTCGTCAGCATCGACCCCGAACGCGACACGCCCCGGCAGCTGAAGGACTATCTGTCCTCCGACGGCTTCCCCAGGGGGACCATCGGCCTGACAGGCACGCCGGAACAGGTCGCCCAGGCGGCCAAGGCCTACCGCGCCTACTACGAAAAAGTCGGCGAGGGCGAGGGTTACACGATGAACCACTCGCTGACCGTCTATCTGATGGGCCCTGACGGCAAGTTCCGCACCGCCGTCGCCTATGGCCTGGGTCCGGACAAGGCGACCAAGATCATCGAAGACGCGATGGCGCGGGGCTAACCCCGCTCCTTGGTCTTGGTGAAGGCCACCTTGGGGAAGCGTTCGCCGACATAGCCGGTCTCCCAGCTGGACTTGGCCAGGAAGACCGGGGCCTGGTCGATGTCGCGGGCCATCTGGGGGCGGTATTTGCCGCTGAAGTCCTCGATGTCCGCGTCGGTTCCCCCCGAGGCTGGAGTGACCCAGCGCGCCTCGGCATAGGGGGACGGCTCGAAGATGACGTCCAGGCCGTATTCCTCGCCCAGTCGGTCGGCCATGACCTCGAACTGCAGCTGGCCCACGGCGCCGACGATGAAGTCGGACCCGATCTCGGGCCGGAACAACTGGGTCACGCCTTCCTCGGCCAGGCCTTCCAGCGCCTTCTTCAGGTGTTTGGCCTTCAGCGGATCCTTGACCCGGACCCGTTGCAGGATTTCCGGGGCGAAGTTCGGCAGGCCGGCGAACCGCACCACCCCGCTTTCCGACAGGCTGTCGCCGACGCGCAGCACGCCATGGTTCGGAATGCCGATCACGTCGCCGGCGAAGGCGTCGTCGGCCAGTTCGCGGTCGCTGGCGAAGAACATGATCGGCGCATTGACCGACAGGGACTTGCCGGTGTTCTGCACCTTCAGCTTCATGCCGCGCTTGAAGGCGCCCGAGGCCATGCGGAACATGGCGATCCGGTCGCGGTGGTTGGGGTCCATATTGGCCTGGACCTTGAAGACGAAGCCGGTGACCTCGTCGGCGCCGGGCTCGACGACGGTATCGACGGGGGCGGGGGCGTTGCGGGTCTCGGGCGGAGATTCCTTCCTGGCCTTCATCACCTTGGGCGCCGGGGCCCAGTCGCCGATGGCCTTCAGCAGTTCGTCGATGCCGAAATGGCGCAGGGCCGACCCCCACAGCACCGGCGTCATATGGCCCTCCAGGAAGGCCTGACGGTCAAAGGCCGGATAGCCGCCCTCGACCAGTTCGACGGCCTCGGCCAGGGCGTCCTGCTCGCCCGCCTCGAAATACTGGGCCGCCTGGTCCAGCGGCAGGGCGGCGGGGTGTTCGGGATCCTCGGCTGAACCGGCGATCTTGCGAGTATAGGGCTGGAACCGGCCGGTGCCGACCTCGACCATGCCGCGCAGACGATTGCCGCTCTCGGCCGGCCACCAGATGGGGGCCGGGTCGAGTTGCAGCCGCGATGCGATGTCGTCCAGCAGCGTCATCGGGTCCTGGGCCTCGCGGTCCAGCTTGTTGATGAAGGTGATGATCGGGATGTCGCGCAGGCGGCAGACCTCGAACAGTTTCAGCGTCTGCGGCTCGATCCCCTTGGCGGCGTCCAGCACCATGATGGCGCAGTCGGCGGCGGTCAGGGTGCGATAGGTGTCCTCGGAGAAGTCCTCGTGGCCCGGCGTGTCGAGCAGGTTGAACATCTTGCCGTCGTGCTCGAACGTCATGACCGAGGCGCTGACGGAGATGCCCCGCTCCTTCTCGATCTTCATCCAGTCGGACCGGGTCCGCCGGTTCTCGCCCCGCGCCCGCACGGCCCCGGCCGCGCGAATGGCGCCGCCGGCCAGCAGGATGTGCTCGGTCAGGGTCGTCTTGCCCGCATCCGGGTGGGCGATGATGGCGAAGGTCCGGCGCCTCGCCGCTTCGGCGGCGAGAGTCCTTGAAGACTTGGCCGCTTCCTCGGGCAGTGTCAGTGTCATGGCGCGCGACTAGCGCGCCCGGGCGTGAAAGTCACTCGCTGGCGGGCGCCGGGGGCGATTCAGGGCTGTCTTCCGATGGAGACTCGGGCTGGGAGGCTGTCGCGCCGTCAAGCGGCTCCTCCAGAGTGGGCGATGGCTCCCCGCCCTCGAGCGCGGCGATCATCCGCGCCGCCATGTCCGACGCACCGCCGCCGTGCGGATTATTCGCCAGGGGTTTAAGCAGCCTGACCGCGTCTTCCTTTTCGTCGGTTTCGATCAAGGCGGCGGCGTAGCTCAGGCGGACCTCGGCCAGTTGCGGCGCCCGGTCAAAGGCGAGGCCCAGCGTCAGCATGTCGTTCTCATTGGGATAGCCGGGCTCGCCACTACGCATCTCGCCGATCAGCATCAGCGTCCGATAGTCGTTGTTGGCGGCGGCATAGGCGCGGCCCAGATAGGTTCTCGCCTCGCGCTTCAGCGCCATGCTCTCGGCGGCGTCCTCGACGTCGCGCGCGCGACGCAGGCGTTCCTGGGCCAGGAACTGCAAGGCCTCGACGTTGTCGGGCTCTAGCTCGATCAGCCGTTGCAGAGCGCGTTCTCCAGCCGGGCGGTCGCCGAAATGCATGCCGGCGTGACCGGCGGCCAGCAAGGCGAGCGGGTCGTCGCCGTGGCGGGCGGCGATGCTCGCCACCTCCTGCCCCAGGGCGGCCCGATCCTCGTCCTCCACGCCGATTTTCAGTCTCTGGTTGATCAGCAGCAGGTCGTTCGCCGAACGGGGCAGGCGGGTTACGGTTATGTCCGCAGGCGGGAAGTCGCCCGTGATGACCCGCACGACCAGCGATCTTTGGTTCAGATATCGACGCAGGGCGGTGCGCAACTCGCCCATGGTCATGCCGGTTGCGGTCTCCATGGCCTCCACAGGATCGCCGCCGTTGCCGACTGAGGTCAGATAGGCGCTCAACTGCTGAAGACGCGCGGGATCGCTGAAGAACCAATGGGTCAGCAACCAGGCGACCGGATAATAGGTTTCGCGATAGCTGCTGCGCGTAATCTCCGCCGGCCGCGACCGCAGCAGCATCTCCAGTGGGATCCAACTGCCGTTGAACAGCCAATAGGCCCGGTTTTCGCTATAGCCGCCCACCTGAATCTTGCCGCCGTCGATGTCGGCGGTCATGTAGTATTCGGCGAAACCTTCGACGAACCAGCCGGGATAGGCGGCCGGCATGCTGCCCAACATGAAATGGTGGACGTATTCATGGAGCAGGATTTCGTCGTTCTCGCCGCGGATGGCCACCGCGAATATGTCTTCGGATGTCGGGAAATAGGTGCCGACCACATTCTGTGGGGTGGAGGGGTGCACTCGCAGCAGACCGGACCTGGAGTTCACCAGATAGATGGGCAGTTTGCGGGCCGGCGCCTCGTTCATCGGAAAGCCTGACCGATAGCGCATGACCCGGTCGAAGGTTTCCAGCTTCTGGACGTACTCCCTGAGCGAACGCTCGCTGCCCTCGCTATAGACGATGAAGCGTTCGCTTTCCGCCTTCAGCCAATCCGCACGCGCCGTTGTCGCCGTCAGAGTGAGCGCCGCTAAGGCGACCGCCAGTACGGCGCCCAGTCCGGATATCCTCATGGCCTGCTCCTCGTCCCCGCCGAACGGGACTGATTAGTCCCGTCTCCCCCGACCTTCGATTTGTCGCAAAGGTTGTGCGGAATCGTAAAGAGCCGTGTGCATGTCGCGCGAAGAATCCTGCTCTCTGCGCGCGATTTGCGCCACATCAAATAACCCCTCGCCATAAGGGGCTATTGGAGTCATTGTCGGGTCTGAGGAGACGATCAGGCCGTCAGAGCCCGGCGCTTCTCTCCCGGATCGATCCGGGACCATAGGGAAAGGAAATGACGATGGCTGTTATCCATCCTGAGGACCGCGCCGTCGGTCTCGACCGTTCGAAATTCGAGCGCCCGCACAAGCTGCACCCCGCTTTCGGACTGGTGATCGGCTTCGGCCTCATCTTCGCCGCGGCGGCCGTCGTCCACGCCTTGTTCACGGCGTTCTGAAGGCGCGACGACATTTGGCGCGGCCGTTTGATCGGTCGCTTAACGGAATAAACAGGCGTCTGGGGATCCGCCTCAGACGATGAGTAGAGACGGTCAGGCGGCCAGACGGTTCCACACGGCGCGATCCGCCGCGATTGCGTCCAGTCGGCGGCCCTTCTCCTGCAACTGCCTCATCACCACGTCGGGCAGGGTGCAGAAGCGCGGCTCGACCAGGTCGGGATTGCAGGCGGCTGTCGGCGCGGCGAACAGGGCGGCGTTGACCTCGGGGCTGCGCTCGGCGATCAGCCAGGCCAGACGGCGCGCGCGGCCCGGATCGTTGCGGTGCAGCAGCGGATCCTCGGCGAACAGTTCGCAGCCCAGTTCCAGCACATAGTCGAAGCCCAGCTTCTCGAACCGGCGCGCGTCGGCGGGCGTGACCGGACAGGCCTCGTCCAGGTCGAACACGACGTCGTTCAGAAGAAACAGCATGGGCGAGACGCTTCTTGCGATCCGGACGGGAGGTCGTCCGTACACACAGTCTTACGCCCCAGTCGCTTGCGGTCCCGTTCACGGACGCGGTTAAGCCTTTCTGACCGGGCGATCCGGGAATTCTACGAAACGCCCACCAATCCGACCGCCAGATTCACCGCCAGGGCCAGGATCACCGTGTTGAAAACAAAGGCGGTCAGGCTGTGCACGGTCGACAGCCGACGGATGCCCCGATCGGCGATCTGGACGTCGGCCGTCTGGGACGCCACCCCGATGATCAGGGCGAAATGCAGAAAGTCCCAATAGTCGGGCTCGGTTTCGCCGGGGAAGATCAGGCCGCCCCGGTCCTTGCCGTGGTCGCCGTGCTGATAGAAGGCGTGGGCGTAGTGCAGGGTGAAGATCAGGTGGATGAAGGTCCAGGACAGGGTCACGGTCCCCAGGGCCAGCAGACCAAGAATCGGCGAGCCGCCGGCCTGCACCGCCTCGCCGACGACCACCACGATACTGGCCACCGCCGCCAGCAGGCTGAGAGGCAGCACGGCGGCGCCGGTCTGGTCCAGGGCCGCCGCGCGCCTGCGAATGGCGTTGGCGTCCTGGACCAGGGCCATGCGGGTCAGGGTGGCGGCGATAAAGACCGCGACCCCCGCGATCCAGCCATAGGCCATCCGGGTCAAAGCGCTTTCGCCGGCCGGGATCAGCAGGGCGACCAGGATCACCACACCCAGGCTGGAAAACAGGACGCCGTACAGGCGCAGGGTGCGAAACAGACTCATGGTCGGATCATGACGCCCCATGCGCGCGCCGCAAGCGCTAGACGAAAAGCGAAGCGCCTGACGCAACGTGACCCTTGCGAAGCCCTGCACGCTCGGCTTAGCGTGATCACGCATTGTTACAGGTCCGGCGCCGCGCCGGAGAAAGGCCGCCATGACGTCCTATGAAGATCGCGCCGGATTGAAGGTCGCGGCCGAGCTCGCGGCCCTGATCGAACAGGACGTATTGCCGGGTCTGGGACTGGACCCGGCGGACTTCTGGTCCGGCGCGGCGGAGGTCTTCGCCCGGTTCGCACCGGAGAACCGCGCCCTGCTGGCCCGGCGCGACGATCTTCAGGCCCGGATCGACGCCTGGCACGCCGCCCGCAGGGGCCAGCCCTATGACGTGGCCGCGTCCCAGACCTTCCTGCGCGAGATCGGCTATCTGGTCGAGGAGCCGGCGCCCTTTTCCATCGGCACGAGCGGCGTAGACGCCGAGATCGCCCGCATGGCCGGGCCGCAGCTGGTCGTGCCGGTGCTGAACGCCCGCTTTCTGCTGAACGCCGCCAATGCCCGGTGGGGCAGCCTGTACGACGCCCTCTACGGCACGGATGCTCTGGGCGACCTGCCGACCGGCGGCGGCTATGACGCGGCGCGCGGCGCCCGGGTCGTGGCCCGCGCCAAGGCGTTTCTGGATGAGGCGGCGCCCCTGGGCGAGGGGACGCACGCCGATGTCGCCGGCTGGTCGGTGGTCGACGGCGCCCTGGTTCCCGCCCTGCAGGATCCGGCCCAGTTCGTCGGTTTCACCGGAGACCCGGCCTCGCCGGCCTCCATCCTGCTGGCGCACAACGGCCTGCATATCGAACTGGTGATCGACCCGTCCCATCCCGTGGGCCGCGGTGATCCGGCGGGGCTGGCCGATGTCGTGCTGGAATCGGCCCTGACCACCATCGTCGATCTGGAGGATTCAGTCGCCGCCGTGGACGCCGCCGACAAGGCCGAGGCCTATCGCAACTGGCTGGGCCTGATGCGCGGCGACTTGGCCGCCACCTTCAGGAAGGGCGGCGAGACACTGACCCGCGCGCTGGAGCCCGACCGGCGCTGGACCGCGCCCCACGGCGGCGACGTGACCCTGAAGGGCCGCAGCCTGCTGTTCGTGCGCAATGTCGGCCACCTGATGACCACGCCCGCCGTCCGTTTAGCCGACGGGTCGGACGCGCCCGAGGGCATCATGGACGCCGTCGTCACCAGCCTGATCGCGCTGTATGACATCAAGGGGCGCGGGGCCTTCGGCAACAGCGCGACAGGATCGGTCTATATCGTCAAGCCGAAGATGCACGGGCCGGACGAGGCCGCCTTCACCGACCGTCTGTTCGACGCGGTCGAGGACCTGCTGGCCCTGCCGCGCCACACGATCAAGGTCGGGGTGATGGACGAGGAGCGCCGCACCTCGGCCAATCTGGCGGCCTGTATTCATGCGGTGAAGGACCGGATCGTCTTCATCAACACCGGCTTCCTGGACCGCACCGGCGACGAGATCCACACCGCCATGCAGGCTGGGCCGGTGGTGCGAAAGGCCGACATCAAGTCCAGCGCCTGGATCACGGCCTATGAGGCGCGCAACGTCGCCATCGGCCTGAAATGCGGCCTGTCCGGCAAGGCCCAGATCGGCAAGGGCATGTGGGCCGCGCCCGACCGGATGGCCGACATGCTGGAGCAGAAGATCGCCCACCCCCGGACCGGCGCCAACACCGCCTGGACCCCGTCGCCGACTGCCGCCACCCTGCACGCCCTGCATTATCATGCGGTGGATGTCTTCGCCGTCCAGGCCGAGGTGGCGAGCCGACCGACGCCGGGTCTGGACGCCTTGCTGACCCCGCCTCTGGCCAACGGGATCAACTGGTCCGAGGACGAGGTGGCAGCCGAGCTGGACAACAACGCCCAGGGCATTCTCGGCTATGTCGTCCGCTGGATCGATCAGGGCGTCGGCTGTTCCAAGGTGCCCGACATCCACGACATCGGTCTGATGGAGGATCGCGCCACCCTGCGGATCAGTTCGCAGCATATCGCCAACTGGCTGCTGCACGGCGTCTGCACCCCCGATCAGGTGGATGCGGCCTTCCTGCGCATGGCGGCCAAGGTCGACGCCCAGAACGCCGGCGACCCGCTCTATCGCCCCATGGCCCCCGATCCCGCCGCCAGCCTGGCCTACCAGGCCGCCCGCGCCCTGGTGTTCGAGGGCGCGGCCCAGCCGAACGGCTATACCGAGCCGTTGCTTCATGCCTACCGGCTGAGGGCCAAGGCCGCACACTGAGGGCGGAGGGCGGAGGGCGGAGGGCGGAGGGCGGTGGAGCGTTAACCCCCCGTCCGTCCCGGCGGCAGGCCGGGTGCGGGTTCCAGGGGACCGTCCTCGTCTTCGGCCATCATCAGGTCCTCGGCGGCGTCGTTGCTGGCGCCCGAAGCGGAGACAGAGGGCTGGGCAGGACGCGTGTCGGTCGCCGCCGGGGCCGGGCGCGCGCCCCGGCCATAGCCGAGCCGGCCCAGGGCGTCGTCGCCCTCCAGGCCGAAGGCGCTGCGGATCCGAAGGTCGGTCTGGGGGAAGGGCACCTCGATCCCGGCGCCGTCCAGGGCGTCGGCGATCAGCCAGGTGTAGGCGGCGTGCATGGCCGCCGGCCGCTTCACCGCCTCGCGTGTCGGCCAGACCAGCAGTTCGAAATCCAGCCCCTTGTCGCCGAACCCCACCAGCCAGACCTGGCTCTTGCGCGCCTCGGTCTCGGGCAGGGTGAAGGGGCTGGCGCGCGCGCAGGCCAGAACCGCCTCGCGCACCCTGCCCCGGTCCGATCCATAGGCGACGGCGAAGGGGATGTGGATGCGCCGGGTGTCGCCCTTCAGCGTCCAGTTGGTCACCGGCTGTTCGATGAAGCGCGAGTTCGGCACCAGGACATTGACGTTGTCATTGGTCCGCACCCGCGTCGCGCGCGGCCCGATCTCCATGATGGCGCCGCGTATGCCGATGTCCTCGATCTCGATATAGTCCCCGACCGACACCATCCGGTCGAAGATCAGGAACAGGCCGGACACGAACTCCTTGACCACCCCCTGCAGGCCCAGGCCGACGCCGATGCCCACCGCGCCGGCGAAGACCGCCAGCGACGACAGGTTCAGGCCCGCCGCCGACAGGGCCGACATGACCCCGACGATGATGACGGCGTAACCCGACAGCCGCTCCAGCAGGTACAGGGCCTGGCGGCTGCGTTCCGAACGCTCGCGCACCCGCCGCAGGGCGCGCGTCACCAGCCGCGCGACGATCAGGGCGACCAGCAGGATGACCAGGGCGCTGACCAGGCCGCCGACAGTGATGCTGGCGCCCGCCACCCGAACGATCTGGGTGTCGTCGAGGGTTTCGAGGCCGGTCTGGATAGGGGATGTCATAAGGGCGCAAGCGCGCGGCCAACGGCTCAGGTTCCAGAAAGCAACGAAGCCCGGCTGTTTTCACAGCCGGGCTTCTGGAAACTGGTGGAGCTTAGCGGAGTCGAACCGCTGACCTCTTGCATGCCATGCAAGCGCTCTACCAACTGAGCTAAAGCCCCGGACCTTGCGGTCTGGTCCGCCGGGTTCATCTTGCGATGGCCCCCGGCGAGGCGGCGGAACCTATGTCAGAGCTTTTTTGCGATCAAGCCCGTTTCGACATTTATTTTCGCATCGGTTCCGGAGGCGAAAAAACACAGCGATTTCAAACCAAAAGAGGGCTGAAATCGACCGTCCGCCGCAGTTCCTAGCGGGAAATGCGGCGGACGCAACAAGAAAGATCAGTCGTCGTCGCGCGACGGCTTGGCGATCTCGTCCTCAATGGAGTCATCGTCGTCGTCTTCGATGAACGGCACGGAGTCGTCATCGTCGTCGGCCAGGTCGTCGTCGCCGTCGGTGGCGCCCATGCCGGCTTCTTCGGAAGCGTCAGCGGGGGCGTCGTCGTCATCGTCGTCGGGCGTCAGGATCGGCTCATGGCCTTCCTCGTCGATCTCCGGAGCCCGGATCTCTTCTTCCTCGTCCTCGTCGGACTCGGCCTTCTTGTCCTTGACCTGATCTTCGGTCTCTTCGTCGTCGGCGGGATAGCCGGGACGAACGCGACGGCTGCGCAGCTTCAGCGCCTCTTCGGGATCGAAGTCGGTCGCGCATTTGGGGCAGTGTGCGGGGCGGCGGTTCAGGTCGTAGAACTTAGCCTGGCAGTTCGGGCAAACCTGTTTGGCGCCCAGTTCGGGATTGGCCACGTTTGGAACCTTCAACGGGTTGAATTCGGGGCGGTCCCTTGCCACCCCTAGGAGCCGCTGTCAAAAGCCATCTTTCGCGCCGCCCGCGCGGCCCTTTCGCGAACGCAGCCTGAAGCGGGTGATTATGCCGTCCCAACTGACTTCCAGACGCTCTGACGCCCTTGCCGGAACGGTTCGCGCGCCCGGCGACAAGTCGATGTCACACCGCTCGATGATTCTGGGCGGCATGGCCGCCGGCGTCACCGAGGTCGAGGGCCTGCTGGAGGGCGACGACGTCCTGGCCACCGCCCGCGCGGTCGAAGCCTTCGGCGCCAAGGTCCAGCGGACCGGTGACGGCAAATGGCGTATCGAGGGGGCGGGCGGCTTCAAAACGCCTTTGACGGTGATCGATTGCGGCAACGCCGGCACCGGCGTGCGGCTGCTGATGGGGGCGGCCGCCGGCTATCCGCTGACGGCCACCTTCGACGGCGACGCCTCGCTGCGGAAGCGGCCGATGAAGCGCGTCACCGGCCCGCTGGCCGACATGGGCGCCCGGTTCGACTGGCAGGCGGCCGAGGACCGGCTCCCGGTCGCCCTGACCGGCGGGACGCTGACGGCGATCGACTATGTGCAGACGGTGGCCTCGGCCCAGGTGAAGTCGGCCATACTTCTGGCTGGCCTGAACGCCCAGGGCGTCACCTCGGTGACGGAGCCGGAGAAGAGTCGCGATCACACCGAACGGATGCTGCGCGCCTTCGGCGCCGAAGTCGGCGTGGAAGAAACGGGCGAGGGCTGGACGGTCACGCTGAAGGGCGGTCAGCCGCTGACCGGAACCTTCGTCGCCGTGCCGGGCGATCCGTCCTCGGCCGCCTTCCCCCTGGCGGCGGGTCTGATCGTGCCGGGCTCGGTGGTGACGGTCGAGGGGGTGATGCTGAACCCCCTGCGCACCGGCCTGTTCGACACCTGGCTCGAAATGGGCGCGGATCTGACCATATCGAACCGGCGTCAGGCCGGCGGCGAGGACGTCGGCGACATCACCGCCCGCCATTCGGCCCTGAAGGGCGTGGTCGTGCCGGAAGCCCGCGCCGCCTCGATGATCGACGAGTATCCGATTTTGGCCGCGACGGCGGCCTTCGCCGACGGCGTCACCGTCATGCGCGGCGTGGGCGAAATGCGGGTCAAGGAAAGCGACCGGATATCGCTGATGGTCGAGGGCCTGCGCGCCTGCGGCGTCCAGGTCGAGGAGGAGCCGGAAGGTTTCATCGTCACTGGCGGTCCCGTCCCGGGCGGCGCTGTTGTCCACACCGCCCACGATCACCGCATCGCCATGAGCCATCTGGTCCTGGGCCTGGCCGCCGAACAACCCGTCTCGGTCGACGAGCCCGGTATGATCGCCACCAGCTTCCCTGGCTTCGTCGAGATGATGAACGGCCTGGGCGGGCGGATCGCTTGACGAAATGTCGCCCATAGACGACAATGCGGCTATCAGGCTGACGTTCACGCCGGTTTTTGATCGCTGGCTTCTCAGGCTTCGCGACCAGAGGGCGGTGGCTCGGATCACGACCCGGCTCGAACGACTGTCCGGCGGTCACTGGGGCGATGTGAAGCCGGTGGGCGAGGGCGTCAGCGAACTGAGGATCGCCTACGGACCCGGTTATCGTCTGTATGCGACGAAGAAGAACGACGCCTGGGTCATTCTGCTGGCTGGAGGCGACAAGTCGAGCCAGGACCGCGACATTGTCGAGGCGAAACGGCTGGCTGAGGAGTATCGAAATGACTGAGCCCCTGATCGAATTCGATCCCGCCCGTTACCTGAACACGCCCGAGGCGGTGGAAGAGTATCTGGTCTCCTCGTTCGAAGACGCCGCCGAACTCGGCGATCCGCGCATCATCACCAACGCCCTGGGCGTCGTCGCCCGGGCCAAGGGCATGACCCAGATGGCGCGTGACGCGGACCTGTCGCGCACGGCCCTCTATCGGGCGCTCAGCGAGGAGGGGCGGCCCGAGCTTTCGACCATTTTCAAGGTGATGCAGGCCCTGGGCCTTCGCCTCGCCCCCGTTCGCGTGGACTCCGCCGCTTGATGTCGCTGATCATCGCCGTCGACGGCCCCGCCGCATCGGGCAAGGGCACCATCGCCGCGCGGCTGGCGCGGACCTATGGCCTGCCGCACCTGGACACCGGCCTGCTGTACCGCGCCGTGGGCGTCAAACTGCTTGAGGCCGGCGGTTCACTGGACGACGAGGCGGCGGCGACCGAGGCGGCGCGTGGCCTGGACGCGGCTCAGGTGTCCGACGATCCCCGCCTGACCACCGGCGAGGCGGGCGAGGCGGCCAGCCGCGTCGCCGGCCATCCCGGCGTGCGCGCCGCCCTGCTGGACCTGCAGCAGGCCTTTGCGGCCCAGGCGGGGGGCGCCGTGCTGGACGGCCGCGACATCGGCACGGTGATCGCGCCTGACGCACCCGCCAAACTGTTCGTCACCGCCGCGCCTGAGACCCGGGCCGACCGCCGCTGGAAACAGTTGACGGCGCGCGGCTTCGACATCGGCTTCGACGACATGCTGGCCGACATTCAGCGCCGGGACGAGCGCGACGCCGGTCGCGGCGCGGCGCCGATGGTCCAGGCCGAAGACGCGGTCTTGCTGGATACCACCGACATGGGTATAGAGGCGGCCTTCGATGCGGCCCGCCGTATCGTCGAGGCGGCGCGCGTGAAACACGGTCTCTGACCGGTTTCACAAATCCAACGCGTCCATCCTCGGCTTCCGCGGGCGTTTTGATCGTTCTGAACGGCCTCGCATCCTGACGACCTGCCTATCTTTTCCTCTCGCCTCGGCGCAGCGCTTTGCTGTGTGAGGGGCGTCCACCTCGCGCGGGGCCGTTCGGTCGCGCGCCACAGCCCTACCGGAAACACCAGAGCTTCATGTCTGATACTCTCAATCCCACGCGCGACGACTTCTCGGCGCTGCTCGACGAACAGCTTCAGGGTCGCGACTTCGGCGAAGGCCAGGTCGTTCACGGCCGCGTCGTCGGCATCGAAAAAGACATCGTCATCATCGACGTCGGCCTGAAGACCGAAGGCCGCATCTCGATGCGCGAATTCGGCCAGGGCGAAGACGCCAAGCTGCCGAAGGTCGGCGACAACGTCGAGGTTTACCTGGAGCGCGTCGAGAACGCCCTGGGCGAAGCCGTCATCAGCCGTGACAAGGCCCGCCGCGAGGAAGCCTGGACCCGTCTGGAAGTCGTGTTCGCCGAAGGCCAGCCGGTCAACGGCGCCATCGTCGGTCGCGTCAAGGGCGGCTTCACCGTCGACCTGGGCGGCGCCTCGGCCTTCCTGCCCGGCTCGCAGGTGGACATCCGTCCGGTGCGCGACGTCGGCCCGCTGATGGGCAAGGAACAACCGTTCCAGATCCTGAAGATGGACCGTCCGCGCGGCAACATCGTCGTCTCGCGTCGCGCCATCCTGGAAGAAGCCCGCGCCGAACAGCGCACCGAGCTGGTCGGCCAGCTGCAAGAGGGCGAAGTCCGCGAAGGCGTGGTCAAGAACATCACCGACTACGGCGCGTTCGTGGACCTGGGCGGCATCGACGGCCTGCTGCACGTCACCGACATGTCGTGGAAGCGCGTCTCGCACCCGTCGCAGGTTCTCGCCGTCGGCGACACCGTCAAGGTCCAGATCGTCAAGATCAACCCGGACACCCAACGTATCTCGCTGGGCATGAAGCAACTGCAGTCGGACCCCTGGGACGGCGTGGAAGCCAAGTATCCGGTCGGCGCCAAGTACACGGGCCGCATCACCAACATCACCGACTACGGCGCCTTCGTGGAGCTGGAAGCCGGGGTCGAGGGTCTGGTGCACGTCTCGGAAATGTCCTGGACCAAGAAGAACGTCCATCCGGGCAAGATCGTCTCCACCTCTCAGGAAGTGGACGTGGTCGTCCTGGACGTCGACGCTTCCAAGCGCCGCATCTCGCTGGGCCTGAAGCAGGCTCAGGACAATCCGTGGGACGCCTTCGTCGCCAACAACCCGATCGGTTCGACCGTCGAGGGCGAAGTCAAGAACGCCACCGAGTTCGGCCTGTTCATCGGCCTGGACAACGACATCGACGGCATGGTGCACCTGTCCGACCTCGACTGGTCGGTCTCGGGTGAAGAAGCCATCCAGCGCTACCGCAAGGGCGAGATGGTCAAGGCCAAGGTTCTGGACGTCGACGTCGAGAAGGAACGCGTCTCGCTGGGCATCAAGCAGCTCGGCGGCGATCCGATCGGCGAGGGCGACACCTATCGTCGCGGCCAGCAGATCACCGTCACCGTCTCGTCGATCGAGACCGGCGGCATCGAGGTCAAGTTCGGTGAAGACGACGCGCCGGTCACGGCCTTCGTGCGCAAGTCGGACCTGTCGCGCGACCGCAACGAGCAACGTCCGGAACGCTTCGCCGTCGGCGACCGCGTCGACGCCATGATCACCGCCGTGGACAAGGCCTCGCGCCGCGTCTCGGTGTCGATCAAGGCGCTGGAAATGAAGGACGAACAGGAAGCCATCGAACAGTTCGGCTCGTCCGACTCGGGCGCTTCTCTGGGCGACATCCTGGGCGCCGCGCTGAAGAACGCCGGCACCAAGGAGTAGGCGCTCAAGCCGCGGAGCGCCGCGCGCTCCGCGGTAGCGTAAAATGATGAGGGCGGCGGGAGCGATCCCGCCGCCCTTTTCTCTTTTTGGCGCACCCGCATGAGCGGAACCGGACATAAATCATGCGAATGCCGCCCCTCCTTGGCGGATAAGGGCTTTTTCACGCGGCGAGCGAGGGTTAGTGTGCGGCTTCTGGATCGTCGGCGAGCGCTGGCCTGTCGATCGCGAGCTGGCAGGGGCCCTGATGATCAAGTCTGAACTGATCGAAAAGCTGGCGGCCGAGAACACCCACCTGACCCATGCGGAGGTGGAGCGGCTGGTGAATGTCATCCTCGGCAAGATGACCGGGGCCTTGTCCGAGGGCGGCCGGGTCGAGTTGCGCGGCTTCGGCGCCTTTTCGGTGCGGTCCCGTCCGGCGCGCCTGGGTCGCAATCCGCGCACCGGCGAGACGGTCGAGGTGCCGGCCAAGGCCGTGCCCTTCTTCAAGAGCGGCAAGGAACTGCGCGAGCGTCTGAACGCGTCCGGCGACGCCTGAATCTCCACGTCCTGACTGCCAAGAGAATTTTCGAATGAGCCTGCTGTCCGAGTTCCGCGAGTTCGCGGTCAAGGGGAACGTCGTCGATCTGGCGGTCGGGGTGATCATCGGCGCGGCCTTCAACGGCATCGTCAAGAGCCTGGTCGATCAGGTCGTCATGCCCCCCATCGGCCTGTTGACCGGCGGCATCGACTTTTCCGAACTGGAATGGGTGCTGCGGCGCGAGAACCCGGCGACCGAGGCGGTCGAGAAGGTGGCGATTCAGTACGGCGCCTTCGCCAACACCGTGATCCAATTCCTGATTGTCGCCTTCGTGGTCTTCCTGGTGGTCAAGGGCGTCAACAGCATGCGGCGCCAGGAGGCGGCCAAGCCCGATCCGGCGCCCTCGGCCCCCACGCCGATCGAATCCCTGCTGGTCGAGATTCGCGACGCGCTGAAGGCGCGTCCCTGAAGCCGGAATTTTTCCCGCCGGCCGGTCGGGGTCAGGCCTTCCAGAACCGACCCTGGACCGCTGAGGCGCGGACCGGCGCGCGCCGGGCGCGGGGTTGAGGCACGGGGCGGGCGCAGACGGCGTAGTCGCCGTCGAACGGCGTCGGCGCCCAGGTTTCAGCCAGGACCGGGTCATCGACGCGCGCGTGACAATGCCCCCAGCCGCCTTCGCGCCGCGCCTTGGGCGTCAGGGCGCCCAGATGGTCCAGGATGTCCGGATTGGTCACCGGCAACCGCACCTTGGCCGCGCCCAGCGCCCGCCCATTGTCGATCAGGACGCCCGCCAGGACTTCGATCGCTTCCGGGTCCGTCTGCAGCGCCGTCAGGTCGATGATGTCGAGGCACGGCGGTTCGATCGGGCTGGTCTTGGTCATCATCGCCGTCGCCGTCCCCACCAGTCGTCCGTCGCGCATCCGCCCCAGCAGGATGGGGGGCAAGGTCTGGTCCGGGTCGGCCAGGCGCCACGCCATGATCTCGGGCCCCCGGTCCGCCAGCAGCCGCCCCTCGGCCGTCAGCGCACGCCAGAAGTCGGCATAGGGCGAGTTTTCCCTGACATCGCGCAGCACGACGACGTCGTCCGGCAATCGCAGGCGTGGACGCTGGAACAGACGTGCGTTCATCAGGGGCTCGCCCAGACGTCGGGCCTGCTCCGCCGAAATCCCGCCCAGCAGACGCCGCAGCAGTCGACCCTTCAGACAGGTCAGCGGATCCACCATCCAGGACAGTTTCAGGGCGTGGGTCTCCGTCGGCCCTGGCTTGAGGCCGAACAGCCGATAAAGCGGCGCCGCGCGGGGATTGGCGTTCAGCGTATAGCAGGCGAACAGGTCGGGCTGAGCCAGGATCGCCTTGATCAGACAGCGGCTGGCGCCGGTGCGTTCCGGCGGCACGATGATGGAAAAACCCGTCGCCGCGTACAGGCTTTCATCGTCCTTGCAGAATCTCTGGATCAGATTGCCCAGCATGGCGACCGGTTCGTCCTGCCGATCGGCGACGACCCAGCCGAAGGGCGCGTCGATGTCGCGGCGCGCCGGATTGTCCTCCAGCCAGCGCCACCCCGCCTGCGATCGCTCCGGCCACCCGACCTGACGATGCAGCCTGTTCAGGGCCTCGTAGTCGGATCTGCGGATGGGTCGCACGGACATTGGCGCTCCTTCCCATAATGAAACCGGGACTGCTGCTCGAGGGCGCACAGTGCAGAGGCCGGGCCAAAGTGGCCTTTTTCCGACAGTGAAGGGAGGGGGCGCGACAGCCTTAACACTTGTTCGCATTTGCCTGCTGTGCTGGGTATGCGCCTTTCGCGCGCCCAGTTGCGGCGCGGCAGTTGGGAGTGAGCCGTTGACAGCGACGGACTTGGGGACAGCGCGACTTACGCGACGCCTGCATGCACATTGGGGGAGGTCGGTATGAACATCGTCGTCGCCCTTGGACTGATCATCACCTTCGCCACCGGCGTGCCGGTGCTGATGCAGATCCTCAAACACCATCCGCGGGGCCTGATCATCCTCTTCTTCGCCGAGATGTGGGAGCGGTTCTCCTACTACGGCATGCGCGGCATCCTGATCTTCTTCCTGACGCAGCACTTCCTGTTCGACGACTCGATGGCGGGCTCGACCTACGGCTCCTACACGTCTCTGGTGTATCTGCTGCCCCTGCTGGGCGGCATCATGGCCGACCGCTTCATTGGCACGCGCAAGGCTGTCGCCTTCGGCGCTCTGCTGCTTGTCGCTGGTCACGGCATGATGGCCTTCGAGGGACGCCCGGCGACAGAAACCCTGACCTACGCCGGTCAGACCTACCAGATCGACGCCGAAGGCCGTGGTGCGGCCCGTGACGTCGCGATCGTCATCGACGGCCAGAAGTACAAGTTCGAACCTGCCGAAAACGGCATCGCCATTCAGAACCTGCCCGCGACCTCGACTCTGCCGGCCGTCATTCCGACCGCCGAGTACAAGATCGAGGCTACCCGCGACATGGCGGGCGTAAACGTCTTCTACCTGGCGATTTCCCTGATCATCATGGGCGTCGGTTTCCTGAAGCCGAACATTTCGACGATCGTGGGACAGCTTTATCCGCAGGGCGACCCACGCCGGGATTCCGGCTTTACCCTCTACTATTACGGCATCAACCTGGGGGCCTTCTGGGCCGCCGTGCTCTGCGGGCTTCTCGGGCAGACTGTCGGCTGGTGGGCGGGCTTCGGCTTGGCCGGCATCGGCATGGCGCTGGGTTGGGTCGTCTTCATGCTCGGCAAGCCGCTGCTGCAAGGCAAGGGCGAGCCGCCGGCCGACGCTGATCTGAAAAAGCCGTTGCTGGGACCGATCAACCGCGAATGGTCGATCTATCTGCTCAGCACCCTGAGTGTCGGCGTCGTCTGGTTCATGGTCCAGCGAAACGCTCTGGTCGGCTGGGTCCTGGGCGCTGCGACGGTCGCCTCGCTGCTGTTCATCCTCTACGTCATCGTCAAGGTCTGCGAAAGCAAGGCTCAGCGCGAGCGGATGATGCTGGCGATGGTGCTGATCTTCGGATCGGTGGTGTTCTTCACCCTGTTCGAACAGGCCGGCACGTCGCTGAATCTGTTCGCTGATCGTAACGTGGACCTGAGCATCACGCCGCAGGCCTTCCAGTTCCTCGGGGTCACAGTCGGAACGCCAGCCCAATTGGCCGCCGCCGGCATCACGCCGAGCGGTTTCTGGATCGACGCGACGATCACCGCCGCCCAGACTCAGTCTTTCAATGCGGGCTTCATCCTGATCTTCGCCCCCATCATGGCCGCGCTGTGGGCCTTCCTGGCCAAGCGCAAGCTGGACCCCAATCCGACGATGAAGTTCGGCCTGGGCCTGCTTCAGGTCGGTCTGGGCTTCATGATCGTGGTGTGGGGCGCTGGCATGGCCGACTCGGCCTTCCAGATGCCTCTGCTGCTGCTGGGCCTGCTCTATCTGTTCCACACGACGGGCGAACTTTTCCTGTCGCCGGTCGGCCTGTCGGAGATCACCAAACTGTCGATGGCCAAGGTGGTCAGCTTCATGATGGCGGTCTGGTTCCTGGCCAGTTCAATCGCTCAGTATGTCGGCGGTTGGATCGCTGGCCTGGCGGGTACGGAGACCGTCGGCGGACAGGTGCTGGACCCCGGTCTGGCCCTGCGCACCTCGCTGGAGGTGTTCAGCATGCTGGGGCTGTGGGGCATGGGCATCGGCGTCGCCTTCATCGTTGTCAGCTTCTTCATCAAGGGCTGGTCGCATGGAGCTAACGACGGCGACGGTCATCCCGGCCCCACGTTGAGCGATAGAGGCCAGGAAGACGGCAATATCGCTGCGCCGCGAACCTCCACCACCGGCTGATCCTCAAGGCCCGACATGAGAAAGGCGGCGTCCTCACGGACGCCGCCTTTTTTGTTTGGAAATGGCCTTCGCCTCAGAAGGTCTTGCGGACCCGGATCGAGACGAAGGTGCGGGGATCGACCGTGCTGTCCTCGATGAAGGCCACGGCGCGGGTCTCGCGGTCGGCGAAAACCGTCCGGCTGTTCGTGAAGTCGTCCCACAGGTTCAGCTGGGCGCGGATCGCCAGGGTCGGGCTCGGCTTGTACTCGGCGAACATCTCGAAATAGTCCGTGCCGCGCCATTTGGAGACCTGGTCGGGCGAATAGTTGGGCTGGCCCAGATAGGGCAGCCAGTTCACGCCCCACTGCAGCTTCCAGCGCGTGATGTCCTGCTCGATGCCGATATTGGCCTGGGTGGCTCGAACACCCGAGATGGGCCGTTCTTCGCCCGTCGTCGGGTCGGTGACGGCGGTCTTGTTCCAGTCGTTCTTGAAGGTGAAGCGGGCGCCCGGCGCGCCCAGCTTGTCCAGCGGCAGGGTCACATTCAGCGACAGCCGGTCCAGCGTGCCTTCGCCGATATTGCCCACCGCCGACAGACCGCCGGCCAGGGGGATCCGGTCGATGGCGTCGATGATCTCGTCGTGGCGATAGCCGATGGAGACGACGCCCTCGCCCCAGAAGCGGCGTTCGTAGGTCAGTTCCGAGATCCAGCGCTGCTCCGGCTCCAGATCGACGTTGCCGCCATAGACGTTCTCCTCTTCCAGGTCGGCCGAGGCCGCGAAGTCGGAGAAGTCCAGCTGGCCCAGCTCGCGTTCGAAGCGGAGGCGCAGCTGGTTGTTCGGCATCGGCGTCCAGGTGGCCATGAAGCGGGGCTTGGCGAAGAAGAAGCTCTTCTCCTGGTCGGCGTCGCCGGACTGGCTGATGGTCGAGGCTTCCAGGCGCAGGCCGGCCTCCAGCGTCAGGTCGGGGTGCAGCCGCCATGTGCCCTTGGAGAAGGCCTCGCCGCGCGTCTCCTCGACCTTGACCGAAGCGCTGGGCAGGGGAATGGGCGCGCCGCCCTCGGTATAGGCCTGGTCGGCCTGGCGCATGTTGTAGGCGATCTCGCCGCCGGTCTCGATCGTCAGCTTCGGCGAGCGCTCGTGGCGGACCAGGGCGCGCAGGATGGTCTCTGACCTTTCGCCGGAATAGGCGAAGACCTGTTCGGGGGCGTCCACGCCGTTGTTCAGCACGTTGTAGGTCGAGACCCCGTCCCAGCTGCCGAACTCGTGCATCAGCCGGGTTTCCAGCTTGAAACGGTCGTTCAGGGGACGCTCCCAGGTCACGCCGAACTCGCCGCTGTCGCTGTCCTCGCTGTCCAGGCTTTCGCGGAAGGCGGTGGCGGATCGGCTGGTGTTGTAGCCCTGCCAGTCGTTGATCCCGTAGCGGGCGGTCAGATCGACCTTGCCGCCCGCGAGCGGGCCGGCGTAGGTCCCGCGGATCGAGTTCCCGCCGCCATAGCCGTCGGTGTCGGTGAGCTCGTCGCGCAGCATATTGCCCGAGGCGTCGCGGCGGATCAGGCGGCCGGGGCCGTTGGAATCGCTCATGCTGACGCCGTCAGACAGGGTGACGCCCCAGCTGCGGTCGCCGCTGCGGGCCGTGAACTGGTAGCTGCCGCCGTACAGGTCCTGGCCCGATCCTTCGAACTGGGTGGTGTTCCAGGTCAGGATCGACTGGCGGCTGGTCTCCTTCTTCAGGATGACGTTCACCACCACCGAGAACCCCTGCATGTCGATGCCGGGCGCGCCGCCCCGGATCAGCTCGATCCGCTCGACCTGACGGGCCGGGGTGCGGCTGAGCACGTTGGAGCCGGTGTCGTTCTTGGAGGCCGGCCGGGCGTTGCCGATCAGGACATTGCCCACCGCCCCTTCAAAGCCGCGCGCGCCGGTGCCGTCGTCCAGGTCGAAGCCGGGCAGCCGGTTGACCATGTCGAGCGCGGTGTTGGGCTGTTGAGCGAGAAAGAAGGCGGGGGTGAAGACCAGCACCCCGCGCTGGGCGGCGTCGGCCAAGGGCGCCTGGCTGACCGGTCCGGTCGGCACGGGCGCCTGGGCCACCTGCGGTTCGTCGCCGGCGAAGGCGGCGCCCGCCGTAAAGAGCAGGGCTGTACCGCCCAGAAGTAAGGCCTTCGTCATCGATCTTCCCCTCGGTTTGTTGGCGAGAGGTGTGCCGATCCGCCGCATTATTCTCCAGTTACAAGGCGGAAAGGTGGATTAAATCGGCGACATCATTACAGAGCGTTCATTAAACTGTACTTGGCTTAGAAAGTATACAGGCCTGTAATAGTTACAGGCTCTCCACCATACGGGGCGGAGAGCCTGTGGTCTTCAGCTGGCCGGGGCCTGGCGGTCCGGGACGGCGTCGCGGGCCGCGTCGCCGATGTTCTCGGCCGCGCCGCCGACGCTGTCTGCGGCGCCGGCGATGGCGTTCGACTCGACGGCGTCGTTGCGGTTCATGTTGATCAGGAACCAGCCGATCAGCCCGACCAGGGCCAGGCCGATGATCAGGGCGACGACGCCGCCCAGGCCGCCGCCGCGACGGCTCTCGACGACGACGGGGGCTGCGGCGGGATCGTTCTCGGTGATCCGTTCGACCCGGCCGTCAGGGTGTTCGACAGTGCGTTCGGTGGGCATGGTGTGTCCTCTCCAGTGTGGCGAGGAAACACGCGCTCGGCGATTAGGGTTCCGCCCTCCTCAGACCGCCGTGCCGCCGACGGTCAGGCCGCCCATCTTCAGCGAAGGCTGGCCGATGCCGACGGGCACGCCCTGGCCGGCCTTGCCGCAGACGCCGACGCCGGGGTCGAAGGCGAAATCGTCGCCGATCATCTGGATCCTGGTCAGGGCCGTGGCGCCGTCGCCGATCAGGGTGGCGCCGCGGACGGGTGCGGTGATGACCCCGTCCTCGATCAGATAGGCCTCGTTGCACTGGAAGACGAACTTGCCGTTGGTGATGTCCACCTGGCCGCCCGAGAAGTTGGCGGCGTAGAGGCCGCGCCTGGTATTGGCGATCATGTCGGCCTTGGAGTCCTTGCCGCCCTCCATGAAGGTGTTGGTCATGCGCGGCATGGGCATGTGGGCGAAGGACTGGCGCCGGCCGTTGCCGGTGGCGGCGACGCCCAGCTGACGCGCCGACAGCCGGTCGTGCATCAGGCCGACCATGATCCCGTCCTCGATCAGGACGGTGCGCGAGGTCGGGGTGCCCTCGTCATCGACCGACAGGGAGCCGCGGCGGCCGGCGATGGAGCCGTCGTCCACCACGGTGACGCCGGGGGCGGCCACGCGTTGGCCCATCATGCCGTTGAAGACCGACGAGCCCTTCCTGTGGAAGTCGCCCTCGAAGCCGTGGCCGATGGCCTCGTGCAGCAGGACGCCGGGCCAGCCGGCCCCCAGGACCACGTCCATCTCGCCCGCCGGGCAGTCGATGGCGTCGAGGTTGACCAGGGCCTGGCGCAGGGCCTCGTCCACCTGGGCCTGCCAGCGTTCGGGCGCGACCCAGGCCTCGAAGCCCGCACGGCCGCCGGCGCCGGATGAGGCGCTCTCGCGCTTGCCGTTCTGTTCGACGGTGACGGAGACGTTCAGCCGGACCAGGGGACGGACGTCGCGCACCACCCGTTCGTCGGCGCGCAGGATCTCGATGGCGCGGCGCTCGCCGACCAGGGAGGCCGAGACCTGGACCACGCGGGGATCGCGGGCGCGGGCCCAGGCGTCGATCTCGGCCAGCAGGGCGATCTTGTCCGAGAAGGCCGGCGAGGCCAGTGGATCGACCGCGTCATAGAGCTGCTGATTGGTGGCGCGCGGCCCTTCGGCGACCCGGGCGGCGTGGCCTTGCTTGGCCAGGGCGGCGCTGTCGGCGGCGCGGCGCAGGGCGGCGGCCGAAATCTCGTTGGCGTGGGCGTAGCCGGCGGTCTCGCCCGCCACGACCCGCAGGCCGAAGCCCTCGGTGGCGTCATAGGCGGCGGACTTCAGCCGGCCGTCGTCGAACACCAGGCTCTCGCTCTCGGACCGTTCCAGGAACAGCTCGCCGTCGTCGGCGCCGGCCAGGGCCGTCTTCAGGATCGACAGGGCTTCGTCGGTCTCGACGCCGGCGGCGTCGAGGATGGGGGGCGGGGCGGCGTGAACGGTCATGGGCTGTAGGTAGGGGCTGGAGGGCGGTTCGTCACCTGCCGGGGCGGATTCAGACGCCGGGACGAAAAAACAGAGTCTGAATCGTCTGAGTCGTCTGAAATCGGCGACGGCGGCGTTCGGGAAAAAACACAGTCTAATTTGTCTGAATCGTCTGAAATCTCCGGCGACGGCGGCAAGGGCGACAGACTAGCACGCGCGGGAGGGGCGCCCGGTCGAAAGGCCCAGCCGTGCAGCAGGGCGTTGAAATCCATACGGAGGGACCAGCGTCATTATGAGGGCAAAGACCCTTTCGTCATTCCGGGTCTCCGCTGCGCTGCGCCCGGAATGACGAAAGAGAAGGGGGAGCGGCTCAGCGCGCCAGCCTGCCCTTGGCCTTGTCGGCGTCGAGGACGATGTCGGGGTCCGGGGCCGCGATCTCCTCGCCGCAGTGGTCGAGCACCTTCAGGATGTGACGGATCAGGTTCAGCCGGGCGGTCTTCTTGTCGTCGGTGGCGATGATGGTCCAGGGGGCGAAGGCGCGGTCGGTCTCGTCCAGCATCCGGTCGCGGGCGTCGGAATAGGCGTCGAACCGCGCCTCGGCCTCGGCGTCCAGCGACGACAGCTTGAACCGTTTCAGCGGATCGACGCGGCGTTCCTTCAGCCGTTTCGCCTGTTCCTTGCGCGAGATGTCCAGCCAGAGCTTGATCAGGATAATTCCGTCGTCGGTCAGCATCCGCTCGAAGCGCGGCGCATCGGTCAGGAACTGGGCGTACTGCTCGGGCGTGCAATAGCCCATCACCGGCTCGACCCCGGCGCGGTTGTACCAGGAGCGGTTGAAGATGACCGTCTCGCCCGCTGCGGGCAGGTGGGGGACGTAACGCTGGAAATACCACTGGCTGGTTTCCCGGTCGCTGGGCTTGGGCAGGGCGACGACGCGGGTCTGGCGCGGGGACATGTATTCCGTCAGCCGCTTGATGGCCCCGTCCTTGCCGGCGGTGTCGCGTCCCTCCAGCACGACGACCACCCGCAGCCCATGCTCAATGGTCCAGGCCTGGGTCTTCACGACAGCGAGCTGCAACTGTTCGAGTTCGGCGTCGTAGGCGTCTGTTTTCTTTCCCATTCGATCAGAGTGGGACGGGACGGGGGCGAGGGCAAGCGGGGTGTTGACGGGCGATGCAAGATGACGCGCTTCTCACGTGCCGCCAGCGACGACCGGGGCTAGGATATTCCAAAGTGGAGGCTTCGATGACGCTGAATCGCCGCGGGCTTTTGGCCGCCGGACTGGTCGCTGCGGCGACCGGAGGCGTGTCGTCCGCTTCGGCGGGCGACGCCGCAGACTATGAGGCGGGGCTGGACGCCGCCTTTGCGGAGACCGGGCCGGTCGCCCTGGCCGGGGGCGTGGTCACGCGCGAAGGCCTGGTCTGGTCCGGGGTGCGGGGCGTGCGAAGGATCGGCGGGACCGATCCCGCGACCCTGGACGACCGCTGGCACCTGGGGTCGAACACCAAGGCGATGACGGCGGCCCTTTACGGGCGGCTGGTCGACCAGGGACGGGCGGACTGGGACGCGCCGCTGGGGAATCTGTTCCCCGGCGTCCGGATCGACCCGGCCTGGGACGGGACGACGATCCGCGACTTCATGCATCACCGGGCGGGGGTGAAGGACGCCGACGCCCTGGGCATGGTCTTCTTCCTGACCGCGAGGGGCGACCCGCGGTCCTTGCCGCAACAGCGGCTGGCCGTGGTCGAACGGATGTTGGGCGCCGCGCCGACCGGGACGAAGGGGGCGTTCGAATACGCCAACGCCAACTATATGCTGGTCGGGGCGGCCATCGAACGGATCACGGGCCAGTCGTGGGAACAGGTCGTTCAGGCCGAATTGTTTGCGCCCCTGGGCCTGACGTCGGGCGGTTTTGGCGCGCCGAAGACCGATACGGCGGGCGGCTCCAACGTCTGGGGGCATCGCGGCGAAGGGGCGGCGCGGGTCGCCGTGGATCCCGCCGATCCGGGCGCGGACAATCCCCCGGCCCTGGGGCCGGCGGGGACGGCGCACATGAGCCTGGACGACTATGCGAAATGGCTGAGGCTGTTCCTGACGGACGGCGGCGGCTGGCTGAAGCCGGAGACGGCTGCGCAACTGGCCACGCCGGGCGCGGGCGAGGGCATGCCCTACGCCCTGGGGTGGATCGCGCCGCCGCAGGTTCCCTGGGCGGGCGGGCCGGTGCTGACGCACGACGGGTCGAACACCCTGTGGTACGCGACGGCCGTGGTCGCCCCGGCGCGGGGCGTGGCCTTCATCGCCCTGAGCAATCAGGGCGCGGGTCAGGCGGCGACGACCGCCCTGATGCGAAAACTGGTTGGACGGCTGAACGCCTGAGCAGATGCCAGACCCGTTCTAAATGCTCTGTACACCACTTGCGGTTATTCCAGAGCGGTGAGTGAGTGAAGGCGTACACAGTGCTGAGTTACAATGTCTTACGAGGCGGCTGGGAGCGCGACGGGCGTCAGGTCGACCACGTCTCGCTCGGCCAGGGCGAATTCTGCGTCAGCGACGATCCCGACACCGTGATCACCACGGTCCTGGGATCCTGCGTTGCGGCCTGTGTGCGCGATCCCAAGGCCGGAATCGGCGGGATGAATCACTTCGTCCTGCCTCGGCTTCCCTCCGGCTCGCGGAGCGACCCCTCCCGCTACGGCTCCCGGCTGATGCCGCTGCTGATCGACCGCCTGCTTGAACGGGGCGCCAGCCTGAAGCGCCTGGAGGCCCAGGTGTTCGGCGGCGCAAGTCCCGGCCCGTTCCAGAATCCCATCGGCCAGAACAACGTCGATTTCGCCATGGCCTATCTGGCCGAGCGCGGCATAGCGACCGCCGCTCCCGTTCGCAGCGGGGCGGCGGGCTGCAGGCTCGAGTTCTGGCCGGAATCAGGCCGGCTGATCCACACGCCGCTGACCGGGGTGAAGAAGGTCGCCGGCGCCAGGATCATGCTGCGCCCGGTCAAACCTCTGGTGCTGTCGTCCGCCGCCTAGGGGCGCGGGCGGCTGTATTTGAACGCTTCGCCCCCTCGCGGCGTTTGCCAGCGGGGCCGTGGGCGGTCCATGCTGGGGCTGCATGAAGCGCGACTTCGCCGATTTCTGGAATCTGCTGTGGGAGGTCGGGCTGCTGGCCTGCGCGGCTTTCGCGCTGCTGAACGCCTATGCGCCGCCGCAGGACCTGCCGTGGAAGCCGCTGGATCTGAGCCAGCCGCTGGGCCGGGCGACGGCGGCCAAGGTGGCCGACTTCGACATCGCCCCGACGGCGGCCCCGGAAGAGGTCCAGGGGGCGACCGAGGCCTGTATGCAGGTGCTGCGCGAGGCGGGGATCGAGGTCGAGCGGGCGGCGGATCGCGACGACGGCGGCTTCTGCGTCGTGCGCGGGGCGGTGCGGATCACCGGCGGGGCGGTGACGCCCCTGGCCCCGGCCGATGTGGTGATGCAGTGCCCGCTGGCCGTCCGCTATGTCATCTGGGATCGCCAGGTGTTGCAGCCGGCGGCGCGCAGCATCCTGGGCTCGGCCCCGGCGCGGGTCGAGAACTACGGGACCTATTCGTGCCGGCGCATCTATGGCTCGCAGGACGAACAGGAGCGGCCCAGCGAACATGCGCGGGCCAACGCCCTGGACGTGGCGGCGGTGCGGCTGGAGGACGGGCGGACCGTCAGCGTGCTGAACGACTGGCGCGGCCAGGGTCCGGCGGGCGAGCCGGGCGGGCGGTTCCTGCACGCGGTGCGCGACGGGGCGTGCCGACTGTTCTCGACCGTGCTGACGCCCGACTACAACGCCGCCCACGAGAACCATCTGCATGTCGACGGGGCTGAGCGGGGCCTGTGCCGTTAAGGTTGAATCGCCCCTGACGCGAATCGCTTTGCTGTTGACCGACCGGAAAAGCCGGGTGACAACAACAGCACAGTCCGGATTTTGCGTGGGGTCCACACCCGCGTCTCGCTCCTTCGCCTGAACGAGCTGTCCAGATGGACTGTCGGGTCACCCTGAGGGGGATCCGCCTGGAAAAGCGCGTTTACGGAGACGCAGACATGGCGACCGGTACGGTCAAGTGGTTCAACCCCACCAAGGGCTATGGATTCATCCAGCCCGACAGCGGCGGCTCTGACGTGTTCGTTCACGTCACCGCCGTTCAGAAGGCCGGCCTTCAGGGCCTCGATGAGAACGCCAAGGTCGAATACGAGCTGGAAAACCAGCGCGGCAAGACTTCGGCGATCGACCTCAAGCTCCTCTGAGTCGAGCGGCCGATTAAGGCATGAGAACAGGCGCGGGGGCCAAGGCTTCCGCGCCTGTTTTTGTTTGGGCTACCGCGCTTCGCGCGGCTTGAGCCGCATGATGTGGGGCTACCGCGCTTCGCGCTACTTGAGCCCAAGGTTGGCCTACGCGGCTTCGCGCGGCTTGAGCCCTTCGGTCGGTTTCGTTCGCTGGGATCTCTGCGCCATCACGATGGCGCCCAGGACCAGGGCGCCGCCCAGGGCCTGGATCGGGGTCAGGGTCTCGCCGAAGATCCACCAACCCAGCAGGCCGGCGACGACCGGCTGGATCAGTATGGTGACGGCGGTGATTGAGGCCGGCAGCTTGCCCAGGGCCCAGGCGACGCCGCCCTGGCCGAAGACGTGCATGACGCCCATGGTCAGACAGGCGGCCCAGCCGGACAGGCTGGCGGGGATGATGTCCTCGCCCAGGACCAGGGCCACGATCAGCAGCAGGGGCGCGCCCAGCAGGGTGGCCCAGAAGGTGACGCGCATGGCGCCAGCCGTGGCGCGGGCCGCCTTCACCGCCAGGAAATAGCCCGAGTACCAGACCGCCACCGACAGCGAGAAGATGTCGCCCAGCGGCGGGTTGGTCCCCTGTCCGCCGTCGGCGCCCGCCGCCATGGCGAAGGCCCCGCCCATGGCCAGGGCCAGGGCCAGCAGGAACAGCCGGTGCGGCGTCTCCTTCAGCACGATCCAGCCGAACAGGGTGACGACGACCGGCGTCAGGTTGCACAGGACCGTGGCGTTGGCGACCGAGGTCATGACGATGCCGTAGTGCCAGAAGCTGAGGTCCAGGGCGAAGAACAGGCCGGCCAGCAGCGCCCATTTCGACGGGGCCGCGATCCCGCCCGGCTCGCGCGACGCCAGCAGGGTCAGCAGGGGCAGGGCGAAGACGAACCGCCAGAAGCCCGCCGCCGCCGGACCGGTCTCGGTCAGCCGCACCAGGATCGGCGCCAGGCCCAGGACGCAGGCGGCGATCAGCAGGACGATCAGGGCGAAGGCGCGGGGGGAGACGCGGGCGGCGAGAGCGGACATGGCGGGCCTCTTACGCCGCCCCGCGACCTTCCGCCACAGGTCCCGTAGGAGGAGCAGGCCGATGCGCGCGCTGGACGGTCAGGACACGGAACGGCCGCAGTCCCATGGCGTTGGGATACGGTTCCCCTTTCCAGTTGGCAGCCCTTCATGAAACTGCGCGTCCGCGCCGAGCTCGTCTATCGTTTCGATCCGCCGACGGACGCCATCTACAAGATCCAGGTCGCCCACTGGCCCGGCCAGGACATCCTGCAGGAAACCCTGACCTTCGATCCGCCGGTGGAGTTCCACGAGGACGAGGACGTCGATTTCGGGGCCCGGACCCTGCGCTGCCACGTCGAGGGCGAAGTGACCCTGACCTATGAGGCGGTGGTCGAGAACGGGGTGCTGAAGGGCCTGCCGCCCAGCGTGTCCCAGCATGACTGGGGCGAACTGCCGGCCGAGGTCCTGCCCTATCTGCAGCCCAGCCGGTACTGCCCGTCGGACCAGTTCGGCCGGTTCGTCACGCGGGAGTTCGGCGACACCTCGGGCGGGGCGCGGGTGCTGGCGATCCTGAACTGGATCACCGAGAACCTGGACTATGAGCACGGCGTTTCGGACACCGAGACCACGGCGGCGCGCACCTTTATCGACCGGGCCGGGGTGTGCCGCGACTTCACCCACCTGGGCATGACCCTGTGCCGGGCGTCGGGCATTCCGGCGCGGGCGGTCAGCGCCTTTGCACACCAGCTGAATCCGCCCGACTTCCACGCCATCTTCGAGGTCTGGCTGGATAACGGCTGGTGGCTGGTCGATGCGACGCGGCTGGCGCCGGTCGAGGGTCTGGTGCGGATCGCCTGCGGACGCGACGCGGCGGACATCGCCTTCCTGACGACCCAGGAGCGGTGCCAGATGGTGCGGCAGTCGGTGACGGTGGCGCCGGCCTGAGTGTTTCACCCTCTCCCATTGGGAGAAGGATCAGCGTTTTTGCTCCGCCTTATAGGCCTGCAGCGCGTCGATCACGTCCATCTGGCGTAGCACCTTGTTCTGAGGATCGATCAGGACGTGCGCCCCGGCGGGAACGGCGATCTCACCCCGGCCGCCGGTCATGGCGACGGTCTGGACGCGACCGTCGATCTCGACGTCCAGCGGCATGGGGAAGGTCTCGCCGTTGCCCGTCGCCCATTCCAGCCGCAGCACGCCGCCCTCTCGTGTCTGGGTCAACACCGGCAGGGCGGCGTTGTAGAGATAGCCGCGGAAGAACCAGCCGTAATCCTGGCCCGTCACCTGGTTGACGATCTGGAGGAAATCCAGCGTCGAGCGGTACAGGGGCCTGAAGGCGCCGGGCTGGGGATCATCGGTTCCATAGACCAGACGGGTCAGGGCCTGGTGGAAGGCGGCGTCCCCGATCAGCATCCGCAGCGAATGGCTGATCAGCGAGCCCTTGGAATAGATGTCGTTCCCCGGGCCGACGTCGCCCTTGTAGACCTCGTCCTCGGTCTTGGGCGTGCCCGAGACGACGGGGAACTTGTTGATCAATCCCTCGCGCTGGTTCGCCAGTTCGCGCTGCATATAGCGGTCGCCCAGCAGCCAGCGGGCGTAGAGGGGCTGCATATAGCTGCCCAGACCTTCGTGCAGCCACATGTCGTCGGCGTTCTGATTGGTCAGTTGGTTGCCGAACCATTCATGGGCGAACTCGTGCTGAAGCAGCCAGTCATAGCCGCGCCCGTCGATCTTGTAGCCGTTGCCATAGGCGTTGATGGTCTGGTGCTCCATGCCCAGGTGCGGGGTCTCGACCACGCCCATCTTCTCGTCGCCGAAGGGGAAGGGGCCGACATTGGCCTCGAAGAAGTCCAGCATCTTTGGAAACTGGGCGAACAGGGCCTGGACCTTGTCGGGCGCGTCCGACTTCAGATGCCAGTAGTTCATCGGGATCGTATTGCCGAACCGGCTTTCGTACTGGCCGCTGACCTCCTCGTAGGGGCCGACATTCAGGGCGATGGCGTAGGTGTTGGGGCTCTTCGCCGACCAGTTCCAGGTGGTCCAGCCGTCGCCGTGGTCGACCGTGCCCAGGAACCGGCCGTTGGACGGCGCCGACAGGGTCGAGGGGATGGTGATGTGCAGGTCGACCCGGGCGGGTTCGCCGTGCGGGCTGTCGATACAGGGCCAGAAGATGTCGCAGCCCTCGCCCTGGACGGCGGTGGCGATCCAGGGCTCGCCCGACGGGGCCGTGGACCAGACGAAGCCGCCGTCCCAGGGGGCGCGAGGCGCGACGCGGGGCCGGCCGGCGTAGGCGACGCGCAGGGCGACGCGCTCGCCGGAGGCCAGGGGGCGGGGCAGTAGGACCGTCAGACGGCCTTCGGGATTGGACCAGCGGTCGGCGGCGACCTCGACCCCGTTGATCTGGACGGAGGAGATGGCCAGCAGGGTGTCCAGTTCGACCTCCAGCCGGTGCAGCGGGGCCGTGGCGGTGAAGTCCAGAACCGCGACGGCGTCGATGGCCCGGTCCTCGGGCAGGACCCGGATCGACAGGTCGGCCTTGTCGAACCGCATCGCCTGCTGTTCAGGCGTCAGGGGCTGGTCGGTGGCGAGGGTGAAGGCGGTCGACTCGCGCGGCGTCGCGGGCGGCGGGGAGGTCGTGGCGCAGGCGGCCAAAGTCAGGGCGGCCGCCGTGAAGGCCAGGGTGCGCGCAATTGTCATGGAATCCCCTCCGAGTACGGCCGAAGCCTAGCCTTAGGTCGGGGTGGGGGCAAAGAAAAAGGCCGGCGTCGCCGCCGGCCTTTTCCAGAAACAGATGCAGCGGTCGCCGATCAGGCGGCGGCGGCTTGCTCGGCCAGCTTGGCGCGGACCTGACGCTTGATGCGCTGGGCGGCGATCGACAGCTGCTCGTCGCGGGCCTTGACGATGAAGGCGTCCAGGCCGCCCTTGTAGTCGAGGGTGCGCAGCGCGGCGTTCGAGATGCGCAGCGAGAAGGTCTGACCCAGGGAATCCGAGGTGACCTTGACCGTCTTCAGCGACGGCAGGAAGCGGCGCTTGGTCTTGATGTTCGAGTGGCTCACGCTATGGCCGACCATCGGGCCGATACCGGTGAGTTCGCAACGACGCGACATCGTCAGATCCTTAAGGTGCGGCGTCCAGCCCGAAACAAGGGAGAAGACGCATGAAACAAGTACGCGCGGGAAGCAGCCCGCGCGAGAGGGGGCCGTATAAGGGAAGAGGAGGTTCGGCGTCAAGCCGAGTCTTGGGCTTTCGAGGCCCGTCGCGCGTTGGCCGGGACTCGACTTCGTTCAGGCGTCATTCAAATGACGCGCGCTATGGGTCATATCATGAAGATCCACGCTGAACAGAAGGCCGCCATGTCTCGCCCGTCCCTGATTGATCGCCTGTCCAAACGCGCCCTGTCCCTGAAGGTCTGGGCCGTGCTGGCTCCGGTCATGGCCGGCGGCGTCCTGCTGGCCGCCCCCGCCCTGGCCCCGGCCCAGACGGCCGCCCAGAGCGAAGTCCTGCCCGGCTACTGGGAATATACGACTAGCGCGCTCGGCCAACGCGACACCGAACAGAAATGCGTGCGGCCCAGCGAGATCAACCGCTTCTTCGGCGGTCTGTCGACCAACCGCTGGCGCTGCACCTATCCGACCCGCGTGGTCGGGGACGGCCGGGCGCGGTTCGAGGGGACGTGTCAGGACAAGAAGGGCCGCCGGGTCAATGTGCGGCTGACCGGCGCCTATGAGGACACCAGCTTCAGCTTCCGCGGCGGGGCCCAGCTGCTGCGCGGCACCCCCTATATTCCCGCCACCATCACGGCGCGCCGCATCAGCGCCCAGTGCCCGGCCGATGCGGAGTATTTCTGAGCCTCAGACGGGTTCGGAGCGGGCGACCACATAGGTGTGCATCTGGTCGTCCGTCGAGAGACTGACGTATTCGCCGGTCTCCAGGCGTTCGTCGGCCAGACGGAAACCGTGGACGTCGTCCGCGTCGCCGGGTTCGAAATCCAGGAACCAGCGGTCGGGGGCGGCGTGACGCAGCCGACCGAAGGCCAGGGTGGCGCCGTGCGAAAAGCGGCGGACCCGGCATTTTTCCGGCGCTTCTCGCCAGACGGCGGCGTCCAGGCGGCGCTCGGCCGTCAGCGGCGCGAGAATATCATAGCCCGCCTCGGGATCGCCCGCCGGGGCCTGCGGCTCGCGCGCCAGTTCCAGACGGATGTGATGAAAGCCCAGCGGGGCGGCGGGGTCGGCGTCGGTCATGGTCGGCTCCTGATCAAGGGCCATGTGGACGTCGAAGCCGCAGGCGCGCCTTGATGTCGGTCAAACCAAAAAGGCCCCGGATCGTTCCGGGGCCTTTCCGTTGGTTCGAGGCGGAAGCCCCAACCTGTATTCAGGCGGCTTCGGCGGTCGGGATCGGCTTCTTGGCGCTGAGCGACTTGGCCAGCAGTTCGACGGCGGCGTCCTTGTCGATCTTGTTGGCGGCGGCGACTTCGCGCGCCATCCGGTCCAGGGCCGATTCATAGAGCTGGCGCTCCGAATAGGACTGTTCCGGCTGGGTGTCGGCGCGGTGCAGGTCGCGGACCACTTCGGCGATGGAGATCAGGTCGCCCGAGTTGATCTTGGCCTCGTATTCCTGGGCGCGACGCGACCACATGGTGCGCTTGATGCGGGCGCGCCCCTTCAGGGTGGTCAGGGCCTTGGTCACGACGTCGTCGGCGGCCAGCGAACGCAGGCCTGCCGTCGCAGCCTTCTTGGTCGGGACGCGCAGGGTCATCTTCTCGTGGTCGAAGGTCACGACATAGACTTCCAGCGACATGCCCGCGACTTCCTGAGTCTCGACCGCCGCGACTTTGCCGACGCCGTGCGCCGGATAGACGACCGCGTCGCCAACCTTGAACTCCAGACCAGTCTTGCTCGTCATATTCGTCCTTTCCCGGTCAGGGCCGGGCGACGCGAAGGCGCAGGAAACGCAAACAGGATCTCGGCCGCCGGATCTCTCCGTCGGTCGGGATGATGCTGGGCGTCAAATGCGGAAACGGATCACCAAACCTCTGGCCGATCCCGTCTGTGGGCGGGATTCTGTCGCAAACACGGGCGGCGCGAAGATTTCGCGGACCGCCCGATCCAATGAAACAGAACCTATCACAAATTTGCGGAATTTCAAAACGTCCACAGGGCGGACGTGGATTTGCGACAGTTCAACCTTGGCCGTTCGGCGGGGCGAGGCGCCGAAAGTCGTCGAGAAATCAGGAGCCCTTGCCGGGCTTGGGGCTGAAGTATTTCTCGTACTTGCCCGTCTCGCGCTCATATTGTTCGCGGTCGGCGGGGGGCGTCCCCTTGACGGTGATATTGGGCCAGACCTTGGCGTATTCGGCGTTGACCTGCAGCCACTTGCCGTCCGGCTCGTCCTCGGTGTCGGGCACGATGGCGTCGACGGGGCATTCGGGCTCGCACACGCCGCAGTCGATGCACTCGTCCGGGGCGATGACCAGGAAGTTTTCGCCCTCGTAGAAGCAGTCCACCGGACAGACCTCGACGCAGTCCATGAACTTACATTTCACGCAGGCGTCGGTGACGATGTAGGTCATGGGGCGGCGAACGGGGGCGAAACTGTGGGTGGGAGGCCTGCGACATGGCGGCCACGCAACCAACTGTCAACAGCGCGGCTTAAGGTGGGAGACGTTCGCAGGCGGTCTGACACGACTTGACAACAGTCAGGCTTAATCGCAACTGTGTTGATTGCATATAACGATCCTCTTCAACCGGAACATTCCCCATGCGCACCCCCTTCATGAAATACGCCCTCGCCGGCGCCCTGGCCGTCAGCCTCGCCGCCGGCGGCGCGGTGGTGGCCCAGGCCGCCCTGACCAAGACCCCGTCGGAAGTGACCGCCGGCGCCTATGATCTCGACTCCGGCCACGGCAAGATCACCTGGTCGGTGAACCACCTCGGCTTCTCGACCTACACGGGCCAGTTCGTGAACGTGAAGGCCGAGCTGAAGCTGGACGTCGCCAATCCCTCGGCCTCCACCCTGACCGCCACCATCCCGCTGACCGACGTCGCCCCGAACGACGACAAGCTGAAGGCCCACCTGCAGACCGCCGACTTCTTCGACACCGCCAATCATCCGACCGCGACCTTCGTCTCGCGTTCCGTGACGGTCGACGCCGATGACGCCAACGAGGCGACCGTGGTCGGCGACCTGACCCTGCGCGGCGTGACCAAGCCTGTGACCATCGAGGTCGAGTTCAACCAGGCCGGAACCGCCATGGGCGCCTACAAGGCCGGCTTCGACGGGGAAGCTGTCATCAAGCGCTCGGACTTCGGCATCAACTACGCCCTGCCGGCCGTGTCCGACGAGGTGAAGCTGCACATCGAGGGCGAGTTCGTCCTGAAGCAGTAAGCGATTTTCGCGCCGGGCCCCTGGCCCTCAGGGCGCGATAATCAGGGAATAGAGGGCGCGGGCTTCTTCAGGCGGCCCGCGCCTTTCGCCCATCGCCTCCACGCGCAGGGTCGTGACCCGGCCGTTCTTGGCGAAGGTCAGCAGATCGCCGGGGCGGACGCAGCGACTGGGCTTGTCCAGCCGGATCTCCCGCCCCTGATGCGTCAAACGCACCGCGCCGCGTTCGACGAGGGCGGCGGCCAGGCTTCGCGTCTTCAAGAAACGCGCCCGCCACAGCCAGATGTCGATGCGGCAGGCGTCGTCGCTCAAGCCTGGGCCTTTCGGCGAGGGCGACGGCGTTTGGCGCGCGCCGGCGGCGTCGGGGGCGCTGTCAGGACGGCCAGGGCGGCGAAGGGCGAATCCTTGGGCGGCTTCGGCGCGACGCCGGGCTTGTCGGGCTGTCGGGCGCGTTCGGTCTTCAGGGCGGCGATGACCTGTTTGGCCTGATCGGCGGTCCAGCCCAGGTCGATCAGGGCGGCGTCGGACAGGCGGCCGCGGTCCGCGGTATTGGCGGCGCGCAGATCGGCCATCTTCTCCAGGGTCTCGACGGGCGCCAGCCAGCGGCCGGCCGCGCGCAGGCCGTGGGCCGAGAGCAGGCGGGGCGAGGGTGGTTCGGGCGGCGCGGGAATCAGATCGGGCGTCGCGGGAATCAGGGGGGCGTCCAGGAAGGCCTGGGCGAAATGGCGGGCGCGGGGCTTCTGCAGGCCGGGCAGCCAGACGGAATGAACCCCGACGCGGATGGCGAAGCTTTTCAGCGTGCGGCGCTCGACCTGGCTGAGGGCGGCCAGGTCGCGTTCGACGTCGCGGCGGTCGATCAGGCCCCCGGCCTCGATCAGGCGGAAGGCGATGCCGCGGGGCAGACCCTTGAGCGCGCCGGACTCGACCGCCTGACGCAGGCGGCGCAGGTCGCGCAGGGCGCGGCCGGCCTCGAACGCCAGCCAGGCCTCGATCCGACGCTTGGCGCGCTCGCGGGCGGGCGTCGGACCCAGTTCGCCCAGCAGCCGGACGGAGGGCGAGAAGGGATCGGCGCCGGTCGGCGTGGACTGGATCTGGGCGGTCAGGACGCCGCGCCACAGGACGGCCCCGTCCGGCGTGACGGCGAAGGCCTCGTCGGTCTCGGCGGCCAGACGGCCCAGGCGGCGGTTGATCTCGGGCGTGACGGCGCGGACCGCGGCCTGGCGCAGGGTGCGGTCCTCCAGGGCGGAGGCGCCCTTCTCCATCTGAAAACGGACGCCGTCCAACTGGCCCACCACCTGGCCCTCGACCGTCACCTCGCCGTCGTCGGCGACGCCCGCGAACGTATCCTCGCGGACGTTCAGGGCCCGCATCAGGGCGGTTGTGCGGCGATCGACGAACCGGGCGGTTAGCCGCTCGTGCAGGACGTCGGACAGCCGGTCCTCCAGCGCCCGCGTCTTGTCGCGCCAGCCTTGCGCGTCGTGAACCCAGTCGGGGCGGTTGGCGATGTAGGACAGGGTGCGGACGGCCGAAAGCCGGGCCGACAGCTGGTCGATCTGGCCGTCGTCGCGATCCACGAAGGCGAAGCGCGGCGCCATCCAGTCGTCGGTCAGCCGGCCCCGCTTGCCGGTCAGGGCGTGGAAGACGTCCCTGGCCAGGCGGGCGTGCTCGTCCAGCGTCGTCTTCTGGAAGTCGGGCAGCTGGCAGGCTTCCCACAGCCGCATGACGGCGCCGCGCGAACGGCCGATGCGGGCCACTTCCTCGTCCTTGATCAGGCGGCGCAGCAGGGTCTCGTCCAGGGCTTCGGCGGTCAGGCTGAGGCCGCTGCGCTGGGGCGTGACCGTCAGGGAGCGCAACAGGTCGGGCAGGGTGTCGAAGTCCAGTCTGGCGTTACGCCATTCCGCCGCCTCGACCGGATCGAACCGGTGCTCGACCACCTGTTCCACCAGATCGGCGTCCAGATCCTCGGCCTCGGCCGTGACGCCGAACGTCCCGTCGCGCAGATGGCGGCCGGCGCGGCCGGCGATCTGGCCGATCTCGTGGGCGTGCAGCCAGCGGGTCCGCCGTCCGTCGAACTTGCGCAAGCCAGCGAAGGCGACATGGTCCACGTCCATGTTCAGCCCCATGCCGATGGCGTCGGTGGCGACCAGGAAGTCCACCTCGCCCGACTGGTAAAGGGCGACCTGGGCGTTGCGGGTGCGGGGCGAGAGGCTGCCCATGACCACGGCGGCGCCGCCACGCTGGCGGCGGATCAGTTCGGCGATGGCGTAGACCCGCTCGGTCGAGAAGGCGACGATGGCGCTGCGGCGGGGCAGGCGGGTCAGCTTCTTGGACCCGGCGTAGGACAGGGTGGACAGCCGGTCGCGGGTCACGATCTCGACGTCCGGGACCAGACGGCGGATCAGGGGCTCCATGGTCCCGGCGCCCAGGAACATGGTCTCGAACCGGCCGCGCGCGTGCAGTAGCCGCTGGGTGAAGACGTGGCCGCGCTCGGGGTCGGCGACCAGCTGGATCTCGTCGATGGCCAGGAATTCCACCGACCGCTCCAGCGGCATGGCCTCGACGGTGCAGACGAAATAGTGCGGGCGCGGCGGGACGATCTTTTCCTCGCCCGTGATCAGGGCGACGGCGGCGGCGCCGCGCTGCCTGACGATACGCTCATAGATTTCGCGCGCCAGCAGCCGCAGCGGCAGGCCGATCATGCCCGAGGCGTGACCCAGCATCCGCTCGACCGCCAGATGGGTCTTGCCGGTGTTGGTGGGCCCCAGCACCGCCGTGACGCGGGAAGGGGCGAGGCCTGCGGACCGGTCGCTCATGACCCCTGCAAGGTGGCGATGATCGCCGTGCGGCTCAAGGGCCTTTTCAGACTTCGGCGCAGCGCAGCCCCATCCGCACCAGCATGGACAGGCTGGTGGCCTGCATCTTCTGCATCACCTTGGCGCGGAAGATCTCGACCGTTCGGGGGCTGATGCTGAGGCTGATGGCGATTTCCTTGTTCGACTTGCCGTCGATCAGGGCCTCGAACACCTGACGTTCGCGCGGCGTCAGACTGGCCAGGCGGGACGTCGCCTCCTCGCGCGCCTCGCTCTCGACCTCCTGGCGCTCCAAGGCGGACAGACAGCCGCGCACGGCCTCGAGAATACGGTTCGGGTCGAAGGGTTTTTCGATGAAGTCGACGACGCCCGCCTTCATCAGCTGAACCGCCAGAGGCACCTCGGCGTGACCGGTGATGACGATCACGGGCCAGGTCTCGCCGCGCAATCGAGACAGATGACGGATCAACTCGGCGCCTTCCATCTGCGGCATGCGCAGATCGGTGATGACGCAGGCCGTCCTTTCTTCGGGCAGGGCGTCCAGGAAGGCGGTGGCGCTGGGGAAGCCGCGGGCGCGAATGCCCTCGCCCCGCAGGAGCATCAACAGCGAATCCCGCAAGGCCTGATCGTCGTCGATCACGAAGACGGAGTGTTGAGTCATGCGGCTTCGAGCTCCAAGACGGGAGAAAGACAGAAGGAGAAGGCCGCGCCGCCCAGCGGACTGCGGCCGACGGTCAGGACGGAGTCATGGCTCTCGATGATCGAGCGGGTGACGGACAGGCCCAGGCCCATTCCGCTCGCCTTGGTCGTGGTCATCGGCTGGAAGATCCGGTCCATCTGGTCCTCCGGAATTCCAGGACCGTCATCTTCTACGACGATCTCGTAACCTTGGTTTCCAAGACTGCGGCCGGTGATGCGCACCAGGCCGAGTTCGCGCCCGGCGACGGCGTCGACGGCGTTGCGGACCAGATTGTTGATCGCTTGCTGGAACTGGATGCGATCCGCCAGCACATGATCGCCGACGTCGCGCACATCGACGCGGATCACCACCCCTGTGTCCATGCGGATCAGGTCGAAGAGGGGGCGCAGGTCTTCGATCATCGAGGAGACGCGCTGGTCCGTCAGTTCGCGGGCGCCGGTCGAGACGAATTCGCGCATGCGGCGAATGATGTCGCCGGCCCGAATGAGCTGGGTTTTGGCCAGATCCAGGGCGCGGCCGGCGCTGTCGCCCAGCGGCCCCGCCCGGGCGATGTCGGTCTGGCCTGCATGCAGATAGACCGTGGCGGCCGTCAGGGGCTGGTTCAGTTCGTGCGCCAGGGTCGCCGCCATTTCGCCCATGGAGTTCAGCCGCCAGCTCTTGCTGAGTTGGTTCATCAGGTCGCGCATGCGCTCATTGGCGGCCGTGGTTTGCCGCTGGTCGCCGAGGGACAGCACCATCCGCTCGGGATCCACGCTCGAGGAAAGAAGGCTGGCGTGGATCGTCATGGGGACGATCTCTCCGTCCGGACGCCGCGCCAACCAGGATCCGGTCGCCGGAAGGGACAGCGGGGCGCCCTCGATCACGGCGGCGAGCGCGGTCGTGTCAAAATCGGTGGCGAAGGTGCTGAAGGGGCGGGAGAGGGCCTCTTCAGGCGTGACGCCGAGCAGATCGGCGGCGGCCGGGGTGATTCGCAGAATGCGGCCCTCGCCGTTCAAGGTCACGACCGGAACGGAGGCCAGTATGCTGTCCAACAGGGCGCTGCGGCTGGCCAGACGGTGACAGACCTCCGCCATCACAAGGGCCACGGCGACGAACAGGGCGGCGTGGACGACGGCGTTCGCAATCCCCTGTCGAGGCAGGATCAGCATGTCGGCGATGACGGACAGGACGATCGCCGTGAAGGTCGCCGGGCGCTGGGCCACCAGGGCGGTCGCCATCACCGCCGCCAGCATGGGCAGATAGTGGACGTGGCCGACAGTCTGGATAGTCAGGCGGAAAGCCGATCCAACCAATACGCACCCGGCGGCAAGCAAAAAGCCGCCCCAATACGTCCGGGCAAATCGAACCATAAGCCGGGGCAGAGCAGGTCTAGTAGAAGCCGCCGGTCGTGCTTGCATCATGCGATATTTCGCATCTGCGAAACCATTGTCGTCACGTCCCTGCCGCTTTTTTGACCCAATCTCTATATCATTCCTGAAGTTAGGGAAAAGCACGCATAATTAATTTTTGCGATCAGGTTCGCCTGATGAGCGAAAATTCCCGTCGGCGCGGAGTGGGCCGTCACGCTTACGCATTCCTACCTAGGGTGCGGTTCAGAAATCATATTAATCATCATCTCATGGTTCCCGGGCAGAATGCAGATGCTCCGAGGTCGTTGATGTTCCCCGAAATCCTTCTCCAAAGCCCGTCGACGTCCAGGCGTTCGACCGATCCGCGCCAAGCGCAGGTCGGCGGATGTCCGGCGGTCGCAGCGGCTGCAGGCGGATCGGGATGCGACCTTGGGAGACTCCACTCGGACGGGTTCGCCGTCTCTGCGGATTCGATCTGATTTTTTGCGATACCGAGGAGAGTACGCGTGAAGTTTACTGAAAACATGCCGGTTGGGCGCAAGCTGTTCAGCGCGTTTGCGCTGGTGCTGGTCGCCATCGCCGTCATGGGCGCCGTCGTCGTGGCGAATCTTTTGGCCCTCCAGAGCGCGGGCGAGGACCGCAGCATTGAGAACGCCATGACCCGCGCCACGGCCCGGGCGGAATTCTATCTGGCCAGGCAGGAGAACGCCTATCGAGGCTACCTGCTCTCGGGCGACCCCTACTACACCGAGCGACTTGACGCCCACCGCGCCAAATTCATCGCCGCCCTGGAAGAAGAGCGCGCCGGCCTGCCTGCGGATCGCACGGCGCCGATAGACCGGGCGATCAAGGCGAACGCCGAATGGTACAAGAACGTCGTCCAGGTCGGACAGGTCCTGGTGCGCGAAGGCCGCGTGGAGGAAGCCGAGAACATGGTCGGGCGCGAAGGCGTCGCGGACACCTATATCGCGCCGGCGGAAGAGGCGGTCGATGAGCTGAAGGCCGCCAACGAAGCGGCGCTGGTGGTTACGCGCGACGCGCAGGCGACGGCGACCAAGAACGCCATGCTGGCGGTGATGATCGGTCTGGTCTCCGTTCTGCTGCTGTCCCTGGCGGTCGGTTTCGGCGTGACCCGCGCCATCGTGCGGCCGACGATGAGCATGATCGGCTATATGCAGAAGTTGATGGCGGGCGACACCTCGATCCAGATCGTCGGCGCCGACCGCAAGGACGAGTTCGGCAAGATGGGCCAGGCGATCGTCGCCTTCCGCGACGCCGCCGTCGAAAAGACCCGCATCGAGGCCGAGGCCGCCTCGACCCGCTCGATGAGCGAAACCGAGCGTCTGGCCAATGAAGCCGAGAAGGCGCGCATCGCCGAAGAGGATCATGTCGCCCTGACGGCCCTGGCCGACGGTCTGGCCGCCATGTCGAACGGCGATCTGACCCACCGGTTCACCGCCGAGGTCGCCCCGCGCGCCGAGAAGCTGAAGTCCGACTTCAACACCGCCATCGCCCAGTTGCAGCAGGCCATGAGCGTGGTGCTCAGCAATGTGGCGGGCATCCGCTCGGGCGCCGGCGAGATTTCGCAGGCCGCCGACGACCTGTCGCGCCGCACCGAACAGCAGGCGGCCTCTCTGGAGGAAACCGCCGCCGCCCTGGACGAGATCACAGCCACGGTGAACAAGACCGCCTCCGGCGCCCGCCAGGCCTCGGACGTGGTCCAGGCCGCCAAGGGCGACGCCGAGACCTCTGGCGTCATCGTCCGCGACGCCGTCTCGGCCATGCAGGCGATCGAGGGTTCGTCCTCCCAGATCAACCAGATCATCGGCGTGATCGACGAGATCGCCTTCCAGACCAATCTTCTGGCCCTGAACGCCGGCGTGGAAGCGGCGCGGGCTGGCGAGGCCGGTCGCGGCTTTGCGGTGGTGGCCTCCGAAGTGCGGGCCCTGGCCCAGCGTTCGGCCGAGGCGGCCAAGGAGATCAAGACCCTGATTTCCGCCTCGACCACCCAAGTGGGCTCGGGCGTGAAACTGGTCGGTCAGACCGGCGAGGCCCTGCAGCGGATCGTGGACCGGGTCGCCGAGATCGACGGCCTGGTGTCGGAGATCGCCGCCTCGGCCCAGGAACAGGCCGTCGGCCTGGCCCAGGTCAATACCGCCGTGAACCAGATGGACCAGGTCACCCAGCAGAACGCCGCCATGGTCGAGCAGTCGACCGCCGCCAGCCATTCGCTGGCCCAGGAGGCGGAAGCCCTGCAGACGTCCGTGGCCCAGTTCAAGGTCGGCCAGGGTTCAGAGGGTCATGCCGCCGCTGCCCGTCGCAGCCCGGCGCCCGCTCGCCCCGCCCCTGCGCCACAGGCCGCGCCCAAGCCCGTCAATCGCATGATCCAGGCCCTGAAGACCGTCGGCCGCGGCGGCGCCGCGCCCAAGGTCGAGGCCGATCCGGAAGGTTGGGAGGAGTTCTGATGATTCCGTCTTCAAAGGCTATTTACCAAAGCTGTGCCATGCATGGTCTCGGGGCAGACGAAGGGAACTTCTCATGACGGACGCCATCGTGCTGGCGACGGTGCTGGATATGAATGCGGCCGAGCCTTTGAAGGCGGAGCTGCTGGCGCGACGGGGTCAGCCGGTCACGCTGGACGCCTCGAACGTCGAGCGTCTGGGCGGTCTCTGCCTGCAGGTGTTGTTGTCGGCCCGCAAGACCTGGGCCGCCGACGGCGTCGATCTGACGATCACGCCTCAATCCCAAGGTTTTTCCGAACAGTGGACCGCCTTCGGCGCGTCCGAAACCAATGTCCCCGACCCCCTTGCCCAAGATCCCCTTGAAGGAGCTCTCGCGTGAAAAAGACAGTCCTGACCGTCGATGATTCCCGCACCATGCGCGACATGCTGCTGATGGCCCTGGAGGACGCGGGTTACACCGTGATCCAGGCCGTCGACGGCATTGATGGTCTGGAGACCCTGGCCGCGCAAGGCGCGGACGTGGTCATCACCGACATCAACATGCCCCGCATGGACGGCTTCGGCTTCATCGAAGGCATGCGCGCCGATCCGAACCACCGGACCACCCCGTGCCTGGTGCTGACGACCGAGAGCGACGCCGAGAAGAAGGCCCGCGCCCGCGCCGCCGGCGCCACCGGCTGGATCGTCAAGCCGTTCGATCCCGTCAAGCTGGTCGACGCCGTCCGCCGCGTCGCGGCCTAACCCTCACAGATCGATCGGCCGCAAGCCATGGACGCCTTCGAAGCCATCAAAGCCACCTTCTTCCAGGAATGCGACGAACTGCTCGCGGAACTGGAATCGAAGCTGATGCTGCTGGAACAGGGTCAGACCGACCTTGAAACCATCAACGCCGTCTTCCGCGCCGTTCACTCGGTGAAGGGTGGGGCGGGGGCGTTTGGTCTGGAGGCTCTGGTCCGTTTCGCCCACGTCTTCGAAACGCTGATGGACGAGCTGCGCGCCGGTCGCAAGCCGTGCGACACGGTGACGATCAAGACCCTGCTGCGCGCCTCCGACGTGCTGGCCGATCACATCCAGGCCGCGCAAGGCTTGGCCCCGCCGGTCGACGAGGAGCGTTCGGCCGGTCTGGTTCACGAACTGGAACTGCTGACCCACGGCGGCGAGGCGCCGCCGGTGGTCGAGGAGGACGAAGACGACTTCGGCTTCGTGCCGATGGCCTTCGACGTCCCGCTGGACGAACCCCTGCCGTCCCTCGGCGAGCCTGAAGCCGTCGCAGCCGAGGCCCAGACGGGCTGGCGCATCCTGTTCAAGCCCCATGGCCGCATGTACGGCAGCGCCAACGAAGCCGGCCTGTTGCTGCGCGAACTGGGCCGCCTGGGACCGATCACGGTGTCGGTGGACGACAGCGCGCTGCCGACGCTGGACGTGCTGGTCGCCGAGGACGGCTATCTGACCTGGACCATCGATCTGACCGCAGCGATCGAAGAGAAGGTCGTGCGCGAGGTGTTCGACTTCGTCGAGGCCGACTGCGACCTGACGATCTCGCCCTTGGGCGGCGGATCGGAACCGGTCCTCGTCTTCGAGGAAGAGCCGCCGGCGGTGCTGCCCGCCAGCGACGAACTGGATATCGCGGCCCTGCTGGCCAAGGCCGCAGGCGACGCGCCCGCCGCCGAACAGCCGATCCCCAAGGCTGTCGCCCCCGCCCCCGCCCCAGCCCCCGAAGCCGTCGCCCCGGCTCCCGCTCCGGCCGCTCCGGCTCCCGCTCCCGCTCCGGTCGCCGCCGCCCCGGCGCCGGCCGCGCCGATTCCGCCCGCCCAGGTCGCGGCGCCCGTCGCGCCGGCCCCTGTCACCATCCGCGTCGATCTGGACCGGGTCGATCGCCTGATCAATGTGGTCGGCGAACTGGTCATCCAGCAGGCCATGCTGTCGCAACGCGTGCTGGAAAGCGGCCTGGCCCGCTCGTCCGGCATCGCCCTGGGCTTGGAAGACCTCGAGCTTCTGACGCGCGAGATCCAGGACAGCGTCATGGCCATTCGCGCCCAGCCGGTGAAGTCGGTGTTCCAGCGCATGCCGCGCCTGGTCCGCGAAGTCGCCGACATGGTCTCCAAACAGGTTCGTCTGGTCACCGCCGGCGAGGACACCGAGGTCGACAAGACCGTGGTCGAACGCCTGGCCGAGCCCATCACCCACATGCTGCGCAACGCCATCGACCACGGCCTGGAGACGCCCGACGAGCGGATCGCCGCCGGCAAGACGGCCGAGGGCACGGTTCGCCTGGCCGCCCTGCACCGGTCCGGCCGCATCGTCATCGAAATCTCCGACGACGGGCGCGGGATCAATCGCGAGCGGGTCAAGAAGATCGCCATCGACAAGGGGCTGGTCGCGCCGGACGCCGCCCTGACCGACGAGCAGATCGACAATCTGATCTTCCTGCCCGGTTTCTCGACCGCCGCCGTGGTGTCCGACATCTCGGGCCGCGGGGTGGGCATGGACGTGGTCAAGCGCTCGATCCAGGCCCTGGGCGGCCGTATCTCGATCAGTTCGGTTCCGGGCAAGGGATCGACCTTCACCCTCAGCCTGCCGCTGACCCTGGCGGTGCTGGACGGCATGGTGGTGTCCGCCGCCGACCAGATCCTGATCGCCCCGCTGCCCGCCATCGTCGAAAGCCTGACGCCGCAAGAAGGCGACCTGCATTATGTCGGCGGGGTCGATCCGGTGATCCGCTTCCGCGACCGCTTCCTGCCCCTGATCGATGTGGCGATGACCATGGGCTTCCGCGACACCCCGGTGGTTCCGTCCGAAGGCGTCGCCGTGGTCGTCGAGACCGAGGGCGGCCAACAGGCGGCCCTGCTGTTCGACGCCATCCAGGGCCAGCGCCAGGTCGTGATCAAGAGCCTCGAGACCAACTACCAGCAGGTGGAGGGCATCGCCGCCGCCACCATCCTGGGCGACGGTCGCGTGGCCCTGATCCTCGACGTGGACGTCCTGGTCACAGACATGCGCCGCCGATCTTCCCGCCCCGATTTCAAGCTTGCGAGCTGAGCCATGACCGAAGCCAACGACTCCCAACGCGAACTCATCGCCTTCCGCATCGGCCGCCAGGAATTCTGCGTCGACATCATGTCGGTGCGTGAAATTCGCGGCTGGACCCCGGCGACGCCGCTGCCGCGCTCGCCCGGCTATATGAAGGGCGTCATCAACCTGCGCGGCACCGTCCTGCCGATCATCGACCTGGGCGCGCGCTTCGGTCTGGAGACGTCCGAGCCGACGGCCCGTCACGTCATCATGGTCGCCCATATCGGCGGCCGGATGGTGGGGCTGCTGGTGGACGCCGTGTCGGACATCCTGGAGATGAACGAGGCCTCGGTCCAGCCGACGCCCGACGTCGCCAGCGACCAGGTCAAGACCTTCGTCAAGGGGATATTCTCGATCGACGGGCGCATGATCAGCCTGATCGAACTGGACCACATCCTGCCCCATATCGAGGCTGAAGCCGCATGAATCCCGCCCCAGGACGGGGATCCATCGTCGAGGGCGAATTCGTCTTCACCGCCGAGGATTTCCGTCAGATCGCCGAAATGCTTCATGCCCACGCGGGCATCGCCCTGAACGAGGGCAAGGCGGCTCTGGTCTATTCGCGCCTGGCCAAACGGCTGCGGACCCTGGGTTTGTCGAGTTTCCGCGACTACTGCGCCCTGGTCGAGGGCGTGGACGGGGTCGACGAGCGGCAGAAGATGACGGCCGCCCTGACGACCAATGTCACCCGCTTCTATCGCGAGCCCCACCATTTCGACGACCTGCGCGACCGGGTCCTGCCGAAACTGGTCGAGCGCGCCCGCGCCGGCGGCCGGGTGCGGCTGTGGTCGGCGGCCTGTTCGAACGGGCAGGAGCCCTATTCGATGGCCCTGACGGTGCTGTCGGTCCTGCCCGAGGCGGCGGACCTGGACGTGCGCATCCTGGCCACCGACATCGACCCCAACATGGTCGCTCAGGGCCACGACGGGACCTATTCCGAAGAGGCGCTGGAACCGGCGCCGGTCACCCTGTGGCGCAAGTATTTCAACCGCGCCGATCGTGGCGCCTGGACCGCCGGGCCGCAGCTGAAACGCCTGGTGTCGTTCAAGGAACTGAACCTGATCGGCGACTGGCCGATGAAGGGCAAGTTCGACGTCATCTTCTGTCGCAACGTGGTGATCTATTTCGATGATCCCACCCAGGAGCGGGTGTGGAGCCGCTTCGTCCCCCTGATGAACCCCGGCGCCACCCTCTATATCGGCCATTCCGAACGCGTGGCTGGGCCGGCCGCCAGCCTGCTGCAGACCGCGGGCCTGACCACCTACCGCCTGGGAGCCGCATGATGAGCGCCAAGATCAAAGTCCTCGTGGTGGACGACAGCCTGACGATGCGCGGCCTGATCTCGGCCGCCCTGAAGTCGGATCCCGAAATCGAGGTCGTCGGCACGGCCGCCGATCCGATCGAGGCCCGCGCCGCCATCAAGGAGCTCAATCCCGACGTCCTGACCCTGGATGTCGAGATGCCCAACATGAACGGGCTGGAGTTCCTCGAGAAGATCATGCGGCTGCGGCCCATGCCGGTGGTCATGGTCTCGACCCTGACGGCGGCGGGCACGGACGTGACCCTGGCGGCGCTGGAAATCGGCGCGGTGGACGCGGTGGCCAAACCGGCCGTGGCCAGCGTCGACGCCTTCCACGACCTGATCGAGAAGGTGAAGACGGCGGCGCGTTCGCGCGTCCGCGCCCGCGCCGACATGCCGGCCTCGGCGGCGGCGCCCAGCGCCTATCGCCCGGCCGCCAGCCATATCCTGGCCATCGGCTCGTCGACCGGCGGGGTCGAAGCCCTTCTGACCGTTCTGAGCGGCTTCCCGGCCAACTGCCCGGCGACCATCATCACCCAGCACATGCCGGCGACCTTCACCGCCAGCTTCGCCGCCCGTCTGGACCGCGTCTGCGCCCCGACCGTGACCGAAGCCTATGAAGGCGCGCAACTTAAGGCCGGCCACATCTATCTGGCGCCGGGCGGCGCGGCTCATCTGGAGCTGACGCCCGGCATGACCCCCCGCTGCCATCTGGTGCAGAGCGACCCGGTCAACGGCCACCGTCCGTCGGTCGACGTCATGTTCGAGTCCCTCGTCCGGTTGAAGCGGCCGATGACCGGCGTGATCCTGACCGGCATGGGCAAGGACGGCGCCAAGGGCCTGAAGGCCATTCGCGACGCCGGCGGCCGCACCCTGGGCCAGGACGAATCGACCTCGGTCGTCTACGGCATGCCGAAAGCCGCCTTCGAACTGGGCGCCGTGGAACGGCAGCTGCCGCTCCACCGCCTGTCCCCCGCTATTCTAGAACTGTGCGCCGACTCGGGCGCACGGTCGATCGCCTGACCCCCGGGAGCGCCATCATGCCCGCCGCCGCCTCTCTCCACTGCCTGGTCGTCGATGATCAGATGACGATGCGCTCGCTGGTTCGCACCAGCCTGCAACAACTGGGCGTGCGCGAGATCCGCGAAGCCGCCGACGGTGAAATCGCCCTGCGCGACATCATTTCCAAGCCTGCGCACCTGATCATCTCCGACTACAACATGCCGAACCTGGACGGACTGGGCCTGCTGCGCGCCGTGCGCGCCCACCCGCCGACGTCCAAGACCGCCTTCATCATGCTGACCGGCCGCGCCGACCGCGAACTGGTGCAGCGGGCGGTGCAGTTCGGCGTCAACAACTATCTGGTCAAACCCTTCACGGTGGCCCAACTGAAGGGCAAGCTGGAAGCCGTCTTCGGTCCGCTGACATGAGTTTCTCGGCCCTCAAGGACAACAAGGAAAAACGACTGCACGTCGGCCAGGGCGAGCATCATATCACGTCCGACCCGGACGTGGTCCTCAGCACCATTCTGGGCTCCTGCGTGGCCATGTGCCTGCGCGATCCGGTCGCCGGGATCGGCGGGATGAACCACTTCCTGCTGCCCGAGGGATCCGGCGCGGGAACCGACGCGGGGCGTCGCTACGGCGCCTATGCGATGGAGCTTCTGATCAACGACTTGCTGAAGGCCGGCGGACGCCGCGAGCGGCTGGAGGCCAAGCTGTTCGGCGGCGGCCGCATGTTCGACAGTCTGCGCGACGTCGGCCGCTCGAACGCCGACTTCGCCGAGAAATTCCTGCGTGACGAAGGCATTCCCGTGGTGGGCGGCAGCCTGCGCGGGGACGGCGGACGCCGCCTGCACTACTGGCCGGTGACCGGCAAGGCCATGCAGCGCGCCGTGACCGACACCGTCGCGCCCAAGCCCGTCCCCGTCGTTCGGCCCCCCGTCGATACGGGCGCCCTGGAGCTCTTCTGATGCACGCCCCTCCCGAACACGCCCACCTCCTGGTCGCCGTCGCCGACGAGCTGATGCGTGTGCGCGAGGGGATCGATCACGTCGAGGCCCTGGTCAGCCGTCTGGTGCGGCGCGCGCCGGCGGAGGATCGGGCGGAGGCCCTGACCGAGGCCCAGGCCCTGGACGCCCTGACCCAAAGGCTGGAAGCCCTGTCCGGCGTGCTGAGAATGCTGGGCGACGGCGCGACACCGGCGGAATCCGTGAGCCGGATCTCCCTGGCCGACATGGCGGTGCGCCTGCGCCCCGCCGCCGGCGTCAAGACGACCGAGGCTGCCGATTCGGGCGACCTCATGCTGTTCTGACGCCGTGCCCAAGACGCCGGACAAGATCAATCTGGCGCATTCGACGGTTCTGCTCGTCGATGATCAGCCGACATCGCTCGATCTTCTGAGTTCGATCGTTCAGGGGTTCGGAGTTCGCGAACAGTTGAAGTGTCCCTCGGCCAAGGATGCGGTCGAACTGGTCCAGCGCCGGTCCGTCGACCTGATCCTGATCGACTGCGCCATGCCCGAGATGGACGGCTATGATTTCGTCCGCTGGCTCAGGCGAGAGGCGTCCGAGCCGATCCGTTTCACGCCCGTCATCATGATCCTGGGCCACGCCGCCCGCGCCCTGGTCGCCAAGGGGCGCGACTGCGGCGCCAGCTTCATCGTCGCCAAACCCCTGACTCCGGCGGTCCTGCTGAAGCGGATCATCTGGCTGGGCGGCGAAACGCGCCAGTTCGTCGAAGTCGAAAACTACGTTGGACCCGATCGCCGCGTGCGCAACTATGGTCCCCCGCCCGGAGAGGAAGGTCGCCGCCAGACCGACCTGTCGGGTGAACTGGGCGAGGCCGTCGAGGCCAATATGGATCAGGACGATATCGACATGCTGTTGAAGCCGATGAAGGTGGCCCTGTGACCGCAGATGCGACCCCGCCCCGTCTCCGAAACGTCCAGACGTCGCTTCAGCGCCAGATGGCGCGCCCAGGCGGCGTGCCCATCGCGGACGCCGTCGCGCGCGCCGAAGAGGGGCTGGGGGAACAGCGCGGCCGGACCCTGCTTGTGCTTCAGGACAAGGTCGACGCCCTGAACCGCCTGTGCGCCGACCGCCCGGCCGGCGCCGACGGCGAGGTCTACGCCCTGGCGTCAGCCCTGGTCGACATGTCAGGTTTCATGGAGATCCCGCCCTTCTATGCGGCGGCCTACAGCCTGTGCGACGCCGCCCACCGGATGGCCGCCGCCGACGCCTGGTCCTGGCCCGAGGTTCAGGTCCACGCCCGCGCCCTGAGCCTGATCCTGGCGAACGACTGCCAGGGCGGCGAGGCCGTCGATCAGATGCTGGCGGGTCTGCGCGCCGTGGCCGAACAGGCCGTGCACCCCGGTTAACGCCGCCCTTCCCGAATCCGGAACAGGGGCGAAACGAATCAGGACCGAATCGGACACAGGCCTCGATTCGCGATTTGTTCACCGCAAGATATTGTATCTTAAGATCTATTAACCACAACCAGATCGTTGCGGCAAGGTCCCGGTCCAGGACCGAAATCGCACATCGACCCCCGCCCCATCTTTCCCCCCGCCCGACGAACCGCTAGGTCATCCCGCGTGGCCCCGTAGCTCAGCCGCATAGAGCAAGGCTTTCCTAAAGCCGAGGTCGGAGGTTGGAGTCCTCCCGGGGTCGCCATGTTTTTGTCGAGACCACTTAGAACTCGCTCAAAACACACCGAGGCCGCCTAAACTTGCGATTGGATCGCAAAGCTTTGCGGGTCGCCCGGGCGCCATTTCCCGAAGTTGCCCATTCCCAAGCTGGAGAGCGTAACCAGCCGCAGCGATCGTTTCGGGTCGATGAGCGACATTTAAGCGCGTCACCCGTCATTGGAGAAAGCGCATCTCCCGGATATAGCGCTAAACCAACAGGCGGCGAAGAGCCGCAAGCGTCGGGAGAACCACATGAAGCTGCACGTCTGTCTATCCGCTCTGTTGGCGGTGATGGCCTCGGGCCAAGGCGTCCAGGCGGCCACGCCTGACGCCTATCGCGATCTGAACCACAACGGCCGTCGCGACGTGTACGAGGATGCAGGTCAGTCGATCGACGCGCGCGTCGATGATCTGGTGCGCCAGATGACGCTGGAAGAAAAGGTGGGCGCCATGATGCATGGCAGCCTGCCGGCAGGCGACGAACTGGGGCACGGCGGCGCGATCTATGACCTGGACCAGGTCGGGGTCATGATCGGCGAACGCCATCTGAACAGCTTCATCACCCGTCTGGTCGTGACGCCGCGTCGGTTGGCCGAGCAGAACAATGAAGTCCAGAGGCTGGCCGAACAGACCCGCCTGGGAATCCCGGTCACGATCAGCACGGACCCCCGCAATCACTTCCAGGCGGTGCTGGGCGCCAGCACCGCCGGCGGTGGATTTTCGCTGTGGCCTGAAACCCTGGGCCTGGCCGCCACGGGCGACGCCGACCTGGTTCGCCGCTTCGGGGAGGTGGCGCGCCGTGAATACCGGGCCGTGGGCATCCAGATGGCGCTGTCGCCCCAGGCCGACCTGGCCAGCGAGCCGCGCTGGCCGCGCGTGACGGCGACCTTTGGATCAGACCCCGCCGATGTGTCGCGGATGGTCCAGGCCTATGTGGAAGGTTTCCAGGGCGGGACGGACGGCGTGCGGCCGGACGGCGTCGCGACTGTCGTCAAACACTGGGTCGGATACGGGGCCGAGCCCGAGGGGTTTGATGGGCATAATATCTATGGGCGGGTGGCGCGGCTGGACAACGCCAGCTTCGCCGAACATGTCGCCGCCTTCGACGGAGCCTTTGCGGCGGGTGTGGCCGGCGTCATGCCGACCTATCCGATCCTTGAAGGCGTCAGCCTGGACGGCGCCCCGCTTGAGCCGGTCGCGGCCGGATTCAACAGGCAACTTCTGACCGACCTTTTGCGGGACAAGAAGGGATTCAAGGGGCTGGTCCTGTCGGACTGGGCGATCACCAACAACTGCGACGCGGCCTGCCGTGCGCCGACCGCCGATCATCCGCAGACTGCCAAGGACATCGGCATGCCCTGGGGCGTCGAGGGGCTGACCCAGCCGGAGCGGTTCGCCAAGGGCGTGACCGCAGGGATCGATCAGTTCGGCGGGGTCAATGACGGCGCGATGCTGTTGCAGGCCGTTCGCGACGGCCAGGTTCCGGCGGCGCGCCTCGACGAGGCGGTGCGGCGCATCATGACGCTGAAGTTCCAGCTCGGTCTGTTCGACAATCCCTATGTCGATCCGGATGTCGCGGAACGGGTCGTCGGCGATCCCCAGTCTCGGGCCCAGGCCGACCTGGCCCAGCGCCGGGCGCAGGTCGTCCTGGAAGACGGCGGCCGGCCGCTGACGGCCGAGGGCGTCAAGACGGTGTGGCTCTATAATGTCGATCCGGAAGAAGCCCGTCGCCGCGGCTGGGCCGTGGCGTCCGACCCGGCGCAAGCCGATCTGGCCCTGGTGCGGGTGAACGCCCCCTTCGAACGGCTTCATCCCCATCATTTCTTCGGCGCGCGCCAGAACGAGGGCCGTCTCGATTTCCGTGACGGGGATGCGGACTATGAGGCCGTCAAACAGGCACGGGCCGCGCGGCGCAGCGTGGTCGCCGTCAATCTGGATCGTCCCGCCATCCTGACCAACATCCGTGACAAGACCGACGTGCTGATCGCCACCTTCGGCGCCAGCGATGCGGCGGTCCTCGATGTGGCGACGGGCCAGGCCAGGGGCGAGGGCCGTCTCCCGTTCGAACTGCCCTCCAGCATGGCGGCGGTCGAGGCCCAGGATCCGGCCCGGCCGGACGACAGCGCCGCGCCCCTGTATCCGCGCGGATACGGACGGGGCGCCCCCCGGAACTAGGCCACTGGGGCGATGCCGGTCGAGCCGCGCTCGATCAGCTGATGCTCGACCATATGGGTGACGACAGGGCGGGGCGCGTCGGGATTTCGGATCGCCTCGATCAGGAGCCTGACGGCCTGGCCGGCGATTTCCGCCACGGGCTGGCGCACCGTGGTCAGCTTGGGCTCGACCCGAATGGCCAAGGGGCTGTCGTCAAACCCGGCGATGGAGACGTCGTCGGGCACGACCAGGCCCAGCTTCTGAGCGACCGCGATCGCCGCCGCCGCCATGTCGTCGTTGCACGAGAGGACGGCGGTGGGGCGTGGCGTGAGGCGCATCAGGCGGTTCATGGCGACCAGTCCTGAATCGAAGGTCAGATCGCCGTCTACGACGAGTTCAGGATCGAAAACCAGGGCGGCGTCCTGCAACGCCTCTCGATAGCCCGCGAACCGCGTGGTGGTGCTGAGGTGATTCGGCGCGCCCTTGATGAAGCCGATCCGTCGGTGGCCCAGGGCGATGAGGCGTCTGGTCATCGCCCGGGCGGCGCCCCGGTCGTCGATGCGCACGCTGGACAGTCGCGGCAGATTGTCGCCTGTGGACACGCCCATCAGGGCGATGCCTTCGAATTCCGCCAGATCGTCGGCGGTCAGGGTCTCGCAGAAGGGCGGGGCGACGAGAACGCCCTGGGCGCCGCTCCGGACCAGTTGGCGCAGGACGTTCATCGGCGACTGGTCGCCTTCGAAATCCCACCGGCCGACCAGCATCTGCGCGCCCATTCGCGAGGTGGTGTCCACGGCGCCGATCACCATGGCGCTGAGATAGTCGTTCTCGGTATTGCGGAAATGCACGCCGACCCGCTCGGGCGCCGCGCTGGCCAGGCTGCGCGCGGCGATATTCGGGACATAGTGGAGGGCTTCGACCGCCTGCATGACCGCAGCGCGGGTGGCGTCGGTCACCAACTTCTTGCCGGTCAGGACATTGGACACCGTCATGACCGAGACGCCGGCCTGGGCGGCGACCTCCTGCATGGTGACCGCGCGGGTCGATTTCCTCTGCGCTCGCGCCAAGACTCGCCTCTTGTGATTGCCGGTCTGACGTGAGGCCTGGCGGCGCAACCGTCAATGGCGCAGACCCCGAGTGCGTTTGACAACCTTCTCCGCTCATGCATTTTAGCGATAAACCGACATCAGATCGGCTTGGAGGTTTCCGTGATTCAAACGCATCGTTCCGGCTCTATGCGCGACGGCTCCGTCGCCGTTTCGGCCGCGCTGGACGGCTCGTCGCTTCGCCCCCTGCTGCCTTGGGCTCTGCTGTTTCAGGCCCCGGCGTCTGCCCAGTAGGTCCGCATGACGTCCAGACAGAAATCAAGGCGTTCGGCGGCAGACCGTTTCGCCGGCATGCGCCGGATCGAGGGCGGCCGGTTCAGCATGGGCTGCGACAGCTTCTATGCGGATGAGACCCCCGTTCGCCCGGTAAAGGTCGATGGGTTCTGGATCGACGAGACGCCGGTGTGCAATCGCGACTTCGCCGCCTTTGTCGCGGACACGGGCTACGTCACCCTGGCCGAGATCGCGCCTGATCCGCGCGACTATCCGGGCATGGATCCGGCCCTGGCCCAGCCGGGATCCCTGGTGTTCACGCCGCCGCCCGGGCCTGTTCGACTGGACGACCCCATGCAGTGGTGGGCCTTCAAGCTGGGCGCGGACTGGCGCCATCCCGCCGGGCCGGAAAGTTCGATCGAGGGTCGCGAGGATCATCCTGTGGTCCACGTCGCCTTTCCCGACGCCAAGGCCTATGCGGTCTGGGCCGGCAAGAGCCTGCCCAGTGAAGCGGAATGGGAATATGCGGCGCGCGGCGGGCTGGACGGCGCCGACTACGCCTGGGGCGACGAACTGGCGCCGCAGGGCGTTCGCCTGGCGAAATACTGGGACGGCGAATTCCCGCACGCCAACCACGCCCCCGAGGGGCTGAAGACGACGGCGCCCGTCCGCAGCTATCCGGCCAACGGCTACGGTCTCTACGACATGATCGGCAATGTCTGGGAGTGGACGGCCGACTGGTATTCCGCCAGCGCCGCAGCCTCGGCCGCCAAGTCTCCGTGCTGCGCCCCCCTCAATCCCCGCGGGCCGCGCCAGGAGTTCAGCTATGACCCGGACGCGCCGGGGCGTCCAATCGGGCGCAAGGTGCTGAAGGGCGGATCGCACCTCTGCGCCGACAGCTACTGCCGACGCTATCGGCCCGGCGCACGCCATCCGCAGCCCATAGATTCCGCCACCACACATATCGGCTTTCGCTGCGTCATCCGCGCAGTCTGACACCCTGATCCCAACCTGGAGCGCTTGCGCATGAGACCGACCCTGAAAAGCTTCCGCGCGATCCTGCTCGCCGCATCCTGTTTCGTGGCCCAGCCGGCGCTTGCCCAGACGACTGCGGCCCAGACGACTGCGGCCTCGGCTTCCGCCGCCGCCCCGGCGCGCCAGGCCCAGCCGATGAACATGATCTTCGTGCTGGTGGACGACCTGCGCTTCGACGCCATGGGCTTCCTGACGCCGGGGCTGAACACGCCCAACATCGACTTCATGGCCAAGAACGGGACCTATTTCCCGAACGCCGTGGTGACGTCCTCGCTATGCTCGCCCAGCCGGGCGACCATTCTGACCGGCCAGTCGCCTCGCAATCACCGCGTGATCGACAACAACAACTCGTCGGAGGAGGGGCTGGTCTTCTTCCCGAGCTATCTGCAACAGGCCGGCTATCAGACGGGCTTCTTCGGCAAATGGCATATGGGCAGCGACACCGACGCGCCGCGTCCGGGCTTTGACCGTTGGGTCAGTTTCAAGGGGCAGGGCTTCTACTTCCCCGAAGACCGGATGAGCCCCGCCCAACTGGCTGCGGGTCAGCGGCAGATGCTGAATGTGGATGGCGTGCCGACCAAGCAGCGCACCTATATCACCGACGATCTGACGGACTATGCGATGGACTGGCTGGAGCATGGGCGTGATCCGGCCAAGCCCTTCTTCCTGTATCTGTCGCACAAGGCCGTCCATTCCGACGCCATGCCTCCGGCGCGCTATGCTGACCAGTACAGCGATCTGGAAATCACCCTGCCGGCGTCGATGGCGAACACGCCGGAGAACAATCGCGGCAAACCCGTTTGGGTGCAGAACCAGCGCAACAGCTGGCACGGGGCGGACTTCCCCTATCATACGAACCGGGATCTTCGTGAGCAGGTGCGCGACATCTACCGCACCCTGACCCCGGTGGACGACAGCCTGGGGCGCCTTCTCCAGTATCTGCGAGACAACGGCCTGGAACAGAACACCATGGTCGTCTTCTACAGCGACAACGGCTTCATGTTCGGCGAACACGGCCTGATCGACAAGCGCAACGCCTACCAGCCTTCGGTCCGGGTGCCGATGGTCGTCTATGCGCCCGGTCATGTTCAGGCTGGCGTGGTCAATCCCGCCGTGGTGCGCAATCTGGATCTGGCCCCGACCTTCCTTGACGCAGCCGGGGTCGCCGAGCCGGCGCAGATGGAGGGCAAGAGCTTCCTGCCGCTGGCCGAGGGCGAGGTGACGCCCAAGGCCTGGGACACCAATGACTTCGTCTACGAATACTACTGGGAGTGGACCTTCCCGCAGACGCCGACCACCTTCTCCATCACGCGGAACGGGGTGAAGTACATCCAGTATCACGGCGTCTGGGACATCGAGGAGGTGTATGATCTGTCCACTGACCCGGACGAGATGAACAACCTCGTCAACGACCCGGCCTACGCCGAGCGAAAACGCGAACTGCGCCACGCCCTGCACGCCTCGCTGGCGACCCGCGGCGGCGACCATGTCATCCCCTATACGGAACGGACCAGCGCAGGCCTGGTCGACCGTGACGTCAATGGCGCTCGCGCCGCCGACTTCCCCGCCGAATGGTATGTCGCGCCCAACCGGCCCGGGCGGATGAACGGACTGTTCCCCGACACGCCGGCCAAGGCCGAAGCCGATGCGGCCGGCCGGGCCTATTTCCCCGCCCGACCGGCGGCGGAACCCGAGAAGAAATAAGACAGAAAGACCCGGCCTGCAGCGCAGGCCGGGTCTTTGCTTCAGTCTTGAAGGCCCGCCGTGCGTTCAGCGCGGCGGGCCTCATTATGTGCGGACGGACGTCGCGCGCCCGACGTCACCAGATATAGAGCAACTCAAGCTGGTAGGACTTCATGCCGTCCTCGCCGATGGCCTTGTATCCGTCGGAGGCCAGAAGCGGGCTGATCGAGCCCTTCACCGAGACATGTTTGTTCAAATTATAGTTGGCGGCGACGCCGGGCAGCAGGCCGATGAAGCGCGCATCGGTCTTGCGATTGTTCACGGCGGTCTGGTAGCCCAGCGAATAGCCGTCCTCGATGGAGTAGCGCCAGAAGGCGCGAAGGGATGCGCCCAACTCGAGCTTGTCGGTCGCATCGAAGGTGAAGCCTCCGCCCACGTCCACAAAGTTCGTGAAGCCGATGGAGCTGGCGAAGTTGGCGTGACGTTGAACGCTGTACAGCGGATCGAAGGTGCGGATGACATCGCCCTCGCGCGATCCGCCCGACGCGACATTCGAGACCAGTTGGAGCGTCAGATTGCGCGGTGCGCCGGGCACCGGATAGCGGATGCTGTTCACCATGGCCCAGGCGTCGATCGTCTTGGGGCCCACATCCCCGGTCTGCTGGATCAGATTGGCGTCAATCTGCGCGCCATGGATGCTCCCATACAGTCGAACCCCGAAGGAGCTGATGTCCTGGACGCTTGTGGCTTTCAGCAACGCGCTCTCTTCGTCGCGATAGCCGACGTAATAGGCGTCGAAATTCAGCGAGACATGCTGACGGCGCGGCAGGGCGAAGGCGCCATAGGCGCCCCAGATCGCGGTGGTGTCGTCGACCGTGTCGTCGAAAGCGCCGCGTTCATGCACCAGAGGTCGATAGGCGAAGGCGTCGAACCGGAAAGCCTTGGCGGCGTAGTAGGCCCGCACGCCGTCGAAATTGCGCTCGATGTTGTGGATCGGCTGGGCCGAGATCAACTGGCCCGATCCCAGATGCGTCTGCTGTCGGCCGACCCTGACCCCGGCGCGCCCATTGTAAAGCGGCCGGCTGTACTCGACGAACGCCTGACCAAGCTCCAGGGCGTTCTGCTGCCGTCCAAAGACGGGGGATACATAGTTGTCGCCGGTCACCTGGCCGCTGACGATCTGTCCGAAGACACGCAGGCGTTCACCCAGGTGCAGGTCGGCGCCGTACTGGTGACGAAACTGGAAGGAAAGACTGGCCAGGGCAGGCGATGCGGTTCCGATCGACGGACGGTTGAAGTTCTGCATCAACATGCGTTCTTCGCCGCTGAAGGTGACCCAGATCTGTCCGTCGGCCGACAAGGGCACATGTTTCAGGCGCTCGTCCCAGGGCGCGTTCGCGGCGGCCGGTTTCGGAAAACTGTCGTTGGCCCGAAGAGTCTGGAAGCCGCCCGCCTTTTGGCCCTGGTGCAGCGACGGGGGCAGGGCCCGGGCCGGTGCTGCGGGGGCTGAAGCCGTCTGGGTTCCAGGGGCGGCGCCCGCCGATGCGGAAGGGGTGGTCGCCGAGGACGCGTCGGCCACCGCCTGCGCCTCGGCCTGGTCAAAGCCGATGGCCGAAAGACAGACGGCGGAGGCGAGGCCGCCCATACGCGACGCAGGGCTAAGCCGGCGCGGCGCGCGGCGCATTGCGGTGTTCTTCAAGTTTCCCTCCCGAGGGCAGCATGGTTTATCGCTATAATTTAGCGGTAAACTAATCCGGGGCCGCGTGTTTAGTCAACGCGGTACGGCTCGCGTGAATCGGAGGCGTGTCGCACCTCTGACCAAGGCCTCAGCTGTGGTCCATCCTCGGCTTTGGCGGCGTGGACGGAGCCGACGCTTCGACCGAAGGCGGACCAGACGTCAGTTAGCCGAGCCAGCGTGCCCCCGCATGATCAGCGCCGCTGACTTTGATGTGGGGCGAGGGCCATCACGATTGATCTTGGCCAGGGGACGAACGCGAGGCGCTCAGCGTGCGTGCAATGGCGGCCTTAGCTTGGGACAGGTTCTTGGCGATCCGCCGTCGTTCAAGCATGGCGGACTTTCTCCGCGACCGGCTAAGGTTGGCCCGACAGTTTTGTCGAGACCACTTAGAACTGGCTCAAAACCAGCTAAGAATGACGCAACATGGGAATGGCTCGCACGCATTTGGCGTCGGAAATGCGCCAGTTTCAGACATCGTTATCACGCCTGAAAGCCGACCTTCGTTGAGCGTGGGGGCGCTTGGCGGTAAGCAGCGGCATGCCTGCTCCGATTGCCCAACTTGAACTCGGTCGAGACGGTGCCGAACTAGCGCCAAAGGCGCTCGACAGCTCCACGCTCGCTGCTTTGGAGCAGGTACTCGCCAGCCAGTCGCGAGACGTCGCCGGCGTCAGGCTATTCGGCGTTGAAGGACTGCCTGGTTTCCTCGCGATCAACGGTCCGATCGGCTCCGTCGCCGCACGAAGTCTGGGAGTGATGGCGCGGCCGGTGCGGGCGATTCTCTTCGACAAGACGGCGTCCGCGAACTGGTCGCTGGCTTGGCATCAAGATCGCGTGGTTGCGGTGCGGGAGCGAAAGGAAGTCGAAGGTTTCGGGCCTTGGACACGCAAACATGGCGCACTGCACGTCGCGCCGCCATTCGATCTTCTCGCCAGAATGCTCACACTGCGCGTCCATCTCGACCCCGTACCTCAGACAAACGCCCCATTGCTCATTGCGCCGGGCTCTCATCGCCTTGGAAGGATTCCTGAGGCTGATGTTCCAGAGGCGGTGAGCAGGTGCGGCGTCGCTATGTGTCTGGCTGAAGCGGGCGACGTCTGGACCTACGCCACGCCGATCCTTCACGCGTCCGATAGGGCGTCCGCGGCGACGCATCGCCGAGTTCTACAGGTGGACTATGCCGTCGGTGATCTTCCCGGCGGACTGCAGTGGCTTGGCGTCTGACACGCGCTCAAAGCCGGCCGTCCCTCCTCTCGCATTATGATTTCATTACGCCGAACGCCGGGATTCACATCGCGCCTTTACGCCCCTCCATGGTCCCTTCCGGCTCTGATTTGAGCTGAGGAGGCCGGCATGGCCGATGTTGTTTTTCTGGCGGTCGGGGCCGGGGCGTTCATCGCCTTCGCCGCGCTGGCCGCAGCGTTGAGACGGGTGTGACGATGATCGCCATGCTCTGGGGCGCGGGGGCGGTCGTCGTCGCCGTCTACATGGTCGCGGCTCTGCTGCGGCCCGAGCGGTTCTGAAGAACCGGGACTGAAATCATGAACATTCAAGGATGGGGCGAGATCGCCCTGACCCTTGGGCTGGCCGTTCTGCTCGGCTGGCCCATTGGCGTTTACATGTCACGCGTCTGGAACGGCGAGCGGACCTGGCTGGACCCGGCGCTGAAGCCGGTCGAGGCCGTCTTCTATCGGGCGGCCGGGGTCGATCCAAAGCGCAGCCAGGGCTGGCTGGGCTATGCCGGCGCGCTGCTGGCGTTCAACGCGGCGGGCTTCGTCCTGCTGTACGCCATCCTGCGTCTGCAAGGCGTGCTGCCGATGAACCCGCAGGGCTTTGCCGGCGTGTCGCCGCACCTGGCCTTCAACACCGCCGTCAGCTTCGTCACCAACACCAACTGGCAGAGCTATGGCGGCGAGACGACCTTGTCGACCTTCACCCAGATGGTCGGTCTGACGGTGCAGAACTTCGTCTCGGCCGCGACCGGCGCAACCCTCGCCGCCGCCCTGGCGCGCGCCTTCATCGCCAATCGCGGCGAGGGGGTCGGCAATTTCTGGGCCGACCTGACCCGCACCACCCTCTATGTGCTGCTGCCGGTCGCCTTCGTGTTGGCCGTGGTGCTGTCCGGCCTGGGCGTCGTCCAGAGCCTGGCCGCCAGCGTCCATGCGACGACGGTCGAGGGCGGCTCCCAGACCCTGCCGCTGTTCCCGGCCGCCAGCCAGGTGGCGATCAAACAGTTGGGCATCAACGGCGGCGGCGTCTTCAACGTCAACGGCGCCCATCCGTTCGAAAACCCTTCGCCCCTGACCAATCTGATCACCGCCGTGGCGATCAACCTCATGGGCTGGGCGGCCTTCTTCGCCTTCGGCCGTTCGGCCATGGCGGGGCGCGACATTCGCGCCCTGGTCACGTCGGCATTGATCATCCTGAGCGTCTCCAGCGCGGCCATGTATGTGATTGAGACCCAGCCGGCCCCGGCCCTGGTGGCCGCCCACGTCGATGCTGCGGCGAACATGGAGGGCAAGGAGGTTCGCTTCGGCGCCCCGGCCTCCACCGTTTGGTCCGTCGTGACGACGGGGGCGTCGAACGGTTCGGTCAACTCGATGCACGCCAGCTATATGCCGCTGGGCGGGGCCTTGCAGATGTTCCTGATGCAGCTGGGCGAGATCCTGCCGGGCGGCATCGGGTCGGGCATCGCCATCATGGTGGTGATGGCCCTGCTGTCGGTCTTCGTCGCCGGCCTGATGGTCGGGCGGACTCCGGAATATCTGGGCAAGAAGATCGAGGCGCGAGAGGTTCAGTTCGCCATGATCGCGGTGCTGGTTCTGCCGCTGGCCATCCTGGGCTTCTCGGCCGTGGCGGCGGTGATCCCCACAGCGCTGGAAGGGGTGCTGAACGGCGGGCCGCACGGTCTGTCGGAGATCCTGTACGCCTACACCTCGGCGGCGGCGAACAACGGCTCGGCCTTCGCGGGTCTGACCGCAAACGCCCCCTGGTGGAACGCGACCCTGGGCCTGGGCATGCTGTTCGGACGGTTCGTTCCGGCCGTCGCCGTCCTGGCCATCGCCGGCAGCCTGGTGGTCAAGCCCAAGCTGGCGGCGTCCACCGGCACCCTGCCCACCGACAACGGCCTGTTCATCGGCCTGCTGATCGGCGTGATCCTCATCCTCGGCGGTTTGCAGTTCCTGCCCGCCCTCGCCCTGGGACCGATCGTCGAGCACTTCCAGGTGCTCGCCGCGGTCGCCGGCGCCTGATGCTCCGGACATCCTGACATGACACAAATCACATTGGATCCCCGCGGGGGGCAGCCTGGCGAAGGCGGTCGTTCGACCCCCATCGCGGGCGGTCTCTCCGGGGCGATGATCGGTCGCGCCGTCGGCGAGGCCTTTCTCAAGCTGAACCCGGCCAAGCTGGTCAGGAACCCGGTCATCTTCACCACCTGGATCGTGGCCCTGCTGGCCACGGTGTCGGCGGTCGCGGCGGTTGTGGGCGGCCAGTCGGCGGGCTTTGCGGTGCAACTGGCCGTCTGGCTGTGGGCCACGGTCCTGTTCGCCAATATCGCCGAAAGCGTCGCCGAAGGGCGGGGCAAGGCGGCGGCGGACAGCCTGCGGGCCACCCGCGTCACGACCAAGGCCAAGCTGATCGTCGATCCCGAGACTGGCCTAGTGGTTCCGACCAGCGCGTCGGATCTGGAGGTCGGCTCGATCATCCTGGTCGAGGCTGGCGACGTGATCGCCTCGGACGGCGAGATCATCGAGGGCGTGGCCTCGGTCAACGAGGCCGCCATCACCGGCGAAAGTGCGCCGGTGATCCGCGAGAGCGGCGGCGACCGTTCGGCCGTGACCGGCGGCACCACTGTGGTGTCGGACTGGATCAAGGTGCGCATCACGGCCAAGCCGGGCTCGACCTTCCTCGACCGGATGATCGCCATGGTCGAGGGCGCGGATCGCAGGAAGACGCCGAACGAGCTGGCCCTGGCCGTGCTCCTGGCCGGGCTGACCCTGATCTTCCTGATCGCGGTCGTGACCCTGGTCGGCCTGGGCGCCTATTCGGGCGTGAACATCAATCCGATGGTGTTGGGCGCCCTGTTCATCACCCTGATCCCGACCACGATCGGGGGGTTGTTGTCCGCCGTCGGCATCGCCGGCATGGACCGGTTGCTGAAGGTCAATGTGCTGGCCACCTCGGGCCGTGCGGTGGAGGCGGCCGGCGACGTCGACACCCTGTTGCTGGACAAGACCGGCACCATCACCTTCGGCAACCGCATGGCGACCGAGGTCATCCCGGTTCCGGGCGTGCGTCCGGAAGCCGCCCTGGCCGCCGCCGTCATGGCGTCCCTGGCCGACGAGACGCCCGAGGGCCGCTCCATCGTCGAACTGGGCCGCAACGCCGGGATTTCGGTCGAACAGCCAGCCGGCGCCGTCGCCATCCCCTTCACCGCCGTCACCCGCCAGTCAGGCCTGGACGTCGGCAAGGACAGTTGGCGCAAGGGCGCGGTCGATGCCGTGCTGAAGGATTTGAACCTGTCTGACGGTGCGGCCCCGGCCGAGTTCCGCCAGGCCGTGGACCGGATCGCCCGCTCGGGCGGCACGCCTCTGGCCGTCACCCAGAACGGCGTCCTGGTCGGCGTCATCCACCTGAAGGACGTGGTCAAGCCGGGGGTGAAGGCGCGCTTCGCCGACCTGCGCCGTATGGGCCTGCGCACCGTCATGATCACCGGCGACAATCCGGTGACGGCGGCGGCCATCGCCTCGGAGGCGGGGGTGGACGACTACCTTGCCGAGGCCACGCCCGAGGACAAGATGCGCCTCATCAAGGCCGAACAGGCCAAGGGCCGGCTGGTCGCCATGTGCGGCGACGGCGCCAATGACGCCCCCGCCCTGGCCCAGGCCGACGTCGGCGTGGCCATGCAGACCGGCGCCCAGGCCGCCCGCGAGGCCGGCAATATGGTCGATCTGGACAGCGATCCGACCAAGGTCATCGAGATCGTCGAGGTCGGCAAGCAACTGCTGATCACGCGCGGCGCCCTGACCACCTTCTCGGTCGCCAACGACGTGGCCAAGTATTTCGCCATCATCCCGGCGATGTTCGTGGTCTCCTTGCCGGCCCTGGGCGCGCTGAACGTCATGCGTCTGCACAGCCCCGAGAGCGCCATCCTGTCGGCGGTGATCTTCAACGCCCTGGTCATCGTCGCCCTGATCCCGCTGGCGCTGAAGGGGGTGAAGTACCGGGCCATCGGCGCCGGCGCCCTCCTGGGTCGCAACCTGCTGATCTACGGCCTGGGCGGCCTGATCGCCCCGTTCGTCGGCATCAAGCTGATCGACCTCGTCATTTCCGCGCTGGGCCTGGCCTGATGCGCGTTTCCAAGGACATCTCCATGCGTAATCGTCTCAACAAGGCGTCCGGGCGCAACGACGCCTGGTTCGCCGCCGCCTGTATCATCGGCATCGCGTGCCTGGGCCTGTGCAGCGAAGCCGGGGCCCAGGACGTCTCGGCGAATGTCGCCCTGACCTCCGACTATGTCTTCCGCGGCGTCAGCCAGACCCAGGAAAACCCGGCCATCTCGGCCGGGGTCGATCTGACGAAGAACCGCTTCTACGCCGGCGGCTGGGCCTCCAACGTCGATTTCGGCGACGATACGGACGCCGAGGTCGATCTCTACGCCGGCTATCGGCCCGAGGTCGCAGGCTATGCCCTGGACTTCGGCGTCATCGGCTATCTGTACGCCGGCCAGCCGGACGGCGCGGACTATGACTATGTCGAGCTGAAAGCGGCCGCCTCGCGCGCCTTCGGCCCGGCCACCCTCGGGGCCGCAGTCTATTATTCGCCCGACTTCTTCGGCGCGTCGGAAGACGAGGCGACATACGCCGAGGTCAACGGCGCCGTCAGCCCGGCCGACAAATGGACGGTGTCGGGCGCGGTGGGTCGGCAGTGGGTGTCGTTGGCCCTGGACTACACCACCTGGAACCTGGGCGCGGCCTATCAGCTGACTGACATTCTGGCGTTGGATCTGCGCTATCACGACACCGATCAACACGACTTCGGCGATCTCTACGGCGCGCGCGCCGTGGCGACGCTGAAGGCGACCTTCTGAGGCGAGGACCATGGTCAACCAACTGCGTCCGGCCATCGCGATGATGGCCTTGTTCACCCTCCTGCTGGGGCTGGCCTATCCGCTGGCGGTGACGGGGATCGCCCAGGTCGCCTTCCCCAGCCAGGCCAACGGCAGTCTGGTGCGCGACGCCGGCGGCCGGGTCGTCGGCTCGGCCCTGATCGGCCAAGCCTTCGCGGGCGAGACCTATCTGCATCCCCGTCCGTCGGCGGCCGGCGACGGCTATGACGCCGCCGCCTCGTCGGGGTCGAACCTGGGGCCGTTGAATTCGGCTCTGGCGGCGCGGGTCGCCGAAAGCGCCCAGGCCATCCGCGCCGACGACGGCGCGGGGGGCATCCCCGCCGATGCGGTGACGACCTCCGCCTCGGGCCTCGACCCGGACGTGTCCCCGGCCTACGCTCGGCTTCAGGCCGCGCGGATCGCCCGCGCCAGAGGCGTTTCCGTGCAGCAGGTCCAGACCATCATCGACGGCCAGACCAAGGGGGCTCTGCTGGGCTTCGTCGGCCAGCCGCGCGTCAATGTCCTGCTGACCAACCGCGCCCTGGACGCCCGTTTCGGCGCGGAGGGCTGATTGCCCGAGACCGAGGCCGAAACGCCCGCGACTTCAGCCGTTCCGCGCCGCAAGCGCGGGCGGCTGAAGGTGTTTCTGGGCATGTCGCCCGGCGTGGGCAAGACCTATGAGATGTTGCGCGCCGCGCGCCGTCGAAAGGCCGAGGGGCTGGATGTCGTGGTGGGGGTGGTCGAGACCCACGGCCGAAAGGAGACGATGAGCCTGCTGCGCGGGCTGGACGTCATGCCCCGCGCCCCGATCGACCATCGCGGCCGATCTCTGATGGAGTTCGATCTCGACGGCGCCCTGGCGCGCCGCCCCGGCCTGCTGCTGGTCGACGAATACGCCCATTCCAACGTCCCCGGTTCACGCCACCCCAAACGCTGGCAGGATGTTGAGGAACTGCGCGACGCCGGGATCGACGTCTGGACGACGCTGAACATCCAGCATCTGGAGAGCCTGTCCGACGTCATCCTGCGCATCACCGGCGTGCGTCAGCGCGAGACGGTGCCCGACAGCCTCCTGACCGAGGCCGACGACATCGAGGTGGTGGACATCACGCCCGAGGACCTTCGCGCCCGCTTGGCCGAGGGCAAGGTCTATGTGCCCGAAACGGCGCGGGTGGCGTCCGAGAACTTCTTCAAGCTGGAAAATCTGACGGCCCTGCGCGAACTGGCCCTGCGCCGCGCGGCTCAGACGGTGGACGATCAGCTGCTGTCGCATCTGCGCGAGCGCGGCGTGTCGGGGCCGTGGGCGGCGGGTGAACGGATCCTGGTCCTGGTCGGGGGCGACGCCATGACCGCCTCGCTGGTGCGCACCGGACGGCGCATGTCGGACATGATGATGGACGCCCCCTGGTCGGTGGCCCACGTCGAGCGGCCGTCGGGTTCGCGCTCCGACGCGCGATCAACCGGCCGTCTGTCCGAAGCCTTCAAACTGGCCGAGCAACTGGGCGGCCGACCGGTGACGCTGAGCGGCGACGACGTCGTGCGCACCGTCCTGGATCACGCCCACCGCAACAACGTCACCCAGATCGTCATCGGCAAGACGCGGGGCGGCCGCCTCGCCGAATGGACCGGCCGGGCGCTGGCCACCGAACTGCTGCGCAAGGCCCAGGGCGTGGCCGTCCATGTCGTGACCGAAGGCGATGGGTCGGCGCCCGAGCCGACGATCAGGCCCGGTCTCCGGCCTGGTCTGGACTGGCGTCCCTATTCCGCCGGCGCGGGTTTCGTCGGGGCCGCGACCGGCGTCGCCCTGTTGCTGGACACGCGGTTCGAGCGGGTCGATCTGGGCGTCATCTATCTGGCCGCCGTTGTGGCGGCGGGGGTGCTGAACGGGCTGCGGCCCGCTCTCGTAGCGGCGACCCTGGCCTTCCTGACCTACAACTTCCTGTTCCTTCAGCCGCGCTACAGTTTCCTGATCGGTTCGCCGACGGACTTCCTCACGCTGTTGCTGTTCTGGGCCGTCGCCCTGGGCACGGGGGCCCTGGCCGGGCGGGTGCGCGAACAGGCCCGCGCGGCCCAGCGTCGCGCCGCCGCCGTCTCTGCCCTGCTGGCCGCCAGCCAGACCCTGTCGGCGGCCCAGGATCGTGCGACGACCGCCCGAAGCCTGGCCGAACAGGCCTCAGCCGCCGCCGGGGCCGGGGCGGTGGTCCTGCTGCCGGACGGCGACGACATCGTCCTGACGGCCGCCAGCCCCGAGGGCGTGGTCCTGGGCGCCGACGCCATGGCCGCGGCCCGCTGGGCCTGGACCCACGGCGAGGTCACGGGTCACGGCACCGGCACCCTGCCGCAGACCCGCTGGCGGTTTCAGCCCCTGCAAGGCGTGCGCGGTCGCGCCGGCGTGGCGGGAATCGACGCCTCGGCCGTGGCGGCGGGCTCGGACGAGGAGCGGCTGGCCCTGGCCCTGCTGGATCAGGGCGCCGTGGCGCTGGAGCGGGCTGATCTGGCCGGACAGGCGCTGGAGAGCGAGACCCTGCGTCGCGCCGACCGGTTCCGCGCCGCACTGATGAACTCGGTCAGCCACGATCTGCGCACGCCCCTGTCGACCGTGCTGGGCTCGGCCACCACCCTGATCGACTATGGGGCGACCCTGAAGCCCGAGGTCCGCGACGACCTGCTGCTCAGCATCCGCGAAGAGGCCGAACGCCTGTCGCGCTATGTCGGCGACCTGCTGGACATGACCCGGCTGGAGGGCGGCGGGCTGAACGTCCGCACCGACTGGACCGATGTGCGCGACGCCCTGAACGCCGCCGCCGACCGGGTGTCGCGCCGCCTGGGGCGACGTCGGATCACCCGCGACTTCCCGCCCCAGCTCAGCATGGTGGAAGCCGACCCCGGTCTGCTGGAACAGGCGGTGGTCAATATTCTTGAGAACGCCATCGCCTATAGCCCCGACGGGACGACCATCGAACTGGCGGCCTATGAGGACCGGGGCTCCGTCGTCATCTCCATCGAGGACGAGGGGCGCGGCATACCCACGGCCGAGCTGGAACGGGTGTTCGACAAGTTCCGCCGCATGGAGGATTCGACCGACCGCGCCCCCGACAGAGTCCAGGGGGCCGGCCTGGGTCTGGCTATCGCCAAGGGCTTCGTCGAGGCCATGCGCGGCCGCATCGCCGCCGCCAGCCCGATCCACGACGGACCCGACGGCGGCAAGCGGGGCGCCCGCATCCTGATCAGCCTGCCCAAATCCATCGCCACCCATCCGGATCTGCTGTGATGCCCGCCGTCCGCCCCCAGGTCCTCGTCATCGACGACGAGCACCAGATCCACCGCTTCCTGTCGCCCGCCCTGGACGCCGCCGGTTACGAACCCCGCCGCGCCGACAGTGGGCAGGAAGGCCTGCGCGCCATCGCATTGTGGAGCCCCGACGCCGTGGTGCTGGACCTGGGCCTGCCCGACATGGACGGCAAGGACGTGCTGAAACGGGCGCGGGAATTCTACCAGGGGCCGATCATCGTCCTGTCCGCCCGCGATCGCGAGGCCGAGAAGATCGCGGCCCTGGACCTGGGCGCCAACGACTATGTCGAAAAGCCGTTCGGGGTCGGCGAACTTCTGGCGCGCATCCGGGCCGGGCTGCGCCAGGGGGCCTTGGCGCCGGTGGCGGGCGGCGTGGTCACGGTCGGAGAGGTGGTCATCGACCTGGACCGCCGCATCGTCACCCGCGCCGGCGAGCGGGTGAAGCTGCGCCCCAAGGAATACGAAGTCCTGGCCTGTCTGGCCCGCAACGCCGGCAAGGTGCTGGGCCACGCCGACCTGCTGAAGACCGTCTGGGGCGCGGGCCACGCCGCCGATGTCCAGTATCTGCGCGTCGTGATCGGCCAACTGCGCCACAAGCTGGAGGCCGACCCCGCCGAACCGGCCCTGGTCGTCACGGAACCGAGCGTGGGATACCGGCTCGAACTCTGATCGCTCGCCTCGGCGGCTCAGGCGGCTCAGGCGGCGAAGGCGGCCTTCATGGGCTGGACGGTCTGGACGGGACGTCGCGTCGGCAGGTCGAAACTGACCACCGTGCCCACCCCGGGCTCGCTTTCTATGTTCAGCCGGCCGCCATGCATCTCGATCAGCGACTTGGTCAGGGCCAGGCCCAGGCCGGTGCCCTGGGTGGTCTTGGAATGCTGGCCTTCGACCTGTTCGAAGGGCCGCGCCAGACGGACCATATGTTCAGGCGCGATGCCGATGCCGGTGTCGGCGCAGGCGACCCGGACGCGATCCTCGCCGGCCGCCCCCTTGAACGGCGTCAGCGACAGGGTGACGGTCCCGCCTTCGGGCGTGAACTTAACGGCGTTGGAGATCAGGTTCAGCATCACCTGTTTCACGCCGCGGTGGTCCGCCTCGATGTCCGGCAGGTCGCCCGCTTCGATCTCCAGGGTCAGGCCGGACTCCAGAACCTTGCCGCGCATCAGTCGGGCGGCGTCCTCGCACACGTCCCGCAGCGAGACGGGCTCGTAGTGCAGGGTCATCTTGCCGGCCTCGATCTTGGCCATGTCCAGGATGTCGTTGATCAGGCTGAGCAGATGCTGGCCCGACTTCAGGATGTCGCCGGCGTAGCCCTTGTACTTCTCGCCTATGGGGCCGAACAGCTCGGCGGCCATGATCTCCGAGAAGCCGTTGATGGCGTTCAGGGGGGTGCGCAGTTCGTGGCTCATATTGGCCAGGAATTCGGACTTGGCCTGATTTGCGGCCTCGGCCCGGGTCATGGCGATCTCGTATTTCCGGGCCAGTTGCGACAGCATCTGCTGGCTGGCTTCGAGCTGGGCCACGGTGCGGCTCAGGTCCTCGACGGCGCGGCGGCGTTCGGTCTCTTCGCGCTTGATGGCGGTGATGTCGGCGGCGGTGACCACCGAGCCGCCCTCCGAGGTGAAGCGTTCGGACAACTGCAGCCAGCGGCCGTCGTGCAGTTCGACCTCGCGAAGGCCCGCCCGGCCGTCCGTCGGCGCATGTTCGGCCTTGATGGCCAGGGCGGCGATGCGGTTCAATTCCTCCTTCGCCGCGCCGCGCCGCACGACGCCGGACTGGAAGTCGAAAGCGTCCTCGAACGCCTGGTTCCAGAGGATGAGGCGGCCTTGGCGATCAAACAGGACGAAGGCGTCCGAGATGCTCTCCACCCCGTCGCGCAGACGGCTTTCGGCGGACTGGGCGGCGGCCTTGGCCCGGCGGGCCTCTGTGATGTCCAGGGCGACGCCCAGGATGGCGGAGAAGCCGGCCTCGCCCCGCGCCCCTCGCGCCTGGCCGCGCGCATCGATCCAGCGGGTCCGGCCGCCGTCGCCCGGGACGGGGAAGGTGACCTCGAAGGCGCCATAGGCCGAGGCCTGGCGCAACGCGTGCTGCACCTGGTCGCGGTAACGGGGATGGATGCGGGCCATCACGGTCTCGGCCGGTACGACGCCGCCGGTCTCGAAGCCCAGCAGGGTCGCCATATAGTCGGACAGGGTCACTTCGGCGCCGTCCAGATCCCATTCCCATACGCCGCAGCGCGCCGCCTCCACCGCGATGCGGAAGCGTTTTTCCGACGAGGCCCATTCCCGGCTGGCGCGCGCACGACGCAGGCCCTGGAACAGGAACAGCGCCAGGACGCCGAGGCCCAGCAGCACGGGGGCCGCCAGAACCCAGGCCTCGCCCAGCAGACCCGCCGCACCCGCGGGCGGTCCGCTCTGCAAGGCGACCACATAGGGACCGTCGGGCGTGATCGGCGCCGCCACGACCGGCGCCCTGCCCCCCGGCGTGGCGACGGGCGTGGTCAGGGACGCCAGGTCGCCGGCCTGGACGCCGATCAACGGCGTTGCGGACCGGCCGACCTCGGCGGCGTTCGGCGAGGCCAGGATGATCCCCGTCTTCGACACGATCCGGACCGCGCCAGAGGCGGGCAGGGACGGGAGAATGCGCGCCTCAAGCCGCCGCCCCCCGGCTTGCGGCCCCGTCAGGGTGACGACGCCGGGCGACTGCACCGGCCCCTGGCTGGCCAGGATCGCGCCGTCGGCGCCGATCACCGAAAAGCCCGCGTTCGGCGCGACGCCGCGCGCCCGCTCGACGGCGGCCATCGGGAGCGCGTCGTCCAGCAGTGCGGCTGTCCCGACGTCGATCCCGGTCTGGGCGGCCTGCATCAGGACGGCGGTCCGGCTGGCGGCGAGCTGGGCGCTCAACGTCAAGTTCTCGTTCTGGAGGCGATGGGCTTCGCGGGCAGGGCGTGTCGCGTCTCGCGACATCAACAGCACGTATCCGGTGGAGCCGAGGGCGAGGACCAGCACGCCGATGCGCATCCAGGCCGGGGCGCTGGGGGCCCTGTCGGTGGCGCGTCGGCCTCGCTTGTCTTGCCGCCGCTCCATGCCCCGCAAGGCGCTCTCCCGACCAAATCAGCTACAGGGGGAATCTAGGCTGCGTCGCGGATTCCTGTCGAGGCTTGGTTAATGCTTTCTGAATTCTCAGGCGCGAGATCAGACGCCGACATCGACGCACTGGCCGCCTGTCCTGAACTCAGCCTTGTGCGTTCGCCGCTGGTCGATCGCTTTCGATCAGCCGGTCACGCACATCGGCGGGGGCGGCTTCGGCCCAGCTCAGGAGCTTGTCGAGAACCGGACAGAGGGACTGTCCCCATTCGGTCAGATGATATTCCACCTTGGGCGGGACCTGGGGGTGGACGATGCGGGCCACGACTCCATCGGCTTCAAGCTGTCGAAGCTGCTGGATCAACATCTTCTGCGACACGCCGGGAATAGCTTTTTCGAGTTCGGAGAACCGCCGCACGTTCGACCCGAACAGCTGGAACAGGATCACCAGCTTCCAGCGTCCTTCGAGGACACGGATGACATTCTGCGCGCTCGAGGCCGCAGTTTGGGGGGTGTAGTCGAAGGGCTTACCTTCAGGTGCGTACCTAACTTTTTCGTCGGTTCTTGCCATTGTGGGAGCGTACTTGCAGTTTGGATCGAACGCAAGAATCCGAACGGGAGACCCAATGATCGCCGACCTTCCCAAACCCATCGCTGACTATGTCGCGGCCAATGCGCGCCTCGACCTTGCCGGCATGCTGCAGCCCTTTGCGCCTGACGCTGTCGTGAAGGACGACGGCGGGCGCCATCAGGGCCATGCGGCGCTCCGACGGTGGATGCTCGAGGCCACGATCGCGAGCAAGGCGATCTTCACGCCGGATACGATACGCCACGAGGGGGACCAGGTCGTCCTGGAGGGACCCACGGCCGGCGACTTCAAGGGCAGCCCCCTTCGGTTCACGCTTCGCTTCACTCTGGGCGACGACGCCATCCGCGCGCTTGAGATCTCGCTGTGACGATGCGCCCCGATCCCACAGAGTTCGAAGGTCGACGGATTCTCGTCACCGCCGGCACCAAGGGCGCCGGCCGCGCGACCGTCCAGCGTTTTCTCGCCGGCGGCGCCCGGGTGATCACAGCCGCGCGGGCGGCCCCCGAGGCCTCGACCGGCGCTGAGTTCGTCCAGGCCGATCTCATGACGCTGGAAGGGTGCGAGGCCTTGGCCCAGGCCGCGATGGACCGGTTTGGCGGTGTTGATGTTCTGGTGCATGTCGTCGGCGGCTCGTCGGCGCCGGCCGGAGGCTTCGCCGCCCTGACCGACGCGCATTGGCGCACCGAACTTGATCTGAACCTGATGCCTGCGGTTCGCCTGGATCGCCTGCTGGCCCCGCAGATGATCGGGCGGGGATCCGGCGCCATCATCCATGTCTCGTCTATCCAGCGGACATTGCCTTTGCCGGAATCCACCACCGCCTACGCCGCCGCCAAAGCGGCCCTGTCCACCTACAGCAAGGCCCTGTCCAAGGAACTGGGGCCCAGGGGCGTGCGGGTCAATGTGGTGTCGCCCGGCTGGATATCCACGGAAGCCTCGGACGCCTTGCTGGAACGGATCGCCGCAGGCTCGGGCGGGACGTTGGAAGATGCGCGGCAAAGCGTCCTGAACGCGCTAGGCGGGATCCCCCTGGGGCGGGCGGCGAAACCGGAGGAGGTCGCCGAGTTGATCGCATTCCTCGCCTCCGACCGCGCCGCAGCCATTCACGGCGGCGAGTACGTGATCGATGGGGGCACGATCCCTACCGTCTAGGCGGAGATGAGGATCGAGGGACGATGGGGCGCCGCGCGCTGGAAACGGTGGTTTGGCTCGGAGAGGGCGCGCGCCGTCTCCAACCCGCTTCAGCCCATGTCCCGAAGCTGGAAAACGATCTCCCCAACAAGTCCGGTTCGCACCCCGCCGCGATTGCACAGCTTGAACTTTGCGCCTTGGGCCTCGGAGAGGGTGTGAACGATCGCCAGGCCGAGGCCGGAGCCGGGCGTCTGGGATGAGCCGGCGCGGAAGAAGCGGTCGGTGAGGTGGGGAAGGACGGCTTCATCCACGCCCGGTCCGTGATCCCAGACGCAGACAGCGGCCTGTCGGCCCGTCATGCGGACATGAACGGCCACCGGCGGCGCGCCGTGGTGGAAGGCGTTGTCGATCAGGTTGAGGATCTGTTCGGTGATGAGGTCTTCGGCGCCGAGGACAATGACCGGCTCGGCCGGAAGGCGAAGGCGCAGGGCGCCGTCGGCAAAGGCGCGGCGCTCCCGAGCGGCTTGACAGGCGCGCCGCGCCGCGCGGCCGAGGTCGGCGGAGGTGTCTATCCGGGCCCCGTCGGCCCGGGCCGTCGACAGCAGCTGACCGACCAGCCGCGTCATGCCGCCGACGGCGTCGCGAGAGTCTGCGATCAACCGCCGTTCCTGAGCCGTCCAGGGGCGGGAGGAGCCGGCCAGAAGGTCAAGATTGGCGGAGAGGACCGACAGCGGCGTGCGCAGTTGATGCGAGGCGTCGGCCGCGAACCGCTGAATGCCGGAAGTGGAAGTCTCAAGCCGCGCCAGCAGATGGTTGAAGGCGTTCAGAACGGGCCACAATTCGCGGGGCGCCAGATCGACATTGGCCGGGGCGAAGTCGGAAGAGGGGCTGGGGCGGCGCGTCAGGTCGTCGATCAGACGCTTCAGCGAGTTCAGGCCCCATTGCAGGGCTGGCCAGATCAGAAGCGCTGCAAGCACCACCAGCAGGCCGGGGAGAAGCAGCATGCTGCGGTAGAGCTCTCGCAGGCTGGCGTGACGGGAATCCAGGCTCTGGGCCACCGAGACGCGGATGGGGGCGTCGCGGCCGGGGATGATCAGGGTCTGTTGCGCCATACGCACCGAAACCCCCCGGACGGACAGGTCCGCGAAGACCGGCTCCTCCGTCCGGGCCTCAGGGAGATTGGGCAGTTCGGCATAGCCGGTGACGAGGCGATCGCCTTCGCGGACGCTGTAGAAGACGGCGTCACGTTCGGGACCGTCCAGCAGAGCCAGGGCCCAGGGCGCGACATCCACGGTGATGCGACCCTCCGCGACCGACACCGTCTCGCGGATGGTCTGAAGCGCGCCGGCCAGCAGGCGGTCCGCATTGTTCGCCACCACCCGCTGGGCCGTCCAGGCGCCGACCGCCAGAACGACGACCGCGAAGAGCGCCAGAGGGGCCACCTGTGCGATCAGCAGACGTGTGACCAGGCTGTGGGAACGGGCAGGCCGGGCGAGGCTCATGGATCGAGGCGATACCCGCGGCCACGGATATTGGTCACGGCCGGTCCATCCGGCTGAAGCTTGCGTCGCAAACGGCCGACGTGAATTTCCAGCGCATTGAGCGACGGCGCCTCGTCCTGAGGAAAGACCTCGGCGGCCAGCAGGTCGCGGTCCACCACCTGTCCAGGTCGGGACGCCAGGACGCGCAGGGCCGCCCATTCGCGGGGGCGCAGGGCGAGGTCGCGGTCGTTGACGTGGGCGCGCCCGGTGCGCCAGTCGCAGAAGAGGGTTCCGACCACGACCGCGCCGGCGGCCTGTCCCTGGCGTCGACGCACGATGGCGCGGAGACGTGCGACCAACTCCGATGGGGCGAACGGCTTGACCAGATAGTCGTCGGCCCCGAGGTCAAGGCCCGCGACCCGGTCGCTGAGGGCGTCACGCGCCGTCAGCATGAGAACCGGGGTCGATGATCCCTGCAGCCTCAGGGTTCTCAGCACTTCGAAGCCGTCGATGTCGGGAAGGCCGATGTCCAGGATGGCGGCGTCGAAGACCTCTGAGCTTTCGAGGCGCAAGGCCTGTTCGCCGCTGTCGATGCATCTCGCCTCGAAACCTGCCTCATGCAGAGTGGCTTCGAGCGAATGCCGTAGCGCCTTGTCATCTTCGACAACGAGTATTCTCATGGCGAGGCGAGGGGGCGACGGATCATGGATGACACAATAACCAGAAAGCGGGGCCGGTGAAGACGGATCGGCGAGATCTGCTCGTAGGCCTGGCGGGGGGCCTGGCGGGCGGGCTGGCGGGAGGGGCGGCGGTGTTAAGCGCCGCCGGTTGTTCGTCGGAGCCTGAGGGCGCGGGCACGGCGCCGCGGGTGCGTTGGCTGGCCCGCCGCGAGGGGGCGCTTCACATCCTCACCAACACCAGTTTGATGGGGCCGGTGCTGGAGGCCTTTCGTCGTCGCTGGCCTGAGATCAGGGTACGTCTGGACGACAAAAACTCCACTCGGATCGCCGAGGAGGTTCGGGGGCTCGCGGCTGCGGGCCAGGAGGGGCCGGACCTGGTCTGGAGCACGGCGATGGACGTGCAGGTCAAGCTGATCAACGACGGCTATGCTCAAGCCTACCGGTCGCCGCATCGTGCGGCCATGCCGGACGGTTCGGTATGGCGCGACCAGGGCTATGGCCTGACGGCCGAGCCGATCGTGTTCGCCTATAATCGACGCCGGCTCACGACCGATGTCGTGCCCCGCAGTCATGCGGATCTGCTTCGGTTGCTCAAGACCCGCCCCGAGGTCTTTGACGGTCGTGTCACCCTCTACGACGCCGAACGGAGCGGCGTGGCCCTGATGCAGCTTTCGGCGGACGTGCAGATCTATCCTGAAGCCTGGTCGTTGATGGAGGCGCTGGGCGCGCAGCGTCCGCGGCTGGACACCTCCGGGCGGAGAATGATGAGTCAAATCGCCGATGGGCGGATGGCGTTCGCCTATAATATGAACCAGTCGTACGGCGCGTCATGGGTCGCGCGCGCGCCGGAGATCGGATTGATCACGCCTGAGGACTATCATCTGTCCGTTTCACGCGTGGCCTTCATCCCGCGCAACGCCGCCCACCCGAATGCGGCGCGGCTGTTTCTGGACTTCCTTCTCTCGCGTGAAGGCCAGCGGGTGATCGGAGCCCTGGGCGTTCGACCGGTCCGCGACGATGTCGATGCGCCTGTCCGTCCCGCCGCGCCAGGCGTTCGGCCGGTTCGGGTGGGACCCGCCCTGCTGGCCAATCTGGATCAGGCGCGTCGCGCGACTCTGCTCACCCGGTGGAGGGAAGCGATGCGTCACGGCGTCAGAGCGCCGGCGGATCCGGCTGCTCCCTGACCGTTCCTGTGGATAAGTCCATTAAGTCCGAAGCCTCCCTTTCTGTCACGACGCCGTCATGCGGACGCCCGTCGCTTGCAACATGGGGTCTTGATCTGGTCCGTCTGGTTCGTGCCGGCACGATAAAACCATGTATTTTGTTTTGAGCGCAAAATAACTGCTGTATTTGTCGATTTGACAGGGCGGTCTGGGTTGATCTTACTCACCCCAGCAAGGCGGGAGAGATCGGCTCCGGCCGACGCCGAAGGCGCAACCGCCCCGGAAACGCTCAGGCAAACGGACCGTCTTGCTGAAGGAACGCTGGAGAGAAGGCCGGATCCGGGGGATGCGGTCTCGCCGAAGGAGAAAGGGTCGGCGACGACCCGAAACTCTCAGGCCCAATGACAGCGGGGGCGAACGGACGCCGAAGAGCGTCAGTCGCATTGGGCATCCCTGGGGAGGGGCGTCGTCGCCATGAGGAATCTCGCTTTGTCTCGTCTTAATCGTCACTTGACCCATTATTGCAGCGCCATCGCCCTGCTGGCCTGCGCCACGGCGGTCCAAGCCCAGGAGACGGAGGGCTCTCCGGAAACCGCCGCGGTCGACGATATCGTCGTCACCGCCTCGCGCATTGATCGCGCCGGCTTCGAAGCGCCGACGCCGACCATCCACCTGACCGCTGAGGATCTGTCGGTGGGCGCGCGCCCCAATATCGCGGCCGCGCTGAACGACATGCCCCAGTTCCGCGCCACCACCTCGGCCCAGACGACCGGCACCAACACCGGCGCGGGCAATGCGCCGGTGGACCTGCGGGGGCTGGGCATCAACCGGACCCTGGTCCTGATCGACGGACGCCGGGTGTCGAGCGAGAACGACCTGAACGCGGTGCCGTCGGTCCTGGTCAAGAGCGTCGACGTGGTCACCGGCGGCGCCTCCGCCGCCTGGGGATCGGGCGCCGTGGCCGGCGTCGTCAACATCGGCATCGACCGCTATTTCACCGGCGGCAAGCTGGGCGCCGAATACGGCATCTCGTCCTATGACGACGCCGAGCAGGAACGGTTCGAAGGCGCCTGGGGCACGGACTTCGCCGGCGGTCGCGGCCATTTCGTCGTCGGCGGCGAATATCTCGACAACGAAGGCGTCATCCCGAAGGCCTCGCGCCCAAATATCGGCCGCTGGGCTACGGTCAACGGCGCGCAGACGCCGGACGTCGGATTCGCCAACGCGGCCTATGGCGGTCTGATCATGTCGGGTGTGAACCGCGGCATGGTGTTCAACCCGGACGGCTCCTTGCGTCCGTTCGACTATGGCACGGTCAGCGGCACGAATTCGATCGGCGGCGAAGGTCCGTCGAACGACGATCTGAGCCCGCTGGTCACGCCGCAGAGGCGTTACACGGGTCTGGCCAGCGCCGTCTACGAGATCAACGACAGGCTGCGGGTCACGGCTGATGTCCGTCATTCGCGCATGTGGAACAACTATGTCTGGTTCGGCGACCATGATCGCGGCGACCTGACCATCGGCATCGACAACGCCTTCCTGTCTTCCACGATCAAGCAGCAGATGGCGGCCGCCGGCCAGACGTCCTTCACCTTCGGTCGTTTCAACTCCGATCTGTCCTATTCGACGATCGACTTCGAGCGGGTGACCACCCAGGCGACCCTGGCCGTGGATGGCGAGTTCGGCGAGAACTGGCGCTGGGGCGCCTATTACAGCCACGGTGAATTCGAGAACAACATCGACACGCCTGGCTTCCTGCTGAAGACCCAGTTCGCCAACGCCGTCGATTCCGTCATCAATCCATCGACCGGCCAGGCCGTCTGCCGCGTGACCCTGACCAACGCCAACTCCGGCTGCGTGCCGATCAATCTGTTCGGCCTCGGGGCCCCGTCGCAGGAAGCCATCGACTATGTCACCGGCACCCCGCAGCAGCGCGCAACGACCAAGCTGGACGTGGCCGGGATCAGCCTGCGCGGCGAGCCCTTCAGCCTGCCGGCGGGCGACGTCTCGATCGCCGTCGGTCTTGAGGCCCGCAAGGAGCAGACCGACCAGCGCGTCGGCGAACTGGATGCTGCGAAGGCCTTCAAGACCTTCAGCTTCTCGGCCATGTCCGGAGAGTTCAGCGTCAAGGAGGCTTTCGGCGAAATCCTGGTTCCCGTCGTCCGCGACCTGCCGGTTCTGAACGACCTGCAGTTCAACGCCGCCGCGCGTATCTCCGACTACGACACCACCGGTTCGATCTGGTCGTGGAAGGTCGGGGCGACGAACGAGTTCTTCCAGGGCTTCCGGGGCCGGGTGACCCAGTCGCGCGACATCCGTTCGGCCAACCTGTCTGAACTGTTCACGACGACCACGACCGGATGGAACAACCTCAACGACCCGGCCAAGAAAGGCGCCCTGGTCTATGTGCTGAACAACGGCGGCGGAAATCCCAACCTTCGCCCGGAGACGGCTGACACCCTGACCCTTGGCGTCACCTATGCCCCGCCGTCCATTCCCGGCCTCAACCTGTCGCTGGACTATTACGACATCAAGATCGATGACGTGATCACGACCATTGCGGCGCAGGACCTGGTCACCCGCTGCTACAATGGCAACCTTGATCTCTGCTCCAAGGTCGAACGCGATGCGGGAGGCAATCTGATCCGCACCCTGTCCACCTACGTGAACCTGGCCGAGTATCACACGGACGGGATCGACGCCGAGGCGTCCTACGCCTCGGACGCTGACCTCTGGGTGCCGGGCGCCACGGGGCGGGTGACCATGCGTCTGGTCGGCACCTGGGTGAACAGCCTGACCACCGACGACGGCGTGACCGAGATCGAATATGTCGAATCCCAGGGCTATTCGTTCGGCCTGGGCGTGCCCAAGCTGCGCCTCAACGCCAGCCTCGGCTGGAAAGGCGAGGTGTTCGGCGCGAACCTGCGCGCGCGCTACATCTCGGCGGGCGACTACAACAGCACCGTGGCCATCTCGAACAACCACATCGACGCCTACACCTATGTCGATCTGGGGCTGACGGCTGACCTGGCCCACTACGGTGCGAACGGTGTCGAGCTCTACGCCAACGCGACCAACCTGTTCGACAAGGACCCGCCGGTCGGGTCGCTCTACTCGCCGTACTACGACGTCATCGGTCGGTACGTCACGGTTGGCGCGCGGTACCGCTTCTAGTTCGGTCCCCGCTCCCGGTCGCCGGCTCTGCTCCTCCAAGGGAGCCGGCGACCTCCCCCTTTTGCTTCCCCCATACACCGCACGGTCTGTTCCATGATTACCCGTCTGCCGATGGCCCTCCTGCTCGCCCTGAGCGTCGCCCCTGCGGCCCTGGCTGAGGCGCCCAAGCCCGCCGCCATCGTTGCGGACGGCCTGCCGGCGGTGCCCGACGATCTGGTCGCCGCGACCCAACCCTATCTTCAGGCGCGCCGCGCCGCCTTCCTCGGCTGGAACGCCGCTGACCGGTCCATGCTGATCAAGACCCGGTTCGGGGCGACTGATCAGCTTCATCTCGTCACCGGCCCTGACGGCGCCCGAACCCAGATCAGTTTCGAGGCGGAGCCGATCCTGGCCGGCGCCCTGTCGCCGTCCGGTCAGACCCTGCTGGTCCAGAAGGACAATGGCGGCGACGAATTCTATCAGCTCTACACACTGTCCGGCGGTCGGCTGACCCGTATCACCGACGGCAAGAGCCGCAACTGGTTCGGCGCCTGGAGCCGGGACGGCAAGAGGGTCGGCTACGCCTCATCCCGCCGCAACGGCGCCGACATGGACCTGTATGTCGTCGATCCCGCCGACCCATCTAGCGACCGCCTGGTCGCGCAGGTCTCCGGCGGAGGCTGGAACATCGCCGACTTCTCCAGCGACGGCGCCAAGGCCCTGGTCCTGAACCGGATGTCGATCAACAACGCCGTGGTCTATGAGCTGGACCTGGCGTCCGGCCGCATGACGCCCCTGACCGATCCGGCGGCGCAGGTCTCCTATGTCGATCCCAAATATGCGGACGACGGCGCCGTCTGGGCGACCTCGAACAAGGATTCCGACTTCCTGCGCCTCGGGCGGATCGAGCGGGGCGGCTTCGTTCCCGTCAGTCCTGAAACGCGATGGGACGTCAGCGACTACGCCCTGTCCCCCGACGGCAGCTTCGTCGCCTATGCTGTCAACGAGGCGGGCGTGTCCCGGCTCAAGGTCATGGATGTCGCCACCGGCGCTGTGCGTGTCGTCACCGGCCTGCCCGACGGCGTCATCCCCTACAGCATCGGACCGGCCATCGACGTTGCGCCCTGGGGCGCGATTGGCTTGAGCCTGTCGTCCGCCCGCGTGTCAGGCGACGCCTTCTCGATCGATCCGACGACCCTGGCGGTCACCCAGTGGACCCACAGCGAGACCGGCGGCCTGGACCCCGCCATCAACATCGAGCCCAGGCTGGTTGAGGTGAAGAGCTTCGACGGCGAGCCGGTGTCCGGGTTCCTCTATCAGCCGGACCCCGCCAAGTTTCCGGGCAAACGTCCGCTGATCGTCGATATCCACGGCGGACCGGAAGGCCAGACCCGTCCCGACTTCCTGGGGGCGCAGAACTATCTGCTGAATGAACTGGGCGTGGCGCTGTTCTTCCCGAACGTGCGCGGCTCGTCCGGCTATGGCACACGCTTCGTCAATCTGGACAATGGACCGTTCCAGCGAGAGAATTCGGTCAAGGACATCGGCGCCTTCCTCGACGCCCTGGAGGTCGATCCAGACCTGGACGCCTCGCGTTTCGCCGTCACCGGCGTCTCGTACGGCGGCTATATGTGCTACGCTACGGCGGTGCATTACAGCGACCGGCTGAAGGGGGCGAACTGCTACGTCGCCATCTCCAACTTCGTCACCTTCCTGGAAAACACTCAATCCTACCGCCGCGACCTGCGGCGCGTGGAATACGGCGACGAGCGTGATCCGGCCCAACGCGCCCAGCTTCAGGCGATCTCGCCCCTGACCAGCGTGGACAAGATCACCATCCCGCTGTTGGTCGCGACCGGCGGCAATGACCCCCGTGTGCCGGCGTCCGAAGCCGATCAGATCGTCAGCGCGGTCCGCGGCAACGGCGGTACGGCCTGGCATCTGCTGGCGCAGAACGAGGGCCATGGTTTCCACAAGAAGGAGAACGAGGACTATTATTTCTGGACCAGCCTGTTGTTCTGGAAACAGACACTGCTGGGCGACGCCGCGCGCTGAGCCCTGATCGCAGCGTCTCAGAAATTCTTCGATGATCTTCAAACGCATCGCCGCGGCGAGCGCGGTTTCGGCCGCGCTGCTTGCGACGCCCGTGACGGCGCAGCCCCGCACCCCGGTTCACACCGACCATCACGTCCACGTCCATTCGCCCGCCATCCTCGACATCCTGTCGGCCTACTGCAGCAGTCCGGGGCGTATCGGCGCGTGCGATCCGGCCTTCGTCGAACCCCTGACGGCCGACGATCTGCTTGCGGACATGGACGAGGCGGGCGTCCAGACGGCCTGGATGATGTCCACGGCCTATCTGGCCGAAAGTCCGATGATGGTTCCCCCGCTGGCTGACGCCGCGACGCGGGTTCATGACGCCAACGCCTTCACCGTCGCCACGGCCGCCGCCCACCCCGGACGGCTGGTCGCCTTCGTCTCGGTCAATCCGCTTGCGCCCGACGCCCTGGCCGAAATCGCCGCCTGGAAGGACGAGCCCTACGCCAAGGGATTGAAGCTGCACCTGACCAACTCCGGCGTCGACCTTCGCGATCCCGATCAGGTCCGCCGCCTTGCGGCGGTCTTCGACGCCGCATCGGACGCCGGGATGACCATCATGATCCACATGCGCACCCGCGCCGAAGACTATGGCGCGCGCGACGTCCGCATCTTCGTCGAACAGGTCCTGCCGCACGCGGTCGGCGCGCCCGTCGTCATCGCCCATTCCGGCAGCTGGGGCGGTCTGGACGCGAACACCTGGGATGCGCTGGAAGGGTTTCGCCAGATCCTGGCGGAACAACCCGGCATGGCTCCCGACCTCTTCTTCGATCTGGCTCAGGTCTTCGACGCCGATACGTCGCCAGAGAACAGGGCCCGACTGGTCGATGTCATGCGCGACATCGGCGTCGAACGTTTCGCGCCAGGTTCCGACTGGCCGTTTTCGGGACCGTTGGACGGCTATCTGAACGCGGCCATGGATCTTCTGCCGCTGTCGCCACAGGAAGCCGAGGCTCTACGGCGCCGGCGTGTCGCGGTGAGATGAAGCGCGCCTCACGGCCGTGTCGCGGCGCCCAGGTGATCTCGACCGACTGTCTGACCGTCCCCAACATCTTCGGCAACGCCTACGCCGTACCGCTGTTCGCTGGCGCTCGCGTGGCGACTCGGTCGTGGGGGCGCGCCACTGCGTGCAATGACGACGGCGAAAACGGGGGCCGGGTGTCAGGGCGTCGTCAGTTTCGACCTGCAGATTTCCGTCCGAACGGAGATCCGCCATGTCAGCCCACCCCACGCCTTCGATAAGAACCGTAAAAGTCTGGGATCCGGGCGTGCGCCTGTTCCATTGGACGCTGGTCGCCTCGGTCGCCTTGGCCTTCCTGTCCTCGGAAGAGGACAGCGCGCTGTCCGCCTGGCACGTTCCGGCAGGATGGGCGGCTGCTGTCCTGATCGCCTTCAGACTGGTCTGGGGGATTGTCGGCGGCGAACATGCGCGGTTCTCGAACCTGATCCGGCCGTCCAGGATGGCGGGGCACGTCAAGGGCCTGTTTGCAGGCCGGGTCCATGCGGCCATGGGCCATAATCCGCTGGGCGGGATCGCGGTCCTGGGGTTGTTGGCCCTGACGGCCGCGACCGTCTTCACCGGGGCGACGGGCGGCGAGGATACGCATGAGGTCATCGGCTACGTCTTGCTGGCGATGATCGCCCTGCACGTCGTGGCGGTGGTCGTAATGTCGGTCCTGTCGCGTGATAATCTGATCCGCGCGATGGTCACCGGCCGAAAGACGACCGTCCATTTCCCCGACGCCCAGGACGCCGCGCCGCCCGCCCGCGTGGCTGTGCTCCTGGCGGTTCTGGTCGTCGCGGGGTCCGCCTACGCCGCCACCCGGATGGACCCGGGCGCCTTCACGCCGGGCGCGCGCGTTGAAGCGGGTGAAACGGGAGAGGCCGATCAGAAGCGTGAAAGGGGCGAGGGCGACGAGGCGGGGGAAGCGGACGAGGACTGAGGACGTCCCGTCCGCGCCCTCCTGTTTCAGACCACAGTTCCGAACAGGTGGCCGATCCCTGCGGTCACCGCCATGGCCAGGGCGCCCCAGAAGGTGACGCGCATGACCGCCTTGCTGACGCCTGCGCCCCCGGCCTGGGCGCCGAGCCCCCCCAGCAGCGCCAGGCCGATCAGGGCGGAGCCGGACACCAGGGCGACCAGCAGAGAACGGGGCGAGACCAGCACGACCGCGAGCGGCAGAATGGCGCCGAGCGAGAAGGTGGCCGCCGAGGTCAGGGCCGCCTGGATCGGACGGGCGGTGGTTTGTTCCGAAATGCCCAGCTCGTCCCTGGCGTGGGCGCCCAGGGCGTCGTGAGCCATCAGCTGCCGGGCGACCTCCAGCGACACCGCCTCATCGACGCCCCGGCTGCGATAGATGCCGGCCAGTTCGCGGGTTTCGGCCTCCGGGTCCGCCGCCAGTTCGGCTGTTTCACGCGCCAGATCGGCGTTCTCGGTGTCGGACTGGGAGCTGACGGAGACATATTCGCCGGCCGCCATGGACATGGCGCCGGCGACCAGGCCGGCGACGCCGGCGACCAGGATTCCGGTCTTGCCGGTCTGTGCGGCGGCCACGCCGACGATCAGGCTGGCGGTCGAGACCAGGCCGTCATTGGCGCCCAGCACGGCGGCGCGCAGCCAGCCGATGCGCGCGACCAGATGGCGTTCGGCGTGGCGTTCAAGTCTGCTCATGGTCGGTTCCTGTCTGCAGAAGGAAAGGCGAGGATCAGCTCAGCCTGGTTCGGCCGCGTCGCGATACGGCCACCATGGGCCGCCATTATGCGTGCGACAATGGCCAGTCCCAGTCCCGCGCCGCTGGGGCTGGCATGATCGCCCCGGCGATATCTCTGGCTCAGCGCGGCGAGCCGTTCCGGCGCGAGCCCGGACCCGCCGTCGATCACCGAAAGCCGTGCGCCGGGACCCGCCGTCACCGTGACCACGCCCCCGGGCGGGGTGACCCGCAACCCGTTCTCGACCAGATTCCGCAGCGCGGCGGCGACCGCCTCGCGACGGCCCTCGACGACTGCGGCGTCCTTGATCTTCAGGGCCAGAGCCTTGTCTTCGTCGATGGCGAGCGCGGCGTATTGCGAGACGACTTCCGTCGCGATCTCGCTCAGATCGACCGCCGCCGCCGCCGCCGGCGCGGCCGCCTGGGCATCCAGTTGCGCCAGGATCAGCAGCTGATCGACCAGGCGAGACAGGGCCGAAACATCTCGCTTCAGTCTCTGCCCGTCCGGGGAATCCAGTCTGTCGAGTTCCAGGGCCAGAACCGCCAGCGGCGTCCTCAGTTCATGGGCGACGTCGGCGGCGAAGGCCTCCTGGCGCGTCGCCGCCTCGTCGAGCCGCGCCAGCAGGCCGTTGACCGCGTCCGCGAACCCGGTGGCTTCGGCCGGAAAGTCGTGAGCCTCAACCCGAAACCCCTTGTCCGCCGCCTGGGCGTCTCCGTAAACCAGGCGCTGGGCGTTCAGGACCAGACGCCGGGACCCTGAAGGCGACGCCAGATCCATCTCGTAGGCCGGGATCGCGGCCTGCCCATAGGCTGTGGCCTTGAGCAGGGCCCAGAGCGGGGGCGTGTTCCACTCGCCGCCGCCCAGATCGGCCATCTTCACGCCGGCGACCCGGTCGGTTCCGATGTCGAAGGTTTCGAGGAAGCTCTGGCTGGCGGCCACGATGGACAGGTCGCCGTCCAGCAACAACACCGGCGCGACCGACGCGGAGATGAGCGAAAGCGCCAAATTCAGCGCGATGTCCGAAGATGTGGCGAGCGGGGTCGTCGACATGGAGGCCCTCTCCAAAGGGGGCCTGGCGCCGGTCCGACCCAGCGGGTCCGATCTCTTGGCTGCATGTGCATACTAGGCCGGCTCGACGCCGTCCACCTTGATCCAGATCACCGACGTCGTCTGCAGAACAGGCTTTAATGGCGCATACACCCAAGGAGCCTCCCCATGCCGAAGTCCGCCTTCAAGACCCTGAGCGAGGACCTTCAGGCCCTCGCCGACGAAGCCAGCGATCACCTCAAGGACGCAGCCCTGAAGACCGGCGCGGACGCGACCGAGGCCGTGACCCGATCGACGCACGCCGTCGCCCGGGCGGCCGCCCGTCTGCGCGAGGAAGCCGAAGCGGCGGCCGAAATGAGCCGTGACAAGATTGTCGATACTGTCGAGGCGCATCCCGCCGCCGCCAGCGTCATCGTCAGCATGGTCACCAGCGCGGTCGTCGCCCTGGCGGCGACCTTCGCCCTGATCCGGCTTTCGCAGTCCTGAGCCCCGGCGCCAACGGCCGCTCCAGGATTGGTCTGTCGCTGGTCAGACTCTAGCCTGGAGTCGACGGGGTTTCGATGAGGGCGGACAGGGCGACCGGCTTGACCTTCAGGTCCGCCACCTGCGTGAACGCCAGCGACGTCGTCCCGAAATATTCCGCCTGATTGGTCGCGCACCAGTCGGTCGTGACGATACGCGCCGTGGCCCCCTGTGAACCGGCGGCGACCGCCCCGTACAGGAAGTCGCCGGTGCGCTGCTCCAGCGGGATGGGGCGGTCCTGGTTGGCGCGGGCCATGAAGCCGGCCAACTGGGCGCGCGACACCTCGGCCGTCATCAGCCGGCCGTCGAACCGGACGATGGAATCGAACATGTATCGGGTGATCGGCCCCGCCGGTGCGCCCGTGCCCAGGGTGGTGTGGCCGATGAAGCCGGCGTCGGCGTCGGCCGCCTGGGCGAAACCGGCGGCGATGCGGCGGCCGGTGTCGCCCAGCGACAGGGCCTCGACCCCTTGTCCCAGAACGGCCCGGTCCGCGTCCGTCAGGGTCTCCGCCAGGGTCGCGTCGATCAGGGCCTGCAGCCGGGACGACGACGGGGCGTCGGCGGCGATGGGATGCGACGCGACGCTGACCGATCCGTCCGCATGGAAGCCCGCCGCCGTATAGGCGTTGGTCCAGGAGCCGGTGTGGGCGTAGGCGCTGCGTCCCTGGCGATGCTGGAACAGCAGATGGTCGTGCCCGCCGATCATCAGGGATCCGTCCGGCAGCAGGGGCAGGATGCTGCGGTCGGCGACGACTCCGGCGTGGCTCAGCACCAGCACCGGATCGGCGCCGCGCGTCAGATCGGCCAGATGGGCGTTCGCCCATTCGGCCGGCGCTGGAATGGACAACTGGTCGCGCGACGCCTTGGGATAGGTGTTCAGCGCATTGGTCGCCAGGCCGACGATCCGCAGCGAGCGGCTCCCGAACGGCGCCCTCGCCGTCGGGGGGGCATAGCCGGCGCCGGTCCGCGCATCGACGATGTTGCTGACCACGATCACGCCCAGGCCGCGCAACCGGCCGACGACCTCGGCCAGGTCCGGCGTCAGGTCGTTGTCATGATTGCCCAGATTGACCACGGTCGGCGCGATCCGGACCGCCTCGGCCAGGAAGGCCCAGTCGACGGCGCCGCCCGACCGCACGGACACGACGTTGCCGTGTTCGAAGATGTCGCCGTCGATGGCGATCACATGCGGAACCGGCTGGGACCGGACCTCGGCCTCGAACGCGGCCAGAAGTCGGGCGGTCCGTTCATAGGCGGAGTGCATGTCCGCTATGGCCAGCACCCGACCGACGACGGGGCTTCGTGTCGCGGCCGACAGACTGGGCGCCAGGCTGGACGTCAGGGCCGCCGCTCCAGCGAGGTGAAGCAGCCGGCGACGGGAGGGCGTGACGAAGGACATGGGGGGATACTAACGGTGTCGATACGGTTGCGGAACCGAGTCACGCACGCCTTCATTTTCGCACCCACAGCCAAGCTGTACAATGGCGCGTTCGGTCGGATGCGTCGTTCGGGACACGATTGTCACGCTCCTGTGTCCGCGTCGTCAAAGGTTCAAGATTCAGGCGACGGTCTCGACTGGCGCCGCGCCTTCGGAGGCCTTAGGGGCTCGCGCGACAGCTTCCTCCCCATGTCGCCAAGGATACACGCGCATGCTTCGCCAAGCCCTACTCGCCGCCACCGTCAGCGGTCTCGCCCTGCTGACCGCAGGCGCCGCCTTCGCCCAAACCGCTGACGCCGCCGCTGAAGCGACCGGCGTCGACGACATCATCGTCACCGCCCAGCGCCGCAGCGAGAACATCCGCGACGTGCCCTTCGCCGTCACGGCCCTGACGCCCCAGACCCTGCAGGACATTTCGGCCGGCGGCGCCGACATCCTGTCGCTGTCGGGTCGCGTGCCCAGCCTTCAGGTCGAAAGCTCGAACGGCCGTTACGCCCCGCGCTTCTATATCCGCGGCCTGGGCAACGTGGACTTCGACTTCACCGCCTCGCAGCCGGTCTCGGTGGTGCTGGACGATGTGGTGCTGGAAAGCGTCTATCTGAAGGGCTTCCCCCTGTTCGACGTGCAGCAGCTGGAAGTGCTGCGCGGCCCCCAGGGCACCCTGTTCGGTCGCAACACCCCGGCGGGCGTGATCAAGATCGACACCGTCAAGCCGTCGGACGAGTTCACCGGCTTCGGTTCGCTGACCTACGGCAACCTGGGTTCGACCCGCACCGAGGCGGCCGTCACCCTGCCGGCCTCCGAGACCCTGCAGGTGCGCGGCGCCTTCCTGTGGAACCACCGCGACGACTGGGTCAACAACGCCTACAACCCGTCCTTCGCCGATGCGAACGGTGACGACCTGGGCGGATTCGACGACGTCGCCGCCCGCGTCCATGTCGCCTGGCAGCCCACCGACCGCCTGTCGACCCTGCTGACCCTGCAGGCCCGCGATTATGACGGCACGGGCACGATGAACCGCGCCAACGCCCTGACCAAGGGCTCGAACGAACTGAACGGCAACTTCGACCGCGACACCGTCTATTACGACGGCGGCCGCAACAACTTCCAGAAGCAGAAGACCACTTCCGAGTCGCTGCAGGTCGCCTATGACTTCGGTCCCGCCACCCTGACCGGCATCGTCGGCGCCTATCAGGGTTCGTCCCAGGGCGACGGCGACATCGACGGCGGCGTGGCCAGCGCCGCGGCGACGGCCTCCTACAAGACGCCGTTCAATTCCGAGACCGGCACCCTGTCCAGCGACCTGCGCCAGAACACCTATGAACTGCGCCTCTCCTCGAACGGCGACGGCCGCCTCGGCTGGCAGGTCGGCGCCTTCTACTGGGATGAGCGCATCAACCTGGTCTCGGGCACCTTCAACGGCGTCGGCGGTCTTCAACCGACCAAGGTCACCGACATCACCCAGAAGTCCGACTCCTGGTCGGTGTTCGGTCAGGCGCACTATCAGCTGACCGAGGCCCTGAAGGTGACGGGCGGCCTGCGCTACACCGACGACAGCCGCGATTATCAGGGCCGGATCGTCACCGGCGCGGGCGCGGGCGGCACGGGCGCCGTTTCGGTCGGCGACGAGCAGGTCAGCTGGGACGTCAGCGCCCTGTACGACGTCAATGACAGCCTCAACCTGTTCGCCCGCGTGGCCAAGGGGTATCGCGGCCCGTCGATCCAGGGCCGCAACCTGCCGGTCCTGACCACGGCCGAGTCCGAGACGGTCATGTCCTATGAGACGGGCCTGAAGGCCCGCCTGTGGGAAGGTCGCGCCCGCTTCAACGCCACGGCCTACTATTACGAAGTCAGCGACATGCAGTTCACCGCCATCGGCGGCGCGGACAACTCCAACCGCCTGATCAACGCCGACAAGGGTGAAGGCTACGGCCTGGAGCTGGACGGCGATATCGATCTGGGCGCGGGCTTCAGCCTGTCGGCCGGCGCCGCCTGGAACCACACCGAGATCAAGGACAGCAACCTTCTGGTCGCCATCTGCGGCTCGAACTGCACCGTCACCGACCCCATCGTCACCGTGGGCACGACCCGTCGCGCCAATGTCGACGGCAACCCCTTCCCGCAGGCGCCGGAATACACCGCCAACCTGACGCTGAACTATGTCCTGCCTCTGGGCGACGACACCGAGTTCTTCGCCTCGACCGACTGGGCCATGCAGAAGGACTTCAACCTGTTCCTGTATGAATCGGTCGAGTTCAAGGTGGACACCAACTTCGAAGGCGGCCTGCGCGCCGGCTGGCGTGATCTGAACAAGGGGCTGGAAGCCGCCGCCTATGTTCGCAACATCACCGACGAAGAGAATGTCATCGGCGCCATCGACTTCAACAACCTGACCGCCTTCGTCAACGAACCCCGCACCTACGGCGTTCAACTGACCAAGCGCTTCTAAGAAGATGACGGGCCGCCGGCGTTCTCGCCGGCGGCCTGTTCTTCTGCTCCCCGGTCGCACCTGATCGGATGAACCAAAGACCGGGCCGCGTGTTGGGTTCGACGTCGCCGTATCGTGGCGACGCCGCAGGAAACCCTCACATGCCCGCTGTCGCCGCCTTCCGTGAGAGGTTGAATCCGTTCCGCGGAATTCTGATGGCCTTTCCCATCGCCCTGTTCAGTTCCGCCCTGATCAGCGACATCGCCTATCTGAAGACGGCCCAGATGCAGTGGTCGAACTTCTCGGCCTGGCTGATCGTCGGCGCGCTGGTGTTCGGCGGCCTGGCCGGGCTGTGGGCTCTCATCGACCTGGCCCTGTCCTGGCGCACCCCGGCGCGACGGGCCGCCGTGATCCATCTGGCCGCCCTGGCCCTGGCCTGGGTCTTGGGCCTGATCAACGCCTTCAAGCACAGCCAGGACGCCTGGAGCTCCGTCGGCGCCTTCGGCTTGACCCTGTCGATCCTGTCGACCGTCCTGATCCTGATCGCCGGCTGGCTGGCCTATTCCAACTCGACCGTGCGGGAGATCGCGTGATGATCAACAAGCTCCTTTGCACGACCGCCGTCGTCCTGGCCCTGGCCGGGTGCAGCCGCAGCGACCCCAACCTGAACCAGACCGGCGCCAATCCCGACCTTCCCGGCCTGAACCAGACTCTGGTGCCGCCGATGAAGATCGCCACGCCGATCGGCTGGGACGGCGAAACGCCCACCGTGCCGGACGGCTTCGTCGTCACCCCGATGGCCACCGATCTGCAGATCCCGCGTCAGATTCTGGTCCTGCCAAACGGCGACATCCTGATCGCCGAGGGCTCGGGCGGCCACGCCTCCAAGCTGCGGCCCAAGGACATCATCGCCGGCGTCATCAAGGCCAAGGGCAAGACGTCCGTTAAGGGCGGCAACCGCATCACCCTGTTGCGCGACGCCAACGGCGACGGACAGCCCGAGGTGCGCACCACCTTCATCGACAATCTGGACGCGCCTTACGGCATGGCCTTCGTGGACGGCGCCCTCTATGTCGCCGAACAGGGCGCCCTGGTGCGGTTCGACTATCAGCCGGGCCAGACGCGGATCACCGCGTCGCGCCAGGAAGTGACCAAGCTGCCGTCGGCGATCAACCACCACTGGACCAAGTCGCTGACCGCCAGCGCGGACGGCCAGACCCTGTATGTCGGCATCGGCTCGAACAGCAATATCGGCGAGCGCGGCCTGGCCGTGGAACAGGACCGCGCCGTCGTCTGGGCCATCGACCGCCAGACCGGCGCGCACCGCACCTTCGCCACCGGCATTCGCAATCCGACCGCCCTGGCCATCGAACCGACCACCAGCGCCCTGTGGGCCGTCGTCAACGAACGCGACGAACTGGGGCCGCAACTGGTGCCCGACTATCTGACCTCGGTCCGCGAAGGGGCCTTCTACGGATGGCCCTACAGCTACTGGGGCCAGAACATCGATCCGCGCGTCCGTCCGCAAAACCCGGATCTGGTCCAGAGCGCCGTCGCCCCGGACTATGCGCTGGGCTCGCACGTCGCCGCCCTGGGTCTCAGCTTCGCGACGGCCGGCGGCTTCGGCGGCGGCTTCAGCCAGGGCGCCTTCATCGGCGAACACGGCAGTTGGAACCGTCAGGACCTGTCGGGCTACAAGGTCGCCTGGGTGCCCTTCTCAGGCGGTCGTCCCGCCGGTCCGCCGGTCGATTTCGTCACCGGCTTCATCAAGGACGGCGAGGCGCGCGGTCGCCCGGTCGGCGTGACTTTCGACGCCCAGCGGCGCATCCTGCTGGTCGCGGACGACCTGTCCAACACAGTCTGGCGGATCGCGCCGCGCCGCTGATCGGGTGTCGAACGAGGGCGGCATGGCGAACGGACTGGAGACCTATAAGGCCAAGCGGGACTTCACCCGCACGCCGGAACCCGCGGGCGCCGCCACGGCGGCGCGCAAGGGCCGGCTGACCTATCTGATCCAGCGGCACGCCGCGACACGGCTGCACTACGACTTCCGCATCGAGCATGACGGAGTGCTGAAGTCGTGGGCCGTGACAAAGGCCCCGTCGCGCGATCCGGCCGTCAAGCGCCTGGCGGTCGAGGTCGAGGATCACCCGCTCGACTATGGAAGCTTCGAGGGGACCATTCCGTCCGGCAACTATGGCGCGGGCACGGTCCAGCTGTGGGATCGCGGCGAATGGGAGCCGCAGGAGCCGGATGTCGAGGCGGCGCTGAAGCGCGGCTCGCTGAAGATGACCCTGCACGGCGAACGGCTCAGCGGCGGCTGGGCCCTGGTGCGGCTCAAGTCGGATCGCGGCAAGCCGTCCAAACGCAACAACTGGCTGTTGATCAAGGAGAAGGACGAGGCGGCCGTGCCGGGCGAGGGCGACGCCAATATGGAGATCGACGCCTCCATCGCCACGGGCCGCAGCCTGGCGCAGATATCCGAGGGGAAGAAGGAATGGACCGCCTCTCGTCCCGTCGCGCGCAAGGGACCGGCCAAACCCAAGGCCAGGGCGAGCGAGGCGACGCTGTCGAAACCGCCGGCCTTCGTCCCGATCCAGCTGTGTAAGGTCGCCGACCATCCGCCGGGCGGCACCGGCTGGGTGCATGAGATCAAGTTCGACGGCTACCGCATCCAGGTGGCGACCGGGGGCGGGGAGGCGCGGCTCTACACCCGTCGCGGCCATGACTGGACCGACCGTTTTCCGGAACTGGCGGCGGATGCGGCGACCTGGCCCGACGGGGTGGTGGACGGCGAACTGTGCGCCCTGAGCGAGGATCACACGCCGGACTTCTCGGCCCTGCAGGCGGCCATCGCGGATCAGAAGACGAGCGAGCTGGTCTATTTCGCCTTTGATCTGTTGCGTGAGGGCGAGGACGATCTGCGGGACCTGCCGCTGTCGCACCGAAAGGCGCGGCTGCAGGCCCATATCGACCGCGTTCCGGCCAAGGCGCGAAAGCGGCTGCGCTATGTCGATCACTTCGCCTCGACCGGGCAGGCGGTTCTGGACAGCGCCTGTCGCATGGACCTGGAAGGCGTGATCTCCAAGAAGCTGGACGCCCCCTATCGGGCGGGTCGATCCTCGACCTGGGTCAAGTCCAAATGCCGGGGCCGCGACGAGGTGGTGATCGGCGGCTGGTCGTCCGAAGGCGGGACGCGCTTCCGTTCCCTGCTGGTCGGCGTGGCGGGCGAAGGCGGGCTGCGCTACCTCGGCCGGGTCGGCACGGGCTACGCCGCCCCCTTGCTGAAGACCCTGCTGCCGGCCCTGAAGGATGCGGCGGCCGACGTCTCTCCCTTCATCGGCAAGGGGGCGCCGCGCGGCGGCAAGGAGATTCACTGGGTCCGGCCGATCCTGGTCGCCGAACTGGAACATGGCGGGATGACCGAGGGCGGTTCGTTGCGCCACGCGGCCTTCAAGGGGCTGCGCGAGGACAAGTCGGCGCGTGACGTCACGGACGATCCGCAACCGCCTGCGCCCGCCAATCCGGCCGGTCGCAAGAAGACCGGCTCAGGCAGCGCCTCGGGCAAGGTGGTCGTCGCCGGCGTCACCCTGTCCCATCCCGACAAGATCCTGTGGCCGGCGCACGAGGGTCGCCCCGCCATCACCAAGGGGGATTTGGCGCGCTACTACGAGGCGGCGGCCGAGCGGATATTGCCCCATATCGCCGACCGCCCCGTCTCGATCATCCGCGCTCCGGACGGCATCGGCGGCGAGACCTTCTTTCAGCGCCACGCGATGGCGGGGTCCAATCCGCGCCTCAAGCTGATCGATGTGAAGGCGCGCCATCCCTATGTGGCCGTGACCGATGTCGGCGGCCTGGTCGCCGTGGCCCAGTCGGGCGGGCTGGAACTGCACCCCTGGGGCTGTCGACCGGGCGATCCCGAGACGCCGGAACAGGTCACCTTCGACCTCGATCCCGACGAGGGTCTGGATTTCGCGGCCGTCATCGCCGCCGCCAAGACGGTCAAGGCCCAACTGGAACAGCGGGGCCTTCATCCCTTCGTCAAGACGACCGGGGGCAAGGGGCTTCATGTCGTCGTCCCGATCCGTTCCGACGGCCGCAGCCGCATCGAATGGGACCAGTGCAAGGCCTTCGCCAAGGCGATCGCGGAAGAGGTGCGACGCGCCGAGCCCGACCGGTTCACCACCACCCTGGCCAAGAAGGCGCGGGGCGGGAAGATTTTCATCGACTATCTGCGCAACGGCCGCATGGCCACGGCGGTGGCCCCCTGGTCCGTGCGCGCCCGGCCCGGCGCGGGGATCGCCTTTCCCCTGTCCTGGGGCCAGGTCCGGGCGGGGCTGGACCCCAAGGCTTTCACCCTGCACGACGCGTCGGCCCTGCTCAAGAAACCCGACCCGTGGAAGGATTTCCGCGCCGGCGAGGTCAGTCTGCGCCCCGTGCTGAAGGCGATGGGGCTGTAGGCGGCCCCGTCAGGCGGCCTTCTTGCGCGAGGCCGGCTTCTTTTTCGTCGGCGCCTTGGCGGTCTTCTTCGCCGCCGGCTTGGTCCCGCTCGCCGCGCCCTTCAGGCTGTTGCGCAGGGCCTCCATCAGGTCGATCACATTGGTGTCGTCGGGTTCGGGCGCCTCGATCACGTCCTTGCCGCCCTTCTGCTTGGCCTGGATCATCTCGCGCAGGGCGTCGTCATAGCGGTCCTTGAAGGTGGTCGGATCGAAGTCGGTCTGTTTCTGGGCGATGATCCGGCTGGCGATATCGACCATGTCCTTGTCGGGCTTCACCGCCGGGATGTCGTCGAAATAGTCGTCGGCGTCACGCACCTCGTCATGCGCCCGCAGCGAATAGGCCACCAGCCCCTTGCCCCGCACCTCCAGCGCCAGCTGGCGCTCACGACCCCGCAGAACCAGGGTTCCGATGGCGATCTTGCCCGCGGCCTTCATGGCGTCGCGGATGACGGCGAAGGCCTCGGCCCCGACGCCCTTTTCGGGGACAACATAGAAGGGATCGTCCCAGTACAGACGATCGATCTCGTCCTCGTCCACGAAGCTGTCGATGCAGATGGTCCGGGTCGTCTCCAGCTTGACCTTGTCGAAGTCGGCGTCGTCGAACAGGACATATTCGTCCTTGGACACCTCATAGCCCTTGACCAGGTCCGAGCGTTCGATGGGGCCGGTGTCCGGGTCGGTGGCGACCATGCGGATCCGGTTGTTGGTGTCCGGATTGATCAGGTGGAAACTGACATGGGCGCTGGACGAGGTGGCGGTGTAGAGCGCGACCGGGCAGGTCACCAGCGACAGTTTCAGATGTCCCTGCCAGGTGGGGCGTGCGGCCATGGTCGTCTCCCTGCGTCGTTTCGTTGGGCCTAACGCCGCACGGTCGCTACAGTTTCCCGGCCAGGGCGGCCCGGACGCGATCTTGCTAGGGGGCGGACCAGCCCTGGACCCTGACGACGGCCGTGCGGGGGTTCGCGTCGAAACGAAAATAGGCCTTGGCCTCGCCGTGGCCGGGCACATAGTCCAACGTCGCCGTGGCGGTCTGATCGCCCAGCACCGCCTCGATTTTTACGGCTGCGGCGGTCTCGTCACCGTCGTTCGTCACCTGGACCATGGCGACGTGGCCCGCCGCCGTGGCCTCGATCTCGACGATGCGAGCCCTGAGCATGGGCGGCGCGCTGGGCTGCAAACCCTCCCAGACCATGACGCTGATGGCCGCAACCGTCACGGCTCCGCCCAGGGCGGCCATGCTCCACTGCAACACGGGTCGCTTCGGGTGGGTCGAATTCGTGTTCATGGCTCAGACCAACAGGCGGGCCGCAGCCGCGCCGATGGAGGCGGGAAAGCCCAGGACGATCATGATGTGCAGAACCCCGCCGAGCGCATGTCCGTCCGTTCGGCCAAAGACGAACAGGACAAACAGACTGACCCCCAGGGCGACGGCGTAGCCGGGCAGGGTGAAATACAGGAAGGCCTCGACGGGGCGATCCGCTTCTTCCTGTCCCGCGAAACCGGCCTTGAAGACGATCAGGTGCAGCAGCAGGACGGACAGGGCGATCAGGCCCAGCGCATGGACGGTGGTGGTCTTGTAGGCGATCAGGATCATCTCTTCGGTCGGCGCGACATTGAGGGCGAAGAACAGGGCCCCTGCCGCCATCAGGAACAGTTCGCCGACATAGGAGGCCTGCGCCTCCTTCGTGTCGCCCTTTCCGTCGCCGCTGAGTTGCTTGCGGGCCAGGAGGGCGCCCATGGCGCCCGGCAGGGCCTGGAGCGTGACCATGCCCAGGGCTTCGCGCGGCGATGCGTTCCAGTCCGCCACGCCGAACAGGATCAACAGCACCGAGGCGGTGATGAAACCGACCGCCAGGGCGACGGCCGTGTCCAGCAGGTCGTTGCGCAGCCCCCGCCGGTCTGAAAAACCGGCGTAGTGGGCCAGGCCGTAAAGCAGCGGCAGTCCGGCGCCGACGAACAGCAGCAGTCGCCACCGGTCCATCGCTGTCCCCGCCTCCCACATCTCCATCGTCATCAGCAGGGGAATGCTGAACACGAGGGCCCCGGCGAACGCCCGCCCGAGGTCCCGGAGGTAGCGGCGCTCGAGACCGGGATTGATGAGGGCGGCGAGGATCATCGGACGGTCAACGCAGGGTCCGGACGGCTAGCCGGCCCTGGCGGTGATTGGGGATGACCACGGCGCGGCCGTCGACATGCCGGATCGAAAGATCGACCAGGGCGTCGCCGACCTTCAACCCGGTGATCTTCAACCGTTCAAGCCCGGTGGGCAGGAAGGGGTCCGCAATGTCTATGGTTCCGGTCCAGGCGTCGATGGACAGGCCCAGCGAGGCCTGCAGCATCAGGAAGACCGATCCCGCCGCCCAGGCCTGGGGCAGGCAGGCGACCGGATAGGCGATGGGCGGTTCGCCCGGCTCACGCGGGAAGCCGCAGAACAGTTCCGGCAGGCGCAGATGGAAATGGGCGGCGGCGGCGTAGATTTCGGCCAGGATCTGGGCGACCGCCTCGCGCTCTCCGTAATTGGCCATGCCGGCGGCGGCCATGGCGGTGTCGTGCGGCCACACCGAGCCGTTGTGATAGCTCATCGGATTGAACCGCGCCTGGCCCAGCTCCAGGGTGCGGATGCCCCAGCCGGTGCGGAACTCGGCCGACAGCAGGCGTTTCGTCACCCGTCGCGCCCGCTCGACCGACGGCAGGCCGGTGAACAGCAGATGGCCGGCGTTCGAGGCGATGGCGCGGCACTGTTCCCCGTCGCCGTCCAGGGCGACGGCGTAGAAGCCCTCGTCCTCCATCCAGTACTTGTCCTCGACCAGGGCGCGGACCTGTTCGGCCCGGTCACGCCATTCGGGCGCGCGATCGTCGCCCAGCCGTTCGCCCAGATCGCCCAGGGCGCGCCAGGCGGCGAAGGCGTAGCCCTGGACCTCCAGCAGGGCGATGGGGCCCTTGGGGAAACGGCCGTCGGCGTGGAAGATGGCGTCCTCGGAATCCTTCCAGCCCTGGTTCGACAGGCCGGTCTCGGCCCCGCGCTGATAGTCGATCAGCCCGTCGTCATTGCTGTCGCCATAGTCGCGCATCCAGTCGGCGGCGGCGATCAGGTTCGGCCACAGCGCGCGGATCAGATCCAGGTCGCCGGTGCGGCTGGCGTAGGCGCCGGCCAGGGCGATGAACAGGCAGGTCGTATCGACGCCGCCGTAATAGAGGCCGAACGGCACCTCATGCAGGGCGCTCATTTCGCCGCCGCGCGTCTCGTGCATGATCTTGCCGGGCTGGCTGTCCTGGAACAGCGAGGTCTCGGTCGCCTGGCGCGAGGCCAGATAGGTCAGGACGCCCTTGGCCAGGGACGGATCCAGCCACAGCATCTGCCAGGCGGCGATGATGCCGTCGCGGCCGAACGGGGTCGAGAACCAGGGCGTGCCGGCATAGGGATAGGGGCCGGTCGCCAGGTCGGTGGTCAGCAGGGCCATGTCCGCGCGCGACTGGTCCAGCCAGTCATTGAACCGCGGGCTGCGCGGCCCCCGCACCGAGGCGCCGCGGCGGCGTTTGGCGCGCATGGCCAGACGGGCCTGGACGGCGTTCTCGCGCCAGCGTCGCGCGTCCGGCGTCTCGCAGGAATCGACGCCGCATTCGATGAACAGGTCCATGGACCGGCCCTTGGGCAGGCTGAACATGAACTCGGCGCGCTGGTGGGTCAGGCGGGCCGGCGGCTCGGAAAAGGCCAGGCAGCTGGAGCGTTCGACCTTGTCCAGGCCGATATAGCGGAAGGTGACGCGACGGCCGTCGGTGGTCGGGGTGTGGACGGTCCCGCGTTTGGCCCGGTGCGTGCCGCGCACCTGGAAGATGTCGTGGAAATCCGCGCCGAAGTCGAAGGCCAGGGGCAGCAGGATGTCTTCGATCCCGTGATTGACCATCCGGATGCGTTCGAACATTCGCCGCCCCCACAGGAAGCGGCGCCGTTCGATGTGCAGCACCCCGGCCGGCGCCGAACGCCCGCCCATCGGGGGCAGGGGGCGGTTGGTGGTGTGGCAGGAGAAGAAGACATTGTCCTGACTGACGCCGGAAGACAGTCGCGACGGCTTCAGCAGCCCGACCGTCATGGTCCAGCGCGACAGGACGCGGGTGTCGCCCGCGAACAGGCCGTCGGCTCCGCCCCTCATGTCGCCCCACCCGTCGGCGACCAGGAAGGTGTCGCCCTCCTTGAGCGCCATCAGCTGTTCGAGACCGGAAGCCTCGACGGAATCGCCCGCCGTCAGCTGGGTGGTGTAGGCGTCGTCCATACAGTCTCTTCCCCGTCCGTTCGTGAGGCTTGTCCCGAACCTATCCTGCCCGAATGCGGCCTTGAGGAGCCGCTTGCAGGATCAAATGGCGCAGACGGCGGAGGGTTCACCTCCGCCGCCCTGTTTCCTCGGAAATCAGTGGAGCGCTTTCAGGCGAGGGCGGCGAAGCTGCGATCTTCTCCAAGCGGCCGCAGCGGCTTCATCGCGTCGTTGGAGGCGGCCTCGGCGAAGGGACGGCGCGCCAGGAGGTCGCCGTAGACGTCCAGATAGCGGCGCGCCATGGCCGTGGCCGAGAAGCGCAGGTCGAACCGCGCCCGCACGGTTTCGCGGTCCAGCAGATGCGCCCGGCCGGCGGCGGCGACGGCCTGTTCCAGGGTGTCCACCAGGAAGCCGGTCGCCCCGTCCTCGATGATCTCGGGCGTCGAGCCGCAGCGGAAGGCGACGACAGGCGTGCCGCAGGCCATGGCCTCGATCATCACCAGGCCGAAGGGTTCGGGCCAGTCGATGGGGAACAGCAGGGCGTCGGCTCCGCCCAGGAAGGCGGACTTCTGATGGTCGCCGATCTCGCCGATGAATTCGATCAGGGGGTTGCCCTCGATCAGCGGGCGGATGGTCTCTTCCCAGTACCGCTTGTCGGCGGCGTCCACCTTGGCGGCCATCTTCAGGCGTTTGCCCAGTCGGGTCGCGATCTCGATGGCGCGATCCGGCCGCTTCTCGGGCGAGATGCGGCCCAGGAAGGCCAGATAGCCCTCGGACTTCGGCGAGAACAGATACTGCTCACCCGGCATGCCGTGGTGGACGGTGGCCGTCCAGTTGGCGAACTGGAGCGGTTTGCGCTGGTCGTCCGATATCGAAATCAGGCCGAACTCGCTCCACCGCGCATAGACGCCGGGCAGATCCTTCATGTCCAGACGCCCGTGCAGGGTGGTCACGGTCTTGTCTGCATAGGGCCGGAACAGCGGAAAATGGATCATGTCGGTGTGGAAGTGGATGACGTCGAACTCGTCCACCCGGTCCAGCACTTCGCCCAGCATGGACAGGTGGGCGGCGAGGTCGGATTTCAGGGGCGCGGGGTCCAGGCGGATGGCCTGGTCGCGCACCGGCACCAGTCGCGCCTTGGTCTGGGCGTCGGCGCTGGCGAACAGGGTGACGTCGTGGCCCAGGTCCATCAGGGCGTCGGTCAGATGCGCCACGACGCGCTCGGTTCCGCCGTAGAGCTTCGGAGGAACGGCCTCGTAAAGCGGGGTGACCTGCGCGATCTTCATGATGTTTGCTCCGACCCGTTCAGCCGGGCCGAACACATCAATGTTCCGAGAAGGTTCCAGTTCCTTTCCTGGATGGAAATTCTTTAGAGGTTCCGGTGGCTTATGATCAGGAGCCGGGCCTGGTTATGTACGAATTCGCTCAGTTGCGCCGCCTGTCCGCGCGGCCATCGGATCCAATCCCCATCTGCGGGTTTCGTCACCGGCAGCGCGCCTTTATAGCGGGGGGCGCGACGGCCTTTCGTGTCGCTGACGGGGGCTCTGCGAAGCGTCCCCTCGGCGATGAACCGGAAAGCGGCTCGCGTGTTGATTACGCCGCCCCCAAGGTCGGGGAGGCAGGAAAGGTAAGCGATTGACTGGATCCGGATCCGACGGCGCGCATCGCCCTGATCGGGGCCCTGATCGGGTCAGCCTGGACGCCGAGCGGATCGAGGCGGAGGTGCTGGGGCTCGATGACAGCTCCGACCCCTTTGTCAATGCGGTCCGCGCGACCCGCATGCCCATGGTCATCACCAATCCGCGCCGGCCCGACAATCCGGTCGTGTTTGCGAACGAGGCCTTCTGCCGCCTGACCGGCTACGCCCGCGAGGAGATCCTCGGACGCAACTGCCGCTTCCTGCAGGGGCCGGAGACCGATCCCGAAGCGGTCAGCCGCATTCGCGCCGCCGTCGATGCGGCCCGGCCAATCGAGATCGACATCCGCAATCATCGCAAGGACGGCGTCCCGTTCTGGAATCGCCTCCTGATGGCGCCGGTGTTCGACGGGAACGGCGTGCTGGCCTATTTCTTCGCCAGCCAGGTCGATGTCACGATCGAGCGCGAGCGGCTCGCGGGACTCCAGACGGACAAGGCCGTGCTGAAGGCCGAACTGGATGCGCGCGAGCGCGTGGACCACGAACGCGACCGGGAACTGGATCTGGCCATGCGGGCCGGCGGGCTGGGGGCCTGGAGCGTCGATGTCCGAACCCGGACCCTGATGGCCTCCGACGCCTACAAGACCCTGATGGGCTGGCCGGTCGAGACGCCCTTCACCTACGAAGACCGCCAGAAGATGATCCATCCCGACGACCGGGAGGCGGTGCGCGCGCAGAGCGATGCGACGATCCAGGACGGCGCGGACTATCATATCACCCACCGCGTCATCACGCCCCTGGGCGGCGTGCGCTGGATGGAGGCCCGGGGGATACTGGTGTCGGACGCCGAGGGCGCTCCGCTGCGCATCTCGGGGGTCACGACCGACATCACCGATCGGGTGAGGTCCGAACGCCTGAGTTCGGCCATGGTGGAGCTGTCGGACGTCCTGCGCGATCTCGAGGATCCCGAGGACATCACCTATGCCGCAGCCGAGATTCTGGGCCGGACGCTCGAGGTCAGCCGCGCCGGTTTCGGCATCGTGGACCAGGACGGGGAAACCATCACCATAAGCCGCGACTGGAACGCGCCTGGAGTCGAGACCATCGCGGGCGTCCTGAGTTTCCGGGACTATGGTTCCTACGTCGAGGATCTGAAGCGGGGCGACACCGTCGCCTTCGCCGACGCGCGCGAGGATCCGCGCACACGCGAGACTGCGGCCGTGCTGGAAACCATCGCCGCCCGCGCCGTTATCAACATGCCCCTGACGGAACAGGGAGGCATGGTCGCCCTGGCCTATCTGAACCACGCCTCCGTGCGCGCCTGGCAGGAGGACGAGATCCGATTTCTCCGGGACGTCGGCGAACGCACCCTGGCGGCGCGGGAGCGTCGTCGGGCCGAGCGGCATCTCGCCAGGCTGGCGGCGTCGCTGGAGCGGACGGTGGAGCAGCGCACCGCCGAACTGATGGCCAGCGAGGCCGCGCTTCGCCAGTCGCAGAAAATGGAGGCCGTCGGCCAGCTGACCGGCGGCATAGCCCACGACTTCAACAACCTGCTGACCGGCGTCAGCGGCAGTCTCGAGATCGTCGCCAAGCGTCTGGCCGAGGGGCGCGCCTCCGAGGTGGGACGGTTCATCGCGGCGGCCCAGGCGGCCGCCCAGCGGGCGACCGCCCTGACCCATCGCCTCCTGGCCTTTTCACGGCGTCAGACGCTGGAGCCCAAGGCCATGGACGTCGAGACCCTGGCGCGCGGCATGGAGGATCTGATCCGCCAGACCATGGGGCCGGCCATTCGTCTGGAAACCCGATACCAGGCCGGGACGTGGCCGGTGCTGGTCGATCCGGGCCAGCTAGAGAATGCGCTTCTCAACCTGTGCATCAACGCCCGCGACGCCATGCCCGACGGAGGGCGGCTGACCATCGAGACGGACAATGTCGTGCTGGATCGCGCGGAAGCGTCGGACCTGGGCCTGCCCAGCGGAGACTATGTCCGCCTCAGCGTCGCCGATACGGGCGTCGGCATGAACGAGGAGGTCATCGCCCGGGCGTTCGATCCCTTCTTCACCACCAAGCCGATCGGTCAGGGCACGGGCCTGGGGCTGTCGATGATCTATGGCTTCGTCCAGCAGTCCGGCGGCCAGGTCCGGATTCGGTCCGCGCCGGGGCAGGGCGCCGCCATCGGCCTCTATCTGCCGCGCCACCATGGCCAGGTCGAGCTCGGTCAGACGGTCGACGAACCCGCGCCGTCGGGCGCGCCACGACGGCGCTATACCGTGCTGATCGTCGATGACGAGGCCACGATCCGCATGCTGGTGTCGGAAGGCCTGTCCGAACTCGGCTATGATTTCATCGAAGCCGAGGACGCGCGGGCGGGACTGGCGGTCCTGGGTTCGGGGCGGGGGATCGATCTCCTGATCACCGACGTCGGCTTGCCGGGCGGGATGAACGGCCGCCAGCTCGCGGACGCCGCGCGGGCGCGGCAGCCGGGGCTCAAGGTGTTGTTCATCACCGGCTATGCCGAGACGTCGGTCCTCAGCGGAGGCGATCTGGAGGCCGGCATGCGGATCCTGACCAAGCCGTTCGAACTGAAGCAACTGGCGCAGCGCGTGGAGACGATCCTCTCGGAGGACTGACCCGTGCGGGACGCGGCATGGTGCCCTGCGTCAGAATTCTTCCCATTCGTTCGCCGGGGCCGAAGTCGCCAGGGCGGCTGAACCGACCTGACGGAAGGCGCGTGCCGGGGCGCGGGGCGCGGGACGTTCCACCCGGCTTTCCGTCTGCTCCGTTCTCCGGCCGCCGTCCTGCGTGACCCGGAACCGGGTGACCAGAGACGCCAGCCTTTGCCCTTCCTGGGTCAGATTGTGGCTGGCGGCCGTCGACTCCTCGACCATGGCCGCGTTCTGTTGCGTGACCTGGTCCATCTGATTCACGGCGGTATTGACCTGGTGAAGGGCCGTGGACTGCTCCTGGGTGGAGGCCGTGATCTCGACCATCAGTTGGTCGATCTCCATCACGCGGCTGACGATTGAAGACAGGGCGTCGCCCGTCTCGCCGACCAGATCGACCCCGGACTTCACCTGGACCGAGGAGGCGGTGATCAGGGACTTGATCTCCTTGGCCGCGTCCGCAGAACGCTGGGCCAGGGCGCGCACTTCCGAAGCGACGACCGCAAAGCCACGACCGGCCTCCCCGGCGCGGGCGGCCTCGACGCCGGCGTTCAGGGCCAGAAGATTGGTCTGGAAGGCGATCTCGTCGATCACGCCGATGATCAGGCTGATCTTTTCGGCGGAGGTTTCGATCGCGCTCATGGCTTTGACGGCGCGTTCGACGATGTCCTTCGACTTTTCCGCGGCGACCCGCGAGGTCTCGACGACGGTCGCCGCCTGGGTCGCGCCCTCGGCGGTCTTCTTCACCGTGGCGGTTATCTGATCCAGGGCGGCTGCGGTTTCTTCCAGAGTGGCCGCCTGCTGCTCGGTGCGGCGAGACAGGTCGTCGGCGGCCTCGCTGATCTCTCCGGCGCCGGCCTGCATGGCTTCGGTATTGCCGGAAATTTCCGCCATGGCTGCGTCCAGTTGCGTCATGGCCGTATTGAAGTCGGCCTTCAGCCGGGCGTAGCTGCCGGGGAAATCCGCATGGATGCGTGTCGTCAGATCCCCCTCGGCCAGGGCGGTCAGGGCCTCGGCGGTGGCCTGAACGACCCGGGTCTGTTCGGCCTCGGCCAGGGCGCGTTTCTCGTCCGCCTCACGCCGTCCGTCCTCGGCGGCCTCGAGGTAAAGCGAGATGACGAAATCCATGTCCAGCAGGGCCGCCTTGACCACGCTGGCCAGGGCGGCGCCCAGGGCGTCGCCTTTGTCCTTGCGGCCGAACAGGCTGCGCTTGCCGGCGTCCGCCTTGACGATGGCCTTGATCAGCCCCTCCAGCACCAGGGCGTAGCCGCCGATGTACCAGCGCGGCTCCAGGCCGATCCGGGCGTGGGTCCGGCCGATTCGTCGGACGCCCTCGACATAGTCAGGGGTGAAGTCCCCCGATGCGATCAGGGACCAGTGTTTGGCCTGGGCGCTCTTGGCCCCGGAGATATGGGTCTCGCTGTTGAAGAAATGCGCGACATCGGGCGTCGCGCGCACCTGATCGTAGAAGGCGTCGAGGGTCTGGGACAGGGCGGCCTCAACGACCGGACGCGTGTCTGCCAAAGCGGCGCGCGCCTCATCATCCAGCTTCAGGAACGCAAGCCGTTCCTGAATATCCATATTTTTCGACATCTTGCACTCCAGCCCTGGGAGCACAGTCTTTCATTAGCCCTAAGCCATGGTTGAACATTGTTGGGCGTTGGAACAGTTTCGCGCTGCAACAACAACCCCTGCGGGACGCTCAGGCAGCCTTTGATTTTGCGGATCGGGCGAGGGTTTCAGCTATGACGTCGAGAAGCGGGTTTACGACCCGCAGGGCTTCGGCGGCCTGGGGCGTGAGGGCTTCGGCGAGCCGGCCGTAATCCGCCCGCCGACGGTCCAGTCGTCGGCCGCCCGCCGCCGTGAGCGCCAGCATTGTCACGCGCCGATCGGTCGGGTGCGGCCTCCGGCTGACCAGATCACCTTTGACGAGGGTGTCGACCAGGCGCGAGACCGTGCCCGCCGGCAGGCTGACCGACTCGGCCAGAGCGCATTGCCGCAAACCTCGACGTCCGGCGGCCTCGACGATCTGCAGCGCCTGAACAGCCGGTCCGGTCAGGTCGTCGTCGCTCAGAAGACGATCAAGCATCTGGTCCATCTGCTGGATCCGGGCGTCCAGACCGATCAGTGCGACGGCGTTCTCATCGACCGTGGTCAAACGTTCCGCTGTGATGATTCCACGATGGCCCATGGATTTGTTCTAATCCTGCTGATCCAACTTTCAATAGGACTGAAAGTCCCTATTGCGGCGCACGCTCTGAGATTGAATGGCGCTCCCACGAATACCGAAGATTTCTGAAAATCTGAGTGTCGAATCGTCGCGTGATCAAGCCTTGCACGGGGTTTGATACGATCAACCGCGATGTCGATTGGCCTCTAGACTGTCGCATCCGTATTCATCCGCGTTGACGAACTGAGCGCGGACTCTGTCCCAGTCGTCAGGTTCGGCGACGCCCGGGTTCAACCTGGGGCGTTTACGCCCCCCGGACGCGTCGCCTTGCGTGGAAAGATCGTGGACATTGGCGTTCAGTGTGAACGCGAAGCGCGCGCCTCCAAGCGCGCTCGGGACAAGTTCTATGACGCCGCCATGCGCCTCTACGATCGTGCGGCAGATCGAGAGGCCCAGTCCCATTCCGCCGGACTTGCTGCTGACGAGGGGGTCGAAAAGCTTGCCGGCCATGTCCGCCGGCACGCCGGGACCGTTGTCGCTGACGAGAATCTGATAACCTTGCGACGTCTGCCGTCCTGAGATCTCCACCCTGCGCGGGACGCCGTTCGGGGGCGCCTCCATGGCGTTTCGGGCCAGATTGAGGATGACTTGCTGAAGCTGAACGCGGTCGCAGTAGGTGTAGGCGGCCGGGTCGATCCGGCAGGAGATTTCCGCCTTCGTCTCGCGGGCATGGCTGATGAGAATGGGCATGATCTCCTCAATCACCCCGGCGACCTGCTCGCGCGCCTGATAGCGCTTCTCGTGGATCATCAATGCGCGAAGACGCAGGATGATGTCGGCCGCGCGTTTCACCTGGGCTCGCGCCGCCGCCATGAGTTCGGGGGCGTTCGCCGTGTTCGGACCCGGCTTTTTCACGGCCGTCTCTGCGGCGGCCAGATAGTTGATGGCCGCAGAGAGGGGCTGATTGACCTCGTGCGCCACCATGGAGGCCATTTCCCCCAACGAACTCAGTCGCCAGTTGTGAATGATCTGGAGCCTCACTTCCAGAAGTGCGGTTTCCGCCGTGACGGCGGTGGTCATGTCCTGAATGAAGAGAGTCACGAACTTGCCGTTGCGGGCGGAGAACCGCGCGGCCTGGACGTCGACGAAGGCGTGAACGCCGTCATGCCGCCGCGCCCGCCACAGAGGATCCTCCCCGGCGTTTCGGGCGCGCGCATTGAGGTCTTCGACCCATGTCGGGGACTGCAGAGCCGCCCTGTCGAAACCCTCGATCAGATCGCTGATGGCGGCCGCGTTCGGCGGGGTCAGAGGGCGGCCGAAGAACCGATCCGCCGTCGCGTTCGCGCAACAGACGAAACCCGCCTCGTCCAGCGCGATGATCGCCATGGGCGCATCCGACAATATGCTCTCAGCAAAGGCCTCCACTGGTCGTCTCCCACCCCGTTCGCCGTTGACGCCTCGCCTCTGCGGGGAGTTTCACGTCTCTTGTGGCGAATTTGACATAATTAAGTCTACTCAAATTGTCAGGGAAAGCAAAAATAAGACCTTAGTATTAGTCTGGGCTGATGACTTGACAGTCAATAGCACTGCGACGGACGTGGTTGTTATTATGTACAACCTGATTTCGATTATTAATGACTGTGTCCGGATTCGAACATTTCGGGTCCCGCCGCGGTGAGGCTGGAGTGGCGCCGTCAAGGGCTTTCATTTCGTCTTTGGGGCTGCAAGAGGCCGATCCTGCCTGCTATGACGGGGGCAATAGCAATAAGCACATAGGGAATCTCAGGTATGGTGCGCGACATTCGCCACTTCATCGACGGCGTGGCCTTCGATGGGGCCTCCGGCCGTTTCGGCGACGTCTTCGACCCCAATACGGGTCAGGTTCAGGCCCGCGTCCACCTGGCCACGACGGCCGAGGTCGATCGCGCCGCCCAGGCCGCTCAGAACGCCTTCGACGGCTGGGCCAGCACCAATCCCCAGCGCCGCGCCCGCGTCATGTTCGACTTCAAACGCCTGGTCGAGGCGCGGATGGACGAACTGGCCGAACTGCTCAGCAGCGAGCACGGCAAGGTCATCGCCGACTCCAGGGGCGACATCCAGCGCGGGCTGGAAGTGATCGAGTTCGCCTGCGGCATCCCCCACGCGCTGAAGGGCGAATACACCCAAGGGGCCGGCCCCGGCATCGACGTCTATTCGATGCGCCAGCCGCTGGGCGTAGTGGCGGGCATCACGCCGTTCAACTTCCCCGGCATGATCCCGATGTGGATGTTCGGGGTGGCCATCGCGGTCGGCAACACCTTCGTGCTGAAGCCGTCCGAGCGGGATCCGTCCCTGCCGGTGCGTCTGGCCGAACTGATGCTGGAGGCCGGGGCGCCCAACGGCGTGCTGAACGTGGTGCATGGCGACAAGACGGCGGTCGACGCCATCCTGACCCATCCGCTGGTCCACGCCGTCAGCTTCGTCGGCTCGTCCGACATCGCCCACTATGTCTATCAGACCGGCGCCGCCAACCATAAGCGGGTCCAGGCCATGGGCGGGGCCAAGAACCACGGCATCGTCCTACCCGACGCCGACATGGCCCAGGTGGTCAAGGATCTGACCGGCGCCGCCTTCGGCTCGGCCGGCGAACGGTGCATGGCCCTGCCGGTGGTCGTGCCGGTCGGCAAGAAGACCGCTGACGAACTGCGCGAGCGACTGGTCGCCGAAATCCCCAGCCTGAAGGTCGGCGTCTCCACCGATAGCGAGGCCCACTACGGTCCCGTCGTCACCCAGACCCACAAGGACCGCGTTCTGGGCTGGATCGAAAAAGGCGTGCAGGAAGGCGCCGAACTGGTCGTCGATGGCCGCGACTTCAGCCTGCAGGGGCACGAGAAGGGCTATTTCATCGGCCCGTCGCTGTTCGACCACGTGACGGCGGACATGTCGTCCTATCAGGAGGAGATCTTCGGGCCCGTGCTGCAGATCGTCCGCGCCGAGACCTTCGAAGAGGCCCTGGCCCTGCCGTCGAACCACCAGTACGGCAACGGCGTCGCCATCTTCACCCAGAACGGCCGTGCGGCCCGCGACTTCGCCGCCCGGGTCAATGTCGGCATGGTCGGCATCAATGTGCCGATCCCGGTGCCGGTCGCCTATCACACCTTCGGCGGCTGGAAGCGCTCGGCCTTCGGCGACATCAACCAGCACGGCATGGAGGGCGTCCGCTTCTGGACCAAGACCAAGACCGTGACGGCGCGGTGGCCGGATTCGGCGCTGGAGCATTCGGACAGTTCGTTTGTCATTCCGACGATGAGGTAGGGTGTGCGTTGGATCGTTCCGCTGCAGATCATAACCCACGCCGCCATGTTGGTGGCTCTGATCGGATTCACTGTAGTCGAGGCGCCTCTAGGGGCGACTGTTTGCGGAGGGGTTTCCTTACTCGCATTTTGGGGGCTGGTTGAGCTGAAATGTCCTCGCTGCGGGCTTCATCTCACACGACGCGATACCCGGCCGCTCGTTTTTCCGAGCTTACAGCCATTGCCGACCGAGTGCCCGAACTGCGGGCGGTCTCGGCTCGGCGTCTACCCGTTTCAACATAGATTCAGACCAGAACACGTCTGATCTCATGGTGCTGACCCGATGAACTTCGCCCTTACCGACGACCAGCGCGCCATTCAGGACGCGGCGCGCGCCTTCGCCGACGCCGAGCTGGCGCCCCACTCCGCCCGCTGGGACGAGGAGAAGCACTTCCCCGTCGATGTGATGAAACAGGCGGCCGAGATGGGCTTCTGCGGCATCTACACCGGCGAGGAACACGGCGGCATGGCGCTGGGCCGGGTCGAGGCGGCCGTGATCTTCGAGGAGCTGTCGCGCGGCGACGTGGCGACGGCGGCCTTCATCTCGATCCACAATATGGCGACCTGGATGATCGACCGGTTCGGGTCGGACGCTCTGCGCGCCCGGTTCGTGCCCGATCTGGTCGGCATGGAGAAGATCGCCTCCTACTGCCTGACCGAGCCGGGCTCCGGCTCCGACGCGGCGGCGCTGCGGACCACGGCGGTGCGCGACGGCGACCACTATGTGCTGAACGGCTCCAAGGCCTTCATTTCCGGTGCGGGGACCAGCGACCTCTATGTCGTCATGGTCCGCACGGGCGGGGAGGGGGCAAAGGGAGTTTCCGCCCTTGTCGTCGAGGCCGGGACGCCCGGCCTGTCCTTCGGCGCCCAGGAGCGGAAAATGGGCTGGAACGCCCAGCCGACCGCCATCGTCCAGTTCGACGACTGTCGCGTGCCGGCCGCCAATCTGCTGGGCGAAGAGGGGGCGGGCTTCCGCTATGCGATGGCAGGCCTGGACGGCGGGCGGCTGAACATCGCCGCCTGTTCTCTGGGCGGCGCGCGTCTGGCGCTGGAAACGGCCCAGGATTACGTCGCCACCCGCAAACAGTTCGGTCGTCCGGTCGGCGAGTTCCAGGCCCTTCAGTTTCGTCTGGCCGACATGGCGACCGATCTGGAGGCGGCGCGCCTGATGGTGCTGCGCGGGGCCTGGGCCATCGACACCGACCATCCGGAAAAGACGAAGTGGTGCGCCATGGCCAAGCGGCTGGCCACCGACGCCTGTTTCCAGATCGCCGACGAGGCGCTGCAGTTGCACGGCGGCTACGGCTATCTGAAGGACTATCCGCTGGAACGGATCGTGCGCGACCTGCGGGTCCACCGCATCCTGGAGGGGACCAACGAGATCATGCGGGTGATCATCGCGCGGGAGATGGCGCGGGGATGATGGCGGTCGGCGCCGCGATCTGTTATTCTGACCAGAATTCTGATCAGGATTTCGGCCATGCGTTCCATCGGAGTTCTCGAAGCCAAGACGTCGCTGTCGTCCTTGCTGGACGAGGTCCAGACCTCCGGCGAGACCATCGTCATCACCCGGCACGGGCGACCGGTGGCGCGTCTGACGCCCGAGCCGCGTCGTCGCCGACTGTCCGGCGCCGAACTGGCCGCACGGTCTCAGGCCTTTATGGCCGGGCAGGCGGCGGATGCCGATTGGGCGCGAATGAGCTGGGACGAGCTGAAGGCGATTGCGCGCGATGAAGACCCTGGTCGTTGACGCCTCGGCGGCGGCGTCCTGGCTGCTGGCCAGCCAATCCACGGCTCCCGCGCGTCGTCTGTTGGCGGCGCTCGACGACTATGAACTGATCGCGCCCGATGTCTTCCAGTGGGAGGTGGCCAATCTGTTGGTGCGCCAGGCGCGACGCGACGCGGGTTTCGACCTGTCTGAAGCTTTTGTGCGGTTGGACGAGTACGAGATCGGTCTTGCCCCGGCCCTGTCCGCTCGCGAGGTGCGTCGGATCGCCCTTCTGGCCCAGGGGCGGGGTTTGAGCCTGTTCGACGCGGCCTATCTGTGGCTGACGCTCGAACGGGACGCCGGCCTGGCGTCGCGCGACGCCGACCTGCTGAAGGCTGCAGCGGCCGCCGGGCAGGATGTTGTTGATCTCAGGGAGAAGGACCTTTCATGACCGAACCCGAAATCATCGCCCGCGTCGAAAACGGCGTCGGCCGTATCAGCCTGAACCGGCCCAAGGCGATACACGCCCTGAACCGGGCGATGTGCGAGGCGATGACCGAGGCCCTGCTGGCCTGGCGTGAGGACGCTGCGGTGCAGTCGGTGCTGATCGACCATGCGGGCGAGCGCGGCTTCTGCGCCGGGGGCGACATCCGCATGATCGCCGAGAGCGGAGCGGGCGACGCGTCAGAGGCCAAGGCCTTCTTCCTGGCGGAATACCGGCTGAACCATCTGATGTTCGGCTATCCCAAGCCGATCACGGCCATCGTGGACGGGATCGTCATGGGCGGCGGCGTCGGGATTTCGGAGCCGGCCCCCATCCGCATCGCCACCGAGCGGACGACCTACGCCATGCCGGAGACGGGCATCGGCCTGTTCCCCGATGTCGGCGGCGGCTGGTTCCTGCCGCGCCTGCCGGGCCAGACCGGCGTCTGGCTGGCGCTGACGGGCGCGCGGCTGAAGGCGGCGGCCACGATCGAACTGGGCATCCACACCCACTATGTCCCGTCCGAAAGCCTGGAGGCGCTGAAGTCTGAAATCCTCGACGGGGGCGAACCGATTGAGGTGGCAGGCCGGTACGACTTCAGGATTCCGCCTGGGTTGGAAGACCGCCGGGAGGCCATCGACCGGCTGTTCGCCTTCGATACGGTCGAGGAAATCTTCTCGGCGCTGGACGCCGAAGGCTCCGACTGGGCGTTGGCCCAGCTGGCGATCCTGAAGACCAAGTCGCCGCAATCGCTGAAGGTCACCTTGCGCCAGCTGCGGACCGGGGCGACGCTCGCCAGCTTCGCCGAGAACATGGCGATGGAATACGCCCTGGGCGGGCGGGTGGTGCGGACCCACGACTTCCAGGAAGGCGTGCGGGCCGTGATCGTCGACAAGGATAATGCGCCCCAATGGTCCCCTGCGGACCTGTCGGGCGTTACGGAGGCGACGCTGGACGCGCTGTTCGCGCCGCTGCCGGACAATGAAAAATGGACGCCGCTGCCCTGACAGCGACGCCGACCAAAGGGAGAGAGACCATGACCAAGATCGCCTTCATCGGCCTGGGCAATATGGGGGGCGGCATGGCCGCCAATCAGGCCAAGGCCGGCCACGCGGTCGCCGCCTTCGATCTGAGCGCCGCAGCGCTGGAGCGGGCGTCGGCGGCGGGCTGCGCGCCTGCGGCCTCGGTCGCCGAGGCGGTGTGCGACGCCGAGGTGGTCATCACCATGCTGCCCGCCGGCCCCCATGTGCATAAGGTCTATGCCGAACAGATCATCGGCGCGGCGCCGTCCAGCGCCCTGCTGCTGGACTGTTCGACCATCGACGTGGAGACGGCGCGCAAGGTGGCGGGGCTGGCGCGGGACGCCGGCTACGCCTTCGCTGACGCGCCGGTGTCAGGGGGAACGGCGGCGGCCGATGCCGGAACCCTGGCCTTCATGGTCGGTTGCGACGAAGGCGATTTCGCCCGTGTCGAGGCCGCGTTGGAACCCATGAGCCGCATCACCATCCGGGCCGGCGATCACGGCGCCGGTCAGGCGGCCAAGATCTGCAACAACATGCTGCTGGGCGTCTCCATGCTGGGCACGTGCGAGGCGATCGCCCTGGCCGAGAAGCTGGGGCTGGAGCCGGAGCGTTTCTTCGAGATCGCGTCCAAATCCTCGGGCCAGTGCTGGAGCGTGACCAGCTATTATCCTTGGCCCGGCCCGGTGCCGACGGCGCCGTCGAACCGCGACTATCAGGGCGGCTTCGCCACGGCCATGATGCTGAAGGACCTGAAACTGGCCCAGGAGGCGGCGGCCAAATCGGGCGCCTCCACTCCTCTGGGGGCCCAGGCCGAGGCGATGTACGCCCTGTTCGACGGTCTGGGCCACGGGGGCCGGGACTTTTCCGCCATGCTCCAGATGCTGCGCGGACGGCTGGCGGATCTGGACGCCGGATGATCCGACGCAGCCCCGAGATCGTAAGCCATGGTCTCAAGGGGCGGACTTCCTCTATGAGACGCCTCTTCCCCTCCGCACTGGACCGTCCCGCCTCATGATCGCATCGCCGCCCCGGATCGGAGGTCTGGACGTCCAGAGCTGGGGCGATCCCCAGGATCCGGTCGTCCTGCTGATCGGCGCGCCCCAGGGTCTCTCGCCCGATTGGCGGCGTTGGGTGCGGGCCCTGGTCGAGGCCGGGCGGCACGTCCTGCTGGCCGAAGCTCCGGAAGCCGGCGAAGAAGCGGCCGGCCTGCGCCGCCTGCTGACCGACATCTCGTCGCGGCCCGCCATCCTGTGTTCGGCCCAGACCCTGGCCGCCGTCGTCCCGGCTCTGGTCGTCACCGGCCCGGCCCTGGCCAGTTGCCTGATCGTGGCGGGCGAGGCGCCGGTCGAGGCGACCGCGCCGCTGGACGGCCTGCCGATCCTGACGCTGGATCCCGACGCCCTCGCCGATCCGGGCGAGACGGCCGACGCCGTCATCCTGGCCTTCCTGGAACGCCAGGCCCCGCGCGAGGCCCTGTATTACCAGGCCGGTTCCGATCCCCGCACCCTGCGCGACGCCCTGGGCTGTTTCGCCACCGGGGTGACGGTGGTGACGACCCTGGATGAGGCGGGGCAGCCGGTGGGCCTGACGGCCAACTCCTTCTCCTCGGTGTCGCTCGATCCGCCGCTGATCCTGTTCTGCCTGGCCCGCAGTTCGTCCAATCTGGAGCGGTTCCAGCGGGCGGCGCATTTCGCCATCAATGTGCTGCACATCGGCCAGCAGCCGATGTCGGGCGCCTTCGCCCGGTCCTCGGCCGAACGGTTCGACGGCGTGGCCTGGGAGACCTGGGACACGGGCGCGCCGATCCTGTCCGGTTCTCTGGCCAGTTTCGAATGCGCGACCCATCAGGTGGTCGAGGCCGGGGACCATCTGGTCTTCATCGGCCGGGTCACGCGCGCCCGGTTCGAGCCGCGCCGCGACCCGCTGCTCTATTTCCGAGGCCGCTACCGTCGACTTCACTTCGCCTGATTGCAGCAGGGCGCCCGGTTCACATCGGGCGGTCGGATCGCTATCTCAGAGCCCAAAGCAAGAGGAAACCCGCCATGTCCGCCGATCCCGTCGTCATCGTCTCCTACGCCCGCACGCCGATGGGCGGTTTCCAGGGCGCGCTGTCCGACGCCAAGTCCACCGACCTGGGCGCGACGGCGGTGAAGGCGGCGCTGGAGCGAGCCGGCCTGGACCCGAACAAGGTCGAGCAGATCATCATGGGCTGCGTCCTGCCCGCCGGCCTGGGCCAGGCCCCGGCCCGTCAGGCCGGGATGGGCGCGGGCCTGCCGATCTCGACCGAGGCGACCACGATCAACAAGATGTGCGGCTCGGGCATGCAGGCCGCGATGATGGCGCATGACGCCCTGCTGGCCGGTTCGGCCGAGGTGATCGTGGCGGGCGGCATGGAGTCGATGACCAATGCGCCGTATCTGATGCAGAAGCACCGGGGCGGCGCCCGGATCGGCCACGACGTCATCTCCGACAGCATGTATCTGGACGGTCTGGAAGACGCCTATGAGCCCGGCAAGCTGATGGGTCAGTTCGCCGAGGACACGGCCAAGGCCTATCAGTTCACTCGCGAGCAGCAGGACGCCTATGCGACCGAAAGCGCCGGTCGCGCCAAACGCGCCCAGGACAGCGGCGCCTTCGACGCCGAGATCACGCCGGTCGAGGTGAAGACCCGCAAGGGCGTGGTTGTGGTCGATCGCGACGAACAGCCGACCAAGTCCGACCCGTCCAAGATCCCCAATCTGAAGCCCGCCTTCGGCAAGGACGGCACCATCACCGCCGCCTCGGCCGCCTCGATCTCGGACGGCGCCGCAGCCCTTGTCATGATGCGCCAATCGACGGCCCAGGCCCTGGGCCTTACCCCGGTCGCCCGCGTCGTCAGCCAGGCCGCCCACGCCCATGAACCCAGCCTGTTCACCACCGCACCGGTCTTCGCCCTGAAGAAGGCTCTGGCCAAGGCGGGCTGGACCGCCGACGACGTCGATCTGTGGGAGGTCAACGAGGCCTTCGCCATCGTGCCGATGATCGCCATGCAGGAACTGGGCGTCCCGCATGGCAAGATCAACGTCAACGGCGGCGCCTGCGCCCTGGGACACCCGCTGGGCGCCTCGGGCGCGCGGGTCCTGACGACTCTGCTGTCGGCGCTCAAGGCGCGCGGCAAGACGCGTGGCATGGCCGCCCTGTGCATCGGCGGTGGCGAGGCCACCGCCATGGGCGTCGAACTGGTTTAGACGTCCACCGCCGCGTCCAGCGCGTTTTCCTGAATGAACTCGCGGCGCGGCTCGACCACGTCGCCCATCAGTTTGGCGAACAGGTCGTTGGCGTCTTCCTCGTGCTCGACCGAGACCTGCAGAAGGGTGCGGGCGTTGGAGTCCAGCGTGGTCTCCCACAGCTGCTCGGGGTTCATCTCGCCCAGACCCTTGTAGCGCTGGATGGCCAGGCCCTTCTTGCCCGCGTCCAGCACGGCGTTCAGCAGGTCCAGCGGCCCGCGGATGGTGGTGGACTTTTCCTTGCGGCGATAGGTGGCCGGAGCGGAGAAGACGCCGTCAAAGGCGGCGGCGCGCTCGGCCAGACGACGCGCGTCCAGCGAACGCAGCAGGGTTTCTTCCAGCACGATGGTTTCCTGCACCGCCCGCCGGGTGCGGGTGAAGACGACCGCGCCCTGTTCGCCCGGCGCGCCGGTCCAGTCGCCGTCGCCTTCTTCGGCATAGAGATTCAGACGCACGGCGGCCGCGGCCGAGGCCTGGGTCATGTCGGCGTTTTCGGCGAACAGGCCGGCCAGGGCCGCCTGTTCGATGGCGAAGGCGGGGGCGCGCTGGCTGAGGCGATCGACGCCGCCCTTGAAGGCCTTGGCCTCGCGCACCAGGGCCTGCAGGTCCAGACCCAGGCGGCGTTCGCCGGTCGACAGGTCCAACTCGGCCTCGGACGAGCCCTCCTCGATCAGATAGGAGTCCATCTCGGCCTGATCCTTCAGGTAGCGAGACTGCTTGCCCTTGGAGACCTTATAGAGGGGCGGCTGGGCGATATAGACGTGGCCGCGCGTGATCAGCTCGGGCATCTGCCGATAGAAGAAGGTCAGCAGCAGGGTGCGGATGTGGGCGCCGTCGACGTCGGCGTCCGCCATCAGGATGATCTTGTGATAGCGCAGCTTGTCGGCGTTGAAGTCGTCGCGGCCGATGCCGGTGCCCAGGGCCAGGATCAGGGTGCCGATCAGGTCTGACGACAGCATCCGGTCGAACCGCGCCCGCTCGACGTTCAGGATCTTGCCGCGCAGCGGCAGGACGGCCTGGTTCTCGCGGTTGCGCGCCTGTTTGGCCGAGCCGCCGGCGGAATCGCCCTCGACGATGAACAGTTCGGACTTGGCGGGATCCCGCTCCTGGCAGTCGGCCAGCTTGCCCGGCAGGCTGCTGATCTCCAGCGCCGACTTGCGGCGCGTCAGATCGCGCGCCTTGCGCGCGGCTTCACGCGCGGACGCCGCCTCGATGATCTTGGCGACGACCTGTTTGGCCTCGACCGGGTGTTCCTCGAACCATTGGGCCAGCCCCTCGGAGCACAGGGCCTCGACGGCCGGGCGCACTTCGGACGAGACCAGCTTGTCCTTGGTCTGGCTGCTGAACTTGGGATCCGGCACCTTGACCGACAGGACGCAGGTCAGGCCTTCGCGGGCGTCTTCGCCGGTGACGGAGACCTTCTCCTTCTTGCCGGCGCCCGAGCTCTCGATATAGCCGCCCATGACGCGCGTCAGGCTGGCGCGGAAGGCCGACAGGTGGGTGCCGCCATCCCGCTGGGGGATGTTGTTGGTGAAGCACAGCATGGTCTCGTGATAGGAGTCGTTCCACCACAGGGCGAGATCCAGCTCGATCCCTTCCTTCTTGCCGCGAATGACGATGACGTCCTTCAGGATCGGCGCCTTGGACTTGTCCAGGTGGCGCACGAAGGCCTCGACCCCGCCCTCGTAGTGCAGGATGGTTTCGGTCGGCTCGGCGCTGCGCTGGTCGGCCAGTTTGATGACCACGCCCGAGTTCAGGAAGGCCAGTTCCCGCAGCCGGTGTTCCAGCGTCTTCAGATCGAAGTCGATGTGGCTGAAGGTCGTGACCGACGGATAGAAGGTGACCTCGGTGCCGCTCAGCGGCTTGCCGGTGTCTTCGCGGATCGGGGCGTCGCCGGTGATCACCAGCGACTTGACCGTGTCGCCGCGCTCGAACCGCATCTGGTGCGCCTTGCCGTCGCGATAGATCTTCAGCTCCAGCCAGTCGGACAGGGCGTTGACCACCGACACGCCCACGCCGTGCAGGCCGCCCGAGACCTTGTAGGAGTTCTGGTCGAACTTACCGCCGGCGTGCAGCTGGGTCATGATGACCTCGGCCGCCGAAACGCCTTCGCCCTCGTGGATGCCGGTGGGAATGCCGCGGCCGTTGTCGGTCACCGTGACCGAGCCGTCGGCGTTCAGGATGACCTGGACCAGGTCGGCGTGGCCGGCCAGGGCCTCGTCGATGGCGTTGTCCACCACCTCATAGACCATGTGGTGCAGGCCGGAGCCGTCGTCCGTGTCGCCGATATACATGCCGGGACGTTTGCGCACCGCGTCCAGGCCTTTGAGAACCTTGATGGAATCGGCGCCGTATTCGGGCATTTCGGCAATCGGATCGGTCATGAAATCTGTAGCTCTGAAGTCCCGACCGGGACGGGGATTGAGCGCCGCGTCGGGCGCTCGAATCGACGACGGGATCGCACCGCATCGAAGCCCGCAACATATAGGAATTTCCGACGAAAAAGCGAGGAATTCCGTGCCGGAATCCTAGTCGCTCTCCAGCGCTCCACCGGCGACGCGCACGAACTGCGCGCGGCCGTCCAGGCCGGCGAACAGGCTGCGTTCGGTGCCGGTCATGAAGGCTTGCAGGTCCAGGGCGACGATCTCGTCGAACAGGGCGGCGCGGCGGGCTTCGTCCAGGTGGGCGGGGGCCTCGTCCAGCAGCAGGACGGGGCGGGCCGACTGGTGCGCGAGGCGGCTGATCTGGGCCAGGATCAGGTTCAGGACCAGGGCCTTCTGCTCGCCGGACGAGCCCTCGGCGGCGGGCCGGTTCTTCTCGCGGTGAAGGGCGGTCAGGTCGGTGCGGTGCGGGCCGAACAGGGACCGGCCGGCGGCGCCGTCGCGGGCGCGCGCCTTGGCCAGGCCCTCGCGGATGGCGGCGGCGATCTCGTCTTCTTCGGCGCCGGCCTCGGCCATCTGTTCGGCGGGACCGTCCAGCCCCAGGTCGGCCTGGGGGAAGGGGCGGTCGCGGCGGGCGTCGATGGCGGCCTGGAGCGCGTGCAGGGCGGCGACGCGGGCGAGGGCGGCGCGGGCGCCCGCCTCGCCCAGCCGGGCCTCCAGGGCGTCCAGCCAGACGGGGTCGGCCTCGCGTCCGTCCTGTGCGTCGTTCAACAGGCGCAGCCGTTCGCGCAGGGCCTTTTCGTAGGCGGAGACGGCGGCGGCGTGGTCGGGATCGGCGGCGAAGACCAGCCGGTCGAAGAATTTCAGCCGCTCCGCCCGCGCGTCGGAGAACAGTCGGTCCTGCTCGGGCGTCGCCCAGACGGGCCGCAGATAATCGAGCAACCGCCCGGGCTGGGCCGTCTCGCCGTCGATGCGGACGATGCGCCGCGCCGCGCCCGCCGTCTGGACGCCGGTGCCCAGACGCGTTTCGTCGTCCAGCTCGACCATGACGGCCCAGGCGCGGCCGACCGCCTCGCCGGGCTCGCGCCGGCCCATCTCGGCGGCGGTCGCGCCCCGCAGCCCCTTGCCGGGGGTCAGCAGGCTGATCGCCTCCAGCAGATTGGTCTTGCCCGCCCCGTTCGGGCCGTGAAGCACCACCGGGCCGGAGGCGAGCTCCAGCCGTGCGCTCGCATAGGAGCGGAAGTCGGTGAGGGTGAGGGAGGTGATCAAGTTCTTCCGCTCATCCCGGCGAAAGCCGGGACCCAGTCCTTTCGCTCGGCACGATCTAACCGAGCAGCGTTGGAAACAGATCCGCCCATGCCGGGTTCTTGCGCTCGATCAGTTCCAGCTTCCAGATCCGTTTCCATTCCTTGATCTGTCGTTCGCGCACGAAGGCCGCGTGGCGTGTCTCGTGCACCTCGTACCAGACCAGGAGCGCGACGCCATATCGGCGTGTAAAGCCCGGACGTAACTTGTCGCGATGCTCCGCCACTCGCTTGATCAGATCGTCGGTCGAGCCGGTGTAGACCGTGCCGTTGCGGCGGCTGGCGATGATGTAGGTGAAGAACGCCAAGGCCAGTCTCCGGTGCGAACGAAAGAACTGGGTCCCGGCTTTCGCCGGGATGAGCGGAAATCTCTCGCCTACACCCGCAGCGGCATCAGCACATACTGCACGCCCGGATCGCCGGGATCGAGCACCAGGGTCGGAGAGGCCGGGTCGGCGAAGCGGAAGGCGGCGTTTTCGCCGGTGATCTGGCCGGCGACGTCCAGCAGGTAACGGGCGTTGAAGCCGATCTCGAACGGTTCGTCGGAATAGCCGATTTCGACCTCTTCCTCGGCCTGGCCAGCTTCCATGTTGCGGACGGTCAGCTTCACCCGGTCGTTGTCGAAGGCCAGTTTCACCGAACGGCTCTTCTCGGCCGAAATGGTGGCGACCCGGTCCACGGCCTTGGCGAACAGGGCGTTGTCGATGTCGGCCTGTTTGTCATTGCCCTTGGGAATGACGCGCAGATAGTCGGGGAAGGCGCCGTCGATGACCTTGGAGGTCAGGGACGCCTCGCCCATCTGGAAGCGGATCTTCTGGGCCGAGACGGTGATCTCGACCGGGCCGGCGGCGTCATCCAGCAGGCGGCGGACCTGATCCACCGTCTTGCGCGGCACGATGACGCCGGGGCCGCCGGCCGCGCCCTCGGGCGCCGGGGTCTCGGCCAGGGCCAGGCGGTGGCCATCGGTGGCCACGGCGCGCAGCAGGGCGACGCCGGCCTCGGCCACCGTGTGCAGGTACAGGCCGTTCAGATAATAGCGGGTCTCTTCGGTCGAGACGGCGAACCGGGTCTTGTCGATCAGCCGCGCCAGGTCTTCCTTGGGCATGACATAGGAGGCGCCGGCGCTGTCGGTGGACATGATGGGGAAGTCGCCCGCCGGCAGGACCGGCAGGTTGAAGCGCGACCGGCCGGCCGAGACCACCAGCCGGGGATCGTCGCCCGAATAGAGCAGCGACACCTCGGCGCCTTCCGGCAGCTTGCGCACGATTTCGTACAGGGTATGGGCGGGGGCGGTGATCTGGCCCTCGACGTTCACCGTCGCCTCGGCCTCGTCCACCATCTCCATGTCCAGATCGGTGGCCGCGAAGGCCAACCGGTCCCGGCCCGCGCTGAGCAGGACGTTGGACAGGATCGGGATGGTGTTTCGGCGTTCGACGACGCTCTGCACATGGCCCAGGGCCTTCAGGAGCGCGGATCGTTCGATGGTCAGTTGCATGTCGTCTCGCCCGGATGCGGCGACTCAGGCTGGAGCGCCGCGATAGAGGGCCTTGGACACTAGCGGATTGGGCGCAAGGAGCAAGGAAGGCGACGGAAGCCGTTCACAGATTTCTGTTTCTCCCGCCCCCTTCATGGGGGAGGGAGATTGTTCAGCCCCGCAGCTTGCGGGTCAGGGCCTCGACGTCGCGGGCGATCTGGTCGTCCTGGGCCATCAGCTCCTCGATCTTGCGCACACCGTGCAGGACGGTGGTGTGATCGCGACCGCCGAAGCGACGGCCGATGTCGGGATAGGAGCGGGTCGTGTGCTGCTTGCACAGATACATGGCCATCTGGCGCGGGCGGGCCACCGAACGGGTGCGGCGCTCGCTCAGCAGGTCGGCCTGTTTCAGGTTGAAGTGGTCGGCCACCGTCTTCTGGATCTCGTCCACGGTGATGCGGCGCTCGGGGCCGCCGCGCAGGGCGGCGCCCAGCAGGATCGAGGCCTCGTCCACCGAGACGGTCGCCAGACGCGAACCGGCGGCGGCGGCCAGGGTGTTCACGGCGCCCTCAAGCTCGCGCATCGAGCCCGGCGTGCGGTCCACCAACTGGGCCAGCACCTCGGGCGCGGCCTCGCCCTGGACGACGCCGAGGGCCGACAGGGCCTTCAGACGGTTCTGGGCCACGGCGATCTTCAGCTCGCGGTCGCCCGCCTCGACCGGGCAGGTCAGGCCGGCGGCCAGGTGGCTGCGCAGGCGCGGCTCGACCTCGGTCAGGGCCATGGGGGCGCGGTCGGCCGAGAAGACGATCCGTTTGCCGTCCTCGATCAGGGCGGTCAGGGTCGACAGCAGTTCTTCCTGGGTCGAGGTCTTGCCGCCGACGAACTGGACGTCGTCCAGCAGCAGCATGTCGGCCGAGCGCAGGCTTTCCTTGAAGGCGGCGGTCGAACGGTCCTGCATCGCCTTGACGAAGGTCGACAGGAAGCGTTCGGCGGTCAGATAGACCACCTTGGCCTCGGGCCGCAGACGCTGGGCCTCCCAGGCGATGGCGTTCAGCAGGTGGGTCTTGCCGTAGCCGTAGGGGCCGCAGAAGAAGACCGGGTTGAAGTGGCCGTCGGCCCAGCTGGCCACCTGTTTGGCGATGGCCAGGGCGAAGGCGTTGCCCTGACCCTCGACGAAGCTGTCGAAGGTCAGGCGGTCCTGAAGGCCGGCGGCGCGCACGGCGCGGGCGCCGTCGGCGATGGGGGGCACGGTCGGGCTGGCGAAGGCCGCCAGACGCGGGGTGGCGTCCAGGACATTGCCCGCGATCACGGCCGAGGCCGGAGGGGCCGAGCCCACCTCGGCGCGGCAGCGCACGTCCAGGCGGCGGTTCAGGCCGTCCAGGCCCAGCCACAGCTCGTTCATGCGACGCAGGGCGTTCTTGCGGACCCAGTCTCGGGCATAGGCGGTGGGGGTGACCAGGATCAGCTGGCCGGAGGAATCCACGCGAACGGCGGAAGGGGCGATGTAGGACGAGAAGGGACCGTCGCCGATCTCGGCGCGCAGGCGCACCGAGGCCTCATTCCAGATGCGATCCGGATCCGTCATGTTCGATCCGTTCACGCCGCCCGCCATCGCCGTCGCACCCCCAACCATTGTTCAGCCACCCGCTTCAAAAAACCATTCCGACCTTCGGCACTTCAGGGCGACGGTTCAGGGACGACTTCTCCTGCCCCGAAAAGCGATGCTTTTCGGGCGGGGCCGAGCTCCTGGACAGACATCTCCCGCCAACGCGAAACTATCGTCCCGCGCCGTCTTCATCCGTGTTGGGATGGAAGTGCGTTAGAGGCCAAAACTTACGCTGCGAGCCGGTTGGGTCAACGCTGATTCGTTGGTCGATTCGCAGTTAAATTGTTTGACTCCGTCAAACGCTAATCCTGCTTGAGAAATTCGCCTTCCAGGCGCCCCGAAGTCCGTATTCCTGCGTAGAGAGGGTTAACGGCCAAACGCAAAACGGCGAAGGAGCATATGCCCCTTCGCCGTTGAAAAGTCTGCAAAATCCCGTAACGGAACAGCGACAGCCGTTCCGTATCCGGGAAATCCATAAAGGATTTAGGCGGCCGACAGCTTCTTCAGCTGGGCGGCCAGACGCGACACCTTGCGCGAGCCGGTGTTCTTGTGAACGACGCCCTTGGAGACGGCGCGCATCAGCTCGGATTGGGCTTCCACGAAGGCGGTCTTGGCGGCCGTGGCGTCGCCGCCGGCCAGAGCTTCTTGGAACTTGCGCAGATAGGTGCGGACGCGCGAACGGCGCGCCTTGTTCACTTCGGTCCGCGCTTCGATCTTGCGGATCGCCTTGCGGGCGCCGGGGTTGTTAGCCATTTCAAACCTTCGAACGGAAAACGCCGCGGAGCACACGTCCACGGCGCGGAAATCTCAAGAGGGCGGGCCTATAGCCGAAAGCCCGGAGGTGGTCAACGCGCAGTTCCGACAAAGTCAGGTGAGGTGCAACCCGCACCGGGTCGATAAACCTTATTCAACCAAAACATGGCAGCTTCCGATCAGATCGGAAGCCGTATGCCTATAAAAGCCGCAGCCTTTGCCCTCGCCCTCGTCCTGTCGGCGTTTTTCGTACAGGACGTCTCAGCTCAGCCTGCGGCGCAATCGCGGACGCCCCTTCAACTGGCAGAGGCTGTCGAACGGAGGGCCGGCACGACGGATTTCAGGGCGCTTGAGGCGTTCGGCCGCGAGGCGATACGCCGTAACGACCGCGAAGGTCTGCAACGCCTCTATCATGTCGCCTGGATATTTCTGAACCAGGGCGAGTTCGACACGGCCAGGATCTGGAACGACCGGCTCATGGAAGGCGCGCGTCACCAGGGCTCCCACCGCTATATCCAGATCGCCCGGCTGAACGCCCTGGCCCTGCGGTACGACGAGGGCGAGACGGCCGCCGCCGACGAGATGCGCCGGCTCGCGTCGATGGAGCCCGACTGGTTCGCGCGCACGCACGCCACCCGACTGTGGGCGCTGGCCCTGATGGATCGCGATCAGATCGGTGAGGGGCTGAAGCTGCTGACCGACGCCGACGCCTTGATCCCCGAGGGCGACGCCTATGCGCGGATTGCGCAGGCGGGCCTGTGGGAAATGACCGGCATCGGCCTGATGAGGCTGAACGACATCGATGGGGCCACCGCCGCCTTCGGGCGGTTCGAGATCGACTTGGCCAATCCGGACTACCCCCGGCCGGACTTCGACGCCGTCTACAATCTGGCCCGGCTATCGACCCAATTGGGCGATGTCGAACAGGCGAAACGCCTGTATCAGGTTCATCACCGGCTGACGCTGCGCGCAGGCCTGCCCAGCCTGGGGGTCTATGACGCCCGCCTCTGCGCCATGGTGGCCCAGGCCGCAGAGGCGCCGCAGGACGTGCTGCGATGTCTGGCGCCCTATGGCGAGAATCTGGGGGACGCCTCCTTCCTGGCGACGCAATTGCTGCCGGCTCGCGCCATCGCCCGCGCCCAGACCGGACAGATCGAGTCGGCGCGGCGCGACCTTGCGCAAATCCGCCGTCGCATCACCGTAGACCGTTACCGAGAGGAAGCGCGGCTGGAGGTGGCGCATGTCGAGGCCGAGATCCTGTTCGCCGAGGGCCGGGCTGCGGAAGCCTACGTCAAGCTTCGCGCCTACAACAGCGCCGAGCGCGTCGCCGAAGCCCGCGTCTTCAGCGGAGGGATCCGCCAGGTCACCGGCGACATGCAGCACAAGCTGACCGAACGTCGCGCCCAGTTGGAGACCGCGCGCTCGAACACAAGATTGCAGGGCTTGATCCTGACCATCGCCGCAATCTTCATCCTGTCGGCCTTGGCCGCCCTGTTGTGGATGGGAAGCCAGGCCCGGGATCTGCGCATCGCCCGTCGCCGCGCGGAAGAAGCCAGCCGGTCCAAGTCGGAATTCCTGGCGAATATGAGCCACGAGATCCGCACGCCCCTGAACGGGGTCGTGGCCATGGCCGACGCCTTGTCGCGCGCCGGGCTGGAGCCGCGTGAACGCGAGATGGTCGAAGTGATCCGGTCCTCGGCCGTGACCCTGGAACGGCTGCTGTCCGACATTCTGGACACGTCCAAGATCGAGGCGGGCCAGATCGTTCTGGAACGGTCGGTCTTTGATCTGGGCGACACGGTGCGCGGCGCGGCGGCCCTCTACCGGCCGCGCGCCGATGAAAAGGGCGTCGCCCTGCGGGTTGAGGTCGAGCCGACCATCGAAGGCGCCGTCGAGGGCGACGTGGTCCGGGTGCGCCAGGTCCTGTCGAACCTGATCTCCAACGCCTTGAAGTTCACCGAAACGGGATCCGTCGTCGTCGCCGCCGTCGCGGTGGATGAAGATCGGGTCCGGTTCACGGTGAGCGACACCGGCTGCGGCTTTGATGCGGGCCAGAAGGGGCGGATCTTCAATCGCTTCCAGCAGGCCGACGGCTCCATTACCCGCCGGTTCGGCGGCACGGGCCTGGGCCTGGCCATTTCGCGAGATCTGGTCGCGCTGATGGGCGGCGTGCTGGATTGCGACGGCCGGCCCGACGAGGGCGCCGACTTCTGGTTCGAAATCCCGCTGACCAGGGTGGGGGGCGTCCAGTCGCCATCCGCGCCCTTCGGCCCGGGCGACGCCGGCGAGACTGACGCGCGCGCCTTCCCTGCGCGGATCCTGTTGGCCGACGATCATCCGGCGAACCGCAAGGTCGTCGAGATCATGCTGGCCGACATGCCGACCGAACTGGTGGCGGTAGAGGACGGGCGGCAGGCCGTGGAGGCCTTCCGAAAGGGCGGCTTCGACATGGTGCTGATGGACATGCAGATGCCGGTGATGGACGGCCTGACGGCCACCGCCGCCATTCGCGCCCTGGAGACCGGGGAGAACCGCGTGCGCACGCCGATCATCATGCTGACCGCCAACGCCCTGCCCGACCATGTGGAAGCGGGACGGGTCGCGGGCGCGGACGGCCATCTGTCCAAGCCGATCACCCTGGTCGGCCTGCTCGACGGCGTGGCGGCGGCCCTGGCTGCGGCTGAACGGCGGGAAAACCCCGTCGCTGCTTGAGGGGGGGGGGGGGCTGCTTGAGGCGGCGCCGCTTGAGGGTCAGGCGCGGAAGTCGGCGGGTTTCAGTCCGTGGCGCTGCAGCTTGTCGTACAGGGTCTTGCGCGGAATCCGCATCTCCTCCAGCACCGAGACGATGTCGCCCCTATGGGTCTGAAGCGCGCCGCGCAGCAGCTCGCCCTCGAAACGATGCATCCGGTCCGGCAGGCTCAGATCGGCCTCGGCGCCGCCGGACCCCTCGTCCAGGCCCAGGACGACGCGTTCGGCGAAATGGGCCAGTTCGCGGATATTGCCGGGCCAGTCCTCTTCCAGCAGACGGCGGCGGACGCCGTCGGTCACGCTCGGCGGCTCGACGCCGTGGCGGTCTGCGGCGCGACGCAGGAAATGGGCGAACAGCAGGGGGATGTCCTCGCGCCGCTCACGCAGCGGCGGCACGCGCAGCCGCACCACGTTCAGGCGATAATAGAGGTCTTCGCGGAAATCGCCGCGCCGCGCCGCCTCGCTGAGGTCGATCTTGGCCGAGGCGAGGATGCGCAGGTCCAGCACCCGGGGCTCATTGGCGCCGATCGGATGGATCTCCCGCTCCTCCAGCACCCGCAGCATCTTGACCTGGACCGCCAGGGGCATGCTCTCGACCTCGTCGAGAAACAGCGAGCCGTTGTGGGCGCGCTCCACATGCCCCACCCGTCGCCGCATGGCCCCGGCGAAGGCGCCCAGTTCATGCCCGAACAGTTCGCTCTCGATCAGGCCGTCGGGCAGGGCGCCGCAGTTGACCGCGACGAAGGGCGCCAGCCGGCGCCGGCCCCCGTTGTGCAGGGCGCGCGCGACCGCCTCCTTGCCGACCCCGGTCTCGCCTTCGATCAGCACGTCCATTCGGGCGTCGGCGATCTGGGCGATGGTGGCCCGCAGCGCCGTGATGGCGCGCGACGATCCGGCCAGCGGCAGTTCGTGCCCGCCTTCGGCGGCCATGGCGACCAGGCGGCGGTTCTCCAGCACCAGACTGCGCTTCTCCAGCGCCCGGTTCAGGCTGTCCTGCAGCCGCTCGAACGGAAAGGGCTTGGCGACGAAATCATAGGCGCCGTCATGCATGGCGGCCACGGCGTCGGCGATGTCGCCGTGGCCGGTGATCATGATGACCGGCAGACTCGGGTCCAGGGCCTGCAGCCGCGTCAGCAGCTGGCGGCCGTCCATGCCCGGCATCCTCAGGTCGGTCACGACCACGCCGGGGAAGTCTGCGTCCAGCGCCTTCAGGGCGGGCTCGGCCGCCGTGAAGGCGCGCACCTCCAGCCCTTCAAGCGTCAGGCGTTCGACCAGGGCCTGGCGGAAGTCGGCGTCGTCCTCGATCAAGGCGACGGTCTGCGGCAGGAGCGGGCGCATCAAGCGGCCTTCAGGACGGCGACGAAGGTCGCGCCCCGTTCGGCGGGGACCAGATCCAGCTCGCCCCCGAAACTGGCGACGATATCGCGGCAGATGACCAGCCCCAGGCCCAGACCGTTGGCGCGGGTGGTGATGAAGGGCGTGAACAGCTGACGCGCCACATCGGGCGCCACGCCGGGCCCGTTGTCGGCGAAGATCAGCCGCACCCGCTCGCCGTCGCGCGCCACGGCCAGGGTCAGGCGGGCGTCGGTCTGGCCTTCCATCGCCTCGGCGGCGTTCTTGATCAGATTGACGATGACCTGTTCCAGACGGAACTGGTCGGCGCGGACCTGCACGTCGCCGTCGCCGATCCGCTCCAGTCTGACCCCGCGTTCCTCCACCCGCCCGCGCGTCAGTTCCAGCCCGCCCTGGATGGCGTCCTCCAGCCGGATGGCGTCGATGGTCGGCGTGGCCTTGCGTGAGAACAGCCGCAGATCCTGGGTGATGGCGCCGATCCGTTTGGTCAGACCGCCGATGCGCTGAAGCACGTCTCCGACCTTGTCGGGCTGGTCGCGGCTCAGCAACAGTTTCGCGGTCTCTGCATAGGTCCGGATGGCGGCGACGGGCTGGTTGATCTCGTGCGCCACGCTGGCGACGATCTGGCCCAGGGCGGCCAGCTTGCTGGCCTGGACCAGTTCGTCGCGCAGCAGCTCCCGCGCGGCTTCGGCGCGGCGGCGCTCCTCGATCTGGCGGTTCAGGGCCAGATTGGCGTCGTGCAGTTCGCGGGTGCGTTCGTGGATGCGGCGCTCCAGCTCCAGCCGGCCTTCTTCCTCCGCCTGAGCCTTGGCGCGGGCCAGATGACGCCGGCGCAGCAGCACGGCCACGCCCAGGGCCAGAAGGCTGGTGATCAACAGGGCCAGACCGCGCGCGCCCGCCACCGCCGCCCCGATCACCCCCCGTTCGGGCGTCAGCAGATGCAGGGTCCAGTCGGGCGCGGCCGTATCCGTCTCCGAATGCACCCATGTCTGCGGACGGCCGTCGCCGACGGCCGTCCGCACCAGCCGGGGCCGGTCGCCGTTCGGCGTCCGGAAGGGCAGGGGGGACAGGGCGCCGGGGTGGAGGGTGAGGTCGGTCAGGCTGAGGCGACGCCGTCGCTCGTCCATCGGTTCGGTCGAGCGGAAGCGCCATTCCGGGATGCTGGTGACCAGGACGACGCCGCCGGGATCCGCCACCCAGGCGGGCTCGCCCGAGCCGCGCCATTCGGCCTCCAGGTCGTCGAACTCGACCTTCAGCACAACCACGCCCAGGGGCGCGCCGTCCGCTGAGTCCACGCGGCGCGACAGATAGAGGCCGGGGCGGCCGCTGCGGGTGCCCAGGGCGTAGAACTCGCCTTCGGCGTCGCGCATCGCATTGATGAAATAGGGCCGGAACTCGTAGCGCGAACCGACGAAACTGGTCGAGGCCCGCCAGTTGCTGGACGCCAGGGTCAGGCCCCGCGCGTCCAGCACATAGATGACGGCGGCGCGGGTCTGGGACGCCAGCCGCTCCAGCTTGCGGTCCACCCCGTTCACGGCCTGGGCGCTGGGCGTGGTCAGCAGGGCGGCCACATCGGGATCGCCGGCCAGGACGATGGGGATGGCGCGCTGCTTGTCCAGTTCGCTGCGCAGCACGGCGGCGTGCAGGGCGGCGCCGGCCGTCGCCTGGCGTTCCAGTTCGCCGGTCGCATCGCGCCGCGCCGCCTCGCCCGCCACGCCCGCCAGCACGGCGCTCGCCGCCAGCCAGCCAAGCGTCAGCAGGACCCAGGGCTGTCGAGCGATACTCGAAAGTCCTTCGATAGTCAGAGGCGGCGACGAACGAGTCATACGCCTATCTGTGCGATATTTCGCACGACTAGGCCATCGCCTTGTGCGTCCAGCCGCACTGTCGATCCCGATTCTCGACGTATCCTGGGAATATTATGCTGAGAAAACAGCTTTCTAAACCGTATTTCGAAGGGGTTTGGAGGCGGCTTCACCCTGCCGGACACTGGACCTCGGAGCCTCGCCGCAGACGTGGGGCCCGTCGAGGAAACCGCGGGATGGTCCCGCAGTGACAGGAGCCTTCCGTGATCGCGCTTCCCTCCACCGCAGAACCGGCCGTGCGTCGGCCCTTCTACCGGCATCTGTATTTCCAGGTTCTGACCGCCATCGTGGCCGGCGCGATCATCGGCCATTTCTGGCCCAGCTTCGGCGAAAGCCTCAAGCCGCTTGGCGACGCCTTCATCAAGCTGGTGAAGATGATCATCGCCCCGGTCATCTTCCTGACCATCGTCACCGGCATCGCCGGCATGAGCGACCTCGGCCGCGTGGGGCGCGTGGCGGCCAAGGCCTTCGCCTATTTCCTGACCTTCTCGACCCTGGCCCTGATCGTCGGCCTGATCATCGCCAACCTGGTCCAGCCGGGACGCGGCCTGAACATTGATCCGGCCACCCTGGATGTCGGCGCCGTCGCCAAATATTCGGAACAGGCGCATGAGACGACCATCACCGGCTTCCTGATGGGCATCATCCCGGACACGATGGTTTCCGCCTTCTCCGAGGGCAATATCCTCCAGGTCCTGTTCGTCTCGGTCCTGTTCGGCCTGGCCCTGGCCCTGGTCGGCGACGTCGGCAAGCCGGTGCTGAGCTTCCTGGAATCGATCAGCCACGCCTTCTTCAAGCTGGTGGCCATCCTGATGAAGGCCGCGCCCATCGGGGCCTTCGGCGCCTTCGCCTTCACCATCGGCAAATATGGGATCGGCTCCATCGCCAATCTGGCCGCGCTGGTCGCCACCTTCTACCTCACCGCCGTCATCTTCGTGGTCGGCATCCTGGGCCTGGTCGCCTGGGCCAACGGCTTCAACATCCTGAAGCTGATCCGCTATCTGAAGGAGGAACTGCTGCTGGTCCTGGGCACCTCGTCGTCGGAAGCCGCCCTGCCGTCGTTGCTCAGCAAGATGGAACGCGCCGGCGCCTCCAAGTCGGTCGTCGGCCTTGTCGTCCCGACCGGCTATTCGTTCAATCTGGACGGCACCAACATCTACATGACCATGGCGGCCCTGTTCATCGCCCAGGCCCTGAACATCGAGCTGACCCTGCAGCAACAGATCCTGCTTCTGCTGGTCGCCATGCTGTCCTCCAAGGGGGCGGCCGGCATCACCGGCGCCGGCTTCATCACCCTGGCGGCGACCCTGTCGGTGGTTCCTACCGTTCCGGTCGCGGGCATGGCGCTGATCCTGGGCATCGACCGGTTCATGAGCGAGTGCCGGGCCCTGACCAACTTCATCGGCAACGCCGTGGCCACCATCGTCGTCGCCCGGTGGGAGGGCGAACTGGACCGGGACGCCTTGCACGCGGCCTTGAACGGTCCGTCGCAGCCGATCGCGGCCCAGCCCGATCCGGCGGCCGGCCCCGGCGACAAAGAGCTGGTCACCGCCGACTGAGTTCCTTCCTGCACAGGCGCCGTCGCGAAAGCGCGGCGCCTGTACTGCATCCGGCGCTTGCCCAACGCTGATACGCATTTCTGCTTATAGCCATTTGGGCCTTCCTTAACAGTCGCACCCTATGAGCGTTATTCATGATTATTCACCGCTCCCTCGCAGCGGGTGTCGGCCTCGCCGCGCTCGCCACCTCCGCCTTCGCCCAGTCGTCAACGCCGACGGCGGAAGAAATCGCCGCCCTGCGCGCCCAGGTGCAGGCCCTGTCCGCGCGCCTCGAACAGCTTGAGGCCCAGTCGCAGGTCCACGCTCAGACGGCCGTCGCCGCGCCCGCTGCCGCGGGAACGCCGGCTCCGGCCGCCGCCGCCGCGCCGCGCCCGGTCGTCCAGGCCGCCAGCGCGCCCTCCAGCGTCGATTGGTCGAGCGGCCTTCCCGAACTGCGCAGCCCGGACGGCGGCTTCACCTTCAAGCCGCGCATCCGCGTCACGGCCGACCTGTCCAACACCTTCGGTTCGGACTTCGACGGCCGCAACCTGACCACCACCGAACTGCGCGGCCTGCGCCTGGGCGCCCAGGGCAAGACCCCCGGGGGCTTCAGCTACTGGATCGAAGGCGACATCGCCGACAATGCGATGAGCGTCGCCAACGCCTTCATGGCCTATAACCGCAAGCTGGGCGGTCGTGATCTGGAGATCTCCGCCGGCCAACGCCTGAACGACCGCGGCGTCGAAGGCGGCACCGCCGAAGACGTCACCCCGTTCCTGGAACGCAGCCTGATGGTCTCGACCATCGGCCCCGAGCGCGGCGCCTACGGCGTCGGCCTGTCGTCCAAGCTGACGGGCAGCGTCTGGCACGCCTCGCTGTCGGTGACCGGCGACGCCATCAGCACCGGCACGGCCAACGACTCCGTCACCCTGATGGGCCGCACCCATTGGTCGCCGTTCAAGACCGACGCCGGCTTCCTGCATCTCGGCGCTTGGGGCTTTGTCGAGGATCTGACGCCCAATGCTTCCGTGGCTTCGCGCAGCCTGGTCGTCTCGTCGCGCGGCAACGACAATCTTCGTCTCTCGGGCGGAACCTACGCCGATCCCAAGGGCAGCAAGGGTCTGGGGCTGGAACTGGGCGGCGTGCACCGTTCGGGCTGGCTGATGGCCGAAGGCGGCAAGCGCGTCGTCGAGACCGCCGCGCGCGACTTCGATCAGGACGCCTACAGCATCTCCGCCGGCTTCTTCATCACCGGCGAGAAGCCGCCCCTCTCGCCCCGCACCGGCACATGGGGCCGTCCCAAGGTTCTGAACCCGCTGGGAACCGACGGCTACGGCGCGGTCGAGATCGTCGGCCGCTACGACACCGCCGACTACAGCGACAACCCGACCGGCGGCGAAGGCGACACCTGGTTGCTGGGCGTCAACTGGTATCCCACGAACACCACCCGCGTCTCCGCCCACTGGAGCGCCTGGTCGGTCGACAACCGCACCGGGACCTTCGTCGGCGACGACAGCGGCAACACCGCCACCGTCCGCGTCCAGACCGCCTTCTAGACCTGAAACCCGCCCGGAACGGTCCGCCGTTCCGGGCTTGCGCCCCAAAGCCGCCGAGATGATCGCATGAACCCGAAGAACATCCCGATGCAGCGGAAACTGGCGATCGCCTTCGCCCTTCTGCTGACCGTAGCGGCCGCCATGATCGGGGCGGTCTTTTTCCAGCTGTCGGAGATGAAGACAGCCGCCGAACTGAACGCCGAGAGCAAGTCGATCATCGACCACACCCATGTGGCCGAGAAGGGCTTCATCCGCCTGAACTCACAGATGCGCGGCGTGCTGTTGACCGGAAACGCCGATTATCTCGAAGTCTACCGCAAGGGCTGGGAACAGTTCGAAGCCTCGGTCGCCGCTCTGGGCGCCGCCAACCTGACGCCGGAAGAGCAGGCGCTGGTCGATAAGGCCAAGACCGACGCGGCCGCCTGGCGCGCCGAGTTCGGCACGCCGCTGACCGAGGCGGCGCTGGATCCTTCGCGTATCGAGGCCGCGCGCCGCGTGGTGATCGATTCCGGCGATCGGGTGCGCGTCACCCACATCACCAAGGCCGTCACCGAAATCCGCGATATGGAGATCGAGCGGATGAACGTGCGCGACGCCGAACAGGCGTCGGCGATCACCGCCTCCTTCATTGCCCTGGCGGTCGGGGGGCTGATCCTGGTCGCCGCCGCCGTCTTCCTGGGCGTGCAACTGTCCATCCTGATGGTCGCGCCCGTCCGCCGCATGACCGGTGCCATGTCGATCATGGCCAACGGCAAGCTGGACGTCGCCATCCCCGACACCGACCGCAAGGACGAGGTCGGCGCCATGGCCCAGGCCATGCAGATCTTCCGCGACAACAGCCTGCGCGCCAAGGCGCTGGAGCTCGAAACGGAAACGATGCGCGACGAGTCGGAAGTCGAGCGTCGGCGCCGCGAAGCCGCCGCCGCGCAGGAAGCGGCCGAGAATGCGGTCGTGATCGAAAGCCTGGGCAAGGGGCTGTCCGCCCTGGCGGACGGCGATCTGCTCTACCGCATCGACGCGCCCTTCCCGGCGCGCAGCGAGGTCCTGAAAACCGATTTCAACCGTTCGATCTCCCGTCTGGAAGAGACGGTCACCGGCGTGCTCGGCTCGGTCCGCGGCATCGACTCCGGCGCCGGCGAGATCAGCCAGGCCTCCGACGACCTGTCGCGCCGCACCGAACAACAGGCCGCCAGCCTGGAGGAAACCGCCGCGGCCCTGGACGAGATCACGGTCACGGTCCGCAAGACCGCCGAGGGCGCCACCCAGGCCGCCACGGTCACCAGCGGCGCCCGCCAGAGCGCCGAGGCCTCGGGCGCGGTCGTGATGAACGCCGTCCAGGCCATGCAGAAGATCGAGGACGGCTCACGCCAGATCAGCCAGATCGTCGGCGTGATCGACGAGATCGCCTTCCAGACCAACCTCCTGGCCCTGAACGCCGGGGTCGAGGCGGCGCGGGCCGGCGAGAGCGGACGCGGCTTCGCGGTGGTCGCCTCTGAAGTGCGGGCCCTGGCCCAGCGCTCGGCCGAGGCCGCCAAGGAGATCAAGACCCTGATCAACAGTTCGGGCGCCGAGGTCGAGAACGGCGTGCGCCTGGTCAGCGAGGCCGGTTCGGCCCTGCAGGCCATCGCGTCCCAGGTCAACGACATCAGCAATCTGGTGGTCGAGATCGCCGCCTCCGCCAAGGAGCAGGCGACCGGCCTTCACGAGATCAATGTCGCCGTCAACCAGATGGACCAGGTCACTCAGCAGAATGCTGCGATGGTCGAACAGGCGACGGCGGCCAGCAACGCCCTGCGCCAGGAGACCGCCGAACTGTCGGCCCAGGTGTCCTTCTTCCAGGTCTCGGGCGGAAAGCCGGTCTCAGCCGCGCCCGCAGCCCCGTCCGCGCGCTCTGCGCCCCGCCCGTCCCCTCGCCCGGCCCCGCGTGCGGAACAGCGCGTGGTCAAGGTCGCCAACGGCCGCGACATGACGGTCGGTTCGAACGACGACGGCTGGGAAGAATTCTGATCAGAAGGGGGCGGGACCAAGGTTCCGTCTCGCCCTGTCTTCGGACGTGCAAGACCCGAGTCCAACCCTGTTGAACGCGCCGTCGATCCGTTTCCGTCGCACAAGTTCAGGCTGTGTGGGGTGCATGCAACGCTTTCCAAAACGTCATGAATTCCGCCGCTTTCCAGCCATGTTTTTCACGCCCAAAGGGCCTGAAATCTACATTCTGGACCACGGTTTTAATGACTCCGACCGCGCTCATGCTGCTCGCACTGGCTCCGACCGCCAGCGCCGCCGATATCCAGCCTTTGCAGCAGGAAGAGGTGACGACGGTCCTGCCCGACATCGAGGTGACGGCCGCCAAGCGCGGCGTGGCCCTGGGCGGGCAGGAACCGATCGTCTCGTATGACGCCGCCCAGATCCAGGCCTTCGGCGCCACCAATATCGGCGAACTGGTGACCCTGCTGGAGGCCCAGACCCGCAGCGCGCGCGGCGGGTCCCCGGTCTTCCTGGTCAACGGCCGTCGCATCTCCGGCTTCCGTGAAATCCGCGGCATTCCGCCCGAGGCCATCGAGCGGTTCGACGTCCTGCCGGAAGAGACGGCCCTGTCCTACGGCTACAGCGCCAACCAGCGCGTCGTGAACATCGTGCTGAAGGCCGACTTCCGCTCGCTGACCGCCTCGGTCAACGTCAGCCGGTCGGACCAGGGCGGCCGGACGACGACGGCAAGCGAGAACAACCTTCTCAAGATCGCCGGGGCCGACCGCTGGTCGCTGGACATCAACGGCGAGAGCAGCAACGCCCTGTACGAGACCGAACGCAATATCGACCGCACCGACTCGAACAGGGTCGACTCGGCGGGCGACAACGGCGAGCGGAACGCCTATCGCACCCTGCTGCCGCGCGCGGCCGAGGCGTCGGTCGCGGGGACCTACAAGCACGACCTGAACGACAAGGTCGGCATGACCCTGAGCGGCAGCCTGGAGGACAGCAGCAGCCGCAGCTACTCGGGTCTGCCCGGCTTCAGTCTGAGCCTGCCGGCCGGCAACCCCTGGTCGCCCGGCGGGGCGGCGGCCGATCTGTATCGCTACGTCGGCCTGCCGGACGCCCTGCAGCGCCAGACCAATACGCGCGCTGCGGAACTGGGCACGGTGTTCGACGGCTACCTCGGGGACTGGCGCTGGACCGCCACGGGCGAATACAGCCGCACAGAGACGGACACCACCACCGGACGCGGCGTCAGCGCCGCCGCCCTGCAGGCCGCGATCACGGCGGGCGACACGACCGTGAACCCGTTCGGCGACCTGACCGGCGCGGTGACGACGTCCGCCCGCGACACCGCCAATTCGATCTCCCAGTCGGCGGAAGCCGAACTGGTGCTGAACGGCACGGCCTGGGAACTGCCGGCCGGCGGCGTCACCACGACCTTCAAGGTCGGAGGCGAACATCAGTCCCTGGATTCCGAAAGCGTCCGTTCAGGCGTGACGACCGACCGGTCCCAGTCGCGCGACCTGGGCAGCATGCAGGCCAATTTCGATCTTCCGATCTCCAGCGTCGATCGCGGCGTCCTGCCCAGGATCGGCGATCTGTCGGCCAATATGAACCTGGCCTATCAGGAACTGTCGGACTTCGGCGGCGTCTCGACGCTGGGCGGCGGCCTGAACTGGTCGCCGGTCGCCCGATTGTCCCTGTCGGCCAACTATTCGGACGAGGACAAGGCGCCGACGATCCAGCAACTGAACGATCCCACCATCTCGACGCCGAACACCGCCGTCTTCGACTATTCGACCGGCCAGACCGTCCAGGTCGTCCAGATCACCGGCGGCGATCCGAACCTGAAGGCGGAGAACCGTCGAATCCTGAAGCTGGGCGTCAACTGGCAACCGCTTTCGGCCACCGATCTGCGCCTGAACCTCGCCTATACCCGCACCAAGGTCGAGGATGAGATTTCCGGCTTCCCCGCCATCACCCCCGACCTCGAAGCCGCCCTGCCGGAGCGGTTCACACGCGCCGACGACGGCACGCTTCAGTCCATCGACGCCCGTCCGCTGAACTTCGCCAGCCGCGAGCAGCAGGACGTCCAGTGGGGCTTCAACTTCTCCAAGCCCTTCGGCAAGCCCAATCCGGCCATGATGGGTCAGAGGCCGGGCGGCCCAGGCGGCCGGCCCCCCGGGGGGGCGATGCGTATGGGCGGCGGGCCGGGCGGTCCAGGCGGTCCTGGCGGCGGGCGGCTGCGCGGCTCCGCCGCTCCCGGCATGCAACCCGGCCAGGGCATGTTCAACTTCTCCCTGACGCACACCTGGCGCGTCCAGGACGAGGTGGTGATCCGCGACGGCCTGGCGCCCCTGAACCTGCTGGACGGGGATTCCATCTCCGGCTCGGGCGGCCAGTCGCGTCACGAGGTCCAGGTGCAGACCGGCCTGTTCAAGAACGGCTTCGGCGCCTTCGTCAACGCCAACTGGCGGTCGGGCACGACGGTCGAGGGCGACACCGCGGGTTCGGCCGATCTGGACTTCTCGGACCGCACGACGGTCAATCTGTTCGCCTTCGCCGATCTGACCCAGCGCACCGCCTGGGTCGAACGTTTTCCCTTCCTGAAGGGATCACGTGTCGGTCTGGGGGTGCAGAATATCTTCGACGACCGGACGTCCGTCACCAGCAGCGACGGGGCGACGCCGGTCAATTATCAGCGCGACTATCTGGACCCGCAGGGGCGGGTGTTCCGGATCAACCTGCGCAAGATCCTGTACTGATCCGAGGGGCAGGGCGGGGACCACGCCGTTCCGCCCTGTCGGCCCTCCGACCTGTCAGGGCCAGACCACCGCCAGGGCGATCAGGACGGCGATGGCGACGAAGGCCAGGGGAAAGAACAGACGGTCGGACATGGCGACAGCCTAGCGGCCGCCCCAGGCCGCCACAAGCCGAGCGCGCGGCGCCTGGGCTGTGCGTTGCAACACGGCGGGGCGCGCAAGCCTTGACCGGCTCATGACTGCGGCTTACCCGGACAGACTGTTTTGCCGAGGACTGATCGAATGCCGCGCCTGATCCTGCTCCGCCATGGCCAGAGCCAGTGGAACCTTGAAAACCGTTTCACCGGCTGGGTCGATGTTGATCTGACGGCGGAAGGCGAGGCCCAGGCGCGTCGCGGCGGCGAACTGATCGCCGAGTCCAGGTTCACCCCTGCGGTCATGTTCACCTCGGTTCTGACGCGCGCCAAGCGCACCGGCGCCCTGGCCCTGCAGTCGGCGGGTCTGACCGATATCCCGGTGATCGAGGACTGGCGCCTGAACGAGCGCCACTACGGCGGTCTGACCGGGCTGAACAAGGCCGAGACGGCCGAGAAGCACGGCGAGGATCAGGTCAAGATCTGGCGCCGCAGCTATGACGTGCCGCCGCCCCCGCTGGCGCCGGGCGGCGAATTCGATTTCAACGCCGACCCGCGCTACGCCGACAAGCCCATCCCGGACACCGAAAGCCTGAAGACCACGCTGGAGCGGGTCGAACCCTATTGGAACGCCGAGATCGCCCCGCGCCTGAAGGCGGGCGAGGACGTGCTGATCGCCGCCCACGGCAACTCCCTGCGGGCCATCGTCAAACTCCTGTTCGCCGTGCCGGACGACAAGATCGTGGGCGTGGAGATCCCGACGGGCAATCCGCTGGAGATCGATCTGGACGCCGATCTGAAGCCGACCGCCGCCCGCTATCTCGACGCCGCCCGCGCCGAAGAGCTGCCGACCGTCGCATGAGCTGGACCGACGCCGACCGCGCCTTCATGGCCCAGGCCATCGATCTGGCCACCGCCCGCATGGGCGAGACCTGGCCGAATCCGGCCGTGGGCTGCGTCATCGTCAAGGACGGTCGGATCATCGCCCAGGCCGCCACGGCGCCGGGCGGGCGTCCCCATGCCGAGGAACAGGCCGTGCCGGCCGCCGGGGCCGAGATCGAAGGCGCGACCGTCTATGTCACGCTGGAGCCCTGCGGCGCCCGGTCGTCGGGCCGCCAGTCCTGCGCCCATTTCCTGACCGAGGCGGGGGTGGAGCGGGTCGTCATCGCCTGTCTGGACCCCTCGCCCTTCGCCGCCGGGCGCGGCACCGAACGTCTGCGCGCGAAGGGTCTGACGGTCGAGACCGGCCTGATGTGCGACGAGGGGGCGGCCCTGTGCGAGGGCTTCCTGCACCGGTTGGAGACGGGGCGGCCCATGGTGCGGATCAGCACGGACGGCGTGGGCTTTGACGGTCGGTTCGTCGCTGCGGCCAAGGCCGATCTGGTGACCGAACTGAAGCGGCTGGGCGAGGCGGGCTACACCCGCCTTTGGACATCTGCGGGGGATCTGGCCGACGCCCTTCGCGAACAGGGTCTGCTGACCGAGTGACAACCGCCTGTTGCGCAAGGCTTTCTTAAGCCGGTTGCGGTTAATCTGGCTGAATGGTCCAGGCTGCTGAACCCCTTGTACGCAAGCGCCTCACCCAGGCGGAGCTGGACCTCGTCTGCGCCCGGCACGACCGTCTGTTCCAGGCCCGCCCCGGCGGCGCCCGCGCGGTCTTCGCCTGGCTCGACATCTCCGGTCTGAGCCTGAAGGGACGCAACCTGGCCGACGCCGACTTCGCCGCCGCCTGTCTTGAGGGGTGCGACCTGACCGGGGCGAAGCTGGACAACGCCATCTTCTTCGGCGCGGACATGCAGGACGCCGTCCTGGCCGACGCCAGCCTGCGTCGCGCCGACCTGCGCGGCGCCTGTCTGCGCGGGGCCGACCTGTCCGGCGCGGACCTGTTCGAGGCCGACCTGCGCGAGGGCACCATCGCCGCCGCCGACGCCAAACTGGGCTTCAAGGTGATCGAGCCGCGCCAGCGCGAGGAGACCGAGGCGACGGGCGCCTGTCTGGCCGGCGCCAACCTGCAACGCTCCAAGATGTCGGGCGTCATCGCCATCAAGGCCGACTTCTCCGGCGCGGTGATGAAGGACTGCAAGATGGTCCGCGCCAACCTGAAACAGGCCGATTTCCGCGGCGCCGACCTGGCGGGCGCAGACCTCTCGGGCGCCAATCTGTCGGGCGCCGACATGCGCGACGCCATTCTGGTGGGCTGCAAGATGACCATGTGGTGCGCCGACGGCGCCAATATGGAAGGCGCCCTGACGGACAAGAGCACGGTCGGCGAGTCCGTGGCCCGGATGCCGGCGGCCGAAATGCTGCGCGAACACGCCCGCTGGTGCGAAACGGGCGGAAGCGAGGGCCAGCCCTCGGTGTTCGACGGCGTGGATCTGCGACCGCTGAAGTCGATCACCGGCCTGAACCTGACCGCCCTCTCGGCCAAGGGCGCGATCTTCTACGGGCTGGATATGGAGGGGGTGCAGTTGCAGGGCGCGCATCTGGAGAACGCCGACCTGCGTTCGGCCAACCTTCATCGCGCCGACCTGCGCGGCGCACGCCTGAAGAACGCCAAGCTGAACGGCGCCGATCTGCGCGGCGCCCAACTCGGTCCCCTGCTGATCGCGGCCGACCGGTTGCTGTCGGCGGACCTGACCGGGGCGGTGCTGAGGGGAGCGGACCTGTCGGGCGCGGATCTGCGCCGGGCCGTCATGACCGGCGCGGACCTCGGCCGGGCGACCCTGCACGGCGCCCAAACCCGTCAGCTGGACCTTACGGGCGCCAATCTGACGGGCGTTCGCGGCCTGACCCTGGACGATCAGGCCGCCTGAGCGATCAGGCCAGCGCCTTCAACTGCTCGACCAGATCGGTCTTTTCCCAGCTGAAACCGCCGTCGGCGTCCGGCTCACGGCCGAAATGGCCGTAGGCGGCGGTGCGGGCGTAGATGGGCTTGTTCAGCCCCAGATGGCTACGAATGGCGCGCGGGGTCGCCCCGCCGATCAGGCCCAGCAGCTTCTCTTCCAGCAGGGTCTCGGAAATCTTGCCGGTGCCGTGCAGATCGACGTGGATCGACTGGGGCTTGGCCACGCCGATGGCGTAGGAAATCTGGATGGTGCAGCGGTCGGCCAGGCCGGCGGCGACCACGTTCTTGGCCAGGTAGCGGCAGGCGTAGGCGGCCGAACGGTCCACCTTGGTCGGATCCTTGCCCGAGAAGGCGCCGCCGCCGTGGGGCGCCGCGCCGCCGTAGGTGTCGACGATGATCTTGCGGCCGGTCACGCCGGCGTCGCCGTCCGGCCCGCCGATCTCGAAGATGCCGGTCGGATTGATGTGCCAGACGGTGTTCTCGTCGGTGAAGCCCTCGGGCAGGACTTCCAGGATATAGGGTTTGACGATTTCGGCGACCTGTTCCGAACTCAGCCCCTTGGCGTGCTGGGTCGACAGGACGATTGAGGCGGCGCGCTTGGGTTTGCCATCCTCGTATTCGATCGTCACCTGGCTCTTGGCGTCGGGCTCCAGTTGCGAGCCGCCCGCGTGGCGGACGTCGGCCAGGCGTTTCAGGATGTTGTGGCTGTACTGGAGGGTGGCCGGCATCAGCTCCGGCGTCTCGTTCGACGCATAGCCGAACATGATGCCCTGGTCGCCGGCGCCCTCGTCCTTTTCATTGGTCGAGTCGACGCCGACGGCGATGTCGGCCGACTGGGCGTGCAGGTGGCAGGCGTATTCCGCCGTTTCCCAGTGGAAGCCGTCCTGCTCGTAGCCGATGTCCTTGACCGCGGCGCGGACCAGAGGCTCCAGGCTGTCGATGATGGACTGGGTGAAGGCCTCGTTCTGTTCCTTGGTGTTGCCCGGCTGGGTCGCGCGGACCTCGCCGGCCAGGACGATCCGCTGGGTCGTGACCAGGGTCTCGCAGGCCACGCGGGCCTCGGGATCCTTCGACAGGAAGGCGTCGACGACAGTATCCGAGATACGGTCGGCGACCTTGTCGGGGTGGCCCTCGGAGACGCTTTCCGAGGTGAAGAGGAAGGAAGAACGAGCGGCCAAAAGAGGCTCCTGTCAATGTCAGCCCGGCAAACATATAAAGACATGCTTATATGTTCAAGTGATCTTCCCGTCTTTGGTTCGCAGGAACCACGCCGTGTCTGGTCGTGCCGGTGAAATCCGCTATGACGAGGCGGGGAGCGCGTGAATGCCTGAAAGCCTGTCGCCAAGAGAGATCGAGTGCGTTCGCCTGGCCGGCCTGGGCCTTGAGGACAAGGAGATCGCTGCGCGATTGGGCATTTCCCCCCGCACGGTCGGCAACCACCTGCATCGCGCCTACGTCAAACTGAAGGTCTCGGACCGCAGACTGGCGGCCCGGCGGCTGAGTAACGGCTACTCAGGGGAGCCGATACTCATTCCCGAACCGGCGGAAGACGGGCTTGGTGATGCGGCGTCGGCCGGACAATCGGACGACGACGGCCCGCTCGTTCGGTCCGCCTGGTCCTTGCCGGCTCCGCCTCGCGGCGTCGGCGCACGACTGGCGGTCATCGTGGCGGGGGCCGCCGTCGCCCTCTTGCTCGCCATCGGGATCGTGACGGCAGGCATGGTGGTTCCCTCCCTGTTCGACCGTATCGCTCCCGAATGGGCTCGCTGACGCGGGGATCCTTTTGGAGGACGGCAGAATGCGAAACATGAACGTCGGGGTGAAAGTCGCTCGCCAGGTCAGGACCGCCGAACACGCGATCGACCAGGCCATGATCGAGGTCTGCAAGCTGATCCAGACCGCGCTCGAGGGGCGGCTCGAGGCGCGTCTGGCGGCCGAGGTCGGTCAGGCGGCGCTGGAGGACATCGTGACCGGTCTGAACCGGCTCACGACGGTTCGTGCGGCGGTCGCCGCCGGCCACGCGGGGCTGTCGATCGTGGCGGACGACCACGCGATCGGTTGGCGTCTGGACGGCATGGGCGAGGACAAGGGCAAAGCCCAGGCGTCGGCGCCGTCCGGCGTGTTGCACCTGGCCGCCTGATCGGTTCTGACGGAATGCCTTCGCCGCTCTGGATCTTCGGCACGGCCCTGACCATTCTGGCGCTCGGGCTGCTCCTCTGGAAGGGGGGGCGCCCCGAACGGGAGGCCGCCGCAGGGCTTTTCGTCGTGCAACTGGTTTCGGGCTGGGTCGATCACCTCGTCATCGGTGGTCAGTTCCGATGGGCGGTGGCCGCCGTTTCCGTCAGTCTTCTGGTCTGGTTCGTCCGACTCAGCCTTCGCTACGACCGCTGGTGGCTGCTGTTCGCGGCCGGGGCCCAGCTTCTCGCGCTCGGCACTCACGTCGCATCTCTGTTCGGATCCGACGTCCTCACCTGGTCGATCGTGACGACGCGGATGGTGGTCTGGGTGGAGATCATGATCCTCGGTCTGATCGGCGTCTGGGAAGCGACCTCGGCCCCCTACGCCAGATCTCGATCCCTCAGCGCCAAGTCGCGCATCGCCTGAAATCTACAAGGACATCACAGCGTGAACACCCAACCTCCGAAGACCTTCATGCCGCTTTTCCGGTCATGGTTCGACACGACCCGACTGGCCGAAAAACTCGGCGGAGCGGGACTCTCGGGCAGCGAGGACAATCTGCTGGCCGACCTGGATCTCGGGCCGATGGTCGAGGCGGAGACGAGCCTGCTCAACCACCAGCCCGCGAACGCTGCGGAGGCCGCCTGTCTGCTTGAGGTCGTGCGCCAGAACATCGCCGATGCGGGACGCTCCGACGGTCTCGATCTTCGTGCGATCGTCGCGGTCCAGACCTGGCTCGCCGATGCTTCGGCCGGCGCGCGGGGCGGCGAACCGGTGGAGCGGGTGTTGAGACAGACTCAGGTCTGACGGATCAGTCGCGCAGGCCCTTGGCCACGACCAGGAGGGCGTCGCGCTTTTCAGCGTCCCGGATGCTGCGGAAGGCGGACAACAGTTCCGCCACGCCCGGCGCGGCCAGAGCCAGTTCGTCGCCCTCGGCCGTCTCGAGTTCGCCCAGCAGAGCCGCGCCCGTGGACTTCAGCACCGCTGCGATCTGCAGCAGGCGTGCGGCCGAGACGCGGTTGACGCCCCGCTCATACTTTTGAATTTGCTGGAAAGTCACGCCGGCGCCGGCGGCCAGTTGCGCCTGGGTGATGCGGAGTTCCTCGCGACGGGCGCGAATGCGGGCGCCGATTGCGATGTCTACTGGGTCGACTGCGTCGTTCATCTTGGCCTTCGGGCGTGCGAGAATACCTGCGTCAGGCCTGAAAATGACAAGGGCGTCAAGCCAAAGCTCGACGATACGGGAATCCTACGTACCGAGAATAGGTAAATATTCAACTTGAGGGAGAGGTTGCAAGCGAATCCTTCGCAACTGAAACGAAAGTAACCAAGACTGTTCCAGTCGATACTGGAGTCTCAAGCTCGCCTCAGGTGAACAGGATACCTTATGAGGCCGTTTCAAGGGACTGAAAACTGACCCAAGGGAAGCCTGAAACTACCATCCGGATCCGAAATCGATACGCCCGCAGCGACCCGATACTGGGCCTCGCACCCAGGTTCAGGGTGAACACTCTTCTATTTGAAGGCCCGGAAACGGTGGTGCCGCTTGCGTGACTCGAACACGCGACCCCCTCATTACGAATGAGGTGCTCTACCGGCTGAGCTAAAGCGGCCCGGTTGCGAAGGCGAAGCAGCCCGCGCGAGAGGGGCTCTTTATACGGGCGTATCGCGCTTGCCAAGCGCCGCTTTCAAGGTCGCGAGCAATGTGGCTTCGTCCGGGGCGTCCGCCACCGCCGGCGTCAGGCCGACGGCGCTCAGGGGCGCGGCGGCGGCGGGCGAGATACAGGCGATCACGACGCCGGCCAGGCGCGCCGCCGGCAGGGAGACGGGAACCAGGGCGGCCAGGGCCAGGGCCGCGCGCGGGGAGTGGATCAGCACGGCGTCGAACGCCTCTGGCGGCGCGGCGGCGGCGGTCGGGGCGGTGCGATAGACGCTCAGGGGGTGCAGGCTGACGGCGCGGGCGTCGGCGGCGGCCAGGGCGGCGGCGAGGTCGCCGGCGGGCGTCTCGGCCTGGGGCGCCAGCAGGGCGGCGTCGCTCAGTTCAGCGGCGATCCGGCGGGCGAGGGCGGTCAGGTCGCCCGAGGCGGAGCGGACGGCGACGAAGCCGGCCTCGCGCGCCGCCTGGGCGGTGGCGTCGCCGACGGCGAAGACCGGCCGGTCGCGCCGCGACGTCAGGGCGGCGAAGGCGGCGACGCCGTTCCGGCTGGTGAAGGCCAGGGCCGCGAACCGATCCAGATCCGGGACGGGCGGGCTCAGGGTCTCCACCGCCAGCAGGGGCTGGATCAGGGGCGTGAACCCCATGTCGCGCAGACGGGCGGCGGTGCGCGACGCGCCGGGCTGGGCGCGGGTGATCCAGACGCGGGGGCTCTGATCCGCGGCGCCTGGGGCCGTCATCCGTCCAGGCTCGCCGGATCGACCTCCTGATCGCCGGCGAAGGCGTGGACCTCGCCGCCCAGCCGTTCGCCCAGGGCGCGGGCGTCGGCCTCGGTGGGCTGGAACAGTTCGCCGACGCGGCGCCAGCGGGCCGAGCCGTCGGGGCTCAGCATTTCGGTGGTCAGGCGCAGGGTGTCGCCCTCGATCAGGGCGTAGGCGCCGACGGCGGTGCGGCACGATCCCTCCAGCGCGGTCATGGCCCCCCGCTCCGCGGCCACGGCGACGGCGGTCTCCGGGTGGTTCAGGGCGGCGACCCAGGGGGCGTCGATGTCGTCGGCGCGGGTCTGGATGGCCAGGGCGCCCTGGCCCGGCGCCGGCAAAAAGGCGTCCAGCGACAGTTTCTCGCGGATATGTTCGGTCACGCCCAGCCGGGTCATGCCCGAGACGGCCAGCAGTATGGCGTCGAAATCCCCCTCGGCGGCGCGGCGCAGCCGGGTGTCGATATTGCCGCGCAGCATCTCGACCTTCAGATCGGGCCGCAGGGCCAGGGCCTGGGCCTGGCGCCGCAGGCTGGCGGTGCCCAGCCGCGCGCCGAAGGGCAGTTGGTCGAAACTGTCGAAGTCGCGGCTGATGAAGGCGTCGCGGGCGTCCTCGCGTTCCGGGATGGCGGCGATGCACAGGCCCTCGGGCTGTTCGGCGGGCACGTCCTTCATCGAATGGATGGCGATGTCGATTCGCCGGTCCAGCAGGGCCTCCTCGATCTCCTTGGTGAACAGCGCCTTGCCGCCCATCTCCATCAGGCGGCGGTCCTGGATCCGGTCGCCGGTGGTGACGATCTCGACCAGGGGCACGGCGGCCTCGATCTCGGCCTCGGCCACGCCGAGCGCCCGGCCGATGGCCCGCTGCATCATGCCCGATTGGGCCAGGGCCAGCTTGGACCGCCGGGTGCCGATGCGGAGAGGAAGGTTCATGATCGTTGCTTACCGGACGCCGGATCGCTACCTCGACCCGATGGAGAGTTCCGCCGACTATAGCAGCGGCGCCGCAGCGGCAACCGGACGCGATGTCCGACCCCTGACGGTGCTGGGTCTCGAGACCAGCTGCGACGAGACCGCCGCCTCGGTGGTGCGCCTGCACCCGTCCGAACGGGGCGGCCGGGCCGAGGTCCTGTCCTCGGTCGTCCACAGCCAGATCGACGACCATGCGGCCTATGGCGGCGTCGTCCCCGAAATCGCCGCCCGCAGCCATGTCGAGATGATCGCCGGGGTCACGCGCCGCGCCATGGCCGAAGCCGGCCTGGGCTATGACGGCCTGGACGGAATCGCCGCGACGGCCGGGCCGGGCCTGGTCGGCGGCGTCATGGTGGGCCTCAGCTTCGGCAAGGCGGCGGCCCTGGCGCGGGGCCTGCCCCTGGTGGCGGTCAATCACCTGGAGGGGCATGCGGTCTCGGCCCGGCTGGGGCAGGAGGTCGCCTATCCCTTCCTGCTGCTGCTGGTCTCCGGCGGTCACTGCCAACTGCTCGAAGTGCGCGGCGTCGGCGACATGAGCCGGATCGGCGCCACCATCGACGACGCGGCTGGCGAGGCCTTCGACAAGATCGCCAAGGCCCTGGGCCTGGGCTATCCGGGCGGGCCGGCGCTGGAACGGTTGGCGGCGCAAGGCGACGGATCGAAGATCGATCTTCCGCGCGCCCTGCTGGGCCGCAAGGACTGCGACTTCTCCTTCTCGGGTCTGAAGACGGCCGCCTTCCGCATCGCCCAGACCTGCGAGACCGAGCAGGACAAGGCCGATCTGGCCGACGCGGTCCAGACCGCCATCGCCCGGCAATTGTCGGATCGCTCCGAGCGGGCCCTGGCCGCCTATGCCGAGACCCACGATCACCGGCTGTTCGTGGTCGCGGGCGGCGTGGCCGCCAACAAGACCATTCGTGCGACCCTGCAGGCGACGGCGGAGAAACACGGCTTCGACTTCCTGGCGCCGCCCATGGCCTATTGCACCGACAACGCCGCCATGATCGCCCTGGCGGGAGCCGAGCGCCTGGCTCTGGGGCTGACCAGCGACATCGACGTGGTCGCCCGGCCGCGATGGCCGCTGGACGAAGCCCGCGCCCTGGCCGATCCTTCGCACAAGCCGGGCCGCAAGGGCGCGAAAGCATGACCAACGAGACCGCCTCGGGAGGGCGCATGGAATTCCGCACCGCAGGGGTTATCGGCGCCGGCGCCTGGGGCACCGCCCTGGCCCAGGTCTGCGTCCGCGCCGGATTGGACACGACGCTTCAGGCGCGCGAGCCCCAGCTGGTCGAGACCCTGGCGACGACGCGGGCCAATGACCTGTATCTGCCGGGCGTCACCCTGGCCGAGGATCTCAAATTCACCGCCGATCTGGCCGATCTGCGCGACTGCGACCTGATCCTGGCCGTGCCCCCGGCCCAGCATATGCGGGCGACCCTGACGGCCTTTGCGCCCCATCACCGCGCCGGCGTGCCGGTGGTGCTCTGCTCCAAGGGGGTCGAGCGCGGCACGATGAAACTGATGACCGAGGTGCTGGCCGAAACCCTGCCGGACGCCCCGGCGGCGGTCCTGTCCGGCCCCAGTTTCGCCGGCGAGGTGGCGCGCGGCCTGCCGACCGCCGTCACCCTGGCCTGCGCCGATTCGGTCCTGGGTCAGGCCCTGCTGAACACCCTGTCGGCGCCGGGCTTCAGGCCCTATCTGGCCACCGACCTGGTCGGGGCCGAGGCGGGCGGGGCGCTGAAGAATGTGCTGGCCATCGCCTGCGGCGTGTCCGAGGGGCGTCAGCTGGGCCGCAGCGCTCACGCCGCCCTGATCACGCGCGGTTTTGCGGAAATGACCCGCCTCGCCGTCGCCATGGGCGGACAGGCCGAGACGGTGGCGGGCCTGTGCGGCCTGGGCGACCTGGTCCTGACCTGTTCCAGCCCCCAGTCGCGCAACATGAGCCTGGGTCTGGCCCTGGGCCAGGGCCAGACGGTCGAACAGGCCCTGGCCGGCAAACGTTCGGTGGCCGAAGGCTACGAGAGCGCGCCGGCCGTGCGCGCCCTGGCCGCGCGCCTGGGCGTCGAGACCCCCATCGCCGAGGGCATCGCCGCCCTGCTGGCCGGCGAGATCACCGTGGATGGCCTGATCGACGGCCTGCTGTCGCGCCCGCTGAAGGCCGAGCGTGTCTGACGAGGCGCCGACCGAGCGCAAACGGGTCTGGAAGACGCCGCCGAACGTGGCCCTGTGCGCCGAGGCCGACATCGCCGAGCCCGGCGCGCGCGGCTTCGTGCTTCAGATCGGCGAGGCCTTCTTCCACGGTTTCGTGGTGCGCAAGGACGGGGCGGTGGCCGGCTGGGTCGATCGCTGTCCGCACGCCGGTTTTCCCATCGCCATGGAGATCGACCGTTATCTGACGCCGGACGGCGCCCTGATCCTGTGCGGCTGGCACGGGGCGGTGTTCGAACCCCTGACCGGCGAATGCAAGGGCGGCCCCTGCGCCGGCGGGCGACTGACGCCCTGGCCGGTGACGACCAGCGGCGGCGTCATCCGCACGGCCTAACCGCCCCACACGCCGGGGCGCGGGGGCGGAAGCGGCTTCAGTCCAGCGGCTGGGGCCGGGTCACGACCGGAGCGTTCGGGTCGGTCTGGGCCGGGCGCGCGGCGGTCGGTGCGGGCGCGACGACGACGACCGGCGCCGGCGTTGCGGAGGGGGGCGTCGAGACGGCCGCCGGGGCCTGAGCCGTCGGGACCCGGGGCGCCGGGGTTTGCGTCGTTGATTGCGCCGGCGTCTGGGGACGCATCGTCGTCGCGGGGCGAGCGGACGAGGTCCGGGCCGTGGCCTGGCCCGTGGTTTGGGGCGTGGTCCGGGCCGTGGTCGGAGCCGGGGCCGCCGCTGGCCGGACGGCCGCACCCGCGGGTGTTTCCTCGACCGGTGCGGCTTCGACGGGCGCTGCGGTCTCGACCGGCGTCTCCACGGGCGCGGCGGCCGGCGTCAGGGCTTCAGGCGCAACGGCTTCGGGCGCCGCCGCCGGGGCGGGGGCAACCGGTGCGGCCACAGGGGCGGGACGCAGGGCGAACCACAGGCCGCCGCCGACCGCCAGAACCGCCAGCACCCCGACGCCGATGTACCGCGGCAGGCGCGACGGCCGTCGGGTCGCGGCGCGCGCGAAACTGGGCGTGACCGAAGGGGCGGCCTCAACAGCAGGAGACGGCTCAAGCGGGGCCAGGGCGGGGGCCGCGACCACAGGCGCCGCAGCGACCTGTTCGGCGACATCAGGCTGATCGACAGGCGTCGAAGGGGCGTTGGTCAGACCCGCGCCGGGCAGGGGCCGCACGGTCGTGTCGGCGCTGGGCGCGGGCGCGGGAGCGGGCTTGGGCTGTGGCGCAGGCGTCACCGGACCGGCGCCCGGACGCGCCTGGGGGATCAGCGATCCGCTCAGGATATTGCCGCCGGCGCGCGGCGCAGGGACTCGGCGCGGCGGCTCCTGAACCTGTCCCGAAACCTGGCCCCCGCTCGGGCCTGTCTGGCCCAGCGGCGTCGTGCGCGGCGGGCGATTGGGAATCCGGTCCAGCGGATTGGGCGCGACCGGCACCGGGCCGACGTGGAAGGTGGTCGTGGGCATGCGCCCCCAGGTCACCTGTTTGCGCACGAACGGCTCCGGCGGTCCTCCCGATGGACCGTTCGAGGCGGGCGGCGTGGCGGGGGTGATCTTGGCGTCGTCGGACATGATACTCTAATCGCTGGCGATCTGGCCGGTTTCGTGACGGCTCAGCTCTTGAGGCGGTAGCCGGTCTTGAACATCCACATGACCACGGCCAGGCAGACGACGAAGAAGCCCATGGTGGCGGCCACGCTGATGCCGATGGGAACGTCGCCCTGGCCATAGAAGGTCCAGCGGAAGCCCGAGATCAGATAGACCACCGGATTGAAATGGGCCACCGCGCGCCAGACGTCAGGCAGCATGTTGATCGAATAGAAGGAGCCGCCCAGGAAGGTCAGGGGCGTCACGATCAGCATGGGGATGAAGTTCAGCTGTTCGAAACTGCCGGCCCAGATGCCTATGATGAAGCCGAACAGGCTGAAGGTCACCGAGATCAGCACCAGCATGGCCAGCATGCCTACAGGGTGCAGCACCTGCAGCGGCACGAACAGGGTCGAGGTGGCCAGGATGATCAGGCCTAGCGCCGCCGACTTGGTCGCCGCCGCCCCGACATAGGCGATCACCACCTCCAGCGACGACACGGGCGCCGACAGGATCTCGTAGATGGTGCCGGTGAATTTCGGGAAATAGATGCCGAAGGAGGCGTTGAAGATCGACTGGGTGAACAGGCTCAGCATGATCAGGCCCGGCACGATGAAGGCGCCATAGGCCACGCCGTCGATCGCCTCCATCCGGCTGCCGATCGCGCTGCCGAAGACGATGAAATAGAGGGCGGTGGTGATCACCGGCGTGACCACGCTCTGCCAGATGGTGCGCAGGGCGCGGGCCATCTCGAAGCGATAGATGGCCCAGACGCCATGTCCGTTGAAGTTCATCAGACGGTCTCCCCATCGCGGTGGACCAGGCTGACGAAGATGTCCTCCAGCGAGCTCTGGCGGGTGTTCAGATCCTTGAAGCCGATGTTCAGCCGCTCCAGACGGCGGATCAGCGACGGCACGCCGGTGTCGTCGGCGTTGGCGTCGAAACTGTATTCCAGCTCGCTTCCATCGGCCTTCAGCGTCAGCTCCCAATCGGACAGGTCGGCCGGCAGGGCGGCCAGAGGATCGGTCAGGTGCAGGGTCAGGGTCTTCTTGCCCAGCTTCTTCATCAGGGCGGTCTTTTCCTCGACCAGGATCAGTTCGCCGTTCAGGATCACCCCCACCCGGTCGGCCATCTCCTCGGCCTCCTCGATATAGTGGGTGGTCAGGATGATGGTGACGCCCCGCTCGCGCAGCTTGCGCACCATGGCCCACATGTCGCGGCGCAGTTCGACGTCGACCCCGGCTGTGGGTTCATCGAGGAACAGGATGTCCGGCTCGTGGCTCAGGGCCTTGGCGATCATCACCCGGCGCTTCATCCCGCCCGAGAGGGTCATGATCTTGGCGTCGCGCTTGTCCCACAGGGACAGGTCTTTCAGGATCTGCTCGATCAGGGCCGGGTTCGCCGCCTTGCCGAACAGGCCCCGGCTGAAGGTGACGGTGGCCAGCACGGTCTCGAAGGCGTCGGTGGTCAGTTCCTGCGGCACCAGGCCGATCTTGGTGCGGGCGGCGCGGAAATCCTTCCTGATGTCGTGGCCGTCGGCGATCACCGTGCCCGTCGTGGCGTTGACGATGCCGCAGACGATGGAGATCAGGGTGGTCTTGCCCGCTCCGTTCGGACCCAGCAGGGCGAAAATCTCGCCCTTCTCTATGGTCAGGTCCACGCGTTTCAGCGCCTGAAGCCCCGACTTGTAGGTCTTGGTCAGGTCTTCGATCTCGATAACCGGCATGGGCGCTCCTGATCCGAGGCGGAAACGCCTGGCGTCGTCGTGGCGGGAATATGGCGTGCCATCGGCTGGGCTCAAGGGGCGCCGGTCTCTGCAGGGACGAGAAGCCGTTGTTAACCCAAAGACGGCACGGTGGCGTCTTCGTCGCCTGCAGACGGGAGTGCCTCTTGTCCTCGCTGTCCGTCCCCCACCGCGCCGCCCTGCAGGCGGTCGTCCAGGCCGCGCCTGACTCGGTCCTGACGCAGCTGCGTGCGGCCGTTCCGTCCCTGGGCGGGGACAAGGCGGCGGAACTGACCGCCATGATCGTGCAGGAGGCGCGCGACCGCGCCCGGCGCGACCTGGCCTTCGCCCCCCTTCTGCCCCTGTTCCAACCCCGCGCCGACCGAACTCCGGCCCTGATCTTTCCGCCGGCCGTGCTGGCGCGGGTCTGGCGCGAGGCGCGGACGGGCGAGGAGGCCTTCCTGGGATTGCTGGACGGGGCGGGCGTCGGCGAGGGGGAATGGACCCTGGCGGCGGATCGGCTGTGCGCGCGGGCGGCTGCGGTGCTGCGGGACCGGCCTCGCGACGTCTGGCCGGACGACCAATGGCCCGACCCGACGGCCGGCCAGGCTGAAACCCCGGCCGCCAGCCCGGCGGAACTGGCCGGTTGTTTCGACCTGGCGCCCCTGGCGCGATCCGCCGTGGCCCGCCTGTCGGTCTGGCTGGAGCGGCCCGACGACAATCAGTTGGCGGGGCTGCGGCTGCTGATCCAGGACTGTCTGGCGATATCGCCCGAGGGCGGGCGGCGGATGATCGACATTCTGTTCGCCCATGTCGCCGACGCTGAGCGGATGCTGCGGATCGTCACGCGCACCAGCCGCCTGGCCGACACCGAGGCCATTCTCAGCCATTCCGAAATGGGCGTCTTCGTCGAACGGCTGCTGACGTCGGTCCAGAGCCGTGTCCAGCGCATCGCCGCCTGTCTGTCGCCCCGCGACGGGCCGGACATGACCCAGGCGGTGGAGGATGCGACCTGGTGCGCCGGGGTGCTGGCCGAAATGGACATGACCCTGATGGTCCGGCCCGATTCGCCCTGGGGCAAGACGGCGCGGATGGCGCGGGTCCAGGTGGCCGGCCAGCTGTCGGGCCTGATGAAATCGACCTCGGCCGCCGTCCACGCCGCCCTGCCGATGAAGCGTCAGGTCCTGACCGGGCGGATGACGCGCCTGTGCCCCTGGCTGGAGGCGCCGGCCAAGGGCGAACCCATCGAGGCGGCGGCCGCCCTGCTGGGGGCGGTTTCGGGCCTGCGCGGCGCGGCCAACACCTTCGGCTGCGAGGCGGACCGGATGGCGCTGAAGACCGAGCTGACCGACTATCTGTCCACCTGGGCCAATGAGGCGCTGGACAGTATCGCCGACGGCGATGTGGCCGATCCCGATCAGGCCCTGCGTCTGGTCGGAACGGCGGCCCGTTTCCTGACCCTGGTCGAGGCGCTGGAGGCGGCGCGGGCGGTGCGACGACGCGCGGCCGCCGCCGAGGCCGCAAGGGCGACGACAGGTGTGACGACTGGGGCCACGACTGGGGCCTCGCCCGGCGTCGTCTGATGCGATAGACGGCGGGGATGATCGTCTTCTGGATAATGACCGGCCTGGCGGCGGCGATGGCCGGCCTGCTGGTGCTGACCGGGGCGCGACGCGGGGCTGATGCGGCCGGCGCCGACGCCGATGTCGGCGGTCGCGAACTGGACGAACTGGACCGGTTGAAGGCGCGCGGCCTGCTGGACGAAACGGCCCACGCCGCCGCACGGGCCGAGGCGGGGCGGCGGCTGCTGGCGGGTCAGGCCGTGGCTGCGGCTACGCCCGTGGCCGGCCGGCATGACCGCTTCTGGGTTCTGGGCGGGATCGCCGCGACGACGGCGGGGGCGCTGGCCCTCTATGTCCTGACCGGGTCGCCGGGTCTGCCGGACCAGGCCTATGAGCGGCGGGTCGATCAATGGTCCACCCAGCTGGAAGCCCTGGAGCCGGCGCAGCTGGCGGCGGTGACGGCGCGGGTGGCGCGGGACAATCCGCAGGACCGTCAGGCCCTGGCCATGCTGGGCGCGGCCCGGTTCGCCGCCGACGATCCGCTGGGCGCCGCCTCGGCCTTTCGCCGGCTGATCGAACTGGAGCCGACCGACGCCCAGGCATGGGCGCGGCTGGGCGAAAGCCTGGTGCGGGCCGATGACGGCCGGATCGGCGGCGACGCCGAGGCCGCCTTCCGCCAGGCGGTGAACCTGGACCCGGACCAGTTGGGCGCTCGCTTCTTTCTGGGCCAGGCGGCGCTGGAGCGGGGCGATACGACGACGACGCGCGCGCAATGGACGCCGTTGATCGCCGCCCTGGACCCGGCCGACCCCCGCCGGATCGACCTGGAACGGCGCCTGCCTGCGGATAAGGCGCAATGACACATTGGCGGCCGGCCCCGGCCGCTATAGACCCAAGAAAAATTCCGTCGGGGAGCGGAACCGCCAAGTCATGAGCTGGCTGCCGAAATCGCCGAAGGCGCGCCGTCGTCTGTGGGTCGTCGCCGCCGTGGCCCCGATCCTGGCCCTGGCGGTCGGCCTGTCGCTGTGGGCCATGCAGGACAGCGTGACCTTCTTCTATTCCCCGTCCGAGGCCACCGCCGACAAGGCGCCGGAAGGCCGCGACATCCGTCTGGGCGGTCTGGTCGAGACCGGCAGCGTGCGGAAATCCGGCGACGGGCTCGTGGTCTTCACCGTCACCGACAATATCGCTGTGACCCAGGTCCAGTATCACGGCGACCTGCCCGACCTGTTCCGCGAGGGGCAGGGGATCGTGGCCCAGGGGTCGTTCGGCGCCGACCGCGTCTTCCACGCCAGTCAGGTCCTGGCCAAGCACGACGAGAACTATATGCCGCGCGAGGTCGCCGACCGCATCAAGGCCAAGGGCGAATGGCGGCCGGAAACTGTGACCAAGAACACGCGCTCAAGCAGGCCGCAGGCCGATAGCGCAACGAACAGTCTATGATCGCCGAACTCGGGGCCTTCGCCCTATCCCTGGCCCTGGCCCTGTCGATCCTGCAGACGGCGCTGTCGGCGGCAGGGCGCTGGCGGCGCAGTCCGGTGCTGGCGGGCGCGGCGCAAGGGGCGGCCCTGGCGGCGGCGGGCGCTGTGGCCCTCAGTTTCGCGGCCCTGATCTACGCCTTCGTCGTGTCGGACTTCTCGGTGTCCAACGTCGCGGCCAACAGCCACACCGACAAGCCGATGCTGTACAAGGTCGCCGGCGCCTGGGGCAGTCACGAGGGGTCGCTGCTGCTGTGGTGCCTGGTCCTGACCGTCTTCGGCGGAGCCTTGGCTCGAGCCCGCGGCCTGCCGTTCGGGCTGAAGGCCTCGGCCGTGGCGACGCAAGGGGCGCTGGGCTCGCTGTTCCTGGCGTTCGCCGTCTTCACCTCCAGCCCCTTCACCCGCCTGGACCCGGCGCCCTTCCAGGGGGCGTCGCTGAACCCGCTGCTTCAGGATCCGGCATTGGCCGTGCATCCGCCGCTGCTCTACGCCGGCTATGTCGGCTTCTCCGTCTGTTTCTCCCTGGCGGTTGCGGCCCTGATCGAGGGGCGGGCCCAGACCGCCTTCTGGCCCGCCTGGGGCCGGTGGGTGCGGCCCTGGGCCCTGGCCAGCTGGGCCCTGCTGACCGTCGGCATCACCCTGGGCTCCTTCTGGGCCTATTATGAGCTGGGCTGGGGCGGCTGGTGGTTCTGGGATCCGGTCGAGAACGCCAGCTTCATGCCGTGGCTGGCGGGCGCGGCCCTGCTGCACAGCGCGGTGGTGACCGAGCGGCGCGGGGCGCTGGCGGGTTGGACGGTCTTCCTGGCCCTGCTGGCCTTCAGCTTCTCCATGCTGGGCGCCTTCCTGGTGCGCTCCGGCGTTCTGACCAGCGTCCACGCCTTCGCCGTCGATCCCCAGCGCGGGCTGATGCTGCTGGCCATTCTGGGGGTCACGGCCGGCGCCGCCTTCGCCCTGTTCGCCTGGCGCGCGCCCCAGCTGAAGGGCGGCGGCCTGTTCGCCCCCGTCAGCCGCGAGGGCGCGTTGGTGCTGAACAACCTCTTCCTGACGGCCGCCGCCGCGACCGTGCTGCTGGGCACCCTCTATCCCCTGATCCTGGAGGCCGCGTCCGACGCGACCATCTCGGTCGGCCCGCCCTATTTCGCCGCCACCTTCGTTCCCCTGATGACCGTGGCTTTCATCATCCTGCCCGCCGGGCCTCTGCTGGCGTGGAAGCGGGGCGACCTGACCGGGGCGATGCAGAGGCTGGCCGTCGCGGCGGGCCTGGCCCTGGTTTCGGCCCTGGCCGCCTACGCCCTGTGGGAGCCCAGAAAGGCCTTCGCCGCCGCCGGGATCGGCCTGGGCGCCTGGCTGATCCTGGGTTCGCTGGCCGAGGTCGCGGAGCGGGCGCGCCTGTTCCGCGCCTCGGGCGCCGAGACGATGCGTCGTCTGAAAGGTCTGCCGCTGGGCGCCTGGGGCATGAGCCTGGCCCACCTGGGCCTGGGCGTCTTCATCCTGGGGGCGGTGGTCGAGACCGGCTTCAAGGCTGAGGCCGCGCGCGCCCTGTCCCTGGGCTCGAGCGTCTCCGCCGGCCCCTGGACCGTGACCCTGGATCAGGTCCGGGTGGTCGAAGGTCCCAACTATCTGGCCGAACAGGGCCGGCTGACCGTGCGGCCGTCGAACGACCGGGGCCGGGCGAAGTCCGTCACGGCCGAGCGCCGCTTCTTCCCCGCCGGCGGCCAGACCACGACCGAAGTCGGGCTGGATTTCCGCGGGCTGGACGACGTCTATGTGGTGATGGGCGAACGGGCGGGCAGCCCGGCCGAGCCTGCCTGGGTCGTGCGCCTGTACTGGAACCCCTGGGCGCGGCTGATCTTCCTGGGGCCGATGATCATGGCGTTCGGGGGGCTTCTGTCCCTGCTGGACCGCCGGCTGCGGCTGGGCGTCGGGCCGCGTCGGAGGAAGGCCCCATGAGGCGGCGGCTGATCCTGCTGATCGCGCCCGTTCTGGCGCTGATGCTGACGGCGGCCGAGCCCGCCGCCGCGCCCGACCGGCCCCTGGCCGACCCGGCTCAGGAGGCCCGCGCCCAGGCCCTGTTCAAGGACGTGCGCTGCGTCGTCTGCCAGCATGAGGCCATCGCCGACAGTCCGGCGGGCGTCGCCGGCGACATGCGCCGTCTGATCCGCGAAGAGATCGCCGCCGGCGCCACGGATCAGGCGGTGCGCGACGACCTGGTGCGCCGGTTCGGCGACTATGTGCTGTTCACCCCGCCGGTGCGGGCTGGAACCTGGCTGCTGTGGTTCGGGCCGTTCGCTCTGGCGGCCCTGGCGCTGCTGGTCATCCTGGTCCGCGCAGGTCGCGGCGCCGTCGAGGCGCAGCCCCTTTCCCCGGATGAGGAACGTCGACTGCAAGACATTCTCGCAAATGAGAAGCTTCGCCGTGATCTGGACGCAACCTCGCCTCACGACGGGCGCTAGTCGAGATCATCCATCGAACACCGGAATTGGCGTCGCGCCGGTTCGGCCTATATCAAGAGCCAAGACGGGGCGTCGCCCCGAGAGGATCGCAAGGACCAAGATGCTGAAGCGCAAAGAGTTCATTCTCGGGGCCGCGGCCGGCCTGACCCTGGCGGCGGCGGCGACCGCAGGCGGGGTCATCAACTGGCCCGGCGCGCACGCCGACCCCCAGGCGGTGAACCGGCTCACCCCCGTGCCGGCCAACGGAAACAGCTTTTCGCCCCCGCCGGGCGCGCCCAACAGCTTCGCCAACATCTTCGAACAGGTGGCCCCCGCCGTCGTTCAGATCGACGTGACGGTGAAGGTCGAACAGCCCCAGGGCGGCGCCTTCCAGATCCCCGGCCTGCCGTTCCAGTTCGTTCCGCCCCAGGGGCGCGGCGGCCAGGGCGAGGAGGACGAGCCTCAGACGACCCAGGGCGCCGGTTCCGGCTTCTTCATCTCCCAGGACGGCTTCATCGTCACCAACAACCACGTCGTCGCCGACGCCACCGAGATCAAGGTCAAGATGTCGGACGGCCGCGAACTGCCGGCCCGCCTGATCGGCCGCGACCCCGGCACGGACCTGGCCGTGATCAAGGTCGAGGGGAACGACTTCAAATACGTCAGCTTCGAAGAGACCGCCCAGCCGCGCGTCGGCGACTGGGTCATCGCGGTCGGCAACCCGTTCGGCCTGGGCGGTACGGCGACCGCCGGGATCGTCTCGGCCAAGGCCCGCGACATCGATCCGTCCGGCTATAACGACTACATCCAGATCGACGCCGCCATCAACCGGGGCAACTCGGGCGGCCCGACCTTCGACATCTACGGGCGCGTCATCGGCGTGAACTCGGCCATCTATTCGCCCACGGGCGGATCGGTCGGCATCGGCTTCGCCATTCCGGCTGAGACCGCCAAGTCGATCACCGAGCGGCTGATGCGCGGCCAGGCGATCGAGCGCGGCTACGTCGGCCTGGGCCTGCGCAGCCTGTCCCCCGACTCCTGGGAAGCCCTCGGCCAGCCCAAGGACTTCAAGGGCGCCTATGTCGAGACCGTCACCGAGGACGGCCCCGCCGCCCGCGCGGGCGTCAAGGTCAACGACATCCTGGTTGCCGTGAACGGCGAGGCCATCGACAGCAGCGCCGAGGCCACCCGTCGGGTCGGCGCGGCCAAGCCCGGCGACACCATCCGCCTGGAGGTCATCCGCGACGGCCGTCGCCAGACGCTGAACGTCCGCTCCGGCGTCCGCCCGTCAGACGAAGAACTGAACGCCGGCGAGGAGGGCGGCTCCTCCGCGCCCGGTCAGGCTCAACCCGGCCAGAGCGAAACCATCGAGGGCCTGGCGGTCACCCCGCTCAGCGCCGCTGCGCGGTCGCGCTTCAACATCCCCGAAAGCGTGAACGGGGTTGTCATCACCAATGTCGCCCAGGGAACTTCGGCGGCGCGTCTGGGCTTCCAGCCCGGCTTCGTCATCACCCGCGCCAACGGCCGCGCCATCGCCTCGGCGGCGGATCTGCGGACGGCGGTTCAGGAAGCCAAGTCGGCCGGACGTCCCAGCATCCTGCTGTTCGTCCGCACGCCCCAGGGCACCAGCCCGGTGCCGCTCCGCTTCGCCACGGAAGAATGATCGGCATTCTGACCAAGCCTTAACTCGTCAATCGCCGCCGATGCGCTACCATCGGCGGCGATTTTGATTCCGGGAGGGGTTCCATGCGGATTTTGGTGGTCGAAGACGACGCGGAGGCGGCGACCGCCATGGTGCGGGGCCTGTCCGAAGCCGGGCATGACGTCACCCATGCCGTGGACGGGGCCTTCGGCCTGCTGGAATCGCAAAAGGGCGGCTACGACGTCTATGTGGTGGACCGGATGATGCCGCGCCTGGACGGCGTCGGCATGGTCGAGACGGTCCGCAAGGGCGGGGACCAGACCCCGGTCCTGTTCCTGTCGGCCCTGGGCGAGGTCGAGGACCGGGTCACGGGCCTGAAGGCGGGCGCCGACGACTACCTGGTCAAGCCCTACGCCTTCGCCGAACTGATCGCCCGGGTCGAGGCCCTGTCGCGCCGTCGCGAGACCGGCGGCGTCCAGACCGTGCTGAAGGTCGGCGACCTGGAGATGAACCTGATCGCCCGCACCGTCCACCGCGGAACCACCGAGATCGATCTCCAGCCGCGCGAATTCCAGTTGCTGGAGTTCCTGATGCGCCACGCCGGCCAGTCGGTGACCCGCACCATGCTGCTGGAGAAGGTGTGGGAATATCATTTCGACCCCCAGACCAACGTCATCGACGTCCACATCAGCCGCCTCCGCTCCAAGATCGACAAGGGCTTCGACCGGGCGATGCTGCAGACGGTGCGCGGCGCGGGGTATCGGTTGGAGGCTTGATGTGAATGGTGAATGGTGAATGGTGATTAGATAGAATCTGGGGCGAGACGTGGGCGCGAAGACCCTGGATGTTCATCCGTCAGCCTGTTCACGCACTCCACTTCTGCGTCACCACTCACAAATCACGACTCACCTCTAACCCCCATGCGTCTTCCCTCCCTCCTTCGCCGCACGCCCTTCCGGCTGACCCTGCTGTTCCTGGCCCTGTTCGTGGCGGCGGCGGGGGCGATCCTGGCCTATGTCTATTTCGCCTCGGCGTCCGAGGCCCAGACGCGGGCGCGGACCGATGTCGAGACGGAGCTGGCCGCCCTGACCGCCGTCCACCGCACGCGCGGGATCGACGCCCTGAACCAGGCCCTGGTGGAACGCACGATCCGGGGCGGTCCCTATCTGTATCTGCTGACCGGCCCGGACGGTAAGATCGTCACCGGCAATCTGTCGGTCATGCCGTTCGACCTGAAGGAGGCGCGCCGCCCAGGGACCGGCGAATGGAGCACCTTCCGCCTGACCAGCACCGATCCCGACGGCCGGGTCCAGACCCGCCGCTCCATCGGGGTGATCATGCCGCTGGCGGGGGGCGACACCCTGTTCGTCGGCGAGGACATCGGCGGGATCGAGGAATATCTGTCGCGCCTGACCCAGGCCCTGTGGGGGGCGATGGCCCTGGTCATGCTGCTGGGCCTGGCGGGCGGTCTCTACATCAGCCGCCGGGTCGAAAGCGCCATGGCCGGGCTGAACCGCGTGGTCCAGGCGGTGCAGGACGGCGACCTGAAGGTCCGCGCCCCCATCCGCAATTCGGGCGACGAACTGGACGAACTGGGCCAGGGGTTGAACGTCATGCTGGACCGGCTGGAGGGGTCGATGGCCTCGATTCGCCACGCCGGCGACGCCATCGCCCACGACCTGCGCTCGCCCCTGACGCGGATGCGGGCCAAGCTGGAGGTGGCCCTGATCGACGCCGAGGCGGGCAAGATCGACGGGGTGGACGCCCTGGGCATCGCCCTGGACGAGGCCGATCACCTGCTGAAGACCTTCAACACCGTCCTGGCCATCGCCCGGCTTCAGGCTGGCGGAGCGCCGGACCCCAAGCCGATGGACGCGGGCGAACTGGCCGCCGACATGGCCGAACTGTACGAACCGGCGGCCGAGGACAAGTCGATCGACTTCTCGTCCGAGGTGGAAACCGGCCTGATGATCGAGGGCAACCAGCCCTTCCTGGCCCAGGCCCTGGCCAATCTGATCGACAACGCCATCAAATACACCCCGGCCGGCGGGGCGGTGAAGCTGCGGGCGCGGCGGCGGTCGTCGGGCGAGATCGAATATTCGGTCACCGACACCGGCCCCGGCGTGCCGGAAGAGGACCGCGAGCGCGTCGTTCAGCGGTTCGTGCGCCTGGACAACAGCCGCACGGAACCGGGCTCGGGCCTGGGCCTGTCGCTGGTGACGGCGGTGGCCGAGGCCCACGGCGGCCGGGTGGTGCTGGACGAAGGCCCCGGCGCCTATGGCGGCTTCGGGCCGGGTCTGCGGGTGGCCCTGGTGCTGCCGCCCGCTGGGCAGACTTAGAGATTTCCGCTCATCCCGGCGAAAAACCGGGACCCAGTTCTTTGGGCGCGCGGCCTTGTGGCGCGTGTCAGGATTGTGGTCCAACGGCGGCGCCGAGCGAAAGCACTGGGTCCCGGCTTTCGCCGGGATGAGCGGATAAATTGATGGCCGATACTGAAACCTCCGCGACGATCCCGCTGGGCCAGCGGATCAAGGCCGCCGGCCCTGTCGCGAACCCCGCCGCCGCCGAACGCCTGCTTGAGACCCTGATCGAGGCCGCCGACGCCGACGGCTGGCGCGACACCCTGGACGCCGCCTGGCCCGCCCTGGCGCCCGTGGCCGGCGCCTCGCCCTATCTCGCCGGCCTGATGCGTCGCCGCCCGGCCCACCTGCGCCGCCTGCTGGAGGCCAACCCGACCTCGAGCCTGATCCGCATCCTCGCCGAGACCGACGCCCTGGACGCCGAACCCGACGATGTCCGCGCGCCGCTCCGGGTGCTGAAGGCCGATCTGCACCTGCTGACGGCCCTGGCCGATCTGGGCGGGGTCTGGGACCTGGACCAGGTGACGGGCGCCCTGTCCAGCTTCGCCGACGCCGCCTGCCGCGCCGCCCTGCGCGCCGTCGCCGCCGAACAGCGCGCGCGGGGTCGCCTGGTCTCGCCGCCCGACGATTCGCGCGGCCCCATCCCCGGCCTGTTCGGCCTGGCCATGGGCAAGCATGGCGCGAACGAGCTGAACTATTCGTCCGACATCGACATCTCGCTCTTCTTCGAGCCGCGCCTGCTGGGCCTGGCCCTGCGCGAGGGCGAGGAGATGCAGGACTTCGCCAATCGCGTCGGCAAGGGGATCGCGACCCTGCTGACCGAACGGACGGCCGACGGCTATGTCTTCCGCGTCGATCTGCGGCTGCGGCCCGACCCGTCCTCGACCCCCCCGGTGGTGTCGGGCCCGATGGCCCTGGCCTATTATGAAAGCGTCGGTCAGAACTGGGAGCGGGCGGCCTTCATCAAGGCGCGGCCGGTGCTGGGCGACCCGCGCGCCGCCGCCCGGTTCGTGAAAGCCCTGCGCCCTTTCATCTGGCGCCGCAGCCTGGACTACGCCGCCGTCCTCGACATCCAGTCGATCAAGAAACAGATCCACGTCCACAAGACCGGCGAGGGGCTGCAGGCCGCCGGGGCCAATCTGAAACTGGGCCGGGGCGGCATCCGCGAGATCGAATTCTACGCCCAGACCCAGCAGTTGATCCTGGCCGGTCGCGACCCGGCCCTGCGCGCGACGCGCACCCTGGACGCCCTGGCGGCCCTGGCCCAGGCCGACCACATCCCCGCCGCCGTCGCCGACGAGATGTCCGCCGCCTATGTCGAACTGCGCGGCCTGGAGCACTGGGTCCAGATGCTGGACGACGAACAGACCCACCGCCTGCCCGAGGATCCCCAGCGCCGCGCCGCCGTCGCCGCCCTGGCCGGCTGGACCGATCTGGCGGCCTTCGACGCCCATGTCGAGGCCCTGCTGGTCCGGGTCAACACCCGCTACGGCGAACTGTTCGAAGGCGGGGAGGAGCTGGATTCCGCCTATGGCAGCCTGGTCTTCACCGGGGTCGAGAACGATCCCGAGACCCTGGACACCCTGCGTCGCATGGGCTTTTCCGAGGCGCCGTCGGTGGCGGACACCATCCGCTCCTGGCACCACGGCCGCATCCCGGCGACCCGGACCGAGCGCGGGCGCGAACTGTTCACCCGCCTGGCGCCGCGCCTGCTGGAGGCCCTGGCCCGGTCGGGCGCGCCCGACGACGCCTTTCGCCGGTTCGCCGTCTTCTTCTCGGGCCTGGCCGCCGGGGTTCAGGTCCAGGCCCTGTTCCTGAACCAGCCCAAACTGTTCGAGATGGTGCTGGGCGTCATGGCCTTCGCGCCTCGTCTGGCCCGGACCCTGGGGCGTCAGCCGGCGGCCCTGGACGGGGTGCTGGACGCCCGCTTCCTGGCCGACCTGTCGGACGAGACCGGCCTGACCGAACAGATCCTGCGTGAAGCCGGCGAGACCGAGGATTTCGAAGGCGCCATGAACGCCGTGCGCCGCCTGCACCGCGAACAGATGTTCCGCATCGGCATCCACGCCATGACCGGCCGCGCCGGCCCCGAGGCCGCCGGCCGCGCCTACGCCGCCCTGGCCGACGCCGCCATGCGGACCCTGTCGCCCGCCGCCCTGGCCGAGACCGAACGGTTGGGCGGCGCCTTCCCCGGCGCGGTCGCCGTGGTGGCCCTGGGCAAGGCCGGCTCGCGCGAGATGACGGCCGGGTCCGACCTGGACCTGATGACCCTGTACGACGCCCCGCCCGAGACGGTGTCCGAAATCAAGGGCTGGACCGCCGACGTCTTCTACGCCCGGTTCACCCAGCGGCTGATCGCCGCCCTGTCGGCCCATACGGCCGAGGGCGGTCTGTACGAGGTGGACATGCGGCTGCGCCCCACCGGGTCCAAGGGGCCGGTCTCGGTGCGGCTGTCCACTTTCGACGACTATTACGCAGGCGAGGCCGAGACCTGGGAGTTCATGGTCCTGACCCGCGCCCGCGTCGTCTGGGCCAGCGATCCGGTCTTCGGCGACCGGGTCTCCGCGGCGATCGAGGCGGCCCTGCGTCGGCCCCGTCCCGGCGTCGATGTCGCCGCCGATGTCCGCAGAATGCGCGCCCTGATGGATCGCGAGCGCCGCCCCCACGGCTTCTGGGATCTGAAACTGTCGCCGGGCGGCCAGGTGGACGCCGAGTTCGCGGCCCAGTACCGCCAGCTCCAGGCCGCCGTCGCGGGCGAGCCCCTGACCCTGTCAACGCTGGAGGCCCTGCACGACGACCCGGTCCTGGCCGAGGCCTGGCGGGTGCAGCAGCGGCTGGCTCATCTGCTGGCCGCCGCCTTCGAGGGCCGGGTCGATCCCGAGGCCGAGCCGTCGGTCTTCCGGCTGCGGCTGGCCGAGGCGGCGGGGGCTCAGGACTTCGAGTCGCTGAAGACCGAACTGACGGAACTGCGGGCGCGGGCGCGCAAGGCCTTCGAACGGGCGGTCCCGCTCACGCGCGAGGAGATCAGTCGCGACGGAGAGTCCGAGGAGCCGCGTTCAATCTCCTGACAGGGTCGTCAACGACCGCTCAAGGCGGTTCGAGGAGATTATCGAGATGAGAAACATCGTTCTGAACGGCTTCAGCGCCATGGCCTTGGCCGCCGTCCTCGGCGCCGGCGCCGGGGTCGCCACGGCCCAGGTTCCGCCGCCCCCGGCGGATGGTCCCCCGCCGCCCCATGCGCGCGGCCTGGCCGACCGGAACGCCGACCTGACCCGCGCCGCCTTCGTCGAGGCTCGCGTCGCCCGCCTTACCGCGCTGGACGCCGACCGCGACGGCACGGTCAGCGTGGCCGAGCGTCAGGCCGCCATGCAGGCCAAGCGCGCCGAGCGGGCCGACGACCGTTTCGCCACGCTGGACGCCAACGGCGACGGCTCCATCAGCCGCGCTGAGTTCGACGCCGGTCACGCCGCCCGTCCTGATCGCCCCGAGCGCGCCCGTTCGGGTCAGCGCGGCGGTCCCCGCCACGCCATGCGCGGTCCGGAAGGTCGGGAACGCGGCCCCGTGGTGATCTCCGAGGCCGCCGCCAGACTGGGCGAACAGTTCGACAAGATGGACGCTGACAAGAACGGCGTCGTCACCGCCGACGAGCGCCGGGCCGCCATGACCGCCAATCGCGCCGAGCGCCGAGCCGAACGGGGAGGCCAAGGTCAGCAACGCCGCGCCGTCCGTCCGGTGCAACAACCCGCTTCCCCGGCTCCGGCTTCGGAGTAAGAACGGTGTCGGGGTCGGCCGTCCTGGGCGAATCGGTCCCTTTCGTCAGCAGCGGAAGAGGCGGGTTTGGTCGCGATCGTCGACCCCGACGAGGATCTGGTGCGCCGCGTGGGTCAGGGCGACCCGGCGGCCGCGCAGACGCTTGTGTCGCGCAAGCTGCCGCGCATCCTGGCCCTGGCCCAACGCATGCTGGGCGACGCCGCCGAGGCCGAGGACGTGGCCCAGGAGACCCTGCTCAAGGCCTGGCGACAGGCGCCGAAATGGACCCCCGGCAAGGCCCGGTTCGACACCTGGCTGCACCGGGTGGCGCTGAATCTCTGCTACGATCGGCTGCGGCGACGGCGCGAAATACCCATGGAGACGCCGCCGGATCGCCCCGATGACGGCCCGGCGCCGGATCGCGCCCTGTTGGCGGCCGAGACGGGGGCTCAGGTCGACGGGGCGCTGAAACGCCTGCCGGACCGTCAGCGCGAGGCGGTGGTCCTGTGTCATTATCAGGAGCTGTCCAATATCGAGGCGGCCGCCCTGATGAGCATCAGCGTCGAGGCGCTGGAGAGTTTGTTGTCGCGCGGACGCCGCGCATTGCGTCTAGCCCTGGCGGACCTCGCGCCGGGGATGAAGCCAGGGATGACTAAGGGAGTCGGACGATGAAGGCGGATCGGTTGCACGCTCTGGCGGAGGCTTACGGCGCCGACCTGCGTCGGTGGCCCGCGTCTGAACGCGTCTTCGCCGAAAGCCTGATCGCCGCCGATCCGTCGCTGAAGACGGCGCTGGCCCAGGCGGCGGCGCTGGACGCCCTGCTGGACGCCTCGCCCGCCCCGACGCCCTCGGCCGACCTGACGGCGCGCCTGCTGGCCGCCGCGCCGAAAGCGAAGACCCGTCGCTATCATCTGGACCGGATCGCCCTCTTCCTGGGCGCGGGCTGGGCGGCGGCGGCCTGCGCCGGCGTGGTCGCTGGCGTGGGTCTGACCACCCATGTCACCGCCGACGAGCGGGCCGACGCGGTGCTTTACCAATCCACCCTGGTCGAGGTGGACGATACGGAGGTTCTGGGATGAGCGGACGCAGCCTGAAGATCGCCCTGGCGGTGTCGGTGGCCCTGAACCTGTTCGCCCTGGCCGGCGGGGTCGCCTTCGCGGTCAGCTGGGCCAGGGTGGACGAACGGGTCGCCGACCTGCGCCGCACCGCGCGCCACGGTCCCTTCCGCGAGGTGATCGCCCAGCTGCAGCCTGAAGTCCGGCGCGACGTTCGCGCCAGGATGCGGGCTGCTGCGCTCGCGGCCCGGCCCGATTTCGAGGCCGCTCGCGCGGCGCGGGCCCAGGCGGTCCAGGCGGCGTCCCAGCCCCGGATGGACGCGGCCCGCGTCCAGGCCCTGCTGGATCAGTCGCGCACGGCCGAGATGCGCGGTCGCGCCCGTCTGGAAGGCGAGGCCATCGCCATGCTGGAAAAACTGGACGTCGAGGACCGCAAGGTCCTGTCCGGCCTGCTGATGCGGCGTGGGCCACGGTCCGGTCCCAGGACGCCCGACGCCGGCCGCAACGCCGCGCCCCGGCCGCCGGGACCGGACGGCCCCGACGGTCCGGGCTGAGGCGGGTTCAGCCCTTGTTCGACGCCCGATAGGCGGCGACGGCGTCCACGGTGGCGCGCACCTTGGCCTCGATGGCGGCCCAGTCGCCCGACTTGACGGCTTCGTCCGTCACCAGTTTCGATCCCATGCCCGCCGCCACGATGCCGGCGCCGAACCATTTGGCGATGGAGGCCTCATCGGGATCGACGCCGCCCGTGGGCATGATCTTGACCCAGGGCATCGGCCCCTTGACCGCCTTGACGAAGTCCGGGCCGCCGACCGACGACCCCGGAAACAGTTTGACGATGTCGCAGCCCAGCTCGTGCGCCTCGCCGATGTCCGTCACCGAGCCGCACCCGGGGAAATAGGCGACCATGCGCCGATTGCAGACCTTGGCCACGTCGGGGACCAGGCAGGGGCTGACGACAAAGCGCGCGCCCCGGTTCAGGTAGAGCGAGGCCGTGCCGCTGTCGACCACCGAACCGATGCCCAGCACCACGTCCGGGTCGGTCCTGATCAGTTCGCGATTGATCTCGCCGAACAGGTCGCAGGCGAAGTCGCCGCGATTGGTGAACTCGACCACCGGCGCCCCGCCGCGCGCGCAGGCGCGGATGACGTTCAGGCTGACCTCGGGATCGGGATGATAGAAGACGGGGCAGACGCCCTGGGTCTCGAGCGCCTGAAGCACGCTGACGCGATCATGGGCCATGTCTTAATCTCCGCCTGTCCCGAGCCGCGCCGGAACGCCTGTGTTGCACCGACCGGTCGCCCGGCCTCGCCCCCTGCTTATCCCAGCCGCCGCCGAAAGCGAAAGCCGCGCGGCCGGGTTCATGGCGCTGCGGCGGAACATATTGTTTCATCCGACGTCTTCGACGCCGCGTCCAAAACGGTTTAGGACGCGGGCCAGCAACAGGAGCCCCCGCCCATGATGACCGCCATCTTCGTCTTCATCAAAACCGAGCTGGGCTACGCCAACGATGTGGCGGCCGACATCGTGGACAATGTCGAGAACGTGTCGGAGGTCTATTCCACCTCGGGCCAGCACGACCTGCTGGCCAAGTTCAACCTGCCGCGCGACGCCGACATCGGGACCTTCGTCACCAAACAGGTCCAGACCCGGCCGCATGTCCGCGACACCTTCACCGTCATCACCTTCTCGCCCTTCCTGCCCAAGGGCGGCTAGGCGCTCTTGCGCTTGACCTTGTCCTTGCGTTCTTCGGCGTCGTCGTCGTCGCCGACCTTCTCCTCGACCGTGGCCGACAGGCGCTGGAACACGCCCAGCCCGACCAGGACCAGCACCGCCGCGATCAGCAGGGCGGTGGGATAGATCAGCAGGGCCACGTCCTGGCGCGCCGTCTTGAACACCACCACCAGGGCCTCCAGGAACAGGGCGATGACGATGGTGGACAGGAATTTGGTCAGGCTGCGCCGGGCCTCGGCCGCGCTGCGCCGTTCGTTGCCGCGCCGCACCTCGTCCTCGAAGATGTATTTGGCCACGTCGAAGACGGCGATGGCGACGATGACATAGCCCAGCATGTCCAGCGCCGCGTCCGCTCCGGATTTGCCCGGGGACCGAATGGTGTGGATGGCGTCCATCAGGCCGAACCCGATCAGGGCCGAGGCCGACAACAGCAGCAGCAGGCTGGCGAAGGCGAAGACCGCGCGGGTCAGATAGGTCATGACGGTCGTCTCCTGGCGGCCCTGAACGCGCGAACGGCGAAGCTGTTGCACCGCTCGGTGGATGACGGCTTGGGGTGACGATGGCCGGCGGCGGCGCTAAACCAGCGAAATAGGGAGACCACACACATGACGCGATCCAACGCGCCCGCCTATCTGACCGGCTTCGGCAATCATTTCGCGACCGAGGCCGTGCCCGGCGCCCTGCCGCAGGGCCAGAACTCGCCGCAGAAGACGCCGATGGGCCTGTACGCCGAACAGCTGTCGGGCACGGCCTTCACCGCCCCGCGCGCCGAGAACCGGCGCAGTTGGCTGTACCGCCTGCGCCCCTCGGCCCAGCACGGCCCCTATGTCGCCTTCGACCAGGGTCGGGTGCGGTCGGGCCCGTTCGACGAGACCCCGCCCAATCCCAACCGGATGCGTTGGGACCCGCTGCCCATCCCGGAAGCGCCGACCGACTGGGTCGAAGGCCTGGTCACCTATGGCGGGGCGGGCGATCCCGACGCCGGGGGCGGGGCGGGCGTCCACCTGTATGTCGCCAATCGCTCGATGATCGACCGCGTCTTCTACGACGCCGACGGCGAACTGCTGATCGTGCCGCAACAGGGCGCCCATCGCTTCGTCACCGAGATGGGGGTGATCGAGGCCCAGCCCGGCCACGTGGTCCTGATCCCGCGCGGCGTCCGCTTCCGCGTCGAGATCGACGGACCCGTTCGGGGTTACGTCTGCGAAAACTACGGCAGCCCGTTCCGCCTGCCGGACCTCGGTCCCATCGGCGCCAACGGCCTGGCCAATCCGCGCGATTTCGAAACCCCGGTCGCGGCGTTCGAGGACGTCGATCGCCCGACCCAGTGCGTCCAGAAGTACGGCGGCCGTCTGTGGGCCACGACCTTTGCGCACAGCCCGCTGGACGTGGTGGCCTGGCACGGCAATCTGGCGCCCTGCCGCTATGACACGGCGCGGTTCAACACGATCAACACCGTCAGCTACGACCACCCCGATCCGTCGATCTTCACGGTCCTGACCAGCCCGTCCGAGACGCCGGGCACGGCCAATATCGACTTCGTCATCTTCCCGCCGCGCTGGATGGTGGCCGAACACACCTTCCGTCCGCCCTGGTTCCACCGCAACGTCATGAGCGAGTTCATGGGCCTGGTGACCGGCGCCTATGACGCCAAGGCCGGCGGTTTCGCCCCCGGCGGCGCCAGCCTGCACAACCGGATGAGCGGCCACGGCCCGGATCAGGCCAGCTATGAGGGCGCGATCCAGGCGGAACTGAAACCGCACAAGATCACTGACACCCTGGCCTTCATGTTCGAGACCCGGGCGCCGATCCGGGTCACGAAATGGGCGTCGGAATCACCGCAGATGCAGCTCGACTACGACGACATCTGGTCGGGCTTCGCAAAAGGACAGGTCAAATGATCCGTATCGCTCTCATCGCCGCCGCCGCCCTGATGGCCGCCGCCTGCACCCCTCAGACGACAGGCGCCGGCTCCGACGCCCCGATGCAGAGCGCCGACGCCTCGGCCTGCGCCACGCGGGGCGGCACGATGAAACAGGTCGGCCGGATGCAGTCCTGGCAGTGCGTGATCAGCTACGCCGACGCCGGCAAGTCCTGCACCGACGGCGACCAATGCCAGGGCGACTGCCGCGTCGAAGGCAACAGCGGCCTCGCGCCGGGCGCGGCCACGACCGGCGTCTGCCAGGCTGACAGCGACCGTTTCGGCTGCAATACGCCGGTCGAGGACGGCAAGGCCGGCCCGACGCTCTGCATCGACTGAGACGTAAGGTTCAGGGCGAAGACCGCCCTATCCCATAAGACCGTCATCCTAGGGACAAGCCCTAGGATGACGGCGTGAGAGGGGGGGGGGCTGCGCCCCCGCCCTCAATCCCCGTGCTTGCCGTTGCTGGAGAACTCCGGCGGGGCGGCCTTGTGGATGAACTGCTCCGCCACCAGCCAGGCCTTGAACGGCCGCAGGCAGCCCAGGCACATGATCACCAGGATCGGCAGGGTCACAACCGCGTGCACCCAGATGGGCGGCTTCACGCTGAAGTCGAAGACCATCAGCAGGATCATCCCGACCAGGCCAACCGCCGTCATGACGAAGAAGGCGGGGCCGTCGGCCGGATCGGCGAACCCATAGTTCAGCCCGCATTTCGGGCAGGATTCGCGCAGGGTCAGATAGCCCTTGAACAGCGCCCCCTCGCCGCAGCGGGGACAGCGACAGGCCAGGCCGGTCTTCAAGGTGCTCAGGCGCGGGTAATCGGTCATGGCCCCATCATGGGCCGGATCGCGCCGCCTGTCGCCGGACGAACCGTCCTATCCGTAGAATCCCGGTCAATGTCGGTTAACCGTGATTAAAGAGCTTGTGGGGCAAGGCTCGACGGATATGTCCGGGACCCCGCACAGCAAGCGTATCCTGAAGTCGACCGTGGCCGCCGCCGCGGCCGGCGCGGTCGTGTTCGCGCCACTGGCGCCGCTGGCCCAGGAAGCCGGCCGGTCGCGCGATCCGCTGTCGATCAGCATCGGCCAATCCAGCGAATTCACCCGTGTCGAATTCGGCGGCGTCATCGGCGCGCGCAGCCAGGTCCGGCGCGAGGGCGACAAGGTGATCGTCCGCCTGGGCGTCTCGGCCGCGCCTGACGTCTCGCGCCTGCGCGTCGATCCGCCGGAGGGGGTCAAGGCCGTCGAGACGCGGCTGGCGCGGGGCGGAACGACCGATCTGGTCATCACCCTGGCCGAGGGCGCCGACGCCCGGTCCGGCGCGGCTGACGGCGCGGTCTGGCTGAACCTCTATGCGCCGGGCAAGGCGCCCGAGCCGACGTCGGAAGAACGGGCGGCGGCCATCAATTCCGTCGTGCCCGTCCGCGCCGTCTCGACGCCGGACAAGACGGTCCTGACCTTCCAGTGGGGCGCGCCGGTGGGCGCCGCCGTCTTCCGGCGGGGCGAGGCCGTCTGGGTCGTGTTCGACACCGCCGCCAAGATGGACCTGACCGGCGCCAAGGCCCTGGGTCCGGCCAAGGACGCCCGCTGGGCCGCCGGCCCTGACTACACCGCCGTCCGCATCGCCGCTCCCGACGGCCTGCCCGTGGCGGCCGAAGGGCAGGGCGGAACCTGGACCGTGACCATCGGCGGTCCGCCCGCCGGCGCCTCGGGCGTCGAGATCGACCGCTCGGACGACGGCTCGGCCACCCTGGTGGCGCGGATGGCGGGCGCGACCAAGACCGTCTGGCTGACGGATCCCCTGGTCGGCGACCGTTTCGCCGCCGTCACCGCCCTGGCGCCCGGCAAGGGGTTCTCGGGCACGCGCAGCACCGTCGATCTCAGCCTGATCCCCACCGCCCAGGGCCTGGCGGTCGAGACCACGACCGACGATCTGAAGATCGAGGCGGCGGGCGATCTGGTCACCCTCAGCCGCCCGCAGGGCCTGACCCTGTCGCCGCCGTCGGCGACGCTGGAGGCCGCCGCCCATGAGGATGACGCGCCGAAGCCGGCGGCCTATCCGGCCCTGATCCTGGAGGAATGGGCGACCGCAGGCGAGGACGGCTTCTCGCAACGCTATCGCCGCCTTCAGGACGCGGCGGCTCAGGAAACCATCGCCGGAACCGACAATCCCCGCGCGCCCATCGCGGCGCGCATGGCCCTGGCCCGGTTCCTGGTCGGGTCGGGCCTGAACTATGAGGCGATCGGGGTCATCAACGCCCTGGTCGCCAAGGCCCCCAACATGCAGGGCGAGCCCGAGGTGCGCGGCCTGCGCGGCGCCGCCCGCGTCGGCGTCGGCCGTCTGGAGGAGGCCCAGGCCGACTTCGCCGGCTCGGCCCTGTCGAACGATCCCGCCGCCAAGGTCTGGCAGGGCTATATCGCCGCCGAACAGGGCGACTGGGAGGGGGCGCGCCGCGCCTTCGCCGCCGGGGCCTCGGTCATCGACGACTTCCCCAAGGAATGGCGCGCCCGCTTCGGCGCCGCCCACGCCCTGGCCGCCATCCAGACCAACGATCTGCCGGCCGCGCGCCAGCTGCTGGCCTATGTCTTCAGCCAGAACGCCTCGGCCGCCGATCAGCTGACCGCGCGCGTGGTCCAGGCGCGGCTGTTTGAACTGTCCGGCGACAAGGACCGGGCGCTGGCTGTGTACAAGGCCGTGGCCCGCGCGCCGCTGGACGGCATCGCCACCCCCGCCAAACTGGGCGCCATCGGTCTGGAGCTGGACAAGGGCGTCCTGACGCCGGATCAGGCGGCCCAGCAGCTTGAGCAGTTGAAGTGGCGCTGGCGCGGCGACGCCACCGAACTGGCCGTCATCCGCAAACTGGCCAACCTCTATCTTCAGCAGGGCCGCTATCGCGAGGCCCTGGACGCCCTGCGCGGCGCCGGCAAGCGGATGTCCGGGGTGCCCGGCGCCGCCGAGATCTACGCCGACCAGTCCAACGCCTTCCGCGCCCTGTTCCTGGAAGGCGCGGCCGACGGCTTGCAGCCGGTTCAGGCCCTGGCCCTGTTCTATGATTTCCGCGAACTGACCCCCATCGGCGCCGACGGCGACGAGATGGTGCGCCGTCTGTCGCGCCGCCTGATCGACGTCGATCTGCTGGACCAGGCCGCCGAACTGCTGAAACACCAGGTGGACGAGCGGCTGGACGGGGTGGCCAAGGCCCAGGTCGCCACCGATCTGGCCACCGTCTATCTGATGGACCGTCAGCCGGAGAAGGCGTTGCAGGCCATCTGGGGCTCGCGCACCACCCTGCTGCCCAACGCCATCAACAGCGAGCGTCGGGCGCTGGAGGCCCGCGCCCTGATGGATCTGGGCCGCTACGATCACGCCCTGGAGGTTCTGGACCGCGACCAGTCCGCCCCGGCGCGCGAGGTGCGCGGCGACATCCTGTGGAAACAGCAGAAGTGGGCCGAGGCCGCGCCCCTGTACGAAGCGCGTCTGGGCGACCGCTACAAGCAGGCGGAGGCGCCCCTGACCCCGTCCGAGGAAAGCTGGCTGATTCGCGCCGGCGTGGGCTATTCGCTGAGTGGAAACCCCGCCGCCCTGGATCGTCTGCGCGGCCAGTATTCGCCCTTCATCCCCCGGGCCCGGTCTGCCAATGCGATCCGCGTGGCCCTGGATGACAATCTGGCGGGTCTGGCCGGGGCGAACGACTTCGCCGCCCTGTCGGCCAACGCCGACACCTTCGTTGGCTGGGTCAACGCCGCCAAACAGGACTTCCGAAAGGAAACGGGCGGGAATCGCCCTGCGACCCCCGCCCGTTGAATCGGTTGATCGGTCCCCGAGGGGACCGGAAAAACCTTAGCCGTTGACGGCGTCCTTCAGCGGCTTGGAGACGCGGAAGCGGACGGCCTTCGAGGCGGCGATCTTGATGGTCGCGCCCGTGGCGGGGTTGCGGCCTTCACGCTCGGCGCGGGCGGCGGTGTCGAAGACGCCCAGGTTCGAGATGCGCACGTCGCCGCCGGCCTTCAGGCTGGCGTGGATGTTTTCGACGATGGCGGTCAGCACCTTGCCGGCGTCGGCCTGCGAGACACCGGCGTCCTTGGCGACGGCGGCGATCAGTTCGGCTTGAGTGGTCATAAGAAGCGTTTCCAGTGTTAGTCGCCCGATTCAGGGCGAGGACTGGGGGATCAACACGGATTTCGTCCGGCATTGCAAGCGGGTAAAAGGCGCAAAGCCTTATGGGGCGGGGATTATCCGGTTCCGGACGCCCGCTGGAAGCTCTCGACCAGGCTGCCGGCGACCAGTCTCCAGCCGTCCACCAGCACGAAGAAGATCAACTTGAACGGCAGGGACACCACCACCGGAGGCAGCATCATCATACCCATGGACATCAGCACGCTGGCGACCACCAGATCGATCACAAGGAACGGAACGAAAAGGAGAAATCCGATTTCGAACGCCTTCTTCAGCTCGCTGATCATGAAGGCCGGCGTGACCACGCGCAGGGGCAGCTCCTGCAGGTTGGCCGGGGCCTCCACGCGGCTCAGACGAGTGAACAGGGCCAGGTCTCCGCGGTCCACCTGGGCCAGCATGAAGGTTTTCACAGGTTCCGACGCCGCATCGAAGGCCTGGGGCAATTCCATCTGCTGATCCAGCAGCGGACGGATGCCCGAATCATAGGCGTCCTGCCAGGTCGGGGCCATGACGATGGCGCTCAGGAACAGGGCCAGGGACACCAGAACGGCGTTCGGCGGCGACTGCTGCATCCCCAGCGCCGTCCGCAACAGCGACAGGACCACGACGATTCGCACGAAGCTGGTGGTCATGATGACGATGGAGGGCGCCAGCGACAGCACGGTCATCAGCCCGACCAGCTGCACCACCCGCTGCGTCAGCCCCGCGCCGCTGCCCAGGTCGATATTGATCGCCGACCCGCCCGCCGCCGCGTCCTGGGCGAAGGCCGCAAGAGGCCAGGCCAGGCACACCAGGGTGGTGAACAGCGACAGCAGGGCCGCGCGCTTCAGCTCGGCGCCCGTGGGGATCGTGAAGACTTTCTCCCTCCCCCTGCGGGGGAGGGGCGTCGCGTAGCGACGGGGTGGGGGCGGCAAGGCGACGTCGCACTGAACTGAGACAGGACCGGTGCGTGTTTGGGCCAGCCCTTCCCACCCGGCTTCGGCTAGGCCTTCGCCTCCCTCCCCCGCAGGGGGAGGGAGAAGCTCGCGCTCGCCCCTTGACCCCTTCACTTGAAGATCTCCGGCTGGCGCGGCTCGATCAGTTCGCGCCCTTCGCCCAGAAGGATCAGTCGTTCTTCCGCATCGATCCGCACCAGGACCAGCCGGCGCGCGGGGTCCAGCACCAGGGTCTCGACCACCTGCATCCGCCGTTCGCCGCGCTGGGCGTTCAGCTTGGCCATCAGCTGCGGCGCATAGCGACGCGCCGCATAGGCGGCCAGGCCGATCAGGCCCAGGGTGAAGGCCAGGCCGAAGACGGCGCGGGCGAGATCGAGGAAATTCATACGCTTAAGGCCCCGCGCAGTCGGCGCTGTTCCTCAAGTCTTAACCACCACGGTTAACGATGGGTTTAGATAACGGCCTGTTAACCATGGAGGCGGCATTTTCTGCCCATCGCGCGCATCCGCGTCGCACGGGAGATCGCCATGGGCGTCGCCGACATACCGCTGCTGGGGCAGATCAAGGGCCGGCTGGGCTGGCTGGACGAGCGCCAGAAGCTCATTGCCGAAAACGTCGCCAACGCCGACACGCCCGGCTTCGTCGGCCGCGATCTGAAACAGCCGACCGACTTCGCCGCCGCCCTGCGTACGGGCGGGGGGCTTCAGGTGGTCCGCACCAACCGCGCCCATATCGCCCCGGCCGTCAGCGCGCCTCGGTTCGATCCGACCAAGTCGCCGGACTCCGAGACCACGCTGGACGGCAACTCGGTGGTGGTCGAGGAGCAGATGCTGAAGATGGCCGAGAGCCGCATGGCCTATGACGCCGCCATCGGCTTCTACCAGAAATCCATGTCCATGCTCCGCATGGCCGCGCGCAAGCCTGGCGCGGGCTGAGATGAAGGACTGATCCATGCCTGATCCCATCCCCCCCTCGAACAGCGCCATGGCCGTGGCGGCCTCGGCTCTCAAGGCCCAGCAGTCGCGCATGCGCGTCATCGCCGAGAACATCGCCAACGCCCAGTCCACCGCCCGCACCCCCGGCGGCGAGCCGTATCGCCGCCAGATCCCGGTCTTCCAGGCGCGCGAGGTCGACGGCGCGACCGGCGTGACCCTGGCCGAGGTCCGGCCCGACCAGGGCGAGTTCAAGATGGACTACGACCCCTCGCACCCGGCGGCCAACGCCCAGGGCTATGTGATGCGGCCCAATGTCGACACCCTGGTGGAAGCCATGGACATGCGCGAAGCCCAGCGCGCCTACGAAGCCAATCTGAACGTCATCGAGACGGCGCGGTCCATGGACAGCCGCACCCTCGACATCATCAAACGCTGAGGACTAGGCCATGAACCCGATGATGGCCGCCCGCGCCTACGCCGCCGTTCAGGGCAGCGCCATGCCCACGGCGGCGCAGCCGCCCGCCTCCGGCGACAACGGCTTCGCCGACCTGGTCAAGAACGCCATGACCGACATGACCCAGCAGTCGCGCGCGGCCGAGACCCAGATGACCCAGTCGATCCAGGGCAACGGCAATCTGATCGACGTGGTCACGGCCCTCAGCTCGGCCGAGGCGTCGCTGGAAACCGTGATGTCCGTCCGCGACCAGGTGATTTCCGCCTACAAGGAAATCATGGCCATGCCGATCTGATCCGCCGGAGCGCGGCCCAGGTCCTTCAGGTTCCGTGCGGAAAATTGCGGGTCGGCGGCGCGCCGAAATCCGCGCCCCGGGCGGCCGTCTTGCCGGACATGCGGCGCCGCGCCGCGCGCAGGTCGCGGATCGCCAGGGGCGCCAGGGTCCAGGGCTCGATGCAATAGCGGTGGAACAGACGGCGGGGGTTCTGCGACAGCCGATAGGCCCATTCGATCCCGGCGCGCCCCATCCATCGCGGCGCGGGATTCTGGGTGCCCGCCTCATAGTCGAAGGCGGCGCCGACCGACAGGATGACACAGTCGGGCAGGGCGTCGAACACGGCCAGGGTCCACAGCTCCTGGCGGGGCATGCCCATGCCGACGAACAGGATATGCGGCTGAAAGGCCTGAATCTCCGCAACGATTTCGGCGTTGTCGGCGGAACCTGCCCGGGCGTCGAAGAAGCCGTGACGGGTGCGGATCTCGGTCTTGGGATAGCGCGCGCCCAACCGGCGCGCCGCTTCTTCGCCCACGCCCGGCGCGCCGCCGACCGCCATGACCCGCCAGGCCTTGCGGTTCGCGACGCTCCAGAAATGGTCGCGCCAGTCCAGATAGGTGCAGCGATGAAAGCCCCGGCTGTGCAGCCCCAGGGCGCGGGAGAACCAGATCATCGGCGTCGAATCGACCTCGATCAGCTCGGCCATCTCGTAGAAGGCCCGCATCTCCGGATGTTTCTGGAGCAGGTAGAGGCTGTGCAGATTGTGGTTGGCCACCACGCTCTTGCGGCCCTCGGCCACGGCGTCCTGGACGTGATGCAGCACTTCCTCGGGCTTCACCAGATCGACCAGCTGGCCGAACATGTGGACGCGCTCGCGCCGACGCCGACGCTTGCGATAGGTCGCGCGAGGGGTCGTGCGCCGCTCGTGCGCCTTGGGAACTCGGGACGGATCCGCCATCGCCTCCAGATAGGGGACCGGCTCTCAAAGCGAGGTAAGCGAACAGGCTTAACGGGCCGCAACCCTGTCCGATTGACGCCCGCGTCGCGGCCTCCCGCCTCGCTTGCGAAATAAAACCGACCTCCGACGAAAAATCCCTGTTGACCCCGCCCGGACCCTCCCTTAGAGGTCCGCGCCTTCCCGATGGAAACGCCGCAAGGCGCTGCCGACGGGGCCCAGATGGCGGAATTGGTAGACGCGCTGGCTTCAGGTGCCAGTGGCTTAACGGCCGTGGAGGTTCGAGTCCTCTTCTGGGCACCATATTATAGACGGCGTCGTGTTTTCGGACACGGCGCCGTTTGCTTTTTCGGCCTATCGCATCGCGCGCGGCGCTCTGCTGCTTGAGGCCATCTTCGTTTTGGGGCCTATCGCCTCGCGCGCGGCGCTCGCCTGCTTGAGGCCCGTCCGTCGCGCGGTAAGCCGTTTCGTCCCGTCCCCCAGCCGTGTAAGAACCTGCCCATGACCGTTTACCTGCACGAGGGCGACCTGCCCGACGATCTGGACCTGGGACCGGACGTCGCCATCGATTCCGAGACCATGGGCCTGCGTTTCCGCCGCGACCCCCTGTGCGTGGTCCAGCTGTCGGCCGGCGACGGAAACGCCCACGTCGTGCAGCTGAACCGCCCCGCCTATGACTGCCCAAACCTGAAGCGGCTGCTGACCGATCCGGCGGTGACCAAGATCTTCCACTTCGGCCGTTTCGACATCGGCATGTTCCTGCTGCACCTGGGGGTCGAGACCCGGCCGGTCTATTGCACCAAGATCGCCTCCAAACTGGCCCGCACCTACACCGACCGCCACGGCCTGAAGGACGTGGTGCGCGAGACAGTCGGCGTCGACCTGTCCAAGGCCCAGCAGTCGTCCGACTGGGGCGCGGCCGAACTGACCCAGGCCCAGCTGGACTACGCCGCCTCGGACGTCCTCTATCTGCACGCCGCCCGCGCCAAGCTGGACATGATGCTGGCGCGCGAGGGCCGCACCGAACTGGCGGCCCGCTGCTTCGACTTCCTGCCGACCCGTTCGGCGCTCGATCTCGCCGGCTGGGACGAGATCGACATCTTCGCCCATAGCTGAGGCGCGCTTGACCGACCCCGGCGAACAGACACGGATCCAGGCGGACGCCGCGGACGAGGCCCGGGTGGTCCTGGCCGGTGCGCGCTGGCGGGCGCGTTCGCGGCGCGTCAAACTGTACCGCCGCGTCCTGCCGATCATCATCCTGGTGCTGGCGGGCGGCGTCCTGACCTGGACCGTGTTCCGCACCGTCATGTCGGGGGTGGAGCGCAAGGCCAGCCAGGGTCAGGAAGTCCGCCTGGACAAGCCCCTGTTCCACGGCCAGGACGCGCAAGGCCGCGCCTTCACCGTCGGCGCCCAGGGCGCCGTCCGCGACCCGGCCACCGGCCATTTCCGCCTGGTCGGCCCAGCGCTGAAGCTGAACCTGGGCGGCCGCAAGGTCACCGAAATGACCGCCGACGGCGGCACCTACAACGAACAGGCCAAGACCGTGACCATCGGTCCGAACGTGCGGATTTCGGACGGCGGCTCCGGCTTCGTCCTGACCACGCCCGAGGCGGTGGTCGACACCTCGACCGGAATCATCACGGGTTCACGGGGCGTTCAGGGGGCCGGCCCTATTGGAACCATCAACGCTTCGTCCTATGCGATCTATGATCAGGGCGAGCGCGTGGTGTTCAAGGGCTCTGGCGACACCAAGATAAGCGGGACCATCAATCCCTCGGGATCAGGCGAATGACGGCGATGACAGCGAAAACCCATTACGCCCGGACGGTTGCGGCGCTGGCGGCCCTGACCCTGCTGGCCCTGCCGGCCGTGGGCGACGCCCAGAGCGCGCGCACCAGCTCGAACCAGCCCATCGCCTTCGGCGCCGACACGGGCGAACAGTCCGCCGAACGCATCAGCCTGCGCGGCCGGGCCGAAGTGACCCAGGGTCAGAACCGCCTGCGGGCCGAGGCCATCACCCTGTTCCGCAACGCCGCGGGTGATCCGGAACGGGTCGAGGCGACGGGCACGGTCTATTTCGTCACCCCGACCCAGTCGATGCGCGGCGACCGCGCCGTCTATACGCTGTCGAACGGCGAACTGGTCGTGACCGGCAACGTCATCCTGAACCAGGGCAAGAACGTCCTGACGGGCGGGCGGCTGGTCTATAACGTCAACACCGACGCGGCCAATATGTCGGGCGCCCCGCGTGGCGGGACCGCCGGCAGCCGCATCCAGGGCGTCTTCTATCCCAACGGAACCAACTGAGGCCGCCCGGCCCAGGACGTAAGAACGGGATCTGAGGATTTGGCGCGCAAGGAACTCTCCGCCCTGAACCTGTCCGACCGGCCGGCGGCGACGCCGGAACCGGCGGTCTCGGCTGCTGAAAAAGGCCTGCGGGTGCGCAACATCGCCCGCGCCTTCGGCCAGCGCCAGGTGGTGAGCGACGTCTCCCTGACGGTTCAGCGCGGCGAGGTCGCGGGCCTGCTCGGCCCCAACGGCGCCGGCAAGACCACCTGTTTCTACATGATCACCGGCCTGATCCCGCCCGATTCCGGCACGATCTGGCTGGACGGCGAGGACATCACCAGCCAGCCCATGTACCAGCGCAGCCGCATGGGCCTGGGTTACCTGGCCCAGGAGGCCTCGATCTTCCGCGGCATGACGGTCGAGCAGAACATCATGGCGGTGGTCGAGCTCAACTATCCGCGCGATCAGCTTCAGGCCGAGACCGACCGCCTGCTGAACGAGCTTCACATCGACCATCTGCGTCACGCCCCGGCCACCGGCCTGTCGGGCGGCGAGCGTCGCCGGGTCGAGATCGCCCGCGCGCTTGCGGGCCGGCCGTCCTTCATCCTGCTGGACGAACCCTTCGCCGGCATCGACCCCCTGGCCATCGCCGACATCCGCTCGGTCATCCGCTATCTGGCCGACCAGGGCATCGGTGTGCTGATCACCGACCACAATGTCCGTGAGACCCTGGACATCACCGACCGGGTCTCGATCATCTCGGGCGGGTCGGTCCTGTTCGAAGGCACGGCTGAAGAGGCCGTCAACGACGCCGAGGTCCGCCGGGTCTATCTGGGCGAAAACTACGCCTGACGCGCCCCCTCCGTCACGGCGCTCTGCGCCGCGACACCTCCCCCAAGGGGGGAGGAATGCGAACACCGAAATCCTCCCCCCTTGGGGGAGGTGGATCGCCGGCGAAGCCGGCGAGACGGAGGGGGCCCGAACGGCCAACTGTCACAATGACGCTGGTCCTGCCGTAATGATTCCAAGGGCTTGTCAGTTTCTCGCCCCGACTTCCCCGCCAGGGTTTCCCCGTCCCCTATAATCACGCACGGTCTCGTCGCTTGGAGGGCTCGTAAGGCCTGCGACCTTGCGGCGGCGGGAGCGGATGGAACGGGAGCGGGGGTGAAATCCCTCCGCGGCGGCGCAGCTTATCGGTCGGGGATCGCCCCGGCGTCTGAAGCCGTGTCGCAGGGTCGAGGGGGATACTCGGCCGCACTCGGGACGGGGTTGCGCAGACCCTGCCGACCCGTCGCAGGCTTATGGGGTTAGGCGATAAGACCGCCACCGCTCGGCGCCCCGAGCTTGCAGGCCAACCATTCGCGCGGGGCGTCAAACCTTCGTCGAAACGGTAAACACTAAACCAACCCCGGGCGAAGGCCCGGCGCCCCGCCCAGCCCTCCGAACTTCGCAGCGAAAGCGCGAGGGGGCTTCTGCACATCCGTGTTCCGACGCCCGCGTTCGGGCGACACGCGAACCGCTGTTTGTCGGGCGTTAACCACTCTCGATCCATGCTGACAGCAAGTTCCGGGCCAGTTGGCGCGCCGGCAGGATTTTTCGAACGTGATCGGGCAACGTCTAGAGATCAGACAGGGACAGGGGCTGGTCATCACGCCCCAGCTGCAGCAGGCGATCAAGCTGCTGCAACTGTCGAACCTCGAGCTCGAGGAGTTCGTCGAGGCCGAGCTGGAGCGCAATCCCCTGCTGCAACGCGACGAGCCCGAGGGCGACGGCCCCGAGGCCCCGGTTTCGGTTTCCGACGCCGCCCCGGACGGTGAAATGTCCTTCGGCGACGGGGTCGGCCAGGATTCCGTGGCCTCGATGGACGCCGGGTCCGACGACGTCTACGGCGACGCCGCGCCCGGCGAACGCACCAGCGACCGCATGACGGACGAGGCCCAGCCGGGCCTGTCCGACTGGTCCAGCGCCGGCAAGGGCGGCCAGGTCTTCGAAGGCGACGGCGAACGCCCCGACGCCCATGAACTCACCCTGTGGGAGCATCTGCAGGCCCAGGCCTCCTCGGCCGGCCTCTCGGCCGCCGACCACGCCATCGCCCTGACCCTGATCGACGCCACCGACGAGGGCGGCTATCTGCGCGGCGAAATGGCCGAGTTCGCCGATCGCCTCGGCGTCAGCCTGGACCGGATCGAGGCCGTCGTCGCCGTCTGCCAGGGGTTCGAGCCGACCGGCGTCATGGCCCGTTCGGTGCCCGAATGCCTGAAGCTGCAGCTGATCGAGCGCAATCGGTTCGACCCGGCCATGGGCGCCCTGCTCGACCATCTGGACCTGCTGGCCCGGCGCGACCTGGCGGGCCTGAAGAAGATCTGCGGCGTCGACGGCGAGGATCTGGCCGAGATGATCGCCGAGCTGAAGGCCCTGACGCCCCGCCCCGGCGCCGGATTCGGCGGCGAACCGGCCCAGACCGTGGTGCCCGACGTCCATGTCCGGCCCGATCCCGCCGGGGGCTGGCGGGTCGAGCTGAACGCCGACACCCTGCCGCGTCTGTTGATCGACAAACGCTATCACGGCCTGGTTCAGGCCGGCGCCCGGTCCGAGACCGAAAAGACCTTCGTCGCCGAATGCGCCGCCCAGGCCAGCTGGCTGGTCAAGTCGCTGGACCAGCGCGCCAAGACCATTCTGAAGGTCTCGTCCGAGATCGTGCGCCAGCAGGACGCCTTCCTGGCCTTCGGCGTCGAATTCCTTCGCCCGCTGAATCTGAAGACGGTCGCCGACGCCATCGGCATGCACGAATCGACGGTCAGCCGCGTCACCTCCAACAAATATGTCTCGACCCCGCGCGGGGTGTTCGAGCTGAAATTCTTCTTCACCGCCGCCATCCAATCGGTGGACGGCGCATCGACTCATTCGGCCGAGGCGGTCCGCCATCGGATAAAAACCATGATCGATGGGGAAGGGGTGGGGGGCGACGTTTTGTCCGATGATCGGATCGTCGAAATCCTTAAGGAGGCGGGCATAGATATAGCCCGTAGAACGGTCGCCAAGTATCGGGAAGCCTTGAGGATTCCGTCCTCCGTCGAGCGCCGCAGGATGCTTAAGACCGGCTGAAGCGTGACCACAAATCGGTGATCCCGATTGACACCAAATGCGGGCGGGAGCGTTCTATTCGTATGCAAGTCCAAGTCAGCGGCAAGCAAGTGGATGTCGGCGAAGCGTTAGGCTCGCGCATCTCCCAGGAACTCGAAGACGGGGTCGGAAAATACTTCGCCCGCGGCGGTGAAGACGCCGAGGTCGTGGTGTCCAAGGACGGCCACAACTTCAAGGTGGACTGTTGGGTCCGCCTCGCGTCGGGCCAGACCCTGGTGACGACGGGCATGGGCGGCGACGCCCATTCCGCCTTCACCGAGGCGCTGGATCGTCTCGAAAAGCGGGTCCGTCGCTACAAGCGCCGGCTCAAGGATCACCACATCGGGCCCAAGGGCCTGTCGCCTGAAAAAACCGAAAACGCCGCCCGCGAAGTCGCTCGCAGCATCGTGCTGCGGGATCCCGACAGCGTCGAGGACGACGTCTTCGGCGACACCGGCGAAAACGACGGCCCGCCGCCCGTGGGCATGGTCATCGCCGAGACCGAGCACGAGATCCGCTCCATCACGGTCGGTCGCGCGGTCCTGGAACTGGATATGACCGGCTATCCGGTGGTGCTGTTCCGCAATGCGGCGCACGGCGGCCTGTCCGTCGTCTATCGCCGCCCAGACGGCAATGTCGGCTGGATCGACCCCGAGCGCACGAAGAAGTCGAACGGGCATTAGACTACGGCTTAGTTTGACTTTGCCGCGGGAGCCTCTAAAGGGGCGCCCGCGGCCGCCAGTCGCTTATCTAGAGTTGGGCTACCCATGGATATCGCAGATCTGCTCGCGCCGAACGGCGTGGTGCTGCGTGGCGGCGCCTCGTCGAAACGTCAGGCGCTTCATGCCGTGGCCGAGGCTGCGGCCCAGGCTCTGGGCGTGGACCAGGGCCGTATCTTCGAGGCCCTGCTGGAACGCGAAGCCCTGGGCTCCACCGGCCTGGGCTCCGGCGTGGCCGTGCCGCACGCCCGTCTGAAGGAGATCGACCGGGTCACGGCCGTCTTCGTGCGCCTGGATACGCCTGTGGCCTATGAAGCGGTCGATGATCGTCCGGTCGATCTGCTGCTGGCCCTGTTCGCCCCGCCCAAGGACGGCGCCGAACATCTGCGCGCCCTGGCGGCGGTCTCGCGCGCCCTGCGGTCGCCGGAACTGCGTGAGCAGCTGCGTCAGGCCCGGACGGTCGATGCGATCAAGGCCCTGTTCGTCAAGGACCAGGCGCCCGCCACGGCCGCCTGAGAGGCCGGCGGTCAAGGGCGGCGCCCGGCCGCCCTTTCCCTTGTTCAGTGAACCGAGACCGGCTCCAGCTCGTGCGCCACAGCGGCGGCGAAGGCGGTGTCGCGGTCCAGCATGACGGCCAGCCGTTCCCCGTCCGCGCTGTGAACGGCGTAGAGGGACTGATTCGGGTCGAAGGCGATGTCCTTCATCTCGACCGCCTCTTCCAGCAGGTCGGACGCCTTCACCTCGCGCACATAGACGAGATCGGGGGCGCCCAGTCCGGCGAAATCTTCCTTGGTCATCATCATCGGCGTCATAGGACCGCCTCCTTCGCTTTGACAACGCCCGGATCGCCGGGCGGTTCGAACGGCTGCGCTTTTCAGCCGGCCGTGATGGGAATGCGCCGCACCTGGCGCTCGGCCTCGGGCCGGATCAGATCGACATGCAGCAGGCCGTGTTCCAGCCGCGCGCCCTCGATCTCCAGCCCGTCGGCCAGGACGAAGCTGCGTACAAAGCCTCGCGCCGCGATGCCGCGATGCAGGAAGGCCTGTTCGCTCTTGCCCGCGTCGTCGCGCTTGCCGGCGATGGTCAGCTGCCGCCCTTCCAGGGTGATGGCCAGTTCGTCAGGCGCGAACCCGGCCACAGCCAGGCTGATGCGGACCCCCGCCTCGCCGATCTGTTCGACGTTATAGGGCGGATAGCTCTCGGCCGCCGCCTTGGCGGCGCGGTCGATCAGGGCGCGGGTGTGGTCGAAGCCCAGCAGGAACGGGCTGTCGAACAGGATGGTGCGGGTCGTCGTCATCTGGGTCCTCGGAAAAGCGACCGACCGCAGGCCTCCCGCAATCGGCAAGGCTCCCGGTCACAGATGAAGATGGGGGCGGACGGGGACGGGATCAACCGCCCCCGTCCATGACCTCAGTGGATGGCTTCGCCATGCTGGGTATAGTCCAGCCCCTCGACCTCTTCGTCCCTGGTGACGCGCAGGCCCGTGGTGAATTTGCAGATCATCAGGACCACGAAGGTGCCGACCGCGCTCCAGACGATGGCGCCGCCCAGGCCCAGCGCCTGTTTCCACACCGTCGCGCCCTCGGACAGGGCGTTGATGCTGGTGGTGGCGAAGACCCCGGTCAGCAGGGCGCCGACGATGCCGCCGATCCCGTGCACGCCGAAGGCGTCCAGACTGTCGTCGTACTTCAGCGCGTGCTTCAGCCAGACGGCGCCCGCGTAGCAGGCAGGGCCCGCGATCAGGCCGATGAAGAAGGCGCCCTTGGGATCGACGAAGCCGGCCGCCGGGGTGATGGCCACCAGGCCGCCGACGACGCCCGATAACAGGCCCAGCAGGGTCGGGCGCTTGCGGTCGAACCATTCCACCGCCATCCAGCCCAGGGCCGCAGCCCCGGCGGCCAGGATGGTGTTGAAGGCGGCGGTGGCGGCCAGGGCATCGGCCGCGCCGGCCGACCCGGCGTTGAAGCCGATCCAGCCGACCAGCAGCAGGCCGGTGCCGATGGCGCTGTAGACCAGATTGGCGGGGGCCATATTGTCGCGACCGAAGCCGTGACGCGGCCCCAGCACAAGGGCGCAGACCAGGCCGGCGACGCCCGCATTGACGTGGACCACCGCCCCGCCCGCGAAGTCGAGCACGCCCAGGCTCCCCAGATAGCCGCCGCCCCAGACCTGGTGACAGATCGGCGCATAGACGATCAGGTGCCACAGGGCGAAGAACAGCAGGCTGGCCGAGAATTTCATCCGCTCGGCGAAGGCGCCGGCGATCAGGGCCGGGGTGATGATGGCGAAGGTCATCTGGAAGCTGACGAACAGCAGTTCCGGCAGGCCGGGCAGCAGGCTGTGCGCCGTCTCCATCGTCACCCCGTTCAGGAAGGCCGCCTGGACCCCGCCGATCAGACCGTTCACCGCATCCGGCCCCTTGCCGAACGACAGGCTGTAGCCGACCAGGAACCACAGCACCGAGACGATGGCGAAGGCCGCCGCCGACTGGGCGATGACGCTGATGATGTTCTTCTTGCGCACCATGCCGCCGTAGAACAGCGCCAGACCCGGCAGGGTCATCAGAAGCACCAGGGCGGTGGACGTCAGGATCCAGGCCGTCGCCGCATTGTCGATGACCAGGGGCGCCTGATGGGCCAGCAGGGCGGGGGCCGCCGCCAGGGCCGGAGAGGCGAGCGACGCCGCCCCGGCAACAGCGATGGCGGACAGGGCGGCGTGTCGGGTCATTTCATGCGTCTCGGGAAGGAGAGGAAGGAACGGCTCAGGCCAGGGTCTCAGGCCGAAGTCTTAAGCCGTTCCTCCGTTCTGACAATGTCCGTAAGCGGCAGGATGCGCACGAAACGGTCAAGCGTGTTGTCCCAGTCGCCCAGCAGTCGGCGGGCCAGCGGCGAACCGGTCGCGGCCAGATGGGCCTCGACCAGTCCGCGCAGCCGTTCGGCCGCCGCTTCGTCGATGTCGGCCACGCCCGCCAGGTCGCCGTTCAGGGCCCGTTCGGCGAAGCCCGGCTGATCCAGCACGAACAGTTCGCCGCCGCTCATGCCCGCCGCCAGGTTCCATCCGACCCCGCCCAGCACGACCACCCGGCCGCCGGTCATATACTCGCAGCCATGCGCGCCCAGGCCCTCGACCACGGCCTCGGCGCCCGAGTTGCGCACCGCGAACCGCTCGCCCGCCGCTCCGGCGACGAACAGCCGGCCCGAGGTCGCGCCGTACAGGGTGGTGTTGCCGCAGATCAGCTGGTCCTCGCGCCATTCCGGCGTGCGGATCGAGATTTCGGCGCCCGACAGGCCCTTGCCGACATAGTCGTTGGCCTCGCCGGTCAGATGCAGTTCCAGCCCCTTGGCGGCGAAGGCGCCGAAGCTCTGGCCGGCGATGCCTTCCAGACGCAGCTTCAGCCGCCCGGCCGGCCCTTGCGCCCCAAATCGCCGCACGATGGCGGACGACACGGCGGCGCCGACCGTCCTCTGGGTGTTGTTCAGCGGATAGGACAGTTCCAGCGTCTGGCCGCGATCCAGGAAGCGGACCGCATCCTTCAGCACCCGCGCGTCCAGGCTGTCGGCGATGGGCTTGCGCCCCTTGTCCGCCCATTTGCCGGCCGCGCCCTCGTCCACCTGGACCAGCAGGGGGTTCAGGTCCAGGTCGTCCAGGTGCGAGCCGCCGCGCCGGACCTGACGCAGCAGGTCGGTGCGGCCGATGATCTCGTCCATCGTCCGCGCGCCGATCGACGCCAGGATCTCACGCGTCTCCTCGGCGATGAAGGTGAACAGGTTGACCACCTTGTCCGGGGTGCCGGTGAACTTCTCGCGCAGCCGCTCGTCCTGGGAACAGACGCCGACGGGGCAGGTGTTCGAATGGCACTGGCGCACCATCAGACAGCCCATGGCGATCAGGGCGGCGGTGCCGATCCCATACTCCTCGGCGCCCAGCATGGCGGCGATGACGACGTCGCGGCCGGTGCGGACCCCGCCGTCGGTCCGCAGCGTCACCGTGCCGCGCAGATTGTTCAGCGTCAGCACCTGATGGGCCTCGGCCAGGCCGATCTCCCACGGCAGGCCGGCATGCTTGATCGAGGTCTGGGGCGAGGCGCCGGTGCCGCCGTTGTGGCCGGCGATCAGGATGGCGTCGGCGTTGGCCTTGGCCACCCCGGACGCGATGGCCCCGATGCCCGAGGCGGACACCAGTTTCACCGTCACCTTGGCGTCGGGATTGATGGCCTTCAGATCATAGATCAGCTGGGCCAGGTCCTCGATCGAATAGATGTCGTGGTGCGGCGGCGGGCTGATCAGGGTGGTGCCGGGCACGGCATGTCGCATCCGGGCGATGAACTCGGTCACCTTGAAGCCGGGCAGTTGCCCGCCCTCGCCGGGCTTGGCGCCCTGGGCCACCTTGATCTCGATCTCGCGGCACTGGTTCAGATATTCGGCCGTGACGCCGAACCGGCCCGAGGCCACCTGTTTGACGGCCGAGTTGGCGTCGTCGCCGTTGGCGCGCGGGTGATAGCGTTCCGGATCCTCGCCGCCCTCGCCCGAGACCGAGCGGGCGCCGATGCGGTTCATGGCGATGTTCAGCGTCTCGTGCGCCTCGGGGCCCAGTGCGCCCAGGGACATGGCCTGGGTCAGGAAGCGGCGGCGGATGTCCGACACGCTCTCGACCTGGTCCACCGGAATGGCGACGCCCTCGCGGAAGTCCAGCAGATCGCGCAATGACAGGTCCGGCTGGTTTCTGACGGCCTCCGAGAACTGCTTGAACCGGCGATAGTCGCCGCGGTTGCAGGCGTCCTGCAGCAGGTGGATGGTCTTGGCCTCGTGGGCGTGGGCCTCGCCGCCCGAGCGGATCTTGAAGAAGCCGCCGATGGCGGGCGAGGGCCGGGCCTCGCCCCAGGCGACCGTGTGCCGCTTCATCGCCGCCTGTTCCAGACCGGCCAGGCCGATGCCGGAGATGCGCGACGGGGCGCCGGGGAAGAACTCGGCCGTCAGGGCGCGCGACAGGCCCAGCACCTCGAACTCGCAGCCGCCGCGATAGGCGGAGATGACGCTGATCCCCTTGCGCGCCAGGGTCTTCAGCAGGCCCGCCTCGATGCCCTTCTTGTAGTTCAGGCAGGCGTCGCGCAGCGTCAGGCCGGGATACAGGCCCCGGTCCAGACGCTCCTGGAACAGGTCCTGGGCCAGCCAGGCGTTGACGGTGGTGGCGCCGACCCCGACCAGGACCGCGAACCCGTGCGGGTCCAGGGTCTCGGCCGTGCGGACCACGATGGAGCAATAGGAGCGCAGACCCGCCTGGGTCAGGCGGCCGTGAACCCCGGCCGTGGCCAGGATCATCGGCGCGGCCAGACGCCCCGCCGACCCCTGCTGATCCGTCAGCACGATCAGGGCCGCGCCGTCGCGGGCGGCGGCCTCGGCCTCGTCCATGATCCGGTCCAGTGCCGCGCGCAGGCCGGCGCCGGGCCGCGCGTCCTCGGACGGGGTGTCATAGCTGCAGTCGATGACCACGGTCGAACCCGCCCCGACCGTCTCGACCATCCGCTCATACATGCCGTTGGTCAGCACCGGGCTGTCCAGCACGAAGACGTCGGTCTGGGCCGCTTCCTGGGCCAGGATATTGCCCAGGTTCTTGAACCGGGTCTTCAGGCTCATGGCCCCGGCTTCACGCAGCGGGTCGATGGGCGGATTGGTCACCTGGCTGAAGTTCTGGCGGAAATAGTGGCTCAGCGGGCGGGGCAGGGCCGACAGCACCGCCGGCGGGGCGTCGTCGCCCATCGAGCCGACCGCCTCCTTGCCGTCGCGCACCAGGGCGTCCAGCAACAGGTCCAGATCCTCGCGGCTGAAGCCGGCGGCGATCTGACGGCGCGTCAGGTCCTCGCCCGAGGTCGAGCGCGGTTCGGGTCCGGGGCCGATGATCGGCTCCAGATCGACCATATTGTCCAGCCACTCTGTATAGGGGTGGGCGGCGGCCAGGGCGTCGATGGCCTCGTGCTCGTCGTACAGACGGCCGTGCTTCATATCGACGGCGATCAGCTTGCCGGGGCCGATGTGCAGGCGGCGCTTCACCCGGCTCTCGGGGATCGGCACCAGGCCGGCTTCCGACCCGGCCATCAGCAGGCCGTCGACGGTCTCGACGGCGCGCAGGGGGCGCAGGCCGTTGCGGTCCTTGCCCGCCACGATCCAGCGGCCGTCGGCGGCGCAGATGGCGGCCGGGCCGTCCCACGGCTCCATGACCGCGTTGCAGTAAGCGTAGAAGGCCCGGTGTTCGGGCGGCATGACCACATCGTCCTTGGCCCAGGCTTCGGGGATCAGCAGGGCCTTGGCCATCGGCGCGGGGCGCCCGGCGTGGACCAGCACCTCCATCACATTGTCCAGGGCGGCCGAGTCCGATCCGCCCGGCTGGACCACCGGCTTCACCTCGCGGTCGCGGTCGCCGAAGGCCTGGGCGGCCATGCGGATCTCGTGCGACTTCATCCAGTTCAGATTGCCCTTCAGCGTGTTGATCTCGCCGTTGTGGGCCATCATCCGGAAGGGCTGGGCCAGCTTCCATTCGGGGAAGGTGTTGGTCGAATAGCGCTGGTGGAAGACGGCGTAGGCCGAGACGAAGCGCGGATCCTCCAGGTCGGGGTACAGGTTCCCCAGCAGTTCGGCGCGCACCATCCCCTTGTAGGCGATGGAGCGCGCGGACAGGGTGCAGATGTAGACGGCGGCCAGGTTCTCGGTCTTGACCGTCTTCTCGATGCGGCGACGGCACAGATACAGCTCGCGCTCCAGCGCCTCGCCGTCCAGCGGCTGACCGGCGTCGTCCAGGGGCGGGGCCAGCATGATCTGTTCGATCTCGGGCCGGGTCGCCCCGGCCTTGGTCCCGACCACCGACAGGTCGATGGGCGTCTGACGCCAGCCGTAGATCCAGAAGCCGGCGCGCAGGGCCTCGGTCTCGACGATGGCGCGGGCGCGGTCCTGGGCGCCCAGGTCGGTGCGCGGCAGGAAGACCTGGCCGACGCAGATCGGGCCGGGACGCAGGGACTGGCCGATGGAGGCCACCTGTTCGGCGAAGAAGCCCTGGGGCAGTTCCGCCATGATGCCGGCCCCGTCGCCCGACAGGCCGTCGGGATCGACCGCGCCGCGGTGAGCCACGGCCTTCAGGCTGCGGATCGCATATTCCACCACGTCGCGACGCGGGCTGCCGTCGATGGAGCAGACCAGGCCCACGCCGCAGGCGTCGCGCTCGGAGGCGCGGTCATAGGCGTGGCCGGCTTCCAGGCGTTCGCGGGTTTCTTCGTACTTGTTCAGCCAATCGGTCATGCCGCGACCTCCTCGGTGCGGGTCTTCAGGTAACGGTCGATTTCGGCGGCGGCGTCCTGGCCCTCGCGCACGGCCCAGACGACCAGTGAGGCGCCGCGCACCGCGTCGCCGGCGGCGAAGACGCCGGGCAGGCTGGTGGCGAAACTGACGGAGCCGACCTTGATCGTGCCGTCGTCGCGCAGGCGCAGATTTGGCTCATGCGCCGCGAACGGCTCGGGCGAGAAGCCCAGGGCCTCGATGACGATGTCGGCCGGAATGTCGAAGTCGGCGCCGGGGACGGGCACGATATCGCGACGCTGTCCGGGGGCCGCCTCGGTCAGCTGCATCCGCGCGGCGCGCACGCCGGTGACGCGGTCGCCCTGGGACAGCAGGGCCTTGGGCGCGCCCAGCCATTCGAAGACCACGCCTTCCTCCTCGGCGTTGACCACTTCGCGGGCCGAGCCGGGCATGTTCTCGCGATCGCGCCGATACAGGCAGGTGACGGACGCCGCGCCCTGGCGAACGGCGGTGCGGACGCAGTCCATGGCCGTGTCGCCGCCGCCGATCACCACCACCCGCTTGCCGCGCGCCTCGTGCCAACCGTCTTCCTCGGCGTCGCCCAGGTCGCGCCGGTTCTGGTGCGTCAGATAGGACAGGGCCGCGACGGTCGAATCCGGACCCCGGCCGGGCGCCGACAGGATGCGCGGCTGATAGACGCCCATGGCCAGCAGGACCACGTCATGACGCTCGCGCAGTTCGGCCAGGGTCACGTCCTTGCCGATCTCGCAGCCCAGGACGAACTGGACGCCGCCGTCGGTCAGACGGTCCACGCGGCGCTGGACCACGTGCTTCTCCAGCTTGAAGCCGGGGATGCCGTAGATCAGCAGGCCGCCGGCCCGGTCGTGACGGTCATAGACCGTGACCTGATAGCCCTCGCTGCGCAGACGGTCGGCGGCGGCCATGCCGGCCGGACCCGCGCCGACGATGCCGACGCTCTCGCCGCGTTCGGCCGCCGGGCGGATCGGTTCGACCCAGCCGTTGGCGAAGGCCTGGTCGCCCAGCCAGGCCTCGACCGAGCCGATGGTGACGGCGTCCCAGCCGGACTGGTTCAGGGTGCAGGCGCCCTCGCACAGCCGGTCCTGCGGACAGATGCGGCCGCAGATCTCGGGCATGGTCGAGGTCAGGGACGCGACGCGCCAGGCCTCGCGCGGCTCGTTCTCGGCCGACAGGCGCAGCCAGTCGGGAATATTGTTCTGAAGCGGACAGGCGTTCTGGCAGAACGGCACGCCGCAGTCGGTGCAGCGCGACGCCTGTTTCTCGGCCGTCTCGGTCGAGGGCGGAATCGTGATCTCGCCGAACCCGCGTGCGCGCAGTTCGGCTGTGGCCTTCGAGAGGCGGCGTGGTTCGACGACGAAAGTCCCGCCTTGCTTCAGGGTCTTGTGCATGACGCGCTTATGCCGCGAATGGTCCGGCCTAGGCAAATATTATTGCTGAGACCCGTTCGCGGCTGCTCAAGTTGCAATATACATCCTGATATGTCGAAATTCGCGACAGCAAATTGCGCTATCGGTAGGGTTGGGGAAACAGGTTTCAGGCGTCTCCAATCTTTGCCGGAACCTCCCCGGCTCGCGGTCGTTGGCTTTCCATTCTAATTTCTCAAGGGAACCGCCATGCCGCGATGGACCACGCCGAGCGGATGGGGTGGGTGGTTGACCCTCCTCCTGGGTGTTTTGATTTTTCTGATCGGCGGGATCCTCGCCGTCGGCGGCGTTCAGCTCCTGAGCCTGGGCGGTTCCTGGTACTATCTGGTCGTGGGCCTGATGCTGATCGTCGCCGGCGCCCTGCTGGTGTTGCGGGACGTCAGGGGCGCGTGGGTCTATGGCGCGGCCTTCCTCTTCACCCTCGTGTGGGCCTTGTGGGAGACGGGTCTGGACGGCTGGGCCCTGGTGCCCCGGCTGGTGGGGCCTCTGGTCTTGATGGTCCTGGTTCTGGCGACCCTGCCGGTGCTGAAGCCGCACGGCGGCGGGCGTCTGGCCGGGGGCGGCGCCCTGGGGCTGGCGGTTCTGACCGTGGTGTTCGGGTTTGTCGTCGCCCAGGCCAACCAGGCCGGCGTCGAGAACCGGCTGCCGGGACCGCGCGGCGCCTATAATGATCCGGCCCTGCTGAAAACCGGCGCCGACTGGCCCGCCTGGGGCGGCACCGACAGCGCCCAGCGTTATTCCCCGCTGACCCAGATCAACAAGGACAATGTCGGCCGGCTGGAACGCGCCTGGACCTTCCGCACCGGCGATCTGCCGGAGGAGCGTTGGGGCGCCGAGACCACACCGCTGAAGATCGGGAACACCGTCTATCTCTGTTCCGCGCGCAACAAGCTGTTCGCGCTGGACGCCGCAACCGGCCAGCAGAAATGGGCCTATGATCCCCAGGTCGCGGACGAGAACATCCCCTATACGGCCGCCTGCCGCGGCGTGACCTATCATGTCCGCGCCGACGCCCAACCGGCCCAGCCCTGCGCCACCAAGATCATCGAAGGCACCCTGGACGGCCGCATCATCGCCGTCGACGCCCAGACCGGCCGGCCTTGCCAAGCCTTCGGTCAGAACGGCGCCGTGGACATCAAGCGCGGCATGGGCGACCCCTATCCCGGCATGGTGTCGATCACCTCGCCCCCCGTCATCGTGCGGGGCGTGATCGTGACCGGGCATCAGGTGCTGGACGGCCAGAAGCGATGGAACGCCTCAGGCGTGATCCAGGGCTTTGACGTCGAGACCGGCGAACTCCGCTTCGCCTGGGACATGATGCGCCCCGACCGCACCGGTCTGCCGCCCGAGGGCGAGACCTATACGCCGGGCACGCCCAATATGTGGACCACGGCTACGGGGGATGAGGCCCTGGGTCTGGTCTATCTGCCCATGGGCAATTCGGCGGCCGACTACTGGTCCAGCTCGCGTCGCCCGCAGGAGAATGAATACTCCACCGCCCTGGTCGCGCTCGATGTGACGACGGGCAAGCCGCGTTGGCATTTCCAGACGGTTCACAAGGATGTCTGGGACTTCGACCTGGGCTCGCAGGCGACCCTGATCGACTATCCCACGGCGGGCGGCGTCGTGCCGGCCCTGCTGCTGCCCACCAAACAGGGCGACATGTATGTGTTCAACCGCGCCACCGGCCAGATGCTGCACGGGATGGAGGAACGCCCGGTCCCGACCACGGGCGGAACCGAACAGGGCCAGCGCGCCCCGACCCAGCCGTTCTCGCTGTTCGCCACCCTGCGCAAGCCGAACCTCGAAGAGCGCGACATGTGGGGCATGTCCCCCATCGACCAGATGATGTGCCGGATCAACTTCAAGAAGGCGAACTACCAGGGCTACTACACCCCGCCCTCGACCAATCACTACATCAACTATCCGGGCTACAACGGCGGTTCGGACTGGGGCGGCGTGGCGGTCGATCCGGTGCGGGGCGTGATCATCGCCAACTACAACGACATGCCGAACTACAACCGCCTGGTGCCGCGTGAAGAGGCCAACGAGAAGGGCTGGTTCCCGCGCGACGACCCCCGCTACATCGCCCAGCAGGAGGAAGCGACCGTGCGCGGCGGCAGCCTGTCCAAGGGCGAGGGCGCCGGCGATCCGCAGATCGGCGTGCCCTACGCGATCGACGTCAACGCCGGCTGGCGCGTGAAGTGGACGGGCCTGCTGTGCAAGGAGCCTCCCTACGGCGGCATCACCGCCATCGACCTGCGCTCGGGCCAGACCCTGTGGGATCGTCCGTTCGGCACGGCGCGCAAGAACGGGCCGTGGGGCATTCCCTCGCACCTGCCGCTGGAGATCGGCACGCCGAACAACGGGGGTTCGGTCGTCACGGCCGGCGGACTGATCTTCATCGCCGCCGCCACCGACGACCTGATCCGCGCCATCGACATCGAGACGGGCGAGACGGTCTGGTCCGACGTCCTGCCGGCCGGCGGTCAGGCCAATCCGATGATCTATGAGCAGAACGGCCGCCAGTATCTCGTCATCATGGCGGGCGGCCACCACTTTATGGAGACGCCGCGGGGCGACTACGTCATCGCCTATGCCCTGCCGCAACGCGGTTGAGGCGTTTTCTCCCTCCCCCGGCGGGGGAGGGGGGTCGCGCCAGCGACCGGGTGGGGGCGGCTCGGAAACGAGCCGCCTCTTTTCGTTCAGGGATGCTTTGCTGGGCCGCCCCACCCGGCTTCGCCTGCGGCTCAGCCACCCTCCCCGGACGGGGAGGGAGAAGGTCAGGGTCTGATCTGGCCCTGGCCGCGCACGACGTATTTGTAGGTGGTCAGCTGTTCGGCCCCTACCGGGCCGCGAGCGTGCAGGCGGGCGGTGGAGATGCCGATCTCGCCGCCGAAGCCGAACTCGCCCCCGTCGGCGAACTGGGTCGAGGCGTTGATCAGGACGATGGCGCTGTCCACCCGCGCCGCAAATCGTTCGGCGGCGTCTGAGTCTGTGGTGATGATCGCCTCGGTGTGGCCCGAGCCGTAGCGGGCGATATGGTCGGCGGCGCCGTCCAGGTCATCGACGATCCGCACCGCCAGGATGGGCGCCAGATATTCGGTGGTCCAGTCGGCCTCCGTCGCCGGGATCACGGCGGGAACCAGGGCCAGGGCTTCGGCGTCGCCGCGCAGTTCGCATCCGGCGGCGATCAGGTCGGCGGCGACGGGCGGCAGCAGGCGTTCCGCCCCCGCCCGATCCACCAGCAGGGTCTCGGTCGCGCCGCAGACCGACACCCGCCGCATCTTGGCGTTCACCACCACGGCCCGCGCCACCGCCAGATCGGCGGCTTCGTGCAGATAGGTGTGGTTCAGCCCTTCCAGATGGCTCAGCACCGCCACCCGGGCCTCGGCTTGGACCCGCGCGACCAGGCTCTTGCCCCCGCGCGGAATGATCACGTCGATGGCACCGTCCAGCCCGGTCAGCATCAGCCCCACCGCCGCGCGGTCGGGCGTGTCCACCAGCTGCACCGCATCGGCGGGCAGGCCGGCCTCGTCCAGCGCCTGGGCGATCAGGCCCGCGATGGCCAGCGACGACTGCAGACAGTCCGAGCCGCAGCGCAGGATGGCCGCATTGCCCGAGCGGATGCACAGGGCGGCGGCGTCGGCGGTGACGTTGGGTCGGCTCTCATAGATGACGCCCAGCACGCCGATAGGGGTGCGGACCCGGGCGATGTCCAGGCCGTTGGCGGGGGTCCAGCGTTCGGTCTCGACGCCCAGGGGATCGGGCACGGCGGCGATGGTTGCCACAGCCTGGGCCATGCCGGCGACGCGGGCGGGCGTCAGGGCCAGCCGGTCGATCAGGGCCTCGGTCATGCCATTGGCGCGGGCGGGCGTCAGGGCCAGCCGGTCGATCAGGGCCTCGGTCATGCCATTGGCGCGGGCGGCGTCCACGTCGCGGGCGTTGGCGGCCAGGATCTGGGCCTCGGCCGCCGTCAGCTTTTGCGCCAGCACCTCCAGCGCGCGGGTGCGGGCGCCGGCCGGCGCGTCACGCAGGGCGACGGCGGCGGCGCGGGCGCGTCGGCCCAGGTCCATCATTCGGGTCTCAAGATCGGTCATCGGTCGTCCAGAACCATGTCGTCGCGGTGGATCAGAACCGAGGCGCCGCGATAGCCGAGGATGGCCTCGATCTCGTCCGAGCGGCGGCCGCGGATGCGGGCGGCCTCGTCGGCGGCGTAGGCGGCCAGGCCCACGCCTACGGCCCGGCCCTCGGGGTCGATCAGGCGCACGCAGTCGCCTTTTTCGAAGTCGCCGCTGACGGCCGTGACCCCGGCGGGCAGCAGGCTCTTGCCAGCCCTCAGCGCCGTGACGGCTCCGGCGTCCAGCGTCAGGGATCCGGCCGGCGACAGACTACCGGCGATCCACTGCTTATAGGCGGCCATCGGTCCGTCAGGGGCGGCGATCAGGGTGGCGCGGGCGCCCGCCCGGACGGCGCTGAGCGGCGACAGCGCCTGGCCCGAGGCGATGATGGTGGCGCACCCGGCCGAGCGGGCGATCTGGGCCGCCGCCAGCTTGGTCGCCATGCCGCCGGTTCCGACCCCGGCCTGGGCGTTGGCGCCCTCGCCCATGGCCAGGATGTCGGGGCTCAGGGTCTCGATCAGGGGCAGGTGGGCGGCGCTGGGATCGCGGCGCGGATCGGCGGTGTAGAGGCCGTCCACGTCCGACAGCAGGATCAGCAGATCCGCCCGCGCCAGCTGGGCCGTCCGCGCCGCCAGCCGGTCGTTGTCGCCATAGCGGATCTCTTCGGTGGCGACGGTGTCGTTCTCGTTGACGACGGGGATGACCCCGTGCCCCAGCAGGGCCTCGACCGTGGCGCGGGCGTTCAGCCAGCGGCGGCGCCGTTCGGTGTCGTCGCGCGTCAGCAGCACCTGGCCGACCACCAGGTCGTGGGGCGCCAGGGCCTCGGACCAGGCGGCCATCAGCAGCGACTGCCCGACCGAGGCCGCCGCCTGCTTGTCCTCCAGCCGCGCCCCCAGTTTCGGCAGACGCCCCCGGCCCAGGGCGATGGAGCCGGACGAGACCACGATGACCTCGCGCCCCTCGGCCTTCAGCGCGGCCAGATCCGACGCCACGGCCGCCAGCCAGTCGCGGGTCGGCCGCCGCGTTTCGGCGTCGATCAGCAGCGAGGATCCGATCTTGACCACGATGCGCCGCGCCGCCCCCAGGGCCGACGCGGCGCTGGCGGCGGAGTCTGGGCGCGGGGGGAGGGCGGCGGCCTGGGACATGAAGGTTTCTCTAACGCGACTGTTCGGGCTTGTCTCTTGCCGTATCCACCGCCACAGCAGGCGGATGATGGAATCCCTTTCCCCGATCGCGGCCGGCGCCCTGGGCAGTCTGGCGGCGGGCATGATGACGGCGGTCGGCGCGGCGCCCATGCTGTTCGTCAAACGGCCGGGACAACAGACCCAGAGCGTCCTGCTGGGCTTCGCCGCCGGGGTGATGCTGGCGGCCTCCTTCTTCTCGCTGATCATTCCGGGCGTCGACGTGCTTCAGGCCGGGGGCGCGTCCCAGGGCTGGGCGGCGGGGACCATGGCGGCGGCGGTGCTGATCGGGGCCACGGTGATCGGCCTGATGAACCGGTTCGCGCCCGTGGACATGCTGGCCATAGGCCCGGCCCAGTCCAAGCATCTCGCCCGTCGCATCTGGCTGTTCATCATCGCCATCACCCTGCACAACTTCCCCGAAGGCGCGGCCGTCGGCGTCAGTTTCGGCGGCGGCGACATGCACCAGGGCCTGGCCACCGCCCTGGGCATCGGCATCCAGAACATGCCCGAAGGCCTGGCCGTCTCGGCCGCCATGGCCTCGCTGGGCTATGGTCGCGGCGCCGCCTTCCTGGCCGCGCTGGCGTCGGGTCTGGTCGAGCCTGTCGGCGGTCTGATCGGGGCCGGAGTCGTGGGAGCGTCGCCCGGCGCCCTGCCGTGGGGCCTGGGCCTGGCGGCCGGCGCCATGATCTATGTCGTCACCGCCGAGATCATTCCCCAGACCCGCGAACAGTCCAAGGGGGACGGCTCGATGATCGGTCTGATGATCGGCCTGGTGGGCATGATGTTCCTGGATATCGCCCTGGGTTGACGGGCGCGCGGTGGTCGCCGACGTGTCAGTTACATCATTTACATCCGGCGCGGGTCTGGACGGGGGCATGCGCCAGAGGTTAGGCCACATGCCTCCCCGGCCTGATCCGTCGATCTCGCCGCCGATCTTCCGCCCGACCTTCCGAAGGAGCGCCCCATGAAGACGCGACCTGTAAAACCTTCGGCTTCCCGTCGAAACTTCTTGTCTGGCCTCGGGCTTCTCGCCCTGATGGGCGCCGGAGTCTTCCCCATGCCTGCTACCGCCGAAACCGCCCGCGCCGTTCAGCGTCATCGCCAGCGGATCGAAGATCTGATCGCGGCCATGACCGTAGAGGAGAAGGCGGGCCAGCTGAACCTGCTGGCCGACCCGTTCCGCTGGATGCCGACCGCAGTCAACCCGCTGGACGGCACGGGGGACCCCGCGCGCGTCACCGCCCTGATCCGCGAAGGCAAGGTCGGCAGCCTGTTCAACGGCATCGGCGCCGAGACCGGCCGCCGCATCCAGCAGGTGGCGATGGAGGAAAGCCGGCTGAAGATCCCGCTGCTGTTCGCGGCGGACGTGATCCACGGCCTGTCCACCATCTTCCCCGTGCCCCTGGCCGAGGCCGCGGCCTTCGACACCCATCTGGCCTATCGCACCGCCCGCGCCGCTGCGGTCGAGACGGCCGCCTCGGCCGTGCACCAGACCTACGCCCCCATGGTGGATGTGGCCCGCGACCAGCGCTGGGGCCGCAATGTCGAAGGCGCCGGCGAGGACGTGCTGCTGAACAACCTGCTGGCCGCCGCCCGGGTGCGCGGCTTCCAGGGCGACAAGGGACTGGACGACCGTGACGCCGTCCTGGCCACCGCCAAACACATGGCCGCCTATTCGGGCGCCATCGGCGGGGTCGAATACAACACCACCGACATGAGCGAACAGACGCTGCGCGGGGTCTATCTGCCGCCGTTCAAGGCGGCGGTGGACGCCGGCGCCCTGTCGATCATGAGCGCCTTCAACGACGTCAATGGCGTGCCCGCCTCGGGCAGCCGCAAGCTGCTGACCGACATCCTGCGCGGCGAATGGGGTTTTGAGGGCTTCGTGGTCTCCGACTACACCTCCGAACAGGAACTGGTCGCCCACGGCTTCGCCGAGGACGGCCGCGACGCCGCCCGCCTCGCCTTCAACGCCGGGGTGGACGTGTCCATGGTCTCGGGCCTGTATCTGGAACACCTGCCCAGCCTGGTGGCCAGCGGCGAGGTGTCGATGGCCCGGCTGGACGAGGCGGTGCGCCGTCTCCTGACCACCAAGGCGGCCCTGGGCCTGTTCGACGATCCTTATCGCGGCACGGATCCGGTGCGTGAAAAGGCCGTGGTGGGGTCGCGCGAACACATCGCCCTGTCGCGCGAGGCGGGCCGCAAGTCGGTGGTCCTGCTGAAGAACGACAATCAGCTGTTGCCGCTGAACAAGAGCCAGAAGATCGCCCTGGTCGGCCCGTTCGCCGACGACGTGGACAATGTCTGGGGGCCGTGGACCATCTGGGGCGCGCCCGAACGCCGCGTCTCGCTGGAAGCCGGCTTCCGCGCCGCCATGACCGATCCGCAAGCCCTGACCGTCGCGCGCGGCTCGGGCGTCGAGACCCCGCTGGACGGCGGGATCGAAGAGGCCGTCCGTGCGGCCGCCAACGCCGACGTCATCGTCCTGGCCATCGGCGAGAGCCAGAAGATGTCGGGCGAGGCCCAGTCGCGCACCGAGATCGTCGTCCCGGCCCCGCAACAGGCCCTGGTCGACGCCATGGCCGCCACGGGCAAGCCCATGGTCATCCTGCTGCGCAACGGCCGGGCCCTGGCGCTGGAGGGCAATGTCAAGAACGCCCAGGCCATCGTCGTCACCTGGTTCCTGGGTGAGCAGATGGGCAACGCCGTCGCCGACGTCGTCTTCGGCGAACACGGCCCCTCGGCCCGCCTGCCGGTCAGCTTCCCGCACAAGTCGGGCCAGCAGCCCTATTCCTACGACCACAAGAACACCGGCCGCCCGGCCAATCCGGACCTGCCGATCGAGGAATACAAGGCCCGCTATCGCGAGACGACCAATACGGCCCTGTATCCGTTCGGCTACGGCCTGACCTATGGCGAGGTCGCCTATGGTCCGGTCGAGATGGCGAGCGACCAGCTGGCCTGGGCCGGCACGCTGGACGTGGCCGTGACCGTCACCAACCAGGGCGCCCATGTCGCCGAGGAGTTGGTCCAGCTCTATATCCATGACCGGGTCGCCAGCCTGACCCAGCCGGGGCGGCTGCTGAAGGACTTCAAGCGGGTGACGCTGCGGCCGGGCCAGAGCGAGACGGTGCGCTTCACCCTGAACACCCGCCAGCTGGGCTTCATCGGCGAGGACAATACGTATCGGATCGAGCCGGGCCTGTTCGATCTCTGGCTGGCGCCCCATGCCCAGGGCGGTTCGGCGGCCCAGTTCCGTCTGGTCGGCCCGGCGTAGAATGCGGATGGTCGTTGACCCGGCGCACGGCAGGGCTTAACGACCCCGCCGTTTGTCTTCCGCCTCCATATGGGCGGGATTCGTGTGTAGGAGCGCGCCCATGACGACCAAGATTCTTCCGGGCGCAACTGGCGTCCTCGCGCTCGCCGACGGCACGGTCCTGCAGGGAATCGGCGTCGGAGCGGTCGGATCGGCCCTGGGCGAGGTGGTCTTCAACACCGCCATGACCGGCTATCAGGAAATCCTGACCGACCCGTCCTACATGAGCCAGATCCTGGCCTTCACCTTCCCGCATGTCGGCAATACGGGGACGAACGTCGAAGACATCGAGCAGATGGGCGGCGGTTCGGACACCTCGGCGCGGGGCGCCATCTTCCGCGACGTGCCGACCGATCCGGCCAACTATCGGTCCGACGCCAGTTTCGACGACTGGATGAAGCGGCGCGGCGTCGTCGGCCTGGCCGGCGTTGACACCCGCGCCCTGACCAAGATCATCCGCGACAAGGGCGCGCCGCACGCGGTCATCGCCCATGACCCGAACGGCGAGTTCGACCTGGACGCCCTGGTCGCCCAGGCCCGCGCCTGGACCGGCCTGGTCGGTCTGGACCTGGCCAAGCCCGCCTCGACGCTGCAAGCGTTTGAATGGGACGAGGGTCTGTGGGAATGGCCGGAGGGCCACCCGAAGACCCAAGGCCGCAAGCAGGTGGTCGTCATCGACTATGGGGTGAAGCGCAACATCCTGCGCGCCCTGGCCTCGACCGGCGCGAAGATCACCGTGGTCCCCGCCACGACGACGGCGGAAGAGGTTCTGGCCCGCAATCCCGACGGCGTCGTCCTGTCGAACGGACCGGGCGATCCGGCCGCGACCGGCGAATACGCGGTGCCTGAAATCCAGAAACTGGTCGCCAGCGGCAAGCCCCTGATGGGCATCTGCCTGGGCCACCAGATGCTGGCCCTGGCCCTGGGCGCCAGGACGGTGAAGATGGAACAGGGCCACCACGGCGCCAACCATCCGGTCAAGGATCTGACCACCGGCAAGGTCGAGATCGTGTCGATGAACCACGGCTTCACCGTGGATCGCGACAGCCTGCCCGACGCCGTGACCGAAACCCACGTCAGCCTGTTCGACGGCACCAACTGCGGCATCGCCGTCAAGGACAAGCCGATCTTCAGCGTCCAGCACCACCCCGAGGCCTCGCCGGGTCCGGCCGACAGCCTGTATCTGTTCGACCGGTTCGCCGACCTGATGGGTCCGCGCTGACGCCATGAAGCTGATGTCATGAGACGGGGGGCGGTCCGGTCGCACTATCTGGACTGGCTGGCCCAGGCGCTGGAGGTCGGACGCCGGACCGAACCCCTGCCTGACGGGGATGCGGTGGTCGGCTACGCCACCGGCTATGACGCCGCCGACATCGCCCCCTTCGTCCTGTCCCTGCGGGCGGTGTTCGACGGCCCGGTCGCTCTGGTGGTCGACGCCGACCCCGACCTGCGCGCCTTCCTGGCCCAGAATGACGTGACCGCCGTCGATGCGCCGGTGTGGCGGGGCTGGGCGCCCCATCCGGTGATGCAGAGGTTCGTCGCCTTCGCCGGCCTGCTGGGCGACCGGCCCGGCGCGGGCCTGGCCTGCGACGTGCGTGACGTCATCTTCCAGGCCGCGCCCTTTTCGCCCGCGCCGCACGGGCTGGAAGCCTTCATCGAGGCCGAGACGCCCTTGGCCGACCACGGCTTCAACATGAAATATCTGCGCGCCCTGTTCGGCGAGGCCCAGGCTGCGCAACTGGGCGACAAACCCTGTCTGTGCGTCGGGACCGTGCTGGGGCCTCGGGCCGAGGTCGCGCGTCTGTCGCGGCTGATCCTGTCATTGGCGGCCACGCCCCGGTCCGAGATCGGCGGGGCCTTCGGCGCCGACCAGGCGGCCTTCAACATGGCGATCCATCAGGGGCTGACGGCCGCGATCCTCCGGCCCAACTACGGCCGCGCGGCCACCCTGGGCCTGACGCCCGGCGAGGCTCTGGGCTTCCGCGACGGCCAGGTGGTCAATCCGGACGGGACGATCAGCCCCATCGTCCACCAGCACGACCGCCATCCCCACCTGGACACGGCCGTTCACGACCGCTGGGGCGGCGGACTGGAACACCGCAAACGGGTCCGGCCCAAGTCGGCCGGCCAGAAGCTGGCCAAGCTGACGGCCTCGCTGCGGCGGCGGACGCCGGAACTGCGTTAGGGCTTTCTGTTAGGGCAGGGGCGCGAAACTCTTGTCCTCGCGCAGGGCGCTGGCCTTCTGCACCGCCATGGGGGCGGCGTGCAGCCAGTAGTCGGCGTCATCGAGCCTTTGCTCGCGGCGGCGTTCCTGGCCACGCATCCGTCTCAGGGCGGCGTTTTCCAGAAGGCGCGCGTGCAGGGCGCGGGGCGTCGGTTCGGGGATGGCGGAAGAGCCGGGGACAGCGACGAGATCGGGGCCTTGGGGCTCCACCGCCGGACGGGCGATGGCGATGAACATGAACCACTCTTGGGGATGAGGAGAGGGGGCGCTTCTGCACCAGGGGTCTGTGGATGAACCACTCCCTCTGTGGATAGTTCCCGAGCGTGTCCGAAAAAGGTCCGCGAATCGAAAGGCTTGCTGCCTCAATCCGGCCAAAGGGGTTGGGGATTGATTAACCGTGGTCGGAGGGATTGCAGAGTGCGTCGTCAGGACGTCCGCGAACGCACTCGCAGTTACGCCGCCGAATTCAGATCCGATCATTTCCTTTTAACATTCGAAGCGCAACCTGAGGTCTATGGTCGCAGCACTGCGCGCCAGCGCCTGATTTCGACAGCGAGGCTTCGTGATGACCACGATTACAAGCGCCACAACCGTTGCGCCGACCTGGGGCGACAATGGCAAGGTCGATCCTGCCGTAAAATCGATGCTCGACACCATGAATGACGAGACCGGGACGGTGACTGCGGAGGAGAAGGCCGCCGCTTACCAGAGCTTCACCAAGCTAGGGTGGAATTTTAAGGCCAAATACAACGCCGCGACGTTAGATTACATGCGAAGCAACAGTTTTACCTCTGGAAGTTTCGTAAAGCGTGGATCCGAACTAAGAGCCCAGATTCATCAAATGTCCAAGTCGCTTCCGGAAGACTCGGCTCATGGATATTCAAACAGGCTGAAGCTTCAGATCAGTCATTTCAAATCCATGTCGAATGACGACAAGCTCACCTACACAATGGGTTACAGCGATACGCCCGGCGACTGGCTGGCGAGGGTTGAGGCTCAGCTTAAGATGGTCGAGCGGATCGAAGCGGCGCGTGAAAGCGGCGAACTGAGTTTTGAAGGCAGGCCCACGGGGAAGGGCAGCGCCGCCTTGACCGCGCTGATCGAGCTCAGCGATCAGTTCGACAAACTCGACAAGGTGGATCGGAATGCGACCAAGGCTTGGGTCGCCAAGGCCAACGCCTTGTTCGACGACCGCCCGGCGGCGGTCAAGATCGACCTTTCTGAGGACGCCAAGGCCCTTATGGCGCAAAACCCGACGGACAGGGCCAGCACCGCCCTGACCCTGCTGCTGAACGCCAAGGATCACTCGGACGCGCTGAAGCCGGAAGATCAAAGCGCTGTCGGAACCGGAACCGCCAAGGGGAAGTCCCCCTTCGAAGAGGCTTCGTCCGCGGTCAGGATTGAGCTGTCAGACGATGCGGCACGCCTGGCCCGCGAACTGAGCTGAGGTTGCCGATCTCGACGCGGCGCACCCGCCTGCAAACGCCTTAAACCCGGTGGCAGTCCCTAGGGGAGTCGAACCCCTCTTTTCAGGTTGAAAACCTGACGTCCTAACCGATAGACGAAGGGACCGCGGCCGGGGCGGCGCATTTGCCCCGGTTCGGCCCCCTCTGCAAGCAAAAAATCAGGCGGCCTGCGCCTTGGCCGGAATGACGGCGTCCAGGGCGGGGAAGAGGTCGGCGATCAGGTCCTCGACATGTTCCAGCCCGACCGACAGCCGCAACAGGCCGTCGCTTATGCCGGCGGTCGCGCGCTGTTCGGGCGTCATGGCGGCGTGGGTCATGGTGGCGGGGTGGGCGATCAGGCTTTCGACCCCGCCCAGGGATTCGGCCAGGGTGAAGATCTCCAGCGCCTCGACCAGGTCGCGCACGGCGTCCGTGCCGCCTTCCAGCTCGAAGCTGAGCATGGCGCCCGGTCCCGCCTGTTGCGCGGCGACCAGGGCGTGGTTGGGGTGGGACGCCAGGCCCGGATAGTGAACCACCTTGACCGCCGGGTGGGCGGCCAGCCGTTCGGCGATCTTGCCCGCCGTGGCCTGTTGCCGCTCGATCCGGGCGAACAGGGTCCGCACCCCGCGCAGGGTCAGATAGGCGTCGAAGGGCGAGCCGGTCACGCCGGTGCAGTTGGCCCACCAGGCCAGGGTCTGATGATCCTCGGCGTCGGCCGAGATCACGGCGCCGCCGACCACGTCGGAATGGCCGTTGATGAACTTGGTCGTCGAGTGAACGACGAAGTCGGCGCCCAGCTTGATCGGGTTCTGAAGCGCCGGCGACAGGAAGGTGTTGTCGCACACCACCTTGGCCCCCGCCGCATGGGCGCGGGCGCAGATCTCGGCGACATCGACCAGGCGCAGCAGGGGGTTGGACGGGGTCTCGACCAGGACCAGTTTGGGCTTCAGCGCCAGGGCGGCCTCGAAGGCGACAGGATCGCCCTGATCGACCAGCAGCAGGTCGAAATGGCCCTTCCTGGCGCGGGCGTTCAGCAGGCGGCAGGTGCCGCCGTAACAGTCGTGCGGCGCGATCAGCAGGTCGCCCGGCTCCAGCAGGGCCAGGGGCAGATCGACCGCCGCCATGCCGGTGGCGGTGATGACGCAACCGGCGCCGCTCTCCAGCTCGGCCAGGGTCTCGGCCAGGACGTCGCGTGTGGGGTTGCCCGAGCGGCTGTAGTCGTATTTCCGCTTCTGTTCGAAACCGGCGAAGGAATAGTTGGACGACAGATAGAGCGGCGGCATGACCGCGCCGTGGGCCGTGTCCGTATCCACGCCCGTGCGGGCGGCGATGGTGTGCGGGTCGGCAGGGCGGCGGGCGGTCATGCTTTGATGTCCTTGAAAGCGGCGCGGAGGATGTCGCCGACGAAGGCGTCCTCCTTCAGAAAGGCGTCGTGGCCATACAGGGAGGGCGCCTCGACGAAGCGCCACAGGGTCGGCAACCGCGCGGCCAGTTCGCGGATGTCGTCGATCGGCACCAGCCGGTCGGAAGTGAAACCGATCAGGGTGACGGGGGTGGAGATGGCCTCGGGCGTCACGCTGTGGCGGTCCAGGGAATCGGACATCGACAGCCAGCGGGCCGGGGTGGTGTGGGTGCGGTAGGCCTGGCCCCGCGCGGTCAGATAGTCGCAGACGGGATAGGCGCCGCCGACGGCGTCTGGGGCGGTGGTCTCGAACCGGTCGTTGAACTCTTCGGCCGTGCGATAGGTGGTCATGGCCAGTTCGCGGGCCAGGGCGACGCCTTCCTCGGGGCGGCCGGCGGCGACGGCGAACTGAAGGATGCGGCGCTGGATGCCGCGCCAGGCGGTGGCCTGCGGATGGGCGCGGTGGGCGGCCGAGACCACGATCAGCTGCTCGGCCCAGTCGGGGTACAGTTCGGCGAAGGCCAGGCCGACCATGCCGCCGTAGGAGCAGCCGACGAAGGCGGCGACCCGCTCGACCTTCAGGTGGTTCAGCACCAGGGCCAGCAGACGCGCCTGGTCGTGGGTGGTGATGGTGACGGGGGTGTCCGAGAACTCGGCGCCCGGCGCGAAATCGACGGCCAGCACCTGGAGGCGGGACAGGTCGATGGGGCCGCGCACCGACACGGCGCCCGACCACCAGCCCAGGCCGTTGGTCTCGGTCCGGTGCACGAAGCGGCCGGCCGAGATGCCGCCGGCGACGACGACGACCGGGGCGCCGGCGCGGCCGTGGATGCGGCCCACGATATTGGGCTGGCTCAGTTTTTCGCCCGAGGCCAGGCGGAAGTCGGCGGGAATGGAGACGATGACGTCGCGGGCGCCGCCGCGTTCACGAACGGGCGCAGCCGACGGCGCGGGCCGACAGGCGGGCTCTTCAAGCAGGGATGTTTCAGCCAGGGTCATCAATCGTCTTCCGCATCGGTCTCGCCTCAGCAAGGCTCGATGCGGTGACAGATCGTGGAGCGTCGACTCGACCGATGCTCCACTCATCTCTCGCGACCCCGAAGGACCCCGCAGGAGTTGGCACCGTTTCGGGTGGTGAAACCCGATGGTTGCCCCGGCGTCAAAGGGCCTAATCCCTCAGCCGGTCTTGATGAGTGACTTTACGTTGATGAAACCCATGGCGCCGGTCAAGCGAAAAATTCGACCCCGGTCGCGACGGCCGCTGCGGGCGTCGGGCTTGAATCGGACCAAAAACCGTCTGTCGTGAAAAAATCATCCAATGCGACTTGACAGTGTGGGGGCGCCCCGACCACCCTAGGGGCAGATTTCAACCGGACCAGCCCTGTGCAACAGCGCTTCCTCATCGCCGAACTTTCGACCGTCGCCGGCCTCGCCGCGACGGGCTTCGGCATGATTACCACCGGCGGAACCACCACCATCACCATGCCCTCACGGGCGGGACGAGTTTAGCGCGCCGAACCCCGGCAACCGCAGAACCCGAACCCCGCCCGGTCCGCCTGGCGGGGTTTTTCTATTCACCCCACCCCTTCCGAACATTCCCGAGAAACCCCAATGTCCGCCTCCCTCGCCGTCGTAGAGAAATCCGAGAACCCCGATCCCAGCAGTCGGCCCGCCGCAGCCGCCGCCGAAGTGGTGGTGCTGAAGTTCGGCTCGTCCATCCTGCGCAGCCCGGCGGAGGCGCCGCTGGTGGCCTCGGCCGTCTATGGCCATGTGCGGGCGGGGCGCAAGGTGGTGGCGGTGGTCTCGGCCTTCGGCGGGGCGACGGACCAGATGCTGGGCGAGGCGCGGGCGCTGGGCCTGGCCCATTCCAACGACCTGCTGCCCGGCTATGTGGCCCTGGGGGAGGAGAAGTCGGCGGCCCTGGTGGCCATCGCCTGCGACCGGATCGGCCTGGACGCCTGCGCCCTGTCGGTGCGGGAACTGGGCATCGTCGCCGAGGGCGAGCCCGAGCATTCGCGCCCCTGCGGCCTGCGGCCCGACCATCTGAAACAGGCGCTGGACCGACACGAGGTGGTGGTGGTGCCCGGCTTCGGCGCGGTGCGGCCGGACGGGCGGATCGCCCTGCTGGGCCGGGGCGGTTCGGACCTGACGGCGGTCTTCCTCGCGGCGGAACTGGGCCTGAAGAAGGTGCGTCTGGTGAAGGATGTCGACGGCCTGTACGACCATGATCCGAACGATCGGACGGCCCCGGCCCTGCGCTATCGCCGGGCGTCCTGGGACGTGGCGCGCAAGCTGGGCGGCGCCCTGGTCCAGCACGACGCCATCGACCTGGGCGAAAGCCGGGGCGTGGAGATCGAGGTCGCGGCCCTGGACAGGGCCGACGGCACGGTCATCGGCAAGAAGTCGGCGCCGCCCGGACCGGCCCCGGCCCTGCCGCCGCTGAAGGTGGCGGTCGCCGGCTGCGGCGTGGTGGGCGGCGGGGTCCTGGCCCGGCTGCTCAGCGACCCGCGCTATGACGTGGTCGGGGTGCTGGTGCGCGATCCGAAGAAGGTCCGCGACGTCGCCTGTCCCCAGTCCCTGTTCACCGCCGATCCTGCCGTCCTCTGGGCCAAGAAGCCGGACATCGTGCTGGAGGCCCTGTCGGAAGGCGAGGCGGGCCATGCGGTCATCCGCGCCGCGCTGGAGGCCGGCTGCGACGTGGCCAGCGCCAACAAACAGGCGGTCAGCCGCGATCCCGGCGGCTTGCAGGATCTGGCCAAGGCCCATGGCCGGCGGATCTTCTGGTCGGCCTCGGTCGGGGGCGGCGCGCCGATGATCGAGACGGTGCGCGCGGCCCGCGCCGCCGGCGAGGTGGTCGGGTTCGAGGCGGTGCTGAACGGCACGGTCAACTTCATGCTGGAGCGGTTGGGCGACGGCGCGGCCTTCGCCGAGGCCCTGGCCGACGCCCGGGCGGCGGGCTTCGCCGAGGAGGATCCGTCGGCGGACCTGGAGGGTCTGGACGCCGCCGCCAAGGTGCGACTGCTGTGCCACGAGGCCTTCGGCCGTTCGCCCGACGGCGAGGTGCCGCGCGACCATCTGTCCGAGGCTACATCGGCCGACGGCGGGGTGCGCCAGATCGGCGCCGCCCATCTGAAGGACGGGGTCATCGCGCCGTCGGTCAGGCTGACGGGCGAACACGGCGACCCGCTGTTCTCCAGCCTGCGCGGCGAGGGCAATGCGCTGAAGGTCTACGGCGCCGACGGTCGGGTGTGGCGTTGCCGGGGCCGGGGCGCAGGCCGCTGGTCCACGACCGAGAGCATCATGGCCGACCTGGCCGAGATCGTGCGCGCCCGCCGCGCCGACGCGGGCCTGAACTAGGCCATGGCCGTCTTCACCCCCGTATCGCTGGACGAGGCCAGGCGGTTCCTGGCCGGCTACGACCTGGGCGAGGTGGCCGAACTGACCGCCATCGCCGAGGGGGTGGAGAACACCAACTACCGGCTGGAGACCCGGCAGGGGGCAGCCCGCCGGCGGTTCGTCCTGACCCTGTTCGAGGCGCGGACGGACGAGGCGTCGCTGCCCTTCTGCCTGGGGCTGACGGCCCATCTGGCGGGGCGGGGCTTTCCTTGTCCGACCCCGATCGAGGACCGGTCCGGCGGCTGGCTGGGGCGGCTGAACGGCCGGGCGGCGGCGGTGATCGAGTGGAAGACCGGCGCCTGGCTGAGGAACCCGTCAGAGGCCGATCAGGCGGCGGCGGGGGCGGTGCTGGCGCGGCTGCACCAGACGGCGTCCGGGTTCGCCGGGCGGCGGGAGAACCCGGTCGGTCCGGCCATGTGGCGACGGCTGGCGGACCGGTGCGCGGCGGGCGCCTCGGGCGAGGACCGGCTGCTGCTGGACCAGGTCGAGGCGGCGCTGGCGCGGCTGGATGATCCGTTTGCGGACGATCTGCCGGTCGGGGCCATCCATGCGGACTATTTCCCCGACAACATCCTGTTCGAAGACGGCGCTGTTTCAGCCGTGATCGACTTCTATTTCGGCTGCACCGGCCCCCTGGTTTACGACCTGGCCATCGCCCTGTCGGCCTGGGGGTTCGACGCCGAGGGCCGGGCCATGCCCAACGCCCTGGCCGCCTTCCAGCGCGGCTATGAGGCGGTGCGGCCGCTGAGCGAGGCCGAACGGTCGGCCCTGCCGCGCCTGGGCGAGGCGGCGGCCCTGAGGTTCACCGTCACCCGCCTGCACGACCGCATCTTCCACGACCCGTCCAAACTGGTGACGCCCAAGGATCCGGCGGTCTTCCTGCGTCGCATGGACCACTGGCGGGCGCTGGAGACGGCCTGATTAGGCTCAAGAAAATGGAGTCTATTTTCGTCTAATGTTTCGCGCGGCGATGAAATTGCATCGGGCGGAAAAGACGGTGCAACGTGCAAAAGAGTGCAAGTTCGCCGGGGCGGCGGCGGGCGCAGCCCCTCCCCTTGACGGGGAGAGGCGATCAACATGGGCCCGATCAGGTCCGGCAGATCGACACGCCGCCGTCCACCAGGGTCGCCGTTCCGGTCATGAAGCTGGAGGCGTCGGAGGCGAGGAAGGCGGCCGCGCGGGCGATTTCTTCGGGTTGGGCGACCCGTTTGAGGGCGTAGAGCCCAGATATGAAGTCGAGGGCTGCGGGCGTGTCGGCAACGCTGCGGCCCATCGGGGTGTCTGCGCCGCCACAAACAAGGGCGTTGGCGCGGATCTTCTGCGCACCGAATTCGGTTGCGACGACCTGGGTCAGACCGATCAGTCCGGCCTTGGAGGCGGCATAGGCCGCCATGCCCGGAAATCCGACGGTGTGGCCGACGAAGGTCGAGGTGAAGATGATCGAACCGCCGCCGCGCGCCTGCATGGCGGGAATCTGATGCTTGGCGCACAGAAAGGCGCCGGTCAGGTTGACGTCGAGAGCGTCGCGCCAGCCGGAGAGGGACAGGTCCGGCGTCGGCGCCATCTCGGAGAGGATCCCCGCGTTGTTGAAGGCGATGTCCAGGCCGCCGAACCGGTTCTTTGCCGCCTGGACCATGGCGACGGCCGTCGCTTCGTCACGGACGTCGCCGACGACCGAGACCGCTTCCCCGCCTTCGGCCTCGATCATCGTGACCAGGTCGGCGAGTTCGGCGTCACGACGGCCGGAGACCACGAGCTTGGCGCCGAGCGCGGCGAACAGTCGGGCGGCGGCGTGACCTATGCCCGAACTGGCGCCCGTCACGACGGCGACTTTGTCTTTGAGGTGATACATGGAGAATTCTCTTTGCAAATGAAGGCTGCCCCCGCAGTCGTCGGGTCAGCTGGATTTTGCACCGAGCGCCTAGCGAAGGCTGGCGGGAACCGGCTGTCGGATCGAAAAGCCGAACAGCCGCGCCTGCGCCGCCTTGTCGCTGGAACGGAAGAGGGTTCCGGGATTTTCTTGGTTACGCGGCCATGAGGGTCGCGCTCCCCGAGGACGAGATTTCAATATGACCGACGAACGGATCGAGGGCGCCGCGTATGAGGCGACCGGTAAGACGAAAAAGGGTTTCGGCAAGCTGGTCGGCGACCAGAAGCTGCAGGTCGAGGGGGCGTTCGAGGACGCCAAGGGCCGGTCGCTGGACACCTTCGGCAAGGCGATGGACGCGGTGGATCGGCTGGTCGAGAAAACCCCGGTCGATTATCGCGATAAGGCGCGGGCCGTGGCCGGCGAAGCGCGCAAGCGGCCGCTGGTGACGACCCTGTCGGTGGCGGGCGTCGGCCTGATGCTGCTCGGGATGCTGACGCGGCGGCGGTAGGTAATAAAACGCTCTCCCTCCCCCTGCGGGGGAGGGGGGCGAAGCGACGCGGAGCCGGGTGGGGCGGGCAAGGCAAGGGCCCACAGATATCTGTTAGATTGGGTCGGTGCGTTGTCGCCCTGCCGCCCCACCCCGTCGCTGTGCGACGCCCCTCCCCCGCGGGGGAGGGAGATTTATGGGTCAGCGCGCGCGGATCGCCGCCAGGGCCGCGTCCATCGTGCCGTCGATGATCGTCATCCGTTCGGCCTGGTCGCCCAGGGCGGCGATGACGGGCGCGGGCTCGGGTTCGAAGCCGAGGACGGCGGAGACGAAGGCGCCGAACTTGGACGGGTGGGCGGTGGACAGGGCGACGACCGGGCCGGTCGAGCGATCGACGCGGCGGGCGGCGGCCAGCGCAACAGCCGTATGCGGGCAGACGACGCGGCCCCAGGTCTCGTGGGCGTGGGCGATCTCGGCGCGGGTTTCCATCTCATCGACCGAGACGGCCGAGACGGCGGCGCGCAGGGCGGCCAGCAGATCCGGATCGAAGGCGACGGCGCCGTCGCGGGCGAAGGTTTCGAACACCGCGCGGGTGCGGTCGCCGTCGCGGCCGGTGGCCTCATAGACCAGGCGTTCGAAGTTGGACGGGGCCTGGACGTCCATGGAGACGCTGCCGCTTTCCACCGCAGGACGGCGTGAATAGAGGCCGTCGTTGATGGCGCGGGCCAGGGCGTCGTTCTGGTTCACCGCCGCGACGAAGCCGTTGCACGGCAGGCCCATCTTGGTGGCGGCGATGCCGGCGAAGGCGTCGCCGAAATTACCGGTGGGGACGACGAAGGTGGCCGGGCCGCCCAGCTGGGCCGTGGCCGAGACATAATAGGGGATCTGGCCGGCCAGCCGGGCCCAGTTGATCGAATTGACCGAGGACAGACGGCCGCGTTCGCGCAGGGACTCCTCGGCCAGCAGGCCCTTCACCAGGCGCTGGCAGTCGTCGAAGTCGCCACGCACGGCCAGGTTCAGCACATTGTCGGCCTGAACCGTCGTCATCTGCTTGCGCTGCACCGGCGAGACGCGATCCAGCGGATGGAGCACGACCAGATCGACCGACTGGGCGCCGGCGAAGGCGCGGACGGCGGCGGCGCCGGTGTCGCCCGAGGTGGCGGTGAGGATGGTCAGACGCTCGCCGGAAGCCGCCAGGGCCTCGTCCGTCAGGGCGGCAACCAGTTGCATCGCCAGGTCCTTGAAGGCGGCGGTGGGGCCGTGGAACAGCTCCAGCACGAACAGGCCGGGCTCCAGCTCGACCAGGGGGGTGACGGCCGGGTGGGCGAAGCCGGCGGCCAGGCGGTCAAGGGCGCGGTCGAGCGCGCCGGCGGGCAGGGCGTCGCCGATGAAGGGTGCGACGGCGGCCAGGGCGATGGACTTGTAATCGGCGGTCGCGTCCCAGGCCGAGGGTGACAACGTCGGCCAGGCGGTCGGCATATAGAGGCCGCCGTCGGGGGCGATGCCGCGCAGCAGGGCGTCGGCGAAGTCGGTCTCGGGGGCCTGACCGCGGGTGGAGACGTAACGGGCGCTGGAGGTGCTCATGATAGTCTGGTCGTAACCAGCCGGGGCGGCGGCGTCACCCGGTTTCTGGTCGTTCGGGGGAGGAAATTGTCGGGTGGGCGGCGGAGATGCGCCCGTGCGACAAATTCATGCCGCCTGGGCGCTCGGGCGCGCTCCTGCGACCATCGTCCCCGCTGGCGCCTGAGCGCCGGACGGTCCATGTCTGGGGGATGAGACGACGCGATCTTCTGATCCGGCTGGGCCTGGTCGCCGGCGCCGTGGGCGGGGCCTGGTGGCTGCGCGACCATGTGCTGTGGAAGGCGCCGGGCGTCGGGTTTCCGGCGGACGGCGCGTCGGGCTGGCTGGATTACGCCGCACGCCGCGCCGTCACCCCGACGGTCGCCGTGACGGTGAACGGAACCCCGGTGCGGGCCCTGGTCGATTCCGGGGCCCAGTATTCGGTGATCGACCGGTCGCTGGTGCAGACCCTGGGGCTGACCGATGTCTTCAATATTCCGATGGTGGCCTACGGCGTCGGGGGCGAGCCGCAGATGGGACGGGGCGCGGCCCTGGATGTCGAGGTCGGGCGGCTGAGGCTGGACGGGTTGCGGGCGGCGATACTGGACCTGGGGCCGCTGGCGGGCGATCAGGGGCTGGGGGCTCCGCTGATCCTGGGGCAGGACGTGCTGCGCGAACTGGTGCTGGAGCTGGACACCGGGCGACGGCGGATGCGGTTCCTGAAGCACGAGGTCTGGACGCCGACCCCGGACATGGCCGCCGTCGCTGTGAGCCGTGCGGGCAAGGCGCTGCAGGCGGGGATCACGGTCGAGGGGGCGACGGTGGAGGCGGTGATCGACACCGGCGCCTCGGCCGTGTTGGCCGTGACGCGCGAGACGGCCCAGGCGGCGGGCCTGCTGGACGGGCGAGAACGGCGGCCGGGGCAGAGCCTGGTGCTGGGCGGAGTGGTGCGGGCCGAGGCGGTGACGGTCCGTACGCTGACGTTCGCCGACGAGCTGTACCGCAATGCGGAGGTGGCCATCTATGACGACGTGCCCGTGCCGGGCTTTCCCAAGGCCCTGATCGGCATGGGGGCGTTCGAGGATCGGCGGCTGGCGCTGGACCTGGGCGGGCCGCGCCTGTTCATGTCGCGGCCCCTGGAGATCACGGTGGGAGATTAGACGGCCTCTCCCTCCCCCTGCGGGGGAGGGGCGTCGCGCCAGCGACGGGGTGGGGGCGGCAGGGCGCGGGCGCACCTGTTTTTGCAAGCTGTGATGCGTCGCCCGGCCCTTCCCACCCGGCGTCGGCTCCGCCTCCGCCCCCCTCCCCCGCAGGGGGAGGGAGAGGGAGAATGCGTCAGCCGTTGAGCATCTCGAACACCGCTGCGTAGCCGTTGACCTCGGCGAAGCGCAGGGGCTTGACCCGTTCGACCAGGATCTCGCCGCGCGGGGTGTCTCCGCGCTCGATCAGGCCGATCACCTCAGCCGTATAGTCGGCCAGGGGCATGGAGGCGGGGTTCTCGGCGTGGCCCGGCATCAGGTCGGTGGCGACGGCGGGCGGGGCCAGCTCCAGCACCTCGATCGCCGTGTCCCGCAGCTGATGGCGCAGGGACTCGGTCCAGGAGTGGATGGCCGCCTTTGTGGCGTTGTAGGTCGGGGTCGCCGCCAGGGGGATGAAGGCCAGGCCGGAGGTGACGGTCATGATCGTTGCGGCGGGCTGGGCCTGGAGGTGGGGCAACAGGGCGGCGGTCAGTAGGATCGGACCCAGCAGATTGGTGGCGATGGTCGCCTCGACCGTGGCGAAGTCGAAGGGGCGGGCCTTCAGGTCCTCGACCTTCATGATCCCGGCGTTCAGGATGACCGCGTTCAGGGTCGGGTGATCCCTGACCACCTGTTCGCCGAAGGCGGCGACGGCGGCGGGATCGGCGACGTCCAGGGCGGCCCAGGCCATGCCGGGATTGGCGGCGGCGACGTCCTTCAGCACGTCTTCGCGACGGCCGGTGATGATGATCTGATTGCCGCGGGCGTGCAGGGCCTCGGCCAGGGCGCGGCCGATGCCGGTGCCGCCGCCGGTGATCAGGATGGTGTTTCCGCTGATGTTCATGGGGCTCTCCTCAGGGGTGCGTCAGTGCGGAAACTCAGTTATGACGGTCACTCTCCATTGGAAAGTAGGCACTGAAAACCGCCATACTTACCGCGAAGGAAGAAATGGATATGACGGCTGTTCCGCCCGCAAGAATTTTACACCCCGAGACCGGCGAGGTCGCCGATCCGCGCGTCGAGGCCCTGGTCAACGAGGTGATCGGCCGGGTCGCCGACAAGTGGACCATGCTGATCCTGGAGGTCCTGGCCGAACACGGCGAGACCCGGTTCACGCGCGTGGGCGAACTGGTCGGCGGCATCAGCCAGAAGATGCTGACCCAGACCCTGCGTCAGATGGAGCGCGACGGCCTGGTGGTGCGCACGGTCCATCCGGTCATCCCGCCCAAGGTCGAATACCGGCTGACCGACCTGGGCTTCACCCTGGCCGAGGCGTTTTGCGGGGTGTGGACGTGGGCGGAGAAGAATATCGACCGGATCGAGACGGCGCGGGCGGCGTTCGACGCGCGAAAGGGGTAGGGGCCGATGCAGAGCGGGCGACGCAAGGTCCGAGAGGGAGCTGTCCACCCCCACCTGCTCAAAGCTCTGAACTTGACGCTCTCATGATCTTTTCGAACTGAAAAGCGTCCCCGTCTCCGGGAAGATCGTCTTGCGCCTCAGGATTGTTAGGGTCGGAGTGATATTTGTTGAAAAACTCGATGATCCTGAAGCCGCACTTGTTGACGTAGAAGTGGATGTTCCGCTTCTCGAAATACGGCGTGTGCGTCTGCCAGGCGATCGTCTCGGGAAAACGGTCCTCGATGGCGCGCCAGGCCTTGAGGCCGAGCCCCCGACCCTCCTCGCCGACCTTCAGGAAGAAGAGGTCGAGAGAGTTGCGGTGGGTCACGGGGTCGATTGTGACGACGGCGCCGCCGACCTTCCGGCCATCGCACAATATGCGCAGCGCCACCGCGCCAGGGGATTTGACGGCGCCGTCCAACACCTCGTCCGAGGGGATCGGCCCGTCTGGAAGGTCGCCGAACTCATCGACGACCGCCACTGCGAACGCGTCCTGCAACTCTTTCTTGAAGATCGCGAACTCGGCGGGATCGGCTTCGGCGAGGGTGACTGTTTCGCTGGTCATTCGGAGGCCTTACACCGCAATCGCATGCAAATTGAGTCTGCCAAGGGCCGGTTTATGCAACAGGGGCCCGCCATAGAACCAGACCCTCGCGACCGCTGAGGAGAAAGCGGCCGGGTGATTTCGCGCCTTAGCCCTGCACCTTCTCGGTGATGAAATGCCGGCCCTGTCTGTCTTCGATCTCGACCACCCAGAGGTCGGGGTCGTAGCCGCGCTGGCGGGCGATATAGGCGTCCAGTTCGGCTTCGCTGTCGCTGGTCACCGGCTGGATCCACAGGGGTTCGCCGTCGTTTCCGAAGGCCTCGGTGTAGAGTTTGGCGGTGCGGGTCGAGGTGTCGTAGGCCTTGACGATGACCGAGCCGGCGCGGTCGTCGCCCTTCTTGACCACGGTGGCGTAGGCGCCCTCGAGCTCGGCGCGGCGGATCAGGGCGCTGACCCACAGGTCGCTGGATAGAAGCAATTCGCTAACCCTGTACGGAAACCAGACCCAAAGGCGGGACGTGCCAGGGTGAGGGGATGAGAATAGGCTCTTCCACCCGGCGAACCCAAGCCCTGATCGCCGCCGCCCTGATCGCCGCCCCGGTGGCGGCGGGTCCGGGCATGGCGGGCGCGGCTCCGACGGATCGATACTATGAGCGCAGCTTCGTCCTGGCCGCCAACGCCCGCTGCGGTCTGTTCCAGCCGCAACTGACCGCCGCCCTGACCGCCGCCGCCTGGCAGGCGCGGGGCGCGGCGCTGCGGGCGGGGGGCAATGACCGAGACCTGGCCGAGACGGCGGCGCGGGCCCGGGCGCGGGCGGCGGCGACCCGGTGCGACTCCGCCGATCTGAAGACGGTCAGCGGCCGGGTGCGCGACGCCTTCTCCGGCTGGTCGCGGATGGCGCGGATGAATTTTCCCGGCGAACGGGCGGGCTGGAGCGCTGATCGCGCCGCCTACGCCCGGCCCACCTGGCGGCTGATGCAGGCGACGCGAACGGGCGCCTCGCCGGTGCGGTTCGGCATGGTCGGCGGGACGGGCCGGTCGGACCAGCTGGCGGCCGTGGTGTCCTGGCAGGGCCGGTCACGGCCGACCGGGGTGCGGATCGTCATGCGCGACGCGACCGTGGCGCCGCGGCCCTGGCTGGCGCGCGAACTGCCGCCCCAGACCCAGCGGCGCGCCGTCTGGGCCTCGGGCGTCTCGGCGGCGGACGCCGGTCTGCTGGTCGAGGGGCGAGAGGCGGGCCAGATGTGGGTCTTCCCGACCTCGGCGGCCGACGCCCTGTCGGCCCTGGATCCGCGCGAGATCTTCACCGTCGAATTCCTGTTCCGCGACGGCAGCGTGGCCCGCTCGACCTTCGAAACCGGCGACTTCGCCGCCGGCCGCGCCTTCCTGTCGATGGGGCAGACCTAGACGGTCAGGGCGCGACGAGGTCTTCGACCGGCGCCTCGCCCCGCGCCTCGCCCCGCGTCTCAACCGGTTCGATGGGGATGACCGGCAGACGCACCATCACGGCCGTGCCTTCGCCCAGGGTGCTGTCGATGCTCATCCGGCCGCCGTGCAGCTCGGTCAGGGACCGGACCAGCGACAGGCCCAGGCCGGTGCCCTGGGCCTTCTGGTCGGCGCCCCCGGCCTGTTCGAACGGACGGCCGACCCGTCGCAGATCCTCCGGCGCGATGCCGACGCCGGTGTCCGACACCACCAGCTCCAGATAGGGGCCGACCCCGTCCAGGGTCAGGGTGACCGACCCCCCGGTCGGGGTGAATTTGACCGCATTCGACAACAGGTTCAGCGCCATCTGCTTCAGGGCGCGGGCGTCCGCCTGGACCGTCAGGGGAATGGACGGCAGGACCGGCGCCAGATCGACCCCTTTGTCGTCGGCCTGGACGCGGACCAGGGCGACGGCGGCCGACACGGGGTCGCGCGCGTCCAGGGACTCCAGGGCCAGTTCGTAGCGTTCGGCCTCGATCTTCGACAGGTCCAGCACGTCGTTGATCAGGTCCAGCAGATGGCCGCCCGCCTGATGGATCGAGTCGGCGTAGCCGGCGTAGCGGTCGGGCAGGGGGCCGAACAGGCGCTGACGCATGATGTCGGCGAAACCGATCACGGCGTTCAGCGGGGTGCGCAGCTCGTGGCTCATATTGGCCAGGAAGCGGGTCTTGCCGGCACTCTGGGCCTCGGCCTCGGCGCGGGCGCTCTCCAGGCCCAGTTCACGGGCGAACTGGGCGGTGCCGTCGAAGGCCTGGGCGATCAGGCGCGGCGGGTCGCCTCCGGAATCGCCGCCGGAATCCTGGCCGTGGTCGAACCGCCGCAGGATCATGACGACGCGCCGGTCCAGGGCCAGGCGCGGGCTGAACAGGATCTCGGCCGTCTGGCCGGCGGCGGCCCGCTGAAGCGCGGCGGCGACGGCGGGGCGGTCGGGGGCGTGGACGGCGGCGATCAGGCCCTGGTTCACCAGGGCGTCGATGGAGACCGACGGCGGCGGCGCGCCCCAGGCGGCGACGGCGCGGCCGGCCGGATCGAGCAGCAGGGTCAGGCCGGGCTGGGCGTTCAGCACCGCCTCGACCCGGCGGCTGTTCGCCTCGGCGAGGGTCAGGCGTTTGCGGCGTTCGTTCCAGGTCAGGCCGATGGCCGAGGCGGTGGCCGCCACGGCCAGCAGGCCGGAGACGGCGGCCAGGACCGGCGGCTGGGCCTCGGCGCCGTTCAGCAGCGACGAGATCAGGCCCGAAACCAGCGGCAGCACCAGGGCGGCGATCCCCAGCCGGGTCAGACGGTCGTCGCCGATCCGCGGGTGGTCCAGCACGATGCCCGCGGCCAGGGGCATGACCAGCAGGCCGGGAACCGCCCCGGTCGCCCCGCCGGTCAGGCCGGCCGCCGCCACCGACGCCAGCAGCCAGCTTCCCATCAGGACGAATCTCAGGCCGATGGAATCGCGCACCATCAGCATCACCCCGCCGATGCCGGGCAGGGCCGTCAGCAGCAGGGCGGCCAGCACATTGTCCGGCAGTCCGCCGAGGCTCTGGGCCGCAAAGGCGGTCACGCTGGCCGCCACCGCCCAGCAGGCGTGCCACAGGGCCAACAGCGATGACGGGACCGCTGTCGCCGAACGCGCGGCGTTCGTCGTGGAGGGGGTCTGCCGTGACTGTGGCGGGTGGACGTACAAGCGTTCTGGCCGTTGTTGCTCGTCTGGAGCCTAAACCGGCCGCCGAGTCGGTGCGAGGCCGCTCCCGTTCCAGGCGATATCCGAACCCGCGTTCACCATGAATATCGGGGGACAAAACAGCCGGTTGTCGTTAACGGCCGCGCGGCCTATCTGGCGGCCATGACCCAGCGCACGCCCCCGACCGACAGTCTTGACCAGACCCTGGCCGAACTGGCCGAGGATTTCGACCTGCTGGGCGACTGGGAGCAGCGGATCGAATATGTGATCGAACTGGGCAAGGGCCTGGCCCCGCTGGACCCGGCCGACTGTATCGAGGCCAACCAGGTGCCCGGATGCGCCGCCCGGGTCTGGCTGGCGACCCAGGTCGAGGGCGACCGCCTGTGGTTCGCCGCCGACAGCGACAGCGCCCTGTCCAAGGGCAATATCGCCCTGCTGCTGAAACTCTATTCCGGCCGCACCCCGGCCGAGATCCTGGCCTTCGACGCCAAGGCCGCCCTGGACCGTCTGGGCCTGCCCTCGGCCCTGACGCGCCAGCGCGCCAACGGCCTGAACAGCATGGTCGGCCGGATCCGAGAGGCGGCCCAGATCGCGAACGGGGCGGCGGGGTGAGGCCGCGCGGATTTATTTCGCCCCACGCCTCGTTCTCGACTCCTTTCCTAAGGTAAAGCTTGATCGAGAGCGTCCAGGAATGTCGGGCCGGAACCAGAATGCGCGTGATTTCAGAACACTACCGGTCGGCCGCCCCGCCGCCTCAAGCCGGCTGAGGACCGCGTCATGTTCGACCTGTGGCGTTCCGGTTTCATCCGACGTCCCCTGGCCGATGTCGTGGATCGCCCGCCTCGCCCGGACGAGATCGTCTGGCTGCCGGATGTCGGCCCCTACGCCTATCTGGCCGATCCGTTTGCGATCCAGCGGGACGGCGGGCTGACCGTCTTCGTCGAGGCGTTCGACTATCACCTCCGTCGCGGCCGGATCCGCTTCTATCGGTACGACGCCGATGACCGTCTGGTGGACCAGGGCCTGGCCCTGTCGGAGCCCTGGCACCTGTCCTATCCGACCCTGATCCAGGACGGAGACGCCCTCTATATGCTGCCTGAGGGCTACAAGAGCGGCGGCCTGATCCTGTATCGCTGCGTCCGGTTTCCCGATCAGTGGCAGGCCGTCGCGCGCCTGGGTGAGGCGGCGGCCATCGACCCGACCGTGGTTCGCCACGACGGCCGGTGGTGGCTGTTCTACGCCTTGGCCGGGCCGGAAGACCGGGCGATGCGTGAACTCCATGTAGCCTGGGCCGAGACCCCGACCGGTCCCTGGACGCCCCATCCCGGCAATCCGGTGATGCGCGGCCTGGACGTCTCGCGTCCGGGCGGCACGGCCTTCGTGCAGGACGGCGCCGTCCATCTGCCGGTTCAGGATTGCGCCGCCGCCTATGGCGTGGCGATCAATCTGCTGCGGATCGACGCCCTGTCGCCCCGGACGTTCGCGGCCTCGACGGTGCGGCGGTTCGAGCCGGGCGATCTGTCGCCGGGCTTCTCCGACGGGCTGCACACCCTGTCCGGCCTGGGCGGCGTCACCTGTATCGACGTCAAGGCCGAGCGCCGGTCCGCCGTCGAGCCCTGGCTGAAGGCCAGTTTCAAGCTGCGGCGTCTGTTGGGCGTGAACGGCCCGCGCGGGCGGCGCGCCACGGGGGCCGTCGCCTACCCCGAGATGTTCACGGCGTCCCCTGGTCGGAAGGAAGACTGAGGCCATGCGTATCGCCGTCATCCTGCCGCGAGGCTGCGACTTCTGCCCTGAGAAGGGCAATTCGATGGAAACCGTGGTCCGCACCCTGTCGGGCTACAGCCGGCTTCAGGCGGCCGTGACCCTGATCTGCGACGCGGGCGGCCCGACGCCGGCGGGTACGCACACCCTGACCGTTCCGGCGGGCCTGGGGCGCAAGGCGCGCAATGCCGCGGTGGGGCGGATTCTGACGACCCTGAACCCGGCCGTCGTCGAATACCACCAGCAGCTCAAGGCGGCGTCCGAAATGACCCGCAGCCTGCCCCAGGCGACCCATGTCCTGTACCGCCACACGCGGATCCGACCCGCGCACAATCCGATCGACGCCTGGCGCTACGGCCGTCGGCTGGCCCGTTTCGACCGTCTGGTCTTCGTCAGCGAGGCCGCGGGTCAGGAGTTCGCGGCCGACTATCCCCGCCTGGCGGACCGGGTGGCGGTCGTGTCCAATCCCATCGACGTCGAGGCCTGGCGGGCCGATCCCGAGACGCGCGAGAAACTGATCCTGTTCTGCGGCCGCGCCCTGCCGGAAAAGGGGCTGGACCTGTTCTGCCAGGCTCTGGCCGAGACGCTGGACCGTCATCCCGACTGGCGCGGCGCCCTGATGCTGGGCGAATGGGACCGGAACAGCGACTGGGCCGAGCCCCATGTGCGGCTGCTGGACCGGTTCGGCGATCGGGTCGAGATCCACAAGTCGGCGTCGCTGGTCCAGGTGCAGGCCGTGACGCGCCGCGCCGCCATCGCCGCCACGCCGTCGCGCGTCCGCGAGGCCATGGGGCTGACCGCGCTCGAGGCGCACGCGGCCGGGGCGGCCCTGATTTCGTCGGGACGCGGCGGCCTGCGTGAGGCCAGCGGCGACCATGCGGTCTATGTCGGGGTCGAGGACGCCCGGTCCCTGGCCGACGCCATGAACCGGCTGATCGAGGACCCGCAGGCGCGTCTGGCCCTGGCGCGCGGCGGCCAGGCCTTCGTCGAACAGGTCCATTCTCCGGCCGCCCGTGCGGCGGAACTGGACGCCCTGCGCGAGACCCTGGCGGACCGGTCCGGCGCCGGCCAGCACCGGAAGCGGCGGTTCTGGCCGTCGGCGCTGCCCGGATTGGGCGTGTCGCGCAGGGGCCGCTCCTTCCCCTGACGCCGGATCAGGCGCGGCGGATCAGACTGTCGTAGACGTGGGTCACCGCGTCGAACCCCACCCGCGTCGGCCGATCGCCCAGGGGGGCGGGGGCGAAGGCGGGGGCGGTCAGGCCCGCCGCCACCGGGTCGTCGATCTTGTCGGTGTTCCAGCCCAGCAACAGCCGCCCGCCGGGACGCAAGACCGCCGCCAGGGCCGCCAGGGCCTGCTGCTGCTGCTCGGGGCTGTCCACCCCATAGCCCAGCACTCCGTTGCAGACGACGGCGTCGAACGTCAGGTCGCCGAACAGGGCGTCGGCCTCGCAGACGTCGCCGGTGCGGTGGCGGCCCTGGCGGCCCCAGCGTTCGGCGGACGGGTCGATGTCGGTGGTCCAGACCTCGCCGCCGTTCGCCTCCAGCGCCGCATAGTCGTCCAGCGTATATTCGCGACACCCGACCCACAGGATGCGTCCGCCGTCGGCGGCCAGGGCGGGCACATAGCTTTCGGCCATCACACGCCGATCCGGCAGGCCGCGAATCCGCCGCGCCTTGGCGGAGCGCGCCCCGAACCAGCCTCTGATTCGTGCTCCCAGTCCCATTCGCGCCTCCCCTGAACCGTATCCTACCGCTGTTAGCGGCCGCGCCCCGGTCTGCCAATGGCTGGCCCGAGCACGCCATTAGCGTAGAACGCGCCCGATCAGCCCCGACCCGCACGGTCGGGGTTTCGTGCTCACTGATCGGGGGCGTCCCTGCCGGAATGGCTGGATCAGCGGCGCCGGAATGGTGACGGGCCGCGCCTAGTGAATACCGACGGAAACTTGCCTGCTCGGACGTAGGCCTCGGCTTCGGCCAGTGACGGAAATCGCTTCTCTACCGACCCGCGGTAGATCACGACGTATTGGCCAGCGATGGCCTTGATGGTTCGGGTGCTCATGGCGTCCTCATGCGGTTGAGGTCGAAAGCCTTCAACGCACGCCCATCTTTCACAACGCACCGGAGATCAGATGGGCCGCCCCACCCTCTCCAACGAGAGCGGGAGGCGGAAAGCCTATAGCGCGATCCGCAGCGAGGCGCGCAGGCTGCGGGGGGCGCCGGGGAAGATCCAAAGGGCGCTGTAGGAGCTGGCGGCGTAGCGTTCGTCGAACAGGTTGTCGACCTCGACCCGCGCCGTGACCTGGGGCGTCAGGCCATATTCTACCGCCGCCTTGGCCTTCCAGTAGGCGGGCAGCCGCACCCCGTCGGTGGTCAGGGTCGCGGCCCGGTCGCCGACATAGGCGGCGCCGGCCGTCATCGACCAGTCCGTGCCGTGGGTCGTGGCGAAACGACCGACCACGAACAGCGAGCCCGAATGTTCCGGCACGTTCAGCACATTGTCGGTGGCGAAGGCCTTGTCGTCGGCCTTGGCGTCGGTCCAGGCGTAGTTGGCGACCACCTGCCACGCCTCGCCGATCCGCACCGACCCGTCCAGCTCGATCCCGCGCGAGGTCAGCTTGCCGACCGGCGCCAGATAGTTGGCGTCCACCGGGTCGCTGGTCAGGATATTGGTCTTCTCGATGTCGAAGACGGTGGCGGCGAGGTCGATTCCCTCCCAGGCGCCCGACAGGCCGATCTCGTAGCCCTTGCCCTCTTCCGGGGCGAAGCCGGCGCCGGTCCGGCCCGTGCCCGAGTTCAGCACGAAGGACCGGCCATAGCTGGCGTGGGCCGTAAGATTGTCGGTCAGGCGATAGCGGGCGGCGAAGCGATAATCGACCGGGCTGTCCTTGGTCTCGCCCACGGCGCCGGTGCGGTTGTTGCGGATGGTCTGGCTGTAGTCGTCCCAGCGCAGGCCCGCGACCAGGCTGAGGCGGTCGTTCACCTCCCACAGGTCCTGGGCGTACAGGGTGACGACCTCGCGCGTTTCCAGATTGTCGGTGAAGGGCAGGGGCGTGGGGCTGGCGACCGCGCCATAGACCGGGTTGAACAGGTCGATCGGATAGGGGTTGGCCGCCGTCGGATTGATCCGCAGCCACTTCTCGCCATAGGTCAGCTGATAGGCCTTCACGCCGAAGCCCAGAGTGTGCACGCCCAGGCCGGTCGCCACCACGCCGTTCAACTCCAGCCGGGCCGACAGGTCCTCGACGGTGAAGTCGCGACCCCGGCGCTGGCGCCACAGCGTCTCGCCGACCAGGCGCGAATGGTCGCTGGACAGGCCGCGCAGCGAACCGCCGCGCCAGGCCACGCCGCCGTTCAGGCTCCAGCCGTCGCTGATCTGGTATTCGCCCGTGATCTGGTGCCGTTCGTTGCGGAACCGCGTCGGGCCGTCGCTGGGCTCGCCGTAGTAGTTCGACTCCGGCAGGGCCAGGGCGTCGCCGTTGACCGCCGGCATGCCTCGGTCGAACAGGGTCGAGAAGACGGTGAACTCGCCCACATAGGTCAGGCGCAGGGCGTCATGGGGCCGCCAGGTCAGGGACGGGGCGACCGAGGTGCGATCCATCCCGACATGGTCGCGCCAGCCGCTGCTGGTCTCGCCCGCCAGCACCAGCCGCCCGGCCAGGCTGTCCGAGATCGGGCCGGTCACGTCCAGTTCGCCGCGCCTGAGGCCGAAGGAGCCGACCGTGCCGGTGAAGACCGCATCGGGGGTGAAGCGCGGGGTCTTTGAGACGATATTGATCCGGCCCGCCGGGTCGATGTCGCCAAACAGGGCGCCGGCCGGCCCCTTCAGCACCTCGATCCGCTCTGCCGTGGCCGGGTCGCGCGGCGGCGCCATGCCCCGGTTGGCCAGGAAGCCATCGACATAATATTCGGCCCCGCCGTCGGGCGTGCCCAGGAAGCCGCGGACGGCGAAATTGTCCATCACCCCGCCGCGGTTGTTCTGCTGGCTGACGCCGCTGACCAGCTCCAGGGCGTCGGACAGGCGTGTGGCGCCGACGGCGTGCAGCAGGTCCGTCTCGATCGAGCGGCTGGACGGCGACATCCGCTCGGTCACGGCGCCGACGCCCAGGGTCCGGTCGTGCGGAGCCGTGCGACGACCCAGAACCACGATCTCGCCCACCGTCGTGGCTTCTGCGGGTTCCGGCGCCGCTTCCAGAACAGGGACGGCTTCGGCGTTGGCGGCGGCCAGAAGGCACAGGCTGGCGCAGCTCGAAAGCAGGGACACGTGATACTCCGTTGAAACGTTATAAAGTATCGGCTATCCGCTTCCGCCTGATGATGTCAACCGCCGCAACGCTTGCGCCCGCTTCCGTCGCCCCGCCCGAACAGGTTCGTTCGGGCGGCCGTATCCGTTCCATCGACGCCCTGCGCGGCCTGGTCATCCTGCTGATGCTGGTGGACCATGCGCGGGAGTTCTTCTTCATCCACGCCCAGGTCTCGGACCCGATGAACCTGGAGACGACGTCTCCGGCCCTGTTCTTCACCCGGCTGTCGGCCCATCTGTGCGCGCCGGTGTTCATCGCCCTGACGGGACTGGGCGCCTGGCTGTACGGCAACGGCCGAGGGGGAGGGGCGGTCGGCGCGCGGGCGGCGTCCGACTTCCTGCTGAAACGCGGCCTGTTTCTGGTAGTGCTGGAGCTGACGCTGGTCGGCTTCGGCTGGAGCTTCTCCTTCACGCCCCAGATCATCTATCTTCAGGTCATCTGGGCCATCGGCCTGTCGATGATCGCCCTGGCCGCCCTGGTGCGTCTGCCGCGTCCGGCCCTGATCGCCGTGGGGCTGGTCATCGTCCTGGGCCACAATCTGCTGGATCCCATCACGATCGCAGCGGGCCAACCGGGTCATGTCCTGTGGGCGGTGCTGCACGACCGCACCCTGATCGACCTGCCCTGGGGCGGTCAGGTGCGGACCTCCTATCCCCTGCTGCCCTGGATCGGGGTGGCGGCCCTGGGGTACGGGATCGGACCGTGGTTCGTCGGGGATGCGTCGCTGCGTTTGCGGCGACTGGTCCTGACCGGCTTGACCGCCCTGACGCTGCTGATCGTGCTACGGGGCCTCAATGTCTACGGCGACCCGACGCCCTGGGCCGTCCAGGCCACGCCGCTGCACACCGTCATGAGCGTGCTGAACCTGACCAAATATCCACCGTCGGCCGATTTCATCCTGCTGACGCTGGGCCTCGGCGCCCTGTTTCTCGCAGGCCTGGAACAGGCGCCGTCCCGATTGACGGGCGTTCTGGCCGTGTTCGGCGGGGCGCCGCTGTTCTTCTATCTGATCCACATCTACGGGCTGCACCTGGTCTATCTGTCGGCCCTGGCCCTGTTCGGCGCCAACCAGGGCGACGGCTTCGGCGTGCCGAACGTCGCCTGGCTGTGGCTGTTGGCCGCCGGGGTCGCCGTCCCCTGCTGGTACGCCTGCCGCTGGTTCGCCGGCGTCAAACGGCGTAGCCCGCACGCCTGGATGAAATACCTGTGACCTCAACCGATCCCATAGTGGTCCGCCAGGGCCTGTAGCGCCTGTTTCAGCAGGGTCTTGCCCTGGCGTCGGCGCAGGCCCAGGCCGGTTTCGGCCAGTTTCAGACTGTCGCCGTGAACACAGATCCGCGTCAGCATGGGGCGCAGGCGCGGGCCGACGGCGGTCAGGGCCTCTTCGACGCGCCGGCCGGCCGACAGGGCGCGGTCGCCGGGTTCGACCCGCGCCGCAGAACCGGCTCCGGCGCGCGGCAGGGCGTCCCAGCGCATGGTCAGGGACGGGCCGGCGCGGGCCTGTTCCACCTCGGTGCGCAGGCGTTCGCCGGCGGCGGCCTCGGCCGGGGTCAGCCAGGGTCGGCCGGCCGCGTCCCGGCGGCGCGCCAGCCAGGCGATGGGGCTTTCGCCCAGGTTGGCGGCGTGACGGATCATGCGGCCCTCTGCGTCGATCAGGGTGCGCTGGCCGTCGATGACGCCGGGTCGGCCCGGCGGGGCGGAAGGGCCTTCGCAGCCGGACGGGCGCGCGACCCAGCCGCCCTGGGGGCGACGGCGCAGGCCGGGCCGGTCGATCAGGGCGCGGAACTCGGGCTCGGCCAGGGTCAGGCTGACGCGGCCGCGCCGGTCGGCGCCCAGCCGCAGCGCATAGACCCCGTGTTCGGCCGACAGCCAGGCGCCGGACCGGACCAGCAGGTCGCGGGCGCGTTCGACCGCGCGGCTCATTGCGGCATCTCCCAGCGCGGCGCGTCGTACAGGCCCGCGATACAGGCCTCCAGCTGTTCCAGCAGGTCGTCGATGGCGCGGCTGTCGCGTTCGTCCTCCACCCAGCGGCAGGCCGCACTGACCGTCGTGCGGTTCATGCCGAACACATGGCCGACCCGTTCCAGCGTCCAGCCGAAGGCGATATGGGACAGGTACATGGCTAGCCAGCGTGCGCGTGAACTGAGCGGGTCGAGCCGTCCGCGCGCGGTCATCCGATCGGGCAGGGCGCCGGTGCGCGCCGCCACCAGATGCACCGCCAGCCCGGCCTTGGTCCGGTCCTCCTCGCCGACCGGCGCCCTGTAATCCTCCAGCATCACTCTCTCCCATCACAAACCTGATGCGCCATCCTAGATCGACGTGGCGCCTGTGATAGGAATATGATCCTATTCGACGTCAGAAGCGGACGTGAAGCCAGAACCGCCTTGGGGTTGTGATCGGCCCGGTCGGCGACCTGGGCCTCGGAGCCGCGAATGCGAAACCGGGGCCGGCGCGGGGGGGGGCGGGAGGGAAACATGGTTAATTAATTTCGAATCGTTGACTCCAGACTCTCGACGGCGATTCGCAAATCAGCTTAGGAACGACTCAATGGCTCGGCGTTAACCCTTCTTAAGGTTTTCGGGTCTTAACCTGCGAACAAGGTTACCCAACCGTGTGGCTGGGTGGTTACCGCAAAGCTTTTGCCTGGAGGGGCACGAATGCGCGTCCTGTTGATTGAAGACGATCACGCAACTGCCCAAAGCATCGAATTGATGCTCAAGTCGGAAGGCTTCAATGTCTATACGACCGATCTGGGTGAAGAAGGCATCGATCTGGGTAAGATCTATGACTACGACCTCATTCTGCTTGACCTGAACCTGCCCGACATGAGCGGCCTGGAGGTCCTGCGCCAGCTTCGCGTCGGCAAGATCAATACGCCGGTCATGATCCTTTCGGGCAGCCATGAGATCGAGACCAAGGTCAAGACCTTCGGCGGCGGCGCCGACGACTATCTGACCAAGCCCTTCCACAAGGACGAGCTGATCGCGCGCACCCACGCCGTGGTCCGTCGCTCCAAGGGTCACGCCCAGGCGATCATCCACACCGGCGAGATCGCCGTGAACCTGGACGCCAAGACGGTCGAGGTGAACGGTCACCGCGTCCACCTGACGGGCAAGGAATACCAGATGCTGGAGCTGCTCTCGCTCCGCAAGGGCACCACCCTGACCAAGGAAATGTTCCTGAACCACCTGTACGGCGGCATGGACGAGCCCGAGCTGAAGATCATCGACGTCTTCATCTGCAAGCTGCGCAAGAAGCTGGCCACCGCCGCCGACGGCAAACACTATATCGAGACCGTCTGGGGCCGCGGCTATGTGCTGCGCGACCCGGCCGAAGGCGCCAACAGCGTCGCCGCCTGAAAAGCCGCCGACACCTGATCCTGAAACGCCCGCCGGAAACGGCGGGCGTTTTGCGTCAGGGGGCGTCGAACGCCACGACCGCCTCCAGGCCGCCGTCCCCGGCGTTGGCCAGGGTCAGCCGCCCGCCCGCGACCTCGGCCATGCGCCGCGCAATGGTCAGGCCCAGGCCCGTGCCGCCGCTGTCGCGCGACCGGGACGGGTCCAGCCGGTAGAAGGGTTCGAACAGGGCCTCCAGCCGATCCTCGGGCACGCCTGGCCCGTGGTCGCGCACGATCAGCCGGAGCGTCGTCCCCTCGACCATCGCCGAGACCGTCGCGCCCCCGCCGTGGCGCACCGCATTGTCGATCAGATTGGTCAGGCAGCGGCGCAGGGCCTGGGGGCGGGTGGGCAGGACGGCGCCGCACCCCTGGGCGAAGACGACCGGCTGGCCGGCGTCGGCCGCGTCCTCGCACAGGGCCGACAACAGGGCGTCCAGATCGACGGGAACCACCGGTTCGGGCGCCGTCTCGATCCGCGCCAGGTCCAGCCCCTCGCGCACCAGATGCTGCATGGCCGCCAGGTCGGCGATCAACTGGGCGCGCAGGCCGTGGTCGCCGATCTTCTCGACCCTCAGCCGCATCCGGGTCAGCGGGGTCTGGAGGTCATGGGCCACCGCGGCCAGGACCCGGGTGCGCTCGGCGATCATGGCCCGCAGCCGGGTCTGCATGACGTTCAGGGCCGCCGCCGCCTGGCGCACCTCGCGCGCGCCTTCCTCGACCAGGGGCGGCTGGTCCAGGTCGCGGCCCAGGGCCAGGGCGCCGGCCGACAGCCGCGCCAGAGGGGCGGCGGCGCGGTGCGAGGCCAGCCAGGCCGTGGCGATCACCGCCGCCAGACCCGCCGCCAGCAGGGCGGCGCTCTCGCGCCCCAGGCTCCAGGGGCGCGGCGCGGCGGGCAGGCTGACGGCTACGGGGGCCATGGCCGGGCCGCCGTCGGGCGTCAGGGTCAGGATGCGGCAGCGCAGCCGCTCGCCCGGATCGGCTCCGCAGACGGCGTCCGCCGCCTCATAGGCCCGCACGGTCACGCCGCTGACGCCGCGCCGGTCCAGCGCCGCCGCCACCGCCTGGGTCAGGGCCGCGTCGGGCGGTCCCAGCCTCTGGCCCCGCGCCGGGGGCAGGCCGGCGGCCACGCCCGCGGCCGGATCGTCGTCCGACTGGGCCAGGTCGCCGATCCGCTCGGCCGTGGTGAACTCGTGCGCCCGCTTCAGTCCACGATGGTGACCGACCTGAAGCGCCAGAAACGTGACCGCCGCCGCCGTCATCGCCCCCACCAGCAGCAGCAGGAACAGCCGCACGGTCGATCCATCGGCGGCGCGGCCCACGTCGCGGCTCAGGCGCGCCATGTCACCGGTCCCGACAGCATATAGCCCAGGCTGCGCACCGTGCGGATCAGGGCCGGGTTGCGGGCGTCGTCGCCCAGTTTCTGGCGCAGGCGGCTGACCCTCAGGTCGATGGCGCGGTCGTCGGCGTCGGCCACGGTGGACAGGGCGCGGATCCGCTCGCGCGACAGGGGCCGGCCGCCGTTTCGCACCAGGGCGTGCAACAGGTCGAAATCGGCGCTGGACAGGGGCGCCAGCCGCCCGTCGGGCGCCGTCAGGGCGCGCGCGGCGATGTCCAGCGACCACCCTGAGAAGTCCGCGTGGCGGCCCTCGATCCTGCCGCGGTCAGGGCCGGCGCGGCGCAGGACCGTGCGGATGCGCGCCACCAGTTCGCGCGGCTCGAACGGCTTGGCCATATAGTCGTCGGCGCCCATCTCCAGCCCGACGATCCGGTCGATGGGATCGCCGCGCGCGGTCAGCATGATGACCGGGGTGCGCGACGTGGCGCGGATGGCGCGGCACAGGCTCAGTCCGTCTTCGTCGGGCAGGTTCAGGTCCAGCACCACCAGATCCACCGGCCCGGCCTCCAGCGCGGCCCGCATCGCCCGCCCGTCGGCCGCCTTCACCGTGCGAAACCCTTGCTGTTCCAGGTGTTCCGACAACAGATTGCGGATGTCGCGGTCGTCGTCGACGACCAGCAGGACGGGAAAGACGGCGGTCTGGGACATGGGCGTTCGGCGCAGGAAAGGACGGCGATCTGTCGTCCCGGCTCGTGGCCAAAGCGCGGCGGATACAGTCGGACACAAATCTGTTCGCCGACGACATGCGGCGACACCGAACGGACGCGAACCCGCCCGAGGGCGGCGCGAAACAGTGACTGTCCGACACGAGGCCGGACGTTCTCAACCAGAGAGACCTGAAATGAAATCCTTCCGCACCCCCGCCATCCTGGGCGCCGTCGCCACCGTCCTGCTGACCAGCGGCGCCGCCTTCGCCGGAACCGTGCCTGCCTCGACCGCATCCGCCGCGACCGCCCGCCCGGCCGCGACCTCGAGCGCCCGTCCGCAGCACCAGACCCGCAGCGCCCGTCACCACCGCGCCGAAACCCCGGCCAAGGTGAAGCCGGCCAAGCCCGGCAGGAAGTAAGACGGACGCACGCCCCCACCTCCGTCGTACAGCGCCCGTCGGCCCCAGGCCGGCGGGCGTCGCTGCGTCTAGGCCCTGAAGGCTTCCGCCAGGGCCGCCGCCATCGGATTGGGCCGGCCGAAACTGTCGAAGGGGAGCGGTTTGTCGCGGCCGTCGTCCTTGTCGCCCTGGCGATACCAGCTGTCGGTGTCGCGCAGGCCCCAGACGGTGAAGGCGAACCGCTGGGCCGGGGGCAGGGCGGTGAAGGCCTCGGCCAGTTCCGTGACGCGGGCGGACTGGCGGGCCAGCCGGTCGGCCTGGGACCGCAGATCCAGCGGGTTGTCCGTCCGCAGGGTGCAGTCCAGCTCGGACACATGGATCGGCAGGCCGAACTGGGCGATCTCGCGCATATAGGCGGCGATGACGCCGTCGGGGATGTCGATCCACAGGTGGGACTGCAGCCCCAGTCCCTGGAGCGGACAGCCGGCCTTCAGCAGGCGTTCGACCAGTTTCAGGAACCGGGCGCCCTTGGCCGGGACGGATTCCTGGTTGTATTCGTTCAGGAACAGGACGGCGTCGGGGTCGGCGATCCGGGCCTGTTCGAAGGCGCGCAGCATATAGCCGTCGTGGCCGTAGCGGGCGCTCCAGTGGCAGTCGCGCAGGGCCGAACCGTCGTCCAGGATCGGCTCATTGACCACGTCCCAGCTGCGGACCTTGCCGCGATACCGGCCGGCCAGGGCGGCGATATAGCCGTCGAAGGCGCGGTCGAAGGCGGCGCCGGACAGGCCCGCGAACGCTTCCTTGCCCTGCGAGTACCAGATCAGGGTGTGGCCGTGCAGGGCCATGCCGTTCGCCTGGGCGAAGGCGGCGATCGCGTCCGAGCGGTCGAAGTTCGGCCGGTCCAGGCCGTCGGCCAGGACATATTCCATCTTCATCTCCCACTCGGGCGTGAGCTGGGAGACATTGGCGCGGGCCAGGGCGACCCAGTCGGGGTCGTCGATCTGCATCGCCTTGATCGCCGCGCCGAACGGGCAGGGGGCGACGGATTTCAGCGGAGGGATGGCAGGCGGGGTCGGTTCGGCCGAGATGCGGTCGCAGGCGGCCAGGGGCGCAGCCAGAGGAAGCGCGAGGCCCGAGGCGAGAACAGTGCGGCGCGAGATCGACATTCTATTCTCCCTCCCCCTGCGGGGGAGGGGGGCGAAGGCGTAGCCGAAGCCGGGTGGGGCGGGCCGGGCAATGCCCCACTGACTTGGCTTGCCTCAAATCCGTGCGACGGCGCCTTGCCGTCCCCACCCCGTCGCTACGCGACGCCCCTCCCCCGCAGGGGGAGGGAGACGCATGTCGGTCGTCAGACCGCACGTTTCCGCAGGCCCAGCTCGTCGAAGGCGGCGGTTTCGCGCTTGGCGACGGCGAGCAGCTTGTTCAGGCGGGTGGTTTCGGCGACGTGTTCGAACTTCTTCAGCTCTTCGAAGGCGCCGGTCAGGGCGTCGCGGGCCCCGGCCTCCTCGGCTTCGACCACGGTCAGGTCGCCCTCGGCGGCGGCCTTGCGGGCCTTCCAGCCGTTCAGATAGGCGGCCAGCATCATGCCGGCGTCGGCGTCCGCGCGGGCGCGCTCGCGTTCGATCTCGACCTCGGCGTCCAGAACGGCCAGGCGCATCTCGGCGGTGGCGCGGCGGGACGTGATCTCGGCCAGGCGTTTTTGAAGGGTCTCGACTTCGTAGTTGGAGATGCGGATCAGGGATTGGGCCCAAGCGGTCATTTCGTCACTCTCTGATCATGCCTTGGTTCAGGATGTGCTCGAGCCGGGTAAAGGAATCGGTAAGACGCGTGGCGTCGTCCTTGTCCTGGCTCAAAAAATCTTCCAGCGCGGGGTTCAGCGCGATGGCGCGGTCCACGATGGGGTCGGCCCCGGTGCGATAGGCGCCGATCTTGATCAGCTCTTCCATGTTCGCATAGGCCGACAGGGCCTGGCGGGCGCGCTTGTTCAGCTCGCGCTCGGGCGGGGTCTGGCAGCCGGGCATGGTCCGGCTGACGGACTTCAGCACGTCGATGGCGGGGAAGCGGCCGCGTTCGGCGATCTTGCGGTCCATGACGATATGGCCGTCGAGGATACCGCGCACGGCGTCGGCGATGGGCTCGTCATGGTCGCCGCCGTCCACCAGGACGGTGAACAGGGCGGTGATGGGGGCCGCCGTGGTGCCGTCGGGCCGCACCGGACCCGGCCCGGCCCGCTCCAGCAGCTTGGGCAGTTCGGTGAAGACGGTGGGGGTGTAGCCCTTGGTCGTCGGCGGTTCGCCCGCCGCCAGGCCGATCTCGCGCTGGGCCATGGCGAAACGGGTGACGCTGTCCATCAGGCACAGCACCTCCAGGTTCTGGTCGCGCAGATATTCGGCGATGGCCATGGTCATATAGGCCGACTGGCGGCGTTTCAGCGCCGGCTCGTCCGAGGTGGCGACCACGACGACGGCGCGTCTCAGCCCCTCTTCGCCCAGGGTCTCCTCCACGAACTCGCGCACCTCTCGGCCCCGTTCGCCGATCAGGCCGACCACGACGGCGTCGCAGGTGGCCTGTTTGGCCAGCATGGACAGCAGCACCGACTTGCCCACGCCCGAGCCGGCGAAGATGCCCAGACGCTGGCCCCGGCAGGTGGTGGTGAAGACGTCCATGGCCCGCACCCCCAGGTCCAGCCGCTCGCCCACCCGGCCGCGCGAATGGGCCGGGGGCGGGGGGGCGCGCAGCGGATAGGGGACCGGCCCCTGGGGCAGGGGGCCCTTGCCGTCGATGGGATTGCCGAAGGCGTCGATGATCCGGCCCAGCCAGGCCGTGGTCGGGCGCACGCTGGCGGCCTGGTCGATGATGCGGATCTCGGCGCCGGGCGCCACCCCCTCGACAGGGCCGAACGGCATCAGCAGAGCCTTGGCGTCGCGGAACCCCACCACCTCGGCCGGCAGGGCCGTCTGCCCGCGCCGGCTGATCTCGGCCCGGGCCCCGACCGCCAGGCGCGACAGGCCGCCGCGCGACTCGATCAGCAGGCCCGAGACGCCCGCGACCTTGCCGGTGACGACCAGCGGATCGATCGCTTCGACGGCGGCGACGAGAGTGTGCAAGACGGACCCCAGGAACAGGCGTTAACCAGATGGGCCATCGTGGTTAACGGGGGGTGAAGGCGGTTAAACCGGTTCTGCGGCGACCGGCGTCTCCCGCGTCGTCGCGATGGCCCCTACCGAGGCGACGACGATGGCCGCGATGGCGAGCCACTGCTGGCCGGTCAGGTGTTCGTGCAGCACGATCAGACCCGCCAGGGCGCCGACCGCCGGCTCGGCGCTGAGCACCACGCCGAAGGTGCGTTTGGGGATGCCGCGCAGGGCCACCATCTCCAGCGAATAGGGCAGGGCGCTGGAGAAGATCGCCACCGCCACCCCGGCCAGGATGATGGCCGGGTTCAGCAGGGCCGCGCCGGCATGGGCCACGCCGAAAGGCACGACGACCATGGCCGCAACGCTCATGCCCAGGGCCACGGACTGGCCCGCATGGATGTGCGACAGCCGCTTGCCGAACACGATGTAGAGGGCCCAGCACAGGCCTGCGAAGGCGGCCAGGGCCATGCCGACCGGATCCAGCGCACCCGTTCCGGCCTTCAGCGGCAGCAGCAGGCCCAGGCCCAGGACCGCAAAGCCGACGCAGACGAAATGGATCGGCTTTCTCGAATGGATCAGGGCCAGGGTCAGCGGCCCCATGAACTCGATGGCGATGGCCAGGCCCAGCGGAATGGTCCGCAGCGACATGTAGAAGCTGAGGTTCATCGCCCCCAGCACGACGCCGTACAGCGCGATGGCCCCCAGATCCGCGCGGCTCAGCCGGAATCGCCAGGGGCGGAACACCGCCACCAGCAGAACCGCTGAAATCCCGACGCGATAGGCCGATGTCCCCTGCGCCCCGATGAGCGGGAACAGGGTCTTGGCGAAGGAGGTGCCGCCCGCCAGCGTCACCATGCCTGCAAACAGCGCCAGATAGGGGATCAGGCGCATCGCCAGCGGCGAGGTCAGGTGCTGTTTCAGGGCCACGGAGGTCATGGCCTGAACCTATTGCAATTCAGCTTGCGCTTCCCGGCGATTTTCGGCTTTCATGCGCCGGATTTCGTCATGAAAGGCCATGAAATGACGAATTTCGTCACCCTTGACGATTTCGACCATAGGCTGTTGGCGCGCGTCCGGCGCAACAATCTTGAGCCGGCGCGGGTGACGGCCGAGGCGGTGGGCCTGTCGGAATCCGCCGTGCTGCGCCGGTTGCGTCGGCTGCGGGCCGAGGGCGTCATCGTCGCCGACGTCGCCGTGATTGATCCCGCTCGCGTCGAGCCGCGCATCGTCCTCCATGTCCAGGTCGAGATGAACACCCAGGACCGCAAGGTGATGGAGGCCTTCCAGCACGCCATGAGGGCCAGTCCCGAGGTCCAGGGCGCCTGGGACGTGACGGGCGAAACCGACTATCTGCTGACCGTCGCCGTGCGCTCGATGCAGGATTACGAAGCCTTCGGCATCCGCGAACTGATCCCCGAAAAGGGTGTGCGCGGCTTCAAGAGCATGATCGTGATCCGCGAAGTCGTCGGCTTCGATCCCGCCCGCGTGGCGCTGGAACGCTAGAGGCTCAGAACAGCGGCGTGATCACGCGCAGGGACACCACCACCACGTCATCGACGTCCTTCAGGCCGCCGGGATCGCGGATCAGCTGGATGTCGGGCTGGATCGTGAAACGGCCGATGCGGTCGGCGTAGGTCAGCTCCAGGCCCTCTTCGTAGCGGGCGGGGTCGGCGGGCGTGTCGGTCAGGTTGGCGCGGGCCTTGTCGGACAGCCAGCCCTGGTGGAGGCCGAAGGACAGCTGGCTGTCGGGACGGGCGGCGAAGACCTGGCGCACCAGAACGCCGGCCTGCCAGCCGCCCTTGAAGTCGGTGGTGTCGCCGTCGGACACGCCCAGGCGGGCGAAGGCGTCGATCTGGGGGCCGTCGGGGGCGGCGGCGCCCCAGACCGGACCCTCGGCCAGGACGTAGGCGCCCTGGGCGATGCTGTGGGCGGGGTCGCCGTCGGGGGTCAGGTCGCGGATGTCGTCCTGACGCTGGTTGTAGCGCCAGACGCCGAAGGCGTAGCGGAAGGGGGCGTGGCTGCCGAACTCGGCGATGGCCAGGACGCCGTGGTCCAGGTCCGTGTCCACCCCGCCGTGATCGCCGAAGGTGCGGGCGTCGGCGTTGACGACGGCGGCCTGGACATAGGTTCCGTCGGTGTCGCCGACCCGTAGCCGCGCGGCCAGGGACGAGGAGGGGAAGATGGCCGGGCCGTTGGGGCCGGTCGAGGCCAGTTCGGAGCCGATGCCGAACGGTGGCGAGATCAGCAGGCCCGAGGCCTCGGTGGCGTAGAATTCGCTGTTGAGGTCGTACAGGCCGGCCAGAAGCGTGGCCGATCCGCCCAGATCCTGTTCGATCCAGGCCTCGAACAGGCGGGCGCCCTGGGCCCCGACCTCGATATTGTCCACGCCCTGCAGAGTGCCGGCCAGGGCGTTGGGCTCGCCCCCGCCGTTATACAGGCCCGACATGTGCAGCCGCGCCCCGCGCCAGCCCCAGGCCTGTTCCAGATCGCCGTCCAGTTCGACGCTCAGATTGTCCAGATATCGGCCCGCCCGTTGCGCGCCGCCTGACACCACGCCCGAAACATCGGCCGTATATTCCGCCGACAGGGTCCAGTCCGGCTCCGCCGCGCGGGCCTGGTCCTGGGCCTGGTCCTGGGCGTGGGCCGGGGCGGCGCCCATTGCGGCGCCCATTGCGGCGCAGGCAGCGGCGACCGCCGCGACGAGGGGTTTGAAAACCGAGGGCTTAGCGTTCTGCATGGCCATACGTCCGTTCTGTTCAAAGAGCGGCGTAATCCCGGCGGAATGAAAATCGTCCTTAAGCGGCCATGAGGAAACGACGTAGGCGGCCGAAAATCTTGCATTAACCAGAATTCGTGTACCGCCGTTCGAAGGAATGTCAGGTTGGCGGGAGCGGTCATGATCTGGACGATAGGCAAGAAGGTCACGGCCACGGGGATCATCGTCCTGCTGCTGTCCGTGGGCACGGCGGGCGTCGGTCTGGTGATGAACGCCAAGCTGGCCGGGGCGCTGGATCGGGCGTCGGTGTCGTCGAGCGTGCTGCGCAACCACATGCAGGCCGACATGATGCATGACGCCCTGCGCTCCGATGTGTTCGGCGCCATGCTGGCCAAGGATCCCGCCAACGGCGTCGATATCGATGCGGTGACGGCCGATCTGGCCGAGCACCGCGAAATCTTCGAACAGGCCATTGCGGAAAACAACGCCCTGGCGACGGACCCGGAGATCCAGGCGGCCCTGAAGGCGGTCGAGGCGCCGCTTCAGGCCTATATCGCGGCGGCGGCCCGGATGGTCGAACTCGCCGCCAACGATCCGGTCGCGGCCCAGGGCGGCATGACCGACTTCCTGACCCAGTTCACGGCCCTGGAGACCGCCATGAGCGCGGCGGCCGACAGGATCGAAGCCGCGGCCGAGAAGAACCGCGCCGCCGCCGAGGCTGAGGCCAGGACGGGACAGATGGTGATGATGGCCGCCGTGCTCGCCAGCCTGCTGATCAGCATCAGCCTGATCCTGGCGGGGTCGCGCGGCCTGGTGGCGCCGATCCGCCGCCTGACCGGGGGCCTGCGCGCCATGGCCCAGGGCCAGACCGAGGTGAAGCTGGGCGAGGCCCGCCGCAAGGACGAGATCGGGGACATCGCCCGCGCCGTCGTCGACATCCAGGCCCTGATCGTCGCCCGCGCCGAGGCCGAGGCGGCCGAGGCCGGCCGGCGCCGGGCGAAGGAGGAAGAGGACCGCGCGGTCGGCGACCAGTCGCGCGAGGCCGCCGCCCGGGAGCAGGCGATCGTCGTCACCGGACTGACCCGCGGGCTGGACTCCCTGGCCCAGGCCGATCTGACGGTGCGCATCACCGACGCCTTCCCGCCCGCCTACGAACAGCTGCGGACTAATTTCAACGCCGCCGTCGAGGGTTTGCAGGAGGCCATCGGCACCATCGCCGCCAATACGGGCGCGATCAACGCCGGCGCCGCCGAGATCGCCAAGGCCGCCGACGACCTGTCGCGCCGCACCGAACAACAGGCGGCCAGTCTGGAAGAGACCGCCGCCGCCCTGGACGAGGTCACAGCGACCGTCAAAGCCACCGCCGCAGGGGCGATCCAGGCCGCCGGCGCCGTCCAGGCGGCGCGCGACGACGCCGACAAGAGCGGCGCGGTGGTGCGCGACGCCGTCGCCGCCATGGGAGAGATCGAACGCTCGTCGGCCCAGATCAACCAGATCATCGGCGTGATCGACGAGATCGCCTTCCAGACCAATCTGCTGGCCCTGAACGCCGGGGTCGAGGCGGCGCGGGCGGGCGAAAGCGGCCGGGGCTTCGCCGTGGTGGCGTCGGAAGTGCGGGCCCTGGCCGAGCGTTCGGCCGATGCGGCCAAGGAGATCAAGGGCTTGATCACCCAGTCGACCGTACAGGTCGGGTCGGGCGTGAAACTGGTGACCGAGACCGGTCAGGCGCTGGACCGGATCGTGGCCCATGTCGCCCAGATCGAAGGCCTGGTGACGGAGATCTCCTCGTCCGCCGCCGAACAGGCGACAGGGTTGCAGCAGGTCAATACGGCGGTCAATCAGATGGACCAGATGACGCAGCAGAATGCGGCCATGGTCGAACAGTCCACCGCCGCCAGCCACTCCCTGTCCCAGGAAGCCGACGGTCTGGCCGCCGCCGTGTCCCGTTTCCGTGTCGGCGCGCGCCCCGCCGCCTCAGCCCCCGCTCCGGCCCGGCCCGCCGCCTCTTCCGCCCGCACCGTGGCCGCCCTGAAGACCGTCGGCCGCGGCGGCGCGGCCCTGGCGCCGGCGTCGGAGCCCGACGCGGACGGGTGGGAGTCCTTCTAGGCGTCTCCTTCGCCGCCGTTACAGAGGCCGGCGGAAGAACCGACCCCGGGATTGAGGCGCTTCTGGAGGGCCGACGATCCGCCCTGGAGCCCCGCTGTCATTGCAAAACCCAACGAACGAACGCCGCCGAATCGGGGGCGGCGGCGTTCGAGCTCTATGATGGTTACCAGTATCCGCCGGGGCAGGACCCGATGGCTTCCAAGGTGTAAAAGGGCGAAGTCGTGCCATTCACAGGCGAGGCGACGACATTCCCGTTCGAACACCGGTCCCTGTAGAAGCCCACCTGAGTGGTCAGGGTGGCATCACTGTAGAAGGTCCGGAAATACATGATTCCGGGCGCTTTCGCGGTCGCGGCGGCGGCGAATGCGGAAGCCCCGAGAACGGCTCCCAAGGCGACGAGACGGACGGTCGATTTCAGCTTCATCGTAAACCTCCAGGGGAGCCTATCTCCCACCTGGAGAGGACAGCTGACCCGAATGCGATGCAACCCACAATAATCTCCAATGCTCTTAACGTTTGCGTGAAAGGCGCGCCGCTCAGAGTGAGACGACTGCTGATCGGTGAAGGTCCAGGAGTGAGTTGCGTCGGTTGCTGGAGGCGCCCAGTGCAGCGGATGTTTGCGAAGATCCAGGATGTCGGCGGCGCCGGATCTGATCCTGGCGGACAGAAATCATCGTCGTCGCCCCCTTGCGGATCGATCTCGCCGCCTGTCTGTTACGCACCCTGAACGACCCGACCTTACCGGAGCCCCCATGTCCGACTTCAGCTACGACGCGTCCCGCCATCTGAAGAAGGGGCGGGGCAAGGTCTATGACTCGATCATCGACACCATCGGCGACACCCCCCTGGTGCGGCTGCCGCGCCTGTCGGCCGAATACGGGGCCAAGGCCACCGTGCTGGCCAAGCTGGAGTTCTTCAACCCGATCGCCTCGGTCAAAGACCGGATCGGGGTCGCCATGGTCGAGGCGCTGGAGGATGCGGGCAGGATCAAGGCCGACACCGTGCTGATCGAACCGACCAGCGGCAACACCGGCATCGCCCTGGCCTTCGTCGCCGCCGCCAAGGGTCTGAAACTGATCCTGTGCATGCCCGAGAGCATGTCGATCGAACGGCGCAAGATGCTGGCCCTGCTGGGCGCCCAACTGGAGCTGACCCCGGCCGAGAAGGGGATGAAGGGCGCCATCGCCCGCGCCCAGGAACTGCTGGAGACCACCCCCAATGCGGTGATCCCGTCGCAGTTCGAGAACCTGGCCAATCCCGCCATCCACCGCGCGACCACGGCCGAGGAGATCTGGAACGACACCGACGGCGCCGTGGACATGGTGGTGGCCGGCGTCGGCACCGGCGGCACCATCTCGGGCGTCGGCCAGGCGCTGAAGGCCCGCAAGGCCTCGATCCGGATGATCGCGGTCGAGCCCGAGGCTTCGCCGGTCCTGTCGGGCGGCGCGCCCGGCCCGCACAAGATCCAGGGCATAGGCGCGGGCTTCACCCCCGCCATCTATGACGCCTCGGTCGTGGACGGGATCGAACAGGTGTCGAACGACGAGAGTTTCGACATGGCCCGCAAGGCGGCCCGCGTCGAGGGAATCCCGGTCGGCATCAGTTCGGGCGCGGCCCTGACGGCGGCCTTCCGCCTGGCCGCCCGCGACGAGAATGCGGGCAAGACCATCGTGGTCATCATCCCGTCCTTCGCCGAACGCTACCTGTCGACGGCGCTTTTCGAGGGCCTGTAAAGCCGAGCGTCGCTGATACGTCGGGTTAACTCTGAGACCCTAGTCTTGGCGCCATGACCCAGGCGTCGGCCCTGAATGACGAAGAGGCGGCTCCGCCGTCGCTGAAGGCGCGCCATGCGTTGCTGAAGCGGCTGGCCGACGTCGTCTCCCTGCCGGCCAGCCGGATCAACGCTTTCGAACGGGCCGTGACCGGCGACCTGCTGGTCGAGATGCTGCGGCTGGGATCGACAGAGGAGCGTCGGCGCGTGGCGGCGCGGCTGGCGCCCCTGGCCGAACTGCCCAGCAGCGTCGCGCGCCTGCTGCTGCGCGACGAGCCCGAGGTCGCCCGTCTGCTGATCGAACAGTGCGCGTCGCTGAGCGACGCGGATCTGGTCGGGTGTGCGCGGGACGCGGGACCCGAGCATCGGCTGATCATGGCCGAGCGTCGCGGTCTGTCCGAGATCGTCACCGAAACCCTGTTCGGCTTCGGCGAGATGGAGGTGATGGAGGCGGTGCTGCGCAACCCTACCGCCCGCCTGTCCCAGGTCGGGGTCGAGGCCGTGGTCGGCCTCAGCCGGACGCATCCGAAACTGTCCGGCCTGCTGCTGAAACGGCCCGAGCTGAGACCGGCCGGCGCCTATGTGATGTTCTGGTGGTGCGGCCCGGACGACCGGCGCACCATCCTGCAGCGGTTCGCCGTGTCGCGCGAGGTGATGCAGGAGGTGACCGAGGACGTCTTCGCCATGGCCGCGGCCGAGGGCTGGTCGGACCCCGTCGCGCGCAAGGCCCTGCAGTTCATCGAGCGACGCCAGCGCAACCGCGCGGCCATCGACAAGAGCCCCTTTGACGGGCTGGAACACGCCCTGTCGGTGGCGGCGCAAGACGGCCTGTCGCGCGAGACGGCGTCGGAGATCGCCTTCCTGGCGGGCGTCAAACCCTTGACCGGCGCAAAGATCCTGGGGGATCCGGGCGGCGAACCCCTGGCGATCCTGTGCAAGGCGACGGGTCTGTCGCGTGCGGACCTGCTGAATCTGTGGCGCTCGATGCGTCGGCCGGAGACGACGGCCGACGGCGGCCTGCATCCTGACCTTGAACGTGTGCAGATCACCTATGAAATGTTGGCCGTGGATCGGGCGCAGACCGTATTGCGTTACTGGAACTGGTCTCTGTCATCGGCCCTGACCCCCAGTCTCCTGCGTGCGATTCGTGAGGGCGAGGATGAGGTGATCGATGAATATTCGGCGCCGGAACGTGCAGCCATGATGGTCCTGACCGAAGACTTGAAACGCTAGGTCAGCATGACCACAAGTGTGGTTATATAGAGCCTTGTCGTTCGCATAACGCCCGGATTGCTTTTGCATTCAAACAACCCTAAGAGCCGGAAGGGTAGGTTCGGCTGGCGTTTCAGTCGAAGCAAATAGATTATGAAAGAGACGCCGCGAATGGACGAGAAGCCCGAACTGCTGGAAATGACCGCTGACATCGTGTCGGCCTATGTCGGCAACAACACGGTGACGGCGGAAGCCCTGCCGGCGCTGATCGCCAATATTCACGCCGCTCTGTCGGGCGTCTCCAACGGTCCCGTGGAGGTTCCGCCGGAACCCAAGGAACCGGCCGTGCCGATCCGCAAGTCGATCAACGCCGACTTCCTGATCTGTCTGGAAGACGGTCGCAAGTTCAAGTCGCTGAAGCGCCACCTGCGCACCAAGTACGACATGAGCCCCGAAGATTATCGCGCCAAATGGGGTCTGCCGAAAGACTATCCCATGGTCGCCCCGAACTACGCCAAGGCCCGTTCGGAACTGGCCAAGCAGATGGGCCTGGGCCAGGGCGGCCGCAAGCCGGCCCGCGTCGCCCGCGCCAAGAAATAAGCCCGGTCCTTACCGGTGGAAAGCGCCCGCTTCCGCAAGGAGGCGGGCGTTTTTGTTTGATCTCCCTCCCCCGCAGGGGGAGGGAGAAATCGTGCGTTTTAGGCCGCCTGGGCGACGCGGCGCATGCGCCAGAAGCGCAGGGTGCGCTGGGCGGCGTCGCGGGTCAGTTCGCCGTACATCCGGCCATAGGCGGCGGCCCGGCCCATCGGATTGGAATCCCCGCCCAGAAGCGACACGGCGTAGGTCAGGAAGATCGCCCGATCGATGTCGGCCGCCTTGCAGATGATCGACAGGGCGTCCAGGTCGCGGCGATCGACGATGTTGCGGGCGGTGTGGAAATCGACGTCCGAAAGACGCGACAGGGCGACCAGGAAGGCCGTGCGGCCCTTGGAGCGCAGGAAGCGGATCAGCACCTGCGGCGTCAGCTGGTTGGCGGCGTGCAGCTCGTCGACATAGGCCAGGCTTTCGGCGTAGTCGGCCGGCAGGGCGCCGTCGTCGGTGGCGACACGGGCGCGACCGGCGGCCAGGGCGGCCTCCAGCAGGTCCGGATCCATCTGGGCGTTCTGTTCCAGGATCTGGTGACGCAGCCGGGCCTCGACGACGAAATACATGTCGTTCAGCAGGTCGGCGGGCAGGCTCTTGCGCTCGACCGCCGGGGCGTGGAGGTCGGGGTTGTTCTTGGCGCGCTCGACCGCAGTCTCGGACGCGGCACGCGACAGCTGGGCGCCGTCGTTGCGCAGCAGGACGCCCAGGGTGTGGTCGTCGCCGCGTTCGACGATGATCTCGGACACGGCCTCGGACACCTCGGTACGGCCGGAGACGGCGCGCATGTGGTCCTGGCCCTGGCGGCTGACCACGTCGATCAGGTCTGCGTCGGTCAGGACGGTCGAGGCGCGCAGGACCGGCCCGGCGACGTCGATCTGATCCTCGGCCAGGCGCCGGATCAGGCTGGCCGGGGCGTTGGGCGCCTCGGCGAAACGGGCGGCCAGTTCCGCGCGGACGGCCGTCTCCATCTCCTCCGACAGGGTTTCGAGGACGGAGCCGTAAAGCTCGGTCTCGGCCACGCTGTGCTCGACGCCGCCCAGGAAGTGGTCGGTCAGTTCGCGCAGCAGCAGCCGGCGCTTCTCGCTGGAGGCCTCGTTGGCCAGGGCGATCAGATCGGGCAGGCGCGAGCCCATGATGATGGCCCGTTCTTCGGCGGAGGGTTCGGTCATGGCAGGTCGTCCCCCGTGGTTTGGGGCATGGCCCGGACCGAGCCGTCGCTGTTGCGCTGCAGGGCGGGCGGACCGTCGGGTTGCGCCAGGTCGGCGGACGACGGGGTCTGGGTCATCGCCACCGGCAGGGCGTCGAGATAGATGGGCTGGACCGGGTTGATCCGGTCCGGCTGATGGCCGGCCTGACGATGGACTGAATAGAAGCGCGCGCCCTGGACCGGGGCGAGGGCCGCCTGGAGCATGGCGGGCGGCGCGGCGGAGGCGGTCTCAGCCCCGGTCTCACCCTTGGTCCCGCCCTGGGCCTGGGCCGCAGTTTCGGGCGCGGTCTGGGCGGTCGTCTGGCGCTGGAGGCGGAAGATCGGCGCGTCGCGTCGCGGGGCCATCGGATCGAAGGCGGGCTCAGGCGCGGCTTCGGCCTGGGCCTGAGTCTGGGTGTGTGGCGGCGACTGTGCGGGCGCCGGGTCCTGGGCTGCGACGACGGTTTCGGCCTGAACAGGGGACGGCGCGGCCTCGACGGGGGCGGGCGCGGCGACATAGGGCTGGGGCGTCGTCGCCATCGTCGGCACGGGCGCGATCCAGTCGCTGGCCGGCGTCAGGCCACGATGGGGCGTGGGCTTCGACGCCGGCGCCGGGGCCGACAGGCGGGCCGGCGGGATGAAGCTGACGGGCGTATCGACGGCGGCGGCGACCGGGGTCGGCTGCGGGATGCGGCGCAGCGTCGGCGCAGCGCCCTGCGCCACCGGCGGCTTGCCCGGCCAGGACAGGTAGCGCAGGCCGCCTGCGCCGCTCGCCGAAGATTGAGCCATGGCGGCGCCCGACGCCGCGCAGGCGGCGATCAGGGCGGTCGACAGGATCAGGGCGTGTCGCAAGGGGCGGGTCTCGCACGAACAAAAAGACAACCCCAGCCTAGGCGGATATCGCTTAACCCGTCGCTAACGGCGCAACAGGAATCGTCCGATCACCCCGACAGCGGCGTTCAGCACCAGGCCCAGCAGGGTCAGGCACAGGACCCCGGCCAGCATTTCCGCCGTGCGCAGGCGGTTGCCCGCCTCCAGCAGCCGCCAGGCCAGACCCTGGGTCGCGCCCGAGCCCGAGACGAATTCGGCCACCACAGCGCCGATGACCGCAAGGCCCGCCGCGACCCGCAGACCCTCCAGCGCGAACGGCAGGGCCGAGGGCAGGCGCAGCCGCCACAGTCTTTGCAGGGGCGTGGCGCCATACAGGTCGAACAGCCGCTCCAGGTCGGGATCGGCCGACTTCAGCCCGGTCAGAATTCCCGAGAACAGCGGGAAGAAGGCGACGACGGCCGCCAGGGCCACCACGGCCCGGTCGGCGTGGTCCAGCCCGGCCCAGATCAGCACCAGGGGGGCGACGGCCACGACCGGCGTGACCTGAAGCGCCACGGCCAGGGGCCGCACGGCCCGCTCGGCCGCCGGGTGCAGCGACACCGCCAGGGCCAGCCCCCCGCCGACCAGCCCGGCCAGGACCAGGGCCTGAACCGCCATGCCGAAGGTGATCCAGGCCGAGGCGGCCAGACGCGGCCCCGCCTCGACCAGGGCCACGGCCACCGCGCTGGGCGGCGGCAGGAAATAGACGGGCAGGTCCAGCAGGCGACAGGCCGCCTCCCACACCGCCAGCAGCAGGATGGCCAGGCCGATGGGCGGCGCCAGTTCGGTCAGGCGTCTCATGGCGCGGCCTCTGGGCGCATGGCCGCCTCCAGCGCGTCTGCGATCGCCTCGACCGTCTGGCGATAGGCGGGATCGGCGCGCCAGCGGGCGGGGCGGGGCAGGGGGCCGGGCGTCGGCAGGTCCGCGACGGGCCGCCCGGTCGCGGCGGCCAGCACCACGACCCGTTGGGCCAGATAGACGGCCTCCTCGACATCATGGGTGACGAAGACCATGGCGGGCCGGGGCTCGGCGGCGGCCCAAAGGGCGTGCAGATCCTCGATCAGGCGGCGGCGGGTGACGCTGTCCAGGGCGGCGAAGGGCTCGTCCAGCAACAGCAGGTCCGGGGCGGTGATCAGGGCGCGGGCCAGGGCGACGCGCATGGCCATGCCGCCGGACAGCTGCGACGGCCGGGCGTCCGGCCGGTCGCCCAGGCCGACCGCGCCCAGGGCCTGGGCCGCGCGCGAACGGGCCTGGGGCCGGGCCACGCCCGCCAGCTCCAGCGGCAGGGCGACATTGGTCAGGGCCTCGGCCCAGGGCATCAAGGTCGGGCTCTGGAAGACGAAGCCGGTGCGGCCGACCCCTAGGGCGCGGATCACCTCGCCCCGGCTGGGCGTCTGAAGCCCGGCCAGCAGGCGCAGGGTGGTGGACTTGCCGGCGCCCGAGGCCCCGACCAGGGCGACGATCTCGCCCCGCGCCACGCTCAGGTCGATGGGGCCAAGCGGCGCGCGGCCGGGCCAGTCGACGACGACCCCCCGCAGCGCGGCGATGGGATCAGCCACGGCCCGGCAGATAGTTGTCGGTGAAGGCCTCGCGCCAGTTCAGGCCGGGGTCGAACACCCCCGCCTGGCTGACCACCTCGAAGAAGGCCTGCCAGCGGTCGGCCGTCATAGCGCCCAGGCCGTACAGGGCGGCGTCGCCCCCGTCGACGATGGCGTTGTCGCGCAGCTTCTGCCGGGCCTGGTCCAGGATGGCCTGGGTCATTTCCGGATTGTCCTTGCGGATCAGGGCGTCGCCCGGCGCCGCATCGCCCCGCAGATAGTCGCGCCAGCCCTCGGCCGAGGCGGCGATGAAGCTGCGCAGGGCCGTGGCGTTGTCCCGCGCGAAGGCGTTGGGCGCCAGGACCATGGCCGCGTAGGAGGGATAGCCTTCGTCGGCCAGCAGGAAGACCTTGGGCTCGAACCCGGCCTCCTGTTCGATGGTGTAGGGTTCGCTGGTCAGATAACCCTGCTGCACCGCCCGCTCGTCGGCCAGGAAGGGCGCCAGGTTGAAGGTGTATTTGCGCACCTGGTCGTCGGTGAAGCCGTATTTGGCCTTCAGCCAGCCCCAGAAGGCGTTGATCGAGGCGTCGGCCAGAAGGAAGGGCCGGCCCTTCAGATCGGCGATGGTCTCCAGCGCGGGGTCCGGGTGGGCGATCAGGACCTGGGGGTCCTTCTGGAAGAAGGCGGCGACGGCCTTAACGGGCGCCCCGGCCGCGACCAGGTTCATCGGGATGAAGCTGTTGGACCCCATGCCCAGTTCGACGGCGCCCGAGGCCAGCAGTTGCGGCACGTTCACGCCCGGCCCGCCCTGCACGATCTGGACGTTCAGGCCGCGCTTCTCATAGGCGCCGGTCGCCAGGGCCTGATAGAAGCCGCCCTGTTCGGCCTGAGCCCGCCAGTCGGTGGCGAAACGCAGCCGCACCCGGCCCTGTTCATCCACCGGCGCCTCTGATCGGTCGCAGGCGCGCAGGCCCAGCGCCGCGCCCCCGACCACGGCCGCGCCGCCCGCGAGCAGGGCGCGGCGACGGGTCAGCAGGCGATTCCCAAGCTGGATCATGGCCCTGCTTTACGAGGGGATGCAGGCCTTGGGAAGGCGGGGGTTCAGTTCTGATCCACGTCGGGCGCGGCCGTCTCGTCCTGCAGCTTGTAGCGGACGGGAACAACGCACCGGACGCCGGCCTCGAACCCCGGCGTGGCCTGGCTCGACTGCACCAGCCGCAGGGCGTCGACGCCGAAGGCGGCGGCCGGCTGGGCCTCGATCACCGAGACGTTGCCGATCTGGCCCCAGGGGGCGATGTCGAAGCGGATCAACGCCCAGCCCTCGATGGAGCGCTCGTTGAAGACGGTCGGAAATACGGGATTGGCCCGAACGGCGAACCGGTCTGCGACGGCCGGCGGGCATTGCTGCAGCGGGTCTTCACGCTGATCTTCCGGCGTCAGCGGCGGAGCCGCGAGGGTCCCGCCCGAGCGATAGAGATTGTAGACACAGCCGGTCCGGGCCGGTCCGGGCTGCATCCGGGTCTCGGCCGCCGCACGGCGAGCCTCGGAGTCCAGGTCTACGTCGCCCGACGAGCCGAGAGTCTCGACGTCGGTCGCGCGGCCATCGGCGTCGATGTTCCAGCGGGTCACGGACCAACTGCGGCCGCCGGGCGGGGGCTTGCGCCCTTTTTCAAAGTCGGGAAACACAACCGTGTCCGGTCGGCGGCCGCCGAACCGGTCGCCGCAGTCGGCGCCCTGTCCGCCCAGGCGTTTCGCCACGGCGTCGCGCAGGGCCCCGGTGGCCCGGGTGACGGCGAAATAGTTCAGCAGGTCCGGGACTTCCGCCTCGTCCAGTCGAACGCTGCGCCAGCGGATCGTCAGGCGGCAATCCTTGCGCGCTTGGGCGGGAAACCGCCAGGCGGCGAGACCGGCCTGCAGGGTGTCGAAGGCTGCGGGGGCTGCGTCGGCGGGACGGATATCCACCGTGCGCCCATCCGACGCGACCGAGAAGGCCAGGATCGTCTCTGCGTCGGACATCCCCCGTCGCGCGGCCTGCTGCGCCGGCAGGTCGTCGGCGTAGAGGGGCTGAACCGTGAGGCCTTCGCACGTCGCTTCGGCCTGTGGCAGCTGCAGGATGGTGTTCTCGACCGACGGGGCCGGCCCGATCAGGACGCCGGGCCTGACGCTGATGGGCGAGGGCGTCGGTGGGGGCGGCCCCGCGTCCTGCAGCCGTGGGTCGGCCTTCGCCGAACCGGCCGTCGTTACGGCGCCGGCGGCCAGGATGCACAGGGCGGTCTGTAATGCGCGCATGACGATCTCCAACTGCACGGCATGGGTGCAGATGGGGCGGCGTCTGTCTAGCGTAAGTCTGTGAATTCGGCCCCAATTGAGCGAGGGGACGAAGCGTTCGGGAAACCCGTCGACTTCGTCCCCTCGCCAAGTCCGGGTTGGACTTGGCCAGCTGGGTCGGACCCTGGCCTCAGCGCCGTTTCGAGCGAACCCGAAAGGGCGGTCGGCTGTATCCTGTCGCGCTCCGGGTCTCTGGCGTTCCACGGCCTTGCGGCCGCGTCGTCCGTCGATCCCGATCCGGTTCCCCGCCTTTCGTCGATCCTGAGACCGTCGAAGACCGGGGCCGTGGATCCCGCCTGGCGCACGTTACGATCCGAAGATCGCCCGATCACGCCGGGTCGGAGAGCCGGGCCGGTTCGCTTGAGGCCGGGGTCTCCCCCGATTTCCGCGCCGCCGTGTCCCTCGGCCCGTTGACGTTCTCGCGAAACCCGGTATGAGGCAAGCGCCCGAACTCGCCCCGATGTGCACGATTGGCCCGGCGGCGGTGGACAAGTCTGTGAACATCGGTGGACGGATCAAATTCGCCTTGGCGTATCAGCGGTTTGTATTGTCCACAGAAACGCGACGTCAGTGCGCGGCGGGCTTTGGGTAGCTGAGAACGCACAGGGCGCCGGGGGCGGCGTCGACGATGCTGAAGCGGCCGTGAAGCTGATCCGTCAGGCCGAGGACGATGCGCAGGCCCAGGCTGCGTCCCTTGGCGGGATCGAAGCCCGGCGGCGGTCCGGCGCCGTCGTCGCGCACCTCCAGGCGGCGTTCCGCCCCCTGCTCATACAGGCGGACGTGGATGCGGCCGGGACGGTCGGGGAAGGCGTGTTCCAGGGCGTTGTTGACGCATTCCAACAGGATCAGGACGACCGGCGTGGCCTCGTCCGCCGTCAGGGCGTGCCGGGCTTCCTCGACTACGACGGCCACGTCGGTGCGGCCGGCGGCGTTCAGGGCGTCGCAGACCAGCCGGCGCGCCAGGTCGTCGAAGGGCGCCGCCGCGCCGTCGGCGTCGAGCAGGCTGCGCTGCACATTGGCGATCATGGCGGTGCGCGCCGAGGCGTCGGAGAGGGCGCGGCGGGCGGCGGGATCCTTCGACATCCCGGCTTCGAGCCGCAGCAGTGCGCTGACCACCTGGATATTGTTGGAGACGCGGTGCTGGACCTCTTTCAGCAGCAGGTCGCGGCTCTCGGCCAGGGCGGCGTTGCGCGCCACCTCGCGCCGCAGATTGTCGGTCGCGGAGTTCATGCCGACGATGAAGAAGATGTCGACGGCGATGACGAAGGCGTAGAAGGCCAGGGCCAGGCCTGTCGCCGTGCTCCAGTCGAAACCGGGCGCGCCGATCCAGAACCACCAGGCGGTCAGGCCCGACAGGACCGCAGTCAGCACCGACGGCCACAGGCCTGCGAAATAGGCGGCGACGACAACGGCCGGGAAGAAGGTCAGGTAGGGAAAGCCGGGCGGAAACCAGTCGGCCAGCGCCAGGCGGACGCAGAAGGCCGTCAGCCAGGCGCAGATCGCCAGTCCGTAGCCATAGGCCGGATTGCTGCGAAACCACGCTGGGCTCAAGAACCGCTCCCCGATCCGTACCGCCGACGTGACGTTCCTATTGCGGTAGTCGCAATCGCGCCCAGCGACAATGCGAAAGCGAACTAGGACGCCTCCGGGGCGAGCCGGGCGTCCAGCCAATGCCGGATCGCCCCCCGCGCGCCCCGCGCGGCGGGGCCGCCGAAATGCAGGAAGCCGTGGGGGACTTCGGGAACGCGGATCAGGTCGGTGTCGGACGCCTCGCCCCAGCGGGTCGCCATCAACAGGCTGTCCTCGAACAGCGGGTCGTATTCGCCGGCCAGGAACAGGGCGGGCGGCAGGCCGGTCAGGTCGGCGTACAGGGGCGAGACGTCGGAACGGCGCAGGCCCGCCTCGTCGCGCTCGGGCGCCAGGCGGGCCAGGTCGGCCTGCATCGTGGGACCGTTGAACAGCAGGGTGTCGGGGTCGGCCGAGCGGACGCTTTCCGTGCCCGACAGGTCGAAGACGCCGTAGGTGAAGACGCAACCCTTGACCAGGTCGATCAGCCCCTGGTCGCGCAGGGCCACGGCGGTCAGGGCCGCCAGATGGGCGCCGGCGGATTCGCCGGTCAGGAAGACGGTCGCCGCGCCCAGCCGGTCCACATTGGTCACGGCCCAGTGGGCGGCGGCCAGACAGTCGGATATGGCGGCCTCGATATAGATTCCGCGCCGCTCGGACAGCAAGCGATAGTCCACCGAGACGACGCAGAAGCCGTGGCGGGCCAGATGGGCGTTCAGCCGGTCGTTCAGCCCGGCGCTGCCCAGCACCCAGCCGCCGCCATGGATGTCCAGGATGACGGCGCGAGGCGGACCTTCGGGCCGCAGGATGCGCAAGGGGACGGGCTGGTCGCCTTCCGTCTGCACGATCTCGACCGTGACGCCGCGCTTCCTGAGACGCGGCACGGTGATCGCCCCGGCCGCCGCGTCCAGCCACAGCGACAGCCGCTGGCCGGCGTCGATCCGCCAGGCGTCGGTGCGCAGGCGCGGCGCCCGGGCCAGGACAGCGTTGATCCGCCGCACGGCCGCCTGCTGGGCGGGGGCGAAGTCGACGACATGGGTGCGCAGGGTCATGTCAGTGGAGTGGGTGACAGCGGGTTTGGTTTCAAGGGGCGGCGGCGCCGGCCAACTCGCCAAACGCTGAAATCCGCCATAAGGTCGACGCCATGAAAAAGCTCACTCCGTTCGGCGTGCTTCTGATCTTCGGGCTGATCGGCCTGTTGACCAAGGATTTCGGCCTGTGGTTCGCCTTCGGCCTCGTCGCCTTCATCGCCGTGGGCGTGGCTCAGAACCGCCGCGGGGGATCAAAGACCCCCGCGGAAGGCGACGACGAAAAGGAAGGCTAGCCCGCCAGGGCCGCCTTCTTCTCTTCCAGCTCCAGCCATTCCAGTTCGGCGGATTCCAGGTCGGCGCGGGCCTTGTCGGCGGCCTTCATGGCGGCGTCGAAGGCCTTGGGGTCGCGGGCGTAGAGGCCCGGGTCGGCCAGCGTCGCGTCGTGTTTGGCGATCTGGCCGGGCAGGGCGTCGATCAGGGCCTCCAGCTCCTTCAGGCGGTGGGCGTCCTTGAAGGTCAGCTTGCCGACCTTCTTGGCGGCGACGGCGGGGGGCGGGGCCTCGGCGGCGCGCTGGGCGGCGGCCTTGTCCTGAGGGCGGGGATTGGCGCCGGGGCGCAGGAAGCCGGGGTTCTGGCGGATGAAGTCGGTCCAGCCGCCGGGGGTCTCGACGATGTCGCCGCGGCCGTTCAGGGCCAGGGTCGAGGTGGAAAGCCGGTCGATGAAGTCGCGGTCGTGGCTGACCAGGATCAGGGTGCCGTCATAGTTCTCGAGCAGCTCTTCCAGCTTGTCGAGCGTGTCCATGTCCAGGTCGTTGGTCGGTTCGTCGAGGATCAGCAGATTGGCCGGCTTGGCCAGGGCGCGGGCCAGCAGCAGGCGGTTGCGCTCGCCGCCCGACAGGGTCGAGATCGGCTGGCGCAGCTGGGCCTCGGAGAAGAGGAAGTCCTTGGCGTAGGCGGCGACGTGTTTGGACACGCCGCGCACCAGAATACTGTCGCCGCCGCCCGGCGTCAGGGCGTCCCACAGGGTCATGTCCGACTTCAGCCCCTCGCGCGACTGATCCAGATAGACGGATTCCAGATTGGAGCCCATGCGGACGGTGCCTTCGTCCGGGGCCAGTTCGCCCAGCAGGGTCTTGACCAGGGTGGTCTTGCCCGCCCCGTTGGGGCCGACGACGCCCAGGCGGTCGCCGCGCATGATGCGGGTGGTCAGGTCCTTGAACAGGGTGCGGCCGGCGAAGCCCTTGGACACGCCCTTGATCTCGGCGACCAGCTTGCCCGACGTGCCGCCGGAATCGACGCCCAGATACAGTTCGCGCGGGGCGTCCTTCATCTTTTCGGCGCGTTCGGCGCGCAGGGCGTCCAGCGAGCGGGCGCGGCCCTCGTTGCGGCTGCGGCGGGCGGTGATGGAGCTGTAGAAGGTGACGGTCTCGCGCTCGATGGTCTTGGTCAGGCGGCGCAGGGCCTCGGCTTCCTCCTCCTGCACCTTGGTCGACCATTCGTCGAACTCGACGAAGCCCTTGTTCAGGGTGCGGACGCGGCGGTTCTCCAGCCAGTGGACCGTATTGGTGACGCGGTTCAGGAAGGCGCGGTCGTGGCTGACGACCAGCAGGGCGAACCGGGCCTGGATCAGCTCGTTCTCCAGCAGTTCGATGGCCAGGATGTCGAGGTGGTTGGTCGGCTCGTCCAGCAGCAGCAGGTCGGGCTCTTCGGCGAAGGCCTTGGCCAGGGCGGCGCGTCGGGTCTCGCCGCCGGACAGGCCTTGCGTGGATTTTTCGGGGTCCAGACCGAAGGTGGCCAGCCAACTCTCGGCCGTCCAGGTCTCGGCCTCGCCGGACGAGGCGTAGTCCAGAAGGGTTTCGCCGGTGATGTCCGGTTCCTGCGGCACATAGGCGAAACGGACGGCGGACTGGACCGAACGGTCGCCGCTGTCGGGCTCGATCAGGCCCATGACCACCTTCATCAGGGTGGACTTGCCGGCGCCGTTGCGGCCGACGAGGGCCGCGCGGCTGCGCGGTTCTACCGCGAGGTCGACGCCGTCGAAGAGGGGGCGCTGGCCGTCCTGAAGGCGGACGTCCTTGAGTGCGACGAGGGGGGGTCTGGCTGCCATTGGCGGCCATATAGAGGAGGGACGGTCGATCCGCCACGGCCTTTGGGATTTGACAGATACCGTCCAGACGGTATGTAACGGTCATGGACATCACGACACGCCGCCGCGCCCCCGACGACACCCGGGCCGAAATCATCGAAAAGGCGCTGGAAGTCGCCGCCGAACTGGGGGCGTCGGGCTTCACCCTGGATGCGGTGGCGGCGCGGACGACGGTCAGCAAGGGGGCCTTGCTGCACCATTTCCCCAGCAAGATCGCCTTGCTGGAGGGGATGATCGACCATCTGGGGGAAATGCACACCGACAGCGTCCTGGCCGAGGCGGCCCGGGACCCGGAGCCCTATGGTCGGAATGCGCGGGCCTATCTGCGGGCCACGGTGATCGAGCCCTTCACGCCTCAGGACATCAGCATCGGACGGGTTGTCATGGCCGCCTGCGCCATCGAACCCACACTGGCGCAACGCTGGAACGGCTGGATCGCCAAGGTGAAGATCGACGATCCCAGCGACCCGGTCGGCGCGGACGACGCATTGATGCTAAGGCTTATCGCGGACGGACTGTGGATGTCGGACATCTTCGGCACGCATGCGGTGTCGCTGGACCAGCGGCGGGCCCTGCTGTCGCTGCTGACGCCCGGCCATCTGATCACGGCCAACGAGGCGTGAGCCCCATAACCTGGGCCGCCCTGCTGGGGGCCATCGGGCTGGAGGTCGTGGGCACGACCCTGTTGCAGCAGAGCCAGCAGTTCACCCGGGTCTGGCCGACGGCGGGGATGGCGGTCTGCTACGGCCTGGCCTTCTATCTGCTGTCGGTCGCGCTGAAACAGATGCCGGTGGGGATCGCCTATGCGATCTGGAGCGGTCTGGGGGTGGTGGCGATCTCGGTGATCGGGGTGGTCGCGTTGCGCCAGAGGCTGGATTGGCCGGCGATCGCGGGCCTGGCGATGATCATCGGCGGGGTGGTGGTGATCAACCTGTTCTCAAAGACCGTTGGTCACTGAGCCGAGGGCGTGGGCGAACGGAGAGACCTGTCGAAACAGGGATGCTATGGGCCGGTCCAAGTCGCGGCCGCCATCTGATCGCCGCATCCACCGATTAGGCGCGCCGTCCCATGATCCCCGTTCCGTCCCCGCTTCAGCCCTATTGGGAAACCAAGACCCTGGTCGAGATGTCCACGGCCGAGTGGGAGGGACTGTGCGACGGGTGCGGCCTGTGCTGCGTGATCCGGTTCGAGGACGAGGATTCGGGCGCGGTGATCCCGACGCGGGTCCACTGCAAACTGTTCGATTCCGCCGCCTGTACCTGCGCCGACTATGCGAACCGCAAGGCCCAGGTGCCGGACTGCATCAAGCTGACGCCGCACAATATCCAGGCCCTGGCGTGGATGCCCAAGTCCTGCGCCTATCGCCGGCTGCACGAGGGGCGGCCGCTGGCGGCCTGGCATCCGCTGGTCTCGGGCGATCCGGAGACGGTGCATACAGCCGGGGTGTCGGTGCGGGGGCAGACCATCTCGGAGCTGTCGCTGGCCGAGCCGGAGGATGCGCTGGATTTCGAGGCGCCGGAGTGGGCGGTCGAACGCGGGTAGAGGCTTTTTGCTGGCCTACCGCGCTTCGCGCTGCTTGAGGCCGCGTTTCTGGGCCGACCGCGCTTCGCGCTGCTTGAGGCCGCGTTTCTGGGCCGACCGCGCTTCGCGCTGCTTGAGGCCGCGTTTCTGGGCCTATCGCGCTTTGCGCTGCTTGAGGCCGCGTTTCTGGGCCGACCGCGCTTCGCGCTGCTTGAGGCCGCGTTTCTGGGCCTATCGCGCTTTGCGCTGCTTGAGGCCGCGTTTCTGGGCCTACCGCGCTTCGCGCTGCCTGAGGCCGGTTATGTCGGGCTTTCGGCGTCAACTGTTACAATGACGCTGGTCAAAATCGCTTAAATACAAACGCTTATGCTTTTCTCGGGGCGAGTTTCCAGCCTGAGGACGCTGGTGCGTTATGGTTTGGGCATGGCGGGAAAAGGCGAAGAGAGCGGAACGGGCGGCAGCTGGCTGGCGGCCCTGTTCGAACGGCTGAAGACAGCGGTCGAGCGTGCGACCGACATGATCTGCAGCGAGGAACCCGAGACCCTGGACGAGGCGGAAAAGCTGGCGCGTCGCGCCGGGGTGATCGCGCGCGCCGCCAAGCTGGTGGACGCGATCCGCCCGCGCGTCGAGGCCGAAGACAGCGAAGAGGACGGGATGGGTGGACGGATCTACGACCCCGAAGAGGACGAGCGACTGCGACGCGAGTTGGCCGCTAACTGCGATCGGATCGAAGCGATCATCGAGAGCAAGCGAGATCGACAAGCTGGAGGGGGCCATCCTGAGACGGGAAGCCCGCAAGGCCCTGGTGAACCGTCACCAGATCGAACCGGTTGAACCCGGCTGGGCCACCTGGCTGCTGCTGGGCGGGCGGGGATCGGGGAAGACCTTCGCCGGGTCGGTCTGGATCGACACCCTGGCGCGCAAGTCCAAGGTCAATCTGGCCCTGGTCGGCCCCGCCCTGCACGATGTGCGCGAGGTGATGGTCGAGGGCGCGTCGGGGATCAAGGCCCTGGCCGAACCGGGCGACCGGCCGCGCTGGGAGGCGGGGCGGCGGCGGTTGCTGTGGAAGAACGGCTCGGCCGCCTACGCCTTTTCGGCGGAGGATCCGGACAGTCTGCGCGGGCCGCAGTTCCACGCCGCCTGGGCCGACGAATTCTGCGTCTGGCGCAAGCCCGAGGCGGTGCTGTCGAACCTGAGATTCGGCCTGCGTCTGGGCGATGACCCCAGGCTGGCGGTGACGACGACGCCCCGGCCGATCCCCGCGCTGCGGCGGCTGATGGCCGAGGCGGGGACACGAGTGGATCGGGCGGCCACGGCCCTGAACGCCGAGAATCTGTCGCCGGGGTTTCTGGCTCATCTGACCGATGTGTACGGCGGGACCCGGCTGGCGGCGCAGGAGCTGGAGGGACAGGTGGTCGAAGGCGAGGGCGCCCTGTTCGGGGTCGAGGATCTGAAACGGGCGCGGGGAAGCCGGCCGGCCGAACTGGACCGGGTGATCGTGGCGGTCGATCCGCCCGCCAGCGCGCACGGCGACGCCTGCGGCATCGTGGTGGCGGGGCGCAAGGACCGGCGGGCCTTCATCCTGGCCGACCGGACGGTGCGGGGACTGTCGCCCGGCGGCTGGGCGGCGGCGGTGTGTCGGGCGGCGCGGGATTTCGACGCCCAGGAGGTGGCGGCCGAGGCCAACCAGGGCGGGGAGATGGTGCGCAACGTCCTGAGACAATCCGACTGTCCGGCGCCGGTCGAACTGATGCACGCCTCGCGGTCCAAGGCCGCGCGGGCCGAGCCGGTGGCCCTGCTCTATGAGCAGGGGCGGGTGGTGCATTGCGGGGACTTCCCGGCCCTGGAGGAGGAGATGCTGGCCCTGGGGTGCGACGGCGGGCCGAGCCCGGACCGGGCCGACGCCCTGGTGTGGGCGGTGTCGCGGCTGATGCTGGGGAAGGCGGCGGAGGGGCCGAGGATCAGAAGACTATGACGCCGGATGTTTGGGGATGAACAGCGGCTGAGCGCTCCAAGGCGCGGTCGGCGCTTATCAACGGCACGCCGAGGAGAAGGGCCTGGGCCAGGATGATGCGGTCCCACGGATCTCCATGATCAATAGGCAGGCCTGCGGCCAGCTGCGCCGTTTCGGCGCCGATGGGCACAAGCCTGTAGTCACGGGTCGGCAAGAAGGCCGGTAAGTCATGCGGCACTCTCAGGAGAAGGTCGTCACGTTGCGCGCGGGCGCGGCTAGGGTCGCGTCGTTTGAAGTCGATCTCGTAAATACTGGCGACGCTGACGTAGGCGAGGTCGCTGTCGGCGATAAGCCGTGAGGCGGCGGGTGACAGCCGGGCGTCGTCGAATAGGGCCCAGATCAGCGCTTGAGTGTCGAGCAGAACCGCCATTCAGCGGTAGAAATGATCTTCGTCTTCCGAACGAGCCAGGCGCTCCATCTCTGGGTCCGGCTGAAGGAAGAGGGTCGCTTCTTCGTCCGTCAGCGGGCCGAGGTGGGCGAGAGCGCCGATGCGGAAGCTGGGGCGGGGCGTTTCAGGGGCCGTTGCGGCGCGGATGACGGCGACCGCGTGACCGTCGCGGGACAGGACGATTTCCTCGCCGTTCTCGGCCTGGGCGGCGAGTTCGGCCAGGGTGGCGTGCGACCGGGCGATGTCGACGTGGATCGTCATGGGTGAAGACTAGCACGACACGGGGCGGGCCGAAACTGAGCGCCGATCCGGCGGCTCCACCTCGTCGGGGGAAATAGGTTTCAGGGAGAGTGTGATGGTTTCGATCCGGTGGCCGTTCGGCCAGGGCGGGCGCGGGCGTGCGCCAAATCGGGGGGCGCCTGAAGAAAAGGCCAGTCGGGCGGCGGTGCTGCTGTCGGGCGTGGGGCGGGCGCGGTGGACGCCCAACGACTACGCCAGCCTGGCGCGCGAGGGGTATCAGAAGAATGCGGTGGCCTATCGCTGCATCCGGATGATCGCGGAGGCGGCGGCCTCGGCGCCCTTTGCGGTCTTTGTCGAGGGGGTGCGGGACGAGGCCCATCCGTTGGCGCGGCTGATCCACCGGCCCAATCCCGAACAGTCGGGGGCGGAGCTGATGGAGGCGGTCTATGGGGCGCTGCAGGTGTCGGGCAACGCCTGGGTCGAGGCGGTCGGGGACGAGGCCCCCGAAGAGCTGTGGGCGCTGAGGTCGGACCGGGTGAAGGTGGTCCCCGGCCGGTCGGGCTGGCCCGAGGCGTGGGAGTATTGCGTCGACGGGCGGTCGGCGCGGATCGGGCGGGCCGCCGACGGCTGGGCGCCGGTGATGCAGCTGAAGCTGTGGCACCCGCTGGACGACTGGTACGGGCTGTCGCCGTTGGAGGCGGCGGCGCAGGGGGTGGACGCGCACAATGCGGCGGGCGCCTGGAACAAGGCCCTGCTGGACAATGCGGCGCGGCCGTCGGGGGCGCTGATCTATGGGGCGCAGAAGGGCGAGCGGCTGACGGCCGGGCAGTTCGAGGCGCTGAAGGATCAGCTGTCGTCCGCCTATTCCGGAACCGAGAACGCCGGGCGGCCGATCCTGCTGGAGGGCGGGATGGACTGGAAACCGCTGAGCCTGACGCCGGCCGAGATGGATTTCGTCGCCGGCAAACATGCGGCGGCGCGCGAGATCGCCCTGGCCTTCGGGGTTCCGCCGCAGCTGCTGGGGATACCGGGGGACGCGACCTACGCCAACTATCGCGAGGCCAACACCGCCTTCTGGCGGCAGACGGTCGTGCCGTTGGTGCGCAAGGCCGCGGGGGCGATGACGGGCTGGCTGGGCGGGCGGTTCCCCGGCTGCGAGGTGCGGGCTGACCTTGAGGCCGTGCCGGCCCTTCAGGCCGAACGCGACAGTCTGTGGGCGCGGCTGGAGGCGGCGAGCTTCCTGACCGAGGAGGAGCGGCGGCGGATGGCGGGGGTGGGCGAATGAGCGATGCGGTGAAGAAGGCCGTCGCGGCCTTGATCGCCGCCCTGGCGGTGCAGACGGTCGGGGGGCTGGTCTGGGCCGGGGGCGCGGCGGCGCGGATCGCGACCCTGGAACAGAGGGTCGGGGAGCAGAGGCTGGTGGCCGAACGGCTGGCGCGGCTGGAGACGCAAGGGGAGGCGACGGCGGCGGCGGTGGAGCGGATCGAGCGGAGGCTGGAGGGCGGATGAGGGGATTGGCGCACGATCTTTTCCCTCCCCGTTCCGGGGAGGGGGGTCGCGAAGCGACCGGGTGGGGGCGGCAGGGCAAGGGCGCACAGACGGGGAATGCATCGCCTGGCCCTTCCCACCCGGTCTCGCCTGCGGCTCGACCCCCCTCCCCCGCAGGGGGAGGGAGAGGCGGCGGGTCGCTACTTATCGAAGGCTACGCCTCCCTGTGGGGCGTGGCCGATCTGAACGGGGATGTGGTGCAGGCGGGGGCGTTTGCGGACAGTCTGGCGAAGACGGGCGCCGAGGGGGTGCGGATGCTGAGCCAGCACGACGGCCGGGCGCCGGTCGGCGTCTGGGACCGGATCATGGAGGACGCGCGCGGCCTGTTCGTGCGTGGACGAATCGCGGACTGGTCGCCCGAAGCCCGCTTCGCCGCCGCCCTGAGCCGGGCGGGGGCGATGGACGGGCTGTCGATCGGATACCGGACGGCGCGGGCGCGGCGTCAGGGCCGGCTGCGGGTGCTGAGCGGGGTGGAACTGTGGGAGGTGTCGCTGGTGACCTTCCCGATGCTGCCGGGGGCGCGGTTTAGGGCTGTTCAGACCGGACCGTCGTCTCGAAGATGATAGACGTTTCGCGTTTCAGACCCTTCAGTCTTTGGGCGCGGCGGCTTCGATTTCGGTCTGGAGCGCCTGCATCTCGGCGGTGATGGCCTGCATTTCCGCAGTGCATTCGTCGGATGAGATGGTGGCGGCGCGCGGGGACGCCTTGCCCTTGTCATAGGCGTCCAGGAAGAAGGCCGCTGCGGCCTTCTTGTCCGGGTCGTCGGTCTCGGCGGTCATCGAGGCGCGGATGCGAGCCCCGATTTCGGGTGGGAACTGACGTTCGCAGGTCCCCAGGGTTTCGAACATGCGGGTCATGCCGGCGAAGACCTTGCTGACCTGCGCGGCCTGTTCGGGCGGCAGGGTGGACACGTCAGGCGGGGTTTGAAACGCCAGAGCGCCGGAAAAGGCCAGAACAAGACTGAACATGCGTGAAACTCCCCGATCTGACCGGGGCGTAGCACGCTTTTTGACGGGCGGCAGCCGTCAATCACAGGTTTCGGGCGAGCCCGGATCACAAGGCGCCGACGACGGGCGCATTCAACGGAGACATCATGAAAGAGACCAAACAGGCTTCCGGCTCGCCGGAGGCGCAGGCTGTCGTGCGCGAGATGATGGCGGCCTTCGAGGCGTTCAAAGGGGCGAACGACGCCCGGCTGGGCGAGATCGAGAAGAAGGCGGCGGCCGATGTGCTGCTGGAGGAGAAGGTGGCGCGCATCGACCAGGCGGTGGCGTCGGCGCAGGCGCGGCTGGATCGGGTGATGAGCCAGACCAGGCGTCCGACTATCGGCGGCGAGCCGGTCGAGCCGGCGAGCGCGCCGGAGGCGAAGGCGGCGTGGGACGGGTATCTGAAGACCGGCCACTCGTCTCAACTGGCTGGCGCGCTGGAGGTCAAGGCGGGGCTGTCGGGCGGGGCGACCTCGGGCGGCTATGTCGTGCCCTATGAGACCGAGCGGGCCATCGAGCGACGGCTGATGGCGGCGTCGCCGATGCGCGAGATCGCCACGGTGCGGACGGTGGCGGCCGGGGTGTTCAGAAAGCCGGTGTCGACGGCGGGCGTGGCCTGCGGCTGGGTGGCGGAGACGGCGGCGCGGCCCGAGACGGACCCGGCGACCCTGGCCCTGCTGGAGTTCCCCTCGGCCGATCTGTACGCCAATCCGGCGGCGACCCAGGCCCTGCTGGACGACGCCGTGGTCGATCTGGACGAATGGCTGGCGGCCGAGGTCGAGGACGCCTTCGCGGCCCAGGAGACCCAGGCCTTCGTCAACGGCGACGGGGTGAACAAGCCCAAGGGCTTCCTGACCTATCCGACCGTGGCGGACACGGATCAGGCCTGGGGGCAGATCGGTTCTGTGGCGTCGGGCGCGGCGGGCGGGTTTGCGCCGACCAGTCCGGCGGACCGGCTGATCGACCTGGTCTATGCGCCCAAGGCCCAGTACCGGCCGAACGGGCGGTTCGTGATGAACCGCAAGACGGTCTCGGCCGTGCGCAAGTTCAAGGACGCGGACGGCAACTACATCTGGCAGCCGGCGACGCGGCTGGGCGAGACGGCGTCGCTGCTGGGCTATCCGGTCACGGAGATCGAGACCATGCCGGATGTGGCGGCCAACAGTCTGTCCATCGCCTTCGGGGACTTCCAGCGGGGGTATCTGATCGTGGACCGGGCGGGGGTGCGGGTGCTGAGGGACCCCTATTCGGCCAAGCCCTATGTGCTGTTCTACACCACCAAGCGCGTCGGCGGCGGGGTGCAGAACTTCGACGCGATCAAGGTGATGAAGTTCAGCGCGGGTTGATCGTGACGCTCGTTTCTCCCTCCCCCTGCGGGGGAGGGCAGGCCGCGTGAGCGGCCGGGTGGGGGCGGCAGGGAAACCGAGCCCGGGTCGCCTGGCCCGCCCCACCCCGTCGCTGCGCGACGCCCCTCCCCGTGGGGGAGGGAGAGTTCTGAATTCGAAATGGGAGACTGCCATGGCGCAGCCGGTGACGGTGGCGGAGGCGAAGCTGTTTTTGCGGGTCGAGCACGAGGCGGAGGATGGTCTGATCCAGACCCTGATCGCGGCGGCCCAGGCGCGGGTGGAGGGGGATGTGGGGCTGAGCCTGACGTCCACCTCGCCGGCGGGGTTGCGGCTGGCGATCCTGATGCTGGTGCTGCGGGCCTATGAGCGGGGGGACGCCGAGATTCAGGTGGAACCGGTCGAGGCCTGGGTCGCGCCGTATCGCGTGGTGCGGCTGTGAGCGCCGGCATGAGGACGCTGGCGGGGCTGTTCCGGGCGGTGGAGGCGGAGACGCCTTACGGCGGGCGGAGCGTGACGTTCGAGGCGGTCGGGTCGGCCTGGCTGAAATGCGGGGCGCGGCGGCGGAGCGAGCGGGGCGAGGGGGATCAGAGGCGGGCGGTGGAGACCCTGGACGCCGAGGCGCGGGCCGACGGGCGGCTGACGGTCGGTCGGGTGCTGCGGTTCGGCGGGGCGGACTGGGGCGTGGCGTCGGTTCAGGATCTGCGGCCGGGACGGGTGAAGCTGGGGCTGGAGCGGCGGCGATGAGGGATCATGAAAGCGCGCTGCAGAAGGCCGTGCTGGTGGCGCTGAAAGGCGATTCGGCGGTCGCGGCCCTGGTGGGCGGACGGGTGTTCGATCAGGCGCCGGAAGGGGCGGAGCATCCGCATCTGGTGATCGGCCGGTGCGAGAGCCGACCGGTGGCGGCGGACGGGGGCGGGGTGGAGCAGAGGCTGACCCTGACCGGGGTGTCGCGGTTCGCCGGATCGGAAGAGGCCAAGGCGGTGGCGGCGGCGGTGCGGGCGTGTCTGCACGAGGCGGTGCTGGAGGCGGACGGGGTGCGGACGGCGACCCTGAGGGCGAATTTCGCCGACGTGTTCCGGGCGAGGGACGGGCGGCGGACCTATGCGGTGGTGCGGCTGAGGGCGGTGACGGAGGAGGTGGGCGGGGCGTGAATGGTGACTCGTGACTCGGGGTTTTTGCCCCGATTGAGGCCGGCCGCCGATCACGACTCACGAGTCTCAACTCACTAATGACAGCAAAGCGAGGACGAAAATGACCGCACAGGCGGGCAAGGACATGCTGCTGAAGATCGAGGGCGCGCCGGGCGTGTTCACGACGGTGGCGGGGTTGAGGGCGCGGACGATTTCGCTGAATGCGCGGACGGTGGATGCGACCGACGGCGACAGCGCCGGGCGGTGGCGCGAACTGCTGGCCGGCGCGGGGGTCAAGTCGGCGGCGGTGTCGGGGCAGGGGATCTTCCGCGATGCGGCGTCGGACGCCCTGGTGCGCGAGGCCTTCTTCGATCAGGCGGCGAAACGGTGGCGGCTGGTGGTGCCGGACTTCGGCGTGCTGGAGGGGCCGTTCCTGGTGGCGGCGCTGGAATACGCCGGCGAGCACGAGGGGGAGGCGACCTTTGCGCTGAGTCTGGCCAGCGCGGGCGAGATCGGGTTTTCGGCGATATGAGCGGCGGGGACTGGCCCCCCTCGGGCCGCGGGGCGGCCCTCTCCCCCCAAGGGGGGGAGATTGGGGCGCGCGGGGAGGCGGGGGTGGTGCTGGGCGGGGTGCGGCGTCGGGTGTGTCTGACCCTGGGGGCGCTGGCGGAGATCGAGACCGGGTTGGCGGTCGAGGGGCTGGCGGCGGCGGCGGAGCGGATGAAGGCTCTGTCGGCGCGGGATCTGATGGTGGTGCTGGCGGCGGTGCTGCGCGGGGGCGGAGAGACGGCGCCGGATGTGGCCGGGGTCGAGCCGCGCGAGGCGGCGCGGGCGGTGGCGGCGGCGTTCGAGGCGGCGGCGCGGTGAACTCGGGGGAGACCCCGTGGGGCGAGATGCTGCGGGCGGCGATGCGGATGGGAATCGCGCCCGAAGCCTTCTGGCGGCTGTCGCTGAAGGAGTGGCGGATGCTGACCGCGGCGCCGCGCGGAACGGCGCCGATGGGTCGGCCGGGGCTGACGAAACTGATGGAGGACTGGCCGGATGACGGATGAATTCGGGCGCGGCGGGATCGAGGATCTGCCGCTGAAGACCGCTGAGGCCGGGGCGGCGCTGGAGGCGCTGAAAGGACCGGCCGAGGATGCGGCCAACGCCATCGAGGCGGCGTTCGGACGGGCGGGCGACAGTCTGACCCGGTCGCTGGCGCGGGCGGCGGCGGACGGGGAGGTGTCGCTGTCGGAACTGGCGAAGGCGGTGCTGGATGCGGTGAACGCGGCGGCGGGGTCGGGCGGATCGGGCGGCGGACTGAGCACGGCGATCCAGGCGGCGATGAGCAGTTTCGGCGGGGCGCGGGCCGACGGGGGGCCGGTGCTGGGCGGTGCAGCCTATCTGGTCGGGGAGCGCGGGCCGGAGGTGTTTCGCCCGGCGACCGGCGGCGAGGTCGGCCCCGTCTCTGGCGGCGGGGTGACGGTCAATGTGGCGGTGGACGGCGGGGCGCCGGCCCTGCTGCGGTCCGAGGCCCAGATCGCCCAGATGCTGGCGCGGGCGGTCAGCCTGGGCGCGCGGCGGATGTAGAAACGCCGCCCCGTCAAGGACGGGGCGGCGCTGAAGTCACTCAGGCAATGAGGCTATTCGCTCTTGGGGTTCGGGCCGAAGCGGTTGTCGCCCTTCTGGCTGTCTGTCACGCCGATCCACAGAAGGAAGGCGAGGTTTATGAGCGTAGCGATAGCGAAGGCGCCGACGGCCGGACCCATGATGGACAGCGCGGCCATTGGGTTATCCTCGTAATAGCTCTCGTCCATGCCGCTGGCTACGATGCCAGCGAACATTACCACGAAGCCGATGATGACCAATATGGTCGAGGTCGCCCATGGGATAGCGACCAACCAGCCGCTCTTGCCCATGTCGTGCAGACGCTTCACCGAAATGGCGAGGTTGGGCCAGATCAGCGCCAGCGAAATCAGCCCGCCCAGGAAGGGAATCCAGCCCAACACCAAACTAGCGCCGAAGATAATCAGGAAACCGATCCAGAAGTGCGAGCGGCGCAGGCGGCCGTTGAATGACAACATGGCGGACTGGAAGTCGAAGCCTGAGCTGGGCGAACCGACGGCGGCCGAGGCGACGTAGCCGCCGGCGACGCCGGTGGGCGTCGCAGCGCCAGCGAGGATCAGGATCTGGGTGGCGGCGCCGCCTTCGGGGACGAAGTCGACGCGGACGCCGGCGGCGGGGAAGGCAGGCGACTGGAGCGCGGCCGAGGTGAAGTCGTAGCGTGCGCCGTCATCGCCGCTGATTAGACCAGCGCCTGTCGCGCCGTCGTAGCTGAGAATTTCGCCGCGCACGGATGTCTCCTTGGTTGTCGCCGTCAATCGGCATTTTGCGAACATCACCGGGCGACGTGCGCCGGGCAAGACTGAAAGGTCAAGCTTGGCAAACGGTTCCTGAGAGTCTCTCTCAAATTGCGATTGGAGCCGTTCCCGTAGGTGGCGCGCCGAAGCGATTGTTGTGAGGCTGTCCTTTCCGACAACCGATCAAAATGACGAAGGCTAGGTGAATGAGGAGGATGAGCAGCACAGCGCCGATGGCGACCATGGCCACGCCCTGAAATGCCTGCGTGGATGGGCCCGTGTCGATACTGATCGCCAGTATCCCATAGAGGCCTCCCAAGACTGCGATGAACAAAGCGACTTTCAGCACCAGAACGATCAACCCAAGGGGGATGGCGACGAGCCAGCCCGTTCGACCGATATCATGGAGACGCTTGGTGGTGATGGCCAGATAAGGCCAGAGGCACGCCAGAAAGGTGATCGGAATAACCTGGCGAACTTGAGGAAATAGGATTGCGACTCCCCATGCGATCACGTGGATCGAGGTCATGATCAGGGTCGCCTTCCAGAAGTAGGCGCGCTCCATTCGACCGCTCAAGGAGAAGAGGCGGCTTTTCCAGTCGCGTGGCGTAATCGCCGCGCTCACCGCAATCGGCGCATCCTTTGACACGACGGGCTTAGACACGACGGGCTTTGACACGAAGCGTTGCGCCACCGGGCCGGGCGGAAGCAGAACCGGCTCGCGGGCTTCAAGGCCGTCAATCACGAAATCGATGCGACGACCCACGGCGAGGCCGGAGAGGTGGGACCTGAAGCTGTAGCGTTGAAGGTCGTCGCCGCTGACCAAGCCTGCGCCGGTCTGAGGATCGTAGGTCAGGATTTCGCCGCGCAAGGCCGTGTCCGGGAAGGCGCGGCTGGAAGCGCCGCTGCCCAGATTTGGCGCGACGCGCGGCGGAGCACAACAGGAGATTGAGATGACAGCCTTCCATGAGGTGCGGCTGCCCGCGCGGCTGGCCTTCGGCTCGACCGGCGGGGTCGAGCGGAGGACGGAGATCACCACTCTGGGGTCGGGGTTCGAGCGACGGTCCAGCCCCTGGGCGATGGGGCGTCGGCGGTATCTGATCGGGGCGAACCTGAGGTCGCTGGACGATATGGCGGCGCTGATCGCCTTCTTCGAGGCGCGGCGGGGGCGGCTGTACGGGTTCCGGTTCAAGGACTTCGCCGATTTCAAGTCGTGCGCGCCCAGCGGGATGGTCTCGGCGGGGGATCAGGCGCTGGGCGTCGGCGACGGGATGCGGACGGTGTTCCCGCTGATCAAGGCCTATGGCGACGTGGAGCGGCCCATCGTCAAGCCGGTCGAGGGGACGGTCAGGGTCGCGGTCGGGGGCGTCGAAACTTCGGGCTTTGCGGTGGACGCGGCGACCGGGGCGGTGAGCCTGGCGGTCGCGCCGGGGGCGGGCGTTGCGGTGACGGCGGGCTTTCAGTTCGACACCCCGGTGCGGTTCGACACGGACCGGATCGAGACGACCCTGGAGAGTTTCGACGCCGGGCGGATGGCGGCGGTTCCGCTGATCGAGGTGCGGGTCTGAAGCGGGTGAATGGTGAGGGGAAGGGCGGCGTGGCTCGGCAGGCCGCCGCTCACGATTCACGAGTCACGCCCTCACGATTCACGCCCTCACGACAGAGGTGACGATGAGAGACATACCGGACGAAATGGCCGCCCGCATCGAGAGCGGGGCGGCGCGGCTTTGTCATGTCTGGCGGCTGGAGCGGGCCGACGGGGCGGTGACGGGGTTCACCGATCACGACCGGGACCTGGCGGTGGACGGATTGGTCTGTCGGGCCGGGAGCGGCTGGACCGCCGGGGCGGCCGAGAGCGCCGCGGGCCTGGCGGCGGGGTCGGTCTCGGCGGCGGGCGCGCTGGATGACGCGGCGATCACCGAGGCGGATGTGGCGGCGGGGCGGTTCGATGGGGCGGCGGTCGAGCTGTGGCGGGTGGACTGGTCCGAGCCGAGCCTGAAGGTGCGGCTGTGGGCCGGAACCCTGGCGCGGATACGCCGCGAGGAGGGGCGGTTCCTGGCCGATCTGGAAGGGCCGCTGGCGAAGCTGGAGCGGGTGGTCGGGCGGACCTATGGCCGGATGTGCGACGCGCGGCTGGGGGATGAACGCTGCGGGATCGCGGCGGCCGGACGGCGCTGTGACAAGCGGTGGGAGACCTGTGTCGGGACGTTCGGGAATGGGGTGAATTTCCGGGGGTTCGCGGACGTGCCGGGGGATGACTTCCTGACGGCCTATCCGGCGGGAGGCGCGCGGAACGACGGCGGGAGCCGGCGGTGAGGGGAGCGACGACGGTGATTTCTCCCTCCCCCTGCGGGGGAGGGGCGTCAGCGCGCAGCGATGACGGGGTGGGGGCGGCAGGGGCAGCGGACGCGGGTCGCCTGGCCCTTCCCACCCGGTCTCGCCTCCGGCTCGACCCCCCTCCCCCGCAGGGGGAGGGAGAGGGGCGTGCGGCGGCGGCGGTTGTTGCGCGGGCCTGGCTGGGGACGCCGTATCGGCATCAGGCCAGCATGAAGGGCGTGGGGGCGGACTGTCTGGGGCTGGTGCGCGGGGTGTGGCGCGAAGTGGTGGGCGAGGAGCCGGAGGGGCTGCCCGCCTATTCGCCGGACTGGGCCGAGACCGGCGGGCGCGAGACCCTGATGGAGGCGGCGGGGCGGTGGTTGAGGCCGGTCCCGGTCGAGGCGATGCGGGCGGGGGATGTGCTGCTGTTCCGGATGTCGCCGGGGGCGGCGGCGAAACACTGCGCCATCCTGAGCGACACCGGCGGGCCGGAGCCGAGGATGATCCACGCCTATTGGGGACGGGCGGTGGTGGAGAGCTGGATGGGGATGTGGTGGCGTAGGCGTTTGGCGGCGGTGTTCCGGTTTCCGGATTGAATATCTCCCTCCCCAACCGGGGAAGGCAGGCGAGCCGTAGGCGAGACCGGGTGGGGCGGGCAAGGCGATACACGCTCGGTCCGTGCGGCCTTGCCGGGCCGCCCCCACCCGGCCGCTGCGCGGCCCCCCTCCCCCGCGGGGGAGGGAGACGATTTGAGGAGGCGTAGATGGCGCAAGTCGTACTGAGCGCGGTGGGGCAGTCGGTCGGGGGGCCGGTCGGGCGGGTGATCGGGGCGACGATCGGGCGGGCGATCGACAATCGGGTGGTCGGGCCGCTGTCGCCGGCGCGGCAGGTCGGGCCGAGGCTGGAGGCCCTGAAGGTGCAGGGGACGGCGGAGGGGGCGCCGATGGCCTGTGTGTTCGGGCGGGCGCGGGTGACAGGGCAGGTGATCTGGGCGGCGCGGTTCCTGGAGGACAAGGCCAGGGGACGGGCGGGCAAGGGCGGGCCGAAGACGGTCGACTATGTCTATTCGCTGAGTTTCGCCGTGGCCCTGTGCGAGGGGGAGATCGACGGGATCGGCCGGGTCTGGGCCGACGGGCGGTTGATGGACCTGAACGGCGTGGCGATGCGGGTGTATCGCGGGGGCGAGGACCAGACGCCCGATCCGCTGATCGAGGCGGTCGAAGGGGCGGCGCCCGCCTATCGGGGCACGGCCTATGTGGTGTTCGAGGACCTGCCGTTGGGGCCGTTCGGGGACCGGGTTCCGCAGTTGAGTTTCGAGGTGTTCCGGCGACCGCGCGGGGAACAGGCGCGGCTGGAGGATATGCTGGAGGGGGTGTGTCTGATCCCCGGCGCGGGGGAGTTCGCCCTGGCGACCGAGACGGTGATGCGGCGCGAGGGGTTGACGCGGACGGCGGCGGAGAATGTCCACAACGGCGAGGGCCGGGCGGACCTGGTCGTGTCGCTGGACCAGCTGCAGGCGCAGCTGCCGAATCTGAAACGGGTCAGTCTGGTGACAGGTTGGTTCGGGGATGATCTGCGGGCCGGGCGTTGCCGGGTGCGGCCGGGGGTGGAGCGGCGCGACAAGCCGACCGAACCGATGGACTGGTCGGTGGCGGGCGTGGAAAGGCATGAGGCGTACGAGGTCAGTCGGGCCCCCTCCGTCGGCTTCGCCGACACCTCCCCCAGCGGGGGAGGATCTGCCCCGGCCTATGGCGGGACGCCGTCGGACGAGAGCGTGCGGCAGGCGATCCGCGAGCTGAAGGCGCGGGGGCTGGAGGTGACGCTGTATCCGTTCGTCTTCATGGACTGCCCCGGCTATCCGTGGCGCGGACGGGTGGCGGGCGTGGATGGGGCGGGGGCGACAGCGGAGATCGCGGCCCTGTTCGGCGGGGCCGAGGATTGGGGGCTGCGGCGGATGGCGCTGCACTATGCCCGGATCGCCGCCGAGGAGGGGGCGGACGGCCTGTTGATCGGGTCGGAGATGCGGGGGGTGACCTGGACGCGGGATGCGGCCGGGGGCTTTCCGGCGGTGGCGCAGTTCCGGGCGCTGGCGGCGGAGTGTCGGGCGGTGGTCGGGCCAGGGGTGAAACTGTCCTATGCGGCCGACTGGAGCGAATATTTTGGACGGCAGACGGGCGGGGAGGTGGTGTTTCACCTGGACCCGCTGTGGGCCGATCCGAACATCGATCATGTGTCCATCGACTGGTATCCTCCTCTGACCGACTGGCGCGAGGGCGACGGCGGGGTGGATTCCGCGGTGTTCGATGGGGCGGCGGACCCGGCCTATCTGGCGGCGGGCGTCGCGGGCGGCGAGGGGTTCGACTGGTTCTATGCAGACGAGGCCGACCGGGCGGCGCAGGCAAGGACCCCCATCGTCGATACGGCGCATGGCGAAGACTGGCTGTTCCGGCCCAAGGACCTGAAGGGGTGGTGGTCGAACCATCATCATGATCGGCCGGGCGGCGCGCGGTCGGCGACGCCGACGGCCTGGGTTCCCGGCATGAAGCCGGTGCGGTTGTCGGAGTTCGGCTGTGCGGCGGTGGACCGGGGCGGCAATGCGCCGAACCTGTTTCAGGACCCCAAGAGCAGCGAGAGCCGCCTGCCGCCGGGATCGACCGGGGCGCGCGACGACGCGGTGCAGCGGGCGGCGCTGGAGGCGGTGCTGGGGCATTATGCGGCGGCTGAGAACAATCCAGTGTCGGCGGTTTATGGCGGGCCGATGCTGGAGGGGGCGGACGCCTGGTGCTGGGACGCGCGTCCCTACCCGGCCTTTCCGGCGCGAGGGGATGTGTGGGCTGATGCGGGGGCGTGGCGGGCCGGGCACTGGCTGAATGGACGCCTGGCGGGGGACGGGCGCGACCTGATCGCGGCGGTGCTGGCGCGGGGCGGTCTGGCGGCTGATGAAATGTCGGTGGAGGGCGTCGAGGGGGCGGCGGCCGGCTATGTGATCGACCGGCCGATGCGGACGCGCGATGCGCTGGAGCCGCTGCTGGCGGCGTTCGACGCGGTGGCGGCCGAGCGGGACGGGCGGGTGGCGGTGCTGGGGCGGACGGCGGCTTGCGCCGACCTGAGGCGCGAGGCGCTGGCCCTGCCGGATCAGGGGGCGGCGGAGACGGCGACGCGCGCGCTGGAGCCGCGACCCGGCGAGGCGCGGGTGCGGTTCATCGACGAGACGGCGGATTATCAGACCGGGGCGGTGGTCGTGCGGACGGACATCGGTGAGCCCGCGACCGGCGGCGGGGTCGATCTGGATCTGCCGCTGGCGTGCGGCGGCGGCCTGGCGCGGGCGGCGGCGGAACGGGCCCTGGACGGAGCGGCGGCGGAGACGACGACCCTGGCGCTGGGGCCGCTGGAGGCCTTGCGGCTGGAGCCGGGAGATGTGGTGCGGCTGGAGGGCCGCGAGGGCGACTGGCGGGTGACGCGGACGACGGCGGACGAGACGCCGTCGGCGGTGCTGGAGCCGGTCGGGGTCAGGCGGACCTTTGAGGATCAGGGCGGCGGGCGCGGCGGCGAGGCGCCGGCCGTGGTCGGGGCGCCCTTTGTGCGGGTGATGGACCTGCCGCCCTTGATGGGCGGCGAGGACGACGGGCGGCCGGTCGTGGCGGCGGCGGCTGAACCGTGGCGGTCGATGCGACTGCACGCCGGGGCCGGGGCGGAGACCCTGACGGTGCGCGCGGACATGGAGACGGCGGCGACGGTCGGGGTATTGGTCGAGCCGCTGGGGGCGGGGATTCGTTACCGGTGGGACGAGGTGCAGGCCCTGACGGTTCGGGTCGAGGGGGCGGCGCCGCAGAGCGCCTCGGCGCAGGCGGTGCTGGGCGGGGCAAACGCTCTGGCGGTCCAGACGGCGGCGGGATGGGAGGTGGTGCAATATCGGTCGGCGACCCTGGTCGGGGCGGAGACCTGGCGGCTGACGGGCCTGTTGCGCGGACAGCAGGGCACCGAGGTCGAGATGCAGGCCGGGGCGGCGGCGGGATCGGTGGCGGTGTTTCTGGACGAGCGGCTGGCGCGGGCCGAAATCGGGCGCAATGAACGGGGTCTGCCGCTGATCTGTCGCGTCGGACCGGCGGGGGCGGCGCCGGGCGGGGCGGGGTTTCGCGAGGCCGGCTTCACCTTGCAGGGCCTGTACGCCCGGCCGTGGTCGCCGGCGGGGCTGATTGTGGAGGCCGGTGCGGAAGGATGGACGGTGCGGTGGACGCCGCGCGTGCGCCTGTATGGGGACGGATGGGACGGGGAGCCTGCGGGGGTGGATCCGATGCGGTTCCGGGTGCGGGTGACGGACGCCGAAGGCGTGCGGCGAACGATGGAGGTCGAGGGGGCGGCGGTTCTGTATTCAGCCGCCGATATGGGGGCGGACTTTCCTGGGGGCGTGACCCCGACGGCGCGGATCGGCGTGGCGCAGTGGGGCGAGGGGTTCGGCTGGGGCGTGGAGGCGGAAATCGGCCTGATCTGAGCAAATATGCCGGGTCCGGCCCTTTGCGGGGGCGGGAGCATGGCTTAACTGACGGCCTCTTGGTGTTTTCAGTTGGAGCGGCAACGCACGTGGCAGGCGATCCCTACAAGGAACTGGGCGTTTCGAAGGGCGCGAGCGCGGACGAGATCAAGAAGGCGTTCCGCAAGCTGGCCAAGGAGCTGCACCCCGACAAGAACCCCGGCGACAAGATCACCGAGGACAAGTTCAAGCGGGTGACGGCGGCCTTCGACATCCTGGGCGACGCCGAGAAACGCGCCAAGTACGACGCCGGCCAGCTGGATAACGACGGCAACGAGCAATATCGCGGCTTCAGCGGCGGGGCGCGGCCGGGCGGCAGCCCGTTCGGCGGCGCGGGCGGCGGGTTCGGCGGCGGGCCGGGCGGCCGGGCCAATTTCGAAGGCGTCGATCTGGACGAACTGTTCGGCATGTTCGGGGGCGGCGGACGCCAGCGGGGCGCGCGGGACTTCACCGCGCGTGGCCAGGACGTCAAGGCGACGCTGGACATCAGTCTGGAAGACGCCATCGCCGGAGCGACCAAGCGGATCCAGTTCTCGGACGGCCGGACCCTGGACGTGACCATTCCCAAGGGGGCGGCGGACGGTCAGACCATCCGGCTGCGCGGACAGGGCGCGCCCGGACGCGGGGCCGAGAACGGCGACGCCCTGATCGAGCTGAAGATCGAGCCGCATCCGATCTACAAGCGCGACGGAGCGGACCTGACCATGGATCTGCCGGTGTCGGTTCCCGATGCGGTGCTGGGCGCCAAAGTGCGGGTGCCGACGCCCGAGGGGGCGGTGCAGATGACGATTCCGGCCGGCTCCAACTCGGGCAAGCTGTTGCGGCTGAAGGGGCGGGGCGCCTTCGCCCAAGGACGGCGCGGGGATCTGCTGGCGCGGCTGGTCGTGACCCTGCCGGACGAGCCGGACGCGGCCCTGGTCAAATTCGCCGAAGACTGGCGCGCCAAGCGGCCGTATACGCCGGGGCGTTGAGCCGCGCTCAAGCCGCGCCAAGCGCGGCAGCACAAGGGAAAAGCCATGATCGCAAAGCCTGATGTGAAGCCGGCGCGGCCGTGGTTTTCGGCCGGGCCGACGGCCAAACGGCCCGGCTATAGTCTGGCGGGCCTGCCGCAGGACCTGTTGGGGCGGGGCATTCGCGCGCCGGAGGTGGTGGAGCGGTTCGCCCATGGCCTGCGGCTGACGCGGGCGGTTCTGGAAGTGCCAGAGAGCCATGTGCTGGTCTATACGCCGGGGTCCGACACCGGGGCGGTCGAGGCGGCCCTGTGGGGGATGCTGGGGGCGCGACCGGTGCAGGTGGTGGCGTTCGAGAATTTCGGCCTGACCTGGCTGGCGGACGTGAAGGACCATCTGGGGCTGGAGCCGGAGGCGCTGACGGCGCCCTGGGGCGAACTGCCGGACCTGAGCCTGGCCGACTGGTCCAAGGATGTGGTGTTTCCGTGGAACGGCACGACCTCGGGCGTGCGCGTGCCGGACGCCGACTGGATCGCCGACGACCGTGAGGGGCTGGCCATCTGCGACGCCACCTCGGCCGCCTTCGCCATGGCCTTGCCGTGGGACAGGCTGGATGTCGTGACCTTCAGCTTCCAGAAGGCGCTGGGCGGGGAGGCGGGCATCGGCGTGATGGCCCTGTCGCCGCGCGCGGTGGCGCGGCTGGACACGTACCGGCCGGATCGGCCCATTCCCAAGCTGCTGCGGCTGACGGACGGCAAGGGGTTCGACCGGGCCCTGGGGCAGGGGGTGGCGATCAACACCTTCTCGATCCTGACCATCGAGGACTGGATCGACGCCCTGGAGTGGGCGCAAGGGATCGGCGGCTTGAGCGAACTGATCCGGCGGACGGACGCCAACTACGCCGCCCTGGCCGAATGGGTGGCGCGGACCGACTGGATCGATTTCCTGCCCGACCGGCCCGAGATCCGCTCGACCACCTCGGTCTGTCTGAAATTCACCGACCCGCGCATCGCGGCCCTGGACGCCAAGGCGCAGAAGGCCTTCGTCGTGCGGTTCAAGGCCTTGCTGGAAGGCGAGGCGGCCGTGTTCGACATGGAGCCCCACCGCAACGCGCCGCCGGGACTGAGGCTGTGGTGCGGCTGCACGGTCGAGGTCGCCGACGTGGTCGCGGCGACCCCGTGGCTGGAATGGGCGTTCGAGACGGCGGTGGGGGAACTGTCGTAAAATACGACAGTTCGGGACGACACCGGACGATTCCCCCGCTATAGGCTGCGCCCGCATTCAGACCGTCGCGTTGCCGCGGCGCCTGCTGGTTTTGACGCGGTCTCCGAGGAGAACGCTAAGGCGGAGTACGGACTTTGGCGAACGTAGCGGTGGTCGGCGCCCAGTGGGGCGACGAGGGCAAGGGCAAGATCGTGGACTGGCTGTCCAACCGCGCCGACATGGTCGTGCGGTTCCAGGGCGGTCACAATGCGGGTCATACGCTGGTCGTGGACGGCAAGGTCTACAAGCTGGCCCTGCTGCCCTCGGGCGTGGTTCAGGGCAAGCCGTCGATCATCGGCAACGGCGTGGTCGTGGATCCCTGGCACCTAGTCGGCGAAATCGAGAAGATCGAGGCTCAGGGCGTGGCCATCAGCCCCGACATCCTGACCATCGCCGACAACGCCTGCCTGATCCTGCCGATCCATCCGGCGCTGGACGTGGCGCGCGAAGCGGCCGCCAGCGCGCCGGGCGCCAAGATCGGCACGACCGGGCGGGGCATCGGCCCGGCCTATGAGGACAAGGTCGGCCGCCGCGCCATCCGGGTGTGCGACCTGGCCAATGAAGACGACCTGAAGGTCAAGATCGAGCGTCTGCGCTCGCACCATGACCCGCTGCGCGCGGGCCTGGGGCTGGAGCCGATCGACCCGGAGGCGCTGCTGGCGTCGCTGCTGGAGATCGCGCCGAAGATCTTGCCCTATGTGAAGCCGGCCTGGCGGGTGCTGGACCAGGCGCAGAAGGACGGCAAGCGGGTGCTGTTCGAAGGCGCGCAGGGCGCCTTCCTGGACGTCGATCACGGCACCTACCCCTATGTGACCAGCTCCAACACCGTGGCCGGACAGGCGGCGGCGGGGTCGGGCGTCGGGCCGCGCGGCGTCGGCTATGTGCTGGGCATCGTGAAGGCCTATACGACCCGCGTCGGCGAAGGCCCGTTCGCCTGCGAACTGGACGACGAGGTCGGACAGCATCTGGCGACCGTGGGCCGCGAGGTGGGGGTGAATACGGGACGGGCGCGGCGCTGCGGCTGGTTCGACGCCGTGCTGGTGCGCCAGTCGGTGGCGATCAACGGCATCGACGGCATCGCCCTGACCAAGCTGGACGTGCTGGACGGGTTGAAGACGCTGAAGATCTGCGTCGGTTACAAGGTCGATGGCGAAGTTCTGGACTATCTGCCGTCCAGCCTGAAGGCCCAGGCCGCCGCCGAGCCGGTGTTCGAGGAACTGGAAGGCTGGAGCGAAAGCACCGCCGGGGTCCGCAGCTTCAAGGACATCAACGCCAACGCCATCAAATATGTGCGTCGGATCGAGGAACTGATCGGCGCGCCGGTGGCCCTGCTGTCGACCAGCCCGGAACGGGACGACACAATCCTGATGCGAGATCCCTTCCAGGGCTGAGGGCAAACGACCCCCGATTCAACGGGCCTTAACCAGCAACCGGTAAGCCTGCGGGTGAAACCGGAGCAGAAGCCTTGTTCACCGCCGACGCCAGAACCCTGAGCCGTCTCGAACCCGCTGTGCGGCGGATCGTGATCGTCGAACCGAACGCGGCGTCGGCGCGGTTGCTGTCCGACATCATGAAGGGGTTGGGCGCGCGCGAGGTCTATACCGAGAGCGATGAAGAACGGGCGTTGGAGCTGCTGCGCGACGTCGAGCCGGGCGTCATCTTCACCGAACGTTCGGGCGAGGCCTTGAATGGGGAAACCCTGACGCGGCGCGTGCGTCGGTCGTCGATGAGCTGCCGTATGGCGCCGGTCATCATGGTGACGGGCGAGGCGACCGCCGCCGCCATCAAGGGCGCGCGCGACGCCGGGGTGCATGAGTTTCTGCGCAAACCCTATACGACCGGCGACCTGTTCAAACGGGTCGAGAACGTCGCATTGAAGTCACGGCCCTGGGTCGAGGCGGTCGGCTATGTCGGGCCGGATCGGCGCCGGTTCAACTCGGGCGAATATTCAGGCGCACGCAAGCGCCGGGCCGACGGATCGACAGACGGGCCTGTCGACGTCAAGGATCAGGCGTTGCGCATCCTGGTGGCGGCGATGAGCCAGTTTGATCAGGACCCGGCTCAGGCCATGCGCGCCATTCGCCAACAGGCCCAGACGCTGAAGACCGTGGCGGTCAAGACCGGCGACGCCAAGCTGGCGATCGCAGCGGGCGGGCTGGAAGCCTTCATGGGCGCCGGCGCCGTCACAAAGGGCGGTCTGGCCCAGCCCATCGGCGCGATCATGGCCCTGGTTCAGCCGGCGCCGGCGCAGATGGCGCGAGCGTCCTGAGAGACCCTATCGCGCCCCCCGCCGCTTGAGCGGGAGGCGCGACAGCCGTGTGTCAGGCGTCGACCAGGTTCCGTTCCTCGGCGGCGGCGCGCATGGCTTTCTGCAGCTTCTCGAAGGCGCGGACCTCGATCTGACGGACGCGCTCGCGCGAGACGCCGTACTGGCCGGCCAGTTCTTCCAGAGTGACGGGATCGTCCTTGAGGCGGCGTTCCGTCAGAATGTGTTTCTCGCGGTCCGTCAGCTCTTCCATGGCCTCTTGCAGGAGGCTCATGCGGATGCCCTTTTCCTCGTCGTCGGCCAGCTGGGTCTCCTGGGAGACGGCCGTGTCGTCCGCCAGCCAGTCCTGCCATTCGCTTTCACCATCGGCGCGCAGCGGCGCGTTCAGCGAGGCGTCGCCGCCGAGGCGGCGGTTCATGTTGGTGACCTCTTCCTCGCTGACGCCCAGTTTGGTGGCGATGGCGGCGAGGTGTTCGGGGTGCAGGTCGCCTTCCTCGAAGGCCGAGATCTGGCTCTTGGCCTTGCGCAGGTTGAAGAACAGTTTCTTCTGGGCGGCTGTGGTGCCCATCTTCACCAGCGACCAGCTGCGCAGGATGTATTCCTGGATCGAGGCGCGGATCCACCACATGGCGTAGGTGGCCAGGCGGAAGCCCTTGTCGGGATCGAATTTCTTGACGGCCTGCATCAGGCCGACATTGCCCTCGGAAATCACTTCGCCGATCGGCAGGCCGTAGCCGCGATACCCCATGGCGATCTTGGCCACGAGACGAAGGTGCGAGGTCACGAGACGGTGGGCGGCTTCGGGATCCTGGTGTTCCGACCAACGCTTGGCGAGCATGAACTCCTCGTCCTTGGTCAGCATCGGGAATTTGCGGATTTCCGTCAGATAACGCGACAGGCCTTGTTCAGGCGACATCACCGCGAGCGTACTATTGGCAGCCATATGGTCCCTCCGACCGTCAAAACGAGCGGGCGCTTCGACATCGGCCACCCATGTGCGCCGACGTCTCACCCCTCAACCGATGAAGTAGCGATGGGTTGCCGCCGTTTTTAGGGGCGGGCGGTCACACGAAAGCGTGACCGTGGCCCGGGCGCCACTCGTGCCGGCCAGAGGCCTGTATAAACCGAAGTCAGTTTCAATTCAAGACTGACTTGTCGGGTGCAGTCTGGCTCGGCCACACGGCCTCAAATTCCCAGCAAGCCTCGATAGGCTGGATGGACGACGTCCGCGTATTCGGGATGTTTCTGAAGATAGGCGGAGAAGAAGGGGCAGACCGGCAGGATGAGCAGGTCGCGGGCCCTGGCGTCGGCGAGGACGTGTTTCGCCAGGCGGCTGGCGATGCCCTGGCCCTCAAGACGTTCGGGGACCAGAGTCTCCGTGATCATCAGGTTCGGCGGAGACAGGTTGTAGGTGACGACCGCCACCTCGCCACCGACGGGCAGTTCGTAACGGTTGAGCTCGGCGTTGTCGCGGATGTCCGGGTCGAGCATGGGGGCCTCAGAGGTCGGAGAGCAGGGCTTCGAGCCGCACCATGTCGGCGGGCGGCGGGGTCTCGAAGCGGAGGGTTTCGCCGGTGACCGGATGAACGAAGCCCAGGACAGCCGCGTGCAGGGCCTGGCGGGCCAGGCCGGCCTCGGCGACCGCAGCCCGGACGGCGGCGGCAGGGCTGCCCGAGCCATAGGTCGCGTCTCCAAGTATGGGCGAACCCTTGGACGACAGGTGGACGCGGATCTGGTGCGTGCGGCCGGTGTGCAGGGTGCAGGCGACGCGGGCGGCGAGGGGCGCGCCGCTCGCTTTGGCCGGTTCGCCGAAGGTCGCCTGGACGACATAGTCGGTGATCGCCTCGCGTCCTCCAGCCTTCAGCACGGCCATCTTCTTGCGGTCGCCCGTCGAGCGTCCGATGCGGGTTTCGATCCGGCCTCTGGACGGTGACGGGGCGCCGCGCGTCAGGGCGATATAGGTGCGTTCGATGTCGTGGGTCGCGAACAGGGCGGACAGGCCCTGATGGGCGCGGTCGGTCTTGGCGGCGACCATGACGCCGGAGGTGTCCTTGTCCAGGCGATGGACGATGCCGGGGCGGGCGACGCCGCCGATGCCCCACAGGCTGTCGCCGCAGTGGGCCAGGAGGGCGTTGACCAGGGTGCCTGTCTCGCAGCCCGGCGCCGGGTGGGCGGCCATGCCGGCGGGCTTGTCGATGACGATCAGATCCGCGTCCTCGTAGAGGACGGTGAGGGGGATGGCTTCGGGCTGAGGCGTGGCCGGGGCGACGGGCGGCAGGGCGACGACATAGAGGCCGGGCTGGGCCTTGGCGGAGCCGCCGGTCAGGACCAGGCCGTCGCGACGGACGGCGCCTTCCGCCAGCAGGGCCTGGAGCCGGGCGCGCGACAGGGTCGGGAAGGCCTCGGCCAGGGCCTTGTCCAGGCGAACCCCGGGCGCATCGAGGCGGGCCTCCAGCACCTCGGCGGGGGCGAGGGGCGGGGGCAGGTCTTCTTCGTCGATCAGATCAGGGTCGGACACCGGGGCTCCCTAGCACGGCGCGCGGCTTGCGCGAGGCCCCGTCGTCGGTCGATAGTGAAGCTTGGGGGGCGTAGGGGAATCCGATGAAGCGTTTTCTGATCACGGGCGGCGGGATCGCCGCAGCGGCGCTGCTGGGCAGTTGCTCGACCATGAGCAAGGACGAATGTCTGGCGGGCGCCTGGGGTGAAAAGGGCTATGCCGACGGGGCGGCAGGCTATCCGATGAGCCGGCTGGACGATCATGCCAAGGCCTGCGAAAAATATCAGGTGGGGCCCAATCCGGCGGCCTATGGATCGGCGCGCGAGGACGGGCTCAGGACCTATTGCACCTTCCAGCGGGGCTGGACCGAGGGGCGGGCGGGCAACACCTATTACGGCGTCTGCCGACCCGAGGAGGAGGCGGAGTTTCTGCCTGCCTACAATGACGGGCGCAGGCTGCACGAGGTCGAGGCGGCGGTTGCAAGCGCCGAAAGCGCGCTGAGCAGCGCCGAGGCGCGCATCGAGGACCGGGAGGACAAGCTGGACGCCAAGCAGCGCGAACTCCGGTCGGACGGCCTGACGGATGACGAGAAACAGCGAATTCGCGACCGGATCGACGAGGTGCGCGGGGAAATCCGCAGTGCGCGCCGCAACGCCCGTGAGGCGCGCGACGCGCTGGACCGCGCAGAGTGGGACCTGCGCCAGGTGCGCGGCGAACTGAGCGGCCGCTACCCGGTCTTCTGATCGATCAGGCGGCCTTGACGGCGGCGCCGCGGAAGGACGGGTCAAGGTCGCCCGAGGCGTAGCGGCGGGCCATCTGGGCGGTGGACAGGGGGCGGATCCGAGAGGCCTGGCCTTCGCAGCCGAACTGCTGGTAGCGCTCCATGCAGAGCTTCTTCATGGCCGCCTTGGCGGGTTTCAGATAGGCGCGGGGATCGAACTCCCGGGGGTTCTCCATCAGGGCCTTACGGATGGCGCCGGTGATGGCCATGCGGTTGTCCGTGTCGATATTGACCTTGCGCACGCCGTGCTTGATGCCGCGCTGGATCTCCTCGACCGGCACGCCCCAGGTCTGGGGCATTTCGCCGCCGTACTGGTTGATGATGTCCTGCAGATCCTGCGGCACCGACGAACTGCCGTGCATCACCAGGTGGGTGTTGGGCAGGCGGCGGTGGATGTCCTCGATCACATTCATGGCCAGGATGTCGCCGTCCGGCTTCTTGCTGAACTTGTAGGCGCCGTGGCTGGTGCCCATGGCGATGGCCAGGGCGTCGACCTTGGTGGCGGCGACGAAATCGACGGCCTGGTCGGGATCGGTCAGCAGTTGCGAATGGTCCAGCTTGCCCTCGAAGCCGTGGCCGTCCTCGGCCTCGCCCATGCCGGTCTCCAGCGAGCCCAGCACGCCCAGTTCGCCCTCGACCGAGACGCCGCAGGCATGGGCCATTTCGGTGACGCGGCGCGTGACCTCGACATTGTATTCGTAGGAGGCGGGGGTCTTGGCGTCCTCCTCCAGCGAGCCGTCCATCATCACCGAGGTGAAGCCGTACTGGATGGCGGTGGCGCAGGTGGCGGGGCCGTTGCCGTGGTCCTGGTGCATGCAGACCGGAATGTCGGGATAGAGTTCGGCCAGGGCGTCGATCAGCTTGGCCAGAACCACGTCATTGGCGTAGTTCCGGGCGCCGCGCGAGGCCTGGATGATGACGGGGGCGTTGACCTCGTGGGCCGCCTCCATGATCGCCAGACCCTGTTCCATATTGTTGATGTTGTAGGCCGGCAGGCCGTAGTCGTTCTCTGCCGCGTGGTCGAGCAGCTGTCGCAGCGTGATGCGCGCCATGGGATAGTCTCCTGAGCCGAATAGTCTTTTTTGATTGGGCAAGAGACTAGCGGCGAGGCGTGACGAAGTCACGCCGCGTTACAGCCGTTTCAGCGGGAATTCGGAAGGCCGGGATGCAGGCGTGATCCGCCTGCACCGCCGCCGATCAGACGCGCAGGGCTTCGACGCCGGGCAGGGGCTTGCCCTCCATCCATTCCAGGAAGGCGCCGCCGGCGGTGGAGACGAAGGTCATGTCGTCCGATACGCCGGCGTGGTTCAGGGCCGCGACCGTGTCGCCGCCGCCGCCGACCGCGACCAGCAGCCCGGCCTTGGCCAGGGCCGCCGCATGACGGGCGACGGTCACGGTGGCGGCGTCGAAGGGCGGCACCTCGAACACGCCCAGGGGGCCGTTCCAGATCAGGGTCTTCGAAGCGGTCAGGGCCTCCAGCAGCCGCGCGACCGTGGCGGGGCCGGCGTCGAGGATCTTGTCGTCGGCCGACAGGGCGGCGCCGGCGATGACGGGGCGGGATGCGGCGCCGGGCTTGACCTCGGTCGCCACCACGAAATCGACGGGCAGCAGCAGTTTGCAGCCCTTCGCCTCGGCCTCGGCCATGATCTCGCGGGCCGTGTCGGCCATGTCGCGTTCAGCCAGCGAGCCGCCGATGTCGATCCCCTGGGCGAACAGGAAGGTGTTGGCCATGCCGCCGCCGATGGCCAGCCGGTCCAGCTTGCCGACCAGGTTCTTCAGCAGGTCCAGCTTGGTCGAGACCTTGGCGCCGCCGACGATGCCCAGAACCGGCTTCTGCGGATTGCCCAGGGCGGCGTCCAGGGCGTCCAGCTCGCGGCGCATGGATTCGCCGGCATAGGCGGGCAGGTGGTGCGCGATCCCTTCCGTCGAGGCATGGGCGCGGTGGGCGGCCGAGAAGGCGTCGTTGACATAGAGGTCGCCCAGATCGGCCAGCTTCTCGGCGAAGACCGGGTCATTGGCCTCTTCCGCCGCGTGGAAGCGGACGTTCTCCAGCAGGACCACGCCGCCGGCGTCCAGGTCGCGGATGGCGTCCACGGCGTCCGGACCGATGCAGTCGTCGGCGAAGCGGACGGGGGCGCCGAGCAGGTTCTCCAGATCGTCCACGACCGGCTTCAGGCTCATCGACGGGACGCGCTGGCCCTTGGGCCGGTCGAAGTGGGCCAGCAGGGCGACCTTGGCGCCGGCGTCGCGCAGGCGCTGGATCGTCGGCAGGGCGACCCGCAGACGGGTGTCGTCCGTTACCTTGCCGTCCTCCATCGGGACGTTGAAGTCCACGCGGACCAGGGCCGTCTTGCCGGCGAGATCCTTGGCGTCGTCGAGGGTGCGGAAGGTCATGATCTTATAGCCAGGAGTAATTTGAGGACAGTTGAGCCCATCAAGGCGATGACGAATACGATGCTGAAACCGAAGACCAGATAGCCGTTGCGGCGCGCTAGAAGGGATGCCGCCCAGATGATCAGGGTGACAACCACTCCAGCGATTACGAGGCTCGCTGCGACAGGGAGTTGGAAGCGGATAGCCAGATAGCCACCCGCTTGACCTGCCCATATGCCAAAAAATGCCGCGATGCCGAGTAGCCCGACATGAGCTTCGGTTGAGGCGGGAGACGCAAACGGTGAGCGATCCGGCTCGCGCTGGGCGTCAAGCTTTTGGGCCCAGCGCGGCTTCATTTCAGAGGAACTTCGCCATCACCAGGGCGGTGTCCGCCATGCGGGTCGCGAAGCCCCATTCGTTGTCGTACCAGCTGAGCACGCGGGCCAGCTTGCCGTCGACGACCTGGGTTTGGGGCAGGGCGGCGGTGGACGAAGCAGCGATGTGGTTCAGGTCGCTGGAGACCAGCGGATCGGTCGTCGTGAACAGGACGCCCTTCATCGGGCCGTCGGCGGCGGCCTGAAGCGCGGCGTTGATCTCGTCGGCCGAGGTGTCGCGGCCGGAGACGACCTTCAGGTCGACCACCGAGACGTTCGGGGTCGGGACGCGGATCGACGAGCCGTCCAGCTTGCCCTTCAGTTCCGGCAGGACCAAGCCCAGGGCCTTGGCGGCGCCGGTCGAGGTCGGGATCATCGACAGGGCGGCGGCGCGGGCGCGGTACAGATCCTTGTGCATCGTATCCAGCGTCGGCTGGTCGCCGGTGTAGGAGTGGATGGTGGTCATGTAGCCGCGCTCGATGCCGAACAGGTCGTTCAGCACCTTGGCGACGGGGGCCAGGGCGTTGGTGGTGCAGGAGCCGTTCGAGACGACGATGTCGTCGGCGGTCAGGGTCTCGTGGTTGACCTTGAAGACGATGGTCTTGTCGGCGCCCTCGGCGGGGGCCGAGACCAGGACGCGCTTGGCGCCGGCCTTCAGGTGGGCGCTGGCCTTGTCCTTGGCGGTGAAGATGCCGGTGCATTCGAAGGCGATGTCCACCTTCAGCTCGGCATGCGGCAGATTGGCCGGATCGCGCTCGGCCGTGACCTTGATCTTGCCCGTGCCGACGTCGATCCAGTCTTCGCCCGAAGTCACCGTGCCGGGGAAGCGACCGTGCACCGAGTCATAGCGGAACAGGTGGGCGTTGGTCTCGACCGGACCCAGATCGTTGATCGCCACCACTTCGATGTCCGTGCGGCCGTGCTCGATGATCGAGCGAAGGACGAGACGGCCGATGCGGCCGAAACCATTGATGGCGACGCGAACGGTCATGGGGAGGCTCCTCTGAACGATTATGTTGTTGGCGTCTCAATGGAACTGTCGCGCCCCGGTTTCAACCCCGCCGCCGCGCCTTAGCCCTAACATGGCGTGAGCAAGCGTTACGGTTAGAGGGGGTGGCGGCGTGTCCGGCAAGAAACACCTCTGCCGAAGGCGGTTTTCGGTTCGTTGAGCAAAATTTTTGCGACAGGGGTTGTGCGGTCCCGGTCCATATGGTTTCTTGGCGTCAGAAGAGGGAGCCACCCGTGGCCACGATGACGCGCGACATGATGAAGGGATGCACCGCTCAGGCGGCAGCGACCGTTCGCGCGCCGATCGGTCTGGAAAGCCCTGTATTCCTCATTCTCCTCGTACTTCTCGGCCTGCTTACGCAAGCGGCGTGGATGCACGCGACCTGACCTAAACACACTCAGGATCGCCTCGCACCACCCCGCTCCCGAAAGGAAGCGGGGTTTTTCGTGCTTGGCGGTTCAAAAAGAACCGGACCGATGACGCAAGATTCTACCTCAGAACCCAACAAGCCCAATGCGCGCAGCGCGGCGGTGACGCATGGCCCGAACCGGGCCGCCGCCCGCTCGTATCTGCGCGCCGCCGGCATGCAGGACGCCGACTTCGACAAGCCGATGATCGGCATCGTCAACACCTGGTCGACGGTCACGCCGTGCAACATGCACCTGGACCGCCTGGCCAAGGATGTGCGCGCCGGCATCGTCGCAGCGGGCGGCTATCCGGTCGATTTCAACACCATCGTCGTCACCGACGGCATCTCGATGGGCACGGCGGGCATGAAGGCCTCGCTGATCAGCCGCGAGGTCGTCGCCGACTCCATCGAACTGGCCATCGAGGGCCATCAGCTGGACGGCGTGGTCTGCATTGTCGGCTGCGACAAGACCATTCCCGCGGCGGCCATGGCTCTGGCCCGGATGGATATCCCCGGCCTGGTCTATTACGGCGGCACCATCATGCCGGGCGTGATCGGGGCCAGGGAGGTCTCGGTCCAGGAGGTGTTCGAGGCCATCGGCGCCCATTCGGCCGGGACGCTGGACGACGCGGGGCTGAAGGCGGTCGAGAGCGCAGTCTGCCCCGGCGCCGGCGCCTGCGGCGGCCAGTTCACGGCCAACACCATGGCCATGGCCCTGTCGGTCATGGGCATCTCGCCCATGGGCGCCAATGACGTGCCGGCGGTCGATCCGGGCAAGGCGGCCCAGGGCGAGCGCTGCGGTCGCCTGATCGTCGAGCGGGTGTTCGCCGGCGACACCGCCCGCAAATACATCACCCGCGCCAGTCTGAAGAACGCCGCCGTCGCCGTTTCCGCCTCGGGCGGTTCGACCAACGCCGTCATGCACCTGACGGCCATCGCGGCGGAGGCCGGGGTCGATTTCGGCGTCGAGGACTGCCACCAGGCCTGTGTCGAGGCGCCGGTCATCTGCGACCTGAAGCCGGGCGGCCGCTTCCTGGCCTCGCACCTGTTCGCCGCCGGCGGCACCCGTCTGGTCACGCAGCGTATGGCCGAGGCCGGCAAGATCGTGAACACCCCCACCGTCAGCGGCCGCAGCCTGTTCGCCGAAGCCGCAGAGGCCGAGGAGACCCCCGGCCAGGTGGTGGTGACGACCTTCGACGCGCCGGTCATGGAGCGCGGCAGCTTCGCCGTCATCTATGGCGACGTCGCCCCGGAAGGCGCGGTCATCAAGCTGACGGGCCACAAGGTCGACAGATTCGAAGGTCCGGCCTGCGTCTTCGACAGCGAGGAAGACGCCTTCCACGCCGTTCAGGACGGCTCGGTCGGCGAGGGCGACGTCATCATCATCCGCTACGAAGGGCCCAAGGGCGGTCCGGGCATGCGCGAGATGCTGCAGGTCACCGCCGCCCTGAAGGGCCGCAAGATCGACAATGTCGCCCTGCTGACCGACGGTCGCTTCTCGGGCGCCAGCTACGGCTTCGTCGCCGGCCACATCTCGCCGGAAGCCGCCGTCGGCGGCCCGATCGCTCTCATTCGCGATGGTGACCGCATCACCATCGACGTCACCAACCGCCGCATCGACGTCGACGTCGATCTGGCGACGCGCCGGGCGGGCTTTACGCCCCACGTGGTCCGTCCGGCGCGAGGTGTCTTCGCCAAATACCGCGCCTCGGTCGCCTCGGCGGCCCAGGGCGCGGTCACCATTCCCAACCCGCCGCCGGCCCAAATTCCCGATTTTGGCCAGGCGTCTCACAAATCCACTGCTGCTCAGGACGCCTGAATTCTCATGGCCATCACCATCTACACCAACGAAGACATCAAGCCGGGCGCCATCGCCGGCCAGCGCATCGCCATCATCGGCTATGGCTCGCAGGGTCGCGCCCATGCGCAGAACCTGAAGGACAGCGGCCATGACGTCGTCGCCGGCGTCCGTCACGGCGGCACGGGCTGGAAACACGCCACCGAGGACGGCGTCCCGACCGCCGAGCCGGCCGAGGCCGTCAAGGGCGCCGACATCATCGCCATCCTGACCCCCGACATGGTCCAGGGCGACGTCTATCGCGACATCATCGAACCGAACGCCAAGGAAGGCTCGGCCCTGCTGTTCGCCCACGGCTTCTCGATCATCTACGAGCGCATCACCCCGCGCGCCGACATGGACGTCATCCTGGTTGCGCCCAAGGGACCGGGCGATCTGGTTCGTCGGGAATTCCAGCGCGGCCGCGGCGTGCCCTCGCTGTTCGCCATCGAGAAGGACGTCACCGGCAAGGCGCGCGACCGGGCCATGGGCTACGCCAAGGGCAACGGCGGCGCGACCGGCGGTCTGCTGGAGACCACCTTCCGCGAAGAGACCGAGACCGATCTGTTCGGCGAACAGGCCGTCCTGTGCGGCGGCGCCAAGGAACTGGTCATGCAAGGGTTCAACACCCTGGTCGAGGCCGGCTACCAGCCCGAGATCGCCTATTTCGAATGCCTGCACGAACTGAAGCTGATCGTGGACCTGTTCTACGAAGGCGGCATCTCGAAGATGCACCACTTCATCTCCGAGACGGCCAAATACGGCGCCGTCGCGAGCGGCCCGCGCGTCGTCAATGAAGAGACCAAGGCCCGCATGAAGACCATCCTGGACGAGATCCAGGACGGCACCTTTGCGCGCAACTGGATCGCCGAGAACGAGGCCGGCAAGCCGCAGTACGAAGCCTGGCTGAAGGCGGACCGCGAAAGCCAGATCGAACAGGTCGGCGCCCGTCTGCGCGAGCGCATGGCCTGGCTGAACACCCCCAAGTCCGAAGCGGCCTGAGCCGTAAGCGATAGACCGGATGACCCTGATGACCGCCGCCGCCTTCAAATCCTCAGCCGAGGCCGCCCCGCAATCGGGGGCGCGCCTGCTGGTCTCCACCCTGGAGCGGCTGGGCGTGGAGATGGTGTTCGGTTATCCGGGCGGCGCCATCATGCCGGTCTATGACGCCCTGGCCGGATCCAAGCTGAAACACATCCTGGTCCGCCATGAGCAGGGCGCGGCCTTCGCCGCCGACGCCTATGCGCGCAAGAGCGGCAAGGTCGGGGTGTGCATGGCCACCTCCGGCCCGGGCGCCACCAATCTGATCACCGGCATCGCCAATGCGATGATGGATTCGGTGCCGATGGTCTGCATCACCGGCAATGTCGCCCAGGGCCTGATGGGCACCGACGCCTTCCAGGAGATCGACATCCTGGGCGTCACCCTGCCGATCGTGAAACACTCGATCCTGGTCCGCGACGCGGCCGAGGTTCCGGCCGCCATCGAGGAAGCCTTCCATATCGCCGCCTCGGGCCGCCCCGGTCCGGTTCTGGTCGATCTGCCCAAGGACGTGCAGTTCGCCACGACCAGCGACGACTACGGCTTCCATATCCCCAACGAGACGCCGCGCATCGACCACGACGCCATCGCCGCCGCCGAGGCCGCAATCCGCGCCGCCAAGAAGCCGCTGGTCTATATCGGCGGCGGGGTGAAGATCGGCCGTGCGACCGAGGCCCTGCGCGCCTTCGTCGCCGCGACCGGCATTCCGCAGGTCTCGACCCTGAACGCCCTGGGCACCATCCCGACCGATGCGCCGGGCATGCTGGGCATGCTGGGCATGCACGGCGCCCGCGCCGCCAATCATGCGGTCCAGGACAGCGACCTGCTGATCGTCGTCGGCGCTCGGTTCGACGACCGCGCCACGGGCAAGCTGGCCGAGTTCGCGCCCAACGCCCGGATCGTCCATTTCGACATCGACGCCTCGGAAGTCGGCAAGCTGCGGGCGGCCAATGTCGCCGTCGTCGGCGAGCTGAAGGACGGGGTCGAGGCCCTGACGGCGCGCATGGCCGGCGGCCCGGCGCTGGATATCCAGCCGTGGGCCGTCGAATGCGCCCAGGCCGCCGCCGTCGGCGCCTATCGCTATGACGCGCCGGGCGAGGGGGTCTACGCCCCGGCCCTGCTGAAAGAGGTTTCGGAAGCGGCGGGGGATGATTTCGTCGCCGCCTGCGACGTGGGCCAGCATCAGATGTGGGCGGCCATGCACTGCCGTTTCTCCCGGCCCGAAGCCCACATCACCTCGGGCGGCCTGGGCGCCATGGGCTTCGGCCTGCCTGCGGGCATCGGCGCCAAGCTGGCCGATCCGTCCGCGACCGTCGTCACGATCGCCGGCGACGGCGGCTTCATGATGAACATCCAGGAGCTGGCGACGCTGAAGCGTTACGGCATCCCGCTGAAGATCGTGCTGATCGACAATTCCTCGCTGGGCCTGGTGCGCCAGTGGCAGGAGCTGTTCTTCGCCGAGAACTATTCCGAGATCGACCTGTCCGACAATCCGGACTTCGTGAAGGTGGCCGAGGCCTTTGGCATCGAGGCCTTCCGTATCGATCGCCGCGATCAGGTGTCGGACGGCATCCAGCGCCTGCTGGCCGCCGACGGCCCCTGCCTGGCCCATGTGGTCATCGATCCCCGAGACAATGTCTGGCCGCTGGTTCCGCCGGGCAAGAGCAACGCCGAAATGATGGAGGGCTCCTGAGATGAGCGACACGATCCACATCCAGATCGACCGTGCGGACGGTTCGCTTCAGCGTCTCATCGGCCTTGTGGAGCGCCGCGGCTTCCACATCGACGGCATGAACATGGCCGACGAAGGGGCGTTCCGCCGCATCTCCCTGACCGTGCGCGGCCGCGACGCCGGCCGGTGCATGGAGAATCTGGGCCGCCAGATCGACCGCCTGTTCGGCGTGCGCCGCATCGGCAACGACATTATTCAATCCGAGGCCGCGTAATGACCGCCGAAAAAGTACGAGTATCCGGCGTATCCCGAACCGCGGAGATCGCCGCCGACCCCAACCGCGTCATCGTCTTCGACACGACGATGCGGGACGGGGAACAGGCGCCCGGCTTCTCCATGAGCGCCCAAGCCAAGGTGAAGATGGCCCAGGTCCTGAAGGACCTGGGCGTCGACGTTATCGAGGCCGGCTTCGCCGCCGCCTCGCCCGGCGACGAAGACTGCATCCGCCGCGTGGCGGGCGAGGTCGAGGGGCCGATCTTCTGCTCCCTGTCGCGCGCCAACGAAAAGGACATCGACGCCAGCTTCCGGGCCCTGCAGCCGGCGCCCAAGTCGCATCGCCGCTGCCACACCTTCATCGGCACCAGCCCGATCCACCGCACCGCCAAGCTGAAGATGTCCACCAACGAGGTGCTGTCGACGGCGGTGCGGTCGGTCGAATACGCCGCCAGCCTGTTCGATGACGTCGAGTTCTCGGCCGAAGACGCCTTCCGCACCGAGCCCGAGTTCCTGGCCGATGTGCTGGAAGCCGCCGCCGACGCCGGCGCCCGGACCCTGAACGTGCCCGACACCGTCGGCTATGCGACTCCGGAAGAGGTGCGCGAGACCTTCCGCGCCCTGGCGGCGCGCATCCACAAGCGCCATCCGCATGTGATCTTCTCGGCCCACTGCCACGACGACCTGGGCATGGCGGTCGCCAACTCCCTGGCCGCCGTCGAGGGCGGTGCGCGTCAGGTCGAAGGCGCGATCAACGGCATCGGCGAGCGCGCCGGCAACGCCTCGATCGAAGAGGTCATCATGGCCCTGAAGGTCCGCGAGGACCGTTACGGCGTCACGACCGGCGCCGACAGCCGCCATCTGGTTCGCGCCTCCAAGATCCTGTGCGAGATCACCGAGACGGTTATCGCCCGCAACAAGTCGGTGGTCGGCATCAATGCTTTCGCCCACGAGGCCGGCATCCACCAGCACGGCATGCTGGCCGACAGCCGCACCTATGAGATCATGCGGCCCCAGGACGTGGGCTTCGAGGGCAGCTGGTTCGTGCTGGGCAAGCATTCGGGCCGTCACGCCATCGCCAAGCGCGCCGAGACCATCGGCCGTCCCATTGAGGGCGAGCGTCTGGTCGCGGTGGTCGCCGGCTTCAAGCAGCGCGCCGACCAGATCGGCGAGATCAACGACGCGGAGCTGATCGCCATCATCGACGCCGTGGACGGCGTGTCGGAGACGGTGGCCCAGTATGCCTGATCCAAAAACCCTGTTCGACAAGGTCTGGGACGCCCACGTCGTGCGATCCGAGACGGCCGACACGCCCGGGGTTCTGTATATCGACCTGCACCTGGTCCATGAGGTCACCAGCCCTCAGGCCTTCAGCGAGATCGAGGCGCGCGGCCTGAAGGTGCGCCGTCCCGACCGGACCTACGCCACCCTGGACCATTCGACCCCGACCCTGCCGGCGGGACTGAACGGGCTGAAACCCTATGTCACCGCCCAGGCCGAGGCCCAGGTGCATCGGCTGGAGAAGAACTGCGCCGCTCATGGGGTGCCGCTGGCGGGCTGGGGCTCCGAAGACCGGGGCGTGGTCCATGTCATGGGGCCGGAGCTGGGCCTGACCCAGCCGGGCATGACCGTAGTCTGCGGTGACAGCCATACGGCCACACACGGCGCCTTCGGGGCTTTGGCCTTCGGCATCGGTACGTCCGAAGTCGGCCATGTGCTGGCGACCCAGTGCCTGTTGCAGCGCAAGGCCAAGGCCATGCGGGTGACGGTGGATGGCCGGCTGCAGCCCGGCGTTTCGGGCAAGGACGTCGCCCTGGCCGTCATCGCCGCCATCGGCTTCGGCGGGGGCACCGGCTATGTCATTGAATACGCGGGCGAGGCGGTGCGGGCGCTGGACATGGAAGGGCGGATGACCCTGTGCAACATGTCCATCGAGGCCGGCGCCCGCGCGGGCATGATCGCCCCGGACCAGACCACCATCGACTGGCTGCGCGGCCGCAAGCATGTCCCCGCCGACTACGAGGCGGCGACCGCCGAATGGCTGAAGCTGGCCACGGATCCGGGCGCGACCTTCGACAAGGAAGTCGTCATCGACGGCGCCGCCATCCGTCCCATGGCGACCTGGGGCACGACGCCGGACGCGGGCGCGCCGATCGGCACGCCCGTGCCCCAGCCCCAGTCGGACTCCGACCGCAAGGCCATCGCCTATATGGGCTTCACCGCCGGCGAGGCGACGACCAGCCAGCCGGTGGACGTGGTCTTCATCGGCTCCTGCACCAACGGCCGTCTGCCCGACCTGCGCGCCGCCGCAGAGGTGCTGCGGGGCCGCAAGGTCAAGCCCGGTCTGCGGATGCTGGTGGTGCCGGGTTCGGAGGCCGTGCGGCGCGACGCCGAGGCGGAGGGCCTGCACGAGGTCTTCATCGCCGCCGGGGCCGAATGGCGTATTCCGGGCTGTTCCATGTGTATCGCCATGAACGGGGATTTCGTGGCGCCGGGTCAGCTGGCCGTCTCGACCTCGAACCGCAATTTCGAAGGCCGCCAGGGCAAGGACGCCCGCACCATCCTGGCCAGTCCGGCGACGGCGGCGGCGACGGCGGTGGCCGGGGTGCTGACTGATCCGCGCGTCTATCTGCGGGAGGCGACCGCCCTCAAGCAGTCGAGCGCCGCGCGCGAGACGGTAGGAGCGCAAAATGTCTGAGCCCTTTCAGGTTTTGACCTCCAAGACCGTGACCTTGAGTCAGGCCAATATCGACACCGACCAGATCATCCCCGCGCGCTTCCTGACGACGACGTCGCGCGAGGGGCTGGGCAAGGCGGCCTTTTATGACTGGCGCTATGAGACGGACGGATCGGAGAAGCCCGAGGCCATCCTGAACCGCATCGATCCGGCCGAGCATCGTATCCTGCTGGCGGGCAAGAATTTCGCCTGCGGCTCGTCGCGTGAACACGCCCCCTGGGCCCTGTACGATTATGGGTTCCGGGCGGTGATCTCGACCGAGATCGCTGACATTTTTACATCTAACGCGTTGAAAAACGGCCTGCTGCCCATCGTCGTCAGCCAGGACGTCTGGGACGATCTGGCGTCGCAACCGGACCAGCCGGTCACGATCGACCTCCAGGCCAGCCAGATCCGGCGCGGCAATGCTCAGCCCGTGTCGTTTACGGTCGAATCCTTCGCGCGCGAATGCCTGCTGAACGGGGTGGACACCCTGGGCTGGCTGCAATCAAACCTGCCTGAGATCGAAGCCTACGAGCGTTCGAGAGAGACCGTCTGATGCCCAACACCGCCCCCAAGACCTATAATATCGTCCTGTTGCCCGGCGACGGCGTCGGACCGGAGGTGACGCGCGCCGCGCGCGACGTCCTGGCGGTGATCGGCGACTTCTATGGCCACAGCTTCAACTTCTCCGAACATCTGATCGGCGGCGCCGCCATCGACGAGACGGGCGAGCCCCTGCCAGAGGCGACCCGCGCCGCCTGCGTCGCCGCCGACGCGGTTCTGCTGGGCGCGGTCGGCGGCCCCAAATGGGACGGCGGCAAGCGCCGGCCCGAGGAAGGCCTGTTGGCGATCCGCAAGGCCATGGGCCTGTTCGCCAATCTGCGGCCACTGCAGGTCTCGCCAGTGATGGCGCACCGTTCGCCGCTGAAGAAGGAGATCGTCGAGGGCGTCGATCTGATCGTCTTCCGCGAACTGACCGGCGGCGTCTATTTCGGCGAGAAGACCCGCACCGCCGACCGCGCCACGGACCTGTGCGAATATACGGTGCCGGAGATCGAGCGCGTCACCCGCGCCGCCTTCCAGACCGCTCGCCAGCGGCGCGGCAAGGTGACCTCGGTCGACAAGGCCAATGTCATGGAGACCAGCCGCCTGTGGCGCGAGGTGGTGACCCGCATCCACGCCGAGGAGTTCCCCGAGATCGCGCTGGAGCACGCCCTGGTCGATTCCATGGCCATGCACCTGATCCGCAAGCCGCGCGAATACGACGTCATCCTGACCGAGAACATGTTCGGCGACATCCTGTCGGACGAGATCTCGGTGCTGGGCGGTTCGATCGGCCTGTTGCCGTCGGCCTCGCTGGGGACCGAAGGGCCGGGCCTGTTCGAGCCGATCCACGGCTCGGCGCCGGACATCGCCGGACAGGATCGGGCCAACCCGGTCGGAACCATCCTGTCGGCGGCCCTTCTGCTGCGTCACAGCCTGAAGCTCGAGGACGAGGCCGATTCCATCGAGGCCGCCGTCGCCGCAGTCCTGGCGGCCGGCGCCGTCACCGCCGACCTGGGCGGCGCCCTGGGCACGCGCGCGGCGACCGAGGCCGTGATCGACGCCATCCGCGCCATCCACTGGGCGGCGGCGCATCGGGTGCAGATGCACTGGGCCTGACCTGATCGGGCTGCGAAATTCGTACTGCGAACATCGTTACCGGGAACACGATTTTGATATTTTAGCCCCGCATGACGCATCGATCATGCGGGGCTTAACTTTTGTTCAATGACCGTTGCAAGAAAGTTGCACCGTTTACGGTCAAGCCCCTTGCGTAAGACGCGATTGCAGTAAAACCTTCGCATCTGCGAGATTGCTAAGGGGGATTTTTGCTCATGTCGCGTGTCTGGAATCGACTTCCGGGAGCCGTCGCGCTCCTGTGTCTGACCATTGGTCTCTTCTATGCGGGCGGGGCCTTCGCCCAGACGCCCGAGGCGGCGCCGGCCCTGCTGGCGCACCAGTCGGTGCTGGAACTGGACGGCGCCGGCACGGCCTGGCTGGGCACCTCGACCGCTCTGGTCCTGTTGATGACCCTGCCGGGTCTGGCCCTTTTCTACGGCGGCATGGTGCGCCGCAAGAACGTCATCGCCACCATCACCCAGTCGGTCGGCGTCTTCGCCGTGGTCTCGCTGGTCTGGTTCATCGCCGGCTACAGCATCGCCTTCGGCGCCAACCCTGACGCCGCGCTTCAGCCCTATGTGGGCGGCCTGGACATGCTGTTCCTGAACGGCGTGACCCTGGGCACGGCGAACACCCTGCTGACCGGCATTCCCGAATATCTGTTCATCGCCTTCCAGATGACCTTCGCCATCATCACCCCGGCCCTGGTCACCGGCGCCTTCGCTGAACGGATGAAATATTCGGGTCTGCTGTTGTTCACGGCCCTGTGGTCGCTGCTGGTCTATTCGCCCATCTGCCACTGGGTCTGGGGCGGCGGCTTCCTGGGCGCCGCCGGCGTGCTGGACTTCGCGGGCGGCGCGGTCGTTCACGTCAACTCGGGCGTCGCGGGGCTGGTCTGCGCCATCTTCCTGGGTCGCCGCAAGGGCTATGGCGCCGAGCCGATCATCGCCCACAACCCGGTGCTGACCATGATCGGCGCCTCGCTGCTGCTGGTCGGCTGGATCGGCTTCAACGCCGGCTCGGCGGGCGCGGCGAACGAACTGATGGGCGTGGCCCTGCTGAACACCGTCCTGGCCGCCGCCGCCGCCGCCCTGACCTGGAAGATCATCGAACTGATCGAGAAGAAGAAGGTCTCGCTGATCGGCATGCTGTCGGGCGTGGTCGCCGGTCTGGTGGCCATCACTCCGGCCGCCGGCTTCGTCGATCCCAAGGGCGCGGTCATCATCGGCCTGATCGCCGGACCGGTCTGCTACATCTCGTCGGTCTGGATCAAGAAACTGCTGCGCTACGACGACTCCCTGGACGCCTTCGGCATCCACGGCGCCGGCGGTCTGATCGGCGCCCTGCTGACCGGCGTGTTCGCGACCACCGCGATCAACAGCCTGTCGGAAGGCGCTACTGTCGGCGCCCAGGCCTTGGGCCTGGCCTGGACCATCGCCTACAGCGCGGTGGGCACCTTCGTCATCCTCATCATCTGCAAGTTCACCACGGGCCTGCGCGTGAGCGAGGCGGAAGAAGCCGCCGGTCTGGACACCTCGCTGCATGGCGAGAGTCTGGACCACTGACTAACGCTCTCGGGCGCGGCCCGCCGGCCGCGCCCGAGGTCTTCCGGCATTCGTGTCGGTTCTTGAAACCAAATCTATAAAAACAAGGGGATAGCGTAATGAATGTCAGGTTTTTGAGTTCGGTCGCGGCCGTAGCCGTGTCTTTGGGTCTGATCGGCGTGGCCGCTCCCGCCTCGGCCCAGGCCGACACTGAGGTCGATGTCGCGTTCAACGTCGGCGTCTTCAGCGACTATGTTTACCGCGGGTACAGCCAGACTAATGAGGATCCTGCCATCCAGGGCGGCATGGACCTGACGGCCGGCAATTTCTACGCGGGCGTCTGGGCCTCGAATGTAGACTTCGGCGACGACACCGATGCTGAAGTCGATTTCTACGCCGGCTACCGTACCGAGGTGCAGGGCTTCGCTGTCGATGGCGGCGTGATCGCCTACAGCTATGTGAACGCCCCCAGCTTCACCGACTATAACTACACCGAGTTCAAGCTCGCCGCATCGCGGGCGGTCGGCCCGGCCACGGTTGGCGCGGCGGTCTTCTACTCGCCCAGCTATCTCAACGAACAGACGCTGTACTATGAGATCAACGGCAGCTTCTCGCCGATGAACAAGCTGACCCTGTCCGGCGCGGTCGGCCTGCAGACTTACGAAGACAGCGACGAGTACACGACCTGGAACCTCGGTGCGACCTACGCCCTGACGGACAATCTGGGAGTCGATGTCCGCTATCATGACACCGACGTGGACAACGTTCAGAACGCCGAGGATCGCGTCGTCGCCAGTCTTAAAGTGATGTTCTGATCCTTCGGAACTGAACTGAGGAGGCCCCGGAGAGTGATCTCCGGGGCCTTTTTCGTTCAGCGGGCGTAGCGGCTTTCGACCGGATCGTACCGGTCCCAGACCTTGCCGTCGGCCAGCGACCGCAGCAGCTTCAGATATTCGGCGTGGGTCCAGGCCAGGGGGGTGGCGGAATCCGTATTCTGACCCAGGGTGTAGTCGTGGGCCGTGGGGGCTCCGACCCCGTCCCAGACCTGTTCGGCCAGCATCAGGCCGTCGTTGGAGAACCGCTCCATGCCGCGCACATAGGTCTGGCGGATGGCGGCGATTTCGGCGGCGGAGGGGGCGCCGTTCAGGCTGACGCGGGCCAGTTCATAATGGCCGCGTTCCCCGGTGAAGAAGGGCCAGACCCGGCCGCGCTGGCCGGGGCTCATCTCGCCGCCGACGCCATAGTTGGCGCCCGTGACATGGTCTTCGCCATAGCCGTCGACGCCGTACCGGCGCCAGCCCGGCGTCTTGTCGCCCTCGGGGCCGAAATCGTAGCGGACACGGTACAGGGGCTCCAGCGACTGGTCGTCATAGACCGGCAGGGTGGAGACGATGTGGGCATCGTCCGCCTTGCGCACGCCGTAGCGCACCAGCTCCAGGAAGCCGCCGTCCACGACCCTGTCTTCCTGGGGCGCGATCTGGCCGTTGGCGGCGCCGATCGGGGCCTTGTCGTTCGGGTTCTCGTTCTGGGTGATGCGGATATAGTAACGGCCGTTCCCGAAGTCGCCGTTGGTGGTGAACATCCGCTCTTCGATCTTGGACGCATAGCTGTCGGCGGCGGACTGGTAGCGGGTCGCGCCCGCCGCGTCGCCCGAGGCGCGGGCCATCTCGGCCGCGACGGTCAGGCCGGCGACCACGGCGGCGGTGCTGGACGGCGAATAGCCCTGCTGCTCTTCCCAGCGTTCCTGCTGGGTGAAGGGCGGCTTGATCTCGGCCTCGTTCCACAACAGCCCGACCTTGCCGCCGTCGACCAGGAAGTCGGCCGCCGGCTTCAGCATGGCGGTGTAGTGCTCGGTCATCTCGGCGTCTGACAGCCAGCCCATCTTCCACAGACGATAGCCCAGCATGATCGGCATGGCCGTCTGGTCCAGCTGAACCGCGACCCATTCCAGCTCGCCGTCCACGTGGGTCTTCTGCAGGAACCAGCCGCCGACGCCGGTGTTGCCGGGCGTGTCCGGCCCGACCTGGACCTGGGGCAGATAGTTGAAGGCCGCCAGCGGCGTCTCCCTGTCGCCCAGGGCCGCCAGGGCCATGGCCACCTGATAGAAGTCGCGCGGCCAGACCGCCTTGTAGCCGGTCGAGGATTTCGACGCGTCCACCGTGTCGCCCCAGGGATTCGACAGCGACGCGATCAGGGCGCCGGCGTGGGTGCGGTCCTCCTGCACCTTCAGCATCAGGGCCGAGGCATAGGCCAGCTTGCCCCCGTCGGTCGCCTGTTCGGCGATGCGGGGCAGTTCGGTCAGGGAGGCGACATAGTCCTCCCAACCTGCGCGCTCGCCCTCGCCGTTGAAGCGGGCCAGCACCTCGTCCAGGCCGGTCGCGAAGGCGCCGTCCGCCGCCGCTTCGGCCGCCGCCTCGCTGTCGCCGAAGCCGATGACGAAGTCGCGGCTGAGGCTCTGGCCCATGCGCAGGGTCGGCAGGGCGCCGGTCATCATGGTGTTGCCGGCGGTCTCGCCTGTCGAGGCGTAGGTCCAGTCCAGCTTGCCGTCCTTCAGATCGGTCAGGCCGTCGGAGGCGCCGACGAAGCCGACGCTGGCGGCGGCGAAGGCCTCGCTGGGCTTCAGCACCAGGTGCGTGTCGCCTTCCCAGGCGTGGAAGCCTTCGCGTGTGACCTGGCCGCGATCATCGACGCCGGTATTGGCGATGTGCGGCTCGAGCAGCAGATAGGGCGTCGCCTCGCCGCTCAGGGCGGTGATCTGAACCCGCAGCACCAGGGCGTTGCGGTCGGGGTCGGTGAAGATGCGCTTCTCGATCTCGAACCGGCCGGCCTTGTCGCGGGTCGTGATCTTGTAGGCGGGCGACAGGGGGCGTCCCTCGGCGTCCACGTGCAGGTATTCGGTCTTGGCCGTGGTGTCGTCGCCTTCCAGCGCCAGACCATCCGGCGTGACGACGGCGAAGCGCAGGGCCTTGATCTGGGCCTCGTGGATCAGGCCGTACATGGTCTCGGTCAGGACGCCGTCGGCGATGGAGAACCAGACCTTGGACACCGCCCCGGTCGGGCCGCCGTCGCGATATTGGCCGTCGACATAGGCCTCGTAGGAGGCTCCGGCCCCCGTCTTGGCGGCGCTGGACCAGGTCGGCAGGTCGCCGGGTGCGCCGGGCGCGACCGACTGTGCGGACGCGGCCGAGGCGACGGCCAGACCGGCGGCGCCGGCGAGGCAAAGGGTTTTGAATTTACGCATGGAGAAGCCTCACGGGTTGGGCGTGGGGGAGGGGGAATGTTCGCGCACCAGCAGGGCGCTCGCCGCCGCCAGCACAAAGGAGACGGCGCCGAGCACCAAGGCCCAGATGGCCTGGCCGTCGAACAGGGTCTTCAGGATCAGGCCCAGGACGGTGGCGGCCAGCAGCTGGGGCACGACGATGAAGATGTTGAAGACGCCCATATAGACGCCCATCTTCCGGTCCGGCACCGCCGCCGACAGGATGGCGTAGGGCATGGAGACGATCGAGGCCCAGGCGAAGCCGACGCCGATCATCGGCAGCCACAGCAGGCCCGGATCGCGGATGACGAAGACCCCGAACAGGCCCGCGGCGCCCAGCAGCAGCATCAGGGCGTGGGTCGCCTTGCGGCCGATGCGCTTGGCCAGGACCGGCAGGGTGAAGGCCGCCAGGGCCGCCACGCCGTTATAGACCCCGAACAGAACCCCGACCCAGTCGGCCCCGGCGGCATAGGCGGCCGAGGTCGTGTCGGTCGTGCCGTAGTGGACACGGGTCACGGCGGCGGTGGTGTAGATCCACATGGCGAACAGGGCGAACCAGCTGAAGAACTGCACTACCGCCAGGCCGCGCATGGTCTCGGGCATGCGGAAGATGTCGTTCAGGATCTCGGTCGCGGCGTTGACGATGCGGCGGCGCTGCATCATCCCGACCGCGATCTGCAGCAGCCCAGAACCGGCGAAGAAACCGGCCAGGACCAGCAGCTCCTTTTCCAGGTTCAGCGCGCCGATCAACACGAAACCCAGGCCCCCCAGCACGGCGCAGACCAGGCCCGACGTCATCCAGCCCTGCACGCTGCGCGCCGGCGCCTCGGGGCCGTCGTCGGCAGGCGCGCCCAAGGCCGCCTGTTTGGCGCGCTCGAAGGCGGCGATCTGTTCGGGGCTGTATTCCCTGGTGCTCAGCACGGTCCACAGCACGGCCGAGAACAGGCCGGCGGCGCCGACATAGAAGGCGATCTTGACCGACAGGGGCACGACCCCCGCTTCGGCCGTCGAGACCACGCCGAACACGTTCGACAACAGCCACGGCAGAACCGAGGCGAACACCGCGCCCGCGCCGATGAAGAAGCTCTGCATCGCATAGCCGGCGGTGCGCTGCTCTTCCGGCAGATTGTCGCCGACGAAGGCCCGGAACGGCTCCATGGTGATATTGATCGAGGCGTCCATGATCCAGAGCATAGCCGCGGCGAACCACAGGCCGGGGCTGTTGGGCATGGCGATCAGGGCCAGGGTGGTGGCGATGGCGCCGACCAGGAAATAGGGGCGGCGACGCCCGAACCGGGTCCAGGTCCGGTCGCTGAAATGGCCGATGATCGGCTGAACCAGCAGACCTGTCAGCGGCGCGGCGATCCAGAGGATCGCCAGACTGTCGACCTCGGCGCCCAGGGTCTGGAAGATCCGGCTGGTGTTGGCGTTCTGCAGGCCGAAGCCGATCTGGATGCCGAAGAAGCCGACGCACATGTTCCAGATCGCCAGGCCGGACAGGCGCGGACGGTGGGCTAGGATTGTCATGACCTTCCCCCGCTTGCGGGGGAAGTGTCAGGCCGTGGCGCGAAGCGACACGCCTGACGATGGGGGAAGTGTCCTCTTTCATCAGAAGACTTCCCTCTCCGACCCTGGATCGCTTCGCGATCGACGGGCCACCTCTCCCGCAAGCGGGAGAGGGTCTGAATGCCGCTCATCGACGACGGCTCCGGCCCAGCGGCACGAAGCGGATCGCCTGGCCGCCGCCGGGCGCAAGCGCCAGTGTCAGCGTGTCCGCCGACGTCACCTCGCGCTGCTCGATGACGATGTCCTCGCGTTTGCCGCGATAGTCGGCGTCGGGGCCGTCCCGGTAGATCTCGGCGCGATAGCGGCGCCCGTCGTCCAGGAAGTCGAGGTGCGCGGTCAGAACACGCGGATGCTCGTCGGTGACGGCGCCCAGGGCCCAGACGTCCGACGCCCGGTCCTTGCGCGCAATGGCGACGTAATCGCCGATCTCGGCCGCCAGAACCCGGGTCTCGGACCAGTCGACCGGCACGTCCTTGATGAACTGGAACGGGCCGGGATTGGCCTCGTAATTGACCAGCAGGTCGGCCGCCATCTGGATCGGGCTGTAGATGACGACATAGAGGGCCAGCTGTTTGGCCCAGGTCGTCTGCACGCCGCCGGGGCTGCGCGTCTCCATGCCGAAGATGCCGGGGGTATAGTCCATCGGTCCGGCCAGCAGGCGGGTGAAGACCAGGTTCGGCTCATGCTCGGGCGGATTGCCCGGATTGCCCCAGGCCGAATATTCCATGCCGCGCTGGCCCTCGCGGCTGATGATGTTCGGATAGGTGCGGCGCAGGCCGGTGTCCTTGAACGGCTCGTGGGCGTTGATCGCCACCTTGTGCCGGGCGCCCGCCTCGACGACCTTCATATGGTGCTGGGCCATGGCCTGGCTCTCGTGCCAGGCCATCACCATCCGGCCGTCCGGCCCGGCGACGCGAGCGCCGCCCGCATCGGCGACATAGCCGGTCTTGACCGAATGGACGCCCAGCCGCTCGTACAGGGCCATGGCCGGTTCGAGCTGCTGCTCATAGTGGAAGGCGTTGCCGCCCGTCTCGTGGTGGCCGATCAGTTGCACGCCCTTGGACCGGGCGTGGGCGCAGACCGCCTCGATGTCGAAGTCGGGGTAGGCTTCGGTGAAGCTGAAGTCCGAACCATTGGCGAACCACTGGCCGTCCCAGCCCTTGTTCCAGCCTTCGACCAGAACCCCGCCGAAGCCGTGCTTGGCCGCGAAGTCGATGTGTTTGATCGCGTTCTCGGTGGTGGCGCCGTGTTTGGGACCGGAGTTCCAGCTCTTCAGCTCCAGGTGCATCTCCCACCAGACGCCGACGTATTTCATCGGCTTGAACCACGACACGTCGCCCAGCTTGTTGGGTTCGTTCAGGTTCAGGATCAGGCTGGACTCTATCAGGCCGGCCGCGCTGTCTGACACCTGCAGCGTCCGCCAAGGCGTGTTGAAGGGCGCTTGGCGCACTACGGCGGCGTTGGTTAGTCCCGGCGTCAGCTGGGCGCGGAACTTCGTCTCCTCCGACCGCCGCAGGTTCATGCCGGCGTAGTCGATGCAGGCGGCCTCGTGGATCGAGACGTGCAGGCCCGACTGGCCCTTGACCGTCATCGGCGTCTGGGCGCTGCCGACCGCGCTGATCGGCGTGCGGCTGTAGAGGTATTCCTCGCGGTTCCATTCCCAGGCCGGGCACCACAGGGCCTCGCCGTTTTCGGCCAGGTTGAACTCGGTGATCTCCGAACCGATGCGGACCGTCTTCAGCGCGGCCTGGTCCGGGAACTCGTAGCGGAAGCCCAGGCCGTCGTCATACAGGCGGAACACCACGTCCACGCGGCGTTGCAGGCCGGCGGTCTCGGCGTAGCTGACCCGCCATTCGTTGTAGTGGTTGCGGATAAAGCGGCGCTCGCCCCACGGCTGCTCCCAGGTCTCGTCCACCGTCACGGGCTGGCCGGCGGTGATCGCCAGGCCGCGCTCCAGCGCCGGGGCGTCGGTCAGCAGGAAGCCCAGCTTCGACGGCGCGACCACCATCCGCCCCTGACGCAGGACGGCGTACATCGGCCGGCCGTCGTTGTCGGTGAAGGCCTCGACCGTCAGGACGCCGCCGGGCGAGCTGGCGCGGGCGTGGGTCGGCGTGGTCTGGGCGCGAACGCCCGTCGCGCCGAAGGCCAGGATCGAGGCGCCGCCGAGGGCCAGGAAGGATCTGCGCTGCATCATGTGAACTCCGTTACGCCGCCTCTTGCCAACCGCTGCGAACGGTGGCTGAAATGTTTGCAGAAAAATTTGCAGTCAGAACAGGCTGTGCTGGGGACCCGCGACCTTGAGCCGCAAGACCACTCGACTTGAAGACATTGCGCGCCTGGCCGGGGTGTCGGTCGCCACCACCTCGCGGGCGCTGAACGACAGCCCCGCCGTCAATGACCGCACCAAGCAACTGATCTGGAAGCTGGCGAAGGAGCACGACTATCCGTTCCGCCGCTACATGCCGGCTGGCCCGATCGGAGCCCAGGGCACGATCGCCCTGGTGACGCCGCGACCCCAGGGGCGGGAAGGCCGGATCTCCGATCCCTTCTTCCTGGAGCTGCTGGCCGGGGTGGGCGAGGCGGCGCGCGAACGCGGCTGCGACCTGCTGATGAGCCATATTTCGCCCGCCACCTATGACGAGCTGGCGGCGGCGATGAACACCAGCCGGGCCGACGGGGTGATCTTCCTGGGCCAGTCCAGCCTGCACGGCGCCTTCAACCGGCTGGCGGCGGGCGATTATCGATTCGTGGTCTGGGGCGCCGACCTGCCGGAGCAGGACTATTGCTCCATCGGCTCGGACAATTTCTCGGGCGGTCGCCGGGCGACCTCGCATCTGGCGCGGCTGGGGCGCTCGCGGATCGTGTTCCTGGGCGACCTCGATCCGCCCGAGGCTATGCAGAGGCACCGGGGCTATCTGGAGGCGCTGGAGACGGCGGGCCTGTCGGTGGACGCCGACCTGATCGTTCCCGCCCATTTCGAAGTCGAGTCCGCCGAAGCGGCCGTCGACGCCCTGGTTCGCCGGGGCGTGCGGTTCGACGGCGTGGTGGCGGCCTCCGACCAGATCGCCCTGGGCGCGGTGCGCGCGCTGGAGCACGCCGGACTGACCGTGCCGGGCGACGTCTCGGTGATCGGCTTCGATAATGTGCCCTTCAGCCGCTACTCGCGCCCGGCCCTGTCCACCATCGCCCAGGACACGATGAAGGCGGGCCGGCTGATGGTGTCCAAACTGCTGGACCACGGGGGCGCGACGGCCGGTCGGTCGGAACGTGTTCCCACCGACCTGATCGTGCGCGAGACCTGTGGCGGCTGACCGGTTCATGCCAGTCTGAAGACCAGGCCGGCGAGCGGGGGCAGGGTGGCGCCGTCGGCCTCGGTCCAGTTGATCGCCTCGATCCGCGTCGCGTCGACGGGCGGGCGCCATTCGACCGGATCGTGGCCCAGGTTGAAGACGCAAAGAAGCCGCTCTCCGCTCCCGCCGCGCTCCTGCCGTTCGAACACCAGCAGGTGCGAGGTCTCGATCGGCGCCATGCCGCCGTAGCGCAAGGCCGGATGCTGATGACGCAGCCGGATCATCCGGCGCGCCACCTGAAGGGTCGAGGCCGGATCGGCCTCCTGCGCGTCCACCGCCAGCGGTAGATGGCGCGCATCGACCGGCAGCCAGGGCTCGACGGTCGAGAAGCCGGCGTTAGCCTGGTCCGCATGCCAGGGCATGGGGGTGCGGGCGCCGTCGCGGCCCAGGGTCTCGGGCCAGTTGGCGATGGCCTCGGGATCGACCAGCCGCTCGAACGGCACCTCGGCCTGGGGCAGGCCCAGTTCCTCGCCCTGATAGACGAAGACGTTCCCGCGCAGGCAGACCAGAAGCAGCAGGGCCATCTCGGCGAAGGCCTTGCGGTCCCGGCCCTGGGCCCAGCGCGACACCGCGCGCGGCGCGTCGTGGTTCGAGAAGGTCCAGGACGGCCAGCCTTCGCCCTGTTGATCGGGCCACATGGTCTCGCCCTGGGCGACCAGTTCGCTCTTCAGCGTGTCGGCGTACAGATACAGGAAGCCATAGGCCGAGTGCAGGCGGTCGGTCCCGGCCGTATATTCCTTCATCTCGCGGTCGGCATGGTCGCCGCCCACTTCGGCGACGGTGAACCGGCCCTCGTAGCTGTCGGTCAGGGCGCGGATCCGGTTCAGGAAGCCGATGATCTCCGGCTGGCTCTGGTTGTTGATCTTGTCCTGGAAGTCGAACGGCCGGGTGCGTTTCTTGCCGTCGTTGATCGGCGGATTGTCGGTCAGCTTCAGATCGTGGATGGAGAAGTTGATGGCGTCCAGCCGGAAGCCGTCCACCCCCCGATCCAGCCAGAAGCGCGCGGCCTCGATCAGGGCGTCCTGAACCGCCGGATTGCGCACGTTCAACTGCGGCTGGGAGGCCAGGAAGTTGTGCATATAGTACTGGCCGCGCCGGGCGTTCCAGGTCCAGGCCGGCCCCCCGAACACCGACTGCCAGTTCGACGGCGGCGATCCGTCCGGCTTGGCGTCGGCCCAGACGTACCAGTCGGCGTGCGGCCCGCTGCGCGACGCGCGGCTGTCCAGGAACCAGGGGTGTTCGTCGGAGGTGTGCGAGAAGACCTGGTCGATCACCACCTTCAGACCCAACGCGTGGGCCCGCGCCACCAGGGCGTCGAAATCGGCCAGGGTTCCGAAGATCGGATCCACGTCGCAATAGTCGGCGACGTCATAGCCGAAGTCCTTCATCGGCGAGGTGAAGAAGGGCGACAGCCAGATCCCGTCCACGCCCAGCGAGGCGACATGGTCCAGATGCTGGGTGATCCCCTTCAGGTCGCCCACCCCGTCGTCGTTCGCATCGGCGAAACTGCGGGGATAGATCTGGTACAGCACCGCACCCCGCCACCATTCAGTGTGGGCGGTCGCCGGTCGGGCGGCGGTCGCGAGATCGAGGGTGTGGGCGTTCACTGGGGCGTGCTCTTGCAGATCAGATAGTCGAGAGGGGCGATGCGGACGGCGTAGCTGGCTGGGGCCGAAGCCTCGGCCGCGCAGTCGCCGCGAACAGCTTGCCACCGCCGCGAGCCGGGCTCCACCTCGACCTGGGCCGTGACTTCGGCGGTCGAGGTGTTGAACAGGACGAGGGTTTCGCCGCCGGCCTCGTCGAGGCGGGAGAGGGCGAACAGGCCGGGCGCGTCGCCGGCCGCGCGAACGACCTGACGCCCGCGGCGCAGCGCCGGTTCGGCGGCGCGGATCCGGGCCATCTCGGCGATGGCCGTATAGAGAGGGGCTTCGGTCGAATAGGCCGGCTGACGACCGCCGATGGGCTGCTCCGCCGCATAGACAGCCGTCTGGCTGGCGAACATGTCCTGGCGCGAGTTTCCGTAACCGCCGGCGCCGGCGAAGCCCTGTTCGTCGCCGTAATAGAGGGTCGGCACGCCCCGGCTGAACATCATCAGGGCGTGGGCCAGTTTCACCCGGGCCAGGATCTCCGCCTCGCTGGCGTTCGGGTTCGCCTGTTTCACGAAGAAGCCGACCCGGCCCATGTCGTGGTTGCCCAGGAAGGTCGGCAGGATGGCGGCCGTCTCCGCTCCCTTGGCGTAGATGGCGTCGGCGGCGAACAACTTGGCCAGGGCATCGGTCCCCGCCTTGCCCGAGGCGACGTCCACCGCCGTCTTCTGGAACGGGAAATCCAGCACGGCCGGATAGGCGTCCACCCGCGTGAACCGCGCCGTGACCGCCGGGTCAGGGTCATAGACCTCGCCGAAGATGTGGAAGTTCGGGATGCCCTTGGCTTGCGCCCGCGCCAGCATGGCGGGGATGAAGGCCTGCCAGAACTCGGGGTTCACGTGGCGGGCGGTGTCGATGCGGTAGCCGTCGATCCCGTACTTGTCGATCCAGCCGCCGAAGATGTCGATCATGCCCTGGATCACCACCGGATCCTCGGTCAGCAGATCGTCCAGACCGGCGAAGTCCCCGTCCAGCGAGCTTTCGCCCGCAAACGTGCTGTCGCCCCGGTTATGATAGTGGATCGGGTCGTTCAGCCAGGCCGGAACCTTGGCTGTCTCTTCGCCCGTCGGGACATAGGGGCTGTAGGCGTAGTCGGGCCGGGTCAGGCGCGAGAAGTCCCGCCCGTCGAAACCCGCGTTGATCGCCGCCCCGTCCAGCCCGCCGCGACGGGTGTAGGGATAGTCGGCCCGGCTGCGGTATTCGCACGGCCGGTCGGGACACTCGCGATAGCGGATCACGTCGGCCGTGTGGTTGGCGACGATGTCCAGATAGACCTTCATGCCCCGCGCATGGGCCGCATCGACCAGGGCGCGCATCGCCGCCTCGTCGCCGAAATGCGGATCGACGGCCGTGAAGTCGGTGATCCAGTAACCGTGATGCGCCGCGCCCGTGTAGTTCCCGTGGGTCTGGACCGGCTTGTTCTTGAAGACGGGCGCCAGCCACACGGCGGTGGCGCCCAGGCCCTGGATATAGTCCAGCCTCTGGGTCACGCCGGCCAGATCGCCGCCGTGGTAGAAATCGGTGTCGGACGGGTCGAAGCCGCTCTTGAGCCGCTCGGGCGCATAGCCGCCGTGGTCGTTCGAGGGATCGCCGTTGGCGAACCGGTCGGGCAGCAGGAAGTAGATGACCTCATCCTGGGGCGGGCGCTGGCGCAGGGCGGTCAGGACGTCCGGCGTGGCCGACTGGGCTTGGACGGGCAGGGGGGAAGTCGAGGCGAACAGCGCCGCCGCCGCGATCATGGCGCGCGCCGGGGTCTTCCATTGTCGGGCGAGGGTCATCCTGTCGTTCTCCCTGTCCAGAAAGTGCAAAGCCTTCCAGATCGATTTGCAAGATTTTGCAGTCCAGGCGGCCCCTGTCAACGCGGATTAGAATGCTGCATTGCAGCAAGTAGTCGGCATGACTCTCCCGCAACGCTAAGGTTTACGGGCTGTTTGCGGTGGTTCTGGTGCGGCGAAATTACGCCCCTCGCATTAACTGCTTGCAAGAATGCCAGATGTTTGCATATTTTTGCGAAGGCTTCGGCTGCGACATTCAGAATCGCGGCAGCCCCAGGGAGGATGACAATGTCTCAACGTCTTAATCGGCGCGTGCGCCTGCTGTCGGGCGCCGCATTCGGCGCCGCCGCGCTCGTGGCCGTCAGCAGCGCCCAGGCGCAATCCGCCGCGGCGACGACCCAGGCCGACGAACAGCCTGCGGAAGTCGGCGAAATCGTCGTCACCGGCATTCGTCGCGCCATCGAAGCCTCGATCTCGGCCAAGGCCAACAACACCTCTATCGTGGAAGTCATTTCGGCCGAGGACATCGGCAAGCTTCCCGACGTCTCCATCGCCGAATCCCTGGCCCGCCTGCCGGGCGTGACCTCGCAGCGCCTCGACGGCCGCAGCCAGGCCATCTCGATCCGCGGCCTCGGCCCCGACTTCACCACCGCCCTGCTGAACGGCCGCGAATTGGTCACGACCGGCGACAACCGCGGTGTCGAGTTCGACCAGTTCCCCTCGGAACTGCTGGGCAGCGTCGTGGTCTACAAGACCCCGGATTCGGCCCTGATCGGCCAGGGCCTGGCCGGCACCGTCGACCTGCGCACCGTCCGGCCCCTGGCCTACGGCCGTCAGGCCATCGCCGTGAACTATCGCCACGAATGGAACGACATCGGCGCCCTGAACTCGGGCACGACCGACAGCGGCGACCGCTACACCCTCTCCTACATCGACCAGTTCATGGACGGGACCCTGGGCGTCGCTCTGGGCTACGCCCACATGAGCTCGCCCTATCAGTCCGAGCGGTTCAACAGCTGGGGCTATCCGACCTATAGCGACGGCAATCTGCTGACCGGCGGCGTCAAACCCTATGTCATGTCGTCGGAGCTGGAGCGCGACGGTTATATGGGCGTGCTGGAATGGCGTCCGAACGACCGCATCCACTCGACGATCGACGCCTTCTATTCCGAGTTCAAGAACACCCAGGTTCTGCGTGGCATCGAGTTCCCGCTGGCTTGGGGCGGTTCGGCCGGGGACTGCACCGTGAACGTGCCGTCGGCGCTCTGCCGCCCGGCGCCGTCGCTGCGCCCCGGATACACAGTCGAAGACGGCATGATCGTCGCCGGCACCTGGGACAACATCAAGGGCGTCGTCCGCAACGACCTGAACAAGCGCGACAGCAACATCACGGCCTTGGGCTGGAACACCGAGTTCGTCGCCAACGACGACTGGACCCTGGGTCTGGACGTCAACTATTCGAAGGTCGAGCGGAACGACATCATCCTGGAAACCAACGCCGGGACGGGCCGCAACATCAATGGGGCGCTGGACACTCTGGGCTTCGAACTGACCGATGACGGCGTCACCCGCTTCACCAGCCAGCTGGACTACGCCGATTCGACCCTGATCCGCATTACCTCGGCCCAGGGCTGGGGCTCGGACGTCATTCCCGGCGGCCAGGTCGGCTATATGAACACCCCGTCCATCGAGGACGAGATCAAGGCCGCCCGTCTCACCGCAAACCGCACCCTGCACCAGAGCCCGTTCAAGTCGATCGACTTCGGCGTGAACTACTCGGAACGCAGCAAGAGCTTCGTCAACGACCAGTATTACATCGGCGTCCCCGGCGGCGGCGACCTGTTCGTTCCGTCGGAATACCTGCTGGATCCGACCGACCTGGGCTACCTCGGCATCTCGCAGGTGCTCAGCTACGACGCCCTGGGCGTAGTCAACAGTGGTCTGCTGGATCTGGTGCGCAATCCCAACGCCGACGTCGCCGCCGGCAACTGGGAAGTGACGGAAAAGGTCTCGACCGCCTATGTCCGCGCCAACATCGACCACGATCTGTTCGGCCTGCCGCTGACCGGCAACGTCGGCATGCAGTTCGTCTACACCGATCAGAGCTCGACCGGCTTCTCGGCGCGTCAGGTCGGTCCCGGCGTGTCGGAAACCGTCGCCGTCAGTGGCGGCGTCGAATATCTGGAAATCCTGCCCAGCTCGAACTTCATCCTGGAAGTCGGCGACGACGTGTTCGCCCGTTTCGCGGTCGCCCGCACCCTAGCGCGCCCGCGCATGGACGACATGCGCGCTTCACGAAACTACAGCTACAACACGAGCCTGAACCAGTCGACGGACGTCAATCGTTCGCCGTGGAGCGGCGGTGGCGGCAATCCGGAGCTCAAGCCCTATATCGCCGACGTGGTCGATGTTTCGTTCGAGAAATATTTCGCCAACCGCAAGGGCTATGTCTCGCTGGCCGCCTTCTACAAGCACCTCGAGACCTATGTTTACAATCGGAACCAGATCTTCGACTTCACCGGCTATCCGATCGGCCTGATCACGCCGACCAATCCCGAGCCTGCGCTGCGTCAAGGTCTGGTTGGTGCGCCGGACAACGGCGAAGGCGGCTGGATCCAGGGTCTGGAGTTTGCGATCTCCGCGCCCTTCGACATCATCCATCCGGCCCTGGAAGGCTTCGGCGGCCTGTTCAGCGCGTCACAGACGGACAGCGAGGTTCAGCCGGATCCGACCCAGGCCCCGACCACCATGCCGGGCCTGTCGGAAACCGTCATGAACGGCACGCTCTATTATGAGCGCTACGGCTTCCAGGGGCGTGTCTCGGCGCGCTACCGGTCCGATTATCTGGGCGAGGTCGCCGGCTTCGGCAACGGCCGCACCCTGCGCTCGGTCGCGGCGGAAACCGTCGTGGACGCGCAGGTCGGCTACGAGTTCCAGTCGGGTCCGCTGGAAGGCCTGTCCATCCTGGCCCAGGTCAACAACCTGACCGACGAGCCGTTCAAGACCTTCGAGAACGGCGATGAGCGCCGGACCATCGATTATCAGAGCTACGGCCGGACCTTCGCGGTGGGCATGAACTACCGCTTCTGATTTCTCCCCTGAGCAAACTTGGGCCGCCCCGGAAACGAGGCGGCCCTTTCTTTTTGGCCCTGGCCTATCGCCCCCGCCGCTGGTCGCCGCCGCCCAAGTTTGGTTACAGCCTGTGTTTTTCCGCTGGACGGCGCGTCCGCGATGCCCGAACCAAGGCGACCAGAACCGCGCGGGGAAAGCGCGGCCGTCCTTAGTTCTATCCGCAGGGGGAATTCATGTCCGCTCCAGAGGCCGCCAAGCGCCAGGGTACGACCCTGGCCTTCGCCTATGTCACCACGCTCTTCTTCGCCTGGGGCTTCGCCACCTCGCTGATCGATCCGCTTATCGCGGCGGTGAAGCGGGTGTTCGATCTGAACAACGCCGAGGCCTTCCTGACCACCTTCGCCTGGTTCATCGCCTATGGCTTGATGTCCCTGCCGGCGGCGGCGGTGCTGGGCCGGCTGGGCTATAGCCGGTCGATCATCGGCGCCCTGGTGGTCATGGTGGCGGGCTGTCTGATTGTGCCGGCCGCCACGGCCGCCGACTGGTATCCCGGCGTGCTGATCGCCCTGTTCGTGATCGCCTCGGGCGTCACCCTGTTGCAGGTCGCGGCCAATCCGCTGGTCGCCGAACTGGGCAGCCGCAAGGGTGCGTCCAGCCGTCTGAACCTGTCTCAGGCCTTCAACTCCCTGGGCACCACGGTCGGACCGTGGCTGGGGTCGCACGTGCTGCTGACGGGGGGCGTCTTCGCCGCGGGCGCCGTGGTCACGGCCGCGACCCGCACCCAGTCGCTGCGCAGCATCGACATGGCCTTCCTGGGCATGGGCGCCTTCTTCGCCGTCGTGGCCTTCTTCATCTTCACGGCCCGCAAGAAGATCAATGTGGCGGCCCCGGCCGCGACCGAGGCGGTCTCGCCGCTGAAGGCCCTGTCCTCGCCCTGGGCGATCTTCGGCGCCCTGGCGATCTTCCTCTATGTCGGTTCGGAAGTGGCCATCGGCGGCATGCTGACCAACTTCCTGGAAAGCCCCGACATCCTGAACGCCCCGATCGAGACCGCGGGCAAGATGGTCGCCCTCTACTGGGGCGGTGCCATGGTCGGCCGGTTCATCGGCTCATGGGTGCTGTCGCGCGTGTCGCCCGGCGTGGTCCTGGCCTGCTGCACCGTCGCTGCGGCCGCGCTCTGCCTGCTGGTCAGCCAGATCGGCGGACCGACGGCGGCCTATGCGGTCCTGTCGATCGGCCTGTTCAACTCGATCATGTTCCCGACCATCTTCACCCTGACGCTGGAGCGGTCCACGGCGCCGACCTCGGCGACCTCGGGCCTGCTGGTCTTCGGCATCATCGGCGGCGCCCTGCTGCCGCAGGTGGCGGCGCGCATCGCCGACGCCGCCGGCGCCCTTCAGCCGGCCTTCCTGGTGCCGATGGCGGGCTATGTCGGCCTGACCGTCTTCGCCATCGCCTGCGCGCGCACCAAGGCCAAGGCGGAAGTGACCACGGTCGCCTCGCACTAAGGGCCGGTCGTCGGACAAGACAAAGGGCGCGGAGGGCGACCTCCGCGCCCTTCTTCATTTCGGGGGCGTGATCAGCCGTCGATCAGGGACTGAAGGATCGGCGCCAGCCGGTCGCGCATCGCCTCGCATTCGGCCGGCTCGATGTTGAAACTGCCGCCGCCCAGTTCGCGGCTGACCGACATGCCCATGATGAATCCCGCCAGCAGCCGCGCCCGCACCGTGGCGTCCGGGCCGCTGAGCCAGTCTTCCAGGGGGCCAAAGAAACGGGCCGTGCAGGTGGTCTGCACCATGTCCGCCGCCTTGGCCGAGCCGATGGAGCGCAGCATGATCGACATGCCCTTGAGCTTCTCGGCCTTCTTGGGTTCGAACACGATCTCATGGGCCACGCGCCGGCCGAAATCGGATTTCTCGCCCGACATCAGGGCGCTGCCGTCGCCGCAGCTGTCCAGCGCCGCCAGGAACAGATCGTCCTTGGATCCGAAATACCGGCTGATCAGGGCCGCATCGACGCCGACGTCGCGGGCGATGTCGCGCATGCCCACGTCGTCATAGCTCTCGGCCGCGAATCTTTCGCGTGCTGCGTCGAGAATGGCCGTGCGCGTCGCAGCGGCGTTCCTCGGGCGTGGGCCGGGACATAACAAGGGGATGACACTCCACAGAACAATAACCGTAGACACCATATGGCTTTGTCAACGCGTGTTGACAAGCGCCACGACGCCCATCATTAAGTCACCACGCGTTGACAACGGCCGACTCCCCATCGGCCTCTGTCCGCACGACAGGGATTTACCTCCGACAGGGAGATTGCGCAGATGCGCGGGCTGAAGATTGCGGCCGTGTCCGTCATGGTGACGGGCGCGCTATATGGATGTTCCCCCAAGGCCGAAGGCCAGGCGCCCGGCGCCCCGCCGGTGACGGTGGCCACGCCGCTGCAGCAGAAGGTGGTGGACTGGGACGAGTTTACGGGCCGCTTCGAGGCGGTCGAGAGCGTCGACGTGCGGGCGCGGGTCGGCGGCTATATCCAGGCCGTCCACTTCCGCGACGGCCAGATGGTCCAGAAGGGGCAACTGCTGTTCACCCTGGACCCGCGTCCGGCCCAGGCCGCTCTGGCCCAGGCCCAGGCCCAGGTCGCGCAGATGCAGTCGCAACTGACCCTGGCCCGCGCCAACCTGGCCCGCAGCGAGACCCTGCTGGCCTCGCAGGCGGTGTCCAAGGCCGAATATGATTCCAACAAGGCCGCCGTCGATGCAGCCGCCGCCAATATCGCCGCCGCCAACGCCGCCGTGCGCACGGCGCGGCTGAATCTGGAATATACGCGGGTCACCGCGCCGACCTCGGGCCGCGTTTCCGATCGCCGCGTCGATCCCGGCAACCTGATCGCCGGCGGCTCCTCGGCGGGCGACATCCTGACCACCATCATTTCGGGCGGCCCGATCCACTTCGTCTTCGACGGGTCGGAAGCGGTCCTGCTGAAATATCTGCGTGACGGCGGCGCCGCCAACGGCGCCCCGGTCCGCATCCGCCTGCAGGACGAGAGCGGCTTCACCCGCACCGGCCGCCTGGACTTCTCGGACAATGCGCTGGACACCTCGTCAGGCGTCATCCGCATGCGCGCCATCGTGCCGAACGGCGACGGTTTCCTGCGTCCCGGCCTGTTCGGCCGCGCCCAGGTCGCGGGCGCCGGCTCCTACGACGCCCTGCTGGTGCCGGACACCGCCATCGGCACCGATCAGTCGCGCCGCGTCGTCTCGGTCGTCAACGCCGACGGCTCGGTCACGGCCAAGGCCGTCCAGCTGGGGCCGATCGTCCAGGGTCTGCGCGTGATCAAGTCGGGTCTGGCCCCGACCGACCGCGTGATAATCGCCGGTCTTCAGCGCGCCGCCCAGCCGGGCTCCAAGGTCACGCCCAAGAACGGCCGCATCGCTCCCGTCGCCGAACAGGCGTCGGACGCCCCGGTCACTCAGGCGGCTCCGGCCTCGACCGGCTCGTTCGCCAACAGCCTCTCCACCGGCGACTAAGCCATGAACATATCCCGCTTCTTCATCGACCGGCCGATCTTCGCGGCCGTGATTGCGGTGGTGATCACCATCATCGGCGTCTTCGCCTATCCGCTTCTGCCCCTGTCGCAGTATCCGGAGATCGCGCCGCCCACGATCACCATCAACGCCGCCTATCCCGGCGCCTCGGCCGAGACCCTGGCCGAAACCGTCGCCGCTCCCATCGAGCAGGAGGTGAACGGCGTCGAGGACATGCTTTACATCACCTCCTCGTCCACCTCGGACGGCGCGGTGGCCATCACCGTCACCTTCCAGCCCGGCACGGATCTCGACGCCGCGCAGGTGCTGGTCCAGAACCGCGTCTCGCTGGCTGAACCCCGTCTTCCCGACGCGGTCCGCCAGACCGGCGTCGTGGTCAACAAGGCCGAGAGCGGCTTCCTGATGGTGCTGGGTCTGACCTCGCCCGACGGCTCGCTCAGCAACGACTATGTCGGCAACTACGGCAATTCGACGCTGCGGGACCGTCTGCTGCGGCTCGAGGGCGTGGGTGCGGTCCAGGTCTTCGGCGGCGGCAACTATTCGATGCGGATCTGGATCGACCCGGCCAAGGCGGCCGAGCGCGGCCTGACCGGCCCGGATATCGTCGCCGCCCTGCGGGCCCAGAACGTCCAGGCCGCCGCCGGCTCGATCGGCCAGCCGCCGTTCCCCAACAGCGCCTCGGCCTTCCAACTGCCGATTCAGGTTGAAGGTCGTCTGACCGACCCCGACCAGTTCTCCAATGTCGTCCTGAAAACCGACAGCCAGGGCCGCGTCACCTATCTGCGCGACGTGGCTCGGATCGAACTGGGCGCCCAGGATTACGGCATCCGCGGCTTCTTCGACGGCCAACGCGGCGTCGGCCTGGCCGTCGTCCAGCAACCGGGGGCCAACGCCCTGGGCACCGCCGAACGCGTCTTGGCCGAGGTCGAGGCCGTCAAGGCCGAACTGCCTGCCGGCATGGACCTGTCCGTGCCCTATAATCCGACCGAGTTCGTCGCCGCCTCGGTGGAGTCGGTTCAGCATACCCTGATCGAGGCCGTCATCCTGGTCGTGATCGTGGTCATGATCTTCCTTCAGACCTGGCGGGCGGCGATCATCCCGATCGTGGCCATCCCGGTCGCCCTGGTCGGCACCTTTGCGGTGCAGCTGGCCCTGGGCTATTCGATCAACTCCCTGTCTCTGTTCGCGCTCGTCCTCGCCGTCGGCATCGTCGTCGATGACGCCATCGTCGTGGTCGAGAATGTGGAGCGGGCCATAGGCGAGGGGCTGACTCCCAAGGAGGCCGCCTACCGCTCGATGCAGGAGGTCTCCGGCGCCCTTATCGCCATCGGCCTGGTGCTGATCTCGGTGTTCATTCCGACGATGTTCGTGCCCGGCATCCCCGGCATCTTCTATCGCCAGTTCGCCGTGGTCATCGCCTCGGCCTCGGTGATCTCGCTGTTCGTGTCGCTGACCCTGTCGCCGGCCATGGCCGCCCTGCTGCTGAAGCCGCACAGGAAGGACCACGAGAACGACCGCAAGCCGGGCGTCCTGGGTTCGGTCGTCTATTACGGAGGCTGGGCCGGGCGTAAGTTCAACGAGGGCTTCGACTGGCTGTCGGATCGCTACGGCCGTCTGACGGCGCGCCTGGTGCGCACCGTGGGTCTGGTTCTGATTATCTACGCCGGTCTGCTGGGCCTGACCGCCTGGCGTCTGGTGGACACGCCCTCGGGCTTCATCCCCGAGCAGGATCAGGGCTTCTTGATCGGCGTCATCCAGCTTCCGGCCGGCGCTTCGCTGGACCGCACCGAGGCGGTGATGCAGCGCGCCAGCAAGATCATCCAGGATACGGGTGGCGTGGACGGCACCGTGGCCTTCGCGGGTCTCGACGGCGCCAGCTTCTCGTTCGGCTCCAACGCCGCCACCATCTTCGTGCGTCTGAGCCCGTTCGAGGACCGGACCAAGGAAGAGGCCGCCGCCGCCCTGGCCGGGGCCATCACCCAGGCCACGGGTCAGATCGAGGACGCGCAGATCTTCGTCATCGCTCCGCCGGCGGTCCAGGGCCTGGGCAACGGCAACGGCTTCAAGATGATGATCCAGGACACCTCGGGCGCCGGCTACCGCGCGCTGGAGGGGGCGACCTTCGCCATGATGGGCGCCGCCGCCCAGGCCCCGGATCAGGTGAGCCAGGTCTTCTCGACCTACAACACCGGTTCGCCGCGCATCTCGGCCGACGTGGATCGTGACAAGGCGCTGATGATGGGCGTCCAGCCCGGCGCGGTGTTCGACACCCTGGGGGTCTATCTGGGCTCGTCCTATGTGAACGACTTCAACATGCTGGGCCGCACCTATCGGGTGACGGCGCAGGCCGAGCCCCAGTACCGCGACGACATCGCCGACATCGCCAACCTGAAGACCCGCTCGTCCAGCGGGGCGATGGTGCCGATCGGTTCTGTGGCGAACCTGGTCAATGACTCGGGTCCGTCCCGGATCGTCCGCTACAACCTGTTCCCGGCGTCCGAACTTCAGGGCAACCCGGCCATGGGCGTGTCTTCCGGCCAGGCGCTGGGCGTCATGGAGCAGATGGCGACCAGCACCCTGCCGCAAGGCTTCAGCTACGAGTGGACCGAACTGGCCTACCAGCAGAAGGCGGCGGGTTCCGGCACGACCATGATCTTCCTGATGGCCGTGGTCTTCGTCTTCCTGGTGCTGGCGGCCCAGTATGAAGCCTTCACGCTTCCGCTGGCGGTCATCCTGATCGTGCCCATGTGCCTGCTGGCGGCCATGATCGGGGTGAATCTGCGGGGCCTGGACAACAACATCCTGGTCCAGATCGGTCTGGTCGTTCTGATCGCCCTTGCGGCCAAGAACGCCATCCTGATCGTCGAGTTCGCCAAACAGGCGGAAGAGGACGAGGGCATGAACCGGTTCGATGCAGCAGTGGCTGCGGCCCGGACCCGCCTGCGTCCGATCCTGATGACCTCCTTCGCCTTCATCCTCGGCGTCGTGCCGCTGATGCTGGCGACCGGGCCGGGCGCCGAAATGCGCCAGTCGCTCGGCACGGCGGTCTTCTCCGGCATGTTGGGCGTGACCTTCTTCGGCCTGATCTTCACGCCGGTCTTCTATGTCGTGACCCGCTGGCTGTCGTCCAAACTGCCGCAAGGCAAGAAGCCGACGCCGAAGTCGAAACTCACCGAAGCCGTCCGCTACGATCAAACTTCCAGCCTGACCGATCCCGATGCGCCGGCTCCGGCCGCCGGGCGGGGAGGGGACTTCTGATGACCCGCACCAAGACCCTCAGCTTCCTGACCGTCGCAGCATCCGGCGCCCTGCTGGCCGCCTGCGCGGTCGGGCCCCAGGCGCCTGCCGCCGACCTGCCTGTGGCCGGGACGGGCGCCTTCGTCGGCTCCGCCTCGACCACGGTCTCGACCGCCCAGGCGCGAGACGACTGGTGGCGGCTGTACGACGATCCGACCCTGGACGGCCTGATCCGTCAGGCCTTCGCCGAGAACAACGAGCTGGAGGCGGCCTTCGCCAACCTGCGCGCGGTTCGGGCGTCGCTGTCCGAGGCGCGCGTGGGCCGGTTCCCGACCACGACCACCAGCGCCCAGGCCCAGCGCAGCCGCGCCTCGGCCGCCACCTCCTCGGTTCTGGAGGCGGACGGCAAGGCGCCCGAGATCGACACCTATGACGTCGGTCTTTCGGCCAGCTACGAGGTCGATCTGTTCGGCCGGGTGGAATCGACCATCCGCGCCGCTCGCGCCGACGCCCGCGCGGCCGAGGCCGCCCTGGCCACGGTCCAGGTCTCGGTCGCGGCCGAGACCGCCCGCGCCTATGCCGACGCCTGCTCGGCCAACGCCCAGATCGCGGTGGCCGAACGGACGCTGGGGCTGCAACGCAATACGGCTCAGCTGACACAGACCCTGCTCGACGGCGGGGCGGGCACCGGCCTGGACGTGGCCAGCGCCCGCGCGGCCCTGGCCCAGACAGCGGCGACCCTGCCGACGCTGCGCGCCTCGCGTAACGAGGCCCTGTACCGGCTGGCCACCCTGACGGGCGTCACCCCGGCCGAGGCCAGCCAGGCCGCCGCCGCCTGCGTCCGGCCGCCGCAACTCAGCCAACCGATCCCGGTCGGCGACGGCGCGGCCCTCCTGGCGCGACGTCCTGACGTGCGCCAGGCCGAGGCGAACCTCGCCGCCGCCGCGGCCCGCGTGAACGTGGCGACCGCCAATCTGTATCCGCAGATCAGCCTGGGCGGTTCTCTCGGCTCGACGGCCCAGGACTCGGGCGAACTGGGCGACGACCAGAACTTCCGGTTCAGCTTCGGTCCGCTGATCAGCTGGTCCTTCCCCAACGTCTTCGCCGCCCGCGCCCAGATCAAGGCCGCCGACGCCCGCTCCGACGCGGCCCTCGCAACCTTCGACCAGACGGTGCTGACGGCTCTGCAAGAGACCGAGACGGCGCTCAGCAACTACGCCAACGAACTGGACCGCCGCGCGGCCCTGACCGAGGCCCGCGATCAGGCCGCCCGCGCCGCCAACCTGTCGCGTCAGCGTTTCAACGCCGGCGCCGACAGCTTCCTGCTGGTGCTGGACGCCGAACGGACCCAGGCCGCCGCCGACGCCGCCCTGGCCCAGTCGGACGCCCTGGTCACCACCTACCAGATCGCCCTGTTCCGCGCCCTCGCCGGCGGCTGGCAGGCCGACAGCTGACCGACCCCCGTCCCCCGCCCGGGCGGGGGACGGCTTCGACGATGACAAGCGCCGGCGGCCTCACGGTCGCCGGCGTTCGTCTGAGCATGAGGCGCCGAGCCCGGCGGCCGTGACTGCGGTCGTCCACAGCTGTGATGCGTCAGTGTGTTCGTGATTTGTTCTATTCGTGCTTTAACCGATGGCGGCGGTCGGCGGCGTGACGGAGGAACAGATGAACGACGGAGTCCTGGCCGATATGATGGCCGAACTGGATGCGGAACTGGCGCGGGCGGAGGCGTCCCTGCCGGAACATCCCGAACAGACGCGCCAGACCGAGGTGATGCGCGCTCTCGCCCTGGGCCTGGGCAATTTCGAGCGGATGCGGGCCCACGACGTGCATCTGCTGGCGGCCCGGTTGTCGCCCAGCCGGGGGTGAGGGCGCGCGCGGCGGCGGTTCAGGGCTTGCGCTTGAAGGTGTCGCCGATCTCCGCCGCGTCCGGACCGTCCGGTCCCGCGCTGCGGCGCTCCTGCTGACCGACCTTCTTCACATCGGCGTCGGAGGTCAGGCCGTCGGGCTTGCCCGCCGGGTCCGCGCCGTTCTTCTCCCGGCCCTTGGTCTGTTCACGGTCCATCAGGATCTCCCTTGCTGGGAGAGGAGCGCGGGGGGAGGGGGAGGGTTCCAACCGGAAAAGTGGCGTCAACTGAACCAGCGAAGCCCGCGAATTTACATCTAGCTGACCGGTGTTTTTTAATAGAGGGTCCGGCCGGTTGCTATCTTCCCTGACCGCCTGCCGTATCTCGGAGAGATTTGAATGTTGATGAAAATTAACCACGAAAATGGCGCTATGCGATATGCGCTAGGCACCGGGGTTTTGCAGGCTCTACCTGCCCATGCGAGCTTGGTGGGGAGAATCGCAGCGGACTGGGCAATGATCGAATCCATCTTCGCTGGCTGCCTCGCTACTATGATGAAGGCAGATTTGGAACCCAGCATTGCCTTGCTAAAGCGGTTTGGAACCGCGACCGCTAGGGCGCAGGCAGCACGGGAAATCGCAAAGGTTAGTCTCCCCGAACTCGAACGGGCCAGTTTCATTAAAATAGTCGGTGAGTTTGAATCCCTAGCTAAACGCCGCAACGATGTAGTCCATGCTGTGTGGGCGATCTCTGACGACCATCCAGGAGAGTTGCTCAGAATGAGTGACGCCATCTTTGCGACGTTTCCGCTGGTTGCGGTTCGAAGCCAACTCCTTGGTCAACCAATCGAGGAGGAGCTTAACACGCTAGAATCAACCCTCGTGCCGATAGCGGAACTGGAGAGTCTAATTGACGACCTTCGCGCCTTCAGCCTCAAGATCATGCCAATCCTAACCGAAGGAGCGAAGGCATTCGCTCTCCGAGAGGTTCAGGCTGGACGGATCGCAGAGGGGGTCACGCTAACCTAACACCGGAAACGATCCATCGGCGATCGTCGTCCCATCGGACCATTTTTCACCAGTGGCCCTGCGGGCGAAATAGAAGCTTACGCGCGTGATGAGATGCAATTTTGGCGTCGGCGAAGAGCTTGAGATGAGCCGCTTTGGGCTAACCATGACGCCAAACAATTATTCTACACACCCCCCGTATCCACCTTCGCCACCACCGACATCCCCGGCGCGAGACGCTCCACGCCCGCCTGCCCCGGCTCGATGCGGATGCGGACCGGGATGCGTTGGGCGACCTTGGTGAAGTTGCCGGTGGCGTTGTCGGGGCGGATGACGCTGAACTCGCTGCCGGCGGCGGGGGCGATGCGTTCGACGCGCCCGCGCAGGGTCCGGCCGCCCAGGGAATCGACCGCGATCTCGACCGGCTGGCCGATGCGGATGTCGCGCATCTGGGTCTCCTTCATATTGGCCGTGACCCAGACGACGTCGGGCACCAGGCCCATCAGCTGGGTTCCGGCGGTGACATACTGGCCCTGGCGCACGCCGACCTCGCCCAGGCGGCCGGGGCGGGGGGCGGTGATCCGGGTGTTGGCCAGGTCGATCTGGGCCAGGCGGACGGCGGCCTGGGCGTTCTCGACGGCGGCGGCCAGACTGTCGCGGTTGACCACGGCCGAGGTGACGCCGGTCTGGGCCACGCCTTCGCCGGCCTGGGCCTGGGCCAGCTGGGCCTGGGCGCTGCGCAGGGCGGCGACGGCGATGTCCACATTGGATTGCGACACCCAGCCCCCGGCCTTCAGGGTGCGGGCGCGGTCGGCGTCGGCCTGGGCGCGGGTCAGGGCGGCCTGGGCGGCGGCGATGCCGGCGCGCTGTTGCGCCACCGCGCCGCGGGCCGAGGCCTGGCTCTGGGTCGAGTTGGACAGGGCCGCCTGGGCGGAATGCAGCGCCGCCTCGGCCTGCTCCAGCTTCTGGCGATAGGTGCGGTCATCGACCTGGGCCAGCAGCTGGCCCTGCTGAACGGCCTGGAAGTCCTGGACCGGGACCTGGACCACATAGCCGCTGACCTGGGGGCTGATGATCGTCACCTGGCCGCGCACATAGGCGTTGTCGGTCCGCTGCACATGGCCGGTGAAGGGCGGCAACTGCCAGGCGTACAGCACCAGGCCCACGGCGAAGACCGCGACCACCGCGGCGATCACGGCCCAGAGGACGCGTTTGTCCGGCTCGGGCGGCGACGCAGGCGAAGGCGCAGGTTGAGCGGATTGGGGGGATGTCGTGTCGGTCATCGGCGTGCGGGGGGCTTTCAGGGGATCAGTCGGCGGTCGGGGCGGCGGTCGGGGCGGCGGCGGGTGCTGGGTCGGCGGTCATGGAACGGGCGGCGCGCTTCGCCTGGCGGCGCGCCTCGAAACGTGGATGCAGATGGACGGCCGTGACCCAGGCGCAGCCCAGGCCGGCGGCCGCGGCGATGATCAGGAAGACGTCGTTATAGGCCAGGATATTGGCCTGTTGCGTCACCTGACGGGTCAGCATGGCCACGCCCTCGGCGTTCAGCAGGGCCGGGTCGGTGATGGTCGAGGCATAGGCGCCGGACAGCTGGCGCAGGCGCAGAACCACCTCGGGATTCAGGCTGGTGATGTCGGCGGACAGCTGGTTCGAATGGAATTTCTCGCGCACCACCTGGATCGTGCCGATCAGGGCGCTGCCGGCTAGGGCGCCCAGGTTCTGAAGCACGCTGAACATGACGATGAAGCTGATGATGTTGCGCGCCCCCTGTTGCAGCACCTTGCCGACGCCGATCAGCAGGGCCGGGCCGACGAACATGGCCGAGGCGAAGGCGATCATGGCCTGGCTGACATACAGCTGGGCCGGACGGGTCAGAACGGTGGCGTGGCTGTCGATGAAGGCGCCGACGGCGATGAGGCCCAGGGCGATGGCGATGGGCTTGTTCAGCTTGGCCATGTTCAGGGTCAGGGCGCTGACCGCCGTGCCGGCGATCATGGCCAGCAGGATCAGCAGGAAGAGACCGTGCAACTGGTCCGGACCCAGGCCGACCACGGTCAGGAAGCCCACGGCGCCCGAGGTCTGTTCCGACAGGGTGATGCGGATCAGCAGGATGGCGCCGAACAGGCGCAGGATGTCCGGGCCGGTCAGCCAGCGGACGTTGATTAGCGGATTCCGCCGATCGTACTCGATCATCAGCGCCGCAGTCAGCAGCAGGATGGCGCCGGCCAGGGCCCAGCCGATCCAGGCGGCCTCGGTCCACCAGACGATCCGGCCCAGACCCAGGACGGCGGCCAGCAGGGCCACGCCCGGCGCGAACAGGGCGAAGGTGACGAAGTCCAGCGGCTCGAACAGCTTCAGCCGCTCGGACGGGGGCAGGCGCAGCACCTGGACGGCGGCCCAGGCCAGAAGCGCCATGCCCAGCTCGAAGGTGTAGAAGGCGCGCCAGTCGTTCATCTCCAGCAGGCTGGGCATGATCAGGCGGGCGATGGGGACGGCGAAGCTGGACAGGCCGATGCCGATCACCAGTCCCTTCAGGCGGTGCTGGGCCGGGAAGGCCTGGATCATATAGAGGAAGCCCAGGGTGCTGAGCCCCACCGCCGCCATGCCTGCGACGGCGCGGACGAACAGGGTGGACTCATAGTTGTCGACCGCCAGGTGGGCGGCGCAGGTGACGACGAAGGCGGTCAGGCAGATCTGGGTGAACAGGCGCAGGCCGTATTGCTGGCGGAACTTGAACAGGATCAGGTTCATGCAGGCGTTGGTCATGACGAAGACGACCGGCAGCCAGGCCGCCTCGGTGATCGTGATCCCCAACGAGCCCTGAAGACTGGTCAGATTGGCGGTGACGGCCGCGTTGCCCAGGCTGCCGACCAGGGCCACCAGAACCCCGGTCAGGGCGTACTGCAACCGCAGCCAGGCCGTATGGTCGGGCGTGGCCGGCGAGCCGGGCAGGGTGGGTCGCTCGTGCGGCTTCAGGGTGGCGAGATACTGCTCCCAGGGCAGATGCCAGTTGTGATCGGCGCGACGAGCCATCAGGACGCCTCCGGCCTGGGCTTCAGCCCGTCCAGAATGATGACGCGGGTGCGCTGGGACACGGCCTGACGCTCGGCCTCGTCGGCGCCCTGGAAGCCGGCGCCCAGCAGGGTGGCGATCAGGCGGATGTCCATCGGCCGCAGATCCTTTCGCACCAGACCGGCCGCCTGGGCCCGTTCGAGGGGGGCGGCGCCCGCCTCCATCAAGCTCTGCCGCAGGGGGGTAAGCGCATCGGGCGACCTCACGTTCCGGACCAACCCCGCCAGGCCGGCGTTGCGGATCATGTCTTCCGCCAGCCGGTCCAGAAACCAGAAGAAGGCTTCCGGGGCGTCGCCCTGTTCGGCGGTGCGGCGGTCCAGGTCGGCGAGGTCGGCCTCAAGCACGGCCAGGGCCAGTTCGGTGCGGTCGGCGAAATGACGATACAGGGTGCCGCGTCCGACGCCGGCCTTTTCCGCGATCAGGTCCAGCGGCGCGTCCAGCCCCTGGTCGGCGAAGACCGCGCGCGCGGCCTCAAGCAGGGCGGCGTGGTTGTGGACGACGTCCTTACGGACATGTTTGGGGGCGGGGCGCGACATGATGACGCGCATAAATGGACATGGGTGTCCGTTTTGCAAGGGGCCGTTCGAAGATCCCTCTCCCAGCGGGGAGGGCTTGAGCGGCTGAGAGCGTAGCGATCAGTCTTGCGCGCAAGGGTGAGGGGCGCGGCGGTGCGAGCTGGCCCACCGGCGGGCCCTCATCCGGCCCTTCGGGCCACCTTCTCCCCAAGGGAGAAGGAAGGGGAGTTTACAGCCCCTTCTCCAGCACCACGAAATCCAGCTCGGGCCGAGGCGGATCGACGGGGAAGGGGCGGGTCTCGCCGGTGGGGCGGTAGCCGCGCCGTTCGTACCAGGCGATCAGTTCCGCGCGGCGGTGGATGACGGTCATCTCCATGCGGCGGGCCGCGAACCGGGCGACGGCCTCGGTCTCTGCGGCGGCCAGCAGGCGGCGGCCCAGGCCGGAGGCTTGCAGGCTCGGCTCGACGGTCAGCAGGCCGAGATAGGCCCGGTCGTCGCCGACGCGGGCGACCTGGACGCAGCCGACCGGGGCGCCGTCCCGATGGGCCAGCAGGATGACCCGGTCGGGATCGGCGATCAGGGCCGACAGCTCCTCGGCGCTGGTGCGGGTGTCGAACAGCAGGTCCGCCTCGTGCGTCCAGCCGGCCTTGGCCGTCTCGCCGCGATAGGCGCGCTCGATCAGGGGATGAAGCGCGGCGACGTCCTCGAGTGTCGCCGTGCGGAAGGCGATGTCGCTCACCGCTCCCGGTCTGGGGAAACGCCCAGCTCCTGCACCAGATGGTCCATGCCATAGACGTCGCGCAGGGCGACGGTCACGGCCTGGGTGGTGACGATGACGCTGCGGTTGACGGCGCGGTCGTAGCCGTAGGCGTTGCGCTGGGTCAGGACGGTGGAGTCGAAATTGGCCCCCACGATCTCGCCCTTCGCATTGATGGCGGGCGAACCGGATGAGCCGCCGATGGTGTCGGTCGAGACGGCCATGTCCATGACGGCGTTCGGGTCGATCCGGTCCTTGGCCGCCAGCAGTTTGGGCGCGACGGCGAAGGGCTCGGCGCCGGTGGCGCGGTCCCACAGGCCGGCGAAGGTGGTGAAGGCGGCGAACCTCTGACCCGGAACGTCCGAGCCTTCGACCTGGCCATAGGTCAGGCGCAGGGTGCCGGTGGCGTCGGGATAGACGGCGTCGCCATAGGCGGCGAAGCGGGCGGCGGCCAGCGCTTCCGAGGCGCGGTCGGTCGGGGCCTGGACCCGCGTCTCCCAGGCGTCGCGGACGGCGCGGGCGTCGGCGTCAATGGCCAGGGCGTACTGGATCATCGGATCGGTCGAGGCCTGGACGGCGGCGAGACCGCCGGTCCACAGGGCGCGGCGCACGGCCGGGTCAGCCAGGGTCGTGCCGGCGACGACGCGGGCGGACAGGGTCTCGGGGCTCTCCTTGCCCAACAGGGTGCGGACCGAAGGGTTGTCGACCGTCAGCCATTCGCGGGTCTTGGACAGCCACCATTCCAGCCGGATCTGCTCAAGCTCGGGATAGGTGGGGCGTTCGGCGAACAGGCGGGATTCGACGCCGGACAGGCGGCTGTCGGCGAACTCGGGCAGGCGCTGGTCGGACGGCTTGGCCCGCTCCTGGGCGCCGCGCACCAGGGTGCGGGCATAGGCGAACAACTGCGACCCGCCGGCGACCGAGGTCGTGCCCAGGCCCGTGCCGCCTTCCAGCAGGGCCATGGACGGATAGAGCTCGCGGGCGACGGGCTGGACCGTGCTGAGCGTGGACCAGGGATCGACGCCGGATGCGGCGGCGCGGGCGCGGAAGTCGGTTTCCTGCTCGGCCTTGCGGGCCATGAAGGCCGGATCGATCAGGGCGGCCATCCGGCCACGGCCGCGCTTGTAGGTGTTCTCCAGGCTGACGATGGGGTCCATGGCGATGAAGGCCTGCTCCTCGCCCTCTTCGGAATAGCGGATCAACCGGCCGCGCAGTTCGGAGGCGATCAACTGGTCCAGCGGCAGGACCACGTCGCGGATGGTGGTCAGCTGGTCCATGGTCAGCAGGCGCTGGGTCGAACCGGGATTGCCGGAGATGAAGACGGCCTCGCCCTCGGTCGGCTTGTTCGGGTTCCAGGCGAAATGGGTCGGGGTCGCGACCGGCTGGCCGTCTTCGTACAGGCGGATGAAGGCCGCATCGATGGCGAAACGGGGGAAGGAGAAGTTGTCCAGATCGCCGCCGAAGGTGGCGGCCCGGTCCTCGGGCGCCCAGGCCAGGCGGACGTCGGAATATTTGCGGTAGGTGTAGAGCTTGAACTGGCCGCCCCGGTACAGGCTGACGACCTGGCAGCGGATCTTGGGATCATGGCCGCAGGCTTCGCTCTCGATCCGGCCGGCCTCGGCGTCGCGGGCCTGGGTGAAGGCCTGGCCTTCAAGACCGGCGCCGGCCTTGTGCATCCGTTCGGTCACGTCGCTGATGTCGGTCAGGATTTCGGCTGTGGCGCCGGGGCATTTCAGCTCTTCCTCGCGCGACTTCGGGAGGAAGCCGGTCTCGGCGTAGTTGACCTGGGGCGTGGAGAGGTTGGCGACGCAGGTGGCGACGCAGTGATTGTTGGTCATGACCAGGCCCTGGCCCGAGATGACGCCCGCCGAACAGCCGCCGAACTTCACTGACGACAGGCGGACACGGTCCAGGAAGGCCTGGTCGATGTCGGTTCCCAGCGTCTGGTTGGCGCGGGCGACGGGGAAGTTGTCGAAGGTCCACATGCCTTCTTCGGCGGAGGCCGAGGAGGCGGCTGCGACGGCGACGACGGCGGCGGAGGCGAGAAGGGCGAGGCGCATGGGGGGTGGGGTTCCAGAACTCTCCCTCCCCGTCCGAGGAGGGTGGCCGGCGCGTAGCGCCGGACGGGTGGGGGCGGCAGGGCGACAAGGGCTCGGTCCTGTGACGGATCGCCGAGCCCTTCCCACCCGGTCGCTTCGCGACCCCCCTCCCCCGAGGGGGAGGGAGAGGCGCTTATGCGTCGGTATTAGCGCCGCACGCCCAGCTCGCGCAGCAGGCGCGGCTGGTTGTAGACGGTGCGGAGGGCCTCGGTGATGGCGGCGGTCGAGACGGTGACCGTGCGGTTCAGCTCGCCGTCGTAGCCGAAGCTGCCGCCCAGCGAGTGGATGTTGCCGTCGAAGGCGGCGCCGATGACTTCACCCTTGGCGTTGATCACGGGCGAGCCCGAGTTGCCGCCGATGATGTCGTTGGTCGAGACGAAGTCATAGACCGTCGACTTGTTGACCTTGCCCTCGGCCGCCATCCAGTCCTCGGCGGCGTTGAAGGGCTCGGCGCCGGTGTTGCGCTCGTACAGGCCGCCGATCTCGGTGAAGGGCGTCACCGTCACGCCGCGATAGGTCCAGCCCTTCACCTGACCGTAGGACAGGCGCAGGCTGAAGGTGGCGTCGGGGTAGAGGTTGGTGCCGTAGACCGCGAACCGGGCCTGGGCGATCTTTTCGCCGGCGCGGCTGGTCGGGCCGGACACGGCCGATTCCCACTGGGTGCGGATCGCCTGGGCCGCATCGTCATTGGCCAGGACGAAGGCGATCAGCGGGTCGCCCGAGGCGGCCAGCTGTTCCGGCGTCATGGCCAGGGCCTGGGCGCGGAAGGCCGGATCGGCCAGGCGGGTGCCGTCCACCAGGCGTTCGGCGATCTGTTCCGGACTTTCCTTGCCCAGCAGGGCCTTCACGTTCGCATTGTCGACGGTCAGATATTCGCGGGTCTTGGACAGCCAGAAGTCGAGATAGATCTTCTCGAGATCGTTCGAGATCGGGGTCTCGGTCGCCAGGCGACGGCCCAGGGCGGCGATGTCGGCGTCCGAATAGCCGGCGCGGCGTTCGGCGACCGGCTTGGCGCGTTCCTTGGCGGCGCGGACGATGGACTTGGCGTAGCTGTACAGTGACGAGCGTTGGCCGGCGGCGGCTTCCAACTGGCGGTAGGGCAGGTAGAGGTCGCGCTGGGCGGTCGAAACGCGCTCCAGCTCGGCCCACGGGTCGCCGATGGTCTGGGCCAGGGCCGGGTCGGCGGCGACGCGCTGGCGCAGTTCCTGTTCGGCCGTCCGCTTCGTCGCCATGAAGGCCGGGTCGGTCAGGGCGCCCTGTTGGCCGTAATAGACCTTGAAGCCGTTCTCCAGGCCGAAGATCGGATCGACCGAGACGCGCTTGGCCTCTTCGCCGGTGGTCGAATACTCCAGCAGGCGACCGCGCAGTTCCGATGTCTGGATCAGGGTCAGCGGCAGTTGCTGGTCACGCAGGGCCTCCAACTGGGCCATGGTCAGCAGGCGCGAGGTCGAGCCCGGGTTGCCGGCGACGAAGGTGACGTCGCCTTCCTTGGGCGCATTGGGGTTCCAGGCCAGGTGGTTCGGCGTGGCGACCGGCTTGCCGTCCTCGTAGATGCGCAGGAAACCGGCATCCAGGGCGTAGCGCGGGAAGTTGAAATTGTCCGGGTCGCCGCCGAAGAAGGCCGCCTGGAACTCGGGCGCGAAGACCAGGCGCACGTCGTCGTACTTGCGGAACTTGTACAGCTTGTACTGGCCGCCGCGGTACAGGCTGATGACCTGGCAGGTCAGCTTCTGGTCGTCGCCGCAGACCTCCTTCTGGATCTTGTCGATCTCGGCGGCCCGGGCCTGGACGAAGGCCGCGCCCTCAAGCCCGGCGCCGGCGCCGACGACCCGGTCGGTCACATCGGTGATGTCGGTCAGGATCTCGGCCGTCTGGCCGGGGCATTTCTTCTCTTCCTCGCGGGTCGCGGGCATCCAGCCGTTCTTGACGTAGTCGTTCTCGGCGCTGGACAGGTCCTGGACGCAGCCCACGACACAGTGGTGATTGGTCAGGATCAGGCCTTCGCCCGAGACCAGCGAGGCCGAACAGCCCTGCAGGCGGACGGCGGCGTTGCGCACGCGATCCAGCCAGGCCTGGTCGATGTTCGTGCCGTACTTTTCGTTCACCGTGGCGATGGGGAAGTTGTCGAAGGTCCACATGCCCTCGTCGGCGCGGGCCGAGGTCGCGGGGGCGGACAGGACGACGGTCGCGGCGCCGAGGGCGGCCAGCGAGGCGGTGAGACGAAGGGACGGCAGGGACATGCGGGGTTTCCTACAGAGGGCGGAGCGAGGATGATCCGCCTGTTAACTTGTAACTAGCGCCGTTTCGGCGACGCCGCCAAGAGGCGAGACGGCCTTTGCCCTACGGCCCGTGGTCGCACGGGTCAAAAGCAAGCCTTACCCCGATTTAACTTGGCCGTGATGCCGCGCTCGCTCAGATAGACGGACGTATCGGGGATTTATCGACAACCATGTCGCTTGCGCTATCAACCTTGCTCTACGAGTGGCGTCGCTACATGGCGGCCGTCGTGGCGCTCGCCTTCTCGGGATTGCTCGTCCTGGCCCAGGTCGGCATGTTCATGGGCATCGGCAAGGCCTTCACGGCCCAGATCGATCGGGCCCGCGCCGACATCATGATTCTGAGCCCGGGCGCGACCGCCCTGTTCAACGGCGGCCCCTCAGGCGTGCCGCGGCGAATCATGCCGGTGGTCTATCAGCATCCGGAAGTCCTGGCCGTGGCCGATCTGGACGGTTCCGGCGGTCGTTGGCAGAACATCGTCAAGGATAAGGAGCCCGGCGGCGACCCGGCCGCGCCCGGCGCCAAGAAGATGGAGTTCGTCAACGTCACCACCATCGACGCCGTGCCTGGCGCGGTGACGGTGCCGGTCGACTATTCCGACGACCTGGTCGAGGCTCTGCGTCAGCCCTATGCGGTGGCGGTTGACCAGACGGCTTTGGGGCGATTGGGCGTCAAACTGGGGGATCAGGCCAGCTACAACGGCAAGACTGTCCGGGTCGCGGCCGTGACCCAGGGCTATCCCAACATGATGCAGGCGACGGTCGTCATGTCGCGCGACACCCTGCGGATGCTGGGCGAGGCCAACACCGGCGAACGGGTCGGACCGCTGATGGTGCAGATCAAGGATCCGGCGCGCGCGCCCATCGTGGTCGCCCAGCTGAACTCTATCTCGAACGGCCAGTTCAAGGCCTGGACGCGTCAGGATCTGGCCAAGGCCAATGAAGGGGCGATGATGAAGGAGAGCTTCATCGCCATCATGCTGGGCTTTTCGCTGTTCTTGGGCGTGCTGATCGGGGTGGCGATCACCTGGCAGACGCTGCGCGGCGCCATCATGGCCAATATCAAGGAGTTCGCCTCGCTGCGCGCCCTGGGCGTCGCCATGGGGTCGCTGCGCTGGATCGTGCTGGAGCTCAGCTTCTGGGTCGGGATCGCCGGGGTGCTGGCGGCCTTCGTCCTGACCTGGGGGGTCAGCCTGCTGGCGGCCGGTTCGGGCCTGACCATGTCCTTCCCGCCCATGATGGTGATGATGGTGTCGCTGATGCTGATCGTCATCGCCCTGCTGTCCGGTCTGTTGTCGCTGGGCGTCCTCAAGAACAGCCAGCCGGCGGACCTGCTGCGATGAACACTCATACGAAAGTGCACGGCAAACACGGCGACTTCGCCATCGAAGCCAAGGGCCTGGTCAAACGGTTCAAGACGGGCCGCAGCTGGGTCGAAGTCCTCAAGGGCGTCGATTTCGATGCGCGGCACGGCGACCTGACCATGGTCATGGGGCCCTCCGGTTCCGGCAAGTCCACCCTGATCGCCAATCTCTCGGGCCTGCTGAAGCCCGAGGAGGGCCGGGTGGACATACTGGACGTCGACGACCTGTGGACCTACGGCTCGGGTCGGATCGACAAGTTCCGCCTGGACCACTGCGGCTTCATCTTCCAGGGGTTCAACCTGTTCCCGTCCCTGACCGCCCTGCAGCAGGTCATGACGGTGCTGAAGTATCAGGGGCTGTCGTCGGCGGACGCGAAGAAGCGCGCCACCACGGCGCTGGAAGAAGTGGGCCTGGGTCATCGTCTGCACCAGAGGCCCAACGCCCTGTCCGGCGGCGAGAAGCAACGCGTCGCGATCGCCCGCGCCCTGGCCAAGGACCCGCAGATCCTGTTCGCCGACGAACCGACTTCGGCGCTCGACGGCGAAAACGGCCAGGTGGTCATCCGCCTGCTGCGCCGGGCCGCCACCGAACACGGCGCCGCCGTGATCTGCGTGACCCACGACCCGCGCCTGGAAGCCTGGGCCGACCGGGTCATTCACATCGAGGACGGCCGGATCCTGGACGATCAGCGCCGCACTCCTGATCCCGACGCCCAGCTGGCGTCCCACTAAGACCCTTTTCCAACGGACTGAACCGTCATGCCCGCCTTCCTCAAAAACAAATGGCTCTGGATCGGCCTGGTCCTGATCATCGTCCTGGTCGTCGGCTTCATGGCCTTCAGCAAGGCCGGGGCGGCCAAGAAGGCCCAGGTCGAGAAAGAATCCGCCCAGAAGATCGACAGCCCCTACGCCGCCATCGCCAACGGCAAGGCCGACGTCGAGGGCGGGGTGATCAAGGTCGCCGCGCGTCGCGGCGGCGTGGTGCGTGAAGTCTTCGTCAACGAGGGCGACCGGGTCGTCACCGGCCAGATCCTGGCGCGACAGGAGGACGACGAGACCCGTCTGGCGGCGCAGAGCGCGGCTGCGGCTGTGTCGGAGACCCGCGCGCAGCTGGGGCTGACGCGCGTCGAATTGACCGCCGCCCGGCGCGAGTACAACCGGCTGTCGCGGCTGGCCTCGACCAATTTCGTCGCCGCCCAGCGTCTGGATCAGGCCCGCGATCAGATCGCCCAGGCCGAAGCGCGTCTCGCGTCGCAGGAGGCCGCGATCCAGACGGCCCAGTCGCGTCTGGACGAGGCCCGCTATAATCAGGAACTGACGGTGATCCGCGCGCCTATGGACGGTCGGATCGCCCGCCGCTACGCCCAGCCCGGCGCCGGCGCCTCGACCCTGAACGTCACCGCCATGTTCGACCTTGAGCCGGACACCGACCGCATCGTGCGGGCCGAGATCGTCGAGGCGGACCTGCCCAATGTCACGGTCGGTCAGGAGGTCGAACTGACGCCCGAGGGGGATCCGACCAAGATTTCGGTCGGGCGGGTCCTGCGCCGCGCCGCAGTCTTCGGCGCCCGTCAGCTGCAGTCCGAGGATCCCTCGGCCAGGACCGACGAACGGGTGGTCGAAGTGGTGGTTTCGGCCGACAACACCCCCTTCCTGATCGGGCAGCGGGTGCTGGTGAAGTTCATGAAGCCGGGCCAGAAGGCGGGCGTCGCCCGCCCGGCCAGCGCCGGAGTGGGGCCCAACCAGGCCATGCGTTCGGCCGGCCAGTCGTAAGCCGGCGGGTCAGCGGCCGGTGAAGTCTCCCGGCCGCTTCTCCAGCACCGCGTTCACGCCTTCCAGATGGTCCTCGGTCATATGGGCCAGGGCCTGCATGGCGGCCGACAGCTCCAGGATCTGTTCGAAGGTCTGGTCGCGGCCCTGGCGCATCAGGGTCTTGGCCATGCGCAGGGCCTGGGGCGGCTGGGCGGCGATCTGGCCGGCGGTGATCAGGGCTTCGTCCATCAGCCGATCGTGCGGCACGACCCGATTGACCAGGCCCCAGCGCTCGGCCGTCTCGGCGTCGATGCTGCGGCCGGTGAACAGCATTTCGGCGGCGCGGGCATAGCCGACGTCGCGCGGCAGCCGCCAGGCCCCGCCGTCGCCGGGAATGATGCCCAGCTTCAGGAAGGGCACGCCGAAGCTGGCGCGTTCGGACGCGATGCGGATGTCGGCGGTGGCGGCGATGCCGCAGCCCAGGCCCATGGCCGGACCGTTGACGGCCGAGACCAGCGGAATCTCCAGATCATAGAGACTGCGGACGATCCGATGGACGACGCGGCGATAGCGGGCGCGGATCTCGGCGCCTGAGCCTTCGAACAGGTCGCGCCGGTCTCGCATGGCGGTCAGGTCGCCGCCGGCCGAGAAGGCGCGCCCGGCGCCCGTCAGGACCACGCATTTGACCGTCATGTCGGCGTTGGCGCGGGCGCAGGCGTCGGCGAATTCGTCGCCGTCGGTCAGGTCGGGCAGGGCGTTCAGCCGGGTCTCGCGGTCCAGCGTCCAGATCAGGATCGCGCCCTGTCTGGTTTCGGCGATCAGGCCCATCGGTCGTCTCCTCGTTCCCCCTCCGTCATCGGACGCCGACGCCGCGTCACGCAAGCCCGGAATTGCAAAAGCCCCGGCGCGGACCGGGGCTGCTGCACGTCAGGCTTTCGAGGCCGTCAGGGTTTCTTGGGCGTATAGGGTACGAAGTTGGACGGATGGCTGACCGCCCGTCCCGAGTTCGACGGCATGTGCCGACTGTTGACCAGCATCCCGCCCCACAGGGCGAAGGACATCATGGCGTGTTGGAGGTTACGCTCCTTATCGTTCATTTTGGCGTCTCCTTTCGCAGAACGATGAAAAGAGACGCGTCGTACCTATGGAATCTCACCATCAGTCGTTTCGCGTCAGAGCCCAAGATAGGCAGTTTCGCGGAAATTGCAAATTTATCGATCAGCAAGCGGAGTATATTTCTTGATGGTGTCACATTGAGCGAGACCTCGCGTCCAGCCGGGCCGCCGAAATCGATCGCCACGCCCTGTGTCATGGTATGCGCCGTCGATGGCGAAAGCGGCCTGTGTCTGGGGTGTTTCCGGACCTTGGGCGAGATCGCCGGCTGGCGCGCGCTCAGCGACGCGGAAAGGGCGGCGGTGATGGCTGATCTGCCGTCACGGCGGTCTCGGGTGGACCCGGCCAAGCTGGGCTAGGACGGGTCGGGGCTTAAGCTTTCGTCAGCCAAGTCGGTTCACCGCATTCCAACCTGGGTCGGATAGGCAGGGTGCATGATCCGCATCGACCTTCAGTCCGCCGCCGTGCTGAGCGTCGCCCTCATGGCCTCGTTCGCGACAGCTTTCACGATCCGTCATCTGGACGGCGGAGAGACAGCCATGGCGGCTTCCGCTGAGGTCGCTGTCGCGGCTTCCGCGTCCGGAACCCCGACCCAGGTGGTCAAGGGGCCGGACGGTCACTACTGGGCCCAGGCCAGAATCGACGGCCGTGCGGTCCAGGTTCTGGTGGATACGGGCGCCAGCGTGGTGGCCCTGACGCGCGCCGATGCACGTCGGCTGGGTGTCGATCCGGCCCCGGAAGCCTTCACCGGCAAGGTCCAGACCGCCTCGGGCGTGGTGCGGGCCGCGCCGGTCGAACTGAAGACGATCTCGGTCGCAGGGGTTCGGGTCGATAAGGTCGAGGCCCTGGTGGTCGAGGAAGGCCTGACCTATTCGCTGCTGGGCATGAGCTATCTGGGTCGGCTGTCCGCTTTCGAGGCGACGCCGGCGGGTCTGACGCTCAGGCCCTAGAGATCCCGCATCTGGCGCTTGGCTTCGCGGAAATACTGCCAGCCGGTCCACAGGGTGATGACGGCGGCGAACCAGATCAGGAAGACGGCGAAGGATTCGAACGCCGGCTGCCACGACAGGGGCGAACCGTCCGGCTCCTGCAGGCCGAAGGCGTTCCACAACAGGGTCAGTTGCAGCGCGGCCAGGGCGACCATCTGCACGGTGGTCTTCCACTTGGCGGCCAGGGTGACGGGCAGTTCGATCCGCCCGGCCATGGTCTCGCGCAGGGCCGAGACCGCGAACTCACGGAACAGGATCAGGCCGCAAGGCAGGGCGATGCCCGGCAGGGAGCCGGAGGCGAGCACGCCCAGGATGGCGCCCGTGATCAACACCTTGTCCGCGATCGGATCCAGGATGGCGCCCCACCGCGTGGTCGAGTTCCAGCGGCGCGCCAGGAAGCCGTCGACCCAGTCGGTCGAGGCGGCGATGACGAAGATCCAGAAGGCCCAGATCCCGAACTTGGCCTGGGTGTCCGGCGACAGCCAGGCGTCCAGCGCCCCCGGCGCGGCGCCGGCCATCATGGCGAACATCACCACACCGGCGAACAGGCGGATGCCGGTCAGGATGTTCGGGATCGGATTGGCGCGGTGCGGATAGGTGGTCATGGCAGGATTTCCAGCAGGGACGCGAGCAGGGGATGAAGCGTCTCCGCGAACGGATTGGCGATGGTCACGCCTCGATAGACGAAGCCGTCCTGCATGTCTTCGGAAAGCAGAAGGCCGCAGCCCGCTTCGGCGGCGACGGTCAGGATCAAGGCGTCCCAGATCTGCAGATTGAAGAAGGCCGCGGCCTCCAGCGCGGCGTCCATGGTCGTGGCCGAGGCGGCGGTCAGCCCAACGCCAGCGCTCCAGTCCAGCACGATCTTCCTGGCGACCTTCGGCGGGTGTCCGCCCTTGCGTGTCAGGATGTTGTAGAACTCGCCGGCAACCTGGGTCGGGATGATCAGGTTCTGCCTGGCGAGGGTCTTCAGCACCCCTAACGCGCGCTGACGCTTGGGTTCGTCATCACCGATGCCGGCGGCGTAACCCAGGACGTTGGTGTCGAGCGCCAGCTTCAAGCGTAACCGTCTTCACGTGTGATGCGTCCGGGCGCGCGGGCGGGCAGGGCGGCCAAATCGTCCACCAGGGCGTGCAGCCGAGCGACGCGTTCATCGTCTGTCGGCTCGCCGGCGGTTGCAGGCGTAATCCGCACCAGCGGCTTGCCGTGCGCGGTGACGACATAGGACTCGCCAGACGCCACCTCGCGAAAGATGCGCGAGAACTCGCGATTGGCCTCAGTCGCGGTGATCGTCCGTTCCATGGTTCAATAGTAGTGTTTTCCACTACTTCGCGCAAGTCACGCCAACGGTTCGAACCGCGGCTTGTTCGTCAGGGCGCGCAGGACGCCGTCGGCGATGCCGAAATGCAGGCCGGTCAGGGTCAGTTCGCCGGCCGCCTCGCGCTCGGCGATCCAGGGGAAGGTGCGCAGGTTCTCGATCGACAGGCGGACGACGGCCTCTTCGGCGGCGCCTTCGACCTGATCTTCGGACACTTCCTCGGCGACGCGGCGGACGACGGCCGAGCCCTGGGCTACCCAGGGGGCGACGAAGTCGGCGCAGATGTCGGGCGCCCCGTTCAACATGGCGTCGACCCCGCCGCAGTGGGCGTGGCCCATGACGACGATGCGGCGCACGTTCAGCACCTTGACCCCGAACTCCAGCGCCGCCGACACCCCGTGCAGCAGGCCGTCCGGCTCGTAGGGCGGGACCAGATTGGCGACGTTGCGCACCACGAACAGTTGGCCGGGCGCCGCGTCGAAGATCAGGGCCGGATCGGCGCGGCTGTCGGAACAGGCGACGATCAGGGTGTGCGGCTTCTGGCCCAGCTCGGCCAGGGCTTCGTACCCGGCGCGGGCGGCGGGCCAGTGCTCGGTGCGGAACCTGCGGTATCCGGCGGTGAGTTCGTCGTCGATGTCGCTCATGACTCGCCTGTAGCCTCGCTTCAATCCGGACTCAACGGCCACGAGGCCGCAAGGCCGAGGCCGAACTTCAGCTTTTCCTGAAGAAGGCGTGGATGCGTTCGGCCAGGGCCTGGTTGATTCCGTCGATCTTCAGCAGGTCCGCCACCGAGGCGCGGCTGACGCCCTTGGCGGAGCCGAAGGCGTGGAGCAGGGCCTTCTTGCGGCCGGGGCCGACGCCTTCGATCTCGTCGAGGGGATTCTTCTTGATGTCCATCGAGCGGCGCTTGGCGTGGGCGCCGTTGGCGAAGCGGTGGGCCTCGTCGCGCAGCCGTTGCAGGTAGTAGAGGGCCGGCGACTTCAGCGGCAGCATGAAGGGGGGCTTGCCGGGCATGAAGAACTTCTCCATCCCCGCATCGCGGTCCGGCCCCTTGGCGACGCCGACCACGGCGATGTCGTCCAGGCCCAGGTCGGCCAAGACGGCCAGCACCTCGGCCAGCTGGCCCGCGCCGCCGTCGATCAGCAGCAGGTCGGGACGGACAGCGTCCTCGCCCTCTTCCTCGTCCTTGACCAGGCGGGCGAAGCGGCGACGCATCACCTCGCGCATCATGCCGTAGTCGTCGCCGGGGGTCAGATCCTCGCCCCGGATGTTGAACTTGCGATACTGCGACTTCTGGAAGCCGTCGGGTCCGGCGACGACCATGCCGCCGACCGCGTTCGTGCCCTGGATATGGGCGTTGTCGTAGATCTCGATCCGTTCGGGCCGGGTTTCCAGACCGAAGGCCTCACAGACCTCGTCCAGGATTTTCCCTTGCGCCGAACTTTCGGCCAGGCGGCGGCCCAGGGCTTCGCGGGCGTTGGTCAGGGCGTGGTCGACCAGGGCCAGTTTCTCGCCGCGCTGGGGGCGGACGATCTCGATCCTGCGGTCGGCCTTCATCGAAAAGGCCTCTTCCAGCAGCTCCAGCTCGTGCGGGCGGACGTTGGACAGGATCAGGCGCGGGATCGGCTTGTCCTCATAGAACTGACCCAGGAAGGCGGCCAGGATCTCGGGATCGGTGTCGGTCTTGTCCACACGCGGGAAATAGGCGCGGCCGCCCCAGTTCTGGCCGGCGCGGTAGAAGAAGACCTGGACGCAGGCCTGGCCGCCGTCGGAGTGCAGGGCGAAGACGTCGCCCTCGGCCACGCTGTCGGCGCTGACGGAGTTCTCCATTGAAATGGCGGACAGGGCGCGGATGCGGTCGCGGACGCGGGCGGCCTGTTCGAAGTCCATGGCGTCCGACGCCGCCTGCATCTCCTGCGACAGGCGACCGATGACGGCGCGGGACTTGCCGCGCAGGAACTGTTCGGCCTCGGTGACCAGCTCGCCGTAGTCCTCCAGGCTGATCAGGCCGGTGCAGGGGGCCGAGCAGCGCTTGATCTGATGCAGCATGCAGGGCCGCGTCCGGGTCTCATAGACGCTGTCCGAACAGGAGCGCAGCAGGAAGGCCTTCTGCAGCGTGTTCAGCGTCCGGTTGACCGCCCAGGTCGAGGCGAAGGGGCCGAAATAGTGGCCCGGCGTGGTGTGGGCGCCGCGATGCTTCTTCACCTGGGGGGCGCGGTGGTCGCTGCGGATCATCAGCTCGGCGAAGGACTTGTCGTCGCGCAGCAGGACGTTGAAACGCGGCTTCAGCTTCTTGATGAAGTTGGATTCCAGCAGCAGGGCCTCGGTCTCGGACGCCGTGACGACCAGCTCCATCGACCGCGTCTGGGCCACCATCAGGCCGATGCGCTGGGTGTGGAACCGGCCCTGGGCGTACTGGACGATCCGCTTCTTCAGCGACTTGGCCTTGCCGACATAGAGGCAGGACCCGTCCTCGCCGTACATGCGATAGACGCCCGGCTTGTCGGGGGCCCGGCGCGCCTCGTCGGCGATCAGGGCGGCGGCCTTCAGGTTGGAATCGAGCGTCTCCTCGGTCATCCGGGGGGATATAGGCTCAAGACCGGCGAACCAGAAGGACGCCGGCGAGAACAAGCCCCACCCCGGCGATCCGGCCCAGGTTCAGCGGCTGGCGCGGCACGCCCAGGGCGCCGAAATGGTCGAGGACCAGGCTGAGCAGCAGCTGGCCGCCGACCATCAGGGTGATGGTCATGGCCACCCCGAGGCGCGGCACGCCCCAGGCGGCGGCGACCACGAAACAGGCGCCGTAGACTCCGCCCAGCCAGGCGTACCAGGGCAGGGCGCGGGCGGCGGCCATGTCGGGCCGGGTCTGCATCAGGGCGGCGACGATCCCCAGCACCGTCGTGCCGATGGCGAAGGAGATGAAGGCGGCGTTGACCGGCGAGGCGACGGCCGAGGCCAGCCGGGCGTTGGTCGGCGCCTGCAGGGCGGTGGCGCCCCCGGCCAGGACGACGACGAGGATGGCGATCAGCGAGGGGTTCATGCGCCTTGGCTAGCATGCCCTCGGCCGTTTGTTAGCCCGAGATGAAGCGGGCGGCGCGTTCGCCCTCGGGATCGCCGGCGACGCCGAAGCCGCGGTTGATGGTCATGTGGCTGTCGTCAGGGGCGGCGACGACCTCGGCCCGGCCGCCGGCGCGGGTCAGGGCCTGGGCCAGGTCGCGGCTCTGGACGGCCGAATCCTGACGCCGCGCGACGTGGAAGATCAGGAAGGGCGGATAGGCGACGCCGGGGCGGACGCGCAATGTCGGCGACAGGGCGGCCGCCTGGTCGCCGAAAGCCTGGTCATAGGTCTGGCCCAGCCACTGATCGATCCGGTCGTCGCCGCGCGGGGCGGTGGCGTCATAGCCCGCCCCGTCCAGCAGGATGACCCCCGCCAGATCAGACGGCTTCAGCCCGACCGCTCCCAGATAGTCGGGGTCGATCCCGACCAGGGCGGCCAGATGGGCGCCGGCCGAATGGCCCAGCAGATAGAGGGGGCGACCCGGCAGGCGGCGTTTCAGATCGGCGACGGCGGCGGCGACGTCCATGGCCGATTCGCGGGCGCTGACGGCGGGGGCTAGGCGATAGCTGGTCGAGGCCAGGGTCAGGCCGTGACGTTGGGCGTAGGCGGGCAGTTCGCTGACCATCGCCCGCTCGCCGCGCGACCAGCCGCCGCCGTGGACGAACATCAGGATCGGCCCGGAGCCGTGGTCCGCATAGACGTCATAGGCCTGGAGCGGGTCGGGGCCGAAGGCCCAGGTGTGGACGGGGGCCGCCGCGCTGCCGCCGGCCTGGTCGCGTCGGCGCCCCAGGCGGCGCTGCGCCAGGGCCGGGCCGGCCAGGGTTGAGAGGGTCAGGCCCAGCAGGGCGGCGCGGCGGGAGACGGACATGGGACATCCTTTCGGGATCCTCAGGATAACGCCGTGCGCCGTCCGGTCCGCCTCACCAATTTGTATCGATTTGTACGCCGTCGAACCATTCGGCCAGCCGCGCGCGACAGCCCCGGTTGACGTCGGCGGGCAGGGCGTCGGGCGCGAACCAGCCGACCTCGGCGATCTCGCCGTGGCTGGTGCGTTCGCCCTGGTCGAAGGCGTCGATGACGAAGACGGCGACATGATCGCCGGGAAAGAACCGCTCGTTGGCGTGCAGCGAGACCAGGCGCGGCGCCGCCCGCGCGATCAGCCCGGTCTCCTCGCGCAGTTCGCGCACCACGGCCTCATGGGTGGTCTCGCCCTTGTCCACCCCGCCGCCGGGCAGCCACCAGCCGGCCAGATAGGTGTGTTTGACTAGCAGCACCCGTCCTTCCGCATCCGTCGCCACCGCCCGCACGCCCAGCGTCTTGCCGCGCGTGAGGCGCGACCAGGCGAAGAAGACGGGGCGGGTGAAGGGTTCGACGCGCTGACGCCAGTTCATCGATGTGTCCGCCCCCGGCCGTGGTGTGTGGCGGGATGTTCGATCATCTTTGGGGGCGGGAGGGAAGGGGGAGGGGGCTGGCCAACTGGATAGACGAGGAACCGCCCTGCGCCATGAGCCAGCAAGCGGGCCACACCATAAGAGTGACACCCCGCGCTAGCTAGAGGTTTGATTTCGAGCACGGTGCCCATTCTGCGAACCGACCCGCAGCGGCCGTTGAATGATAGTTGCGAAGCACGGCCTACGTCATTTCGGGAAGGTGGCAGCGATCGCAAGCTTCTTGATCATCAGTCCTCCCGGGAGCCCTTCTCCTCCAAGAATTGCGTCGTGCCGCTGGGAGGGAGTACTTCTATATGCCAGAGATCGTAGCGTCGTGGCTTGATGGCCCCGCAAGCACCATCCCGATGCAAACACGTACCAACTCCCACCGGAAAGGTGATGCCTGTACTAGTCCGCGTCCAAACGGGGCAGTTGACGACATTTGATCAATGGATCGATGAGTACGCATCGGGGTAGGTGGGGGCTTCAGCTATTCGATTTATCTTGTCAAACGTGGTGGGGATTTGGATGGGATTGTTTCAGCTTGATTGTCCGCATTGTAGGACTGCCAGTGTGGCGGCGAATGTCGTTTGGCAGCGCGCGGAAGCATTGCCTCGGCCTATACTGATGTTATGCGCTGCATGCCGCAAACCTATCGCTGGAATTGCGTCAAACAGTGCGGGTCGCAATGCAGACTTGGTCAACACGGTTGGGAATTTGGCCGACAGCTTCTGGAGCCTCACCGAGTCCTGGCCAGAAGTAGTCGACACGCAGGCCCCCTCCCACACCCCAGTCGCGGTCGCGCGGCGTTTTATTGAGGGTGAGGATGCCTACCGTCGGGGTAGCTGGAACGCTGCTGTCGCCATGTACAGATCAGCCTTAGATATCGCGACCAAAGGGATGGAGGGTGTACCAGCGGGACTGACATTCTATCGCCGCCTTGAGTGGCTTCACGATAACCACCGCATCACTCCCGATATGCGAGCGTGGGCGGATAGGGTTCGGATCGAGGGCAATGAAGCGCTTCACGATCCAGAGGATTTCGTTGAGGAGGATGCAAAGCCTCTGCGGTTGTTCACGGAGACTTTCCTCAAATACAGCTTCGAACTCCCTGGCGAGGTAGCGGCCTACAGAACTCAAACCGAGGAAATGCAATGACCGACGGGAAGCAAAGCGCGTTTCGCGGTGCTCTCCCGTGGGTCGGCAGCGGTGCAGCCGGCGGCATACTCGTGTTGCTGGTGTCGGAACTCATCACAATCGTGGTCGCGGGTCATGCCCGCGATGAACAACAACGATGGGGTGGCTAGTTGGGTGCAAGCCGTCGGTTCGATTGCGGCAATCGTAGCTGTAGCGGCCGTAGCTAGCATGGAGGGGCGTCGGGCTGCCAGGTCTCTAGAGCTGGCTCAACGCCAACAAAAAGATGCCTGGGACCGTGAAGAACTTCGCGCGGTTGAAAAGCGCAACTCGGCAAGGGCTTACGCGAAGGTGGTTCTGCATGGAACGATCAGTCGATGCGAAATGATATATGAATCGATCAAAGATCACGACATATCCTTTATGGCCGTAGCGCGCACATACGCCCGCGACCTAGAGTTTCTTCAGGGGCAGCTATCAGAACTACCGAAACATCTTGTTGAAGACGCGGCTCTTGTGGAGCCGGTCATTCGGACATCTCTGTTGGTAGGGGACATCCTTGACGGACTGAGAGATCTCGAGCGATACGCGACACAAGAAAAGGGCGACCTAGAGAAAGAGCGGGAGAGTTGTGCGAGCACCCTCGCCTTGGTCCCTAAACGTATCGAATTAATGAATAGATGGGTGTCCGACGTGGATGACGTAATCAATAAGAGTTAGCGTTATGCGTCACTGTTGTGACTTGGCAAAAGCCACCGACGCATTGGCTCTGCTGCGACTCAGGCGGCCTAATCGAAGCAGAAGTTCAAACTTGGCGGCTTTCTGGCTGAAGCAGACCCTTTGGATTGTCTGCGATACCCGCTCTCCCTACTCCCATCCCAATCCCGCCATCTCCCCGCCCAGACCCGCCCCCGCTTGAACCGCGCCCCGGACCGCTCTAATCGAAGATCAGACACAGGAGCATCCCATGCTGGCTCTCGGCATCATCTTCGGCTTCGTCGCCGTCATCGCGGCGTTCAACGTCTTCGAGTTCGGTCGGGTTGACTGAAGTCCCGCCGCCGCCCGCCGCCGCCCGCGTCGCCCCGGCGCGGGGCGTCGCCCTGGTCACGGGCGGGGCGCGGCGGATCGGGCGGGAGATCTGCCTGACCCTGGCGCGGGCGGGCTTCGACGTGGCGATCCATCATCATGCGTCGGGCGAGGACGCCCGGACCCTGGCCGACGAGATCGCGGGCCTCGGGCGGCGCGCGTGTCTGTTGCAGGCGGACCTGACGGACGAGGCCCGGGTGCGGGCGCTGGTTCCCGCGGCGGTCGAGGCGCTGGGGCCTGTGACGGTGCTGGTCAACAACGCCTCGGTGTTCGAGGACGACCGGGTCGGCGGCCTGACGCGCGACAGCTGGGACCGGCATGTCGAGACCAATCTGCGGGCGCCCCTGGTGCTGGCCGAGGCCTTCGCCGCCCAGGCTGTGGAAGGGGTGATCATCAACCTGCTGGACCAGAAGGTGCTGAAGCCGGATCCGCGCTTCTTCTCCTACAGCCTGTCGCGCAACGGCCTGTGGTGGGCGACCCGGACCCTGGCCCAGGCCCTGGCGCCGGGCATCCGGGTCAATGCCGTGGGGCCGGGGCCGACCCTGCCGTCGATCCACCAGACCCCCGGGGAATTCGCCGCCGAGGCGCGCGGCACCCTGTTGCAGACGCCCGGCAGCCCGCAGGCGGTGGCCGAGGCCGTGCTGTGGCTCATTGACGCGCGGATGGTCACGGGCCAGATGATCGCCGTCGACGGGGGCCAGCACCTGGCCTGGCGCACCCCCGACATCCAGGAGTAGCGCGTGGTCCAGTCCTCTCAGGTGACGCCGTTTCCGGCGGACGAGCCGCTGCGTTTCGAGCGGCTGAGCGTCTTCGTGCGCGGGCTGGAGGTCGAGGCCGGGATCGGGGTCTATGACCACGAGCAGGGGCGGCTGCAGCGGCTGGTGATCGATGTGACGCTGGAGCTGGAGCCGCGGCCGATCGAACGGCTGGGCGACACCATCAACTACGAGACCGTGGCCAATGCGGCGCGCGCCATCGCCGCCGAGGGCCATGTGGGCCTGGTCGAGACCTTCGCCGAACGGCTGGCGCGGGCCTGTCTGGAGGACCGGCGGGTGCGGCGGGCGACCGTGCGGATCGAGAAGCCGGGCGCCCTTCAGGCCGTGATCGCGCCGGGCTGCGAGATCGTTCTGGCGCGCTAGGGCGTCGGTGATCCCGCTCCCTGTCGTCCGGGTTTCAGACTATTCAGACGGTGTTTTTCGGAGACCGCACCCATGACCCAGCTCTGCGTCGTCGCCGCCGGCGGCACCGGCGGCCACATGTTCCCGGCCGAGGCCCTGGCGCGTGAACTGGCCGCGCGCGGCTGGCGCGTGGTGCTGGCGACCGATCATCGCGGCGAGCAGTACGCCCACGCCTTTCCGGCCGAGGAACGGCTGGCCCTGGATGCGGCGACCGGCTCGGGTCCGCTGGGCCTGATCAAGGCGGGGGTGGCCATCTTCAAGGGGGTGATGCAGGCGCGCGCGGCCTTCGACCGGCTGGGGGCGGACGTCGTGGTCGGCTTCGGCGGCTATCCGTCGGCGCCGGCCCTGGTGGCGGCGGTGACGTCGCAGCGGCCGACCGTGATTCACGAACAGAACGCCGTCCTGGGCCGCACCAACCGCATCCTGGCCCCCTATGTCGGGGAAGTGGCCTCGTCCTTCCCGACGCTGGAGCGGGCGCCGGCCAAGGTGCAGGGCCGGTCGCACGTCGTCGGCTCGCCGGTGCGGAGCGAGATCCGCGCCCTGTTCGACCGCGCCTATGCGGCCCCGGTCGACGGCGGCTCCATCCAGGTGCTGGTGACGGGCGGCAGCCAGGGGGCGCGCATCCTGTCGGAGACCACGCCCCGCGCCCTGGCCGCCCTGCCGGAAGCCTTGCGCCGTCGTCTGAAGGTGCAGCAGCAGTCGCGACCCGAGACGCTGGAGACCGCCCGCCAGATCTATCTGGAGGCCGGGATCGAGGCCGAGGTCGCGCCCTTCTTCCGCGACATGGCCGAGCGTCTGTCCAAGGCGCATCTGGTCGTCGGCCGTTCGGGCGCCTCGACCTGCGCCGAACTGGCCGTCGCGGCCCTGCCGTCGGTGCTGATTCCGCTGAAGATCGCCATGGACGACCACCAGCGCCTGAACGCCAAGGCCCTGGTCGACGCCGGGGCGGCGGAGATGGTGCTGGAGGATGATCTGACGGTTCAGGGCCTGACGGCGACGCTGGAGGGACTGCTGTCCGACCCGGCGCGTCTGGCGGCCATGTCGGCGGCGGCGCGTTCGGTCGCCATCCCCGATGCGGCGCAGCGCCTGGCCGATCTGGTGGAGAAGACGGCGAAGGGCTGAACCGCGTTCGTCAAGCTTTGCGGGAACCCATTCGGCGTCAATGCGTCCCTTACGCATGCCTCCTGAAATCACCGCCCTGACCCGCCAGATTCATGACCTGTGGCGCCGGTTCGACTGGCTGCCCGAATGGGCCGTGATCGTGCTGGTGACGGCCGGCTTCGTCGCAGGCGGATGGGTGGCGCACAAGATCGTCTTCATGATCCTGCGGCGGGTGGTGAAGAACCGCGACGTCTTCTGGCGCGGCGTGGTCGAGCGGGCGCGCAAGAAGCTGCGGGTCATGATGATCCTGATCGGCATCGGCATCGGCGTGACCGTCTCGCCGATGGATCCCGCGCCGTCGGCCGACATCCGCGAAGTGCTGCGTTTCCTGTTCGTCCTGACCCTGGGCTGGCTGGCCTCGGGCCTGCTGGACATGTGGTCGGTGATGCACCTGAAGCGGTACAATATCGCCGTCGAGGACAATCTGCTCGCCCGCAAACACCTGACCCAGACCCGCATCCTGCAACGGGTGGCCAAGGTGATCCTGTTCATCGTCACCGTGGGCCTGGCCCTGATGACCATCGCCGGCTTCCGCCAGTGGGGCGTCAGCCTGCTGGCCTCGGCGGGCGTGGTCGGCATCATCGCCGGTCTGGCCCTGCAGCCGATCCTGACGAACATGGTCGCGGGCATCCAGATCGCCCTGACCCAGCCGATCCGACTGGACGACGCCGTCATCGTCGAGAACGAGTGGGGCAATGTCGAGGAGATCACCGCCACCTATGTGGTGGTCAAGCTGTGGGACTGGCGGCGGATGGTCCTGCCCCTGTCCTACTTCATCTCGACGCCGTTCCAGAACTGGACGCGAGAGAACGCCCGCCTGATCGGCTCGGCCTTCTTCTACGTCGATTACGAAGCCCCGATCGACCGGCTGCGCACGGCGTTCGAGGGGATCGTCAAGGCGTCCAAGCTGTGGGACGGCGACGTCCAGGTGATGCAGGTGACCGACATCACCGCACGAGTGCTTCAGGTCCGCTGCCTGGCCAGCGCCCGCTCCGCCGGCGTCGCCTTCGACCTGCGCTGCGAAATCCGCGAGAAACTGATGGCCTTCATGCGCGACGAATGCCGCGAAGCCCTGCCGCGCGACCGGCTGGAATGGCCGCAGGGGGAGGAGCGGCCGGTCAGTCCTTCAGCGCCTTAGTCTCCCTCCCCGTCCCGGGGAGGGGGGCCGCGCAGCGGCCGGGTGGGGGCGGCCGCCTCAAGCTCGCGTAAGATGAAGTCCACAACATCTGTCAGGCGATCCCTGACGTCGACGGCCGGGATGCGAAGCGTCTTCAACCCCACCTGCACCAGGGCGTCGTCGCGTCGTCGATCCCGGTCGCTGCGCCCCTCGTGCGAACCGCCATCGACTTCAATCACCAGTCCTCGCGAGAGGCAGACGAAGTCGAGATAATAGCCAAGCAGGGGGTGCTGGCGTCGAAAGTGAAAGCCCTGTGCGCGCAGGCGACGCAGCGACAGCCAAAGCCGCGCTTCCGGCGGGCTCATGGATTTTCGCATGGCTCTGGCCTTGGCAATCCTGGCCATTCTGGGCCGCCCCCACCCGGTCTCGCTGCGCTCGACCACCCTCCCCTGAAGGGGAGGGAGAGGCAAGGGGTCAATCCTTCAGCGCGGCTTGCCCCTGATGAATGGCTTGGTCCAGCGACAGGGTTTCTATGGGAGCCTCCCCGCACGCCACGGCCATCAGTTCCGCCGCGTCTCCGCCCGGCGCGGCTTCATAGGGCGGGGCGGGGTCGGGCGTCGCCGGGCCTTCGGTTCTGTCGGCTTTCAAGGACGCGAAGTCGAGCCGGTCCGCCGTGCCGGCGCGGCAATCGAAGGCCCAGCGCGACCAGCCGCCGACATAGGTCACGTCCCCGACCTTGAACCCGGCCTCCGTGACCTGAAGCTCGCGCATATGGGCCACGTCGCCCGTGCGTTCGATGGAGGCGACATCGGCATAGATGGCGAAACGGCCGACGCCGGTCGGGACCAGTTCAGGATCGGCCCCAGTCAGCAGGAAGGCCAGCAGCAGGGGGATCATGCGACCAGTTTCTCCGCCTGGTGCAGGTCCACGCTGACCAACTGGCTCATGCCGCGCTCGGGCATGGTGACGCCGTACAGCCGGTCCATGCGGCTCATGGTGACGGGGTTGTGGGTGATGACGATGAAGCGGGTGTCCGTGCGTGACCGCATCTCGTGCAGCATCTTGCAGAACCGGTCGACGTTGGCGTCGTCCAGCGGGGCGTCCACCTCGTCCAGGACGCAGACGGGGGCGGGGTTGGCCAGGAAGACGCCGAAGATCAGGGCGGCCGCCGTCAGGGCCTGTTCGCCGCCGCTCATCAGGCTCATGACCGACAGCCGCTTGCCGGGCGGGCAGGCGTAGATCTCCAGGCCCGCCTCCAGCGGATCGTCGCTCTCGACCAGTTTCAGCTCGGCCTGGCCGCCGTCGAACAGGGCCTCGAACAGGGCCTTGAAGTTGGCGTTGATGACGTCGAAGGCGGCGACCAGCCGTTCGCGGCCCTCGGCGTTCAGTTCGTCGATGCCGTCGCGCAGCTTGGCGATGGCCTGGGTCAGGTCGATCCGTTCCGACTTCATGCTGTTCAGCCGGTCGCCGTATTCGGTCGCCTCGTCCTCGGCGCGCAGGTTGACGGCGCCCAGGGCCTCGCGTTCGCGCTCCAGCCCGTACAGCAGGCTCTCGGCCCCGGCGGCGTCGGGCGGCCGGGCCACGGCCTCGTCGGTCAGCTTGCGGGCCAGGTCCTCCGGCGACATCTGGGCGGTTTCGCGGACGGTGGTCTCGGCCTCGGTCAGCTTCTCGGCCGCGGCCTCGGCGCGGGCGGCGAGACCGGCGCGGGCTTCGCGGGCCTGGGAGGCGGCGGCGTCGGCGGCGCGGGCGGCGCGGTCGGCCTCGGTTGCGGCGCTCTCGGCTACAGCCATGGCGTCTGACGAGGCCTGTTTGCGCTGTTCGGCGGCGGTCAGGACATCCAGCAGCCTGGTGCGCTGTTCCGCGAAACCCTGGGGCGCGACCTCGGCCTGTTTCAGCTGGGCGGCGGTTCGCTCGGCGTCCGTGGTCAGGGCGGCGACCCGGGCGCCGCTGTCCTTGGACCGGGCGATCCAGCCGTCGCGGGCGCGGGTCAGGCCGCCCAGGCGTTGTTCGCGGCCCTGGCGGTCGCGGGCCTCGGCGTCCCGGTCCGACCGGGCGGTCTGGGCGGCGATGCGGGCGGCGTCGGCGCCGGCGCGGGCGGCGGTCAGATCGTCACGCAGGCCGGACAGGGTCTCGGACGGGGCCTCGACCGTCTGCGCGGCGGCCAGGGCGGCATCAGCCTCGGCCACCTCGGCCGCCAGACGCGCCAGGGCCTCATCCAGAGCCTGGGCGCGGGCCTCGCGGCGGGTCTGGTCGCGCGTCAGGCTTTCGACCCGGTCGCGGGCGGCGGTCACGGCCTTGTCGAGGGCGAAGGGTTTGAGGCGGGCGGTCTTCACCGCCTCCTCGGCGGCGCGGAAGGCCTCGGCCGCCCCCTTCTGCTGGGCCTGGGCCTGTTCGAGCGCCGGCTTGCCCTTGTCGATCTCGGTTTCCAGCTCGGCCAGGCGGGTGCGCTGGGCCAGGCGGACGGCGGCGGGGCGGGGCGCTTCCGCCCGGCTGACGAAGCCGTCCCAGCGGTACAGGTCGCCCTCGGGCGTGGCCAGACGGGCGCCGACGGGCAGGGTCCGGGCGAGATCGGCCGCCTGGGCGCGACGGGCGACGCCGCACAGGGCCAGGCGGGCGGCCAGCTGCTCGGGCGCCTGGACGTGGTCGGACAGGGGCTCCACCCCCGCGGGCCAGACCGGCGGGTGTGGATCGGCCCCGCCCCAGTAGGCGGCGGCGCGGGCGTCCAGGGCCGCGTCGAGGTCTTCGCCCAGGGCGGCGGCCAGGGCGGCCTCATAGCCCCGGTCGGCGCGGACCTTGTCGAGGGCGGGGGCGTGGTCGCGCTTCCCCCCGACCAGCAGTTGGGCCAGGCCGCGCGCCTCGGTCTGCAGCCGGCCCAGCCGGTCTTCGGCGGCGCGGGCGGCGGTGCGGGCCTCTTGCTCGGCGCGGGCCAGGTCGCCGCGTTTGGCCTCAGCGGCCTCGACGGCTTCGCGGGCGGCGGTCAGCTCGGCCTGGGCGGTCTCCAGCGCCTGACGGGCGGCCTCCAGCTCGGGCGTTTCCAGCGGCCCCAGGGCGTCGCGTTCGCGCTGCGCCTGATCCCGCTGGGCGGCGACGCGGGTGAGGCGGGTCTCGGCGTCTCGGCGGCGAGCGGCCTCGGCGTTGGCGCGGGCCTCGACGGCGGCGAGGGCGGCGGCCAGACGTTCAACCTCGGCGTCGGCGGCCTTGCGGGCCTCTTCGGCGGCGGTCAGGGCCTTGTCCAGTTCGGGGCCGCGTTCGGGGGCGGCGGCGATCTCGGCCTGGAGCCGGGTCAGTTCCTGGTCCAGCCGGTCCAGTTCGCGCCGGGCGTCGGCGGCCATATTGGTCTCGCGCTCGGCGTCGGCGGCGATGCGGGCGGCCTCGGCCTTGAGACGGTCCACCTCGGCGCGGGCGGCCTGTTCGGCCATGTCGAGCCGGTCGCGCTCCAGGCTGGCGCGGTGCAGCAGGGCGGAGGCGACGGCGTCCTCCTCCCGCGCCGGCTTCAGCGCCTCCTGGGCGGCGAGGGCGGCGGTCTGGGCGGCGGCGGCGGCGGTTGTCGTTTCCGCCACCGCGCGGTCGGCGGCGCGCAGTTCCTCGGCGGCGGTCTCGGCCGCCAGTCTGGCGTCGTTCCAGCGGACGTAGAGGAGCGCCGACTGAAGGGCGCGGATTTCGGCGGAGATCTTCTTGTATTTCTCGGCCTGGCGGGCTTCGCGCCTCAGCCGGTTCAGCGCCGTCTCCAGTTCGCGGCCGATGTCGTCCAGCCGTTCGAGGTTGGTCTCGGCCGCCTTGAGCCGGAGTTCGGCCTCGTGGCGGCGGGTGTGCAGGCCGGCGACGCCGCCCGCCTCTTCCAGGATGCGGCGGCGGTTCTGGGGCTTGGCGGCGATCAGTTCCGAGATCTGGCCCTGGCGGACCAGGGCGGGGGAGTTGGCGCCGGTCGAGGCGTCGGCGAACAACAGCTGGACGTCGCGGGCGCGGACCTCCTTGCCGTTGATCCGGTAGGTCGAGCCCTGGCCCCGATCGATGCGGCGCGACACCTCCAGCACCGGGCTGTCGGTGAAGGGCTGGGGGGCGCGGCGCTGGGCGTTGTCGATGGTCAGGCTGACTTCGGCGTGGCTGCGCGGCGGGCGCCCGGCGGCGCCGGCGAAGATGACGTCGTCCATGCCCTGGCCGCGCATGGCCTTGGCCGAGTTGGCGCCCATGACCCAGCGCAGGCTTTCAAGGACGTTGGACTTGCCGCAGCCGTTGGGGCCGACGACGCCGGTCAGGCCGGATTCGATGTGCACTTCCGCCGGATCGACGAACGACTTGAAGCCGACGAGCCGGAGGCGCTGAAACTGCATCGTTCCTGGCGTTTACCGGCGCAGCAGCGGGTCGACGGCGGCCGACAGGGCCTCCAGCGAGTGGTCGGCGACGGGCTTGCCGTTGACGAAGAAGCTGGGGGTGCCCGCCACGCCGGCCTCCTGCGCGCCTTCGATCTGGGCCTGGAGCGCGGCGCCGGTCGCGGGATCGCCGAGGCAGGTCTCGATCTGTTCGCGCGTCTTGCCGCTGGCGGCCAGGCCGGCGTCGAACCAGGGCTTGGCGCCGGTGGTGCGGAGCTCAGCCTGGTCGCGCATGAAGACCTCGGCCACGTCGAAATAGCGACCGGGCGCGGCGCAGATGGCCACGGCGGCGGCGGCGGCGGCGACATTGGCCGGGGCGGTCGGCAGGTTGCGATGGACCAGCCGGACCTTGCCCGTGTCGATATAGCGGGCCTTGAAGGCCGGCAGAACGTCGTTGTGGAAGTCGGCGCAGTGCGAGCAGGTGAAGCTGGCGTATTCGATCACCGTCACCGGCGCGTCAGCCCGACCCAGCACATGATCCTGGGCCGTCACGGGCGGCGGGGGCTCGGCGGCGAAGGCCGGCCCCGCCAGTGTGGCGGTCAGGAGGGCGAGGGTGAGGACGGCGCGCCGGATCATGGCTTATTTCGCCAGTTCGGCGTCGATGGCCGTCGACAGGTCGGCCAAGCTGGCGCCTTCGCCGCCGGGGGTGATGACCTGAGTGTCGTTGACGTAGAAGGCCGGGGTGCCGGTCACGCCCTGGGCCTGGGCGAACTGGACGCGCTTCTCCATGGAGGCGACGGCCTCCTTGTCGGTGACGCAGTCGTTGAACTGCTGCTCGGACAGGCCGGCGGCCTGGGCCGTGCGCAGCAGCCAGTCGCGCGGCGACGAGGTCAGCATCTCCTGCTGGGTGGCCATCAGCTGGTGGATGACGTCGAAATACTTGTCCGGACCGGCGCAGCGGGCGACCAGGAAGCCGGCGGTGGCGGCGTCGACCGGCGGGGTCGGCAGTTCGCGGAAGATGTAGCGGACCTTGTTGGTGTCGACGTACTTGGCCTTGAACGCCGGCCAGGTCTTGGCCTGCCACACGGCGCAGTGGGGGCAGGTGACGGAGGCGTATTCGACCACGGTGACCTTGGCGCCTTCCGCCGCGCCCAGGCCCATGTCGCCCTCGGCCGCGCCCTTGGAGCCGCCGGCGCCGCAGGCGGCCAGGGCCATGGTCGCCATGGCGGCGCCGGTGATGGCCGCACGGCGGCTCATGCGGGCGAAACGGGTTTCGAAATTGGCCATTGGACTTCCTTGGTCGGAGCGTTGCCGGATGATCGCGCGATTCCCGGGGAACAGCGCAACCTTGATCATTCGAGAACAGGTGCGGCGAAGATTTGTCAATCGCGGTCGTTCGAGCGTGACAGGGTGGCGCGGCCAAGGCGGGCCAGGGCGGCGCGCAGTTCGTCGGGAACGTCGGCGATGGAGGCGGCCAGATCGGCCTCGGCCTCGGCGGCCAGGGGCGGGGGCTTGGCGGCGCGCTTGGGGCGGGCGGCGGCCTCGGTCAGGGGTTTGATCGGACCCTGGGCGATGCGGAGGCGATCGACCGAACCGGCGCCGAGGAACAGGTTCACGCGGGCCAGGATGTCTTCGGACTGATGCTGGACCAGAAGGGCTGCGGCGCCGGCGACGCGCAGCTCGAGCACGCCGGGCTGGCCGGCCTTGCCCTTGGTCAGCTTCTGGGGGCGGGTGACGCGGGCCAGGCGGTCGCCGACGATCTCGCGCCAGCGGGGCTCCAGCGCGCCTGCGCCGCGGCCGAATTTCTCGTCCAGTTTCTTGATCAGCGGCGTCAGGGCCTTGCCGGCGCGCGGGGCCGGGCGCGGCGCCGGGCGGGTGCGGCGGCGCGACAGGATCTCGCGGACCTCGGCGTCTGTGGGCAGCGGGCGGCGCATGGGCCTATATAGCGCCATCTCATGCTCGACGTCTCTCTGATCCGTTCCGAATTGCTGGCCTGGTACGACGGCCATGCGCGCAGCCTGGCCTGGCGCGCGCCGCCGGGGGCGCAGGCGCGGACCGAGCCCTATCGGGTCTGGCTGTCGGAGGTGATGCTGCAGCAGACCACGACGCCGCATGCGACGCCGTATTTCCAGAGCTTCACCGCCCGCTGGCCGACGGTGTCCGATCTGGCGGGGGCGGAGGACGGGGAGGTCATGGCCGCCTGGGCGGGGCTGGGCTATTACGCCCGGGCGCGCAATCTGCTGGCCTGCGCCAGGGCGGTGGCGGGCGAACATGGGGGCGTGTTTCCGGATACGGAGGCGGGCCTGCTGGCCCTGCCGGGAGTGGGCGCCTATACGGCCGCGGCCGTGGCGGCCATCGCCTTTGATCGCCCGGCCAATGTAGTGGACGGCAATGTCGAGCGGGTCATGGCGCGGCTGTTCGCAGTCGAGACTCCGGTTCCGGCGGCGCGGCCCGAGCTGAGGCGGCTGGCGGGGCTGTTCGTGACGGACGAGCGGCCGGGCGATTGGGCTCAGGCGCTGATGGATCTGGGGGCGACGGTGTGCCGGCCCAAGTCGCCGCTGTGCGGCCAGTGTCCGGCGGCGGACCAGTGTCTGGGTCTGGCGAGCGGGGCGCCAGAGCGGTTCCCGGTCAAACTGAAGAAGGCGGAGCGGCCGCATCGTCGGGGCGTGGCCTTCGTCATGATCGATCCCGACGGACAGGTGGCGCTGGAGCGGCGGCCGGACAAGGGGTTGCTGGGCGGGATGCTGGGGCTGCCCACCAGCGATTGGAGCGCCGCGCCCGATCCGACGCCGCCGGTCGCGGCCGACTGGCGCGAGGCGGGGGCGGTCGAGCATGTCTTCACCCATTTCAGCCTGACCCTGACGGTGCGGACAGCGCGGGTCGAGGCGGCCGGCGACTATCAGTGGCTGGGCTTCGAGGCGGCGCGGGCGGCCCTGCCGACCGTCTTCGCCAAGGCGCTGGATCGGGCCGGCGAACCGGCCCTGATCTGAACCCGTCTCCTATTGCATCCCGGCGCGGACCTCGGCGCGGAGGGCGTCGATGGATTTCAGGCCCTGGTCGGTCTTGAAGCGCCAGTAGGTCCAGCCGTTGCAGGCGGGGGCGTTCTCGAACAGGGCGCCGAGCTTGTGGATCGAGCCGGTCATCGAGCCGGACACCAGCGAGCCGTCGGCGCGGACGCGGGCCTCGCGCTCGCCCTTGGGGCAGTACAGACGGTCGCCGGGGTGCAACAGGCCGGCTTCGACCAGGGCGCCGAAGGGCACCTTGGGCTCGGCGCGCTTGGAGCCCATGACCATCAGGTCTTCGGGATTGGCGGGAATGACCGAGGCGATGCGGGTCTCGGCGACCTCTGCATAGGTCTCGTCACGCTCGATGCCGATATAGTGGCGGCCCAGGCGTTTGGCGGCGGCGCCGGTGGTGCCGGTGCCGAAGAAGGGATCCAGCACGACGTCGCCGGGGCGGGTGGCCGACAGCAGCACGCGGTGCAGCAGGGCCTCGGGCTTCTGGGTCGGATGGGCCTTCTTGCCGTCGGCGTCCTTGATCCGCTCCTCGCCGGTGCAAAGGGCGAAGGTCCAGTCGGAGCGCATCTGGGTGTCTTCGTTGAAGGCCTTCAGGGCGTCGTAGTTGAAGGTGTAGCGTTTCTGCTCGCGCGAGCGGGCGGCCCAGATCAGGGTCTCATGGGCGTTGGTGAACCGGGTGCCCTTGAAGTTCGGCATCGGGTTGGACTTGCGCCAGATGATGTCGTTCAGCACCCAGAAGCCCAGGTCCTGGATCGCCGCGCCCAGGCGGAAGACATTGTGATAGGAGCCGATCACCCAGATCGAACCCTCGGGCTTCAGCACCCGGCGGCATTCGGTCAGCCAGGCGCGGGTGAAGGCGTCATATTCGGCGAAACTGTCGAACTTGTCCCAGTCGTCGTCGACGGCGTCGACCTTGGAATTGTCCGGACGCAGCAGGTCGCCGCCCAGCTGGAGATTATAGGGCGGGTCGGCGAAGACCATGTCGACCGAGGCGTCGGGCAGGCTTTTCAGCACGGCGATGCAATCGCCACGGTGAATGACGTCCTTGGCCAGGGTGGGCTTATCCAGGGTGGGGAGCTTCAGATCGGACATGCAACGCGGCCTCGGAACAGTGAGACGGGCATGGTGAATCCTTACGGTTAAGGCAGTGTTGATTCCGGGGTTTTCTTTGCGCGCCGTGACGCGGGCGAGCGGAGGCGCCGACGCGCTTTCGCTGCGAAGTTCGGAGGGCTGGGCGGGGCGCCGGGCCTTCGCCCGGAGTTTAGTGCTTTGAGTACCGTTTCGACGAAGGTTTGACGCCCCGCGCGGTTGGTTGGCCTGCAAGCTCGGGGCGCCGAGCGGTGGCGGTCTTATCGCCTAACCCCATAAGCCTGCGACGGGTCGGCGGTCCCTG
>NZ_JAFCXI010000005.1:0-119227 GCF_049898245.1 Brevundimonas sp. TSRC1-1
CCGGCGATCCACCTCCCCCAGGGGGGAGGATTTCGGTGCTCGCATTCCTCCCCCCTTGGGGGAGGTGGATCGCCGGCGAAGCCGGCGAGACGGAGGGGGCGCGGACCTAGAACCAGCCGCCGCGGCGCCAGCGGTCGTCGCCGCGGTAGCGGTCGTCGGGGATGTAGCGGCCGGCGCGGTCGTACCAGCCATAGCCCTGCTGGTAGCGGTCGTAGCCGTCGAGGACGTAGGCCTGGTCGAAATAGGGACCGTCTTCCGCCTCCCACCAGTCGCGGGGGTAGGGGGTCTGCTGGCAGTCGTACCCGCCGTCGTTGCCGTTCCAGGACGGGGCGTAGCGGTCGCGGTAGCGGTTCTCGAAGCGGGGGCGGCACAGATCGCGGGACCAGACGCTGTTGCCGCGCGCCTGGATGGTCGCGCGTTCCTCGGCGTAGATGGCGTCGCGGACGCCGGCGAAACTGTTGCCCGTGACCACGGCCCGGCCCGAGGCGGCCGCGACCCCGACCTGGTTCACGCGGACGCGGTTCTGATCGAACAGCAGCTCGCCGTTATAGAGGACGGCGCCCTTGTCGCCCTTGCAGATCCGGCTGTTGGAGACCGAGACCGAGGCGCCCTCGACCGCCACGCCCTCGACATAGCCGCAGATCTTGGCGTTGCTGACGGCCACCTGGCCGTAGTCGCGCGCGGCGCGGACGATGAGGCCGATGGCGCGGGGGCCGAAATTGTTCGGCTGTTCCGAACCGATCAGGGTGACCGAGGTCAGGGTGGACGGGGCGCCTGATCCCGGCGTCAGGTCGACGCCCGACTGGGCCCCGGCGACGGCGGTCTCGTACAGGGTCACGGCGGCGCCGTCGGCGACGATGGCGGCCGAGACGGTGCGGGCGTCGATCAGGACGTCGCGCAGGTCCAGCAGGCCGCCGTCGACATAGAGGGCGGCCTCGTCGCCGACGTGGCGGAAACCGACCCGGCTCATGACGATCTCGGCGTTGTACCCGACCACGCAGGCCGCATCGCCGCCGCGGGGAGAGGCGAAGACCAGGTCGCGGACCTCGACCCGGACGCCGGGCGCGACGGTCAGGCAGGGCAGGCCGTCCGGCGCCTGAAGGGTCGGCGTCGCCGCATCCCAGCGGCGCGGATCGAAGCCGCTGTCGCCGATGACGGTCATCGGCTTGTCGATGTTCAGCCAGCCGACGCAGGCGCCGGCCTTGGCGCGGATGATCAATGTGCCGCCGGGGCGCACGCGCTGGACCGCGCTTTCGATCGCGCCGGAACCGGGATTGCCGCCGCAATCGACCAGGACGACCTCTTCCTGGTGCGGGGGACGGGGCAGGGGGCGCCAGTCGGGGCCGCGATAACGGCCATAGTCATAGCGGCGATGGGCGCGCGGCCGGCTGCGGGTCGGCGGGTCCAGCAGGACGCCGAAGTTGGGCCGGGTCTGGGCCTCGACCTTGGCGGCCACCTGGGCCTGAACCGGGTCGGGCAGGGCCGCCAGGGTGGATAGGGCGAAGGCCGCGAGGAGCGAGACTTTCGCGAGCGAGCGGATGTTCATGCGACCAGACCCTCCCTGTTAACGGCGCTGTTGTTGGGCGCGGGACACCTGGGACAGCAGGGCCTGCAGGCGCGAGGCCGAGGGGCCGAAGCCCGACAGCGCGGATTCGATGCGGTAGGCGACGGCGTCGGCCTTGTCCTGATCCGCCACCCCGGCGACGCCGAGGGCGAAATAGGTGGACATGGCGAACTTGGCCTCGGGGCTGCCCTGGCGGGCCGCCTCCTCGAACCACTTGAACGAGCGGGCGTAGTCGGCGGGCAGGCCGATCCCCTCGGCGTACATGACCGCCAGCACCAGCTGGGCCTCGGACGAGCCGTTGACGGCGGCCAGCTGGATGGCGCGGACCCGTTCGACCGGGGACAGCCGGCTTTCGGTCGCATGGCCGATCATGGCCTCGAAGGCCTCGATCTGCTGACGGGACAGTTGCTCGGGCGCGGTGACGGCCTCGGGGGTCACGCCCAGATAGCGCAGGGCGCGGCCGACGTGGACGAAGGGCAGTTCGCCCTGCATCCGCGACAGGGCGTATTCATAGGCGTCGCCTCGCGGGCGGCTCTCGTCCGAGAATGGCACGCCGGAGGCCGGGGCCTCCAGCGGATAGAATTCGAACGGCGGCGTCCACTGGCGCGCCTTGGCCTCGACGAAGCCGGCGTACTGGGCGCGGCCGGGCGAGGAACGTTCGAAATCCTTCATCAGCACATAGGCGCCGACGTCGCCGGTCTGGACCGCCAGATAGTTGTACAGATAGGCGTCGACGTCGTTGCGCTGGAACAGGTTGATCGCGGCCCAGTAGCCGCCGCGCGGACGCTTCTGGCCGAGGCCCTGGCCGTCGGCCGCGCGGCCCAGGGCCTCGCGCGCCTCGGGATTGTCCTCGGGCTCGCCGAACGGGCCGTACAGACCGTCATGCAGCCGGGCCAGGGTGCGATAGCCCTCGGCGTCCTGGGTCGAGAGGACGTAGATGACCCGGTCGCGCACCGCCTCCTGCTCCTCGCGGCTCATGCGCGACAGCTGGCGGTCCAGCACCTGATAGGCGCGGTGGCGTTCGAAGGCGCGGCAGTCGTCGTAGCGCGACAGCGGGCGCCAGCCGCCGCCGAACAGTCCGCCCCTGTTGCGTTCGACCCGGTTGATCGGGGCGTAGCCCTCGTCATTGGCCAGGGCCATGGCGTACCAGACCGCGCTTTCGATCGGGTCCTCGATATTCTTGTCGGTGGCGCGGACGGCGGCGTAGCGCGAGCCCAGCTCCAGCTGGGCGAAGACGTCGCCGCGGAAGGCGGCGCGGCGCAGGGCGCGCAGACCGGCCTCCTGGGCGTTGAACTCGGACCCCGTCACCGAGGCGGGGCGGGGGCAGGAGAGGGCGGCGTCATTCTGGCCGCCCCGACGCCAGAAGCCCGGCCGGCCGTCGCCGCAACTGGCCAGGAGCAGAACGGCGATCAGAAGGACCACGATCGCCAGGGCGCCGCCGGCCAGGGGCGTGCGATGCCGCTGGAGACGGAAGGGGTCGTGCGCCGTTTTGTCGTGCTCCTTCATCAGTCGCTGTCGCCCCCGGGTAATCCTGTGTACGCCATGATGCAGGACGACGCCCACGTGCGCCGACAGGTCCGATCGTTCATCATGGTTAACGCTGTTTTGCGACAAAGCTGTGCGGCAGCAAGCCCCTATTTTCAGGCCGGAGAACCTTGTTGTTTGATTTCCGATGCTTAGAAAATTCGGTCCTGAGACGAAAGCTCGCGTCGGAGACGACCGCCCCCTATATCGGCTGCGAATCGAAGGAGCCGCCCATGTCCTACGTCGCCCGCGACGACCGCCCCGCCGACAAGGCTGACCGTTACGCCGAGGTCGAGGCCGAGGTGTTGGCCGTGCTGGAGGGGGAGCCCAATCTGACGGCGCGGATGGCGACGGTCGCCTCGATGCTGGCCGACGCCTTCGACGACTTCTTCTGGACGGGCTTCTACGTGGTGGCGCCGGACAAGGCGGATGAACTGGTGGTCGGGCCCTATCAGGGGACGCTGGGCTGTCTGCGCATCGCCTTCGGGCGCGGGGTGTGCGGGACGGCGGCGACGACGCGCCAGACCCAGATCGTCGAGGACGTCCACGCCTTCCCCGGCCATATCGCCTGCGACAGCCGTTCGGCCAGCGAGATCGTCGTGCCGGTGCTGGACGCCAAGGGCGATCTGATCGCCGTGTTCGACGTGGACGCGACCACGCCGGCCGCCTTCGACGCGGTGGACCAGGCGGGGCTGGAGCGGCTGATGGCCAGGGTCTTCGCCGCCGGTTGAGCTGACAATAAGAGGGGGAGGGGATGGAGGACGAGATGACGCAACGGGTGATGGTGATCACCGGCGGGCACGGGGTGCTGGGCCGGGCCGTGCTGGAGGCTGCGCAGGCGGCGGGGTTTGCGGTCGCCGTCATCGACCACGCCGAGGGCCATCCGGTTCCGGCCGGCGTGCTGGAGATCGGCGGGGTGGACCTGACCGACGCGGCCCAGGCCGAGGGGGCCGTGGCCTCTGTGATCAGCCGGTTCGGGCGGCTGGACGTGCTGGCCAATATAGCCGGCGGGTTTGTGTGGCAGACGACGGACGACGCGGCGCCGGCCTGGGACCGGATGCAGGCGCTGAACCTGACCACCGCCCTGAACGCCAGCCGGGCGGCCCTGCCCTATCTGAAGGCGGCGTCGGACGGGCGGATCGTCAATGTCGGCTCGGCCGCGGCGCTGAAGCCCGGCGCGGGCATGGGGGCCTATGGGGCGGCCAAGCTGGGGGTTCACGCCCTGACCCAGGCCCTGGCGGAGGAGCTGAAGACGACGGCGGTGACGGTCAACGCGGTCCTGCCCTCGATCATCGACACCCCGGCCAATCGCAAGGACATGCCGGACGCCGATCCGGCGACCTGGGTCGCGCCGGCCGATCTGGCGGCGGTGATCCTGTTCCTGGCCTCGCCCGAGAGCCGGGCCATGACCGGCGCCCTGGTCCCTGTGACCGGGCGGGTCTGATGCGGGGCGATCTGGTCCGCAGCGTGCTGTATCTGCCGGCGTCGAATGCGCGGGCGGTGGAGAAGGCGCGGGGCCTGGACTGCGACGTGGCGATCCTGGACCTGGAGGACGCCGTGGCGCCCGAGGCCAAGGCCGAGGCGCGGGCGGCGGCGGTGGCGGCGGTTCGCGCCGGAGGTTTTGGGCCGAGGCTGGGGGTGCGGATCAACGCGCTGGACAGCGACTGGGGCGAGGACGATCTGGACGCCCTGGCGGAGGCGGGCGCCGGCCTGATCGTCGCCCCCAAGGTGGAGACGGTCGAGACGGTCCATGCGATCTCGGTCCGCGCGCCGGGGGCGGCGCTGTGGGCCATGATCGAGACGCCGCGCGGGCTGATCGCGCTGAACGATATTGCGGCGGCGGGCGGGCGGCTGGACGGGCTGATGCTGGGGGTCAACGACCTGGCCAAGGCGCTGGGGACCGGGGCGTCGCCGGACCGCGAACCGTTCAAGCCGTGGCTGGCGGCCCTGGTGGTGGCGGCGCGGGCGCAGGGGCTGGTGGCCATCGACGGGGTGTTCAACCGGATCGAGGATGCGGACGGCCTGGCGGCCGAGGCGGCGCAGGGGCGGCTGTACGGGTTCGACGGCAAGAGCCTGATCCACCCGTCGCAGATCGCGGCCGCCAACGCCGCCTTCTCGCCGTCCGAGGCGGAGGTCGCCCGGGCGCGCGACATTGTCGGGGCCTTCGCCGCGCCGGAGGCCGAGGGGCGGGGCGCGATCCGGGTCGGGGGCGCCATGGTCGAACGCCTGCACCTGGACCAGGCCGAAGCCTTGCTGGCGCGACACGCCGAGGCGACGAACCGCCGGTAAGGCGCCGATCCGGCGTTTCCTATTGCGCCCGGACGCTGTAGGAAGCCCGCCCTTCGAGGAGCCGGGTCATGACCACGCCACAGCCGCTGACGATCGGCATAGATTTCGGCACGACCAATTCCGTCGTCGCCCTGGCCGATCCGAAGACGGGCGCCGTCCTGGTGCAGTTCGCGATCGAGGGCGGCGAGACCGCCACCTTCCGCTCGGCCCTGAGCTTCCAGTTCCACGCCGCCGAGGGCGAGGGGCGGCCCGAACGGATCGTCGAGGCCGGGCCCTGGGCCATCGAGGCCTATGTCGAGGATCCGCACGACACCCGGTTCATCCAGTCGTTCAAGACCTTTGCCGCCAGCGCCGCCTTCACCGAGACCCGCATCCACGACCGCCGCTATACGTTCGAGGACCTGCTGTCGGCCTTCCTGCTGAAGCTGCGCCACCATGCGGGGGCGGCCATGGCCGACCTGCCGCCGCGCGTCATCGTGGGGCGGCCCGTCACCTTCGCCGGCGGACGGCCGGACGAGGCCCTGGCCCTGGAGCGTTATGAGACGGCGTTCAAGCGGCTGGGGTTCGAGGACGTCCGCTACGCCTATGAACCGGTCGGCGCCGCCTTCTATTTCGCGCGGACCCTGAAACAGGATGCGACGGTGCTGGTCGCCGACTTCGGCGGGGGCACCAGCGACTTTTCCATCATCCGTTTCGAACACACGCCCGACGGGCTGAAGTCCACGCCCCTGGCCCGGTCGGGCGTCGGGGTGGCGGGCGACGCCTTCGACTACCGGATCATCGACAATCTGGTGTCGCCGGAACTGGGCAAGGGCAGTTTCTACACCAGCCTGGGCAAGACCCTGCCGGCGCCCCAGCGCTATTATTCCGCCTTCGCCCGCTGGGACCAGCTGGCCCTGCTGCGGGCCTCGCGCGACATGCGCGACATCCGGGGCCTGGCCTCGACATCGCTGGAGCCCGAGAAGATCGAGCGGCTGATCGAGGTGCTGGACGACAATCACGGCCACGCCCTGTACCGCGCCGTCTCGACCCTGAAACAGGACCTGTCGCGCGCCGAGACGGCCCAGTTCTCGTTCGTCGCCGGCGGGGTGCGGATCGAGGCCCCGGTCGACCGCGCCCAGTTCGAGGCCTGGATCGCGCCGGAGCTGGCCGCCATCGAGACCGCCCTGGACGAGGCGCTCCAGGCCTCGGGCCTGCCGCTGGAGGGGATCGACCGGGTCTTCCTGACCGGCGGCACCTCCCTGACCCCGGCCGTGCGCGCCCTGTTCCACCGCCGCTTCGGCGCATCGCGGATCGAGACTGGCGGCGAGTTCGAATCCATCGCCGCCGGCCTGGCCCTGATCGGGCTCCAGCCCGACGTGGAGCGCTGGACCGAGGGCTGAGCCGCCGCCGCGGTGCGGGAACATCGGCGGCGCGCGGGTCTTATTTCCTGAAACCCAGGAGACAGACCATGACCGACCGCAACCGCGAGCAACAGGCCGAGGACGCCCTGCCCCAGGGCGTCGCCCGGGGCCGATCGCTGAACACCCCGCCGGAAGAGCTGCGGCTGCGCGCCGGCGGAATCGGGCCGGGCGGCCAGATCGGGCCGGACCCCCTGACGCAGCGGCTGCAGGAAGGCCCGTCGTCCAGCCGCCAGCCCGAAGGCGACCTGCCCCAGGGCCCCCTCAGCGCCGATCCCCGCACGCCGGTCCCGACCACCGCGAAGGACGAGGACGTCGACGACCTGGACCAGAGCTGAGGCCGATGGGGGCGGGGAGGCGGCGTCGCCTCAAGCGGAACCCTTGCCGCCGCCCTGCGGTTTGAGCTGAAACCTGAGGAGACAAGCCGTGGACGAGTTCAAGCGAGACGATCCGAACGTCATCATCCCGCTGACCAGCACATTGCCGCGGGTCGAGGAAACCATCGTCATCCAGCGGGAAAGCAGCGCAGGCTGGTGGGCGGTCGGCATCCTGTGTTCGCTGGTCCTGGTCGTCGCCGTGTGGCTGCTGACGCGGCCGGACGGCGCGGACGACCTGACCGACCTTCGCCTCGCCCAGGCCGAAGCCGCCGCAGCGGAAGCCCAGGCGACGGCGGCGAACGCCGTGACCGCGACCAGCGCGACTGTGAATGACCGTGTGGCCATCGCCCAGGCCGAGGCCATGGAGGCGCGCGCCGACGCCGTCCGCGCCACGCAGGAAGCGCGGGCTGCGGAAGCCCAGGCCGCGGAACCGATTGTTGTGGAGCGGGCGACGGCGGTCCGACCGGCGGCGTCCAACGGCACGGCCGTGGTGACGAGCACGTCGCCGCAGCCTTAGGGAGCGGGGCGAACGGTTGGGCTGACGTGGGGGGGCGAGCGCTGGCGGAGCTCCATGCCGGGTCTCGCCATGGGGCGGACAGCCGGCGGAAGGGGATTTCCCGGCAGCTCTCAAACCTCTGTCGACCTGTCCGCGCGAGATTTAATCAGGGGGGCGGGAATAATCGCCGTGCGTCGGCTGTCTATTGCAGGTCCAGCCCACAGAAGGAGTTGACCTGTGATAACCCGCGCCATCATCGCAACCGTGTTCGCGCTGTCCGTATCCACCGCCGCGCTGGCCGCTGATCCGGCCAGAACGGGGGAAACCGCAAAAGGTCCCGCGCTCACGAACGCGCAGGGCATGACCCTCTATACGTTCGATAAGGACAGCGACGGCAAATCGGTCTGCAATGGACCCTGCGCCGCAAACTGGCCGCCCTTCGCCGCCGATGCGGATGCGCAAGCGAGCGGAAGCTATACCGTCGTCATCCGGGACGACGGCTCCCGTCAATGGGCCTACCAGGGCCGCCCCCTCTACACCTGGGCCAAGGACGCCAAGCCGGGCGACATCACCGGCGACGGCGTCCTCAACGGCGCTTGGCGCATCGCGCAGCCCTAGGCGCTCTAGGCTGCGGACGCGAGACGAGCAACTGGCGTGACGGCTGTCCGGACACGACCTCGCCGTTGCGACTATCGGCAGCGGCCGGGGCTCGTTCGGAGCCGCACGGACCTGGCCTCGCAATGGCTCAGCTGAGCCTTCGCAAGCGACTTTGCCTTCCGAATGAGCCCTGTTCGCCGAAAGCGGACTTTCTCGATGTCCCTTAGAGTCAGGCGCGGATATCTGCGCATTACGTCGAGCGCTATCCCGCAGCCGCGACCTGCACCAGCCTGCGGCGGAGCCGCGGCCATTGCAGATCTCCGACTTCTTCTGACGTGAACCCGAGATGTCCCCTCTGGGTCAGGACGGCCAGTTCGCCCAGTCCGAACACGTGCGGCGTCTCCTTGGCGATCTGCGACAGACGACCGCCTGCCTTCTCCCAGGGATGAAGGCCGGTTTCATCAGCTAGAAGATCGACCCCCGTCAGCAGGATCACGCGGGTAGGCTGCCGATCTGCGGTGCGGCGGTGCCAGCCCCATTTGGCGAGTCCCTTCAGACGACTGATCTCCTGAGCGGAAAAGGCCGGCTTCAAGGTCGCGCAGACCAGAAACGCGCCCGGCAATGCCTCGGCCAGGGTCTTCAGTCGGTCGATGTCGCCAGCCTTGAAGCCTTCGGCGGCCAGACTTTTGCACTCTCCGACAAGAGTCTGCGGATCCTTGCAGCGCCGCCCCCATTGGCTCGAGCCCTTCCAGGCGAAGAAGTCGGTTTCTAGACGATGTCCGTCCGCCCGCTTCAACTCAAGGCTGGTGGTGTAGGTGAACGGATCCATACTTCGAAAATCGTTCAGCCAGGCCAGGGTTAGGGCAACGCAATATCCGCCCTGGGCGTAGTGAGGCGTCGCGAACGGTCCGAAGACGCGATATCTGAACCGGTCTTTCGAGGGCGGCGACTGAGGGAAGGCGAAGTCCTGCCGGCAGCGCAAGCAGCGGACGATGGTTGCCACCTCGTCCAGACTGAACCAGTTTTCCTTGGCGCAGTGCGGACAGGGCGCGGTCAAGCCGAGCTGTAGGGCCTTGGCCTCAACCAAAGCGTCGAGGCGGTTCTTGCCGAACCCGCCCTTGCGCTGGTCAACCTTTTTGACAGTATCGACCCAGGTCTTCACCAAGGCGGTCGAGTCCGGAAACTCTTCCGTCGTACCATCCGCCCGAACCACCCGGCTCCGGGCCATGCTGTCGAGCAGTTTCAGGATCGCATCTGACTTGAGCAGATGAGCGCCCCAGAGACCGCCCAAGCTGGAAATGACCTGTTCCGCGATGCGTCCGGCGTCGGACGGCTTGGCCTCCAGTTCCCTAGACTTCAACCAACTGGTCACCGCTTGATTGCGGGTCGCAATTTGAACGGTGCCGGTCGTTTCGGCTATGGTTCGGAAAGCTACGTAGCCCTCCCGAGACGGATAGACAGCATCGACAAGCCCGCGGACCGGCGCATAGTCCGTCAGCGGCGTTGCAGCGGAAGGCAACGCTTCCGCCAGAGGGCTTTCGAAGTTGTAGCTCCGGATCTGAACCGTGTTGACCCAGGCCGGTCCTGCGCTGGGCAAATTGGTTTCAAAACCGGGTGCCAGGACGGGCGGTCGAATTGACAATTCGCTGGATCCGGTGGGCGTCAATTCCGTCGTCTGGCGGCGCGCATGGACCATTGCGAGGGACGGCTGGAATACCCGTTCTTCATCTCGATCCAGCCAAATGGGTTCATACCAGTCCTGGGTGGTCACGCTCCATTGCGGCAGGTCGGCCGGAAGGTTCAATCGTTCAAGAACGGATGTGCTGTCGAGCGATCGGGCGATATGCATCGCTGTCCCGATCATCACGCCGTGGGGATTGGTAGGCAACGGACGATGGTTGATATGGATGCGTTGGAGGATGTGCTCGCGGCTCTGTTCCAGCCAGTGCACATTGACCAACAACGGGTCGCGGTTGAATAGGCGGAAATTCCAAGCGTCGATGACGTCTGGACCATGCAACGGGTCGAAAATGAAGACGCTTGGGTCCCCCCGATCAGCGAACTGGCGCTCCAGATCGTGCAGCGTGTAGCGCAGTGGATATCGGGCTCCGCCTTCGGCGACCTTGCGCCAAGCATCAATGTCGGGGGCGACCGATTTGGCGTCCGTGACGTCAACATAGGCTTGCTGGACGAACTGAAGATCACCAGCTTGAGGAAACAGGCCATAAGCCGCTTCGCAGAACGCCTCGCCGATGCGATCGCCACTGGTGAAATTCAGATGCTCAACAGGGTGACGCCGCTGGTATTGCAGGCCTGACCGATAGAGATGGGCGTAGACGGAAAACATGTCGATCCCGACTTCGAAGCGCGGTGCGGCGTTGATCTCCCGACCAACCATCTCCTCTAGCTGCAGGAACCGCTTGCGGCCGCCGAACGCACGGGCCGCTTTCAACCCGGCCCGGTCGAACTGTCCCGCCGCAGTCTCCACAAAGACGTCCGGCTCAAAAAACCGCAGGTACCCCTGCGTAACCTTCGCTGGCGATGACCGTTGATTTGGCCCCTTCCGCCAGGCGGCGGGAACCCGACCCATGACGGGAATGAGGGGACACAGGGATCCCCCCCACAGGCAGGTTGCCATGCGCAGAACTTCGCTTAAGCGTCGACGGTCCATTGGATCGACGAAAAAGCCGAGCCGCACGGGCCTAAGCGAGACAGTGGCGGAGATCGGTTTCAGGAAACGGCTCGCACAGCAAAATAGAATGCTGGTCTGAACCGGAAACAGCGATCTCGCAACGCACCTTCGCCGCCAAAAAGCGTCGTTTCGCCCTAACACCCCCTAACATCGACCCACCCGCGTCGGGGCGCACGGCAAGCGCATCCCTTTCGGCGCAAAATTCCCGATGAGGCGCAAAGCGATCAACGCCTAGAGCGGCCGATTTGGAAGCAGATGAAGGCACATGGCGACAGCTGCAAAAAGAGCGGTCGTGTAATACCGGCACATGAGTCGAGGACGGCTATCGATCGGTCTGGGCGAGGCGTCCAGACGCGGAGCCAGTCTTAAGTGGTTTTGAGCCACTTTTAAGTGGTCCCGACAGGAGTGGTAGGCCCGGAGGGACTCGAACCCCCAACCAGACCGTTATGAGCGGTCGGCTCTAACCATTGAGCTACAGGCCCCCAGGACGCGACGGGACCGGCGGTCCCTGGCGCGCGGCGCGGCGGGAGGAACCGCCTAGCAGGGGTTGGCGCGGCTTGCCAAGGGGCGCGGGGTCGTCGGACGGGTTTCGGCGAATTCATCAAGATGAACGGAAACCGACGGGGAGGCGCGGACGTTGGTTCAGGTGTAAAAGGCCAAGGTTGCGGCCATGGATCGACGAACCCGTCGGTCGGGATCGTTCTACGGAGATTTCTGCATGAAACGCGCGTTCAAAACCCTGATGCTGGGCGGGGCCCTGACGGCCGCCGTCGCCCTGGGCGCGGCCGCGCCGACGATGGCCCAGACCCTGCAGCCGGGCGCGATCCAGATGATGCAGCCCGCGCCGTCGCTGAACCTGTCGGCCTATGGCGAGGTCAAGGCCGCGCCGGACATGGCGACCATCAGCTTCGGCGTCCAGACCGAGGCGGCGACGGCCCAGGAGGCCATGCGCGACAATGCGACCCAGATGACCCAGGTCATGGCCGCCCTGCGCCGCGCCGGGATCGCCGAGCGCGACGTCCAGACCTCGGGCCTGAACCTGTCGGCGCAATATGACTATGTGCAGAACGAACCGCCCAAGCTGCGCGGCTATCAGGCCGTGAACCGGGTGACGGTGACGATCAACGACCTGAGCAAGGTCGGAACCACCGCCGACGCCGTCGTCGCCGCCGGGGTCAACCAGATCGACGGCATCAGCTTCGGCCTGAAGGATCCGAGCGCGGCCGAGGATCGCGCGCGTCAGCTGGCCGTGCGCGCCCTGCAGGCCAAGGCGCAGCTGTACGCCCAGGCCCTGAACGTCCAGCTGGCCGGCATCCGCAACCTGAGCGAAGGCGGCGGCTATTCGCCCGCGCCGCCGCAGCTGTTCGCCGTGCGCGCCATGGCGATGGAAAGCCGCGACAGCACCCCGGTCGCCGCCGGCGAACTGACGGTCCGGATCGACATCACCGGCGTCTACGACATCGCCCGCTGATCCGCGGTTCGGAATGAAGAAAGGCCCGCCGTCGCCGGCGGGCCTTTTTTGCATTCGGCGTGAGGGTCGATCGTTTCCCTGGTGGGAAAGGGGCGGGCGTCAGCCGGCGCGCTTGATCTCGTTGGCGTCGTCCAGCAGCACGACATTGGGCGTCCACTGGCGGGCTTCTTCCTGGGGCAGCTGGCCGTAGGTGACGACGATCACCTTGTCGTTCTTCTGGACCAGGCGGGCGGCGGCGCCGTTGACGCCGATGACCCGGGAGCCGCGCGGCGCCTCGATGGCGTAGGTGGTGAACCGCGCGCCGTTGGTGATGTTCAGCACATCGACCTGTTCGTGCGGAAAGATGCCCGCCGCGTCCAGCAGATCCATGTCGATGGCGATCGAGCCTTCGTAATCGAGGTCGGCCTGGGTCACCGTGGCGCGGTGCAGCTTGGATTTCATCAGGGTGACCAGCATGGGGCGGTCTCCGGTCTATGGCGCGGGCGACAGGCCCCCGCTCGCTTGCGGCTCATATAGGGATTTCCGGGACGCGCATCAATCGTCACGCGGCGCCGCAACATGGTGGATCCGGGGCGATCCGACGCGCCTACGTTGCGGGACGTTCATTTGACGGTGACCGTTCCGAGGCTATGGTGAAGCCGAGCCATTTTCGGCCCCTTGCGAGCGCGCCTTCTCCCATGAAGCAATTCTTCCTGACGGTCCTGGGTGTCTTCACCGGACTGATCCTGTTCGTCGTCGTCATTCCGGTGGTGCTGCTGACCGTGGCGATCGCCGGCTCGTCCAAGCCGACGGCGCCCGCGACCTCGGTGCTGGAGCTGGACCTGCGCGAGGGCGTCAGCGACCAGCCCTCGACCAACCCGTTCGCGGCCTTCGGCGGGTCCGGCCTGTCGGTGACCCAGGTGGTGGACGGCCTGGCCCAGGCCGAGGAGGACAAGAGCGTCAAGGCCCTGCTGATCCGCCTGCCGGAAAGCGGCATGACCCCGGCGACGGCGGACGAACTGCGCCAGGCGGTCCGCCGCTTCCGCGCCTCGGGCAAGCCGGTCATCGCCCACAGCCAGGGCTTCGCGCCCATGGGGGCGGTGATGTCCACCTATATGGTCGGGGCCTCGGCCTCGGAACTGTGGATGCAGAACACGGCCGGCTTCCAGGCGACGGGCTTCTCGGCCGACAGCGTCTTCCTGGGGCGGGCGTTCGAGAAATACGGGGTGCGCGCCGATTTCGAGCAGCGCTACGAGTACAAGAACGCCGTCAACGAATACACCCAGAGCGACTATACCGGCCCGCACCGCGAGGCCATGACCGCCTGGATGACCTCCCTCTATGACAGCGCCCTGGCCAATGCGGCCCAGGACCGCAAGACGACGCCGGCGGCGCTGAAGACCGTGATCGAGGCCGGCCCCTATTCGGCCGAACAGGCCCTGGCGAACAAGTTGATCGACAAGATCGGCCAGGTCGAGGAGGCCGAGGCCGAGATCAAGCGCCGCGCCGGCAAGGGCGCCGAAATCGTCGAGTTCGACCAGTACACGTCGGACAAGGGCGAGCGGACCGGCTCGGGCAAGAACGCCATCGCCATCGTCGGCGGCGAGGGCGCCATCGTGACCGGACGCAGCGACGGCGGCGGCTTCGGCGGCGGCTCTTCGATCCATTCGGACGACACGGCCGAGGCCATCTATGACGCCATCGAGGACAAGGGCGTGAAGGCCATCGTCTTCCGCGTCTCTTCGCCGGGCGGATCGCCCGAAGCCTCGGAACAGATCCTGGCCGCCGTGCGCGCGGCCCGCGCCGCCGGCAAGCCGGTGGTGGTCTCCATGGGCGCCTATGCGGCCTCGGGCGGCTACTGGATCAGTTCGGAAGCCGACTGGATCGTGGCCCAGCCCTCGACCCTGACCGGCTCGATCGGCGTGTTCGGCGGCAAGTTCGTGATCGCCGACGCCCTGGGCCGGTTCGGCGTGGACATGCGCGAACTGACGGTCGGCGGTCCCTACGCCGACGCCTTCTCGCCGACCCAGTCCTTCACCAACAGCCAGCGCGCCGCCTTCGCCGGCTCGATGGACCGGATCTACGACGACTTCATCACGCGGGTGGCCACGGGCCGCAAGCTGGAGCCGGCCCGCGTGCGCGAGATCGCCAAGGGCCGGGTCTGGACCGGCGCCCAGGCCCTGCCGCTGGGCCTGGTCGATCAACTGGGCGGCCTGACCGAGGCGGTGGCCAAGGCCAAGGCCCTGGCCAAGATCCCCGCCGGGGAATCGGTCCGCTTCAAGCATTTCCCCAAGTCGAAGTCGCCGTGGGAAGCACTGTCCGAGATGTTCGGCGTCCAGAGCGAGGCGGCCCAGGCCCTGGTCATGCTGGGCGGCGTCATGGCCGATCCCCAGGCCCAGGCGGTGATGCGCCGCATCGAAGGCGAGCGGATGCGCAGCGAGGGCGCGGTGGTCCTGGCCGACCAGCCGATGTTCTGAGGCCGGCAGTGACGATCCATCGCACGCAGGCTTGAAGGCGGATCCATTGACCGCGAGGCCCGATGGACCGACATTGTGGAATGGGCGTTCTTCGGGACGCCTGAAAGGATGACCCATGTTCCAGCCTGAACGTCTCGCCACCATCGGCTTCGCCGCTCGCCGCCGGCCCAACGGCCTCGTGGCCTCCGTGATGTGGATCGCCGGCATGATCGCCGCCGTCGCCGCCATGGCCGTGGGCGCGGTCCTGGCCGTGTTCACCGCCGCCGCCGTCGCGGTGATCGCCCTGTTCGCCGGGGTGCTGGTCTTCCTGGCCGGTCTGGCCATGCGCGCGCGCCGCAACCTGGCGCCCCGCCGCCGCGCCGGGGATCCCGACGTGATCGAGGCGCACAAGGTGGACGGGACCTGGGTCGCCTACGGCTGGGAACGCCACGGCCGCTGAGGCCTGAAGCCATGATTGACCTGATTGCGGCGCCCTCGCCGAACTTCGACGCGCGTCGGGCGCCGCCCGACATGCTGGTGCTGCACTATACCGGCATGGAGACGGGCGAGGCCGCCCTGGCGCGGCTGCGCGACCCCGAGGCCAAGGTGTCGGCCCATTATCTGGTCGAGGAGGACGGCCGGATCTTCCAGCTCGTGCCCGAGGAACGGCGCGCCTGGCATGCCGGGACGGGGGTCTGGCGCGGCGAGACCGACTGCAACGCCGCCTCCATCGGCATAGAGATCGTCAATCCGGGCCATGAGTTCGGCTATCGGCTGTTTCCCGAGGCCCAGATCGCGGCGGTCATCGCCCTGATCGGCGACATCCGGGACCGCTGGACCATTCCCGACAACCGCATCATCGCCCATTCCGACCTGGCGCCGGCGCGCAAGACCGATCCCGGCGAACTGTTCCCGTGGAAACGCCTGGCCGAGGCCGGCCACGGCCTCTGGTTCGAACCGGCGCCCGAGCGGATCAGGGCCCTGGGCGGCCTGTTGCAGAAGGGCGATCAGGGAATCGGCGTGGTCGTGCTGCGCGCCGGCCTGCACCGGCTGGGCTATGGGCTGACGCCCGGCGGCGATTATGACGCCGAGACCGAAACCACGGTCCGCGCCTTCCAGCGCCACTGGCGCCCCGACCGCATCGACGGCGTCGCCGACGGCGAGACGCGGGCGCGGCTGGTCGGCCTGCTGCAACTGGCCAGCGTCGAAAGCGTCACGGGCGTGCTGGACTAGGGGGCGGCCTGCGGTGCAGGGCCGCCAGCAGGCCTACGCCCAGCCAGGCGCCCAGAATGGGGCTCATGCCGATCCCGACGAGAGGGACGGGGAAGGCGCCGAACATCGGCGTGACCGCCCACAAGGCCAGGCAGAGGCTCAGCGCCGCGCCGGCCAGAGCCGATCCGGATTTGGATGGACTCAGGGCGGCCGGAACCGCAACGACGCCGATCAGGGCGATCAGCGCCAGGCCGCCGATGACGGGCGACAGTCGAAAGGCCATCCCGACGATCTCCTCCACTTCGGCGACCGGTTGCAAGGGGTCGGGCCGCATCCAGGCCACAGTGGTCAACAGACCGGCGCCCGCGATGGCCAGCGCCTTCATCACGCGGGTCTTCAGCGAAAAGGCGGCGACCAGCCCGATCACCCCGGCCATCGCCGTGGCCTGGGACGCGTCCGGCTGGGCGACCAGGAGCGCCAGGGCGACGAAGGCCGCGATCCAGACCGTCAGGCGGTCCGCCGCCATCGCCAGAGCGACCGCTGCGGCAGGCGATACGACCATGGCGACATTGACGTGAAGGGGACCGACGTCGATCCAACGATGAACGCCCTCCTGGGCCGGATTGAAGAAGGCGGTCGCCAGCCCTGCGACCGCCAGCCAAGGCACGATAGGCAGGACCGCAGGCCGCGCCGTCGCCGCCAAACCCGCCGCAGCCAGCCCCCCAACCATCCAGGCCGCCAGATTTCGCACCCAGGATCCTGTCGGCACGCCGCTGGCCGCGCACACCCACGCCCCCACGCCGACCGCCGCCAGCGAGGCGGCTCCGAAGATCACCAGCAGCCGCGCGCGCCCGTTGGCCGCCCCATACTTCATCATGTCCGCCATCCTCCGACAGGCTTATCAGCCATGGCGGTTCTGTCTCGTCAATCAGCCGCGCAGGGCCTCGCCCAGCTAGTTGTTGACCTGCGCGACGTGGCGGCGCATCTAGCCCCCGCCAGACGGCTGGGCGGTCGCGGCGGGACTTGATCTCGTCGAGGAAAGTCCGGGCTCCACGGTGAAAAGGCGGCGGATAACTTCCGCCCGGGGCGACCCGAGGGATAGCGCCACAGAAAGCAAACCTCCGGCCTTGCGAGGCCGGTAAGGGTGAAAGGGTGGGGTAAGAGCCCACCGCGTGCCTGGCAACAGGGACGGCATGGCAAGCCCCGCCTGGAGCAAGACCAAATAGGGACATCGCGCGGGGTTCGCCCTGCGGGGCTCACCGCCTCAGATGTCCGGGTAGGTCGCGAGAACCGTTCAGCAATGGACGGTCCAGAGGAATGATCGTCGTCGTTCCGGGTTTCGGCCTGGGGCGGAACAAAACCCGGCTTACAGGCCGTCTGGCATATTTTCCCAAGGCCTATCGCGCTTCGCGCTACTTGAGGCGGTTTTCTTGGGCCTATCGCGCTTCGCGTTACTTGAGGCCGGTTTTTCTCGGGCCTATCGGCCTTCTTGAGCCAGTGGGGTGGGACGCCGGCGCCTCCCCATTGCGCGTCGCCTGGTCCGGGTTCGGATTATCCCCGCATTTCAGTGTTCTGGCGACGCTCCCGCAGTTTTGCGGTCGTTAACCTGTTGACGGGTCAGGGAAGGTTAGAACGCCCCACAGCCTGTGAATACTAGGCGTGTTCCGTGTATGTTCTGTATGTTCAAGCGTGCCTAAGTCGTCACATGTCAAAACATGGTTAAATCTTGGCTTCGATCCCATTGAGACCCATTTCGTCCCATGCTATCCCAGTCGCATGATTTGGGGCTGAGAGGCGGGCGCGTCGGGCGTTCGTCGGGCATCTAGGGACGGGCCGAAGGGTTCGATTGGGCAGAGCGTGTTTCTCTCGACCTACGAGAAGCAGCTGGACGGCAAGCGCCGTCTCCTGATCCCGAACGATTTCCGCACGACCGAAAACGGCGCCGCCGGCGGCGTGTTCATCTTTCCCTCCATCGAGGCCGACTGTCTGGAAGCGGGCGGGGACCGGCTGTTCGCCGTCTACGCCGAGATGATCGAGTCCCTGCCGTTCGGCTCCGAAGAACGTTCGGCGCTGGAGTGGCAGGTGATGGGCGAGCAGGTGCGCCTGGCCTATGATTCCGGCGGCCGCATCACCCTGCCGGAAGGTCTGTGCGCCGAGGCGGGGCTGGAGGACACGGTCGTCATCGTCGGCCTGAACGACCGGTTCCAGATCTGGTCGCGCGAGAAGTGGGCAGCCCGTCGCGCCGAACAGCGCGCCCTGGCCAAGGCCGGCATGGCCCAGATCGGCGCCCTGAAACTGGCGGCCCAGATGAAGCTGGCGGGAGGCGGGTCTTGACCGAAGCGCCCCACGCACCCGTCCTGCTGGCCGAGGTGATCGAGGCGTTGAAGCCCGGTCCCGGCGATGTGGTGATCGACGCCACCTTCGGCGCCGGCGGCTACACCCGCGCCATACTGGCGACGGGGGCCGAGGTGATCGGTCTGGATCGCGATCCGACGGTTCAGCCGCACGCCGACGCGGTCGCCGCCGACTTCCCTGACCGGTTCCAGCTGGTGCGCACGCCCTTCTCGGGTCTGGCTCAGGCCTTCGCCGACAGCGGCAAGGCGAAGCTGGACGGCGCCGTGTTCGACATCGGCGTCTCGTCGATGCAGCTGGATCAGGCCGAGCGCGGTTTTTCCTTCATGCGCGACGGGCCGCTGGACATGCGGATGTCGGATGAGGGCGAGACGGCCGCCGACATCGTCAACAGCTGGGACCACGGTCCCCTGGCCCATATCTTCAAACTGTACGGCGAGGAACGCCAGTCGGGCCGCGTCGCCACCGCCATTCTGCGCCGCCGCGTCGAGCAATCCTTCACCCGGACGCTGGACCTGGCCGAGGTGGTCGAAAAAGCCCTGGGCGGACGTCGCGGCGCGCCGATCCATCCGGCGACGCGGGTGTTTCAGGCCCTGCGCATCGCGGTGAACGACGAACTGGGCGAGCTGGAGCGCGGGCTTGAGGCGGCCGAGGCGACCCTGGCCCCCGGCGGCCGTCTGGCCGTCGTCACCTTCCATTCCCTGGAAGACCGGATTGTGAAGGCCTTCCTGACCGAGCGGACCGGCAATACGCCGGCCGGGTCGCGTCACGCCCCGATCGCGATTGATCCGCGCAAGCCCAGTTTCACGCTTCAGTTCAAGGGCGCGCGCGAAGCAGGGGAGGGGGAGCGTTCGACCAATCCCCGCGCCCGCTCGGCCAAGCTGCGCGCCGCGGTCCGCACCGAGGCGCCGGCCTGGGGCCGGATCGGCGGGAGGGCTGCGGCATGACCACGGCGCCCTTCTTCACCTATTCCCGCACCGCGCTGCATCGCCTGTTCGACTGGAAGGTGCGCGGCGTGCGCTGGATCGAGATCATCGGCGTGGCCCTGGTCGCCGTGATGATCGTCTCCGTCTATGCGGCCAAGGCGGCGGCGGCGCGCGAGAGCAGCCGCATCGCCCAGCTGGAGCAGGACATCCGCGAGAACGGCCAGCGGGTCCGCCTGCTGCGCGCCGAGGTCGCCCGGCTGGAGCAACCGGCGCGGCTGGAAAGCCTGTCGCGGCAGATCGGCCTGGCGCCGGTCGAGGTGCATCGCCAGGCCAAGGAAGACCAGCTTCCTGCGCTGAAGGCTGCGCCCGCCCCGGCTCCGGCCACGCCCGCCGTCGCGCAGGCGGCCCCCGCCGAAGTCGCCGCCGCTGCGCCGGAGGCGGTGCAATGAGCGTTCAGGACCATCGCTATCATCGTCCCGCGCCGGGCGTGGACCTGCAGGGCCGGCTGTCGCCCTTCTGGCGCGGCCTGTCGGAACTGGTCTGGCGGCTGGAGCACGGGTTCGAGCGGGCGCGCGCCGATGGGCGGCCTGAAGAGGACACGCGGGTCCGCATCTTCCTGATCCTGATCGTCTTCTCGTGCGTCTTCGCCGGTCTGGCCATCGGCGCCTCGTACAAGGCTCTGTTCGGCGAGGCGGGCGGCCGTTGGGCCGGGGCCAATCCCGACGCTCTGGTGCGCGGCGACCTGACCGATCGCAACGGCGAACTGCTGGCGACCAATATCGTCCACTACGGCCTCTATCTGGACCCGGCCGAGATCTGGGATCGCGACCTGGCCTTCCGTCAGTTGCGTCGCGCCCTGCCGCGATTGCAGGCGGCGCGGCTGCGCAGGGTGCTGGACGGGGATCGGCGCCTGATCGTGCTGACCGGCCTGACGCCCCAGGAGAAGGCGGCGGTTCACGACCTGGCCCTGGGCGGCGTGACGTTCGAGCCGGAAGACCGCCGCGCCTATCCGCTAGGAACCTCGGCGGTGCATCTGATCGGGGATGCGGACACGGGCGGCCAGGGCGTCTCGGGCGCCGAACTGGCCTTCAACGACGAGATCCGGGCGGCGGGTCAGCGGGGCGAGAGCTTCCCCCTGTCCATCGACCTGCGCGTCCAGGGCGTGCTGGAGAACGAACTGGCCGCCGCCGCCGTCAAGAACCAGGCCAAGGGCGCGGTCGGCATCGTCACCGACGTCCAAACCGGCGAGGTCCTGGGCATGGCCAGCTGGCCGAACTTCAGCCAGTCCAATCGCGGCGCCGCGCCCGACGGGGCGACGCTGAACCGCGCCGTCTCGGGCCACTATGAGATGGGGTCGGTGTTCAAGACCTTCACCGTCGCCGCCGGGCTCGACACCGGTCGCGCCGACATGAACACCCTGTTCGACGCCTCGCAGGCCTTCCAGATCGGCGACCGCAAGATCAAGGACTTCCACGCCCAGAACCGGGTGATGACGCTGGAGGAAGTCTATCTGCACTCGTCCAACATCGGCACGTCGCAGCTGGCGGTGCAGATGGGGCCGGACACGATGCGCGACTATTTCCGCCGTCTGGGCCTGCTGGACGCCGCCGGGATCGAGCTGAAGGAATCGGCGCGTCCGGTCGTGCCGCGCCGTTGGGACAGTTCGACCCTGGCCTCGCTTTCGTTCGGCTACGGCATCATGATCACCCCGGCCCAGATGGTTCAGGCCATGGGCGCCCTGACCAACGGCGGGCGGATGGTGCCGCTGTCCCTGCGTCGCGGCGGCGCGCGCGGGGCCCAGCCGCACCAGATCGTCACCGAGGAGACCTCGCGCGCCATTCTGGAGCTGATGCGCAGCAATGTGGTCAAGGGCTCGGGCGGGTTCGCCGATGCGCCGGGCCTGCGGGTCGGGGGCAAGACGGGTTCGGCCAACAAGCTGGTCAACGGCCGCTATGATCCCAGCCGTGCGCTGGGGTCTTTCGCCGCCGTCTTCCCGGTCGACGGTCCGCTGGAGGCCAAACGCTACGCCGTCTTCATCCTGATGGACGAGCCGGGAACCTATCCCAAGACCGGCGCCTATGTGGCCGCGCCCGCGGTGCGCAATGTCGCCGACCGGATCGCCGGCTTCCTGGGGGTCGAGCGCCGCGCCGACCGCTGGCGCACGGCGACCGGCGAGAAGATTCCGGAATATCAGGACGTGCAGGGGGACGGCCTGTGAGCGCGCTTCACCTGTCCGATCTGCTGCGCCGCGACGTGGCCAGCGATCCGATCATCACCGGCGTGACCTCCGACAGCCGTAAGGTGGCGCCCGGCGCCCTGTTCGTCGCCCTGCCGGGCACGGCGGCCGACGGCCGCGCCTTCATACCCCAGGCCCTGGCCCAGGGGGCGGCCGCTGTGCTGGCGCCGACCGACACGCCGGACAGCGCCGCGCCGGTGCTGGTGACCTCGGGCGACGTGCGCCGGGCCTACGCCATCGCCGCGCGCGGCTTCTACGGCGCCCAGCCCAGGACCTGCGTGGCGGTGACGGGCACCAACGGCAAGACCTCGGTCGCCGCCTTCTGCCGCCAGATCTGGGCCGGCCTGGGCCACAAGTCGGCCAGCATGGGCACCCTGGGCGTCGTCGGCCAGAAGGGCGACAGGACCTACGCCCTGACCGGCCCCGGCCTGACCAGCCCCGACGCCGCCGAGGCCGCGCGCCTGATGGCCGAGCTGGCCGCCAAGGACGTGACCCATGTGGCGGTCGAGGCCTCGTCCCACGGCATCGACCAGCGGCGTCTGGACGGGGTGGCGCTGAAGGCGGCCGCCTTCACCAACCTGACCCAGGACCATCTCGATTACCACGGCACGATGGACGACTATCGCGCCGCCAAGATGCGCCTGTTCGAGGCCCTGCTGCCGCGCGGGCGGACCGCCGTGCTGAACGCCGATTCCGACGCCTATTCCGCCTTCGCCGCCGCCTCGATCATGGCCGGGCTGGGCGTGATGGGGGTGGGCGAGCGCGGGCGCGACCTGGCCCTGATCGGCCGCCAGGCGACGCCGGAGGGCCAGCGCCTGACCCTGGACGTGCGGGGCGATGTCCGCGACATCCTGCTACCCCTGGCCGGCGCCTTCCAGGCCTCGAACGCCCTGGTGGCGGCGGGCCTGTGCATCGCGGCCGGCGACCGGCCCGACGAGGTGATCGGCGCCCTGGAAGGCCTGACCGGCGCGCAAGGCCGGCTGCAACGGATCGGCGCCGAGACGGGACGCGGCGAGGTCTATGTCGACTACGCCCATACGCCGGACGGGCTGGAGACGGTGCTGACCGCCCTGCGGCCCCACGCGACCGGCCGTCTGATCGTGGTCTTCGGCGCCGGCGGCGACCGGGATCGCGGCAAGCGGCCCCTGATGGGCGAGATCGCCGGCCGTCTGGCCGACGTGGCCATCGTCACCGACGACAATCCTCGCAGCGAAGAGCCCGCCTCGATCCGCGCCCAGGTCCGCGCCGGCTGCCCCGAGGCGCTGGAGATCGGCGACCGCCGCGCGGCTATCGAGGCGGCGATCGAAATGATGCGCGACGGGGATGTGGTGGTCATCGCCGGAAAAGGGCATGAACAGGGCCAGATCGTCGGCGGGGTGACTCATCCGTTCGACGACGCCACCGTCGCGTCCGAGGCCCTGTCGCTGAATGCCTGAATCCACCGCCCGCCCGCTCTGGACGGCCGCCGAAGTCGCCGCCGCCACGGGCGGCGTGCTGCACGGCGACGATCGCCCGATCACGGGCCTGACCTACAACAGCCGCGAGATCGTGGCCGGCGACCTGTTCCTGGCCCTGAAGGGCGCGCGCGATGGGCATGAGTTTGCGGCGAACGCCTTTGCGGCAGGCGCTGCGGCGGCCCTGGTCGAACGGCCGGTCGAGGGCGGGGCCTATGTCGTCGTGCCCGACACCCTGCACGGGCTCGAAGCCCTCGGCGTCGCCGCGCGCGAGCGGGCGCCTCATGTGAAGCGCGGCGCCGTCACCGGCAGCGTCGGCAAGACCAGCGTGACCCAGGCGATCAAGGCCGGGCTCGATCTCGCCGGGCCTGCCCATGCTTCGATCAAGAGCTACAACAACCATATCGGCGTGCCCCTGACCCTGGCGCGGATGCCGGTCGAGACCCGGCGCGCCGTGTTCGAGATCGGCATGAACGCCCCGGGCGAGATCGCGCCCCTGTCGAAGTTCGTCGCCCCGCACGCCGCCTGCGTCACCACCGTCGGCCCGGTCCATATCGAGGCCTTCGCCGACGGCGAGGCGGGGGTGGCGCGCGAGAAGGCCGCCATCTTTCAGGGGCTGGTTCCCGGCGGGACGGCGGTCGCGAACGGCGACGTCGCCTTCTCCGCCGTCCTGTGCGACGCGGCCAGGGCGGTCGGGGCGCGGCTGGTCGTCTTCGGGACCGATCCGGGCCATGACGCCCGCCTGCTGGACTTCCGCCCGGACGCCGAAGGGGCGGCTGTCGCGGCCGAGCTGTTCGGACGGCGGATCGACTACCGGCTGGCCCAGTCCGGCGCCCACTGGGGACTGAACAGCCTGTGCGTCCTCTTGATGCTGGATGCACTGGACGTGGCGCTGGAGACGGGGCTTCAGGCCCTGGCCGGCTTCCAGCCGCTGGCGGGGCGGGGCCAGACGCGCACGGTCGCCGTGCCCGGCGGCGCCTTCACCCTGATCGACGAGAGCTACAACGCCAATCCCCTGTCGATGACCGCCGGGTTCAAGAGCCTGGGCGCTCGCCCGACGGCCGGCCGGCGGATCGTGGTCCTGACCGACATGCTGGAACTGGGCGACCAGAGCCGCGCCCTGCACGAGGGTCTGGCCCAGCCCATCGAGGCCGCCGGTCTGGATCTGGTCCATGCGGCCGGCCCCGAGATGCGGCGCCTGTACGACGCCCTGCCAGCCTCGCGACGCGGCCTGTGGCGCGAAACCGCCGCCGAACTCGCGGCGGAGGCGTCCGCGCTGGCGGAGGCCGGCGATATCGTCATGGTCAAGGGATCGAACGGATCCAGGGCGTCCCTGATCGCCAGGGCCCTGGCCGACCTGCAAACCGCCTCTTCAAGCCCAGACGCGCCGCGCGCGACCCGATAGAGACCCCCGCATGTTCTACCTTCTGTATCTCTATTACGCCGACGTCGCGCACCAGTATCCGCTGCTGAACCTGATCCAGTACCAGACCGTCCGCGCGGCCCTGGCCCTGGCGACGGCGGCCATCGTGGCGGCGGCCATGGGCAGCCGGTTCATCAACTGGATCCGCGCCAAACAGGGCAAGGGCCAGCCGATCCGCGACGACGGTCCGGTGTCCCATCTGTCCAAGGTCGGCACCCCCACCATGGGCGGGCTGATGATCCTGGCGGGCATCGGCGTCGCGGTCTTTCTGTGGGGCGACCTCACCAACCCCTATATCTGGATCGTCTCGGGCGTGACGGCGGCCTTCGGGGTGCTGGGCTTCATCGACGACTACGCCAAGGTGACGAAACAGACCTCGGCCGGCCTGACCTCGAAACAGAAGCTGGCGGCCCAGACGGTGGTGGCGGTGATCGCGGGCGTTCTGACCGTGCTGTGGATGAAGGTTTCGCCGACCTCGCCGGGGCTCGAGACCTCGATCGCCTTCCCCTTCTTCAAGGCCGTGCTGCTGAACATCGGCTGGTTCTATGTGGCCTTCGCCGCCTTCACCATCGTCGGCTTCTCCAACGCCGTGAACCTGACCGACGGTCTGGACGGACTGGCGACCGTGCCGGTGATGATGGCGGCGGGGGCGTTCGGCCTGATCGCCTATCTGGCCGGCAACTTCGTCTTCGCCCAGTATCTTCAGGTCCACCATGTGCCGGGCGCCGGCGAGCTGGCCATCTTCTGCGCGGCCATGATCGGCGGGGGCGCCGGCTTTCTGTGGTACAACGCCCCTCCGGCCAAGATCTTCATGGGCGACACCGGCTCCCTGGCTCTGGGCGGCGCCCTGGGCGCCATCGCCGTCACGACCAAGCACGAGCTGGTGCTGGGCATCGTCGGCGGCCTGTTCGTGATGGAGGCCGCCTCGGTCATGATCCAGGTCGGTTATTACAAGCTGACCAAGAAGCGCATCTTCCTGATGGCGCCGATCCACCACCATTTCGAGAAGATGGGCTGGCCGGAATCGACCGTGGTCATCCGCTTCTGGATCATCGCAGGGGCGCTGGCGCTGATCGGCCTGTCGACGCTGAAGCTGCGTTGATCCGATGATCCCCGTTCCCGGCTATGAGGGCAGGCGGGTCGCGGTCTTCGGCCTGGGACGGTCGGGGATCACGGCCGCGCGGGCGCTGAGGGCCGGGGGCGCGATCCCCGTCCTGTGGGACGACGGCGTCTCGGGCCGGCTTCAGGCCCAGGCCGAGGGCTTCATCGTCGAGGACCTGACCGCCGCCGACTGGTCCGGCTTCGCCGCCCTGGTCCTGTCGCCCGGCGCGCCCCTGACCCATCCCAAGCCGCACTGGACCGTGGACAAGGCGCGCGCGGCGGGCGTGCCGGTCGTCGGCGATATCGAACTGTTCGCCCGCGCGCTGGACGCCCTGCCGGAAGGCCGGCGTCCCTGGGTGATCGCCATCACCGGCACCAACGGCAAGTCCACGACCACGGCCCTGATCGGATGGGTGCTGCAGCAGGCGGGTCTGACCGTCCATGTCGGCGGCAATATCGGCATCGGCGTCCTGGCCCTGCCGGAGCCGACGCCGGGCGCCGTCTATGTGATCGAGGTCTCCAGCTACCAGCTGGACCTGACGACGAGTTTCGCGCCCGACGCGGCGATCCTGACCAACATCAGCCCCGATCACCTGGACCGTCACGGAGGGATGGAGGGCTATGTCGCCGCCAAGCGGCGTATATTCCAGTCGCGAAAGACCGCGCCCTATGTGGGGATTGACGATCCCTGCGGCTTCGCCATCTGGCAGGAACTGAAAGCGGAGGGGAGAGCTGTCGATCCTGTCTCGGTCGAGCGGCCGATGGATGACGACCTCGGCATGTATCTGATGGACGATTGGCTGACCTATAATGCGGGCGGTCGTCCCGCCCCCATCGTCGATCTGTCGAAGGCTCGTTCCTTGCCGGGGCGGCATAACGCCCAGAACGCAGCCTTCGCCTTTCTCGCCGTGAATGACATGGGCATTCCCGAGGAGACGGTGGTCAAAGGCCTGCTGACCTTCCCCGGCCTGGCCCATCGGATGGAGGCCGTCGGCCATATCGGCCACGTTCGCTTCATCAATGACTCCAAGGCCACCAACGCCGACGCCGCGCGTCAGGCCCTGTCCTCCTATCCCAAGGTCTTCTGGATCGCAGGCGGCAAGCCCAAGGACGGCGGCATCGACGATCTGACCGACCTGTTCCCGCGCGTGGCCAAGGCCTATCTGATCGGAGACGCCGCAGAGGCCTTCGCCGCCACCCTCGGCGACACGCCCCACGTCATCTCAAAGACCATGGACGCCGCCGTCGCCGCAGCCGCCGCAGACGCCGCGTCCGCAGGCGGCGACCAGATCGTGCTATTGTCGCCCGCCTGCGCCAGTTTCGACCAGTACCCCGACTTCGAGGTGCGCGGCGAAGCCTTCCGCGCCGCCGTGCTGAACCTCGGCGCAACCCCGGAGACAGCCCGATGAGCGCCTCCTACACCCCCGCCTTCTCGCGCAACGACCAGAGCCCGGTCGCCCAGTGGTTCTGGACCGTGGATCGCGGCCTGCTGGGCGCGGCCCTGGCGCTGATGGGCCTGGGCGTGGCGCTCAGCTTCGCCTCCAGCCCGGCCGCCATCTTGGCCGATGAATCGATCACCGATCCCTTCCACTATTCCTGGCGGATGATGGTCTTCTCGGGCGCGGGCCTGACCCTGATGCTGACCAGTTCGCTGCTGTCGCCGCGCGGGGTGCGGCGGATCGCCGTCCTGGCCCTGTTCGGCGCCATTGTGGTGATGATGGCCCTGCCCTTCATCGGCGACACGGTGAAGGGCGCCGCCCGCTGGGTGAATTTCGGTCCCTTCAGCCTGCAGCCGTCCGAGTTCGCCAAGCCCGGCCTGATCGTCTTCGCCGCCTGGATGTTCGCCGAGGCGCAGAAGGGGCAGGGGGTGCCCGGCGTCACCATCGCCTTCGGCTTCTACGCCCTGACGGTCTGCCTGCTGCTGATCCAGCCGGACATCGGCCAGACGCTTTTGATCACCACCACCTTCATGGCCGTCTTCTTCATGGCGGGGGTTCCGTTCAAATGGATGGCGGTTCTGGCCAGCGCGGGCATGGCCGGCCTGGTGTCGCTGTATTTCGTCTTCGGCCACATGCGCGACCGCCTGAGCCGCTTCTTCTCGCCCGAGACCACCGACACGCATCAGATCGACAGCGCAGCGGAGGCCATTCGCGCCGGCGGCCTGGTCGGACGCGGCATCGGCGAAGGGGTGATGAAGCGCCATGTTCCCGATCTGCATACCGACTTCATCTATTCGGTCGGCGCCGAGGAGTTCGGCCTGGTGCTGAGCCTGACGATGATCAGCCTGTACGCCTTCATCGTGGTGCGCGGCATGCGTCGGGCCATGAAGCTGACCGATCCGTTCGAACAGACGGCGGCGGCGGGCCTGTTCATGCTGATCGGGCTTCAGGCTTGCATCAATGTGGCGGTGAACCTGAACCTGATCCCGACCAAGGGCATGACCCTGCCCTTCATCAGCTATGGCGGCTCGTCCATGCTGGCCATGGGCCTGACCATGGGCTTCGCCCTGGCCCTGACGCGGCGCCGGCCGGGAGCCTATGAACCGGGGGCCAGCCTGTCGCGACCGGGGCGGCGGCTGCTTTAGACCCCGCCGCCGTCCAGACCCCGCCTTGTCCGGATTGACGAAAGGGCGAGGGTCAGGTTGCGTCCATGGCCGCGCACGGCCATTGTCGGTCGCGAATCCAGTCGCTGCTGCGGCGTGAGAGAAGCGTTCGAGAGTCATGGCCGAACCCGGCGATCCGACAGGCCCAGGGGCCGCGCAAGACGACCACGATCACGACGCCCATGTCGGCTTCGTCTCGCCCGCGTCGCTGGCGGGTCGTCCCAGAGCGCCAGAGCCCGCGCCCGCTGTGTCCAAGCCTTTGGAGCGTGAGCCGGACCTGTTCGACCCGCCGGAACCTGCGCCGGTGTCGCCTGTGTTCGCTGCGGAAGCCCGCCCGGAGCCCAGGCCTGAACCGGGACCTTTCGACCGCACCGAGCCCTTCACCGCTGCGCGCGAGACGCGGTTTTCGGCGGGGCGCGAGCGGGCGGCCAAGGACGCTCAGCCCCCCCGACGCGAACCCGTGGGCGGCAACGCGCCGCAGACCGCGCCCATGAGCCTGTACGCCGTCTATGTACTGATCCTGCTGGCGGTGCCGACGCTGGGCGTGGCGGCCGTCCTGGCCCTGCTGGCGGTGACGGGCCGCGACGGGCCGCAGGAACCCGTGGCCGCCAGCCACTTCATCTATCAGCAGCGCACCCTGTGGAGCGCGGCCGTGGCCGTGGTGCTGGGCGCCCTGCTGGTGATCGTCAATATCGGCGTCTTCGTCCTGTTCCTGCTGGCCCTGTGGGTGCTGGCGCGCGGCGTCTTCGGCGTCATGCGGCTGAAGGCCGGGCGGCCGATCGACAATCCTCGCACCTGGCTGTTCTGAAAGGACGATCATGACGACCGAGCCGAACTTCACTGCAGGCCAGGAGCCGGAAGGCAAGGTCGCCGCCCTGATCGCCTGGGCCCTGTTCATCCTGTCGATCCCCAGCGCCAATGTGCTGGTTCTGGTCGGACTGGTCGTGTCCTATGTGGCGCGGGGGACGGCTGTGGGCGTCGCGCGCCAGCATATCGACAGTCAGATCCGGCTTTTCTGGTCGGTCATCTGGTGGACGGTCGCGCTCTGGATCGGAATAATCATCAGCATCCCTCTCGCCGCGATCGGCATAGGCATAATCACCGGCTTGTTATGCGGGCTGGCCCTGTTCCTGCTCAGCGTCTGGTTCACGGTCAAGAGCGTGCTGGGCCTGATCAATCTGTTGCAAGACAAGCCGATCTGACGCGATCCGCCGATGGAACATCCCGCCTCCCAAGCTGTTGAAGGCAAAAGGGAGTTGAGTATGGGACCGTTCACGGACGCGACAGATGAGAACCGCTTCGAACAGGAGTTCGACAGCGAGACCGGGCATGGCCGGGTCTGGGCCGACTACGCTGTGCGCGGCGGGGCACGGATGATCCTGCATGTCGAGGCCGAACAGGGATTGCGCGGCTCGGGCGCGGCCGGCCGTTTCATGCAGTCGATGGCGGAATACGCCCGCGAGAAGGGGCTGAAACTGTTTCCGCGTTGCAGCTACGCCGTCGCCTGGCACAAGCGGCATCCCGACTACGACGACGTGCTGGCCTGAAACCTGTCAGCGCGGCCGGGACGCCGCCCCCTCGCGCGAGGGGGCGGCGTCTTCAATTCAGCCGCCCGAATAGCCGCCGATGATGGGCAGGATCTCGCCGGTGATGAAGCTCGACATCTGGGGCGAGGCCAGGAAGACGTAGGCGGGGGCGATTTCCTCGGGCTGGGCCGGGCGTTTCATCACCGTCTGGGCGCCGAACTGCGACGTGGCCTCGGCGTCCTTGTCCGCCGGGTTCAGCGGGGTCCAGACCGGGCCGGGGGCGACGACGTTCACCCGAATGCCGCGCGGCGCCAGATGCGTCCCCAGCGAGCGGGCGTAGGCGTGGATGCCGCCCTTGGTCATGGAATAGTCCAGCAGGGCCTGGCTGCCCATCAGGCCGGTGACCGAGCCGGTCATGACGATGGCGCCGCCGGACTTCATGTGCGGGACCGCCGCCTTGGTCATGTTGAAATAGCCGTAGAGGTTGGTCTTCAGCGTCCGGTCGAAATGCTCGTAGGTCAGGTCCTCGAAGGTGTTGACGTGTTCCTGAAAGGCGGCGTTGGGCACCAGGACGTCCAGGCGGCCGAAGGCGTCCAGCGTGGCCTTGACCGCCGCCTCGGCGAAGGCCGGATCGGCGACGTCGCCCTTCAGCACCACGGCGCGGCGGCCTTCGGCTTCGACGGCGGCCTTTGTGGTTTCGGCGTCATTGTCCTCGTCCAGATGGCAGATGACGACGTCGCAGCCTTCGCGGGCGAACAGGACGGCGACCGAACGGCCGATGCCGGAATCGGCGCCGGTGATCAGGGCCGCGAAGCCCTCAAGTTTCCCCGAGCCCTTCCAGAAGGGGGCGTCGTACATCGGGGCCGGGTCCAGCGCGGCCTCGTCGCCGGGCTTGGTCTGGTGCTGTTTGGGGAAGGGCGGCGCGGGATAGGGGCGGGCGCCGGCCTGGACGGCGCCGGAGGATTCATCGCCGCCGGACTGCTGGTCCTTGGCGTCGATGTCGCGCTGAATGGCGCGTTCCTGGTCGGCGATGTCGTCGGCGCGGGCGTTGAAGCGGTCGTCCATGACGGGTCTCCTGAAGACTGTGGGGGTCTTCAGAAGAGCGATCCAGGCGGCGAGCCGTTCCCCGTTTTTAGCCGACCCGGCCGACGATGGTGCGGATGGTCTCGGCCCGGGGGGGCAGGTCGGCGGCGAGGCGCGCAGCGATTTCACGCACGCCGACCGGATAGGCGTCGCCGCCCGAGGCGATGTCTTTCGCCTTTTCCGCAGCCTGGGTCAGCAGTTTCTCGAACTGTTCGATCTCCTCCAGGGCCAGGGCGTGGGCTTCGAGCTGGAGGCGTTTGACCCGTTCGGCGTTGCTCTGGGGCGCGCGCATCAGGTCATAGACGGCGGCCTCGGTTCCGACGAGCCGCAGGTCGGGTTTGGAATCGGCGCCGGTTTTCTTGGTCATGGAATCGGGTCCCCAGCAGAGCTGAGGATCGAAAATGGCGGCTGCGCCCCGGCGCGTCGAGCTTGACCGTAGCGGTTATGACGGCGCTGTGGCCGCCATGCATCGGTTTTCGCTGGCTTAAAGCCGAGACCTACAGTTCCGGGGCGCGGGCGGGGACCATGGCCGGGGCTGCGACCGGGGCCAGGACGCCGCCGGCGACCGCCCGCAGGGGGGAGCGCGGCGCGTGCAGGACGGCCGGGTTGACGCTGACGCCGTCCTGAACCGGGGTGACCAGGAAGCCCTTGGCGGCCAGGGCGTCGCCCGAGCGGACGCGCGAGGTCCAGACCGCGATCGGGGCAGCCAGCAGCAGCGGCAGGACGATCGGGGCGAACCAGGTGGCCAGGTCGGGGCGGACGCACAGGGGCAGGATGAAGCCGACGCCGGCGACCATCTGCCAGCGCATGGCGCGGAAGGCGTCGGACCAGGCCAGGCCGTCGGCCTCGCGCTGCTGGGTGGTCCAGCCGGTGTCGTGGCCCGACAGGATCTGGATGAAGGCCTTGGTGTTGGCGACCATCAGGATGGGGGCCAGGATGGCCGACAGGGCGATCTCGGCGGCCATACCCTTGGCGATGGCGCGACGCCCGCCGAAGGCGCGCAGCTCGGCCGGACGGCTGAGGACCAGGGCGGCGCCCATGAACTTGGGCCCGATCAGCAGCACGCCCGACAGGAAGGAGGCCAGCATGAAGGGGGTGAACTGGGGGTTCAGGATGTAGAAGAAGCTGGTCCAGTCGACCGGATAGAACATCTGGATGAACAGGCCGACCATCAGCGACGCCAGCCACAGGGGCGAGGACAGATAGGCCATGCAGCCCATGGCCAGCTGCAGGCGGCTCATCGGCGACAGGCCCTTGGCGCCGATCAGTCCCAGGTGCTGCAGATTGCCCTGGAACCAGCGGTGGTCGCGGCGGATGAAGTCGGTGATCGACGGCGGGGTCTCTTCCCAGGATCCGTCCAGGGCGGCGGTGACATGGACGGCCCAGCCCGCACGGCGCATCAGGGCGGCCTCGACGACGTCATGGCTCATGATGTGGCCGCCGAAGGGCTTGCGACCCTTCAGGTGGGGCAGGCCGCAGCAGGCCGCGAAGGCGCGCGTGCGGATGATGGCGTTGTGGCCCCAGTAGCTGGATTCCGAACCGGTCCAGTAGGCCAGGCCCGCAGCCGCGACGCGGCCGTACAGGCGCACCGAATACTGGGATACGCGGGCGAAGATGGTGCGGGCCTTGATGATGACGGGGGCGGTCTGGATCAGACCGACGCCGGGATTGCGCTCCATGGCGTCGACCATGCGCAGCAGGGTCTCGCCGGCCATGGTGCTGTCGGCGTCCAGGACGATCATGTTCTCGTAGGCGCCGCCGAACCGACGGACCCATTCGGCCAGGTTGCCGGCCTTGCGCTCGGCGTTGTCCGAGCGGCGGCGGTAGAAGGACTTGCAGCCGGCGGCCAGGCGGAAGGCCTGGAAGACCGAACGTTCGGAGGCCGCAGCCTCTTCCTTGGTCGAATCGCTCAGCACGAAGATGTCGAAGGCCGAGGCGGCGCCCAGGCGGGTCAGCGACTGGTCGATCATCGCCAGACGGGCGAAGGAGGCGCGGGCGTCCTCATTGTACAGCGGCATCAGCAGGGCCGTGCGCGTGCGCGGCAGGGCCGGGTGGGGGGCGAAGGCCAGATCGGCCTGATCCTTGCCGCGCAGCATGACGGCCAGGCCCATCAGGCCGCTGACGAACCAGCAGGAGATGGCGGTGATCAGCAGCATGAAGATGCCGAAGGCCAGCATCTCGGTCGGGTCCCAGCCCTTGCGGGCGTACAGGTAGAAGGGGGTGATGGCGGACAGGCCCGTCAGGGCCACGGTGCCGGCCAGCAGCATCAGGCGGCGCAGGGCGACCGTGCGCGGGGCGGTGGCCGGGGTCGTATCGGCGACGGCGTCGGGCGCGGCCAAGGATTGAACCGGCATGGCCAGCGGCGCCTCGTCAGGCAGCCAGGACCACGACGGCCCTTGAGCCGCCTGGTTCGTCGTCTCGAAATCAGCCTGTTCGACAGGCCGGATCGCCAGCTTGTTCATGCCGCTCTGGACGCCCCCGTGTTGACCGACCCCGCTTCCGAAGGCAGGAAGGGGGCGGCGCGCTGCATTGCAGCACGAGCCCTATAGTCGATCACATTCGCGCGACTTTCAATCACGCAATGTTGATATGGGCAAAAAATATCGGGAATCTTTACCCAGGTTTGACCGCCGGGGCGGCGTCAGGCAGGCGCTGCGGGAATTTCACCGCGTCCTGCAGCAGTTTACGGTCCAGAACCCAGGCCGCGATCCCCACCCAGCACACCAGAACAATGGCGTAGGCGCGCTCCCACCAGCCGACATTGTCGTCGTTGACCGTGCCGGGGAAGACGAGGTGTTTTGTAACAACCGTCAGAATCGCCATGATGACAAAAGTGGCGGCCAGGAAGATTTTCAACCGGGGCACGTCCCGGCGCGACGCCAGCCCCCACAGCAGCAGAACCGGCGCCAACTGGATGCCCAGGGCCAGGTTGATGATCATGTGGCGCGGATCGGGCCAGGGATACAGGGTCGAGGCCGACATGCCCGCCCCGGCCAGGACGAAGACCACGGCGATCACGGCGGCGGCGATCCGCTTTTCCGTCAGGGCGTAGACGGCCAGGCCGAAGCCGATCCCCGCCAGGGCCGCCATCACCCCGGCGACGAAGACCCCGCCGTTGAAGATGATCGGCGCCGGGGCCGTCGCCCCGCCCAGTTCGCTCAGATACTGGGTGGCGTTGTCGAAACCGGGATAGGCGGCGATGGCGGCGGCCACCGCCGTCAGGGCCAGCAGCGGTGCGGCCACGCCGATGGCCAGCAGACGCCGGCGGCGGTGATAGCGGGCGGGCGGGCGTCGCAAGGCCGCCAGGTCCACCGGCCAGGGCCGGCCGTCCAGCGGCTTCAGCCCCCACAGGGGGCGGATGGCGGGGATTCGCTTGACGACCTCGAAGACGGCGAAACTGCCCGCGAAGGTGATCAGCAACAGGGACAGGGCTTCCAGCCCGACGGGCAGGCGGGCGGGCCGGATGATCCAGACGGCGGCGACCAGGATGGTCTGGTGCGCCAGATAGAGGGGGAAGGTGGCCTCGGTCAGGTATTTCAGCACCGGTCCGCCGCGCGACCGAAGATGTCTGCTGCCGAAGCCGAGGATGGCGACGATCGTCGCCCACTGGTCCAGGCCATAGACCATGGCCTTGGGCACGCCCCAGAAGGCCCGCCCGCCCGGATGCCAGACCTGGGCCATCATGACCGGCAGGGCGACCGCGGCCAGACCCAGGGCGACCCAGCGATACCGCTCCATGTCGCGCCAGATCGTCTCGCGCCCGACGATGCAGAAGCCGAAGACGAAGGCCCCCAGCGACAGGGCGTGATTGTACCAGTCCCAGTGCAGGATGTTCGTCACCCCGAACCAGGGGAACAGCAGGATGCGGATGGCGATCAGGTAGAGGATCGGCAGGATCAGCACCCGCGGTCCCGCCAGCGCCTTCTCCAGCCACGCGCCCATCTGGTCGATCAGGCCCGGCCGACGCCACAGCAGCACGGTGACGACGCTGTAGGCGGCGATATAGACGATGAACCACAGGTGGTTGACCGGAACCCCGTCGGCCAGGCCGCTCCAGCTGAACTCATGCACCATCCAGGCGGCGAAACCCGCCAGGCCGCTGGGCCAGCCGGCCTTGTCCATCGCCTCGATCCACGACTGGATCGGCACCAGGATCACCGCGCCGAACAGCAGGGGCGGGACCAGTCGCGCGAACCGGGCGCGCGCCACCTCGCGCGGACTGCGCCGGAAGGTCATGAACCGCAGCGCCGCCCCGGACACCAGGAACAGCAGGGTCAGCCGCCAAGGATTGGTGATGAGAATGGCTTCGCGCATCCACTCGAAGGTGTGGACGCTGTGCACGTGCCAGCCGTAGACCCCGTAGACCAGGCCGACATGGTACAGGATCAGCAGGCCAAAGGCCCCGACCCGGATCCAGTCCAGATCATAGCGGCGCGTGGACGAGGGAGCAGAGGGGGGCACGGCCGCGTCTATGATCCGGTGCGCGGCGTCAGGCAATACGGGTATGATCTGGGGAGGGGTTCGTCAGGCTGCGGCCAGCGGACGCACCCGGATGTCCTGCTCGTGGGCGCGGGCCTTGGCGAGGTCATGCCTGGCCTGCATGCGCACCAGGGTGTCGGCGCTGACGCCGAACAGTTTTTCGAAGCGGATGGCCATTTCGGCGGAAACGCCCGACCGGCCATTCAGCAGGTTGCTGGCGGCCTGACGCGTCACGCCGAGCGCGTCGGCCAAGGCCGTGACGCTGAGATTCCGGGGCGTCACAAGCTCGTCCCGAAGCCAGGCGCCCGGGTGGACGGCGAAGGCGGAATGAAGTCGGATAGCCATCAGTGATAATCCTCCAAGTCCATGTCCTCGACCGCGAGGGCGTCGTTGATTCGGAAGGTGAGCCGCCAGTTCCTGGTGAGGGTCAGGGACCAGACGCCCGCGCGATCCCCCGTCAGCCGGTGTGCGCCAAAGTTGGGCGGCGCCAGCAATTCATCTTCTGTGGCGATGGCGTCGAGATAGGCCAGGATATTGGTGATCCGGCCTACCAACGCGGCGGGCAGACCCTTGGCTTTCCCCGTTTCCGCGAAATGCCGCAGAGCCTTGTGCCTGATGCTTTCGATCTCCACGTCGCACTGTCACGTCCGGCGTGATAACTGTCAAGTGACAGTTGACGGATTTCGAGGTTCAGGCCGGCGCCGTGGTCAGCCCGAGGGCCTTCAGGGTCGCGGCGATCGAGGCCTTCTGCTCCGCCTGATAGAGCGCCATCTCATCCAGCACCGACCGGCCCAGAGCCTTTTCGAAATCGGCCTTGGCCGGGTCGACGGCATAGGCTTCGCGCACCTCGGCCCCGAGGTTGGACTGGAAAATGCCGGCCGCGCTGACGGGCAGGAAGTCCTCGTAGGTGATCGGCTCCGCGACGACGTGTCCCAGGGCGATCAGGGCCTCCAGATCGGCGGTCTCGGCGCGGGCCGCCTGGCCCTGGGGCGTCGCGCGATAGCGGAACCAGGCCAGGCCGTCCCGGCGCAGGGCCGCCCAGTCGTCGGGCAGGGCCGAGAAGTCCTTGTTCGCCAGGGCCGCATCGTACAGGGCCCGGCCGACAGGGGTCAGGGCGCAGCCGCGCTGTTCGATCTCGCCGAAGCGGGCGGTGTGGACGCCCTGGGTCGTCCCGTCCGCGTCGGGGAAGGCGATGGCCTCCTGCAGGGCCTTGAAACTGGTCTGGCGCAACAGGATGGCGCAGGCGCGGTCGGGCGGACCCTCGATCGTCTCCTTGGGCGTGATGCCGCGTTCGGGCATGGCGGCCTGGGCGGCGTCGATGTCGAGCGTGCGCGGGGTCAGGTGGTTGATGTGCGGCCCCTTGAAACTGACCACGTCGGCGATCAACCGGTGGGCGGCGACCAGCCGCTCATAGGTTGGTGCGCTGACCGTCGCCTGGGCGTGCCAGCGGAAGGTCTCCAGCAGTTCGGACACGAACCGGTCGGCCTGAGCCTCGTCCAGGCCGCCGACGGTCTCGGCCGTTTCGATCAGGGCGCGGGCGCCGGGGGTGAAGATGTCGCGCCGGGCCAGGGCGGCGGCGGCCTCCGCCCTCAGGGCCTCGTCCTCGATCAACTCCAGCCGCAGCAGGGAGCAGAAGACCCGGAACGGATTGCGCGCCAGGGCCGCCGGATCGACCGGGCGGAAGGCCGTCGAATGGACCGGCACCCCGGCGGGCGCCAGATTGTAGTAGCTGACCGGCGCCATGCCCATGACGGCGAAGGCGCGGGCGATGGTGGCCAGTTCATCGGCCGTGCCGACGCGGATGGCGCCGTGACGTTCTTCGGACAGCCGCGCCAGTTCGCCCGAGGCCGCCAGACGGTCCGCCGCCGCCGGATCGGCCTTCAGAACCCCGGCGTTGACCTCGGCCACCAGGGCCAGAAGTTCGCCGTACTGAGGCACCTCGGCCCGGTACATGGCGGACAGGGCGGCCGAGAAACGGCTGCGGATCTCATCGGGGTGGACGAAGTCGGACATGAGGGCTCCCTGGACCTTTTCGCCGTTCCCTACGCCTGTCGGCCGCCGACGCCTAGCCGGCGGCCACAGGACATTTCGCCCGATAACGGGGGATCAGGCCTCGACGCCGATCCCGATGGGGCAGACCACGCCGGTGCCGCCGATGCCGCAGTATCCGGCCGGGTTCTTGGCCAGATAGCCCTGGTGATAGGCCTCGGCGTAGAAATACTCGCCCGCCGGTTCGATCTCGGTGGTGATGGTCCCCCGTCCCGCCGCCGTCAGGGCCGCCTGATAGGCGTTGCGCGACGCCTCGGCTTCGGCCTGTTGTTCGTCGTTCAGGGTGTAGATGGCCGAGCGGTAGGTGGTGCCCACGTCATTGCCCTGGCGCATGCCCTGGGTCGGATCATGGTTCTCCCAGAAGGCCTTCAGCAGTTCGGCGTAGGTGATCACCTTGGGGTCGAACACCACCTTGGCCACCTCGGCATGGCCGGTGCGGCCGGTGCAGGTCTCCTCATAGGTCGGATTGGGCGTGATCCCGCCCGAATAGCCGGCCGAGGTCACCCAGACGCCCGGCAGGCTCCAGAAGATCCGCTCCACGCCCCAGAAACAGCCCATGCCGAAGATCGCCGTCTGAAACCCCTCGGGATAGGGGCCCTTCAGCGGGTGGCCGCTGACATAATGGGTCGTGTCGGTCGCCAGGGGCTCGGCACGGCCGGGCAGGGCGGTCTCGACGGTCGGTAGTTCGGCGCTCTTCTTGAACAGCATCTGAGTGGCTTTCGTAAGGAAAATGACGTCAGCGCCTATATGGGGATGTCAGAGGCGCTTGCCGAGGGGGCGAGTGTGTTCTATCAGGCCCGCCTCCCGCCGGATCGACCTCCGGCGGCGCGCAAGACGTGGCGTGAAACGGACAGGTGGCGGAGTGGTCGATCGCGCACGCTTGGAAAGCGTGTGTAGGTGAAAGCCTACCGAGGGTTCGAATCCCTCTCTGTCCGCCACGCGTTGCGGCCTGTGAAATACTAGGCTCTGTAGACAGCGGAGTGAGAGCGCCCAGATCCGCACCAAAAACAAGTTTGGGCGAATTCGGGTTCAGCGGATCCCCGCCCCTCCAAAAGAAGCGTGCATTGGGTGTTGCGGATAGGAAGCGCTTGCGGCTGCTTGCAGTCGCCAGCGCCATGGGTCATCCAGAGATCATGTGGAGACCGGATCAGGGCCTGTCGGCCAGAAAACCCACGATCGACGATGTGGCGCGTCTGTCGGGCGTGGGGCGGACGACCGTATCGCGGGTGCTCAACGGCGGGCCGAACGTCCGGGAGCCGGTGCGGCGCAAGGTGCTGGAGGCGGTGCAGACGCTCGACTATCGCGTCAATCCGCAGGCGCGGTCCCTGGCGGGCGGCGGCAGCCGCATGCTGGCGCTGGTTCTCGCATCGGATCTGGATGCGGAGCCCAACTCCTTCTACGCCTCGGCGCTGGAACTGGGGGCGGTGCGGCAATGCCTGCATTCGGGCTTTCAGCTGTTCACGCGCCATGTGCCGCAGGACGATCCCGCAGCAATCCAGCAGGTGATCGACATCGCGCTCAACCAGAGATGCCAAGGGGTGATCCTGACGCCGCCGTTCTCGGACAACGCCGACCTGATCCAGCAATTGAGAGCGAGAGGCGTACACTTGGCCGCCATCTCGCCGGGCGGCGGCGGGCTGGGGCTGGTCGACGCCGTCGGCATCGACGACGAGGCCGGCGGGCACGACATCGCGCGGTATCTGTTGGAGCTTGGCCATCGCCATCTCGCCTATCTCGGCGGCATCGCCGGGCACCTGTCGGCCGAAAGTCGGCTGGACGGCGTGAGGCGGGCGATGCGGGAGATGGGGCTGCCGGACGACGCCCTCACGGTGGAACGCGGGGATTTCACCTTCCGGTCTGGAAGCTTGATCGCCGAGCGAATGCTGGCGCTTTCACCACGTCCCTCGGCGCTGATCTGCGCCAACGACGACATGGCGGCGGGCGCGCTGTCGGTCGCCCATGCGCGCGGCCTCCAGGTGCCGGGCGATGTGTCGATCTCCGGCTTCGACGACACGCCGGTCTCGGCCATCGTCTGGCCGCCCCTGACGACCGTGCATCAGCCGCTGAAGGCCATGGGCGGGGAGGCCGTTCGACTGCTGTCCGAGCGGATCACCGGAGGGGGCGGGGATTGGGCCTTCCGCACCTTGCCCCATTCGGTCGTCGTGCGGGAATCCGCCGGCGCCTGGGAGGCTTAAGACGGTCATCGCTTGACGCCCCGATCTGCGGCGTCATTATGGAAGCGCTTCCAATTAAAGGGCGCGTGCGAGACGCCTGTAGGGAGGGTGGCATGAAACGACGGGATCGGCTGTGGGCGAGCGCCTGCGCCATGGCTCTGGCCACGCTGGCGGCGGCCGGATGCGCATCGGCGCCGGACGGCGGCTGGGTGACGTCGGGCGATCGGTCGCGGCTGCTCACGCCGGAGCGGCTGGTGATGAAAGCAGAGGTCGCCGGCTCCGGGGCGCCGACGATTCTCCTCGACCCCGACGCGCCGCTGCAAACCATGGTCGGCTTCGGCGCCGCCGTGACGGATGCGACCGCCCATCTGATCCAGACTCGAATGACGCCGTCCCAGCGCGACGCCTTGCTGCGTGATCTGTTCGGACGGGAGAACGGCGGCCTCGGGTTCGATTTCACGCGGGTGACGATCGGGGCGTCGGACTTTTCGCTGAACCATTACAGTCTGGCGGACGCCGAGGATCCGTCGCTGGCCGGCTTTTCGGTTGCACCCATGGCGGCTGAGGTCTTTCCGACGGTGCGCCAGGCGCTGGCGATCAATCCCGAGCTCAAGGTCATGGCCACGCCCTGGAGCGCGCCGGGCTGGATGAAGACCACGGGCTCGATGATCCAGGGCGAACTGAAGCCTGAATACTATTCCACCTACGCCGACTATCTGACGCGCTACATCTCGGCTGCGGCCGACGCGGGCGTGCCGACCGACTATATCAGCATCCAGAACGAGCCGGACTTCGAGCCTGACTCCTATCCTGGCATGCGCTGGGGCGCCGAGGGACGGGCGCGGTTCATCGGACGCGACCTGGGGCCCCGGTTGGAGCGGGCGGGTCTTGAGACGAAGATCCTCGACTGGGATCATAACTGGGACAAGCCGGAGCAGCCCCTGGGCGTGCTGAACGACCCTGTGGCGCGGCCCTATGTCTCCGGGGTGGCCTGGCACTGCTACGCGGGCGACGTGGCGGCCCAGTCCCGGGTGTTCGACGCCTATCCTGACAAGGACGTCTTCTTCACCGAGTGCTCGGGGGGCGACTGGGCGTCCGGCTTCAAGGACAGTTTCGTCTGGACGATGAAGTCCCTGATCATCGGTTCGGTCGAGAACCATGCGCGCGGCGTGCTGATGTGGAACATCGCCCTGGACGAGAACCATGGCCCCCACGCCGGCGGATGCAGCGATTGCCGCGGCGTGGTCACGATCGACAGCCGCACGGGCGCGGTTCAGAGGAACCAGGAATACTACGCCTTCGGGCACGCCAGCCGGTTTGTGCGTCAGGGCGCGCGTCGCGTCGCCGTTTCCAAACCGGAGGGGCTTGAGGCGGTCGGTTTCGTCAATCCCGACGGCCGACGGGTGCTGGTGGTCCTCAACGCGTCTGACGTCGAGGCCCGGTTCCAAATCGGCGAAGACCGGCTGCGGGCTGTGGTCGCTCTCCCGCCGGCAAGCGCTGCAACCTACGTGTGGAGCGGACCCCGCTAAAGCTCGTATTGCCAAAGACGAATAAGGCGGTATGGTGTTGGAAGCGCTTCCAATACGGCGCCAAAGAGATGGACGCCGGGCTCAAAGGGCCCGCGCCAAGGGAAACGTGAGGGGAGATCACATGCGCAGCGCATTTGCTGGGTTTCATTCAATTCGTCCGCGCGCGAGCGCGCTTCATCTGACGGCCTCGGCCCTGGCGCTGGCCATGGCGCTGCCGGCGGTCGCCGTCGCCCAGACGGCGTCGCAGACCGAAGACGGCGCGACGGAGGTCGAGGAGATCGTCGTCACCGGGCTGCGGCGCGGCCTGGCGGACTCCATCGCCACCAAACGCCGGGAGACCTCCATCGTCGAGGCGGTCTCCGCGGAGGACATCGGCAAGCTGCCGGACGTCTCGATCGCCGAATCCATCGCCCGTCTGCCGGGGCTGGCGGCGCAGCGTGTCAACGGCCGGGCTCAGGTCATCTCGATCCGCGGCCTGGCGCCGGACTTCACCACCACCTTGCTGAACGGTCGCCAGCAGGCCAGCTCGGGCGACAATCGCGCGGTGGAGTTCGACCAGTATCCGTCCGAGCTGCTGTCGGGCGTGGTGATCTACAAGACGCCGGACGCCGAGGTGTCGGGCATGGGTCTGTCGGGCACGGCCGACCTGCAGACCGTGCGGCCGCTGGCGTTCGGCCAGCGCGCCCTCGCCGTGAACCTGCGCGGAGAGATGACCGAAGGCGACAAGCTGAACGACGACGTCCGCAACTACGGCGGCCGGTTCTCGATCAGCTATATCGATCAATTGGCCGACGGCACGCTGGGCCTGGCCCTCGGTTACGCCCATCTGGATTCTCCCTCCCAGAACAAGCACTACAAGGCCTATGGTTACGAGGCTTTCGGCGGCGCGTGTGAGCCGAGCGCCCCCGGCGCGACCTGCACCGTGGACTCGGTCCAGCCCGACAGCGCCGACACCGCGCTTCTGCTCAACGGCCAGGAAGTGTTCGCCACGTCACGCCTGAACCAGCGGGACGCCGTCATCGGCATCGTGGAATGGCGTCCGAATGATCGGCTGCACTCGATCCTCGATGTCTATTATTCCAAGTTCGAGCAGGAGGAGACGACGCGGGGCGCTCAGTGGTTCTCCAACCCCTATGCTGACGGCGCCTTCTTCACCGACGTCGTGACCGAGGAGCGGGGCGGTTCGCTGTTTGGCCGCAGCGGCACGATCAACAACGCCGTGCCGATCCTGCGCAACGACTACAATACCCGCGAGGACGAGATCTTCTCGATCGGTCTCAATACCGAATATGAGATCAACGACCGGACACGAGTCGTCGCCGATCTGTCCTATTCGAACAATCGTCGCCGTGAGACCATACTCGAGACCTACGCCGGATATGGCCGGGGCGTAGGGGGAGTGACGCCGGCGACGCCGGATGTCGGGCGTACTTTGGACAGTATCGGCTTCACGGTGAACGACGACGGCTATCCGACCTATTCGGAAGGTCTGGACTATTCCGACGCCTCTCAGGTGACCCTTGGCGACCGCGCGCCCTGGGGCGGTTGGGGGCATGACGGCGCCATCCGCTTCCCGGACGTGGAGGAGAGCATCACCTCGACGGATCTGAAGATCCAGCGCGACATGGACGGCTTCTTCAACACCTTCACCGCCGGCGTCAACTACGCCAAGCGCGAGAAGTCCAAGCGCGTCGACGACTATGATCTGTTCCTCAAGAACGGCCGCCAGCAGGTCTATGTCGACGCCCAATATCTGGAAACCCCGGTCTCCTTGGCTTGGGCGGGCTTTGGAGACATCCTCGCGGTCGACATGAGTCGGGCGCTCGACGTCTATTACGACCGCGCCCCGATCCTCGACGCCAACTATTTCGACAAGAACTGGGACATCGAGGAAGAGGTCACCACGGCCTTCGTTAAACTCGACTTCGAGGGCGGAAATTGGCGCGGCAATGTGGGCATGCAGGCCGTGGTCCAGAACCAGGAATCGACCGGCGTCGTCATCAACGGCACGGAGCCGGGCGCACCCATCGATCCGATTTCGGTGACGAAGGGCGCCGAATATCTGGATATCCTGCCGAGCTTCAATCTGATCTACGACCTGGGCAGCGGCCATCGGCTTCGCTTCGCGGCGTCTCGCACCATGGCGCGGCCGCGGATGGACGAGATGCGGGCGAACGTGACGCCGGGCTTCAACTCTCTGGTCTGCTCGGGTCAGCCTTGTCCGCCGGGATCGACCGTCAATCCGTGGTCGGCGTCCGGCGGCAATCCGGAACTTGAGCCGTGGCGCGCCAACGCCTTCGACCTTGCCTACGAATGGTACGTCGATTCGACGACCTATCTGTCGATCGCCGGATTCTACAAGGATCTGGAGACCTACATCTACACCCAGAACGGCACGTTTGATTTCACCGGCATCCCCTTGCCATCTACGGCGTCTTCGATCCCGGCCGACGTCATCGTCAGCCCCATTGGTCAGATCAGTCTTCCGGCCAATGGCGACGGCGGCACCGTGCAGGGGCTGGAAGTCAGCGGCGCACTGAACTTCGGCACCGTCTGGGAGCCGCTGGACGGGCTGGGCGTGCTTGGCAGCATTTCCTTTACCGAGTCGGATTTGAACCCGGCGCCGGACGGCCAGAATGTGCGTATCCCGGGCCTGTCGGGCACGGTCTATAATATGACCGCCTATTATGAGCGCGGCGGCTTCCAGGCGCGGATCAGCAAGCGGTTCCGCGAAGCCTTCAAGGGCGAGGTCGTGCAGTTGTTCGCAACGCGCGGCTACACCGAGATCCTGGATGACGAACAGATCGACGCCCAGATCGGCTACACCTTCGAACAGGGGCCGCTGGAAGGCCTCGGCGTGCTGTTCCAGGTCAACAACCTGACCAACTCGCCCTACCGGACCCGCCTGGGCCTGGACAGCGGCGGCACGACCACGGCGGACGGCGGCTCGCTGCCCGAAACCTATGAAGAGTACGGCCGGCAGTTCCTGTTCGGCGTCAACTACCGGTTCTAGGGCGTCCCTCTCCTAGCCCTTAGCCTCCGGGGCGAGGCGGCCAAGCCGTCTCGCCCCATTTTTTGATCGATACCTGTAACCGAGAGACGGCGCATGACCTTCCGCAAGACCAAGCTTCTCCCGCTGCTGCTGCTGGCCGGATGCGCCCTGGCGCCGATGAGCGCCGCCGCTCAGCAGGAGCGGACGGATTGGCCGGCCCTGACTGCGGCCTATGCGCCCGACGCCGCGATGGAGGCGCGGATCGCCCGCATCGTCGCCGGCATGACCCTGGCGCAGAAGGTGGGTCAGATGACCCAGCCGGACGTCCGCTACATCACGCCGGAAGAGGTGACGCAGTATTATATCGGCTCGGTTCTGAACGGCGGCGGCGCCTGGCCGGCCATGAACAAGCACGCGACCGTGGCCGAATGGGCGGCCCTGTCCGACCGCTATCATGACGCCGCTCTCGCCGCAGACATGACGGTGAAGATTCCGCTGATCTGGGGCACCGACGCGGTCCACGGGCACAACAACGTCTCCGGCGCCACGCTTTTTCCGCACAACATCGGCCTGGGCGCCGCCCATGATCCCGAACTGCTCGAGCGGATCGGCCGGGCCACCGCGCGGCAGGTGCGCGCCACCGGCATCACCTGGGTTTTCGCCCCGACCCTGGCGGTGGGCGAGAACCGCCGCTGGGGCCGCACCTATGAGAGCTATTCCAGCGATCCTCAGCTGGTCGCCGAATACGGCGAGGCCCTGGTGCGCGGGCTGCAAGGGGATCTGACCGGCGACGGCGACGTGGTCGCCACGGCCAAACACTATATGGGCGACGGCGGCACCTTCAACGGCCAGGACCAGGGCGAGGCCCAGGCGACCCGCAGCGAGATGATCAATCGCCACGGCGCCGGCTATTATTCGACCATCGAGGCCGGCGTGCAGACCGTCATGGCCTCCTACAGCAGCTGGAACGACGTCGCCGCCGGTCATGACTACGGCAAGATGCATGGCAGCCGCGAGATGCTGACCGACGTGCTGAAGGACCGGCTGGGCTTCGACGGTCTGGTCGTGTCCGATTGGAACGGGATCGAGCAGGTCCCCGGCTGCACCAAGGCCGAATGCGCCCAGGCGATCAACGCCGGCATCGACATGATCATGGTCCCCGAGGACTGGAAGGCCTTCATCGGCAATACCATCGCCGACGTCGAAGCCGGGCGCATCCCGGTGTCCCGCATCGACGACGCCGTGACGCGGATCCTGCGGGTCAAGATGCGCTCTGGCCTGTTCGACCGTGCGCCGTCGGAAAGCCGCTACAACGGGCAGGCCTCGGCCGTGGCCGCGACCGATCTGGCGCGCGAGGCGGTGCGCAAGTCGGTCGTCCTGCTGAAGAACAACGACCGCGCCTTGCCGCTGATCCAGGGCGAGAAGATCCTGGTAGTGGGCGACAGCGCCGACAGCCTGTCCAACCAGACCGGCGGCTGGTCTCTGACCTGGCAGGGGACCGAGAACGTCAACGGCGACTTCGCCACCGGCGCCACCCTGTTGCAGGCCCTGACGGCTCAGTTCGGCGCGGACAACATCGTCTATTCCAGAGACGCCGTCGGCGTGGACGTGACCCGGTTCGCCAAGGTCGTGGTCGTGCTGGGCGAGACGCCCTATGCCGAATATCACGGCGATGTCCGCTTCCCCGCCCCGGTCCAGTACAGCCATCGCCGTCCGAACGACCTGGCGCTGCTGTACGCGGTCTCGGGCAAGGGGGTGCCGGTGGTCTCGGTGCTGTATTCGGGCCGGCCGGCCTACGCCAACGACCTGATCAATCTGTCGGACGCCTTCGTCGCGGCCTTCCTGCCCGGCACCGAGGGCGCGGGTCTGGCCGATGTGCTCTCGGGCGGTCGTTACGACTTCGCCGGGCGGCTGTCCTTCGCCTGGCCCGGTTCGGCCTGCAGCACCGGCGAACATGCGGGCGACGTGGTGCAGTTCGCGCGGGGCTTCGGCCTCAGCTACGCCCGGCCAGCGACGAAGGATGAACTGCCCTTGCCGACCACCCCCGGCGTCTGCGACGCTGTCGACTGACAGTTCGTGGGGGCGGATGTGCGGCAGCTGAAGACAATCCTGATCGTCGGCGGCGGTTCCGCCGGCTGGATGGCGGCCGCCCTGTTCTCCAAACTGTTCAAGGGGCTGTACGAGATCACCCTGATCGAGTCCGAGGCCATCGGCACGATCGGGGTGGGCGAGGCGACGATCCCCGCGATCAAGACGTTCAACGAACTGATCGGCCTGGACGAGAACGACTTCATGCGCCGCACCCAGGCCAGCTTCAAACTGGGCATCCAGTTCGTCGACTGGGACCGGATCGGATCAAGCTATATCCACGGCTTCGGCGTCATTGGCCGGGATCTGGAGTGGCTGCGCTGCCATCAATACTGGCTCAAGATGCGGGCGGCGGGGAAGGCGTCCGACCTCGCCGCCTATTCGATCAATACGGCGGCGGCCCTGCAGAACCGCTTCATGCGCGCCGACCCGAAACGGCCGACCTCGCCGCTGGGCCATATCGCCCACGCCTTCCATTTCGACGCCGGCCTCTACGCCAAATATCTGCGCAGCATGGCCGAGGCGGCGGGCGTGCGGCGCCGCGAGGGCAAGGTCGTCTCCGTCCAACTCAGGCCCGAGGACGGGTTTGTGGACTCCGTCACGCTGGAGAATGGAGTGGTCGTATCGGCCGACCTGTTCATCGACTGTTCGGGGTTCCGCAGCCTGATCATCGAACAGGCGATGAAGACCGGGTACGAAGACTGGTCGCACTGGCTGCCGTGCAACCGGGCCATGGCCGTGCCCTGCGCGCGGACCGAGCCCTTTATGCCCTATACCCGCTCGACCGCCCGCCCGGCCGGCTGGCAGTGGCGTATTCCGCTGCAGCACCGCACGGGCAACGGGCACGTCTATTCCAGCCGCCATATGGACGATGGGGAGGCCGAACGGATCCTGCTGTCGAACCTGGACGGCGCCCAGATGGCGGAACCGAACCGCATCCGTTTCGTCGCCGGCAAGCGTCGTCAGATATGGAACCGCAATTGCGTGGCGGCGGGCCTTGCCTCCGGTTTTCTCGAGCCGTTGGAATCGACCAGCCTGCACCTGATCCAATCCGTGCTGATCCGGCTGGTGCGCTTGATGCCGGACGCCGGTTTCGATCCGGCGACCATCGCCGAGTTCAATCGCCAGACAGACTTCGAATACGAGCGGATCCGCGACTTCATCATTCTGCACTACAAGGCGACGGACCGCGAAGACACGCCGTTCTGGCGCTATTGCCGCGACATGGACGTCCCTGTGACGCTGGAGCGGAAGATCGACCTGTTCCGCGCCAACGGCCGGATATTCCGCGAAGACGACGAACTGTTCGCCGAGGAAAGCTGGATACAGGTGCTGCTGGGGCAGGGGATCATCCCGGTCGGCTATGACCCGCTCGTCGATGTGACGCCGGAACCGGACATTGAGCGGTACCTGGCGGATGTGGAGACCGTCATAGGCAAGTGCGTCGCCCTGATGCCGTCTCATGCGGACTATGTCGCCAAGGCGTGTCCGGCTGCGTGAAGGGCGCGCTGTCGCTTGCCTCGCATTGGGAATACGGACTGCCGCGATCCCTTGAGGACGGCTTCGGCGCCAGAGCAGCCCGATGCGGCGCAAGCAGGGCGATCCATAAGTGAGCCAGGGTCAGAGCGTCTCAAGAGCCGTTGCGAGCCGGGGCAGGCGTGATCGTATCGCGCTCCGGATCGACGCCCCTATCAAGTTAAGCTTAGGCAATGCTCCAGGTCGTTCCGCCGCTCGATTATTCGTCGGACTGTTTTCGCACCGTCATCGTTGAGCCGTAAAAGCGCGGCCCAACGGGTGCGCCCGCGGGGGTAGGATGTCTGTTCAGGATCTGAGTGCGGGGCGGCTGCTGGCGAAGAACGCCGTGCGTCTGCGCGCCTTTGTCCGCAGCCGGGTCCACAACGACGCCGACGCCGACGACATCAGCCAGGAGGCTTACGCCCGCGTCCTGGCCCGATCCCGGGCCACGCCGCTGAAGGATCCGGTGGCCTACGCCTTTCGGGTCGCGCTCAATCTGCTCAGCGACCAGAGGCGCCCCGGCGCCCCGGATGTGAACGAACCGATCGACGACGCGGCGGCCTCGGACGCGCCCTCCCCATTCGAAGTTCTCGACATGAAGCAGAGAGCGGACCTTTTCACCCGCGCGCTTCAGCGCATGCCCCGGCTCAGGCGAGAAGTCTTTGTTTTGCGCCAGTCCGCCGATCTCAGCTATCCGGAGATCGCCGCACGGCTGAACATCTCGGTCGAGGCCGCCCAAAAACACTTCAGTCGCGCCGCCCGCGAAGTGCGCAAGGCGGTGGACATGGAGCGTGCGCGATGAAGAATTCTGCGCGCGTCGCCGAAGAACAGGCCGCCCTTTGGGCCGACCGTCGGCGTCACGGCGAAATGGACGACGCGGCGGACGAGGCGCTGCGCGCCTGGCTGGCCGCAGCGCCGGAGCGCGCCCGACTGCTGGAGGCCCAGGAGCGGTTGCTCGCCGATCCGGCCTTGGCGACGGCCAGCGCAACACTGGCGGCTGAAGCGGGCCGGCGTCGGCGCGCCTGGCGGGTTCGGCCCCTTCCACTCTCGCCATCCCTCTGGGCCGGCGGCATGCTGGCCGCGGCCTCCGTGACGCTCGCCGTGCTGATATGGCCGTCCCAGCCCGCCCTGGTCGAACAGAGGCTGGAGGGAACGGCGGGACGCAGCCTTCAAGCGGCGCTGGACGACGGCTCTTCGGTCCAGCTGAACGGCGACAGCCGGGTCCGCACGGCCTTCGGCCCGGAACGGCGGGACGTCTGGCTGAGCGGGGAAGGCTTCTTCTCGGTGGCCAAGGACGCCAGACGCCCCTTCTCGGTCATCACGGCCACACATCGAATCACGGCCCTGGGCACGCGCTTCAACGTCGATGAACGCAGCGGCGGCGCGGTGGAGGTGACGGTCCTGGAAGGCCGGGTCGAGGTGGTCCCTTTGAACCACCCCGAGCGCGGCCAGGTGCTGAACGCAGGCGGTCGATTGCTGAGCGACGGCGCGACCGCCCGAGCCGGGGCGATCGAACGCCTGGACCCGGAGGTCAGGGCGCCGGACTGGACCGAGGGATGGATCGACGCGGACAATATGAGCCTGGCCGATCTGCTGATCGAGTTGAAACGCCGATCGCCCGGCCTGGAGGCCGAGTTCGCCGATCCCGCCCTGAGCCGGCGCCGGATCAGCGGGCGGTTCGCCGCTTCTCGGCCGCAGGACGTTCTGACCGTGGTCGCTGACATGCAGGATCTGACGCTTCGCAGGGACGCCTCCGGCCGTCTGCTGATCGATCGGTGAACCCAGGATGTGGGCGGGCCGCGCAAGGTTTTGGAGCGCAGCAGCGGTGACGAGCCTGTGGCTTGCCGCGGGCGGCGCCGCGGCTCAAGCCCATGCCCCGGCCCCGTTCGCCGCCGCCGCCGACCAGACCCCGCACAGGTTTCGGATTTCCAGCGGCCCTCTTGCCCAGGCCCTGCGTGATCTTTCCCGGCAATCGGGCATGGCCGTTCTGGCCGACGCCGATCTGATGAACGGACGTCGCACAGCGCAGTGGCAAGGCCGAGCCACCGCCTGGAACGCCCTGACCCGGCTGCTGGCCCCCCATCCGGACCTGCAGGGCCGCATCGTCGGCGAGACCCTGATCATCGAGCGGGCGCAGGCTGCGCCGGCGCCGACGACCGTGACCCAGCTCGAGGAGGTGGCGGTCCTGGGCCGCAAAGGGGCCCTCCAGGAGGCTCTGGAGATCAAACGGGCCTATGACGGCGTCAGCGATGTGGTCAGCGTCGACGACCAGGGCCTGCTGCCCACCAACAATCTGGCGGAAAGCCTCGCGCGCCTGCCCGGCGTCAACGCCGTCAGAAACCACCAGACTGGCGAAGGCGATCGCCTGACGATCCGCGGCATGTCGACCGAATGGAACGCCTATCGGATCAATGGCGTGCGGCTGGGCGGCGCCGGGTCGCGGGCGGACAAATTCTATCGTGGCGTCCGCCTCAGCTATCTGCCGCCCGAAGGAATCCAGAACCTGATCGTGCGAAAGACCCTGACGCCCGATCTGGACGGAGACGCCCTGGGCGGCCTGATCGACATTCAAACCCCGACGGCCTTCGACGCCGACCACGACTATGTGCGGCTGTCGGCGGAAAACGGCTGGTTGACCCGGTTCGACCGACCGAAGTCGGGCAAGTTGGCCTTGGCCGTCTCGCGCCGTCTCTCGGATCAGCTGGGCCTCTTCGTCGCCGCCAACTGGAGCGACGCCCGCTCGCAATTCGAGATGGTCGGCGGCGAGAGCGACGACCTGCCGCCCGTCTGGTTCGACACCTTCTATTCGACCGGCTGGGATTTCGACCGTTTCATCATGAGGGGCATGGAACTGGCCGTCGGCGAGACCCAGGTGCGCCGCCTTGGGGTGAACGGGAGCCTGGATTGGCGAGGCGGGAAGCAGGAGCTTCACCTGCGGCTTCAGTACAACCGTTACGAGGGCGAGGAGTACCGGAACCGTCTGAATTTCCGGAACGACGGCCTGGCGGGAACCGAGCGGCTGGTCCAGGTGGACAGCGGTCGAACCGGCCTGGCGCAGCCGGACGAGATGGTGGTCGGTTCGGATCCGGATTTGGGGCGCATCTACGGTTACTCGACTGCGGACATGAAGGATGTGGACGGGGATGGGCGGATCACCGACGCCGACCGCGACGTCCGCTCCGTCTATAGTCTGGCCGGCGCATCGGGCGTGTGGGATCCGATGGGCTTCCGACTGAGACGATTCTGGGAAGCGACGCGGGAATCCGGACTGTTGTCGTCCATCACTCTGGGCGGACGGCGGTGGGACGGGCTGTGGCGGATCGACTATGATGTCTCGCTGTCGCGCTCTCAGGATGATCTGGACGAGGGCGCGCTCCTGGAATTCAGGACCGACGCCGTCGAATGGCTGGGCAATCGCGGCGTCCGGGTGATCGAGACCGACGATCCGCGCTTTCGCCTGTGGGGGCTCAATCCCGCCGGCATGGCGGCGGTTCAGGATCCGGCCGCCTATGATTTCAGACATCTGGGCGATGAGTGGGAACAGACGTCCGAGACCCTGGCGCAGGCCCAGTTCGGTCTGACCTATACGCTGACCGGCGGCTGGCTGGAGTCGGTCCAGGCCGGAGGGCGCTATATGCACTCCAACCGCCGCAGCGCGGGAGGCGCCCGCCCTGATCTGATCGGTCCGGAGACCCTGGCCGATCTGGAAGGGCTGTTCGGCGCGCCGGTCACTGACCTGTTCGACGGCCGCTATGTCGGGGACCACCGGCTGGGCGTGGTCTTGGACAGCCGACGGATGTCGGCCGAGATCGAACGGGCCTATCGCGGCGACAGCGCCTATTTCACCGTAGACCCCGCGTTCGAGCCCCAGGCCGACGCCGAGAGGTTCCGGCTAAAGGAACAGGCGGCGGCCGGCTATGTCATGGCCGCAGCCCGATGGGCCGGAACTGAGATCACGGGCGGCGTGCGGGTCGAGCACACCCGATCAAAGGTGAGTTTTCCCATTCTGGATGCGCTCCGTGGCGACGGACGGGATCAACGTCGAAACAGTTTCACCAATGTCCTGCCCTCGCTGCATCTGCGGCGCGCCCTGGAGGGCGACAAGGTCTTGCGGGCGGCGATCTGGACCAGTTTCGCCCGACCGGACATCGCCCGAATGACGTCGGCGCGGCAGTATGTCTACGATCAGGATCCCGACCGCGACGGCGAGGTCAATCCCGAGGCGGACTGGATCCTTCAGGAAATCCGCCAAGGCAATCCGGACCTGAAGCCTATGGAAGCCATCGGCTATGATCTGTCGCTCGAACACTATGGTCGATCGACAGCCTGGTCGGCGGCCCTGTTCCACAAGGACATTCATAATTTTCTCTATAGGGCCTCAACCAGTTCGATCCGCGACGGCGGACTGATTGACCGCGGGGATGAGAACGGGACGCCCGTGCGGGCCTACGCCAACGGTCGGCGGGCGCGGATCAGCGGGGTCGAACTGGCGATACGCCACGGCCTGGACTGGGCGCCCGCCCCGCTGGATGGGCTGGGCGTCACGGCCAATCTGACCTGGCAGGTCAGCCGCGCCGACGCCAACATCGTCTGGCGCGTCGGCGATCGGCTTCCCTTTACGGAGACGCCCGAGACCCTGGCGTCCGTCGAACTGTTCTGGCAGGGCGGCGGATGGGAGGCGGCGGCCGGCTGGAGCCGCCAGGGCGGCTTCCTCGAAGGTATGGATAGTTTCGCCAACGACCCCTACGAACAGGCCTACAGTTTTGTGGACATCAGCCTTCGACGACGGTTGGGCGGCGACGGCTTGGCGTCGATTCAGATCCGCAACCTGCTGAACAGCCATACCTATTGGTACACCTTCGGCTCGGGGCCGGAGGATTTGCGGGAGTACATCCGCACCGGGCCGACGGTGACCCTGGCGATCAGCCGCAGCTTCTGAGCGGATCCTGCGACGCCAGGCGGCCCGCGAACCTTCGGCTGAAGGCGCCGCCGAGGCGCGAGACGGTCAGGTCGTAGGCGCCGTCCGGCAGGACCGGAAGTCGCAGGCGCAAGGGCGCTCCAGCGCTCAGCCTGTAGCGACGCGTGGGACACAGGCCCGTCTCGTCATTGACGCAGAACCAGGCGTCCTCGGCCGGGACGATCTCCAGGATCAGGCCCCGACCTCGGCGCGGCTCTTTCAGGCGCGCCGCGACAGGGCCGTCTTCGGCCAGACAGCCGGAGAAGCGCCTGCAGAAGCCGTCGGGTCCGAGCAGGCGCAGATCATAGGGGTCGGCCGTCCGGATCAGTTCGACCTGCTCGCCGGGCGGCAGGCTGAAGGCGTCCATGGGCGCCGACGGCTGATGCGCATCGAGGATCTGAAGATGCGCCACATCGCCGCCGGCCGCGTTGCACACCGTCAGCAAAAGCTCATCCTGGGCGAAGTCAAAGCGATCCGTCACGGAGAGGCTGCTCGACCCGGAAAGATCGCGCGTCTTCGTGGTCAGGCGGGGATTGAAGGCGCCGCCCGCTCGGCCCCCGCGCCTTTGCATGGCTTCGATCATGGCAGCGCCGCGAGCCCGCAGTCGCTCACGGCGCGCCGAAGGCCCCGTGGCCGATCCGTCTGAATCACATTGGCGTCCAGGACCAGCAGTCCCTCCAGCCGGAGACACAGGTCGGGCGCCCGGACCGCCAAGGCCTCATCGACATCGCCCAGACTGTTGACCCAGATCCGCGCCGGCAGGGCCCGCGCCCCGTTGCGGAGCTGCGGGGTCAGAGACTCGGGGTCGCCGTGAATGATCGTCACCGCCGCCAGCCCCTCGACGGCGGCGGCCAAGCCGTCGGGACGGCTGACGCGCGGCATGAGCAGGGCGCGCGGCGCGAGCTCACGCACCGCCCGCAACACCGCCCTGTCGGAGTCGAAAAAGACGACCTGGTCCGTCATTCCCAGCCCCTGCACCGCCGCGACCACGGGGCCGATGCGATCCGTCTTGAGGTCCAGATCAACCAGCACCCGTCCGCACGTCTTGCGAAGCGCCTCGACCAGGGTCGGGGGCGACTCGGAACTGTCTTCCAGCCGCAGGCGACGCAGTTGGGCGTAGGTCAGGCTCTCGGCCTCGCCGGCGCCGCCGGTGGTCCGAGCCACCGTATGATCGTGCATCAGAAAGGGCACGCCGTCGGCGGAGACCTTGACGTCGATCTCCACGATGTCGGCGCCCTCGCGCACCGCTTCGTCGATGGCGGCCAGCGAGTTCTCGGGCGCGTCGAGGTGGCCGGCCCGGTGTGCGGCGATCAGCAGGGCGCCGCGCGGCTTCGCCAGTTCGGCCTGAAGGCGCGACATGACGGCGGTCTGCCCGCAGACCGGATCGGCCAGGGCCGGCGTCGCCGCCAGTCCCGCCGCCCATGCCGCGAGCAGCCCGACGATCGCGGTACGTACCGTCACTACTGGTCCTCGCGCCGCAGGATCAGCTCCGGCGTCGCCGGCTTCAGATCGGTCAGGCGCGCCGGACCCGCGCCGGGCTTGTCCAGTTGGAAGGCGTCGTACAGGGCGCCGTCCATGGTGAAGGCTCGCACCGTCAGCCGGTCGCCGGCCACCTCGACCTGCTGGAACACCTGCACGCCGCTGGCCTTGCGCTCCGTCCAGTTGAGGTCGCCCAGCGGATACTGTTTCGGCCCGACGTTGGAGACCATATAGACCGGGCCCTGTTCGTGGGGGCGGCCGCGCCCATAGGTGTGGTCATGGCCGGCCAGCACCAGGTCGACGTGATAACGGTCGAACACCGGCTGCAGCGCGGTTTGCAACTCTTCCCCGCTGCGTCCCCGAGCGGTGGAGTAAAGGGGGTAGTGCAGGAAGACGACCGTCCAGCGCGACGGGTTGTCCGCGAGTTGGCGCTCCAGCCAGGCGAACTGATCCTGCGCAGCCTGCGGGTCTTCGTCGATCATGTCGGCGTCGAGCGAGATGATGCGCACGCCCTGATAATCGACCCGATACACGGTCTCGGTCAGCATGTCGGACGGGCCGTTCTCGGGCAGGGTGAATTGCAGCCGCCACTGGGGCGCCAGCATTTGCGGGGTCTCGCCCTGGGGTTTCATGTACTCGTGATTGCCCGGCGTCATCAGCGACGGGGTCTCGGCCAGGCGGTGGGGATCCATGTCGAACCATTCGCCCCATTCCGCGTCGTTGTCGGCCCGGTTGATCAGGTCGCCGGCGAACAGCATGAAGGCCGCGTCCGGGGTCTGGCGCAGGGCGCGGCGCACGGCCAGGCCGCCCATGGAGCGGATGTCGTTCTGGACGTCGCCCATATAGAGGAAGGTGAAGGGACGAACCTCGGCGGCGGCGGTCTTGACCTGGCGCCAGGGCGACCAGGCGCCGTCCTTGCCCACGCGATAGACGTACTGGGTGTCAGGCGTCAGGCCGGTCAGCCGCACGCTGTAATAGTCGGCGGCGACGTTCTGTTCGTCCCGCGTCGTGAAGGCGGCGGAGGTGCGCTGCGCCGGCAGGCGGACGGCCTGGGCCGGATAGGCCGGCCCCGGCGTCAGCGTCGCATATTCGATGAAACCATCGCCTGCGCCCGCTTCGGCGCGCCAGTTGAAGGCCAGGCTGGTCGAGGGCGTCTCGGTCAGATTGACGATGACGCGTTCGGGCGCGGAAACCGTCTGGGCTTGCGCCGGGACGGCCTGGAGGGCGGCGAAGGCCAGGACGCTGCAGGACAGGGTCGCGGCGAGGCGCAGGGAAAGGCGCATGAGGTATCCTCGATGTCTGGAAAAGGCGCCGCTCGCGGGAGATCTCCCGCGAGCGGCAGGAGCGATCAGAGCCGCCAGTTCAGGTTCAGGCTCAGGTAACGACCGTTCTCGATGTAGTCGCGGACGCCGCCCTTTCCTGCACCGAAGGTGTAGAAGTAGGTGTAGTTGTCCAACAGGTTCTGCACCTTGAAGGTGGCCGTCAGGTTCGGCGTGATCTGACGCCGCGCCATCAGGTCCACGAAGTGGTAGTCCTGCTCATAGGGATCGTTGCCGAAGTCCTCGATGTCTTCCAGAGACACGTCCTGATAGTTGTAGGCCACATAGGCCTCCCAGCCGTTGCGCTCCCAGAACAGTTCCAGGTTCACGATGTGGTCGGGGGTTTCCATGAAGGGCAGGGTGTAGCCCTCAGGGTGCCAGAACAGGCCGGTTTCGGCTTCCGAGCGCTGGATGGTGGCGTTCGCCGCCACGCCCAGCCCGTCGAACGGGGCCGGCAGCCAGTGGAGCTGCTGGCGGGCGTTGATCTCGACGCCGCGGATCTCGGCCTTGCGACCGTTCATCGGCATGGAGACGGGCACGCCCGACGGATCGTCGAACTCGCCCTCCGTGCCGTCCCGAATGACCGACGACGAGGAGCGGAACAGGAACTTGTCCAGATCCTTGTAGAACAGCGCGACGGAGTAGGCGCCCGTGCGTCCGTTGTAATATTCCGCCGACAGGTCGTAGTTGACCGAGGTCATCGGCTCGAGATCGGGATTGCCCTGGACGATGCCGGTCAGCACCCATTCGCTGGTCGGGTTGGTCACGCCGTCGCCGTCGGGATCGCCGTCGTAGCTGTATTCCTTGACCGAGGTCATCCGTTTGATGTCCGGACGCGAAACGCTGGTCCAGATCGCCGCCCGCAGCTTGGCGTTCCGGCTCACGTCATAGTTGACGTGGATCGAGGGCAGCCAGTTGGTGAAGCCCGAGGTGTCGGTGGTGTAGTCCTCGCCCCGCACCGGGTTTTCGGTCCAGGCGCGGATGTCGTTGCTGGTGTCTTCGACCCGCACCCCGGCGATCACTTCTGCGGCGCCGAAACGGGCCGTGCCCATCACATAGGCAGACACTACCTGTTCGTCGTAGAACCAGGTGGAGGCGTAGTCGATCGAGTCCGCCTCGTTCAGCGTCAGCAGGGTCGAATTCCCCGCCTTGGCGCGTTCGATCTCGGCCATCATCTTGTCGGTGTCGATGACGGGGCCGAGTTGGTACTGGCCGGTGTAACGGCCGTCGAACATGTCGGTGATCGCTTCGCCGAACAGGGCGGAATAGTCGGCCATGGTGCCCCGGGGCTCCAGGTCGATCAGCGAACCTTCCAGGCGTTCACGCTCGGACTTGTAGTATTTGGCGCCGGCGCGGACCTCTTGCAGCCAGGAGCCTGTCGGCTGGTAGCGCAGGTTGAACTGGGCCTGGTTCAGGGTTTCCTTGGCGCCGCCGTAGCTGCCGCTCAGGCTGGAGGCGGTGTACTGGGTCAGGTCCTGGACGCCCGCCATGCCGGCGGGGTTCAGCACCCATTTCAGGTACTGCGGATCCCCCTGGCTGACGATCTCGACGCCTTCGTTGCCCTTCCACAGATAGGCGTTGCGGCCGAAGTACATCTCGTAGCTGTCGACGATATTGTCCTCGGATTCCGAGTGCGACAGGTCGTAGTCGAGGGTGAACTCGCGGAAGCGGCTTTCGCCGCCGAAGTTGACCATCTGCAGCACGCCTTCGGTCGTGCCGCCTTCCCAGTAGCGACGCAGGCGGAAGCCCTTGGGATCCCATGAACCCGACGAGCCGTTCAGGCTGTAGTATCCGTTGGAGCCCTTGTCGGCGTCGGTGATCACCCCATCCTTGTCGCGGTCGACGATCTGGGCGGTGGTGTAGTTGTAGATGGCGCCCTTGGGGCCATAGCCGATGACGGCGTTCGCGGGCTGGGTCAGGTCGCCGCGCGACTTGTCGACCTGCTCCAGGCGCGCCGAGGCGCTGGTGCCGGCCTCGTTGCGGAAGTTGAGGCGGTTCCTGAACTGGGTCTCTTCATACTCATTGTACTGACCACGCAGGTGGAAGTCGTGATTGTCGCCGCGCCAGTCCAGCGAGCCGTTGAAGCCCCAGCGCGTCACGTCCGTGTCGCCGGTGGACATTTCCAGACCGCGGGTCACGAAGGTCTGGGGATCGAAGTCCAGGCTCTGGGCCTTGCCGTACCAATTACGGGGCATATTATCCCCGGAGTTGCCGATCTGCTCGAACTGCGAGGCGCGTTCCGAGTAGTTGCCGGTCACGAACAGGCCCAGGCGCTCCGAGAACTGCTTGCCGAAGGCCATATCGGCGGCCCATGAGGTCCGGTCGTCGCGCTGTTGCAGCAGGGTGCCCTCGATCGAACCGGCGACGTGGGTCGGATCATAGTCGAAGGCCGTCGGCGTCTTGATGTCGATGGTGCCGCCGATGGCGTCGCCGTCCATATAGGGCAGCAGGCTCTTGTAGACGGTGATCGCATCCACGCCCGACGTCGGCAGGAAGCTGAGGCGCACCCCGCGGAAGAAGTTGTCGCCCGGCGATCCGGTGCCGCCCATGCGCACGCCGTTGACGGCGTAGGCGTTGTATTCGGTCGCCATGCCCCGGATCACCACCCGGTCGCCTTCGCCGGTGAAGTGGTTGCGGACCGCCGACACGCCCGGAATGCGCGATGCGGCCTCGGTCAGGTTGGACGACGGCAGCTTGCCCATGTCGTCGGCGCTGACGCTGTCCGAGATCATGTCGCTGTTGCGCTTCTCGTCGATCGAGCGGCGCAGGCCCTGCAGATAGCCGGTGACGACGACTTCATCGAGGACGGCGGGGTTGGGTTGCGCCGCCGTTTCCGCCTCGGACGAGGTCGATTGCGACTGCGATTGGGCCGCCGCCCATTGCGGAAAGGCCGCGATCAACGCCAGGCCTCCGGCCGCCGCCAGATAGCGAGATTTGGTTTTCATGATGTAGTCCCCCGTGGTCTGCCTAGGCGCAGACGACAGAGAGACTGGACGACCCGAACAAGCTGACAGGCGTCGTCAATATTTCATACGCACGTCGTCAATCTGTACTGGACAATCAACCTCAGATATACAGATCCGCCCCGTCATTGACGAACCGGCAACCTTCTTCGGCTCCGTGCCGAGGCTTTGCGCCGCGATGCCGCACGGGCCGCAAGGGTAGGGGGATCGTCCAGCCCGGACCACACTGAGCCTTCGGCGTAGGGTGCGGCGCTGAATGTAGAAGCGGCGCCGCGCTCCGTCCCGGTCGAGACCCGGCCGGTTCAGCCGGAGACCGGCATTGGACGGCGGCGGGGAGGCAGACGCTTGCGGCCTGGGGCAGGGCGTCGCCCCTGGCCATTGTTCTCACGCCCATTCCGTCTGGCGCGGCGGGTTCGGTCTCCGCCGTGTCCGGCGCGTATCCGGCTGACTTCAGAAACCGGATCATGGACTGGTTGAACAGTTCCGGGCTCTGCCAAGGCGCGAAATGCCCGCTGTCCGCCAGATACTGAAGACCGGCGCCCGGGATGGCGTCCGCTATATAGGCGGCATGCTGCGGCGTTATGAATTCATCCTCCGAGCCCGCGACGATCAGAACCTGGGGCGCCCGGATCAGGGCGAGTTGACCGGGGCCGTAGTGAAGTCGCGTTGTCTGCATGGTCCTGACCGCCCGGGTCAGCCCGGAGAAATCCGGGGCGGGCGAGAGCTCGGCATAATCGGCGGCGAGGCGGGGCCCCACCTGCCGCAGGATCGGCGCATCGCCGGCGTCCTTGCGGACACCCTGTAGATCCATATTGGCGCCGAACGCATAGATGGGGCCGAGTTGATCGCCTCGGTCCATGCCGAGCACGAGCGCCGTTATGGCGCCGTCGCTCCAGCCTATGATTGCGGGTCGGTTCAACTGCAGATGATCGATCACCGCTCCGACATCCTCGGCCAACTGATCGTAGCTCAGAGGTGTCGAACCCAGGGTGCTGCGACCGTGGCCCCGGCTGTCAATGAGGATGACCTGATAGCCGGCGTCAAGGAGAGCGGGGACCTGTCGGCCCCAGGCCCGGTGGCTGGACAGTCCTCCGTGCAACAGGATCACAGGGGGACCGCTGCCGATCACGCCGTACCAGAGATGGGCAGCCTCTCGCCAGACGCCGCCCTGTATGGGGATCCTGGGCAGGGCGCGCTCGGGCGGCAGGCTTCCGAGCGAGGATGGGTGCGGCGAACAGCCGAGAAGGCCGGGCAAGAGGACGAGCCCCAGACCGAGGGCGCGCCATGTCATGCCGCGCGATCGTTTGAAGTGGATCTGGGTCACCACGTCACCTGCAACTGGCCGATGCGTCGGATCCCCGCATAGCCCTCCACCTTGACCGGCGGCCCGGCGAGCCGGAGATGGGGCAGTTTCCGGCAAAGGGCCATCAGGCCCTCTTCGAGTTCCAGTCGGGCCAGGGCCTCGCCGATGCACCGATGCGCGCCGGCGCCGAACGCCATGTGCCAGCGAACATGATCTTGCCGGTTGATGAGGAAGGTGTCCGGATCCTGGAAGCGGGCCGGATCGCGCATGGCGGAGAGGGTGGACAGAGACACCAGATAGCCGGCCGGAATGACCATGCCGTCCAGCGTGATCGCCTCTGTCGAGAACCGGGGGAAGGAGCCCACCGGCGGTTCGAACCGCAGCGCCTCCGCCACGGCCGCCCGCGCAAGGTCAGGATTGTCGCCATAGTCGGACCAGTCTGCACCGCGCTCGGCCAAAAGGCTGACCTGCACCGCCAGAGCGCCCCGGGTCGTGTCGCTGGCGCCGATGATCAAGGTCACGATCTGGACGGCGGCTTCGGCCTCGGTCAGATCACCCGCGCCGACGGCGGCGAGCATGTCTTCAAGCAGCGCGGCGGGGGGCGTCTGGCCGGAAGCCGCGTCCGCTAGACGCGCCTTTACATAGCCTGTGAGCCAACGGGCCCCATCGACCATTCGGTCCATATCTTCGCCGGGCAGGGCCGGCGCAAAGGCGGGAGAGACTTTGTAAACCGCCCGGGCGAACTCATGCGCGTCGCTCGCCGGGGCGCCGAGGAGCTGGCTCATCACCAGGGGCGGCAGGGGCGCGCAGAACGCCTGGACCAGGTCCGCCGCGCCATCGGCCTCAAAGCCGTCGATCAAGCCTTCGGCGGCCGTCCGCACCATATCGCGTAGGGACTCGATGGCCCGGAAGGCGAAGGTGCGCGACAGGGGCGCCCGTCGTCGGCGATGCGCCTCGCCTTCTGACAGCAATACGGATGTCGCCAGGAGGTCGAACAGCGGACCCGGCGGGACGCCGCGCATGCGCGCATAGAGAGCGCCGTCGATCTGCTGCGTCCTGGGATCGTTGAGAAGCCGCTCGACATCATCCGCGCGGAGAACGAGGCAGGCCCCGTCCTCTCGTTGGATCACGGGGCTCTTTGAACGCCATTGGCGAAACAGGCCATGGGGGTCGCGCTCCAGGTCCAGTGAGGAGACCACGGGGATTGGCTCGCCTGACGGGGATAGCTCAAGAAACGGAGCGGGTTGCTGGTCCGCAGTGGTCGGATGATCGTCCTGGGGGGCGGTCCGTGTCGTCGTCATCGCTGGTCCTGTAGGTCGGAGCGGCGGCCGTACAGGCGCTGTGGGCCACGGCCGATGCGACATGTTCAGCGCGCCGTGTCACCGGCGAGCTTCAGGATCCGTGATCATCGATGACAGATGAAACCACTTGGTCGGCGCAAGGGCGCGGATGATCGGACCGCCCCCTCGATCCGTCCGATTAAAGTGCGCCGGGTCAGTGAGACTTTCGGTCCAGGGCCTCCATGGCCCGCCGCAGACGACTGTCGGTCGCCCGCAACTTGATCTCGTCCGAAACAAGCGCCGCCAGGTTCGTGAGGATCGCTCTCTGGCTGTCATCAAGCGTGCGCGGACGTGTGTCGATGACACACAGGGACCCGAGGGTGAAACCGTCGGGATCGACTACAGGGCATCCAGCATAGAAGCGGAAGTTCGGGGCGTCCGCGACAGCCGGGTTGTCAGAGAAGCGAGGGTCGGCGGACAGATCCTCTGAAATCATGCAGCTGTTCTGCAGGATGGTGTGATTGCAGAACGCCCAGCTTCTCGGCGTATCGGCCATCTCCAGCCCATGCCGCGACTTGAACCACTGCCGCGTCGGCGTCAGCAGGGTGATCAGGGAGATGGGCATGCCGAGCGTCTGCGCCGCCAGCCATGTCAGTCGGTCAAAGGCGTCCTCGGGCGGCGTGTCGACGAGGCCGGAGCGTTCAAGAGCGAGTAGACGCTGCGCCTCATTGCCGGGAAGGGGAAACAAGGAGGTCGCCTCCAGACCCTCGCCCGGCTGATCAGGTCCCCTTACGGCCGCCTCGGCCGCCTCGGCCAGATCGTCGATGTCGTTGATGAACCGAACCCGGCCCGCTCCTTGGGACGCGTCGACGACAGTCTGGCGGCCTTCAGGACCGACGACCAGTATGACGGTGTGTAGCAGGGCGACATCGGAGCCCAGCGCATGGAGCACGCCATCAGCGACGGCGAACGACTCTGCGTCGATGACCACGGCCGCCGGCGAGCGGCCGCCTATGTCCAACAAGGCGGTGAAAGGCTCGGGATAGGTTTCGACAAAGCAGGAAGGCGCGCTCTCAAGCGCGGCCTTGAACTGCGGCAACCGTTCGGGCCGCGCAATGACGATGACCCTGGCCGAGGCCGGCGTGGCCGGGAGTTCCTGACCCTTGACGAGCGCAACGACGTCGCTCCGGTAAACCCGCCGATGGCCGCCGGGCGTCTTCCACGAAGGGATCGATCCGCCCTCGATCAGCAACTGGGCGGTTCTGACCGACACGCCGAGAATCTTCGCGGCGTCCGTGGTGGTCACGATCTCCTTCTCGGCGGCGTTCATGGTCTCTCCTGCGGCTGATCGCGGTCTCGCGTCAATATGGAGGCGCACGCAGGCTCCGCCACATCACCGCCAGAATCTGATGCATTTGATGAAATTGGTAGATTTGATACCTAAATCGTCAATGTGGAGATTTGAGAATGTCGGATGGACTGCAAACCGATGAGGGGGAGTTCGCGGCCCGCGTCGCGGCCAATCAGGCTCAGCGGCTGGAGAACCTTCGGAAAACATACGATTTCATCGTCTGTGGCGCGGGCAGTTCGGGCTCGGTCCTCGCTCGACGACTGGCGGAAAATCCGGCTGTCCATGTGCTGCTGATCGAGGCCGGCGGGAGTGATGATCGGCCGAGCGTCATGGAGCCGGCCGCCTGGCCGACCAACCTGGGCAGCGAGACAGACTGGGGGTTTGTGGCCGAGCCAAATCCCGAGCTGAACGGACGGGCCATGCCGATGTCCATGGGCAAGGTTCTGGGCGGCGGTTCAAGCATCAACGTCGGCGTCTGGGCGCGCGGCCACCGCAGCGACTGGGACTATTTCGCCCAGGAGAGCGGCGACGCGTCCTGGGGGTATGAATCCGTCCTCGGCCTCTACCTTGAGATTGAGAACTGGCAGGGTGCGCCCGATCCCCTGTATCGGGGCACGGGCGGGCCAGTCTTTGTGCAGCCGACGCCCGATCCGGGGCCGGCGGCTCTGGCGATGCTGGACGCCGCGCTCGAGCTCGGCATACCCACTTACGATAGTCCGAACGGCCGGATGATGGAGGGGGACGGCGGTTGCGCCATCTCCGACGTCCTGACGCGGAACGGCAAACGGCATTCCATCTTCCGCGCCTTTACCTATCCCTACCTGGACCGGCCCAATCTGACGCTCCTGACCCGCACCCAGGTGAACCGGGTGATCGTTCAGAACGGTCGCGCCGTCGGGGTCGAGGCGGTGCGGGACGGGGTGGTCGAACGGTTTGACGCCGCCCATGAGGTCATACTGTCGCTCGGCGCCATCATGACGCCGACCGTCCTGATGCGTTCCGGGATCGGCGACGAGGACGATTTACGCGCCGCAGACATCAAGGTCCTTCATCATCTGCCCGGCGTAGGCCGCAACCTGCAGGACCATGTGTCCTTCGGCTGTATCTGGGAATACCGCGAGCCGATCGCGCCGCGGAACAGCGGCAGCGAGGCGACCCTCTACTGGAAGTCCGACCCCGCCCTGAGCGAACCAGACTTGCTGTTCTGTCAGGTCGAGTTCCCGGTGCCGAGCCCCGAAACTGCTGGCCTTGGCGTCCCGGAGCACGGTTGGACCATGTTCGCCGGTCTCGCCCACCCCAAGAGCCGCGGTCGGGTTCGCCTGTCGAGCGGGGATCTCCTGTCCCTGCCGCGCATCGAACTCAACACCTTCAGCCATCCGGACGATCTCCGCGCTGCGGTCGCCTGCGTCCAGCTGTGCCGCGATCTGGGCAACACCCGGGCCTTTGAGCCGCTGGTCGCGCGTGAAGCCATGCCCGGCCCGTTGGGGCAGGCGGACATGGAGCGTTACGTTCGAGACGCGGCGGTGACCTACTGGCACCAGACGTGTTCGGCCAAGATGGGGCGGGACGCGCTGTCCGTCGTGGACGGCAGTCTGCGCGTCTATGGCGTCGAGGGGCTGCGCATCGCTGACGGATCGGTGATGCCGCGGGTCGCGACGGGCAACACCATGGCGCCCTGCACGATCATCGGTGAGAAGGCCTCGCGCTATATCCGCGCGGCTCACGGGGTCTAGGGCCGGAAAAACGGGCGGCCGCTGGTTGGAGACCGGCGGCCGCCTGCCCGGTCAAGGTCGAAGCGCCTGTTCAAGTGCGGGGCGGGCCTCGTCCAATCCTCTGCAAGTCTGTTCATGTCAGGAAAGTGCTTCTTCATGATGTACGCTCAAAGACACGTCCTCGTCGTCGACGACAACGCCTCAGCCCGTGATGCGCTTGGCGGATTTCTCAGCGAGCATGCCTTTCAGGTCAGCACGGCCGCCGACGGCGCGGCCATGCGGCGAATTCTCAGGGCCCGGCCCATCGATCTGGTGGTCCTCAATCTCGGGATAAGGCGCGAGGACGGCCTCGATCTTATGCGGGGCGTCGTCGATCGGGACGAAGCCCCCGTGATCAGCATCACCGATGCTGGCGGCGGCGAGCCGGACAAGGTCGTTGCGCTGGAGCTGGGCGCTGACGATTGCATGAGCACGCCCGTCAGCCCGCGGGAACTGCTGGCCCGTATTCGCACCGTCTTGCGTCGCGCGCGCCCGGCGAAGGCGCGGGAACGGGTCCGGTGGCGGTTCGCCGGGTGGGAGCTCGACCTGCGTCGGCGAAGCCTCACCTCGCCGGACGGCGCCTTGGTCAAGCTCACGACAGCGGAGTTCAACCTTTTGACCGCCCTCTTGAGGAGCCCGAACCAGATTCTGACCCGTCATCAGTTGGTCACGGCCAGCCGAGTCCATCCTGACGAGGTGAATGACCGCAGCATCGACGTCATGATCCTGCGGTTGAGGCGAAAGCTTCAAACCGCGCCCGGCCCTCAGCGCATCATCCGAACCGAGCGGGGCGTCGGATATGGGATCGCCGTTCCGGTTGAAGCCTTTTGACCGGTCAGTCGTGGATCGCTTGGGCCGATTTCTGCGGTTGCATCAGGACGCCTCGACCTCCGCCTTGAACATATAGCCCAGGCCCCTCAGGGTCGCGATCGCCTCGGCGCTGTCCGGTCCGGTCTGGAGCTTGCGCCGGAGCCGCAACACCTGAGCATCAATGCTGCGGTCCGACAGGTCCTCGCGCATCCCCGTGGCGTCGAGCAGATCTTGACGCGACAAGACGCGTTGCGGCGCGACGATGAAGGCGTTGAGAAGCCGGAATTCGCCCAGGGTCAGGATGACGACAGCACCCTCCCGGGACAGGCGCCGGGTGCGGCAATCCAGTTCCCAGGGCCCGAACCGGACGTGCGTGCGGGGATGCAGGCGGACCGCTCCTGACAAGCGGTTGCGTCGGCGCAGGATGTTGCGGATTCGGGCGCTGAGTTCGCGCTGATCGACGGGGGCGTCGAGATAGTCGTCGGCCCCCAGTTCGAGGCCGACGATCCTGTCGGCGGCGTGGCGCGAGTTCGCCGCCGTGAGGATAATCGGAACCTCCGACGCCGCACGCAGGCGCCGCAGAAGGTTGAGACCGTCGCCGCCGAGCTCGAGGTCCAGGATCACCAGGCTTGGATGGTCGCCGAGACGCCGAAACAGGCCGGCGGGGGTTTCCGTCGTGACAACCCGCATCCCGTCTTTCTCAAGGGGCGAACAGAGGTCCTGAAGCGGACTGGCGGCGCGGGCGGCGAAAAGGATGCGAGGCCGGACGGTCAGCAGGTCGGACGAATGACCGACCGCCGCCGGAGCCGTCTGGGGGCGCCCATGGTCGTTCGCTGCGCCCGCGTCCGCCAGGGAGGCCGGACGGGTCGCCGGATCCATTGTGGAACGGGCTTGGGGAGCAGGCGTGGTCATAGGCTGTCGTTACAGGTCGGGCACGCAGAGAGGTGCGAGAAACCGGTTGCGGCTGAAACAGTCCCACTTTGTTCCTTGCGAATGACCCCATGGGCCTGGATGTGTTGGATCGAGCCGAGGGGCGGCGCTCCGCCGTCATGCCGCCTCCATCGTCTTGATCGCGCCGCCGTCAAGCTCGAAGGCGAGGACGAACCGCCGGGGGCTCCCCTCGAAGTCGCCGGTCTTGACGCCCTCGACGACGATTCTGCTGGTCTCGTGGCATAGGGTGTCCGGAGTGAGGACCGTCCCCTTGGCGGCCGACGTTTCCTGGATCCATGTGCGTATCGCCGGGCGGCCTTGATGACGCCGGCCGTCGTCACTGACGACGACGCCGTCGGCGGCGAAGGGTTGCACCATGCCGTCGACGTCGCCTCGCGCGATGGCGTCCACATAGTCGGCGATCGGATTGGGAAGTCTCACGTACATCTGGATCTCCAAGGTTAGAAATGAGCAGTCGGGGACCGAACCCCTCGTTCAGTGGCCCGAGTTCGCGCCGCCGATCCGACCTGAGAGGGTGGTCAGGAGAAGGGTGTCTGCCGTCGAACATCCTCGGCCACGGGAAGCAGATCCGTCGATGCACGGGGCGCCACGACGCTGAAACCGAGACCGTCCCGCGACCATGTCACGCCGTCCAGCGCGCCGTAGGATTGCTCGGACATGGACCGGTTCTTTTCGATCTCCATCGGCCGCATCATCACGGCCAGCCGCTCGGCGGCCGCCCCCTCGTAGATGAACAGGGCGGCGGGACCATTCGGCGTCGTCACCAGTCGGCCGCCGAGGAAGCGATAGCCGGCGCCTTCCAGATCCGGGGGTTGCACCGGCGTGTCGAGACGATCGGACACCCAGCGGGTGAGCGTCGCACGCTGGTCAGACGCCAGTTCGACCGGACGACGCGTATCGGAGGCGTAGACCACATAGTTGTCGACGGCCTCGCGGCCGAGGGCCTGAATCCCCCGCGCCGGGGGTGAAACCGCCTCGCGCCCCATCCAGCCCGACAGGCCTCCGATGCAGAGAATGGCTGCGGCCGCCGCCATTTGACGCCTTCCGGCCAAGGTCTTTCGGCGACGCTCGACAAGGGCCTTCAGGTTGAGTTCCGCGGGCAGGGGTTGGTCGGAGACCGGCGCCAGCGCGTTACGCAACGCCTCGCCGTGTTCGCGGTAGGCCGCGAATCTCTCCTGCGCCTCGGGATGGGTGTCGAGATAGCGTCGCACCGCGTCGCGCCGGCTTTCCTCGAGCACCCCGTCCAGAAAGGCGTGGAGGTCGTCTTCGCTAATCGGGCGGTCCCCGGTCATTTGATCCTCCTTAAATGACATCTGACGGGCGTGTCTTCGGCCATCGCACTGGCCAGCCGGGCGCGTCCGCGAGAGAGCCGAGACATGACGGTGCCGAGCGGCACGCCCAGAATACGGGCTGTCTCGGCATAGGACAGGCCTTCGACCGTCACCAACAGGATCACGGCTCGATATTCGTCCGGCAATTGATCCAGTGCGCGCAGAACGTCGGCCCGGGCCAGTCCGTGCTCCTGGGCTGGCGCCACGGACAGAAACGCCGGATCGACCGTCTCGATCGCGGCCATCATTCCTCTTCGGCGAAGCGAGCGCCAGCGATTGACCGCCAGATTATGCAGGATGGCGTAAAGCCAGCTGCGGGTGTCGCCATCGCCGCGGCGTTGCCCCCACCGCGTGACTGCGCGCTCCAGACAATCCTGGACAAGGTCGTCGGCCTCGGCTGGGTCGCGAACCAGGGCGTTGGCGTATCGCCGCAGCCCCGGGATGACCGGCTCGATCAACTGGCCCATGTCCGTCATGTGCTCATCCTAGGGCGCCGCGACCTGAATCTGAACCGGAGCCCCGGGCGTGGCCGCCGTGCCGGGGGCGATCACCAGATAGCGCCGCGACACACCCTGTTCGGCGCGGACCTGCTGGCGAATAGGCCCCAGAGCATTGACGATGGCGGCGCCGGCGGGATTGCTCGTGAAGGCGGCGATCGGCTCCAGGGGGCCGGAGCCGTCCGCAGCGTTCGCCAGGGCCAGGACATAGGGCGAGCGCGGCGTCAGCCCCGACACCGATCCCTGTACGACCTGGATCAGGCCTTGATCGTACAGGCTGATGGTGGTGTCGGCCTCCGTCCCGTCGCTGACGCGCATGCGGATCAGGACAGAACCGGCGTCAGACCGAGGCTGCAGGTTACGGCCGCCGGCGCCCGAGGGCGCAGCCCCGGGCACATAGACGACGGCCTGGGGCGCCTGGCCGACGCCGACATTGGCGACGACCGTGTTGGAGGCGGTGTCGATCACCGCCAGTTCGCTGGCGTTCTCCAGACCGACATAGACGCGCGATCCGTCCGGCGACGCCCAGAGGCCGTGCGGCAGGGCCCCGACAGGGATGGTCGCGACGGGGCTGAAGTCGTCCGTCTGGAAGATCTTGACCGCATTCTCCCCGCCCACGGTCACATAGGCCAACTGGCCGCGCGCCGTCCGGGCGAAGTTGACGTGGTTGGTGAGAGGGCCGGTGTCCAGGGTCGCCAACACGTTGAACGGAGGACGGGCGTTGAAGGCCACCGTCTTGCCGATGTCCTTCAGGGTGAACCACACCTGCGACCCGTCCGGAGAGGCGGCGATGTTGGGGCAGAAGGCGCTGGGCTGGGCCACTTCCCCGACAATCTCATGGGTGGCGGCATCCACCACCACGGTCTTGGGATTGAAGGACGAACAGATGTAGCCGTAACGACCGTCCGGCGAGAAGATCGTCATTCCCGGCCCGCCAGGCGTCTGAATGCGATGGATCTCGTTGTAGCTGACCGGGTCGATCACCGAGACATAGTCCTCGCCGCGCACAGTGACCCAGAGTTCCTCGCCGTCGGGCGTGAAGAAGGCCTCGTGCGGTGAGCGGCCGATGTAGGTGACATGTTTCACCGCATTTGTGGCGGTGTCGATGAAGCTGACGGAGTTGGAGCCGATCGACACGACCGCCAGCGTCTTGCCGTCCGGCGAGAAGCCCAGACCGTGAACCAGCAACTGTCCGCGGTAGAGAGGGCTGAAGTTGGCCGGCGACGCATCTCCCAAACGGATCAGACCCACCAGGCGGTTGGTGGAGGGATCGGTGACCGACACGGTGTTCGAGAACTGCTCCGCCGCATAGACGCGATCGCTGGACTGGATGGGGGCGACCTGAGCCTGGGCCGCGCCCGCGACGAGAAGGGCGGTCGAAAGGCTTGCGGCGAGGCCAAGGATGGGACGAGTCATGGGGCTTCAGCCTTCGTGATGGTGGCGCGGGGCTTCGACGCCGACCGGCGCTGTGGGCGGGGGGCTGGTCGGGGCCGGATAGGAGGCAGGCAAGGGCTCGCCCACGGCGAGGCGCAGGGCGGCGATCTCCTGCTGTTGCTCGACGATGATTTCCTGGGCGAGACGACGAATCTGTTCGTTGTTGCTGTGGCGAAGCACCGCCACGGCCATATCGATGCCGCCCTGATGATGCGGGATCATCATGGCCACGAAATCCCTGTCGATGTCGCCCGTCGGCTGGATTTCCATGGCCGCGTGCATCCGGGCCATGACCGCGTCGTTTTCGGCCAGAAATTGTTCCGAAGGCGTGCTCGCCGCCAGCGGTGTGGACAGACCAAGCGCAGCGAGCACGGCGAACCGGATCACGGACTTGCGGGAGGAGATCGACATTGGTCGCGGCCTTTGATCGGACAGGGTGGACTTGATCGATAGACACCGCGAGGCGGCCTATTATTCCCGGCGATGGCCTTTTCCTGCGTCTAGCCCTGATCCACGGCGCCTATCCGCCTTGCACTGCGGGCCGAAATCCAGGGGCCGTGGGGTATTTCCTGCCGCGCGGAGGCAAGCGACGCCACGCCGGTAGCGACCGCTGACTGATACCAAAGCTGACTGATACCAAAGATGAGGTGTCTCCACCTGCAGGGCGACTGGCGGCTCGCCGGACGTGCGGGCGCCGTCGGTTGCAGAGCCGCCCCGCCGGGGGCGCCTAGCCCCCGCGGCCACCCGCGATGAAGGCGGCGATGGTCGGCCAGGGCGCGCCCTGGGGGCGCATGTCGTCGCAGGCGAAGGACTTGAGGGCGCCGTACACGCCGCCGGAGGGGGTGGCGTCCCAGGGGGCGTCTTCGGCGATCCGTTCCGCTTCCGCGCCGTCCGGGCCGTGGACGATGGTGGCGACGGTGCGGGACTGGCCGTCCGAGCAGCGGACCGCCAACTCCTCGACCTCATGGCTCTGATCGGCCGCGTCGCCGTGTGCGGGAACGCGGGCGAAGCGGGCCGTGGCGACGCCGTCGACCGGCGTCAGGGTGTCCTGATCGATCAGATAGACGGTCCGGTCGCTGGCCGAGAAACGGGTCCAGGTCTCGGCTGCGGCCGTCGTCGCCGCCGTCAGGGCCGCGACGCCGACAACCGTCAGTGTGGCAAAGGTCAGTTTGGCGATTCCGCGCATGTCTTCCTCCCGTGAATGAGAGGATTTGATACCCGTGGTCGCCCGATTTCAAGCCGCCTCTGCGACCGGCGGCGGATCAGGGTCTGGCGCGATCCGGCAGGGCGGCCACCTCTTCGGCGGTCAGCGACTTGGTGACGAAGGCCCGGCAGGTGCGGCGACCCGGGTCGGCGTTCGGCACGAGGATCTGGACCGGATCGCCGACGCAGACGGTGTCGGATCCGCCGAGGGTCGGCGTTACGGCGATGGACACCGCCGAATCCAGATCCCAGCAGGCGCCGCTGGTGTTGATCTGGAACACATCGTCGCGCAGCGACCGGATATAGAGGTCGGACTGGCGATCCGTACGGAAGTTGCGGACAGTGTCGGTGCGGAAGCAGCGGGCGGTGGTCTTTTCACCATCTGCGGCGGCGGCGACGGCCGTGGTGGCGGCGGGCGCGCAGGCGGAAAGGCCCAGGGCCGCCACCGTCGAGGCGGCGAGCGCCGAGGTCAGCAGGATACGCATCGAAGTCTCCATTGCGGGGTCAGGAACAGGGAGGGACGCCGCACATGAACACAGCCTGAAGAGGGATCAAGCCGGCCCCAGACGGTCAGGATCGATCCGTCCAAAAAGTGTTGCAGGAAGCGGTGAAGGCGTACCGGCGACCAGGGCGGCGACATGTTCGCCCAGCAGGGGCGCGACGCAGAAACCGCGCGAACCCAGGCCCGACAGCAGATAAAGCCCGTCCGCCCGATGACCCGCCAGCGGCAGCCGGTCGCGCGTCGTGGCCCGGACGGCGACTCGACGATGGCGGGCTCCGGTCTCCGCCTGGGCGGCCAGATGCGGCAGGCGCCCCCGCAGCGTGTCCAGGTTCCGGGCGCTGTCGGCGTCGCGCGGCTCCAGGCTCACATCGTCGCGATCATGGGTGGCCCCGAACAGAAAGCCGGTCCCCGTCGGCGCGACATAGCCGCCCCAGGCCACGCCCGGAGACGCCGGACCCTCGACCCAGTCGGCCTGGCCCCGGACGGGCGACAGGCCGGCGTCCGCCAGCAATCCGGCCGTTCCCCAGCCGGCCGTCACCACCACCGCGTCCGCCTGGGCCAGGATCCGGCCCTCGGCGTCACTCAGGGTCCAGCCGGCGTCGCCGCGCTCGATCCGGGCCACGGTCGCGGTGATCATGGGCACGGCCTTCAGCCAGGCCGACAGGATGGCGGAGGACTGGATCACGCGGGCGTCGGCCATCATCAGCCCGCCCTCGGCGGTCGGCTCGCCCATTCGGTCTGCGGCGGCCTCGGCGTCGATCACCGACATGGCGCCGTCGCGCCACAGGGACTGGGCGGCGATCTTGTCGAAGCGCGCCGGATCGCGCGCCGCCTGGGGCAGTTGCAGGACGCCCCGGCCCAGAACGGCCCCCGGCGTGGCGTCATACAGATGCCGCGCCCGTTCCAGCGCCTGGGCGTACAGGCCGGCGATGGCCGCATCCCCGGCGTCGAGGCGCGGCGTCGCCAGTCCGGCCGGAAACCCCGATCCCCCCGCGCCGGGCCGCTCGCCCTCGATCACCACCGGCGTGATTCCTGATGCGACCAGGGCGCGGGCCACGGCCGCCCCGGCCACTCCGGCCCCGATGACGGCGACGCGGGGGGCCTGGTCGGGCGCAGGGGCGCCGTCCCGCCGCGCCTCCAGCCGTTCACGCTTGCGGCCGTGGCCGGGCTTCTTCTCGACCACGAAGCCGCGTTCCGACAGGCCGCGTCGAACCGCGCCGGCGACCGTGAAGGTGGCGACCCGCGCGCCGGGGGCCGACCGGGCGGCGATCCGGTCCATCACCGTTTCGGACCACATGCCGGGGTTCAGGGCCGGCGAGAAACCGTCCAGGAACCAGGCGTCGGCCGCTCCCGACCACTGGTCCAGGGCCCAGTCGACGTCGCCGACGGCGATGTCCAACACCGCGTGGAACCCCGGCAGATCGACCCGGTGAAAGCCCGGCGTCCGCTCCGGCCACGCTTCAGTCAGGGCCAGGGCCGCCTCCGCCAGTTCAGGCCAGGCGCCCAGGGCGCGCCGCGCCTCGTCGGCGGTCAGGGGAAACCCCTCGATGGAGAAGACGTGCAGCCGCCCGCCCTCGGGCCGGGTCCGGCTCCACAGGTCCAGCAGGGCGGCGATGTTCAGCCCGGTGCCGAACCCCAGCTCGGCCACGGTGAAATGGCGTCGCCCGGCCCAGGCGTCCGGCAGGCCGCAGCCTTCCAGGAAGACGGCGCGGGTCTCTGCCAGACCGTCGTCGCGTGAGAAATAGACGTCGCCGAACCGGCCGGAGCGCGGTTCGTCGTCATCGGTCCAGGTCAGGTGCGGGGCGGTGTCGTCGGTCGTCATGGCGCGGCTCTAGCACCTCCGCCGCCGATACGAAAAAGGGGCCGCCCGCGGGGCGGCCCCTTTGTGGGTCGGGGGAAGGACTCAGTGGCCGGTGTCGTGGCCGGCGGCCTGGGCCGATCCGTGGTCGGTCGCCGGAGCGGCGGCTTGCCCGGCCGCCGTGTCGGTCGCCGCAGGCGCGCCTTCGGGGGCCGGTGCGGAGGCGGTGGCGGCGCCGGCGTCCTGGGCGGCCTCATTGGCGGCGGCGGCGGCTTCCGCAGCGGCCTGGTCGGCGGTCAGGGCGGCGTCGGCGGCGGTTCCGGCCGCTTCGACCGCGTCGCTGGCGGCTTCCTGAGCCTTTTCTTCCGGCGCCTTCTGGCACCCGGCGATGATCAGGGCGGCGGCCGAGGCGGCGATGAGGGCGGTGATGCGCATGGGACAATCCTCCGAAGGCTGTTCGCGAGGCCGAAAGCCTCGCTGGAAACGATAACGCCGCCGTGAACCTCGGGGCAAGCCGGGATCACGGCGGCGTCATGCCGCGTCTGAAACTCGTCGCGCGGCCGGACGTTCCGGCGCGCTCAACCTCAGTCGTTGCCGATATTGTTCAGCACTTCTTCCATTTCGGCGAAGGACGGCTGGGAGGCGGAAGGAATGTCGCCGCGGCCGATCTCGACCGAGATCTGGGCGGCGTTGCCGTGCAGGTGGGCGATCAGCACGGACTGGATCATCTTGTAGTAGGCCGCTTCCTCATTGATGATCGAGGTCAGGCGCGCCGCGAACGGGCCGACCAGGCCATAGGCCAGGAACACGCCCATGAAGGTGCCGACCAGGGCGCCGCCGATCATGCCCCCCAGAACTTCCGGCGGCTCGGTGATCGAGCCCATCGTCTTGATGACGCCCAGCACGGCCGCGACGATGCCCAGTGCGGGCAGGGCGTCCGCCAGGTTCTGCAAGGCGTGGGCGTTGTCGAGATGTTCGTGGTGATGCTTCTCGAGCTGCTTCTCCATCGCATCCTCGACCTGGTGCGGGTCCTCCAGGTTCATCGTCATCATCCGCAGGGTGTCGCAGATGAAGTCGACGGCGAAATGGTCCTTCAGCACCTTGGGGTACTTCTGGAAAATGGTCGATTCCTTGGGCTTTTCGATATGGCTTTCCAGCGCGACGACGCCCTTGGATTTCATGGTCTTGGTCAGCTGGAACAACAGGGACAGCAGGTCCTTGTAGTCCTGCTTCTTCCATTTCGGACCGGCGAAGGCCTTGCCCAGACCCGCCAGCGAACCCTTGACCACCGTTATCGAGTTGGAGATCAGGAAGGCCGCGATGCCCGCGCCGCCGATCGCCATCAGTTCGTGGGGCGCGGCGTGCATGATGACCTCGAACTTGCCGCCCGAGATGGCGTAGCTGCCGAACACGAGGCCGAACAGCAGTACGATGCCGATGATCTGGAACATGGAGACGCGGTATCCTGACGCGAGAGGCGTCAAGTGATGACCGTTATTGATTAAGACGGCGTTTCGGGAAACGCCGTCTTATACCGTCACAGCCGGCCTTCGCCGTTCAGAATGGCCGTCCGCCCCGCCGTCGTCAGCTTCTGGTAGCCGGTCTTGCCGCCGCGCACATACAGGGTCGCGCCGGTTTTTTCCGGATCGAACCCGTCGGCCACCAGATCGGCCTTGCGGTATTTGAAGGTGCCGGTCGTCTCGGCCGCCTCGATCAGCCGCACGAAGACCGGCTGGGCGTAGGCGGGCAGGCGGGCCTCGACGTGTTCGGCGAAGGCCTTGGGGTCGAACTTGGCGTCCGTCACCAGGGCGGCCATCCCGGCCTTGCCGTCCTGGCCGGGCACGGGGACGCCGTAGACGATGGCCTCGGACACGCCGGGGCCTTCCATCAGCACCTGCTCGACCTCGGAGGTCGAGACGTTCTCGCCCTTCCAGCGGAAGGTGTCGCCCATCCGGTCGACGAAGTAGAAATAGCCCTCGGCGTCCTGTTTCATCAGGTCGCCCGTGCGGAACCAGCGGTCGCCCTTCTTGAAGACGTCGGTCAGGATCTTCTTCTGCGAGGCGGCCTTGTCCGCATAGCCCGAGAAGTCGTGGCGGATGTCGTTGCCGATCTCGCCGATGGCTTCGCCGATCTCGCCGACGCGGGTCAGGCGGCACAGGCCGTCCGGGCCGCGGATCGGCTGTTCGCTGTCCACGTCGAACTGGACCAGGCGGATATTGATCTGTTTCTTCAGGTAGCTCGGCACCCGGCCGATGGCGCCCTGTTTGCCGTCGAAGTTGAACAGGGAGACATTGCCTTCGGTCGAGCCGTAGAACTCCAGCACCTCGGGAATATGGAACCGGCTCTGGAATTCGGGCCAGACGTCGGCGCGCAGTCCGTTGCCGAAGGCCAGACGCAGCTTGTGCTTCTGCTCGTAGGCCTGGGGCTTGCTGTTCACCAGATAACGGCACAGTTCGCCGATATAGACGAACATGGTGGCGCCGGACGCCACCACGTCGGGCCAGAAGCTGCTGGCCGAGAACCGCTTGCGGATCACCAGACGCGCCCCGTTCAGCAGGGCCGCGCCGACGCCGACCAGGCCCCCGGTCGAGTGATACAGCGGCAGGACGTTGAAGATCCGGTCCTTGGGCGTCGAACGGGTCGCGCCGGCGAAGGCGCGCATATAGGTGCGGGCCCGCGAATGCGGGATACGGGCCGCCTTGGGCAGGCCGGTGGTGCCGGAGGTGTAGATATACAGGGCCGTGTCGCGGTTCGTCAGGCCTTCGCGCACCGACCGGGACGGCCGCACCGAGGAGGCGCCGCGCACCGGCTTGTCCAGGCCGCGCCGGTCGCTGGATTCGTCCTCGTCGCCCAGGTCCAGGACCCACAGCATCAGGGTGTGGCCGACCAGGGGGCGGGCCGCCTCGACCTGGCGCCAGCAATCCTCGTCCGCCACCACCTGGAAGGCGTTGGAGATGGTCAGGCAGTGGGCCAGCCCCTGGCCCGTCAGATTCGTGTTGATCAAGGCGGTGGCGATGCCGACCTTGGAGAAGCCGATCCAGGCCGCCAGATATTCGACGCGATTGGTCATCATCAGGGCGATGGTGTCGCCCCGGTTCAGGCCGCGCCCCTTGGCCCAGTGGGCGTAGCGGTTGGCCATGGCGTCCAGGTCGCGATAGGTCAGGCTGCGGCGCTCGTCCTCGACGGCGACGTTGTCCGCGAACTTGTCGACGGCTTCTTCAAAGTCGTCGCACAGCAGAATGTCGCTATCCAGCTCTATCGGCTTGATACGCTTGAGCAGGCGGAACAGTCCGCGCGCGAAGCGCACGTCCCTGCGGATATTGGCTACAAAACCCATGCTCGCCGTTACTCCGGTCTTTGCGTGTTCCACCCGCGCTCGTGATGAACGAAAGGAGCCTGTTCGGTCAACCGCGAGGCGGACAAACGCCTTAGAAACCACCGCGATCAGACTAGGCCGTGTCCCATTTGTTTCGGTGACGTCGGGGAAATCCAGAGCGAAACGCGCATTTTTCGCCTTATTCGCTCTTTTCTGGCCTATAATAGATCTGATTTCGCCTCAGCCGAGGCCGTATCAGTGCTTCTTCAAGGTCATTGACCGTTTATCGGAACGACCTCGAAGAACAGCGTGTTTTCCTGCCGATCTCATGGAGGACACATCATGTCGATGACTTATGCAGACGTTACGACCAACACAGCCGCCGACGATGCGACGGGGCGTTCCGCCGACGAGGTCTTCGTGCCGCGCTATGCTCAGCGTCGCAGCCGAAGCAACAAATCCGTCAAGACCTGGATGATCATCGCCCCGATCGGCGGCCTGGCGGTGATCGGCACGGCGGCGGCCCTGATGATGGGCGGCGACGCGCCGGCCGCGCCGGCGTCTTCGGCGCCGCCGCTTTCGACACCGGCGCCGCAGATACAGACCGCGCCGACGGCTTTGACGCCGGTTGAGACTCCGCTCGCCCAACCCGTTCCCGCCCAGACGACGCCTGCCCCGGTTCCGCGTCGCGCCGAGCCCGTTGCGCGCCGGGCGGCCCCGTCGGCGACACCTGCGGAACGTCCGGCCCCGCGTGTGGATGCGCCTGTCGAGCCGACCGGCCCGCGTCCCTACAGCGCCGCCACGGCCGCCTTGAACACGGCGGCCAGCCCTGCGGCGTCCGCCCCGGCCTCGGTTCAGATCCAGCCGCCCCCGACCGTGTCGGTCGAGCCGGTCGACTGACGCCGTCACCCATGAAAAAGGCCCCGGCGTTCGCCGGGGCCTTTTGCTGTCGGCCTATCGCGTGGGCAGGGCGGGAAACTCCAGCCGACTGACGTCATAACCCAGGGCCCGCGCCCGATCCGTCAAGCCGCGCACCTCCGCTTCGCTGGGAACCTCGCGGGTGTAGATGAACAGCCGCTCGAAGGTCGGATCCGCCGAAATGAACCAGCTGTAGTCGTCCGCCCGGTCCAGCACCCAGTAGTCCCAGGTCACCAGACCATGCAGGTACCGGACCCGCAGCTTGGCGTTCATGCCGGGGTCCAGAATACGGCCGCCGCCCTCGATGGCCTTTTCCTTGCCTTCCGGCGAGCCGACCTGACAGGTGTCGCGCACATGGATGCGGTCCGCCTTGACCGGAGTGTAGATCGAAGCGCCGGCGACGCAGCCGTCGGTCAGCCGGTCGGGCAGGCGGGCGACCTCATGCCAGCGCCCGGACCACAGACGATCCACGTCGACGGCCTTGATCGGCTGGGGCGCACGGTATTCGGCGGGGGAGGGGGCTGTGACGCAGGCCGCCAGCGCGGCCGAGGCGACGACGGCGGCGATCAGGGATTTGACGATGGGCATTGCGACTCCATTTCAACGCCATAAAGTCGCCACACGCGGCCCAGTTCCACAAGGCGGACGCCGCCCCTCGACCGCCAGGTCCGAAAATCTCACAGTGTGTGGCAGTATCAATCGCTTGCGACCCGTCGCACACTGGCGTTTCACGTCAGTGTTCGATGGAGACCTGACCTGGTGGACGCCGCTATTCTGACCGAAACCCCGACCCCGTCCGCGCCGTCGCCCGGTCCCGAGCGGCTGACCCATCTTCAGCGCCTGGAGGCCGAGAGCATCCACATCATGCGCGAGGTGGCGGCCGAGGCCGAGCGCCCGGTCATGCTGTATTCGATCGGCAAGGATTCGGCGGTGATGCTGCACCTGGCGCGCAAAGCCTTCTATCCGTCCACGCCGCCTTTTCCCCTGTTGCACGTCGACACGACCTGGAAGTTCCGCGCCATGTACGCGATGCGCGAACAGGCCGCCGCCGACCTGGGCGTCGAACTGCTGGTCCACCAGAATCCTGAGGCCCTGGCGCGCGGGATCAATCCCTTTGATCACGGCTCGGCCCTGCACACCGATCTGTGGAAGACCGAGGGGCTGAAACAGGCCCTGTCGCACTATGGGTTCGACGCGGCCTTCGGCGGCGCCCGGCGCGACGAGGAGAAGTCGCGGGCCAAGGAGCGGATCTTCTCCTTCCGCACGGCCGAGCATCGCTGGGACCCCAAGAACCAGCGGCCCGAGCTCTGGCGGCTCTACAACACCCGCAAACGGCCGGGCGAGAGCATCCGCGTCTTCCCCATCTCCAACTGGACCGAGCTGGACGTCTGGCAATACATCCACCTGGAGCAGATCCCCATCGTGCCCCTCTACCTCGCCGCCGAACGGCCGGTGGTCGAACGCGACGGCGCCCTGATCATGGTCGATGACGACCGCTTCCGGCTGCGGCCCGGCGAGGCGCCGCAGATGAAGTCGGTGCGGTTCCGCACCCTGGGCTGCTACCCTCTGACCGGGGCGGTCGAGAGCACGGCCGCGACCCTGCCCGAGGTCATTCAGGAAATGCTGCTGACCACCACCTCCGAACGCCAGGGCCGGATGATCGACCACGACCAGTCCGCCTCGATGGAGAAGAAGAAGCAGGAGGGCTATTTCTGATGGCTCACCAGTCGGACCTGATCGCCCGCGACATCGACGCCTATCTGGACGCCCATCAGCACAAGAGCCTGCTGCGCTTCATCACCTGCGGCAGCGTCGATGACGGCAAGTCCACCCTCATCGGGCGGCTGCTGTACGACTCCAAGATGATCTTCGAGGATCAGATGGCGGCGCTGGAGGCCGACAGCCGCCGCGTCGGCACGCAAGGGGGCGACATCGATTTCGCCCTTCTGGTCGACGGCCTGGCCGCCGAGCGCGAGCAGGGCATCACCATCGACGTGGCCTATCGCTTCTTCTCGACCGAAAAGCGCAAATTCATCGTCGCGGACACGCCCGGCCACGAACAATACACCCGCAACATGGTCACCGGCGCCTCGACCGCCGACGCCGCCGTCATCCTGATCGACGCCCGGCGCGGCGTCCTGACCCAGACGCGGCGGCATGCCTATCTGGTCAGTCTGCTGGGCATTCGCCATGTGATCCTGGCGGTGAACAAGATGGACCTGATGGGCTGGTCGCAGTCCGTGTTCGACGCCATCGTCGCCGACTTCTCCGCCTTCGCCGATCCGATCGGGCTGAAGACCTTCGACGCCATCCCGATGTCCGCCCTGCGCGGCGACAACATCACCGAGGCCAGCGCCCATTCGCCCTGGTACGCCGGCCCGCCGCTGATGAGCCTGCTGGAAACGCTGGAGGTCGGGGACGATCTTCAGGCCGACCCGTTCCGCCTGCCGGTGCAATGGGTCAACCGGCCCAACCTCGACTTCCGCGGCTTCTCCGGCCAGATCGCCGCCGGGACCGTGCGCCCCGGCGATCCCGTCCGCGTCCTGCCGTCGGGCAAGACCTCGACCGTCGCCCGCATCGTCACCGCCGACGGCGACCTGGCCCAGGCCGTCGCCGGCCAGTCGATCACCCTGACCCTGGCCGACGAGATCGACGTCTCGCGCGGCGACGTTCTGGCCGGCGCCGACGCCCCGCCCGAGGCCGCCGACCAGTTCGAGGCCACAGTCGTCTGGATGGACGACGAACCCCTGCTGCCGGGCCGTCCCTATCTGCTGAAGATCGGCGCCAAACTGGTGGGCGCCACCATCACCGAGCCCAAGCACAAGGTGAACGTCAACACCCTGGAGCAGCAGCCGGCCAAGCGGCTGGAGCTGAACGAGATCGGCGTCTGCAACCTGTCGCTGGACGCCCCCGTCGCCTTCGCCCCCTATGCCGAGAACAAGGACCTTGGCGGTTTCATCCTGATCGACCGGATCTCGAACCGCACGGTCGGGGCGGGCCTGCTGCACTTCGCCCTGCGCCGCGCCCACAACATCCACTGGCAGGCCCTGTCGGTCGACAAGGCCGCGCGCGCCACGATCAAGAACCAGAGGGGCCGCGTCGTCTGGCTGACCGGCCTGTCGGGCGCCGGCAAGTCCACCATCGCCGATCTGGTTGAAAAGCGCCTCTATGCTGATGGCCGCCACACCTATCTGCTGGACGGCGACAATGTCCGCCACGGCCTGAACCGCGACCTGGGCTTCACCGAGGAGGATCGGGTCGAGAACATCCGCCGCGTCGCCGAGGTGTCGAAACTGATGGTGGACGCCGGCCTGATCGTCCTGGTCAGCTTCATCTCGCCCTTCCGCGCCGAGCGTCGCCTGGCCCGCGACCTGCTGGGGCCGGGCGAGTTCGTCGAGGTCTATGTCGACACGCCTCTGGCCGTCGCCGAACAGCGCGACGTCAAGGGCCTCTACAAGAAGGCCCGCGCCGGCGAACTGAAGAATTTCACCGGCATAGACAGCCCCTACGAAGCGCCCGAGGCCCCCGAGATCGTCGTGGACACCACCACCATGTCGGCCGAGGACGCCGCCGAACGGATCGTCGGCTGGCTGGACGGCCGGTTCTCGACCGAGGATTTCAGCATCTGATCCGGTGGGGGAGGGCGGCGGTCAGCCGTTCTCGTATCCCCGCCACCATTTGACAAAGCGCGGCAGGCCCTCGGCCAGGGTGACCTTGGGTTTGTACCCGGTCAGGGCGTTCAGCTTGGAGACGTCGGCGTAGGTGGCGGTGACGTCGCCGGGCTGCATGGGCCGCATGACCTTGTCCGCCTCGGCGCCCAGGGCGCCTTCCAGGGTGGTGATCATCTCCATCAGGCCGACGGGCGAGCTGTCGCCGATGTTGTAGATCTCGTGCCCGCCCTGCGCGGGCGGATGGTCCAGCACGCCCACGATCCCGTCGACGATGTCGTCGATATAGGTGAAGTCGCGCGCCATCTCGCCTTCGCCATAGACCTCGATCGCCTCGCCGCGCGCGATCTTCCGCGTGAAGCTGAAATAGGCCATGTCGGGCCGGCCCCACGGGCCATAGACGGTGAAGAAGCGCAGACCCGACTGGGGAAAGCCGTACAGTCTGGCGTAGCTCTGGCTCAGCAGTTCGCACGACCGTTTGGTGGCGGCGTACAGGGACACGGGATCTGTCGTCGGATCGTCTTCCCGAAAGCCCGAACCTTCCAGCGGCCGGTCGCCATAGACCGAACTGGACGAGGCGTAGACGAGGTGTTTCACGCCGTTGTGGCGCGCGGCCTCCAGCATCGACAGATGGCCGGCCAGGTTGGACCGCTCATAGGCGAAGGGGTTTTCGATCGAGTAGCGAACCCCGGCCTGGGCGGCCAGGTGGACGATCCGCTCCACGCCGTGGTCGCGCACCAGGGCCAGCATCCGCTCGTGGTCGGCGATGTCCGCCCGCACCATGGTGAAGCCCTCGCGCGCTTCCAGCCGCGCGGCCCGGGCGTCCTTCAGGGCCGGGTCGTAGTAGTCGTTGAAATTATCGACCCCGATCACGGTTTCGCCGCGATCCAGCAACCGTTCGGCCGTGTGCATGCCGATGAAGCCGGCCGCGCCGGTGACCAGGATCGGCGCCGCCATCAGCCGCGTCCGATGCCGGAATATCTGAAGCCGCGCTTCAGCATGTCCTCGGGGCGATAGACGTTCCGCAGATCCACCAGCACGGGCTGGTTCATCAGCAGCTTGACCCGGTCCAGGTCCAGGGCCCGGAACTGGTCCCATTCGGTGATGATGACGACGGCGTCGGCGCCTTCGACGGCGTCATAGGCGTTGGCCTTCATGACCACGTCCGGCAACAGCTTGCCGGCCTCGTGCATGCCTTCGGGATCAAAGGCCTGGACCTTGGCGCCGGCGGCGATCAGGGCCGGGGCGATGTCCAGCGACGGGGCGTCGCGCATGTCGTCGGTGTTGGGTTTGAAGGTCAGGCCCAGCAGGGCGATGGTCTTGCCCGCGACGCTGTCGCCCAGGGTCGTCTCGACCCGGCCGGCCATGGCCTTCTTGCGCGCGTCGTTGACCTCGACCGTGGTCTCGATCAGCCGCACCGGCGCGCCGTACTGCTGGGCCGTGCGGACCAGGGCGATGGTGTCCTTGGGGAAGCAGGAGCCGCCGTAGCCGGGGCCGGCGTGCAGGAATTTCGAGCCGATCCGCTTGTCCAGGCCGATGCCGCGCGCGACCTGCTGCACGTCGGCGCCGACGGCCTCGCACAGGTCGGCCATCTCGTTGATGAAGGTGATCTTCATCGCCAGGAAGGCGTTGGCCGCATATTTGATCAGCTCGGACGTGCGCCGGCCGACGAACAGCAGGGGGCTCTCGTTCAGGTTCAGCGGACGATAGAGTTCGCCCATCACCTCTCTGGCGCGCGGCGCCGTCTCGCCGTCGTTGACGCCGATCACGACCCGGTCGGGGCGTTTGAAGTCGCCGATGGCGGCGCCTTCGCGCAGGAACTCGGGATTGGAGACCACGGCGAAGTCGGCGTTCGGATTGACCCGGCGGATGATGGCCTCGACCTCGTCGCCGGTGCCGACCGGGACCGTGGACTTGGTCACCACCACGGTGAAGCCGTCGATCAGGCCGGCGATCTCCTCGGCCGCCGCATAGACATAGCTCAGGTCCGCATGGCCGTCGCCGCGGCGGGTCGGGGTGCCGACGGCGATGAAGACGGCGTCGGCGTTGCGGATGGCATCGGCGCTCTCCAGCGTGAAGAACAGCCGGCCTTCCTCGACGTTGGCGGCGACCAGATCGTCCAGGCCGGGTTCGAAGATCGGGATTTCGCCCCGCTCCAGCCGTTCGATCTTCGACGGGTCCTTGTCGATGCAGGTCACCACATGGCCGAAATCGGCGAAACAGGCTCCAGACACCAGGCCCACATAGCCTGTGCCGATCATTGCGACGCGCATCTAGAAAATCCCGTTCATCGTTGTGCAGCCTTAGAATCCGGCACGTTTCAACGCAACGGCGCGGGAGGCCCATGCGTCAAACGCAGTGTCGGGCGCCCCCTATATACGGCCGGGCTTCCTGGCGGGTCAGGCCGGATGCATAAATTCGCCGGATGGGGCAAAACGCCATCCCATCAGACGCGCCGCCCGGCGTGTCCGCCTGCGAATCGAGCGAAGGACGCGACATGGAACTGATCATCGGCCCCCGCACCTATTCGACCTGGTCGCTGCGCGGCTGGTTGATCCTGAAGCACACCGGCGCGGACTTCGGCGTCATCGACGTGTGCTACGACACAAAGGCCCAGAAGGCGGCGCTGCGGGATCTCTCCCCGTCCGGATTCGTGCCCGTGCTGCGGGTGGACGGCGAGATGATCTGGGACACCCTGGCCATCGGCGAATGGGCGGCTGAACACTATCCCCAGGCGCGGATGTGGCCCGCCGATCCCGTCGTCCGCGCCCTGGCCCGGTCGGCGACGGCCGAGATGCATTCCGGCTTTTCCGCCCTTCGGACCTTCTGCGGCATGGGACCGGACCGGCCCATGGTCGGCGACGCCCGGTCAGAGACCCCTTCCGACCCGGCGCTGGACCGGGATCTGGCGCGGATCGTCGCCCTGTTTCGGCAGATGCGGCGTCGGTTCGGCGGGGACGGTCCCTGGCTGTTCGGCGACTGGTCGATCGCCGACGCCTTCTTCACTCCGGTCGCGGCGCGTGTCCGCCATTTCCAGATCGATCTGGCCGACCACGGCGACGACGGCGTCGCCTCGGCCTATGTCCAGAGCCTGCTGGCCCACCCGGACTTCCGTCTGTGGGAGACCGAGGCTCTGACTTAAAAGCCAGGAAACCAAGCTTTCGCACCGGGTGTTAAGACGACGTCGTTATCCCGGATGCGAACGCGGATCGCGCGTCTCGCCGGGGAGAAAGACCGATGCCGACCCGCTTAGTCGTGGCGAAACAGGGGGCGGAGGTCCCGGTTCAGGCGCGCCCGCTCAATCCCGTCATGGCCTATGTGCTGGCCGCCGTCGTCGGCACCGCCTTCTGGGCGATGTTGCTCACCGCCCTGTTCTGAACCCTATCGACCGCCGCCGACGGTGGCCGCCTGGGCGACCAGTACGGGTTCGGCGACCGGCGCGGGCGGCACATAGTCCAGCGACACCGGAATCAGTTTCGCACCCGAGGCCACGGCGTCCAGGGTGTTCAGCGGTCCGCCGAACATCCGCTGATAGATCCAGTAGCTGGCCACGACCTTTTCCACGTAGTCGCGCGCCTGGGGCACGTCGATCGTCTCGATCAGCAGCAGGGGATCGGCGTCCGGCCCCAGCTTGCGCACCGCCGTCAGCATCGGTCCCGGTCCGGCGTTGTACGAGGCCACGGCCCGCAGCAGGTCGCCCTGGAAGGCCGGCAGCTGGAGCATCCGGTTGATATAGGCCTGGCCCAGCCGCATGTTGGTCGCGGGAACCAGCAGTTTGGACGGATCGGTGACGAAGGTCCGGTCCCCGGTCATCTCCGCCGCCGTCGTCGGCATCACCTGCATCAGCCCATAGGCGCCGGCGCTGGACCGGGCGTCGGGATTGAAGTCGGTCTCCTTGCGCGCCAGGGCGTAGACCAGCGCCTTCTCGATGACGAAGCCGCCCTCCGGCTCCAGCACGGGCATGGGGAAGCGCATCGCGTCGATCCGGGTCGCGTCGCCCCCATTGCCTGACATCATCACCCGCGCCAGAGCCGTCCACATGCGCGCGGCGTCGCCCACGGCGGTGCGCAGGCCCGAGCGCAATTCGCTTTCGCCCTCGGTGCGTCGGCCCACTTCATAATAGGCGACGGTGCGTTTGGCGCGGGCGTCGGTCTGGACAAAGGCTTCCAGTTCGCCGGTCTCGACCCGCGCGCCCTGGGGCACATAGGCGGCGCGTTGCAGGCGCGGTTCCGCCTGGTAGGCGCGCGGCCCCATGTTCTCGATGGTCGGCTCCTCGCCCAGCTGACGCAGGGCGATCTGGCCGTAGAAGGTGGCCGGCCACTGTCCGGCCAGGCGCAGATAGTCGTTGACCCGGTCCTGCCGGCCCGACTGCGAGGCGGCGCGCGCGGTCCAGTAGGCGGCGCCGGCGCGGACCCAGGGGTCTTCGGTCGGATCGTTGGCGACGCGTTCGAAGGCGGCGAAGGATTCGTGGAACTGGCCCAGCCGCCATTCCGCCAGCCCGACCGTCCACCAGTCGCCGATCTCGCGCCCGACGGCCGAGGCGCCAGTCAGGTCGTCATTGTTATAGGCGATGCGCGCCGCCTTCATCGGATCGACGGCCGGGCCGCCCGAGACGGCGGAGACGACGCTGTTCCAGGTCCGACCCAGAAGACCGCCGGGCTTGACCGGTTCGGGCGCCCCGTCGGGCCGGCGGCGCAGGGCCAGGGTATAGACCCGGTCGGCGCAGGGCAGGTCGGAATAGGTTTCAAGCCAGGCCGTCAGTTCGTCATAGGTGGCGACGTGATCGGGGTGGAACAGGCTTTCGAACTCGACCTGGCCCAGCAGGACCCGGTCCTGGGCCTGACGGGCCGAGGCGCGGGCGGCCTCGATGTCGCCGCGCCGCAGGGCGTCGAAGGCGGTGGTGTAGGACAGGCGGTCGGCCGAACTCAGGGCCGTGGGGCGGGCGGAACCGGACGCGGCGCCGGACATTCCGTCAAAAGGCGTCTCCGCCAGGGCCGAGCCTGCGGCGGCCCAACCTGAAGCGGCGAGCGCAAAAACCAGCGTCGAGGCCAGACTAGCCCGGCGGAACATATTCATACGCGGCGGCCCCGTTGGCGTCACCCTGCCCATTCTCGTCAGGCGGGGATCGTTTGGCGTTGGTCGTCAAACGACCAGCATGCCTTAAAGCGGCGCTAACCTCAACCTGAGCCGTCCAGTTTTGCTGCAAGTGCGAGAAGATCGGCCCAGACCTGCCGTTTGGCCTGGGGCTGACGCAGCAGGAAGGCTGGGTGCAGGGTCGGCAGGGCGGGGGCGGACACGCCCCCTTCAGCCAGCCGCCACTCCCGCCACTGGCCGCGCATCTTCATGATCCCGTCTTCGGTCTGCAGCACCGACTTGGCCGCCGCCGCGCCCAGCAACAGGACCGCCTTGGGCTGCAGCAGGGCGAAGGCGCGTTCGACGAACGGGGCGCACACGGCCTGTTCCTGCGGGGTCGGGGTGCGATTGCCGGGCGGGCGCCAGAAGACGGTGTTGGTGATGAAGACCTTGTCGGTCAGGCCCGCCGCCGCCAGCATCCGGTCCAGCAGCTTGCCGGCCCGACCCACGAAGGGCTGGCCCAGCCGGTCCTCGTCTGCGCCGGGGCCTTCGCCGATCACCATGACGGGGGCGTTGGGATTGCCCCGCCCGAACACCGACTGGCTGGCCCCCATGCCGCGCAGGGGACAGCCCTCGAACGCCGCCACCGCCGCCGCCAGATCCTGCAGGGTCGAGGCCCCCGCCGCCAGACGCCGCGCCTCGGCCAGGGCGTCCTGGGCGCTGGGTCCGGCCAGGGGCATGACGACCGAGGCGGTGGCCTTCTGCACCGCCTTCAGGGCCGGGGGCGGGGCCAGATGGGTGTGATCGACCGGCGCATCGCCATAGCAGGCGTCCACCCCCGCATCCCGCCAGAAGGCGAGCAGGCTTTCGACTGCAGCTATGTCATGGGGTTGCGCGTTCATGTCTAAGGTACCGATAGGCCTTGACCGCCCTCGCGTCACCTTCCGATAAGCGGCATAACCACACGAACAAGCTGGATTTCAGGGGAAGACATGGCCGAAGAAGCCATCGAGGGCGGCGCAGAGAACGCCCGCCAGGAAGCGATCATCGACAATCTGCCGCCGCTGGAGGCGCTGCAGGGCGTCGAGCGCGAGGTGATGGAGTATGACGTCGTCATCGTCGGCGGCGGCCCCGCCGGCCTGTCCGCCGCCATCCGCCTGAAACAGCGGGCGGAAAAGGACGGCAAGGAAATCAGTGTCGCCGTGCTGGAAAAGGGCGCCGAGGTCGGCGGCCATATCCTGTCGGGCGCCGTGATCGATCCCAAGGCGCTGAACGAACTCTTCCCCGACTGGAAGGACCGCGGCGCGCCGCTGGAGACCCCCGTCACCAGGGACAAATTCCTTCTGCTGGGGCCGCAGGGGTCGGCGTCCCTGCCCATGCCCCTGTTGCCGCCCTTCATGCACAACCACGGCTGCTACATCGCCTCGCTGGGCAATGTCGCGCGCTGGCTGGGTGAACAGGCCGAGGCCCTGGGGGTCGAGGTCTATCCCGGCATGGCCGCCAGCCACGTCGTCTGGGAAGAGGGCACGGGCCGGGTGAAGGGCGTCGTCGCGGGGGTCTTCGGCATCGACCGCGAGGGCAAGCCGACTGGAGACTTCCAGCCCGGCATCGAACTGCACGGAAAATATGTCTTCATCGCCGAGGGCGTTCGCGGCTCCCTGGCCAAGACCATCATCGCCAAGCACAGGCTCCAGGACGGCAAGTCGCCCCAGAAATACGGCATCGGCCTGAAGGAGCTGTGGCAGGTGCCCGCCGAACAGCACCAGCCCGGCCTGGCTCAGCACACCACCGGCTGGCCGCTGGACGAGCACACCGGCGGCGGCAGCTTCATGTACCATTTCGGCGACCGCTACGTGGCCATCGGCTATGTGGTGCACCTGAACTACAAGAACCCCTTCCTGTCGCCGTTCGACGAGTTCCAGCGTTTCAAGCACCATCCGTCCATCGCTTCGCATCTGGAGGGCGGCACGCGCATCTCCTACGGCGCCCGGGCGATCACCGAGGGCGGCCTGCAGTCGATTCCGAAGCTGTCCTTCCCCGGCGGCGTCCTGATCGGCTGCTCGGCCGGCTTCGTGAACGTGCCCCGCATCAAGGGCACCCATAACGCCATGAAGACCGGCATGCTCGCCGCCGACGCCGCCTATGACGCCGTCCAGGCCGGACGCGGCGGCGACGAACTGGTCGAATACCAGACCGCCTTCGAAAAGAGCTGGGTCCACAAGGAGCTGTCCCTGGTCAGGAACGCCAAGCCCCTGCTGTCGAAGTTCGGCACCACCCTGGGCGGGGCGCTGGGCATGTTCGACATGTGGTGCCGCACCCTGCTGGGCGGCTGGTCGCCGATCCCGACGCTGAAGCACGACAAGACCGACGCCGCCTCGACCGAACTGGCGGTCAAGCACAAGCCCATCGCCTATCCCAAGCCGGACGGGAAATTGTCGTTCGACAAGCTGTCGTCCGTCTTCATCTCCAACACCAACCACGCCGAGGACCAGCCGGCCCACCTGAAGCTGCTGGACCCGTCCAAGCCGATTCAGGTCAACCTGCCCAAATACGGCGAACCGGCCCGGCTGTACTGCCCGGCGGGCGTCTATGAGGTCGTCTATGCGGACGAGGTCGCCAAGACCGATCCGCGCTTCGTCATCAACGCCCAGAACTGCGTCCACTGCAAAACCTGCGACATCAAGGATCCGTCGCAGAACATCGTCTGGGTCACGCCCGAAGGCGGCGGCGGCCCGAACTATCCGAACATGTGACGCAACACCGGCGCTGGGGTCATAGCCAGCGCCGGATCGTCTCCATGACGACGGCCAGTCGCGCCTCGTCCAGCCGGCCGATCCTTTCGGCGGCTGAGGCTTCAATAGTGGCGATCTTCGAGGGGCGCACGACCGAAGGGGCGGGCAGCCCTGCCTCCCCGTAACGGTCCTCCAGGTCCAGATCATCGGGCCAGCGTCGGTTCGCGGCGCTGGTGATCATCACCACCCAGATCAAACCGGCCTGATCGCCGATCCCGCTCGCGGACACCACCAATCCCGGCCGATGCTGGCGGGTGTTGCGGTCGGTATAGGGAAAGGGGATGCGGACGACGTCGCCGCGTTCAAAGTCCGGCATAGGCCTTGCGGTCCGCCTCGCTGTCCCATTCCTCGAAGGTCGCAAAGGGATCGTCGGCCGCCGTTTTGCGCGCCTTTTTCAACAGAACCCGTTCTCCCTCGATCTCGTAGATCAGCTCGTCGCCGTCCTGCAGTTTCAAGGCGGCGCGCACCGGCTGGGGGATGGTGGTCTGGGCCTTGGACGTCAGGCGGCTTGTGATCATCATCGCCTCGGTAAGGATTTTCCTTACGATACGCCGTCGCCTGCCCTCGTCAACCATCTGTCCTCTTGCGGGGGCAGGGGAAACCGTGAAGGGTCGCGGCATGATCGCCTCCCGTTCGCGCCTGCTCGCCGCCTCCCTGACCGTCCTCGCCCTGGCCCTGGCCCAGGGGGCGGCGGCGCAGGACATGGGCCCCGCTTCGGCGCCCGCCAATCCGTCCGACGCCCATCCGCCCGCCGTCATACTTGAACCGGACCAGGTTCAGGAGGCCGCGCCGTTCGAGGACGAACCGGAAGATGGCGCGCCCCAGACGCCCGAGGGCGATGTCCCGCCCCATATCGTCATCGCCGACGACCCGGCCGAGCCCGCCATTCCCGAGGTCTGGGCGCCGGTCCCGCTGAACGCCCAGGGCCGCAGCGCCTATGGCCTGTACCTGGCCGGCAAACTGGCCCTGATGACGGGCGAGGGGGCCAAGGGCGCCGATTGGCTGGCCCAGGCCGCGGCCCTGACGCCCGAACAGCCCCGCGTGCGCGAACAGGCCTTCACCTCGGCCCTGCTCAGCGGCGATCTGGACGTGGCGGGCCGACTGGCGCCGACCGCCGACGCCGCGCCCGCCTTCATCGAGATCGGCCGGCTGATCTCGGCCGTCCAGACCTTCGTCCACGGCGACGCCCGCGCCGCCAACGCCGCCCTGGTCGCGCGGCCCATCGCCGCGCCGCACAGCCGCGCCGGTCTGATGGTCGCGCCCTGGATCGCGGCGGCCGCCGGCGACTGGACCCGCGCCCTGGCCGCGCCTCCGGCCCAGGGCGACGTCCTGACCCTGGCCTTCGCCCGCCAGAACCGGGCCCTCCTGCTGGAGAAGCGTCGGAAATACGCCGAGGCGGAGGCCGAGCTAAAGGCCCTGTCCGACATGCCGACCATCGGCGCCCTGTTCCACCGCCCCTATGGCGAGTTCCTGGAGCGACGCGGCAAGCGGGACGAAGCCCTGGCCGTCTATCAGGCGGCGATGGAGGGCCAGCAGGTCGATCTGGCCACCGCCCGCGCCCTGGCGCGGCTTCAGGCCGGGGGGCGCGCCCCTGCGTCGCCCGACTTCCGCCAGGGCGCGGCCCAGGCCCTGACCACGGCGGCGGCCCAGGCCGTGGCCGAGCGCGGCAATGAGTTCGCGGTGGTCTATCTGCGCCTGGCCCTGAACCTGAACGAAGACGCCGCCACACAAATCCAGCTGGCCCAGGTGCTGGACCGGGTCGGGCTGAAGGCCGCCGCCCGCACCGCCCTGTCGCGCGTCGGGCCGGAGGATCCGGTGCTGTACGCCAACGCCCGCGCCCAGCTGGCGCTGAACCTGGAAGAGGACGGTCAGTCGCAGGCCGCCCTGACCGAGCTGCGCGCCGCCGCGGCCGCCGAGCCTGACGATCCCCGTATCGCCCTGGTCATGGCCAGCCAGCTGATGCAGCTGGAGCAGTATGAGGCGGCCCTGGCCCTGTTGAGCGGCCCGCTGCTGAACACGGCGACCCAGGGCGCCCAGATCCATTTCCTGCGTGGCGCCGCCCTGGAATCCCTGGACCGCATCCCCGAGGCCGAGGCGGAGCTGTGGGCCGCGCATCTGGCCGATCCGAACAACGCCAACACCCTGAACTATCTGGGCTATCTTTGGGTGGACAAGGGGCTGCGCGTCGATCAGGGCGCGGGCCTTCTGGCCCAGGCCTACGCCATGGAGCCCGAGAACGGCAACATCCAGGACTCCCTGGGCTGGGCCCAGTTCAAACAGGGCTATTTCGACACCGCCGTCGTCACTCTGGAGGAGGCGGTCGACAAGGAGCCCGCCAATCCCGAGATCAACGACCACCTCGGCGACGCCTATTGGCGGGTGGGCCGCCAGCGCGAGGCGGTCTGGCTGTGGAACCGCGTCCTGAGCCTGGATCCCGAGCCCGAACGCAAGACCGACGTCGAGCGCAAGATCGCCCACGGCCTGGACGACGCGGCGCCCGCGACCGGCGGGTCGCACTAGGCCTCATGTCCGCGCTCACGGCCCTGGCTCCGGCCAAGATCAACCTGTTCCTGCACGTCGGCCCGGTGGACGCCGACGGCTATCATCCGCTGTCCAGCCTGGTCGCCTTCGCCGATGTCGGCGACCGGGTGACGGTCGAGCCGGCGGCGCGGCTGTCGCTGACCGTGACCGGCCCGTTCGGCGCGGGTCTGGCGGCCGAGCCCGACAATCTGATCCTGCGCGCCCTTCGCGCCGTGGGCGAGGCGACCGGCGCAGGCGAACCGCTGCTGAAGGTCACGCTGGACAAGCGCCTGCCCATCGCCGCCGGCCTGGGCGGGGGCTCGTCCGATGCCGGGGCGACGTTGAAGCTGGCGCGTCAGGCCCTGGGTCTGGACATCGACGATGCGGTGCTGGAGGCCGTGGCGGGGGTGATCGGCGCCGACGGCCCCATGTGCCTGCGGATGCGCACCGCCTGGGCCGAGGGGCGGGGCGACATCCTGACCGACGAGCCGCGCCTGCCGCCGCTGTGGGCCGTGCTGTTCAATCCGGGCGTTCCGTCGCCCACGGGGGCCGTCTACCGCGCCTATGACGCCGGCCCGCCCCGCGCCGCCGACCAGCCCGCGCCGCCTGTGGACTGGAGCCCCGCGGCCGTCATCGACTGGCTGGCCGGCCTCCGCAACGATCTTCAGCCGCCCGCCGAGGCCCTGACCCCGGCCATAGCCGACGGGATTCAGGCGGTGGCGGCGACGCCCGGCGTGGCCCTGGCGCGCATGTCCGGCTCGGGCGCCACCGTCTTCGGCCTGTGCCGGTCCAGCGCGGACGCGGCCGCCGCCGCAGCCGCTCTGTCGGCCGCCCATCCCACGGCCTGGGTCGTCGCGACCCAGCTCGCCGCCGCCTGAGCCATAAATCCCCAGCGCGTGTTGAAGCGCGCGGCGCCGGGCCCTATGGTCCGCCGTCCTTTTTCCAGCCCCTCCCGAGCCCGATTTGACCACCTCGACCGAGCCGCTCGCCTTCCAGGATCTGATCCTGACCCTGCACCGCTATTGGGGCGAGCAGGGCTGCGCCATTCTTCAGCCCTATGACATTGAGGTCGGGGCCGGCACGCTCCACCCCGCCACCGTGCTGCGCGCGCTCGGCGCCAAGCCGTGGAAGGCCGCCTATGTCCAGCCCAGCCGCCGCCCCGGCGACGGCCGCTATGGCGAAAACCCGAACCGCCTCCAACACTATTACCAATACCAGGTGATACTAAAACCGAACCCGGACAATCTTCAGGCGCTCTATCTGGGCTCGCTGGCGGCGATCGGGATCGATCCGAAACTGCACGACATCCGCTTCGTCGAGGACGACTGGGAGAACCCGACCGTGGGGGCCTGGGGCCTGGGCTGGGAGGTCTGGTGCGACGGGATGGAGGTGACCCAGTTCACCTATTTCCAGGGCGTCGGCGGCATCGAGGTGGACGTCGTCTCGGGCGAGCTGACCTACGGGCTGGAGCGTCTGGCCATGTATGTCCAGGGCGTGGACAACGTCTATGATCTGAAGTTCACCAAGGAAGGCCTGACCTATGGCGAGGTCTTCCTGGAGAACGAGCGCCAACAGTCGGAAGCCAATTTCCACGGCTATGACGTGGACGGGCTGAAGCGCCGGTTCGAGGACATGGTGTCGGAGGTTTCGCGACTGCTGGACATGACCGGACCCCAGGGCCAGCCCCTGGTCCTGCCGGCCTATGACCAGGTGCTGAAGGCCAGCCACCTGTTCAACCTGATGGACGCCCGCGGCGCCATCGCCGTCGCCGAGCGCCAGAGCTACATCGGCCGCATCCGCGAACTCTGCAAAGCCTGCGCCCTCGCTTACGTTGAACAAGAGCGGAAAACCGCCTGATGCCCCAACTCCTCCTCGAAATCTTCTCCGAAGAAATCCCCGCCCGCATGCAGCAGGGCGCCGCGCGCGACCTGGAGCGCATGGTCTCCGACCGGCTCAAGGCCGCCGGCCTGACCTGGGACGCGCTGACGACCTACGCCGGTCCGCGCCGCCTGACCCTGGTCATCGACGGTCTGCCCGCCGCCACGCCCGACCGCGAGGAAGAGCTGAAAGGCCCGCGCGCCTCGGCCCCGGAACAGGCGCTGGAAGGCTTCCTGCGCAAGACCGGCCTGACCCGCGACCAACTGACCGAGCGCGACGGCGTCCTGTTCGCCGTCCTGTCGTCCAAGGGCCGCGCCACCACCGATCTGGTCGCCGAGACGGTGGATCAGGTCATCCGCACCTTCCCCTGGCCCAAGTCGATGCGCTGGGGTTCCGGAACCCTGCGCTGGGTCCGTCCGATCAAGCGCATCCTGTGCCTGTTCGACGGCAAGGTGGTCCCGTTCGAGATCGACGGAATCCCATCCGACGCCATCACCGAGGGCCACCGCTTCATGGGCTCGGGCCAGTTGCTGAAGGTCAGCGACTTCGTTGACTACCGCACCCAGCTGGAACAGAATTTCGTCCTGCTGGACGTGGCCGACCGCAAGCTGCGCATCCTGGATCAGGCCAAGGCCGCCTGCGCCGCCAAGGGCCTGGTCCTGGTGGACGATGACGGCCTGCTGGACGAGGTGGCGGGCCTGGCCGAATGGCCGACCCCGATCCTGGGCGACATGGACCCGCAGTTCCTGGCCCTGCCGCCCGAGGTCGTGCGCCTGTCGATGAAGGTGCACCAGAAGTATTTCGCCGTCCGCGATCCGTCTAAGGATGGCCTGGCCCCCAACTTCCTGGTCGTCGCCAATGTCGAGGCGACCGACGGCGGCAAGGCCCTGGCCGCCGGCAACAGCCGCGTCCTGTCCGCCCGTCTGAACGACGCCCGCTTCTTCTGGGACGAGGACCAGAAGGTCGGCTTCGACGCCTGGAACGCCAAACTGTCCGGCGTCACCTTCCACGCCAAACTGGGGACGCTGGCCGAGCGGGTCGAGCGCATCGCGGCTCTTGCCCGCGAGATCGCGCCCCTGGTCGGCGCGAACCCTGACGAAGCCGTGACCGCCGCAAAACTGTCCAAGGCTGATCTGCTGTCGGGCATGGTCAGCGAATTCCCGGAACTGCAGGGCGTGATGGGCGGCTATTACGCCCGCCTCGCCGGCCATTCCGACGCCGTCGCCGACGCCGTCCGCGACCACTACAAGCCGCAAGGCCCCGCCGACACGGTCCCGACCGCGCCCGTCACGGTCGCCGTCGCCCTGGCCGACAAGCTGGACACCCTGGTCGGCTTCTTCGCCATCGACGAAAAGCCCACGGGGTCGAAGGATCCGTTCGCGCTGCGGAGAGCGGCGTTGGGGGTGATCCGGCTGGTGCTGGAGAATGGGGTGCGGGCACAGCTTCGCTTGATTGCGCCATTTGCTTGGGACGTTCTTGTCCAACAATGGTGGGCACGCGAGTTGCCCGCTAACCCTCTGAAGCGAAAAGCTGCCGAGTTGCGTAGCTGGGCTGATGCGTATGACCTCGTGGACAACGTGGCGCCTGACCTTGTTGCAAAGATTATGGAAGGCATGGAGAAGCCTCGTGACTGGCTTCTTACCTGTGATGACCTCCTCGCCTTCTTCGCCGACCGCCTGACCGTCCTCCTCCGCGACCAGGGCCAGCGCCACGACCTCGTCGCCGCCGTCTTTGCTCTGGGCGACGACGACCTCGTGCGCATCGTGCGCCGGGTCGAAGCCCTGGCCGCCTTCCTCGCCACCGACGACGGAGCCAATCTGCTGGCCGGCTACAAGCGCGCCTCCAACATCCTCCGCGCCGAGGAGAAGAAGGGACCGCTGCCGACCGGCATGGTCCAGACCGGCCTGCCGAACCAGCCCGAGCCCGAGACCGTCCTGGCCTTCGCCGTCGCTTCCGCCCGCACCGCCGTCGAGACCGCGCTGGAGACCGAGGACTTCGCCGCCGCCATGACGGCCCTGGCCGGCCTGCGCGCCCCGGTGGACCGGTTCTTCGAGGACGTGCTGGTCAACTCCGACGTGCCCGCCGAACGCGACAACCGCCTGAAACTGCTGGGCCAGGTCCGCGACGTCATGGGCCAGGTCGCCGACTTCGGCCAGATCGCCGGCTGATCTCCCGTCTCCTCTCCGCTGTGCGGGGAGGAGACGACGACTCGGGCGGGGTGAAGGCCGCGAAGGCCTTGCCCTCTCAATTCCGCCTGTCCGGTTCCAGGGATTCCAATGGCTTGCAACAATCTTGCCCACCTGATCCCGGCGCCCTCCAAAACCATGCGATCCTGGTTTCGCCTCCGGCCCGGGGGCGGGGCAGGGGGATTTCAGACTAATTAGACTCTTTAGACGGTGTTTTTTCGACGCCGAGTCTGAATCCGGACGACTCGACCGCCCTGTCGGCGCCCCGGCGACCGCTGTTTTCCGCCCACAGGCGCATCCGACCCCCAAGGAAACCGGTTTCGTGCTCACGCTTTGTTACATGCGCCATGGTCAAGCCGGTTTCGCCACGCTAGTCATGCCGCGTGCGAGCGGGGCGAACCCGCCGGACCTTATACAAAGCTCAGGGACTGCAAGATGACTCAGTGGGTGTACGGCTTCGGCGGAGGCTCCGCCGACGGCGATGCGTCGATGAAGAACCTTCTCGGCGGAAAGGGCGCCAATCTGGCGGAAATGTCTTCGCTGGGTCTGCCCGTCCCGCCGGGCTTCACCATCACCACAGAGGTCTGCACCCACTATTACGCCAACGGCGAGACCTATCCCGCCGATCTGGAAGCCCAGGTGAAGACCGCCCTGGACAAGGTCGAGGCGATCGTCGGCAAGACCTTCGGCGACGTGAACAATCCCCTGCTGGTCTCGGTCCGTTCGGGCGCCCGCGCCTCGATGCCGGGTATGATGGACACGGTGCTGAACCTGGGCCTGAACGACCAGACGGTCGAGGGTCTGGCCAGGCTGTCGGGCGACCGGCGCTTCGCCTTCGACTCCTACCGTCGTTTCATCACCATGTATTCGAACGTGGTGCTGGGCCTCAGCCACGACGATTTCGAGGAGGTGCTGGACGCCCACAAGGACCGGCTGGGCGTCAGCGTCGACACCGACCTGAAGGCCGAGGACTGGGAGCGGGTCGTCGAGGACTACAAGGCCGTGGTCGAACGCGAACTGGGCCATCCCTTCCCGCAGGACCCGCGCGACCAGATGTGGGGCGCGGTCGGCGCCGTCTTCGCCAGCTGGATGAACGAGCGGGCCAAATTCTATCGCCGCATGCACGACATCCCCGAAAGCTGGGGCACGGCCGTCAGCGTCCAGTCGATGGTGTTCGGCAATATGGGCGAGACCTCGGCCACCGGCGTGGCCTTCACCCGCAACCCCTCGACCGGCGAGGCGCGGCTGTATGGCGAGTTCCTGATCAACGCCCAGGGCGAAGACGTGGTCGCGGGCATCCGCACGCCGCAAAGCCTGACCAAGATCGGCCGCGAGGAGATGGGCGAGACCGCCCCCTCGATGGAAGAGGCCATGCCCGAGGTGTTCGGCCAGTTCGTCGAGGTGGTGAACAAGCTGGAGAGCCACTACCGCGACATGCAGGATATCGAGTTCACGGTCGAACAGGGCCGGCTCTGGATGCTGCAGACCCGCAACGGCAAGCGCACCGCCAAGTCGGCGCTGAAGGTCGCGGTGGATCTGGCCGCCGAGGGCGTGATCAGCCAGGAAGAGGCCATCAGCCGGGTCGAGCCCTCCGCGCTCGATCAGTTGCTGCACCCGACCCTGGACCCCGAGGCCGTCCGCACCGTCATCGCCGCCGGCCTGCCGGCCTCGCCCGGCGCGGCGACAGGCAAGATCGTGTTCGACGCCGACGAGGCCGAGCGCCTGGCCGGTCTGGGCGAGGCGGTCATCCTGGTGCGCGAGGAGACGAGCCCCGAGGACATCCACGGCATGCACGCCGCCCGCGGCATCGTCACGGCGCGCGGCGGCATGACCAGCCACGCCGCCGTGGTGGCGCGCGGCATGGGCCGGGCCTGCGTCTCGGGCGCCGGGGAGATCCACATCGACGAGGCCAAGGGCGTCTTCACCGCGCGCGGCCGCACCTTCAAGGCCGGCGAGGTCATCACCATCGACGGCTCGAAGGGCGAGGTGCTGGACGGCGCCGTGGCCATGATCGAGCCGGAACTGACCGGCGACTTCCAGACCCTGATGGCCTGGGCCGACAAGGTGCGCCGTCTGAAGGTGCGCGCCAACGCCGAGACGCCGCTGGACGCCAAGACCGCGCGCGGCTTCGGCGCCGAGGGCATCGGCCTGTGCCGGACCGAGCACATGTTCTTCGACGACACCCGGATCGCCGCCGTGCGTGAGATGATCCTGGCCGACGACGAGGCCGGCCGCCGCACGGCCCTGGCCAAGATCGCGCCGTTCCAGAAGTCGGACTTCGTCGAACTGTTCGAGATCATGACCGGCCTGCCGGTGACGGTGCGCCTGCTGGACCCGCCGCTGCACGAGTTCATCCCGCACACCGATGAAGACATCGACGCCCTGGCCGCCTCGTCGGGCATCGACGCCGAGAAGCTGAAACGCCGCGCCAAGGAGCTGCACGAGACCAACCCCATGCTGGGCCATCGCGGCTGCCGCCTGGGCGTCGCCTATCCCGAGATCTACGAGATGCAGGTCCGGGCCGTGCTGGAGGCCGCGCTGGAGGTCAAGAAGACCTCGGGCCAGGCGCCGATCCCGGAGATCATGCACCCGCTGGTCGCCCTCGGCCTGGAGATGAAATATCTGCGCGAACTGACCGACCGCACGGCCAAGGCCGTGTTCGCCGACGCCGGCGACAGCGTCGAATATCTGGTCGGCACCATGATTGAACTGCCCCGCGCCGCCATCCGCGCCGGGGACCTGGCCGAATACGCCCAGTTCTTCAGCTTCGGCACCAATGACCTGACCCAGACGACCTTCGGCATCAGCCGCGACGACTCGGGGCGGTTCCTGCAGGCCTACCTGGACAAGGGCATCTTCGAGACCGATCCCTTCGTGCGTCTGGACCAGGACGGCGTCGGCGGCCTGATCGAGATCGCGGCCGAGCGCGGCCGCGCGGTGCGGCCCGACGTCAAGCTGGGCATCTGCGGCGAACACGGCGGCGATCCGTCGTCGATCGCCTTCTGCGAGAAGGCCGGGCTGGACTACGTCTCCTGCTCGCCCTACCGCGTGCCCATCGCCCGCTTGGCGGCAGCCCAGGCGGCGCTGAACGTGGAACGTGAAAAGGACCGCTAGGCCCGCACCGTCATCCTCGGGCTTGACCCGAGGATCGGATGATCCGCCGCTGGTGAGATGCCGTTGACGCACAGCTGTCCATCGCTCGATCCTCGGGTCGAGCCCGAGGATGACGGAGTGAAATGAAATCAGGGGCGGCGCCGCAGGGCGCCGCCCCTTTTCGTTGCGCGTCGCATTTCTGTCGTACTTGGTGGAACACAGTGTGTGTCTCGCCGCGCACAGACGGCGTCATGTGACGCCAGCCTATGGAACAGACGAAGGCGTCACCTATTTAAGCATTCGCTGGATGGGGCTGATGATCCAACCGGTCATCACATCTAGGAGTTAATAAGAAACAATGCGTAACATTCTTCTCGCCGCTGTCGCCGTTTCCGCAATCGCCGCTCCGGCCTTTGCTCAAACCAATCCCGAACCGCGTGGTTACGGATCGCTGGGGTACACTCATCTTGAAGGCGACAATGCAACCACGGGCGCCGTCACCGGTCGTCTGGGCGTAAACCTGAACCGTTACCTGGCCGTCGAGACCGAAGCCTCGGTCGGCGTCAAGGACGACGACTTCACCGTCGCCGGCGTCGACGGCTCGATCAAGCACGAGTGGGACGCCGCCGGCTATGTGGTCGGCAAATACCCGGTGTCCGACAAGCTGGAGCTGTTCGCGCGCGGCGGCTACGGCCACACCGAGCTGAAGCAGGAGTTCCCGGGCGCCAACACCGACGTGGGCGGCGACAGCTGGAACTATGGCGCCGGCGCCAACTACTATCTGGATGGCGTGAACGGCGTGCGGGCCGACTGGACCCGTCGCGACTACCGCGACGACGCGGGCGAAGCCGACGCCTATTCGGTCAGCTACATCCGCCGCTTCTGATCCCACGATCAGGCGAAATGAAGAGGGCGCGCTCCTTGCGGAGCGCGCCCTCTGCTTTTTGAGTTAGGCGAAATCGCCTGCGAGGGCCCAGCGCTGCGAGCCTTCGCCGAACGGACGCACGAACCAGTCGCGATACTGTTCGAAGGTCTCGATGATCTTCTGACGCAGGTCCGGCGTGTTGACCGCCTCGCCGCGCTGACGTTTCAGGGCCGCGACGCAGTCCACGACCAGATTCTGATGGGCCGAACCGCCCATGCTCTTGAGCACGGCTGCGATATCCTGAGCCAGGCTTTCCAGCACCGTCTTCGGTGTCGTCTGAGCCATCTGGGAACTCCCCTGTTCTCGACAATCAAAGGCCTCGCAAAATCCAGTACAGGATTCAAGCGTAGCCTGAGCAATTATCTTCTCAGATCAGGATTAACCTGACGTAACGGCGGTCGAACTTTTTGGTTCTCTCCCGTCGGATCCATTTCTCCGGATTCTGTCGGCGGGGCTCGCGTCGGCAACCGACCGCGCGCCGAGGCATTGATGAACCCTGCCTGCGGAGCCTTTGTCCTATGATCGATCTGTATCGCGCCCTGGGCCTTAGCGCGCCTGCGCTGATGGATGTTGCGCTGCTGGTCGCGCGGATCGTGGTCGGGGGAATGTTCTTCCTGTCGGGCTTCTACAAGCTGTTCGCCCCCTCCCAGGCGGAGAAGATGCAGCAGACGATGGTGGAGGCGGGCGTCGTCGCGCCACGTCAGACCGCCCGGTTCGTGTCGGTGTGCGAGTTCGTCTTCGGAGGCCTGCTGATCCTGGGCCTGTTCACCAGCCTGTCGGCCCTGGTGCTGATCGTGATCTGCATGGTTGCGCTGGCGACGGTCGCCGCCAAGTCGGTGGAGGGCGCCAGTCTTGGCTATCGCCTGTCGAGCTATTTCGACCTGCCCGAGACCCTGCTGATGGTCATTCTGTTCGGGCTGATCGCCGGTGGGCCGGGGCGGTGGAGTCTGGACGTCGTCCTGTTCCTGCCCCGGCCCTGATCGTCAGGCGCGTTTGCGCACGAACACCGTCCCGGCCGAATAGCCGGCGCCGAAGCTGCAGATCAGGCCGGTGTCGCCGGGGGCGAAGCCGTCATTGTGCAGGTGGAAGGCGATGATGGATCCGGCCGAGGAGGTGTTGGCGTAGTCGTCCAGGATGATGACGTTCTCGTCCGACGAGGGCTCGCGGCCCAGCACCTTCTTGCCGATCATGGTGTTCATGTTGATGTTGGCCTGGTGCAGCCACAACCGCTTCAATTCGTGCGGATCAAGGCCCAGTTCGCCAGCGTGGTCGATGATCATGTCCGACACCATCGGCACCACGTCGCGGAAGACCTTGCGGCCCTGCTGGATGAACAGCTTGTCGTTCTGGACGCTGTCGTCGGCGACCGGCGAATCGAGATGGGCGGTGTCGCGGGCGTTGCGGTTCAGGAAGCCGAAATTATTGCGGATATTGTTGGAGAAGACCGTCTTCAGCCGCGTGCCCAGCACGTCCCAGCCGCCCGGACCAGCCGTCTCGGCCGATTCCACGATCACCGCCGTGGCGACGTCGCCGAAGATGAAGTGGCTGTCGCGGTCGGTGAAGTTCAGGTGGGCCGAACAGACCTCCGGATTGACCATCAGCACGGCCTTGACCGAGCCGCCGGCGATGAAGTCCGCCGCCGTCTTGACGCCGAAGGTGGCGGAAGAACAGGCCACATTCATGTCGAAGGCGAAGCCCTCGATCCCCAGGGCCTGCTGCACCTCGATGGCCATGGCCGGATACGGGCGCTGCATGTTGGAGGCGGCGCACAGGACGGCGCCGATCTCGCTGACCGGCTTGCCCCAGGCCTCGATCGCCTGGCGGGCGGCCTTGACCGCCATCTCGGCCAGGATCGACAGTTCGTCATTCGAACGTTCCGGCAGGTTGGGCGCCATCCGTTCGGGGTCGATCACCCCGGCCTTGTCCAGGACGAAGCGGCTCTTGATGCCCGACGCCTTCTCGATGAACTCGGGCGAGGAGTGCGCCTTGGCCTCCAACTCGCCGGCTTCGATCTGGGCGGCGTGACGGGCGTTCCAGCCGTCGGCCCAGGCGTTGTAGCTGTCGACCAGTTCGGCGTTGGAGACCGATTGTTCGGGGGTGAAGAGGCCGGTGGCGGCGATAACGGCGTGTTGCACGGGTAGACAGTTTCCTTTGCGAACGCCTTCAATAGGACGGCGGCGGCCTGCGGTCGAGAGAGGCGATGATCCCGGCGGCCCAGCGCTGGACCTGGCCGCGCGGCGCCTTGGGCGGCGGCTGGTCGCGGGCGGCGATCAGGGCCTGGACCAGATCCTCGGCCTCGCAGGGCCAGCCCGTCGGGGTGACATAGAGGGGATAGTGGATCAGGGCGGCCAGGATCAGATGATCGACGGTCGCGCGGCGGCTGCGACGTTCGAAGGCCAGCCGGTCGTCGGTCAGGCCCCATCCCGCATAGAAGGGCCGGCCATAGACCGACACCGCCTTGCCTCGCATCAGGGCCTCGAACCCGGTTAGGGAGGTCAGGGTCGCCACCCGACGGCAGGCGTTCAGGCAGTCGATGATGTCCAGCCCGTCCGCGCTGGCGTCCACCGAGGCCAGGGCCGAGGCCTCCAGCCGCCCCGGCCGGTTGCCGGCCAGGACGTCGGGATGGTTGCGATACACCAGGAAGGCGTCGGGGTGATCGGCCCGTGCGGCCTCGACCAGGGCGGAGTTGGTGGCCAGATCGGGTTCGCAGCCCAGAAGGATCGACTTGTCGTTCTCGACCTGGCCGACGACCAGCAGGATGTCGCGATCTGCAGGCCAGTCGGCCGGCGCCTGGCCCTTCAGATTGTATTTCGACAGGCCCGCCGCGACGATGCGGGACCGCAGGGCGGCGGCGCGGGCCAGTTGCTCCGGCGTCGCCTCGGTCGTCTCGATCAGGGTCTCCAGCCGCGACGGGCGCGACGGGTCGTAATAGACGCCCTGGTCGTCCAGGGCGACGGACAGGGCGCCGACGAAGTCCGACCCCAGGCCGCGCGAGCGGATGAAGCCGTCCTCCATGCGGACGGTCGGGCCGTCGAACATCGCAGCGGCCCGGCGCACGGCCTCGCTCTCCTTGCCTGCCCACCAGATCAGCCGGCCGTTGACAGAAGCGGCGTGGGCGGCGGCGCGCGACGGCGACATGAAATAGCGCATCCGCGCCTTAGGCGAGTTCAGCAGGCGGCGCACCGGCGGGCGTTTGGCCGGTGCGAAGCCGACGGCCGCCCAGTCGCCGGCCAGACGGTCGGCGCGGTCCCGCAGGGAAATCAACCGCTCCAGCGCCTGTTCGGCCTCGCACCGTTCGCCGGTGACGGGATCGACATAGCGGCTGTAGGCGATCAGGGCGGCGGCGGCGACCTGTTCCACCGTGCGCGCCACGCCGCGGCGGCCGGTGGCCACGGCGTCGGTCGTCAGGCCCCAGCCGGAATAGAAGGGCGCGCCGAAACAGCGCACCGGCAGACCGCGCAACAGGGCCTCGAATCCGAGCGCGGACGTGACGCAATAGACGGCGTCCACCGCCGCCAGCAGGTCGGCGGGCCGCACGTCGGCGTCCACCAGGGTGACGCCGGCCAGGTCGGTGACGCAGCCCCGCTTCTTGCCCGCCGCCACCGCCGGGTGGCGTTTGATGATCAGCTGGGCCTCGGGTTCGTCGCGGCGGGCGGCGGCGACCATGGCGTCGAAACTGTCTTGCGTCGCCAGGCCATAGCCGATGGAGGCGTCGCCGAAGGTCTGGTCCACGATCAGGACGCGGCGGCCGGGCCGCAGCAGGCCGGGGTCCAGCGGCCCGCCCATATTGGTCTTGGACACGCCCGAGGCGGCGATCCGGTCGATCAGGGCGCGGGCGCGGGCGGTGGTTGTGGCGTCGCACCAGGCGTCGGCGGTCTGGATAAGCTGTTCGAGCCGGCTGGGCCGGGTGGCGTCATAATAGACGCCCAGGTCATCGACGATCAGGCTGAGACTGGCCGCCCCCGCCTCGCCGATGCCGACGGAGCGCAGGAAGCCGTCCTCCAGCGCCACATAGGGGCGGTCGTTGGCTGCGGCCCAGCGTCGACCGGCGGCGGCCGTCGGCTTCATCCCCCAGCCCAGCACGGCCTGAACCTGATCACCCGGCAGGCGGTGCAGGGCGTAGTCCGCCAGGAAAACCTCGAGGAAGGGGACCTTCAGCACGCCGGGCGCGCAGACCCAGGCGGGGGTTTTGACGGCGATGTCCGAGGCTGGGGTCAAGGCGGGTCCGATTCAGACGCGAAAAACAGGGTCTGAATAGTCTGAATAGTCTGAATAGTCTGAAATAGCCGCGCTGAAATTGAACGGCGCCGGGGGAAACCGGTGCAACAGGCGAAACAGTGCAATTCGGCGACGCCTCATCCCTTCGACCTCCGGCGATTTCAACGGCGACCATCCTAGCAGGGTTTTGACGGGCGCCAGGTCGATGGGGGCCGGCGATGGGCAAGACGTTGGAAACGCGGGGATTGGGGCAGCGTCATTAGGAGGGTTGGGAGGCCCGCCGCCACGCGTGACACTTCCCTCGCAAACCGAGGAGGGGCTGAGCATCAGCCCCGCGTCACCTCCCTGCGCGCGCAGGCGCGCGGGGAGGACAGGTCGCCTAGCGACCAGGAGGGGGCGACTCTGACGATGGTGATGACCACGGCGGCTTCAGGCGCCGAGTCGCCCCGTCCTGGCGCTCGCTGACGCGATCGCCTGTCCTCCCCGTCGGCCTTCGCCAACGGGGAGGTGAATGCGGGTCAGGCGTGCGTCTGGTCCCAATACCGGACCGCATCGGCGTCGCGGGCCGACAGGTCGGGGTAGGCGGGGTCTGAGCCGACGTCGGGGACGCGGCGCCACGAGCGGGCGCATTTGGGATAGTCGGCCAGGGCCACAGCCACGGCGAGCGCGTCGCCTTCGACCAGTTCGGCGCCCGAGGTGCGGAAGATCTCGGCCGCGTCCAGACCGTCGAAGGGGGCGAAGGTTCCCGCCGGCGCCGTGACGGTCGGCCAGGCGTCCAGCGCCCCGCCGATCAGCTTATCTCGACGCGCGGCTTCCAACGATTCATTGACCACTTCGAGGACGGTGTTGATCGCGGCCCAACGCTCGGCCTCGGCCGCATTCTCCCATTCCGCCGGCGTCTCCGGAATCACCCGGGCGCAGTTCGTCCCCGCATCCGGGAAGCGCGTCGTCCAGGCCTCTTCCATCGTGAAGGGCGTCAGCGGCGACAGCCAGGCGGTCAGGCGCATGAAGACCGCGTCCATCACCGTGCGGGCCGCGCGGCGGCGCAGGGCGTCGGGGCGGTCGCAGTAGAGGCTGTCCTTGCGGATGTCGAAATACAGGGCCGACAGGTCGTTGGAGCAGAACTCCAGCACCGGGCGGACGACGTCCTGGAAGCGGTATTCGACGTAGGCCTGGCGCACATGGGCGTCCAACTCCCACAGCCGGTGCAGGATGAACTTCTCCAGCGGCGGGAACTGGTCGTAGTCGGTCAGCCGCTCGGCCTCGTCGAAGTCGGCCAGGGCGCCCAGCAGATAGCGGACCGTGTTCCTCAGCTTGCGATAGGCGTCGACCGTGGTCTGCAGGATCTGTTTGCCGATCCGCTGGTCTTCCGAATAGTCGACCAGGGCCACCCACAGACGCAGGATGTCGGCGCCGCTTTCCTTGATGACCGTCAGCGGATCGGTCGTATTGCCCTTGGACTTGGACTGTTTCTCGCCCTTCTCGTCGAGGGTGAAGCCGTGGGTCAGGACCGCCTTGAACGGGGCGCGGCCACGGGTGCCACAACCTTCCAGCAGAGACGACTGGAACCAGCCGCGATGCTGGTCCGAGCCTTCCAGATAGAGGTCGGCGGGCCAGTGGGCCGGGCGGTCGCCCGTATAGCCATGCTCGGGCAGGCGCGGGTCAAGAACGAAGGCGTGGGTCGAACCCGCGTCGAACCAGACGTCCAGGATGTCCTCGACCTTTTCATACCGGGCCGGGTCGTGGGCGCCCAGGAAGTCGCTGTCGGGCGCGGTGAACCAGATGTCGGCGCCGTGTTCGGCCACGGCCTTGACGATCCGGGCGTCGACCTCGGGATCATGCAGGGGCTGGCCGGTCTGTTTGTCGATGAACATGGCCAGGGGCGTGCCCCAGGCGCGCTGGCGGCTGACCAGCCAGTCGGGACGACCCTCGACCATCGAGCGGATGCGGTTCTTGCCCGCCGCCGGGTGGAAGGCCGTGTCGTCAATGGCGGTCAGGGCCATCTCGCGCAGGGTGTCGCCCGACTTCAGGGGCTCGTCCATGCGGATGAACCATTGGGGCGTGTTGCGGAAGATGACCGGCGCCTTGGACCGCCAGGAGTGCGGGTATGAGTGTTCCAGTCGGCCGCGCGCCAGCAGATTGCCGGCCTCGATCAGCTTGTCCATCACCGCGCCGTTGGCGGGACCGAACTTGCCGGTCTTCTTGCCCTCGGTCTCCAGCACCTTCAGCCCCGCGAACAGGGGGACGGTGGGGTAGTAGGCGCCGTCGGGATCGACCGTGTCCGGCACCTCATGATGACCATGGGCCTTCCACACCTCGAAGTCGTCGGCGCCGTGGCCCGGCGCTGTGTGGACGAAGCCCGTGCCGGCGTCGTCGGTGACATGGTCGCCGGCCAGCAGCGGCACCGAGAAGCCATAGCCGCTGTCCAGCGCAGCCAGGGGGTGGGCGCATTCCAGACCCGACGGATTGATGTCGTAGACGCGGGTCCAGGCGGCGATCTTGGCGGCCTTGAACACGTCCTCGGCCAGCTTGTCGGCGACGATCAGGCGGTCGCCCGGCTTGGCCCAGGGCGCGAACTCCAGACCCTCTTCCATGGCCGTGACCTCATACAGGCCATAGGCGATCTCGGGGCCGTAGCTGATGGCCCGGTTGGCCGGGATGGTCCAGGGCGTGGTCGTCCAGATGACGATGGACGGGGTGCTGGTGCGGAAGGCCAGCAGGTCGTCGGGGTGGTCGTCGGACACGCCCGTGACCGGGAACTTGACCCAGATCGTGGGTGACACGTGATCGTGGTATTCGATCTCGGCGTCGGCCAGGGCGGTGCGCTCGACCGGCGACCACATGACGGGCTTGGAGCCGCGATACAGCTGGCCCGAGTTCTTGAACTTGTGGAACTCGGCGATGATGGCCGCCTCGGACGTGAAGTCCATGGTGGCGTAGCGGTTGGCGAAGTCGCCGGTGATGCCCAGGCGTTTGAACTGGTCGCGTTGCAGGTCGATGTATTTGCCGGCGTATTCGCGGCAGGCGGCGCGGAACTCGTCCTTGGAGACCTCGTCCTTGCGGCGGCCCTTGGCGCGGAACTGCTCCTCGATCTTCCACTCGATCGGCAGGCCGTGGCAGTCCCAGCCGGGGACGTAATCGACGTCATAGCCCAGCAGGAACCGGCTGCGGACCACGAAATCCTTCAGCGTCTTGTTCAGCGCATGGCCGATGTGGATGTCGCCGTTGGCGTAGGGCGGGCCGTCGTGCAGCACGTAGAGCGGGGCCTTCTGCGCCTGGCGTTCGGCGCGCAGGGTCCCGTACAGGTCGCCCCACTGCTCCAGGATCAGCGGCTCCTTCTGCGGCAGGCCGCCGCGCATGGGGAAGGGCGTCTCGGGCAGGAAGACGGTGTCGCGATAGTCGCGGCCGGAGGGGGTGTCGGTGGTGTCTGTGGCGTCGGCCATGGGTCGTCTCGGCGTCGTGAAAGTGATGTCGCTGTCTTCGTTCGCCCTGTCGCGCTTCGCGCTGCTCGAGGGCGGCTTCGTTCGCCCGAACAGAGGGCGGTCTTCCCGGCGTGCACGGGGCCACAGGGCCCGGAAGCGCTACGCCGGGCGGCTAATCGAAATCAGGCGAATGGAGACGCGGACGGTCATGATGCGGGCGGTCTAGCAGACGGATGCGGCATTGCGCCATCCCCGAAGACTTTCCCATCTCAACGGAAACGAAAGGCTTTTGTCGTCTTGGTTAAGGTTGGATCGTCCGGAAGTCTGTCCAGGCGACGTGAGAATTCGTTCGGGAGTCCCGCCGATGCGGCAGCGGATCAGGAATTGGATGCTGGGTCTGGCGGCCGGCGGGGCCATGTTGGGCGTCGCGGGCGCGGCGACGGCCCAGAGCTGTGGCCAGCCGGCGTGCGAACCGCCGCCGCCGCCGTGCTGCGAGCCGCCGCCTCCGCCGCCTTCCTGCGGGGGGGGATCGTGCGGGGGCGGAAACGGCGGCTGGAACTCGAACACCAACGTCAATGTGAACGTCAACGTCAATGCGGGGGCCAGCGCCAGTGCGAACGCCGGGTCGCGGGCCTTTGTGAATGCGCGGGCCGGCGGCTTCTCCGGCGGTTACGGCGGGGGCGGCGGCGCGGCCTATGTGACCGTGGACCAGCCCTATCCGACGACCATCCAGGGCCTGGCCGTCGAAGGCCTGGCCCAGACGGTGCGGACGCCCTTCACCGCCTGGCGTCGGTCGATGAAGCGGGTGGTGATCCAGGCGGTCTGCATCGACGACCGCCAGGTGCCGCACCCCGCCTCGCAGGTGAAGCCGGATCGCGAGATCGCCGACGGCTATGACGGCGAGATCTATCGTTGCCTGGCCGGCACCTGGCTCCAGGCGACGATCGCCGACTATGAGGGCGACATCAAATTCGACCACGGCACGACCCTGACCTGCAGGAAGCACGAGGCCCTGTGGTTCGGCGGCGAGGGCCGGCTGGAATGCCGCCCCGAAAAGCCCGAGCGGGACTGCAACGAACGCTCGCTGCTGCGTCGCTACGGGGCCGGGGTGAAGATCCTGACCATGTACCGCGAAGAGGAATACACCGAATACCGCGAGGAACAGGTCCAGAGCGCGACCGTCATCACCGGGGCCATCACCCTGGACGGCGGCGTCGGCGGCCGGGTGTTCTGAACCGGACCTGACGCGCCCCGTTCAGGCGCGGCTCAGGCCGTGTGACGCAGGACAAGACCGTCGGCTCTCCGTCGACGATCCTGAAGACTGGCCGCCAAAAGGCTCGGCCCCGGTTCCTGCGAACCGGGGCCGTTTTTCCTACTGGGCCAGCTTGTCCGAGACGACCTCGGCGCGCCAGGCGGCGTCGGGCTTCAGATACTGCCGGGCCAGGCTTTGCAGGTCGGCTGCGGTGACGGCCTCCAGCACCGCGATATTGTTGCGGGTCTGGTCCAGCGAGGCCGGGTCGGACTGGGCTTCGGACAGTTGGGTCAGCCAGTAGCCGTTGTCGGCCATGCTGCGCCGCAGCCGCTCCACCGCCGGACGGCGGGCGCGGTTCAGTTCATCCTCGCTGACCGGATTGTCGCGCAGGTCGGCGGCGATCACGTCCACGGCGTCGAACAGTTTCGTCAGGGACTCGGGGGGCGTTTCGGCGCCGACGGCGATATAGCCGTAGCCGGGGAAGGCGTCGGAGCTGGTGGCGCTGGCGCTGGGCGAATAGGCGATGCCCTGTTTCTCGCGGATCTCCTCGTTCAGGCGCAGTTGCAGCACGGCCGACAGGATCGCCAGTCGCCGGGCCGTGGTGCGGTCTTCGATCTGGTCGGTGGTGGGCCAGGCGACGAAGCCCAGAGCCTGTTCAGCCTGGCCCGTGTGGGTCAGACGGATCGGGGTCGCGGTCGGGGCGGGGAAGCGACGTTCGGCCGATCCGGGCGGCGGGGTCGGGGCGGGACCGCGCGCGGGCAGGGCGCCGAAGGTCGAACCCACGGCGGCGATGACCGCGTCCACGTCCACATCGCCGACGACCGTGATCTCGATCGGGCCGGAGGCGAGGGCCGCCTTGATCTGTTCGCGCAGGGGTTCGATCTCGACCGACTGGAACTGTTCGTTGGTCGGGGCGGCCGCGCGCTTGTCGCCCCCGGCCAGCAGTTCCCCGGCCTTCAGACCGAAGGCGCCGCCGGGCGTGGCGGCCTGCTGTTCCAGCGCCTGCGGATAGGAGGATTTGGCGCGTTGCAGCGGCGCGGCGCGCAGACCCGGATCCGTCAGGAAGGCGGCCAGAACCTGAAGCTCGAGCTGCAGGTCCTCCGGGCGGGTGGAGCCGCCGAAGCTGTAGCTGTCCGTACCCTGGCTGACGCTGGTGTTGACGACATGGCCGGCCAGGACGCGGTCGGCCTCATCCACCGTCAGCTTGCCCAGGCCGCCGGCGTTCAGCACGGTGTTGGCGGCGAACAGGGGCGAGAAGCGGTCGGCGGGAAGACCCATGCCGCCGATGCCCGTATTGGCGCGGATCAGGATCTGGTCATCGCGGAAGTCGGTCTTCTTGATGTTCAGCAGGGTCCCGTTGGGGAAGCGGACCAGGGTGGCGCCCAGATCGGCCACCTCGGTGCGCGCGGCGGGAACGGCCGGCGCGCCGAAGTTCGTATAGGGCCATTCCAACGCCGACTGATCGCCGGGCGCGGCGACGGGAACCTGACGCGAGGCCTCCAGCGCGGCGGTGACGGCGGCCTCGCCGCCCTCGACCGGGACCGGGCTGGTGAACAGGACCAGAGGCCCCTGGCCTTCGAACACCGGACGCACGGCGGCGTTGACCTGTTCCGGCGTCAGATCGGCGACGATCTTCTCGAACTGGTCCAGGCTTTCCTGGGGCGAGGTGAAGACCGTGTCGCCATTGACGGCGTTCAGCAGGGCGCCGGCCAGGGCGGGGGTGGAGCGGGTCGCCTCCGTGGCCACCGCATTCTGCAGGCTGGTGCGATATTCGGTGATCTCGCGCTGCAGCTCGGGGGCGGTGACGCCGTACTGGGTCAGACGGCGGGCCTCCTGCTCGGTGGTCTCCAGCGCGCGCTTCCATTCGCCCGGCGTGAAGGCGACCGACAGGACGCCGGCGTCCAGGCTGTCGAACAGCGACTGATAACCGCCGCCGGCGCCCAGGAAGGGCGGATTGTCGGCCCGCGCCATCTCGCCCAGGCGACGGTTCAGCACCGCCAGGCCCAGGCTGCGGCGAACGGCCTCGGTGCGTTCGGCCAGGCTGTCGGGGTCGAGGTCCGGCGCCTTGATCCAGTTGATCTGGATCGACGACTGGACGCCCGGCTCGACGATGATGCTGGTCTCCGGCTGGCGCGCGGCGACGGTTCCCAGGTCGGGCTCGGGCCCGTCGGCGGCCTTGGGCGTCCAGTCCGCGAAGGTCGTGCGGATCTTGGCCTCCATCGCGTCCACGTCGAAGTCGCCGACAGCGATGAAGGTCGCGCGCGAGGGGCGGTAATAGGCGTCATAGAAGTCGACGAACCGTTCGCGCGGCGCGGTGCGGATCACCTCCAGGTCGCCGATCGGCAGGCGTTTCGACAGGCGCTGGCCCGGCGCCAGCAGGGCCAGCTGGGTCTTCAGCACCCGCATCTGCGGCGAGTTGCGGGTCCGCTCCTCCCCGACGATGACGCCCCGCTCGGCGTCGATGGCGTCCGACGCCATCAGGGCGTCGCCCATCATTTCCCGCATCACATGCAGGGACGTATCGACCGTCTCGTCCTGGGTGTTGGGCAGTTCCAGCATATAGGCCGTCTGCTCGAAGCTGGTGAAGGCGTTGGTGTCGGCGCCGAAGGCCAGGCCCAGGCGTTCGAGAATGCGCAGCATCTCGTTCTCGGGGATGTCCTTGGTCCCGTTGAAGGCCATATGCTCCATGAAGTGGGCCAGCCCCTGCTGGTCGTCCCGCTCCATCAGCGAGCCCGCGTCGATCCGCAGCCGGAACGAGGCCTGACCGGGCGGGGTGGCGTTGTGCATCAGGGCGTAGCGCATGCCGTTGGGCATCAGGCCGTAGCGCACAGCCGGATCGGCCGGAACATCACTGGCCGCCTGGGCCCAGGGATCGGAGGGCGGGACCTGGGTCTGGGTTTGGGCGGCGGGCGCGAAGGCCAGGACGGGGACGGCGAAGGCCCCCGTCGAAAGCGCCAGGCCAGAGACCGCGACAAGCAGAAGGCGACGCGCAGAACGCATGAGTTTACTCCGAAACGCCGCAACCCCCGATGGAACGGCTGATGTCTGGAGTAGGGGAGGGCGGGGGCGAGGGCAAGGCGACCGTTTATCCTCCCCCCTTGGGGGAGGTGGATCGCCGCGGAGCGGCGAGACGGAGGGGGCGCGTAACCGCATACTCGACGCTCATGGGAAGAGTTTACTGCGTTGGACGGACGCGACAACTAACAGGAGTTATAGCTGGACTATGCCCTCAAGGTCGATTTCCATACCGCAATGAAAAGTGCCTCGACCGATCCTAAACCTTCGATCCGAACGCTCGTTGATTTTCCAGCTCTACAACAGTTGGCTCAGGCGTTGTGGCGGCGTCGAGGTGAACGTGGCGCTGCTGCGATGGTTGGAGCGGGGTTTAGTCTCAACGCTGAGTTGCTGACTCAGGACGCAAAACGTCCCCCGCTTTGGAGGGATTTGGCTCAGAGCATGGCCACAGCGATTTACGGTGACCCCGACTTAGCACCTTCTGACGCCCTGCGCCTCGCCGAGGAATATCGGACTTATTTCGGCCAAGCGGCATTGGACGACTTGATCCGAACGTCAATCCCCGATGCGGCGTGGAACCCTGGGAAACTTCATCGCGCCTTGGTGGAACTGCCGTGGGCTGACATCCTCACCACCAACTACGACACCCTAGTCGAGCGAGCGGCGGAAGACGCGCTCGATCGTCACTACTCAGTAGTGCGAACCGAAGGAGATCTGGCGCGCTTCTCGGCTCCGCGAATCGTCAAGCTGCATGGAACGGTCGGCATCGACGACGGATTTGTCATCGCCGAGGAAGACTATCGGACATATCCGGCTCGCCACGCCGCTTTTGTAAACGCGACTCGTCAGGTCTTCATCGAGAACGAGTTGTGCCTCTTCGGGTTTTCCGGAGACGATCCGAATTTCCTCGCTTGGAGTGGATGGGTTCGTGACCATCTGGCTGGTGCCGCGCGAAGAATTTACCTTGTCGGCGTGCTGAATCTGGCACCGGCCAAGCGCCGCCTGCTGGAGGCCCGCAATATCTCCCCGATTGATCTGGCTCCACTCGTGACGGATCTCGATCCCTCCATCCAGGCGGTTCGGGCGCTGGAGGCCGTTATGGCATTCCTAAAGTCGGCAGAGCCTGCCAGTCCCGCCGACTGGGAGCCAACCCATGCGTCGGCGATCCTCGGAACGCCGCAGGTCGATGATCGGGAACATGAGCGTAGTAACCCCGAGTTCGCGGCGGAGCGCATCCGTGCGGGCTGCGATGTTCTGGCGAGTGATCGGTTAGCCTACCCCGGCTGGGTGACAGCGCCCGCGAAGGTGCGCCATCAGTTGCGCTGGCAAACAGAAAACTTCCCCTACCTATCCGAGGAGGTTTTGGGGGCCCTGGGGCCAGCCAGTGCAGCCCGCTACGTACGCGAGCTCTCGTGGCGTCACCGTGTAGGATATCTCGACATGGATGATGTTCTAGTACGTCAGGTTGCGAGTGCTCTGGCCGCCCCGGAGACGAGCGAACTCACTCGTGCAGACCGGCTAGAGCTGGCTGTTGACTTGGCCCGCCAGGCACGCCGTGACGGCGACGACGATACGCTGCGGTTATGGGTGGAATATGTGAGGCGAGAGGGCGATCTGGGGTCGGACGTCCTAGCCGACGCCGAGTATCAGCTCTGTCTCGCTGCGCGCGACAGGTTGGACTTGGACAGTTTGGATGCGGGCATGAATCGGATTGCAGGTGCAGATCCGATATGGATGCTCAGGCTGGCGGGTTTGCACTGTGATCTAGGCGAGTTCGATCACGCTCTGGGCTTGGTGCGCGGTGTCGTCGCTGAGCTCAGGCGACGTGTTCGTTCGGCCCCCGACTCTGTCTGGTTGATGTCGCGGTTGGCTTGGGGGGAGTGGCTGGCACGCGCGCTGTCACAGGATCAGGATTTCGAACCTCGGAGTTGGTCCAACGCCTATAAGGACTGGCGAAGCGACCCCTTTGATCTACTCGACTCTATCCGAAGCGATCTTCAGTCTGAGGAACGCAAGCGTAAAGAGCGTGAACGGGATGTGGTCCCGGATTTCGAGCCGGGGGTCTACAATGATCCGCGGAAAGTCATTCGCTTCACCAATCCCGCGACGTCAACGTCACTCTGCCAGATCGCCCGAATGCTAGAAGATGCAGGGGCTCCACTCCGTCTGCGCCATTACACACTTGCGTCGGAAACCTTCATAGAAGCACTGGAGCAAAATCCCGCTGACACGCTCGAATGGCACATCGATCTTATTAGGGGCGTGAAGAGTGTTCGCGATGTCGCGTACGCTACGCACTTTTCACGGATCGCCATCGCTCGCATGAGCCAGAGCACTGTTGATAAGATCTCCACGCAGCTGTCGCCGACTATAGCCCACTGGCGAGGTGCGTTGCAGCGAGACCGTCGCTCTGCGGGCATGGATCATCTGCCACTCTTAACGGAGACCTTAGGGCGTCTGGCTATAAGGGCTTCCGCTTCACAAGCGATTGCTGCATTTCTCTTGGCGATGGATCTCGCCGCAGACACAGGGATGCGGTTCCACTGGATGTTCGAACCCATTGACCGTTTGGCCCGAGGGGGGCTGTTAGGCCTGACTGGCCGCGCCCGAGCGGAACGTCTGAACGAGATCATTGCGTTTCCGCTTTCTGGTGAGGCGGGAATGTCCGCCCGTTTCAGCCGATGGCCCCGTGCCTCGGGTTGGCTTGGCTTGCTCGACTGGGCTTCGGTGAATATCGCAACGATTTCAAGCGGGCGTATCGACAGTCTTCTGAACGCCTTGGACGGCGAGGGTGAGGACCGACAGGAAGCCTGCCTGCGGCTTTTCTATCTCCACCAGCACCATTGCTTAACGCCAGACCAAGCAGCCCGGTTCGGGCAAGGGCTGTGGAGCCAGCTAGATTCGACTGAGCCGCGCCTTCCCGTCGGCCACGGCCTCTACCTGGCAACGCTGGCCGACATGCCGCATCCTGACGACATCGATGTTGAGGGGCGGTTGAGGCTTAGGCTTTATGGATCAGACGAACTGCCTGACCATCGCGACCACCTCGATGAAATCTTCGCTGCTGGCACCTCTCGTCGTTTGCCGCGCATTCTTCCGGGTGCCGATGCCGGGAGGGCGATGTTCGACAAAGCGGTCTCATGGCGGCCGAAGCAAGACGACGAAAAGGATCCTCTTCGCCATGCCTTTAGCGGAGACCCGGACATCAGCATGGGAAGAGCGTTGGGCCAAGTTGTCGGCGGTGCGCTGGGTCAGGTTCTCTCTCGACATGATAGAACAGCAGACCGACTCGCCATGCTCGTCGGTCTGATCTCCACGGGTAGAGCGCCTTATGCCCGGGTGGCTGCACCGTATTTTGCCATGAACGAAGCGCTTCGAGGTAGGGTCGTCGATTTGATCCGAGATGGCCTTTTAGCCGACGATTTCCACGATGTAGCCGCCTCGGCTGACGCTGTGTTACTTTGGAGCCGCGCCCCAGATTTGGGGGTAGTTCCCGACGCAGCGATTGAACAAATGCTGGTCGTATTTGAGGCCCGCCGTGCTGTGGGCCTTCATGCTGTCATCCGGATTCTCGCTCGGCTGATACCTTCAGGGCTACTCGAGCGTGCCGCGCCTCGCCTCGAACGAACGCTCTTGATCCTTCATCTCCAGACCCGATACGAGGCCATTGCATTGGGAAGCTGGGACGCGGTGTCCGTGTCATTACTACGGGCCGCTTGCGTGGGTCTGGCCGTCGCTATGGCCGAGCGGTTTGGTGTTTCAGAGGCTACTAAGGCTTGGGCTACTGCGGGAGCCAGCGACCCCCTGCCGGAAGTCCGTGCTGTAGCGGCTGGCGATCCTGATCCTAACGAAGACTAACTGCCGTTGTTCGCTCTCGACGGTCACCTTATCCATTTGCTGCCATCCGGTGACCGCGCGCCGGTTGTGAAGCCTTCGCTTCTCACCCCAATTTTGCGATAATCCTCCGCGTTTTCAACGCCCTGCCGTCCAAAACCACCCCCCCCAACCCATCACGCTTCAAAACCGTGCGACACTTCTCCCCACGGTCTTTGAAAACCAAATCCCCCCTCCCGTCGCCCTCTCCGGAAATAGCGCTCTTGGCAGCCTGTCACCCTGCTTTCGCGCCAGCGCCATTTTCCCGCAGCCCCCGCGTCCCCGCGAAGACTAGACGAAAATGGACTCGCTTTTTCCGCAGTGGACTGAGTCTGTTCCTCACCCGCCCGGACGACTCACATAGAAGGTGGCGCTGTTGCCGACGGCGGTGGTCCCGACCACGGCGGCGCGGCCGGAGCCGATGGTGGCGTTGGTCGTGGCGGTGACGGCGGCGTTGTTGGTCTGGTTGTTGGTGATGTTGACCTCGCCGCCGCACTGGGAACAGGCGGAACCGGTGACGCTGTTGCCGACGGCCTCGGCGCCGACATAGGCGTCATAGCCGCTGACGCCCGTATAGGTCGCGGTCGCCTCGACCCCGCCGGTGTTCAGCTGGGTGTTGTCCAGCGCCAGATAGATGTCGGTGTTGCCGGCGATCACTTCATTGGCGACGGCGCGGGCCGAGACGGTGGTCTGGCCCTGCAGATTGGTCCTGGCCCGGGAGACGGCGCGGACCCGGCCCTGGTTGGTCTGGTCGGTCGCGGCGACCAGGGAGCCGCCGGCGTTGGACAGGACGGTCTGGTTGGCGCCGGCCTTGGCGCGGGCGGCCAGGTTCCAGGCGTTGTCGACATAGACGTCGGTGCGCGCCTCAATCGTCGAGGCGGCGTTGGTCTGGCGCACCGTCAGATCCTGGTGCGAGGCGCCGGTGGTCGAGGTCTGGACGGCGTTGGCCACGGCCTGGGACGAGAAGTCGGCGGGGGCGGGGATATACTGCACGTCGGCGACCGTCTCGGCCAGGACCGTGGTCTGGGCCGACTGATCGACCGCGCCGGTGATGGAGGAGGACGGACCGCCCAGGGCGACGCTGTTGGCGACGGCCGCCGTGCCGGCGAAACCGCCGGCCAGCATATGGCCGGTCGGCGACTGGACGACGGTGCGGGCGGTGACATTGTCGCCGGTCGCGACCTGGGCCGCATCAAGGGCGAAGGTCGCGCCGTCAGTGGAGACGCCCAGATAACTGCCGCGCGCCAGGGTCGTCGATCCGATCACGCCTTCCGATTCGCCGTTCAGGACGAGGGTCGTGTCAGCGCGGGTCGCGCCGGTCATGGTCTGGCGCGACGTCAGGGACCCGGACGAATCCTCGATCCCGCCCGCGAGCGAATTGCCCGTGGCCGAATTGGTCACCTCGAGCTGATCGACCGTGACGTTCAGGTTCACCGTCCCGGTCACGTCGCCGGACTGGGTCTGGGTGCTGGAACAGGTCGAGCCGGTCTGCGGATCGCAGAGCGGCGTCTCCTGCGCCGTCGCCTCAGTAGCGGCTAGGGCGAACGTCGCCGTCGCGGCGATCATGCCAGCGAGACGGATCGGCGCGGGTCTGGCCATTGTTCGTCTCCGTGGTCGGGTAGGCCGGATAATAGCCGCCGGTCGGGCCGACAGCGGAATCGCCAAGCGGGTCGTTGGCGGCGTTGAGGCAGATTTCGGGGCCGGGCGCCCCATAGAGATTGGCCATGAACTCGACCGTGGCCCGTTCGACCAGGGCGCGGACGGCCAGCTGGGTCGGCTCCATCCCGCCGGACCCGGCCGAGATGTCGAAGACATTGCCGTTCAGGAAGTCGAACACCCCGGCCGAGATCTCGCGGCCGATGATCTGCTTCTGGTACGAGACGACGTCCACGACCTCGAGGGTGGTGGTCTGAACCAGCCGCAGATCCATGGCGATGTTCATCACATAGGTGCGGTAGGTGGCGATGCCCGAGCCGGGACGGTCGCTGTCCACCTGGCCTCCAGCGGCGTCAAAGCCGCCCGAGCGGATGTTGTAGTTCACCTCGGTGACGCCGCCGACGATGTAGAAGTCCGAACCGGGCACCTGGCCGGCCAGGATGCGGCGGTACTGGGTGTCTTCCGGTCCCTGGGCGCCGGGGGTGTTGTCGCCGATCAGCTTGTTGTTGGCGTAGCGCAGCTCCAGCTCGGACACCGAGGTGTCGTAGCGTTCGACGATCCGGGCGCCGGCCTTGGCCAGGGCCGAGTTCGCCATCAGCGAGGCGCCGCCGGTGATCTGGCGTCCGCCGTCCGACGAGACCGTGCCGGTGTAGTCGCTGATCCGGCCCACGGCCATGCGCGGCGAGGGCAGGTTGTAGCGGCGGGCGTAGTCGGCCAGGCAATAGAGCGCTGCCGAATAGGGGGTGGGGTTGGCCGTGACCGGCGCATTGCCGATCGGCGTCGCATATTGACCCGACGGCCCGGCCACCGGGCTGACGCAGCCGGCGAGCAGCAGGGCCGCAGCCGTCACGACGGCGCCGGTGCGAAGGAGAGGAGGGCGGCTCATGGCAGGGTGATGTTTCCGTTCAGGGCCGTGCCGGCGTTGATGTCGCCGTTGTTGGTCTGTTTCGAATTGACGATGACGGTGTTGTGGCTGCCCTGGACCACGACGTTCAACTGATTGCCGATGGCGGTGGAGCCGCCGATGGTCGTACCGCTGCCGGAAGACGAGCCGGCCCCGGCATAGGCCGAGGCCACGCCGCCGGACTGGCTGGAATAGGAAGAGGCGCCGGACTGGATGAGGCCGTTGACGATCAGGCGATTGCCGTTGGCGTCGCGGGTCGAACCGGTGGCGGCGCTGTTGGTCAGGTTGCGCGCGGAGCCATAGCCCTGCTGGAAGCGGGCGGCGCCGCCGGAGCCCGTCGTCTGGGCCATGGCGATAGACGGGGCGAGCGACAGGGCGGCGGCGACGAACAGGGTCGCAAGCACGGTCGGCAGGGGGGCGATCAGCCTCTTGACCGGCATGGATAATACTCCTGGCGCGCAAACGGACGACGGACCGAAACCACGATCCGCACCCCAAACTGCGTTAAGGTTATTAAGAAGCGCTTGAGATCGCAGAAATCGTTGCGCATTGGTGAGGCATGTCCGACCCCGATGGCCGATTCGCAGCGCCCCCGAATTCAGAAGGGCCAAAGTCCGAAAGACTGTTCAACGCCCCGGTCGCTGTGGTGCTGATCGCCCTGTCGATGCCCGTGCTGTTTTTCTTCCAGCGCCAGTTGCCGGACATGGGCGCGGCCATGGCCTTCGCACCCATCGATCTGCAGAACGGGCGGTGGGGCGGCTTGTTCACCGCCATGCTGCTGCACGGCAGTTGGACCCACGCCCTAATGAATGCGATCGGCGCCCTGGCCTTCGGCGCGCCGGTGGCCCGGCTGTTCGGCGACCGGATCGGGCCGACCGTCTTCCTGCTCTTCTATATCGGGTGCGGCGTGGTTGCGGCCCTGGGCTACGGCCTGGTCCACTGGGGCTCGACCGAGGCCATGGTGGGGGCGTCGGGGGCCGTGTTCGGCCTGATTGGAGCAGCGACCCGCCTGATGGGCGGACGGGGCAGGGTGCTGAACCTGTTTGATCGGCGCGTGATCGGGGCGTCCATCGCCTGGATGGCGGTCAACGCCGTCACCGGGCTGATCGGCTATGCTCCGGGAGCGGAGGGCGCCCGCATCGCCTGGGAAGCCCACGCCTTCGGCTTCATCGCCGGATTGCTGGTCATCGGCCCCTTGGGCCGCGCCTTCGGCAAGGGGCCTTTGCCCGTGGGGACGTCGGCCCGCCCCGAATCGGACGTTTGATTCCGGGGCGCGGCTGCGCGATCATGGTTATCGAGCGGCCCTGTCGCCATCCCGGCCCGGCGGTCGTCTCCTAACCATAGAGAAGGAGCCGCGATGTTCGTCGCCGAGATCCTCAAGACCAAGGGAAACGCCGTCTTCTCCATCGCGTCCGACCTGACGGTGGCGCAGGCGTGCGGAGAGCTGGAGCGCAAACGCGTCGGCGCCCTGGTCGTCCGCGACGGCGAATCCGTCGCCGGCGTCTTTTCCGAAAGGGATGTGGTGAAGGCCCTGGCGGTCGACGGACCCAACGCCCTGGGCCGTCCCGTCTCCGACTACATGTCCGCCCGGGTGATCTTCGCCGAACCGGGAGAGACCCTGTCCGCCGTGATGGGGCGGATGACCGACCGGCGGATTCGCCATCTGCCCGTCCTGAGCGAGGGCCGGCTGGTCGGCGTCATCTCCATCGGCGACGTCGTCAAATGCCAGATCGCCGATCACGCCCGCGAGGCCGAAAGCCTCAGAACCTATATAGCGACGGGCTGAAGCGGGCGCCGGCACGGGTTCGAAGAGTCCGACTCCGCGAGAATTTTCATGGTTTGGTCAGAATCCGGTTGCGGCGGAAAAGGGCGGCCCGTATAGGACCGCCTCGCTCGGAAACGGGCCGGCCCTGAGGGCTTCGGAGCTTTGGTTTCGGGGGTTTTGAGGGGAAGAAAGAGTTGAGAAACTTCTTGCTTTCCTGGGTTGGTTTCAATAGGTTCCG
>NZ_JAFCXI010000006.1:0-13910 GCF_049898245.1 Brevundimonas sp. TSRC1-1
AAGATCATGGCGCCACCGTAAAGGAGGTTTTGAGTTCCGCGCGGGAATCGCCGCCGATCCAGACATCGAAGTCCGACGGATCCAAGACCCAGTCCCGCTCGCCCGCGTTCCAGTAACGAAGCTCTGCCTGGGTCAGATTGAAACGCACCTGCCGGCTTTCGCCCGGCTGAAGCGTCACCCGCTCGAAACCCTTCAACTCCCTCACCGGACGAGCAGCCCGGCCGGAGCGTTGGTGAATATAGAGTTGCACGACCTCGTCGCCGGCGCGGGCGCCGGTATTGGTCACCGTCGCCGTGACGACGACCGATTCGCCGAGCCGCACGGCCGCACGGTCCACCGCGATATCCGTGAAGGCGAAGTCGGTGTAGCTGAGCCCATAGCCGAATGGGTAGAGCGGCGTCGAAGGCTGGTCCCAGTAGCGTGCACCTTGATCGGCCGGCGCCTTGGTCGCGTTATGGCTGTAGTAGATCGGGATCTGCCCCACGCTGCGGGGCCAGGTCATCGGCAGTTTGCCGCCAGGATTAATGTCGCCGAACAGGGCCTTGGCGACGGCCGTCCCGCCCTCGGAACCCGGATGCCAAGCCTCCAGGATTCCCGGCACCTGCTCCGCAAGCGGCGCGATGTCGAGCGGGCGGCCATTCAGCAGAACAGCGACCATCGGCTTGTTAAGCGCCTTGACGGCATCAACCAGGCGAAGCTGATCTCCCGGCAGGGACAGCGAAGTGCGCGACGCCCCCTCTCCGCTCATCTGCTCGATTTCGCCCAACGCCAGGACGACGAGATCGGCGCCTCGCGCCGCCTCGACGGCTCGCTCGAACTCTACCTCCGCCTGAGCTTCGGTCCAGGCCGGCGGCGCGGGTCGAAACATTTCGAACATGGACGGCGTGCCGCGGCGAAGCTGGACGCCCGGCGCCGTCGTGACCTGGGCGCTTTCGCCAAGTCTTCTACGTATGCCTTCGGCGACAGTTACTGTCTCTTCGAGTTTCGGCACGAACACCCACGAGCCGAGCGTATCCTGGGCTGAATCCGCCAGAGGACCGATGACTGCAACTCGTCGATATGGTGCCGCCGAAAGCGGCAGGACGCCACCGGCGTTTTGCAGCAACACCAGCGAACGCTCCGCCGCAGCGAGGGCGGCCTGGCGGTGTTCCGGCGCGCTCAAGACGGCTTCGGTCGCCCCCTCATCCACATAAGGGTTTTCGAACAGACCCATGCGAATCTTGGCGACCAAGACGCGCCGAACCGCGTCGTCCAAGACCGCCTCCTTCAAACGTCCCGAACGGACAGCTTGCGGAAGAGTGGCGTTGGCGGCCTCTGCGGTCGCCATCTCGAGGTCGTTTCCGGCTGATAGCCCCCTGACTGCGGCGTCCGCCTCATCAATCGCGAAGCCTTGCGGGACGAGGCTTTTGACCCCGTTTGCGTCGCTGACGACAAAGCCTTCGAACCCTAGCTGTTTGCGCAAGACATCCGTCAGCAGCCAGTGATTGGCGGCGGCCGGGATGTCGTTAAGCTCCATATAGGCGCTCATGACATTGCCGGCGCCCGCTTCGATGGCGGCTGCGAACGGCGGCAGATAGACATTGTAGAACTGGCTGTCCGAGACGAATGCGCTGTCGTAATCCCGACCGCCTTCGGATGCGCCATAGACGGCGAAATGCTTCGGTCCCGCGATGATGTGGCCCGGAGCCCCGATATGTTCGCCTTGGAACCCCTTCACGGCCGCGCGAGCGAGGGCGGCGCCGAGATAGGGATCCTCACCCGGCCCTTCGACGATGCGGCCCCATCGCGGGTCGCGGGTGATGTCGAGCATCGGAGCGAATGTCCAATGAATGCCGCTGGCCCGCGCCTCGGCCGCCGCGATGGCCTGCCCCTGCTCGACGGATGCGGGGTCCCAGGACGCCGCCATGCCAATCGGCACAGGGAAGATCGTCCGCAATCCGTGAATGACATCGAAGCCGAACAATAGGGGGATGCCGAGTCGACTTTCCTCGACCGCCACCTTCTGCAGGCGATTGATCAGGGCGGGATCGGTGACGAACAGCAACGCCCCCGTGGCGCCGGACCGCACACCCGGCTCGAATGGGGTCGGATCGCCGAACAGGAAGAGCTGACTGACCTGACCGGCCTTTTCTTCCAATGTCATGCGCGCGATCAGTGCATTCGCTCGAGCGAGCACGTCCGCCGGTACGGCCTGGGCCTGCACTGCAGCGGGCGAAACCTGAGAGGCCCACGACAAGTTGGGGGCGGCGATCGAAGCGACCAGAAGCGCGGTTATGGACGCGGTAAGCAGCCGGGATTTCATGAGTGCGTTCTCGTTTTCGCTTTGCGGAGAAAAGGACCGGCGCATCACTGGACGCGCCGGTCAGTCGCTCAGAAGGACGCCTTGCGACGTCGGCTCGGACGAACGCTCAGAGAAAGAGTGTCTGGGTCGTCTGATTTGGTGGGTCCGGGGCGACGACGACCCCGGACGAGACGAAGGGAGATCAGAAGGCCTTGCGCACCCCGATCGAGAAGACACGGCCCAGCGTGGCGCCGTTCGCATAACCGGTCGCGCTGTTGAAGTAGGGCGGATCCTCGTCGAAGACGTTGTCGACGTTCAGGGTCAGGGCGGTGTTTTGCATCCAGCCTTCGCCAGGCAACTCATAGCGCGCGAACAGATTGACCAGGGTGTAAGCATCGACCTCGGACTGCCCAACCACGCCGGTCACGTCATAGCCCGCTCGATGGTTGACGATCGCATCGACCGTGACCGGACCGGAACGCCATCCCAGCGTGCCAACCAGAGAATACCGACTGGTCGAGTTGTCCAACTCATTGACGGTCGGCGCGCCTGGGACAGCTTGACTGTCACGATTGAGCGTATAGGTGCCCGCCAGTCCTGCGCTGACCGTGCCGAGCGGCAGCGTCCAGTCATAGCCGATGTCGAAGTCGATCCCATCAACCTTGAGCGAGCCGAGATTGTTGCGGCGGGCATCGATCAGCGCATAGGGCGTCGCGCCGCCGCCCGTGTACAGGCTGGTGATGCTTGGCGCATTCTCCACCCGCTGTCCCGCCGTGGCCGCCTCGGCCTGGGCCGGGGTCGGATTCAACGTGAAGAAGGACGCATAGGACGGATTGGCGAAATAGGAGGCGCCATTGAAGAAGGGGGCAAGGCCGATAGCGTCGGTGAACTCCACATTGAAGTAGGTCAGATTGACCCTGAGCCCATCCAGGGCGCCGACAGGGTTCCAATCTGCGCCGAACGACCAGGTGGTGGCTTCTTCCGGTTTCAGGTTCGGATTGCCGCCGGCCAGGAGAATGGTCGGCCGGAACAGGTCCGACGCCGGGCTGCCGCCGGCGCGGAACGGACTGACGCCCAGAACCTGAGCCCGCGTGTCCACCGATGAGCCGAGGTCCGATAGACTGGGCGCATGGAAGGACGTGCCCCAGTTCCCGCGAATGCGCAGTTCGGAAACCGGTCGCCAGTTGAAACCGACCTTGGGATTGATGGTGTCTCCGACGTCGCTGTAGACATCCATGCGCATCGAGGCGTTGACGTCGATCGATCCGATCCCGCTGTCCTGCCCTTTGAGCGGCACGAAGATCTCGCCGAACAGGGAAGTGACGTCACGGTTTGAGCTGCTGGAGGCGCCGATGGGGTTTCCGATCGTGCCCTGGCCCTGCGTCTGGTCGAGTTTCTCCTCATAGTATTCGGCGCCGAGCGCCAGGCGAGCCTGCCCTGCCGCCGTCGTGAAGATGTTGCCGTCCGCGACGGTCCTGACCGAACGGATTTCCTGCGTGGCGTCGCCGTACAGCTCGTAGTTCAGGATGCCGTCCAGAACCGTCGAATTGGTCGTGCCGACATCATAGGGGTTCAACGCCGTCGCCGCCGTCGTGCCGGCCAAGGCCGCCGCCTGGGCCGTCGTGTTGATCTGGCGCGTGTGCACCGTGTTGGTGCTGCGACCATAGTTCCCGGTCGCACGAATCTGCCAACCGCCATCGAACTTGTAGGTCAGGGTCGGTGTGACGCCCATCGAGCTGAAGTTGCTCGGGTTTTCCAGCGCATCGCCTGTGACGGCGGAATAGTTGAAGGCGACCGTCTGCGAAGTTTCGGCGCCGATCGGCCGGAAATAGGGGTTGGCGGAGGTGATCGTTCCCGTGCCGCGAACGCCGGTGCCGTCCGTCGGCGACTGACCTTTCCGCACGGTGTCGCGTTCCGAATAATAGCCCGTGACGTCGAAGCTGAGGTCTTCGGTCAGTTGCTGGCTCAGGGCTGCATAGACACTCTGACGCTCTTCCTCAGGATAGAAGTCGATCGCCTTGTTCTCGTCGCAGCGATTGACGCCCACGGTGCGGGTATCCATCCGATAGGTGACGCCGCCCGTCGTGATATTGCCGGGCGTGCAGCTTTGCGAACGGAAGTCCGACCCGCCGGCCGCCAGATGATCCTGGGCGAACCAGTCACGATCTGCGCCTGCGATGGCGTCATGCTGGGCATAGGCGTAGGCGATCAAGGCCGAGCCACTGCCCCAGTCCTTCCCGGCCATGGCGCTGAAGTCGGTCGTCGTATAGTCGTCGCCCATGCCGTATTTGGCGGTCAGTTCGACGCCGTCGTACCGCTTGCGCGTGATGAAGTTGATCACGCCACCGATGGCGTCGGACCCGTAGATGGACGAGCCGCCGTCAGGGATCACTTCGACGCGCTCCAGCACGGACGGAGGAATGGCGGAAGGATCAGGCGACGTCTGCAGAATCCCGGCGCCGACCATGCGGTTGCCGTTCAGAAGGATCAGGGTCGTGGACCCGCCCGACGCGCCGAGGCTGCGGATATTCGGGCGAGTGATGGGCTCGGCTATCGTCGAGGATCCCTGCGGCACGCCGCCGAAGGCGTTGGTCACCTGCGGGACACGCGCCAAAAGGTCCGCCGACGAAGTGACGCCCGTGGAGACGATATCCTCGCTGGTGACGCCGACCACATTCGTTCCCGTAGGCGCGACGCCCCGCAACAGCGTGCCTGTGACGACGATCTCATCCAGTTCGGCGGCATTGTCGTCCGTCTGCATCGCGTCGGGCGCTGAAACGGAGGCGTCTTGGGCAAGCGCATGCCCGGCGCCGCCGAAGCTCGCGGCGACGAAGGCGACGCTGCACAGCAGCCGCGCGACTTCCTTGGTGGCTTTCATCTTGTCTCTCCCTGACCCGACCGTCTTCTGTGGACCGGTCTGGGCGTGTTGTTATGCAATTGGCGCGAGCGACGAGCCGCGTCGATGCGCCCAAATCGGCGCCAGTATAAGAAATGTCCTCCCGCGAGAGCTGCCCCCTCGTCCCATTTTGTGATCCAACGTTCCGATATTTAGGGAAAAACGTCAAGAGGTCGCATTTACCCCCTGAACTTTTCCAATTGTGACCGATTGACGGGACGGCTTTCCACCTGTTGGTATATCGTCATTCCAACAATAAAACGCGCCGAATGGCGACGCTGCTGGGAGGCATGCATATGAGACGGTCCCTTCGATCGCTGGCGCTCTGTGGAGCGACCGGTCTGATGCTGGCTGCATGCGCCCATGCCGACGCCGAACAGCCTCGTCTCGCCATGCTCCAGGCGTCGCCAAACGCACCATCGGATCTGAAAATCGAATCCGCACCATCTCTGCTCGGCGCAGATGTCCTCCGGCCACGCTTCCAGTGGCTGGCGCCGCAAGCCACGAGGACACATCAGACCCATTACCGACTTCAGGTGGCGACCTCTGAAGCCAGCCTATCGAACGGCGATCTGGTCTGGGACAGCGGCGACGTGGCGTCCGGCGACCAAACCCAGATCGTCTATGAAGGCCCTGCGCTAGCATCACGTGGGCGCTACGTTTGGCGGGTCCAGACCCGCGACGCCGAAGGCCGACCCTCCGATTGGAGCTCGCCCGCCGTTTGGGAAATGGGATTGCTGCAGCCCGACGATTGGCAGGCGCGCTGGATTTCCACCGATTCCTCCGTCGAGCACGTCTGGTCTGACGCGACGACGGAGTGGCGCTTTACGCCGACTGGAGGCGACATCGACTTCCTGTTCCGGGCCAGCCCTGTCGGCAAGACCTTTGGGGAAGCCTATGTCTGGCGGCTCGGAATCTCCGAAGGTCAACCGATCTTGACGGCGCTTTCGCGGACCTATGACGCCCAGTCCCAACCCCTGGTGAAGGAAACGGTGCTGAAGACTGTGCCCCTGCCCTTTACGCTGACACAATGGACCGCGGGCCCGCATACGCTGACGGTAGAGGCCAAGGGGGCGCGCATCGTCACGCGCCTTGATGACGTCGTCATCGACACGCTCGAGAACACCGATCACCGCCAGGGAACGGCCGGAATTTTTCAGGCCGGCCCCGCCACGTTCGGGCAGTCGGCGCCTGCACCCGACGCCATCGTCCTGCATGAACTCACCGTCACCCCGGCGAACGGCCCCGTCACGCGCGCAGCCTTCTCGGGCAATGACAACCCGCTCAGCGGCGGCACGATCGAGGCCGACGGCCTGCACATCGCCAACGCGAGGGGCGTCGATATCGTCTTCCCTCAGACTGAGCCGGCCGCCCTGCTGCGTCGCCTGTTCATCATAGAGGGAGACGTCGTCCAGGCCCGCCTCTATGTCGCCGCCGGCGGCTTTCCTCGCATCGACATCAACGGCAAGACGATCAACGAAGCCGTCGGCGACGGTTTCACGGCCTATGATCGTCGCGTCCTTTATCGGACGCTGGATGTGACCGATCATATCCGTCGCGGAGACAACGTAATTGGTCTGGAGCTAGGTCGCGGCTGGTATGACCTGGTCGAACCCAACGAATGGTATTGGCACGAGGCGCCGTGGCGCAATCGCCCCACCGCGCGACTTCAGCTGGAAGTCACCCTGGCCGATGGCAGCCGACAGATCGTCACGACCGACGACCAATGGCGGACCCACCCGGGGCCGACCCGGCATGACTCCATCTATGCGGGCGAACGTTATGACGCCCGCCTGCTGCCCCGTGGGTGGTCGCAGCCCGGATTTGACGACCGTGATTGGACGACCGCTCGTCTCGTCCATGGTCCGGCAGGCCGCCTGGACGCTGCAGAACAACAGCCGATCGCGGTGGTCGGCACGCGCCGCGCCGTCAGCCTGAAGCAGGTCCGTCCAGGCGTGTGGATCTACGATTTCGGCAGCATCTTCGCCGGCCGCCTTCATCTTAAGGTCAATGGACCATCCGGCCAGACCATCTCCATGATCCAGCACGAGAAGCTCCGTCCCGACGGAACGGTCCTGTCCGCGAGCGGACTGGTGGACACGCAACTTCAGACCGATCAATACACCCTGGCCGGCGACGGTCCGGAAGACTGGACGCCGCGTTTCGGTTATCGCGGCTTCCGTTATGTGGAAGTCCGGGGCTTCCCAGGCACGCCGACGCTGGACAGCCTGACCGGCGAAGTCATGCACTCCGACGTAGCCTCGATCGGAAGCTTCGAAAGCTCGAAGCTCCTGTTGAACCAGATTCAGGCGGCGGCCCGCGCCACCATCCTGAACAATATGCACGGCTTCCAGACCGATACGCCGACGTTCGAGAAGAATGGCTGGACGGGCGACGCCCAGGCGTCAGCTCTGGCCTCTGCTTTGAACTTCGACGTCAGCCGCGTCTGGACCAAGTGGATGGGTGATTTCCGAGACGCCCAGGCGCCCAGTGGCGAAATCCCCGAGATCGTGCCGTCGACGCCCCAGTACGGTTACGAGGGCACGCCGGGGTGGAACATGGTCAACGGCCCCACACCCTCTTGGGACGCCGCCACCTTCATACTGCCCGACGACCTGTATCAGCTGACGGGTGACACGCGCCTCCTGGCCGAGATGTACGACACCCAGAAGAGACTGGTGGACTACACCGCGTCCTGGTTCACGCCGGACGATTTCCATTACCGCCAGCTGGCCAACACCTTCCTCGGCGAATACGCCAATCCTCGCCCACCGATCACGCCTGAAATGATCGCCGCCTTCATGGCCGGAAATCGCGCCGGAGGCCCGCCGCCTCAGCCGGGGCCCGGCGACGTCGATAGTGTCGCGACCGCCTATCTCTTCCACATGACCCAGCTGCTGGCCAAGAACGCGGTCTTGCTGGGCAAACAGGCGGATGCGCGAGCCTATGCCGCCCGTGCAGATGCGATCCGCGCAGCCTACAATCGCACCTACTGGGACGCCGGCCGCGAGGTCTATCGCGTTCCGGCGAAGTCGGGCGATGCGCCAGCCTTCGTACAATATCAGAACATCCTGCCTGTAGCATTCGGCCTCGTTCCTGACGGCCTGGCGAACGCCGTGCTTCAAAAGGTCAATGACGACATCGTGGCCCACGACTACCACCTGTCCAGCATGGGTGTTTTCTCGGGCCGCTATGCGTTGACGCTGCTCAGTGATGCGGGCCACGTCGATACCGTCTACCGCGTCGCAACTCAGACCACCGAACCCAGCTGGGGGTTCTGGTTGGCCAACGACATTCATACCATGCTCGAGGGCTGGTCTCTGGATAGTCGATCCTACGACCATCACTACTGGGGCTTGGTCTCCAGTTGGTTTTATCAAAGCCTTGCCGGCATCCGGCCTGGCGCGCCGGGCTACCGGACCATCGTGATACGTCCGGAGGCGCCGCAGGGTCTCGACCACGTCTCCGCCCATCTCGACACGGTCAGGGGACGCATTTCGTCGGAGTGGCGCCGGGTCGGTGATCGTCTGATATTGGACGTGGGCATCCCCGCAGGAGCTTCGGCTGAAATCTGGTGCCCGGGCGAAGTCGCTCAGCCCCCGAAGAACGCCCAACTCGTCCGCCAAGAAGACAAGCGCTCGGTCTATTCCGTAAACGGCGGCAACCATCGATTTGACTGTGCTGCACCTGCAAGCGGGCCGAGTCGTCTCTAAAACCCCGCCGATCCAGGTCGGCGGGGCCTTCTTCAGTTGACGCTTCGAGCAACCTTCGCCTTTCGGAAGAAGGCGAAGGTTCAGAGGGCCAGCATATCCTGGCTGATCCCCGCCACGGACTTCGCCCCCGTCAACGTCATGGCCACCCGCATCTCCTTCTCGAACAGGTCCAGCAGGTTGGCGACGCCGGCCTCGCCGCCCGCCGCCAGCGCATAGACGAAGGCTCGTCCCAGCATCACGGCGTCGGCCCCAAGGGCGATGGCGCGGACGACGTCCAGGCCGTTGCGAACGCCGGAATCGATCAGGATGCGGATATCGCCTTTCACCGCTTCGGCGATCGCAGGCAAGGCCCGCGCCGATGACAGGACGCCGTCCAGTTGGCGGCCGCCGTGGTTCGACACCACAATGCCGTCAGCGCCGAAGCTGACGGCGTCGCGGGCGTCCTGAGCATCCAGCACGCCCTTGATGATCATGGGACCGTCCCAGAAGTCGCGGATCCACTGGAGATCCTTCCAGGATATCGAAGGATCGAAATTCTGGCCCAGCCAGCCGATGTAATCCGCCAGACCCGTAGGCTTGCCCAGATAGGCCGAGACATTACCCAGATCGTGCGGCGTGCCGCGCACCCCCACGTCCCAGGCCCAGGCGGGATGGGTCATGGCCTGGATCATGCGGCGTACCTCGGCATGAGGGCCGCTCATGCCCGAATGGGCGTCGCGATAGCGGGCGCCGGGGGTCGGCATATCGACGGTGAAGACCAGGGTCTTCACCCCCGCAGCCCCGGCCCGCTCCAGCGCATTCTTCATGAAGCCCCGGTCGCGCAGGACATAGAGCTGGAACCACATCGGCCGGTCGATGGCCGGCGCCACCTCCTCAATGGGGCAGACCGAAACCGTGGACAGGGTGAAGGGCACGCCGCGCGAGGCCGCCGCCTTGGCCGCCTGCACCTCGCCGCGCCGGGCGTACATGCCGGTCAGGCCGACTGGCGCCAGGATGATCGGCAGCCGCAGGGTCTCGTCGAACAGCCGTGTTTCCAGGCTGAGGCTGGTCATGTCCTGTAGAACGCGCTGGCGCAGAGCGATGGCCTGCCAGTCCTCGACGTTGCGGCGCAGCGTCTGTTCGGCGTAGGCGCCGCCGTCGATATAGTGAAACAGGAAGGGCGGCAGCTTGCGCCGCGCCGCCTCGCGATAGTCGCCGGGCGAGGAAATGATCACCGTGACGCCCTACTGGAAGTTGGCGAAGGCGCCGCCGTCGACCAGCAGGGCCGCGCCGGACATATAGGCCGCCATGTCCGAGGCCAGGAAGGCGACGACCGAGGCGATGTCCTCGGGCTTGCCCAGGCGTCCCAGGGGAATGCGGCTTTCCATATATTCGCGCTTCCTAGGATCGGCGAGATCGTCCTTGTTGATGTCGGTGGCGATGGTGCCGGGCAGGACCGAGTTGCAGCGAATGCCGTGACGCCCCAGGGCGACGGCGCAGGACTGCATCAGGCTGTGAACCCCCGCCTTGGTCGGGGTGTAGTGGGTCTGCATCTCGCCGCCGACCAGGGCCGAGATCGAGCTGATGGCGACGATGGCGCCGCCCTCCCCCTGTTTCACCATCTGGTTCGCCGCCGCCTGGGTCATGAAATAAGCCCCATGGAGATTGACCTCCATCGTGCGCTGCAGCGTCTCGACCGGCATGTCGAGGAAGGCGTGGAAGGGGCAGATGCCGGCGTTGGAGACGAAGACATCCACGCGCCCGAACGCCTTGACGGCCGTGTTCACGAAGGTCGTCGCGCTGTCCGGCAGGGCCACGTCCGCATCGACCACGATGGCTTGGCGGCCCAGGGCTTCGATTTCCGCGACCACCTCGGCGGCGACCGCGTCGTCGCGGAAGGTGTTGAGGGCGACATTTGCGCCCTGGCGCGCGGCCTCTACCGCCGTCGCCCGTCCGATACCCCGCGATGCGCCCGTGATCAGGACGACCTTGTTCTCAAGCAGCATGTGGGCTCCGGCGTTCTACGATGTTCAGGGTTTAGGCTGCCAGCCGAGGTCGGCGCTGATGGCGTTGGCGGCGGCGGTGACTGTCTTGGTCAGCTCCGCCATGCGGGCGTCCGACATATACTGCGCGGCCGAAGAGACACTGAGCGCGGCGACGATATGGCCGTCCACCGAGCGGATCGGCGCGGCGACGCAGCGGATCTGGTCCTCGTTCTCTTCCAGGTCGAAAGCATAGCCCTTCTGGGCATAGGCGTGCATCCGCTCCAGCCAGACGGCGCGGGCCGACGAATCATAGGGCGCGCCCTCAGGCGCATAAAAGTCGATCCATTCCGGCTCGGACTTGTCGAGAATCAGGGCCTTGCCCAGGCCGGTCGAGGCGATCGGGTGCCGCTCTCCCAGGCGGGAGCCGATATTGATCCGGCGCCGGCCGGCGACCTTGTCGAGATAAAGGGCATGGCGGCCATCGAGGACGCCGAGATGGACCGTGTCATCGGTTTGGGCGGACAGTTGCTCCAGCCATGGACGGGCGACGCGGGGCAGATGCATCTGCTGGCTGGCGGCGTGGCCCAGTTCCAGCAGTTTCGGGCCCAGGCTATAGCCTTCGCGGGGGCGGAACGAGAGCAGGCGACGATCGACCAGGGCGGAGGCCAGGCGGTGCGTGGTGCTGCGGGTCAGGTCCAGTTTTTCTGACAACTCGGCCAGAGGTAGAGAGCCGTCCATCAGGGCGTCGATCACGTCCAGGCCGCGCAGCAGCGTCTGACTGCCGGACGCTTTGGTCCCGACCTCATCTTCCCCATCGACCTGCACGGTCTTGATTGACGTCACTCGTCCCATTTCGTAATCCTCATTCTCAGAATGTAGCAAAACACGCAAGCTCGTCCGCGGAACGGGATCGAGTTTGACGCGCCGCACGGAGGAAAGCCAGTGAAATCCCGCATGATGGGAGCAAATCACCAGACGCCGGTGATGTCTCAATGAGCCGCCTTCCAAAGATCAAGCACGTTCGCGCCTTCGTCGTGAAGAATGACGGCGCAGGCGGCGGCGCCGACTATCATGACCAGGGCGATGGCCACTGGATCGACGACCATATCGCCACGCCAATGGCGAAATATCCCGAATACCGTCAGAGCCGCCGCAGCTTCGGCATCAATGTGCTGGGCACCTTGGTCGTTGAGATCGAGGCCGAGAACGGCGTCGTCGGCTTCGCGGTGACGACCGGGGGCGAGCCCGCCGCCTATATTGTCGAGAAGCACCTGGCTCGTTTCCTGGAAGGTCGAGACCCGACCGAGGTCGAGAAGATCTGGGATCAGATGTATTTCTCGACACAGTACTATGGCCGCAAAGGGCTGGTCGTGAACGCCATCTCGGGCGTCGATCTGGCCCTGTGGGATTTGCTGGGCCGCCTGCGTCAGAAGCCGGTCTTCGCCATGCTGGGCGGCGCCGTGCGTGACGAGCTGACCTTCTACGCCACCGGCGCGCGTCCGGACAAAGCCAAGGAACTGGGTTTCATCGGCGGCAAGATGCCGCTGCACCACGGCCCGGCCGAGGGCGAGGAAGGCCTGCACAAGAACCTGGCCGAGCTTGAGGCCATGCGGAACGCCTGCGGCGACGACTTCTGGCTGATGTTCGACTGCTGGATGGCGCTGGACCTGAACTACGCCACCCGCCTGGCCCACGAGGCGCACAAACTGGGTCTGAAGTGGATCGAGGAGGCGCTCAGCCCCGACGACTACTGGGGATATCAGACGCTGAAAAAGAACGCGCCCAAGGGGATGCTGGTCACGACTGGCGAGCACGAGGCCACCCGCTGGGGCTTCCGCATGCTGCTGGAAATGGAATGCTGCGACATCATCCAGCCGGACGTCGGCTGGTGCGGCGGCGTGACCGAACTGATCAAGATTTCCGCCATGGCCGACGCCAAGGGCGTGCTGATGATCCCGCACGGATCCAGCGTCTATTCCTACCACTTCGTGGTCACGCGCCATAACAGCCCGTTCGCCGAGTTCCTGATGATGGCGCCCGGAGCCGACAAGGTCGTGCCCATGTTCCATCCCCAGCTGATCGGCGAGCCGACGCCGGTGAACGGCCGCCTGAAAGTGCCCGACACGCCAGGGTTCGGCGTCGAGCTGAACCGCGACATCGCCCTTCATCGCCCCTACGTGCGCTAAGACGAAAGCCCCTTATGAAACTGCTGCGTTATGGTCCCAAGGGCGACGAGAAACCCGGCACGCTGGACGCCGAGGGCCGCATTCGTGATCTGTCGGGCGTCGTCGCCGACATCACCCCGGAACAGTTGTACGGACCGGCGCTCGCGGCCTTGAAAGCCATCGATCCGACCAGTCTTCCCCTCGTCGAGGGCCAGCCCCGCTATGGCGTGCCCGTCAAGGGCAGCCGCAAGTTCATCGCCATCGGCCTGAACTTCGCCGACCACGCCGCCGAATCCAACCTGCCCATCCCGGCCGAACCCGTCGTCTTCACCAAGGCCATCACCTGCCTGAACGGACCGAACGACGACGTGATCATTCCGCGCGGTTCGGAAAAGACCGACTGGGAGGTCGAACTGGGCATCGTGATCGGCAAGCCCGCCACCTACGTCACCCAAGACGAGGCGCTGGATCACGTCGCCGGCTATGTGCTGATCAACGACGTGTCTGAGCGCGCCTTCCAGACCGAGCGGGGCGGCACCTGGGACAAGGGCAAGGGGTGCGACACCTTCGGTCCCGTCGGCCCCTGGATCGTCACCACCGACGAGGTGGGCGATGTTCAGGACCTGGACATGTGGCTGGACCTGAACGGCCAACGCATGCAGACCGGCAACACCAAAACCATGATCTTCGGCGTCGCCGAGATCGTCTCCTATCTTTCGGAGTTCATGACGCTGGAGCCGGGCGACCTGATCACCACCGGCACTCCTCCGGGCGTCGGCCTGGGCCAGAAACCGCCGCTCTACTTGAAACCGGGCGATACGGTTCGCCTGGGCATCCAGAAGCTCGGTGAACAGGGCCAGACCTTCGTGGAGTGGAAGCGATGAGCGCCTA
>NZ_JAFCXI010000007.1:0-5814 GCF_049898245.1 Brevundimonas sp. TSRC1-1
CCGCCTCGCTCGGAAACGGGCCGGCCCTGAGGGCTTCGGAGCTTTGGTTTCGGGGGTTTTGAGGGGAAGAAAGAGTTGAGAAACTTCTTGCTTTCCTGGGTTGGTTTCAATAGGTTCCGCGCTCCAATCGAATCGCCGAACGGTTAAGAGGAAAGCCTCTGCGTTTTCCTCCGGTGGTTTTTTGTGGTTTTGAGGCTTCGGTCTTGGTTCTGCAAAATCTCTGAAAAGAGCGGTTGACACGAGGTTCGCGGTTCTCTAAATCGCCGCCTCCGCCGACGACGCGGCGCTAAACAAGTCGGGCCGCTGAGGCGGTTCTGGGTCTTTGACATTGTTGATATGGAAAGAGAAACGCAGGCGGCGGTGTTCTAGCGATGACCTTCGGGTCATTATACGACACTGACTATCTGCGGTCTTTTTGAAAAGATACCATGCGTCGGTCTTCGGATCGATGACGTGGGAACTCGTCAATAAAATACGTAGAACTAATGCCAAGATCACTTCGGTGGTCTTCAAGCTTAGGTCAGAAGTCAACTCAACCTGAGAGTTTGATCCTGGCTCAGAGCGAACGCTGGCGGCAGGCCTAACACATGCAAGTCGAACGAACTCTTCGGAGTTAGTGGCGGACGGGTGAGTAACACGTGGGAACGTGCCTTTAGGTTCGGAATAACTCAGGGAAACTTGTGCTAATACCGAATGTGCCCTTCGGGGGAAAGATTTATCGCCTTTAGAGCGGCCCGCGTCTGATTAGCTAGTTGGTGAGGTAAAGGCTCACCAAGGCGACGATCAGTAGCTGGTCTGAGAGGATGATCAGCCACATTGGGACTGAGACACGGCCCAAACTCCTACGGGAGGCAGCAGTGGGGAATCTTGCGCAATGGGCGAAAGCCTGACGCAGCCATGCCGCGTGAATGATGAAGGTCTTAGGATTGTAAAATTCTTTCAGTAGGGACGATAATGACGGTACCTACAGAAGAAGCCCCGGCTAACTTCGTGCCAGCAGCCGCGGTAATACGAAGGGGGCTAGCGTTGCTCGGAATTACTGGGCGTAAAGGGAGCGTAGGCGGACATTTAAGTCAGGGGTGAAATCCCGGGGCTCAACCTCGGAATTGCCTTTGATACTGGGTGTCTTGAGTGTGAGAGAGGTATGTGGAACTCCGAGTGTAGAGGTGAAATTCGTAGATATTCGGAAGAACACCAGTGGCGAAGGCGACATACTGGCTCATTACTGACGCTGAGGCTCGAAAGCGTGGGGAGCAAACAGGATTAGATACCCTGGTAGTCCACGCCGTAAACGATGATTGCTAGTTGTCGGGATGCATGCATTTCGGTGACGCAGCTAACGCATTAAGCAATCCGCCTGGGGAGTACGGTCGCAAGATTAAAACTCAAAGGAATTGACGGGGGCCCGCACAAGCGGTGGAGCATGTGGTTTAATTCGAAGCAACGCGCAGAACCTTACCACCTTTTGACATGCCTGGACCGCCAGAGAGATCTGGCTTTCCCTTCGGGGACTAGGACACAGGTGCTGCATGGCTGTCGTCAGCTCGTGTCGTGAGATGTTGGGTTAAGTCCCGCAACGAGCGCAACCCTCGCCATTAGTTGCCATCATTTAGTTGGGAACTCTAATGGGACTGCCGGTGCTAAGCCGGAGGAAGGTGGGGATGACGTCAAGTCCTCATGGCCCTTACAGGGTGGGCTACACACGTGCTACAATGGCGACTACAGAGGGTTAATCCTTAAAAGTCGTCTCAGTTCGGATTGTCCTCTGCAACTCGAGGGCATGAAGTTGGAATCGCTAGTAATCGCGGATCAGCATGCCGCGGTGAATACGTTCCCGGGCCTTGTACACACCGCCCGTCACACCATGGGAGTTGGTTCTACCCGAAGGCGCTGCGCTGACCGCAAGGGGGCAGGCGACCACGGTAGGGTCAGCGACTGGGGTGAAGTCGTAACAAGGTAGCCGTAGGGGAACCTGCGGCTGGATCACCTCCTTTCTAAGGATGCTTCTCCAGGCCGTCTCTCACGAGACTGTCTATTGAGGCTCCGATTTAGCGGAGCGCTTCACAGCGCCGAGCACTATGCGGAATGCCGCCGTCTCCGTTTCTCTTTCCACTTTCGTCATCGACGCATCGACCATACGGGTTGATGTATTGGTGACGCGATCGCGAGCCTGGGTCTCTTGACCTGGCTGTCGCTGCCATAGGCCCGTAGCTCAGGTGGTTAGAGCGTACGCCTGATAAGCGTAAGGTCGGCAGTTCGAGTCTGCCCGGGCCTACCAGCTCATGCTGGTTGCTGGGGTTGGCCTCCAGCCCACAGGCAGTATCGTATGACAGCTCTCCTGGGCTTTGCACCATTCCTGTTGGAATGGGGCCATAGCTCAGTTGGTAGAGCGCCTGCTTTGCAAGCAGGATGTCGTCGGTTCGACTCCGTCTGGCTCCACCAGGATCTTGTGATCGCATTCAAGTTTGCCGTTGGCCGTAAGGCCGGCGTGCATTGAAATCGTAAAGGAAGAACGTGACCGGCTCCCCTGAGCTTGTAGGTCTTGTTCGAGAAGAAGACATTGTCTGACAAAAATCAGGCTCGGTCCCCCGGCGACTTTCCAGTCGGGCGGAATAAACCGAGCATGAGTTTTGCTGAGAAACGATCAAACGTTGAAGGGCTTCTGACGGATGCCTTGGCGTAGAGAGGCGATGAAGGACGTGGCAAGCTGCGATAAGAACCGGGGAGGCGCTAGCACCCTTTGATCCGGTTATTTCCGAATGGGGAAACCCACCTTTACAGTCTTCCAACTCTGCTTCGGTTTCGGCCGGAGCGGCGATTGGCGGATTGTTGAAAGGTATAATGAGCTGAATACATAGGCTTCATTAAGCGAACCCGGGGAACTGAAACATCTCAGTACCCGGAGGAAAGGACATCAACCGAGACTCCCGTAGTAGTGGCGAGCGAACCGGGACCAGGCCAGTGCTCTTGTGAAATAAAGACGAACGATCTGGAAAGGTCGGCCATAGTGGGTGAAAGCCCCGTAGTCATCAAACAGCAAGAGACTCGAGTAGGGCGGGACACGTGAAATCCTGTCTGAACATGGGGGGACCACCCTCCAAGCCTAAGTACTCCTCTACGACCGATAGTGAACAAGTACCGTGAGGGAAAGGTGAAAAGCACCCCGACAAGGGGAGTGAAACAGATCCTGAAATCGGAAGCCTACAAGCAGTCGGAGCCCCCAAGCGGGGTGACGGCGTACCTTTTGTATAATGGGTCAGCGACTTCATGTGTCGAGCAAGCTTAAGCCGTTAGGTGTAGGCGCAGCGAAAGCGAGTCTGAATAGGGCGCTAAGTTCGACGTATGACGACCCGAAACCAGGTGATCTATCCATGAGCAGGTTGAAGGTTGGGTAACACCAACTGGAGGACCGAACCCGTGAATGTTGAAAAATTCTGGGATGACTTGTGGATAGGGGTGAAAGGCCAATCAAACCTGGACATAGCTGGTTCTCCGCGAAATCTATTTAGGTAGAGCGTCCGACGAATTCCTTGGGGGGTAGAGCACTGGATGGTTGCGGGCTGCGCGAGCGGTACCAATACTAACCAAACTCCGAATACCCAAGAGAACTATCGGGCAGACACACGGCGGGTGCTAACGTCCGTCGTGAAAAGGGAAACAACCCTAACCATCATCTAAGGCCCCCAAGTCACGGCTAAGTGGGAAACGATGTGGGATTGCTTTGACAATCAGGAGGTTGGCTTAGAAGCAGCCATCCTTTAAAGAAAGCGTAACAGCTCACTGATCAAGCGATCCTGCGCGGAAAATGTAACGGGGCTCAAGCCGTGCGCCGAAGATATGGGTTTGCAGTTTACTGCAAGCGGTAGCGGAGCGTTCCGTAGGCCGGTGAAGGTCAGGCGTGAGCCTGGCTGGAGGTATCGGAAGTGAGAATGCTGACATGAGTAACGATAAGAGTGTGAGAGACACTCTCGCCGAAAGACCAAGGGTTCCTGCGTAAAGCTAATCTGCGCAGGGTTAGTCGGCCCCTAAGGCGAGGCTGAAAAGCGTAGTCGATGGGAAGCAGGTAAATATTCCTGCACCAGCTGGAAGTGACGGATGGCTTAACTCGTACCCACTTATTGGATTGTGTGTGCGGGGGCGTTGTCCCAGGAAATAACTCCAGCAGAGACCGTACCCGAAACCGACACAGGTGGTCAGGTAGAGCATACCAAGGCGTTTGAGAGAACTATGCTGAAGGAACTCGGCAAATTGCACGCGTAACTTCGGAATAAGCGTGACTCACCCTGGGCAACCAGGACTGAGTGGCACAAGCCAGGGGGTAGCGACTGTTTAGCAAAAACACAGGGCTCTGCGAAGCAGCAATGCGACGTATAGGGTCTGACGCCTGCCCGGTGCCTGAAGGTTAAAGGGAGTTGTGAAAGCGACGAACTGAAGCCCAGGTAAACGGCGGCCGTAACTATAACGGTCCTAAGGTAGCGAAATTCCTTGTCGGGTAAGTTCCGACCTGCACGAATGGCGTAACGACTTCCCCACTGTCTCCAGCATAGGCTCAGTGAAATTGAATTCCCCGTGAAGATGCGGGGTTCCCGCGGTCAGACGGAAAGACCCTATGAACCTTTACTATAGCTTCGCCTTGGCGTTAGCGACCGTATGTGTAGGATAGGTGGGAGACTATGAAACCGGGGCGCCAGCTCTGGTGGAGTCGTCCTTGAAATACCACCCTTACTGTCGTTGACGTCTAACCGAGGGCCGTTATCCGGTCCCGGGACATGGCGTGGTGGGTAGTTTGACTGGGGCGGTCGCCTCCTAAAGTGTAACGGAGGCGCGCGATGGTGAGCTCAGAGCGGTCGGAAATCGCTCGTCGAGTGCAATGGCATAAGCTCGCCTGACTGCGAGACTGACAAGTCGAGCAGAGACGAAAGTCGGCCATAGTGATCCGGTGGTCCCGAGTGGAAGGGCCATCGCTCAACGGATAAAAGGTACTCTAGGGATAACAGGCTGATTTTGCCCAAGAGTCCATATCGACGGCAAAGTTTGGCACCTCGATGTCGGCTCATCACATCCTGGGGCTGGAGCAGGTCCCAAGGGTATGGCTGTTCGCCATTTAAAGTGGTACGTGAGCTGGGTTCAGAACGTCGTGAGACAGTTTGGTCCCTATCTGCCGTGGGTGTTCGAAGCTTGAGAGGATCTGTCCCTAGTACGAGAGGACCGGGATGGACATACCTCTGGTGTACCTGTCATGGCGCCAGCTGTGCAGCAGGGTAGCTAAGTATGGAATAGATAACCGCTGAAAGCATCTAAGCGGGAAACTAACCTCAAAACAAGGCTTCGCTGAGGATCGTGGAAGACTACCACGTTGATAGGCCAGGTGTGGAAGTGGGGCGACCCATGAAGCTTACTGGTACTAATAATCCGATCGGTTTGATCGTTTCTCAGCAAAACTCATTCGATGATCATCCTTGACCCGATGATCGTCACGACAATGTCTTCTTCGCAATCTCTCTGTCCGCCCCGTTGACCCGGTGGCTATGTCGGAGGTTCCCCACCCGATCCCATTCCGAACTCGGTCGTTAAGCCCTCCAGAGCCAATGGTACTTCGTCTCAAGGCGCGGGAGAGTAGGTCGCCGCCGGGTCTACCGGGCGGACAGAGTGATTGCTAAATACCTGGCCTGTCGCGCTTCGCGCTACTTCAGCCCAGGCTTCTCGAACCGTTCTTCCTTCACGACTACCGCTTGCCGCGGGATGGAGCAGCCCGGTAGCTCGTCAGGCTCATAACCTGAAGGTCGTAGGTTCAAATCCTACTCCCGCACCCAA
>NZ_JAFCXI010000008.1:0-1361 GCF_049898245.1 Brevundimonas sp. TSRC1-1
GACAGGGCGTCGCCGACCACGCCGCGCAGGCGTTCCACCATGGACTGCAGCGAAAGACCCAGCGTGTCCTTGTCCGACAGCGGCTTGGGCTGGACCGTCAGGTCCCCGTTGGCGATCTCATCGGCCATCGAAGCCGTGACCCTCAGATTATCGACCATCCGCTCCAGCGAGATGCCCAGGGTGTCCTTGTCCGACATGGGCTTGGGCTGGACGCTCAGGTCGCCGTTGGCGATCTCGTCCGCCATCGCGGCGGTGCCGCGCAGATTGCCGACCATCCGTTGCAGGGAGATACCCAGGATGTCCTTGTCCGACAGCGGCTTGGGCTGAACGCTCAGGTCGCCCTGGGCGATCTCGTCAGCCATGGCGGCCGTGGCCTTCAGGTTGGCGGTCATCCGGTTGACCGTATCGACCAGATCCTTGATCTCGTCATTGGTCGTCACGGCGACGTCCTGGTTCAGATCGCCGATGGCGACGGCGTCGATCGCCGTCGCGATCTTGCGCAGGCCCATGGTGACGGTCCGCGAAATCCACAGAGCCGCGACCACGCCGATGATCAGACCGGCGGCGACCAGGGCGATGAACAGGCTGCGCGCCTCGGAAAACACCTTGTCCCCTTCGGCGCTGGCGGCGGCGCCGCCTTCGACATTGAGGTTCACCAGCTTGACCAGGTCCGCCGACAGGTCGTCGTAGAGGGGCTTGCTGGCCAGCATGGCCTGGGCGGCCGCTTCGTTCTGATTGGCGCGGGAGAAGGTGAGCATCCGCTCCCCATCCCGCAGGTAGTTTTCATACTTGTCCGAAAACTGGTTGTAGAGATTCCGCTCGGCGTCCGACGAAATCAGGGCTTCGTATTTCGCCTCGTCGTTTTTGATCGTCTCCAGCGTGGCGGCGATATCCTTTTCGACAGCCGCCATGCGCGCCGGATCGGTCGAGGTGATGTGCGCATATTGCTGCGCGCGAAGATCCGAAGTCGCTGTGTTGATACGGTGGATCGCATCGATGCTGGGCATCCAGTTCTCGGTGATGACCGTGGACTGGTCGTTGACGCTGCTCATCTTCATGACGCCAACGACGCCGAGAATCATAGCGATGGCCAGCACAGCGGCGAAGGCCCCGGCCAGCTTCATCTTAATCGTAGCGCGCATTGTAATGTTCTTTCCAGGAAACGCCGGCGGCCGTCAGGCCGCTCGATCGATGTTGGGGAAGGACGCCAGAGAGACGGTGTCGGTGCTGGACAGCAGTCGAGGCAGGTCGATCAGGACGACGAAGCCGTCCTCGCGCCGCACCACGCCCGAGATATAGTCCGAGCGCCACTTGATCCCGATGTCGGGCGACGGCTCGATCTGGTCGGCGCTGAAGACCGC